>JAZBLB010000014.1:0-2171 GCA_037032985.1 Bacteroidota bacterium
ATAATTAAACTTTGCACAAAGATATTTATATTTTTGAGGATATATTTAGAATCAAATTCAATTATAATTTAGGATTTTCCACATGAAAAAAACGATTGCCTTGCTAACGGGCGGTACTACAGGCGAATGGGTTGTTTCGGTAAAAAGTGCAGCTACCATTGCCCATCATATCGATGCTACGCTGTACGACGTATATAAAATTATGTTAAACGAGCATGGCTGGTTTTATGAACCTGCAGATTCTGTTAGAATTGAAATCGACAAAAATGATTTCTCCTTAAACTTTGATGGCCGAAAAATAAAGTTTGACGGTGTTTTTATTGCCATTCATGGTTCACCTGGAGAAGATGGAAAGCTCCAAGGCTATTTTGATATGCTCCAAATCCCTTATACTACATGTGATGCCCTGACCTCCTCTATTACCATGAATAAAGGATATACCAAGGCAATCGTTACGGGGATTGATCAACTCTACACCGCAAAATCAGTTCAGATCTTCAAAAATACCGAATACAAGATAAACCAGATAAAAGAAGATTTAAGATTACCTTATTTCGTGAAACCCAATAGTGGCGGTAGCAGTATTGGCATGACAAAGGTAAAGCATGCAGATGATCTGGAAGAAGCTGTTGAAAAGGCTTTCAAGGAAGATAGCCAGGTTTTAATTGAAGAGTTTGTAAGCGGACGTGAATTCTCGATCGGCGTTTACAGTTCGAAAGGGGAAGTAATTGTTCTACCTACAACTGAAGTGATCCCGGCGAACGAATTTTTCGATTTCGAAGCCAAATATACGCCTGGAGCAACTGAGGAAATTACGCCTGGAAATATGAATGAGGAAGAATATGCCCGAGTTCATCAGATCATTAAAGAGATTTATAAAAAGCTAAATTGCAGGGGTGTAGTACGGATAGATTATTTTCTGGAACATGAAACCGGAAACTTCTATTTTATTGAGATTAATACTATCCCAGGGCAAACGGCTACCAGCTTTATTCCTCAGCAGGTTGCTGCAATGGGCATTTCACTTCAGGAATTTTACACTAATTTGCTAAAGGAAACAGTAGGGTAATTCGATGGACATTCTAAAACTGTTAGCGCGGGGTTTTGCCACAAAATCATTTTCGAAAAATTCTATTATCTATGAGCCTGGGATGCAACCCAGATCTGTTTACTTCATCAAAACAGGAGAGGTGCGTATGGTTACCATAAGTGATGATGGAAAAGAATTTATCCAAGGCGTTTTTAAAGCCGGGCAATATTTCGGTGAACCAGCAGTATTAATTAACCGTCCTTACTTAGCATTCACCATTGTAAATAAGCCTTCGCAGATTATTGCGGTGAGCAAGGAAGATTTCTTCAGTTTAATTGAAAGTGAACCCGGCTTTAGCATGGAGCTCATCAAGACACTTAGTAAAAGGTTATTCTATAAATCAATGATGCTGGAAGAGCTCGCCAGTGAAAAAGCGACTCACCGATTAATGACGATCATAAACTATTTGCTTGCCGATTTAAAAGTTGGGGAACAATTAAAAGTTACAAGACAAGAACTTGCCGATATGACGGGTTTGCGTGTTGAAACCGTAATCAGGGGAATAAAAATGTTGTCTGCAGATGGATTAATTTCGACTGTAAAAGGGAAGATTGTGCGTTCGACGTAAATCGGAAAAGCTTAAACCTTTATTTGCCAAACATGACGTAGGTCATAAATGTCTTGCAGCATTAATGGTAAATTTGCCTAATAAATAAATAAAATTATGGCTGATTTATCAAGTTACCAGGCTTTTATTCAATGCAAGTGTCCACGTTGCCGAAAGGGTGAAATTTTTACAGGTAGCGCATATTCCTATAAATTACAGAAAACAAATATTTACTGTCCACATTGCAACTTAAAGTTTGAACGTGAACCTGGCTTTTTCTATGTTGCCATGTTTGTGAGTTACGCGATGAATGTTGCAGAGATCATCAGCATAGGCGTCGCCTCATATGTCTTAGGCTTAGCGCTTGTTTATGAAAATTTGTGGTACTACGTTGGAATTATTCTTTCGGGCGTATTGCTTTGTTCGCCTATAAACTACCGGTATTCACGGGTAATCCTATTACATTATTTAACTCCGGGATTGCATTATGTACCTGGTAGTGGCGATCTTGCTAAACAAAGTTAAGTTAGCGCA
>JAZBLB010000014.1:2271-147047 GCA_037032985.1 Bacteroidota bacterium
ATTGCATTATGTACCTGGTAGTGGCGATCTTGCTAAACAAAGTTAAGTTAGCGCAAGTTTATCTTTAAAAACTTTACTGCAACTCAATTAGAATGCTTTCAGGTAGGTAGTATGATTAACTTTGGTTTAGACCAACTTATGCCGACTGAGTGTTTTTAGATTTATAAAATGAAGTAAATAGTAGATTAATTATCGGCAAGATTTGAATAGCAGCGAAAAGCAAGATCAACATGTAAGTCTTCCTTTCGTTACTTTGACTTTATGTGAGCACATCATCAGATGATACCTCCATTAGCCTAAAGTGTTTTTGAAAACGCTAGATCGACCAGTAAACAACAAGGGGCAGCGTAATTGAGAATATAATATGTACCCAGCTTAAGATCTTGAAGGGTAAATGATGTCGGAAAAACTTATAGCCAACTGACAAAAAGATAAAAAAAGAGCGCAGCGTAGAAACTATGATTTTTAGCGATCAATATCGTGGTAAACGACATGGTGAAGCCAATACGTTCAGCAGCAATTATATAGGAAGTTAATAAAACCAGTATGTCTGCGATGAGTAGAAAGTTACAAGGGAGGGATATTTTATTCATTAGCGCTTTCAATGGCTTGAACAAGCGCTTTTACTTTTTCTTCTGAGGTAACTTCATATTGATATTCATCTTCAATGCTTCCCATTTTTGCGGTCGCATTTCTATATTCCATCTTACTTTCTACAAATACTTTTGCAGAAGCATGAAAGTCATTCGCACCAGTTGTGGTATAAAGTTCTTGAATATTTTCAGTATTGATACCCGCGCCAGGCATAATGCTGATTCTGTCATTTGCCTGCTTAACGAGTTTAGTAAGTTGAGCCATTCCAGAAAAAGCGGAAGATGCACCGCCGGATGATAGTACCCGTACAATGCCCAGATCAACTAAATCTTCTAAAGCCGTCTCCATGTTGTTCGTCATGTCAAAGGCCCTGTGAAATGCAACCGGCATCGGTTTTGCCAGCCTTATCAGTTCGCTACACCTAGGTATATCGATGCTCCCATCTGCCAGAAGGATCCCAATCACTATACCATCACAATTCAATGACTTACAGATTTTTACATCCTCTTTCATCAACTCAAATTCCAGGTCAGAATATAGAAAGTCACCGCCCCTCGGCCGAATGATTGGCCACACCGCTATAGTTAAGTTTTTTTTAGCTAATGCAATTTGTCCGTAGCTCGGTGTTGTTCCGCCTTCGGCTAAGTTATCACAAAATTCTACCCGTTTCGCGCCACCATTCTGGGCTGCCAATGCAGATGTGTATGAATTGGCACAGACTTCTAAAACTCCAGACATTTTAATAAAATTATTCTTCATTTACCGGACCAAGAACTTTCCAACCAGAGGCTGATTTATACGTATTCAGTTTCTGGATCGATTTTCCTCCATCCGGGAACCAGCAAATTTCTGTAATCACATAATGGTCTTCATCAATCTTCTCCCTCAACGGAAATGCGTTTTGCAGATTGTAAAATTTTGGAAATCCGTGTTCTGTGATGTTATTGATGAAAGACAGTTCCAGAACTTCAGCAGTGCTGGAAATAATCTCTTCGTCGAAATCCATATTCATTGAAGAAAGCATCATTCTCGCTTCCTCATTAAAATCTTTACAAGCCAGGGCTGCATCCAGATCATCCCTGTCGTATGCATTTTCCAAAGACAATATTGCGCCTTCGGGTGTTTTCAAATCCACTTTGAAATGGTCAATACCTTCATCAATATAGATCCCGATACTTTCATCAAATTGTGATTTTTCTGCATCAGGTATACCATCCCGAATGGCCCTTATGGTATAGCCGCCAATCAGTCTGCCTCGTTCAATAATCATCCAGTCGGAGATATAGTTTCTATCCACTCCGATTTTCTGATCCAATTTAACAGTGGTCACATCTACCGGTACATTCCCAACAATGCCAAAAAGGTTACCAAACTCATCAAAATTTGGTTCTGTTAACCAGATGTGCTCACCAATTTCGCCATCCATAATCTTAACCTTAATAGAAAAGTAAGTTTGGAAGTCTTTAGGTTTATTTAAGCTTTCTTCGAAGTACCAAAGGGTTAAATTGGCTTTTTCAATTGCCCAATTCATTCTGTCGTCTTCATTTGGGATATAAACCATTGTTGGTTCACCTGTACGTTCTGCTATGTTTTTTTTGCCAAAAATTTTAGATAGTAAGCCCATTGATATAACTGTTAAACGGTTAGAATTAATAGTAACTTTTTCCTTTGATTAATAGATCTTGCTTTTCTGCATTGCAAACTGCGTAACTAAAGCCTTGTTGAATGGCATAGGCGCCATATTCGCCCTTTTTGTTTATAGCAAGAAAGCCAACCTGAATATTTTTGGCTGTTTCAGGTTTCTTTTTGATAATTCTCATTACGGCTTCTTTACATGCGGCCTCTGGTGCGTATCCCTGTCGCATCAGCTCAACAACTAAAAATGAACCCACATTCCTGACCACTTCTTCACCCACTCCTGTAGAGGTAGCACCGCCCACTTCGTTATCTATATATAAACCAGCACCAATAATGGGACTGTCTCCAATTCTCCCATGAAGTTTGTATGCCATCCCGCTGGTGGTACAGGCCCCTGATATGTTTCCTTTTGCATCAATAGCCAACATGCCAATCGTATCATGGTTGTACTGGTTGCCTGGCAACTTTTGAGGTGCAGCCTTATCATACGACTGATTCTCTATGTTCATTACCGGCTCATATTTAGCAGTTTTTAACCAATCTTTCCAGGCTTTTTCGCTTGATGGCGTAAGTAAATTCTCTTTTTTAAATCCTTGTTCCAGCGCAAATTGCAGTGCACCGTCTCCGGCTAACATCACGTGTGGTGTTTTTTCCATCACCTTACGCGCAACCGAGATTGGATGCTTAATATGCTCTAAAGCCAAAACAGCCCCGCAATTTCCAAACTCATCCATGATACAAGCATCTAGCGTAACTTTACCATCCCGGTCCGGTAAGCCGCCGTAACCAACAGTTTGATTTTTTTCATCAGCCTCCGGCACCCAAACACCCTGTTCTACTGCATCTAAAGCCCGGCCACCTTTAACCAAAACTTTCCAGGCATCTGCATTTGCAGCAATCCCGAAATCCCAGGTGGAGATGACAATGGGTAAGTTTTTTGCAACTGGAGCTGGTGCAGGAAGAACATTGGCAATGCTTGTTTTATCAATAGCGAATAGACCTGCAGACAGCGCTGAGGCTTTTATAAATTTGCGGCGGTTAAACATTTATGTTAATTTAAATTGTCTTTATAGAATAGTGAATTCATCTGCATCTCTTAAGAAGGGAAACTGACGTCTGATTTTTGCAAGTTCTTCGTAATTGATAGTTACAGTATACATGTCCTCATCTTCAGGTTTATAATAAACTGTACTTCCGTAGGGATCGATAACCATAGAGTGGCCGCCATGGTATACTTGATTTCCATCATGTCCAACCCGATTTACCCCGATCACATAACTTTGATTTTCAATCGCACGCGCTGGAATCAGTGCTTTCCAATGTGCAGACCGCCTATCTGGCCAGCTTGCAACCAATAGTAAAATATCGTATTCTTCGTTTACGTTACGTAGCCAAACCGGAAAGCGTAAGTCGTAACAAATTGCCAACCTGATTTTCCAGCCTTTTAATTCTACGATCAGCTTATTTTCGCCTGAACTAAAATTTTCATCTTCATCGCCCATGCCAAATAAATGGCGCTTGTCGTAATGCTGATGTTGTCCATCCTTATCCATCCAGATTAGGCGATTAAAGTAATGGCCATTTTCTTTAATAATCAAACTGCCGGTAACTACGCAATTGTACAAGTTTGCCATTTTTTGCATCCATTGCATTGTTGGGCCATCCATTTCTTCTGCCAGGGCCTCTGCGTTCATGCTGAACCCGCTGTTGAACATCTCCGGTAGAATAATTAAATCTGTTTTCTCCCTAACGCCCATAGATAGGCGAAGGGCAAGGTTGACCAGGTTTTTTTCTATATTTTCCCAAAAGAGATAAGCCTGAAAGATAGTAACTTTCAGATTTTCTATTTGCGTGTAGATCGGTGCTTCCATATGATTGGGTTTGCGAAATGTTAAACATTTTTTAATTTTTCTGCAGCCAATGCGAGTGTTTTATCTTTTTTGGCAAAGCAAAAGCGGATAATCCTGTGGTCTGTTCCTTTTTGATAAAAAGCTGAAACCGGTATAGTGGCTACGCCAAACTCTTTAATAAGCCTCATGCTAAAATCCGTGTCTTTTTCATCACTAATCTGCTGATAGCTTACGCATTGAAAATACGAACCATTACAGGGAAGGAGTTCAAAACGAGTTTCAGCGAGCAGACTTCTGAAGTAATCTCGCTTTTGCTGAAAGAAGCTACCAATACATATATAGTGATCCGGCTCCTGAAGATATTCCGCAATGGCTTGTTGCATGGGACTATTAACGCTGAAGACGTTAAATTGGTGTACTTTTCTAAATTCTTTAGTTAAAGCTTCGGGCGCGAGACAATAACCCAGCTTCCAGCCCGTAGCATGCAAAAGCTTTCCAAAGGATGCAATGATAAAACTTCTTTCCCTTAATTCCGGGAACAGCATTACACTTTTGTGTTTTTGTTCGTCATAAATTAAATGCTCGTAAACTTCGTCACTCAGAATTAAAATATCTGTTCCGCTAATTAATTTAATAAGCGATTTCATATCTTCTTCTGATAAAATACTCCCGGTTGGATTTTGTGGAGAATTTAAAATGATCATCCGCGTACTGGAGGTGAAAAGTTTCTTTACCATATCCCAATCGATGCCATAATGAGGTGGAGCTAGCTCGTATGTTTTAACCAGCCCACCTAAAAGCCTGATGGTTGGTGCGTAGCTATCATAAGCTGGCTCGAAAATAATCACCTCGTCGCCAGAATTTATAATGGAAGTTAAGGCGGTAAAGATAGCCTGCGTTCCGCCGGCAGTTATGGTTATTTCGCTTTCAGGATTGTATTTGACTTGATAGAGTTTTTCAACTTTTTGCGCAATGGTTTCCTTCAGAAGCTGATTGCCTGGCATAGGGGCATATTGGTTAAATCCATCTTTCATGGCTTTATCTACCAATTCAATTAATTTTGGATCAGCCGGATAATCTGGAAAACCCTGAGACAGATTTATAGCTTTATATTCCGCGGCCAGCTTAGACATTACTGAAAAAATCGTCGTGCTTACGCCAGGAAGTTTCGATTGTATATTTAACATGTTATAAGCGAAAATAGCAAAAAAAGCGCAGAAGATCAGTTACTTTTTAGCAAGTCGCATGAGCATGCCCTATTAAATATCTTATTTTCAGTGCTTTTATAAGAAAAGAATTGAGACATTAAAATATATAATCACTTTCTCGTTTAGGAATTATTGAAACAGTGGTTATCAACTAATGCGCAGCAATCGCTGCGTCTGGTGAGGCTTCAACTTCCGTTTTAATCAACTTTCTTCCAAGCAACAAACATACCATTGCAATTAAGGCGGCAGCCGTCATCACCAGTGGCATTGGTATCACTGAATTTTTGCTGAATAAACTCACCATAACAGAAGCTAAGGCACCTAACCCCATTTGAAGTGCACCCATCAGTGCAGAAGCACTGCCTGCATTTTTACTAAACGGAGCCAAAGCAAGCGCGGCTGCATTTGGATTGATGAAGCCAAGACACGACAAAAATAACGCAATAAAGGTTAATGTTAAATATAGGTTGAGCCAGTCGTTGAAAGCGAAGATGAGGAAAATAACGCTGAAAATACATTGCGCTAATAATGCCCACGTCACGATTTTTTTACTGCTGAACCATTTCAAGATAAAACTGTTTAACTGGCTTGATCCGATAAAAGCAACCGATAGTAAGGCAAAGATCCATCCATAACCAGTTTTGCTTACTCCATAAATTTTCATGAATACCGCTGGTGAAGACGATACGTAGGCGAAGAGACCAGAAAATGTAATGGAACTAATTAAGGCATATGTTGAAAACTGCGCTTCTTTGAGAACGGTGAGAAAGCTATTCAAAATCGGCTTTGGCTTTAAAGAATAATTCGGATCAGGCTTGTAGCTTTCAGGCAGTTTAAATATCGTCGCCATCAACATCAATACAGCCATAAAACCAAGGAATACAAATACATAACGCCATCCAAGTTCAGCAATAAGGTAACTTCCTGCAGTTGGAGCAAGCATTGGTGAAACGGCAATCACTAACATTAGGGAAGCAAAAACCTTCGGGCTTTCTGCTACCGTAAATAAATCTCTAACCATTGCAATAGAGGCAACAGCAGTGGCACAACTGCCAATAGCCTGAACGAAACGTAGAATAATAAGCTGGTTAACATCTGTAACCAAAAGGCATAAAAAGGATGAAATTATGTAAAGTGCTAAACCGAAATACAATGGTTTTTTTCGGCCAAATTTGTCTAAAAGAGGACCATAAAGTAGCTGGCCGGCAGAAATTCCAATAAAGAATGCAGAAAGTGAAAGTGCAACAGATGAGTCATCTGTTTTCAGGTCTTTTGCAATGTCCACAAACCCGGGCAAATACATGTCTATAGAAAATGGTCCGAGCGCTGCCAGCGAACCTAAGATAAGGATGAGGTAAAATTTTTTCTGTTGAGCCATGATAATTAGTTTCCGAGGCGCAAAGATTGGCAGATTTATTTTCTTAACCTATTTTTGGTGGTCGAAAATTGTAAAACTTAATTCGGTTGTGAAAATTAATCCGAAAACTACAAATCTGATTTGAATTATATTTAGATTTATAAACTATGACTTTTAAAACCAAAGAAAGCCGCTTACTCCTTGTCTTAGGATGTTTTTTCGTGGCAAATGCGATACTATCTGAATTTATTGGCGTTAAACTATTCAGTGTCGAGGAAACGTTGGGGATAAAAAAGTTCGATATTAACTTATTAGGCGTAAAGAACCTTTCGTTTGTGATGTCTGCAGGTGTACTGACCTGGCCAATAATTTTCATCATGACTGATATCATCAATGAGTACTTTGGTGTAAAGCAGGTTCGCTTCCTTTCCATTTTAACGTCTATTTTAATCGCCTTTGCGTTCCTGGTGGTTTGGGGTTCTATGCATTTAAGTGCAGCAGATTTTTGGGTGCATCAAAATATCAACGGTGAAGACCTGAATATGAACAATGCGTTTGCAGGCATATTCGGTCAGGGCATGTGGATTATTGTTGGATCCATCGTTGCCTTCATTGTTGGCCAATTGTCAGACGTATTAATTTTTCACAGAATAAAACGAATAACAGGCGACAGAGCCTTGTGGTTACGTGCCACAGGATCCACTTTAGTATCACAATTGATTGATAGTTTTGTGGTAATCTTTATTGCTTTTTACCTCAATCCACAATACCATTACAGCTGGCAGATGGTTGCCGCCATCGGCCTGGTCAATTACACTTACAAATTTATTGTCGCTGTTTTAATGACGCCTATTTTGTATGTGGTGCATGCTATAATTGATGGTTATTTAGGGAAAGAACTAGCGCACAAATTGATGCAGATGGCAGGAAGAGGATAATGACTAAATGTTAAACCAAATTTCTAAATTATGAGAATAAATTATTTACTCGCATTTGTAACGCTTTCGGTATTGTCCTGTTCAAATGAAAAACAAAAGAATGCCAGCCTTAACCTTGAGGGGAGTTGGCAGCTGATTTCTGCCACCACAATAGAAAAAGGTAAAACGCAGGTTACCAATTATGGCGGTGATGTTAAAATGATCAAGATTATCAACGGATCGCATTTTGCCTTTTTAAGGCATAGCAGCAATCCTAAAGATACCACTAACTTTGATGCAGGTGGAGGAAGTTATACTTTAAGTAATGCCGACTATACCGAACATCTTGATTTTTATAAAGACAAAAAATGGGAGGGTAAAACTTTTAACTTTAAAATAGCTCTTGATAAAGATACTTTGATTCAAAAAGGAGTAGAGAAGGTTGTAGAAGCAAATATTGATCGGGTAATTATAGAGAAATATTTAAAAATAAAGCCATGAGCTAAAGCACAAAAAGGTCGGAATCGCTCCGACCTTTTGCTTAACAACAAAACAAATAAAAAAAATTAACTTTAAAAAATTCTTAAAGGGAAGCCAGTTCTTCGGCAAAAACATTTTCTGCAACTTGTTCCTGCTTATAAATCTGTCTACCTGTATAGGCTATAAACACTGCTTCATCTAAAAGCAAGTCACGGTTTTTAATTAAATTTTCCAGTTTTAAAGTTCCGATTACATACTTATAATTACTGGCAGAGTAACGCTCACTAATTCCATCAAAATCCAATAAGGTAATTAGATCTTCATCAGCGTACCGCAGATAAACTTCGAGCAAGATATCTTCCGTATGCCTCACGCCATTCTCTGAATGGTATTTTTTATATTCGTAACGATAGTCATAACGAAGTGCGGCGATATCTGACAAGACAGCTGCCCCGGTTGGATGTCCGCCTGCACCTTTTCCGAAGAAAAATTGCTTATCCGCAAATGCGGCCTGAACGGTTACAGCATTATATTCATTCTCCACGTTATATAAAAAATCGTCTTTAGCAACTAGTTTCGGTAAAACATAGGTAACGATATCTTTCGTATTTACTTTACGGGCTGTTGGTACCAGCTTGATTTTAAAATTCTTTTCGCGGGCATATTTAATGTCATTAGCCGATAGGTTTTGAATACCAATATTCAAAATCGCATCTGGATTTACAAAAAGACCGTAAGCATGGGCTGTAGCAATTGCCAGCTTATATTTTGGATCATAGCCACCCACATCTAAGATTGGATCGGTTTCTGCAAAACCCAAATCCTGTGCTTCTTTTAAAGCAGCGTTATAACTTTGGTTTTCGTTGAAAATTTTAGATAAGATATAATTAGACGAGCCATTAAAAATACCACTCAGCGCATGAAAAAGTTCGTTATCGTAATACTCTTCCAGATTTCTGATAATTGGAATACTTCCGCAAACAGCGCCCTCATAAAGAAGTGACGTGCCATGCTCTTGTTGCAGATCCACCAACTCCTTTAAGTGTGTTGCAATCATTTTTTTATTGGCAGAAACTACATTCTTGCCACTTTTTAAGGCAGTTGTCACAATTTCATAAGCTGCATCCGCATCATTGATGAGTTCCACAATGGTATTGATTTCGGTATTGTTCAAAATCTCATTGCGATCTGTAGTAAAAAGCTCTTTATTAAGCGTACGTTTTTTCTTCGGATCTTTTATCGCAATTTTGATAATTTCCAGGTTGAGGTTCTGACTTTGGATAATGTCTAACAATCCCTGTCCAACCACCCCGAAGCCAAATAAACCTATTTTTAAATTCTTACTCATATTAGTTATAGTATAAAGCAGCGGGATTTGCATCTGGTAATCTGACCAGGCTATCGAAACGCTTCCGCTACTAAATTTGTCTTTACGTTATCTCTTTTAGTTAATTTTTAACTACTTATTGTTGTGTTGTTTAAGCAGTATGCTGGAGCTTAATAATTTTTTGATCTCTGCTTTCCTTGATAAAAGTGCCGATGATATTCGTTAAAGCATTTGTTTCAATTAGAAAACCATCGTGACCATATTCGGAATGAATGGCTGCAAATTGTGCGTTATTGATTTGATCTGCCAGATATTTTTGTTCTGATAATGGAAATAGAAAATCATTTTCAATTCCAATCACTAGCGTATTGGCTTTAATGCATTTCAAAGCATCAGCAATACTTTTTCTATTCCGACCAACATTATGACTATCCATGGCTTTAGTTAAATAATAATAGCTATAGGCGTTGAATCTATTGATCAGTTTCTCTCCCTGATAATTTTGGTAGGAGGAAGCCCTGAAATGATCGGTTTTATCGTTTACGCTTTCTACTTGTGTACTGCCATAAGCATTGTAGGTTCTGTAGCTGAGCAGCGCAATACTTCTGGCTGTTTTTAGTCCTTTACTACCGCCATTTGGCTGATTTGCAAAGAATGTTCTGTCTGAAGTAATGGCTAACCGCTGACTTTCATTAAAAGCAATTCCCCATGGCGAATGTGCAGCATTGGTAGCAACTAAAATAAGATTTTCAATTCTTGATGGTTCAGAAATTCCCCATTCAACCGCCTGTTGGCCTCCCAAAGAACCACCGATGAGTAATTTAATAGTTTTTATTTCTAAATGGTTTGCCAGTAACTGGTGTGCAGCCACAAAATCACGAATGGTGAATTGTGGAAAAGCCAAATAATAAGGAAGTTTTGTGGTGGGGTTTACGCTCAACGGATTAGTCGTTCCGTAATTAGAACCCAGAACATTTGCACAAATGATGTAATGATCTTCAGGATTGAAAAGTGCATTCTCACCGAAAAGGCCTTCCCACCATTCAAATACGTCGGCATTTGCAGTTAGTGCATGGCAAACCCAGATTACATTATCTTTCTTCGCATTTAGCTTTCCGTAAGTTTGGTAAGCAATCTGGAGATCTTGAATCTTTTTCCCGTTTTCTAATTTGAATGCTTCCTGATGATGATATATTGCCTTTAGACTTTCTGATTCAGATGCTGAATTGATGTCGCCTTTATTGTTTTGCATGTCGTATCGAACTGTAGTTTTTTTAAGAAATCTCTTTAAGATGATTAGGCTTGTAAATGCTCCACATTAACTTGCGTACCTACAGCAGCAAAGGCCTGTTCAAAATCAGCTTTAATATCATCTATATGTTCAATACCAACAGAAACCCGAAGTGCATTTGGTTTAACGCCGGCAGCGAGTTGTTCTGTTTCACTTAGTTGTTGATGGGTAGTTGCAGACGGTTGGATAATGAGTGTTTTAGCGTCTCCAACATTAGCCAAATGCGATACCAGTTTTAAGTGATCAATTACTTGCGTGGCAGTTTCCTTATTTCCATTTAATTCAAACGATAATACACCGCCAAAACCATTACTCAAATACTTTTTCGCCAGGTTATTGTATGGACTGCTCGCTAATCCTGGATAGTGTACTGCTTTAACAGAAGGGTGATTTTCTAACCAGGTTGCAAGTTCTAGTGCATTATCAACATGGCGTTGCACGCGGAGTGACAAGGTTTCCAACCCTTGTAGTAATAGGAATGAATTAAATGGCGACAATGCCGGACCAAGGTCTCTCAAGCCCTCAACTCGTGCACGAATAATAAACTGGATGTTGCCAAAAAGGCCGCCGATGCCAAATACATCATTGAAAACTAAGCCATGGTATCCTTCTGAAGGTTCAGTAAACTGGGTGAATTTTCCATTGCCCCAATTGTAATTACCGCCATCAACAATAACACCGCCAATGCTTGTGCCGTGGCCGCCAATCCATTTTGTTGCAGATTCTACCACAATATTTGCCCCATGCTCCAGCGGCTTGAATAAATAACCACCAGCGCCGAAAGTATTGTCGACAACAAATGGAATATCATGTTTTTTTGCGATGGCCGCAATTTTTTCAAAATCAGGAATGCTAAAAGCAGGATTACCAATGGTTTCCAAATAGATTGCTTTTGTATTTTCTGTTATTTTTGCTTCAAACTCTTCCGGTACATCTGGATTTGCGAAGTCGACCTGAATACCTAAGCGTTTAAAGGCAACTTTAAATTGATTATAAGTTCCACCATAAACATGCGAGGAAGAAACAATCTGGTCGCCTGCTTCTAAGATATTGTGTAGTGCAATGAACTGAGCTGCCTGGCCAGATGCAACTGCAAGTGCAGCAACGCCACCTTCTAAGGCGGCAATTCTTTTTTCAAAGACATCCGTTGTTGGATTCATCAAACGGGTGTAGATGTTTCCGAACTCCTTCAATGCGAAAAGGTTTGCACCATGTTCGGCATTTTTAAAGCCGTAAGATGTAGTTTGATAAATGGGAACGGCTCTCGAACCCGTAGTTGGGTCTATTTCTTGACCAGCGTGTAATTGAAGCGTTTCGAACTTATAGGAAGTAGACATAATTTTTGAAATTTTGGAGTGGTTAATTTTAATAAATGGATAGTTTAAACAACCTTAAATTAAAGGTTTAAAGATATTGGCGTATCCTGAATCACCAGGACCTTCCAGTTTGAGAACAGACAAATGAGGAAGCTTTTTGAACTAAGATATGCAACAGCACATGCAAAGAATCAAATGCATTTCTAGCCCAATAGGTGCAGTAAGAATTGTTACCGGTTTCAGATTCAGACTTGCTTCGCCCTGCGATTGAAGATTTAATGTATTCATCAGTTTTAATTTATCTCTCCAAATAACACCATGTTATTCGGTCTGGAATTGGCACCTTCTCTCTCTGAGGGTTGCCAGTGGGTTACAGAGCCAGTCTCTCGCCACTTCTTTATAAATCAATCCGATTAAGATTGACTTTTATTTAGTTATCTACCAAATAATATTTCAAATATCTAAAATTATTTTCAAACAACAAAATTAAATTTTGATTTATGTAATTTGACCTTTCCTTGTAGGATAGAAATGCGATTGAATTTATAATTTCAATTTAATAACAACTTAACAGTTAAAATTTTAAGTTTGCATCACCTATTCAATCTAAATTACGAATGAAACACGCAAAAATTATTTGCCTCGCATTGTCCATGTGCATTGCCGGTATCCCAGCCGCAGAAGCTCAATTTGGCGGCCTTAAAGATAAACTTCTGAAAGTTGGTACTGCGCAAGGAGCTAAGGCACTTGGCGTAGACAAATTTTTGAAACAGCCTGGCGCAATTACCACCAGTTTCGAAGATGTGAACCGCCAGGGAGAGATGATGCCTGATTTTAAAGCAACATTAAAAGCACAACCATTATATCTATTGCCAAAAAATCCTGAAGGCGGCTACATATTATGCGAAGGACTTTATGAAATGACCAACAAAAGCTACTGTTTAATGGCTGGCACTTTCGCTCCGTCAAAAGGAGATGGTTATATGTTCGCGCCGGTTTTAGGATCAAAAGAGGAAGTGGTTGTAACCATTATCAAAAGTGCCGAAAAACATCATGAGGTAGATCAGCATGATGTCCAGGCTTTATTGTGGACCATCATCGCCAGAACAAAATTTGTAGATTACAACGGACAAGTAAAAGTTACTGCATTAAAATTATTAACGCCACAACAGATTACCATGTTAGAGGGAGGCGCATTGGGTATACTTCCTTTTGATGTGATGGAAAAAGCGAAAGACAACTTACCATCAGGTATTAGGGCAGTTTTTGAAGCAGAAAATAATATCCGTCAATTGGTTTCTTCTGGTAATTACACTTATGCTGACATGGAAAAATATGCCATCATTGCGGGTATGGCGCCGCCAAGAGCGGATGTACCAAGTGGCATTTGGACAAAACATCCAGATGGTTATTATGTCCGTTACTTCCCTTCAGGGTATTCTGCCACTAAGGTACAGGTATATGTACCGAAGGAGTTGATTACAACAGGGAACAAGATTGTTTATGATGCTGCAGGCGATATTGCGTGCCCGGCTAACACAGGTGCTCAGCGACTAGCGCAAACTAACGAACCACTTGATCCCAATTACGGAATAAAACTAACAAACATTTGTAATCCTAAATAACAAAACAAGAAGGTCTGAAATGTTCAAATTTCAGACCTTCTTGTTTAAATTCAGGAATGGTTTTTAAAACTAGGCTAAAGCTTGAGCTAGGTCTGCAATGATATCGTCTACGTGCTCTAAGCCAACAGAAATTCTTAATAAATTTTTTGGTGTTTTACTATCGGGCCCTTCAACAGAATAGCGGTGTTCAATTAAGCTTTCCACGCCGCCTAAACTCGTTGCCTGTGCAAATAGCTTCACTTTGTTTACCACCCGACTCGTCTCTTCTACACCGCCCTTTACCAAGAAAGACATCATACCGTTAAAGTCTTTCATTTGTTTTTTAGCAATTTCGTGTTGGGGATGTGTCGCTAATCCGGGATAATAAACCGCTTCAACGTTTGGATGATTCACCAGGTATTCGGCAACCTTTTTGCCATTTTCACAATGCCCTTTAATGCGATAGGCCAGAGTTTTTATACTTCTGCAAAGTAAAAAACAGTCAAAAGGAGAAGGCACAGCGCCACCAGTTTGCTGAATGTTTTTAATTTTTTCCCAAAGTTCATCTTGTTTTGCAGTAATTAATATGCCGCCTAGTACATCGCTATGACCGCCAAGGTATTTCGTGCTACTGTGCATCACCAGGTCAGCACCTAATAAGATTGGATTTTGAAGAATAGGGGATGCGAATGTACTGTCGCACACCAATGTGATTTGGTTGGCTTTGGCAATCTTTGAAATTTCTTCAATATCAGTAACCTTTAATAGTGGATTTGAAGGCGTTTCAATCCAGATCAATTTCGTATTTGGTTTAATTGATTTTTTTATGAGCTCTAGATTTGTCTGATCAATAAAATCAAATTCGAGTGAATTGTTAAAAATGGTAAGCAATTGTTTTTTAATTCCCCAGTACATATCATCTGGAGCAATAATATGCGTTCCTGGTGTTAACGCCTGAAATAAACTCATTCCGCAATTGTTGCCAGAAGCAAATGCAGCTGCATCTTCGCCATATTCTAATTTAGCAACAGTGTTTTCTAAAGCAGACCGATTTGGATTACTCACGCGACTATACATGTGGCCTCCAGGATATCCACCTTGTTCATCCCGAAAAAAAGTTGTCGATAAATTTATAGGTGGCGTAACATCACCGGTTGTATTTTTCACAATATTAGAGGCGTGAATAGCAAGGGTTTCTGGTTTCATTGTTTTTTTCGTTGTACAGGTTTAAAGGCAGGCAATTTAATAATTTACTGCAAATTTAATCTTCAAAATTGTTTTGGCAAGATTTATGTAACCAGTTCAATGAAATTAAAAAAAACTAAAATGAAAAGATTATTTATAGCTATTGCAATAGCATGTTCTACCCTGGTAATGTTACAGAGTTGTTCTTCTACTAAAAACGCTTCAACAGGTATTAATGGCGGCAGAGGTACAGTTACTGGTACCTGGGTATTAAACAACATTGCATTAGAAGGTCTTCCAGATCAGGCTGTACAAGGTTTATTTGGCGAAAAATCATACAAATGTTTTCAAGGAAGCACCTGGAAACTTACCAACAGTGGTAACGGTTCTTATACTTTACCAGCATCAAGTACTTGCGGAGAAGTAATGCAAACTATTTTCTGGTCAGCAACGCCATCAGAAGAAACTTTTCAATTTAAAAAAATCTTTGAGGGCGATAAAGCCAAAAACGTAACTGAAGGTTATCGTTTGGTATTAACACAATTATCTAAAGGCAATATGGTAATGAAATCGCCAATTGAGTTCGGGGGTAAAACAGCGAACATTGTGTTAACTTTTTCTCCGGCTGCAAAATAAGCGCCTATTTCAAAAACATTAAAAAGCACTTCTTTTAAGAAGTGCTTTTTTTGTTCCAGCGAGTGAAAGAGCTAATGATTATTTTATTTGCCACGGAAGTACAGATGTACGAGGAATAATAAATTTCCGTCATTTCCGTGGCCATTTCAAATTTAAATTCTCCGCAAAATGGCATCATTTTAAGATTTTTGCCGGCAGGAAACCAAGCTTTTACATATGAAACACATCTGATTATTTTATTTGCCACGGAAGCACATTTGTATACGGAATAATAAATTTCTGTGATTTCAGTGTTTCCGTGGCCATCTCAAATTTAAATTCTCTGCAAAAACGGCATCAAATCAAATTACTTCTGTAAAGCGGTGTTTTTCATTTCATTCATTAGTTGGTTAGAATAATTGGTTAAAGCGAATAAACTAAGTACGAATAAACTGATAAACTATTGAACTAATAATGTCCGTTTGTTGCAAGAAAATGATTTTCTAGTGCCATCAATATTGTATTTTTGTTCGAAATGAAATCAGGAATGACAACAACTGCAGAAGTTGAGAAAATATTAGCTGATACTAACTTATCAACTGAATTACAAAACATAGCCCACAAAGTTCTTCAGGGCCAACGCATCAATTTTGATGAGGGTGTTTATTTATATAACTATGCCGAACTCGGGTATCTGGGGCTGCTGGCAAATTATATCAGGGAAAAGAAGCACGGCGATAAAACTTACTTTAATCGCAATTTTCACTTAGAACCTACTAACCTATGTGTTTACGATTGCAAGTTTTGTTCCTATTCCCGTCTGATTAAACAGAAAGAAGAAGGATGGGCATTAACAATGGAGCAAATGCTCGACATTGTGAAAAAATACGATCATGAGCCTGTTACCGAAGTACATATTGTTGGAGGTGTTTTGCCGCAATATGACGTCGCGTTTTATTCCGCTTTATTCTCTGCAATCAGAGCTCACCGCCCTGATTTACATGTGAAAGCGTTAACGCCTGTTGAATATCACTATATTTTCAAGAAAGCCAAGATCGACTATGCCACAGGCATGAAGTTGATGAAAGATGCCGGTTTGCAATCTATGCCAGGTGGTGGTGCTGAAATTTTTCATCCTGAAATTCGTGAACAAATTGCTAAAGATAAATGTACCGGCGAACAATGGTTGGCGATACACGAGGAATGGCATAAATTAGGAATGAGAAGTAATGCCACTATGTTATATGGCCATATTGAAAGGTTTGAGCATCGTGTTGATCACATGGAAAAACTTCGAGAATTGCAAGACCGTACAGGTGGTTTTCAAACTTTTATTCCATTAAAATTTAGAAATCAAAATAATCAGATGAGTGCTACACCGGAGGTTTCGGTGATTGAAGACTTAAGAAATTACGCCATTGCCAGAATCTACATGGATAATTTTGATCATATAAAAGCATATTGGGCAATGATCAGCAGGGAAACTGCTCAACTTTCTTTAAATTATGGTGTAGATGATATCGATGGAACATTGGATGATACCACTAAAATCTATTCAATGGCTGGTGCAGAGGAACAAACGCCCGCTATGAGTACCAAAGAACTGGTAAACTTAATCAAGCAAGTAGGCCGAGTGGCGATAGAACGTGATACCTTATATAATGTGGTTACCGATTTCGAAAATGTTGTTTTCGAGGAGGATAAGAAGCCACAATATTATAAGCTTCCGGTGGTCAACTAAATTTTAAGTAAACCTCAGAATTCCTCTCTCTTATTTCTATGCAGAATTCAATCATTAAATGAAGATTATATATATTATCCGTCACGGCGAAACAGAATTAAATAAACAAGGCATTGTACAGGGAAGAGGAATCAACTCTGATTTAAACGACACTGGCCGTGCACAAGCCGAAGCATTTTACCAGCAATATAAAGATGTTGCTTTCGACAAAATTTACACTTCAGATTTAAAGCGAACCTGGCAAACGGTACAGAAGTTTATAGATTCAGGTTTAGCCTGGGAAAAGCTTTCCGGTCTGGATGAATTGGCTTGGGGCATTTGGGAAGGTCAGCCAAATAGTGAAGAAGCGCGCGATGCTTTCCGCGAAATGCTTCAAACTTGGGAAGATGGCAATTATACCGCACATTTTGAAGGTGGTGAAAGTGTTCAGGATGTATATGAACGTTTGAAAAAACCGATGGAAGTATTGTCTGCCAGGCCAGAAGAGCAAACGGTTTTGCTTTGTATGCATGGCCGGGCAATGCGTGTGTTATTATGTTTATTACTTGGAAAACCTTTGAGTGAAATGACAGGATTCCCTCATCAAAATACCGTGCTTTATAAAATGGGATTTGAAGATGGAAAATTCTCCGTGCTTGAATTCAACAATGCAGTACATCTAGAAGGCTTAGTAATAGATTAAAAATAGACATCATTGAGACAAGCCGATATTTAAAAATCGATTTGCTCAAAAAAATATAACAACTTGAATAAGATTAAAATATCGGCAGTTGCCTATACCAATACTAAAGCATTTATCTACGGACTGGAACACTCTGAGATCATGGATAAGATTGATTTGAGTTTAGATATTCCATCAGATTGTGCAGCTAAAGTGATTAGTGGGGCGGTGGATTTAGGCCTAATGCCTGTTGCAGCTATTCCATTGGTGCCCAATGCAAATATCGTTGCAGATTATTGTATCGGAAGCGACGGAGCGGTGAACTCCGTATTTATTTTTAGTGATGTTCCGGTTTCAGAAATTAAGACAGTTAAACTTGATGCGCATTCCAGAACTTCAAACAACCTGGCAAAAGTGCTACTTAAATTTCATTGGAAAAAGGAAGTTTCTTACACAACTGATCTAAACGCTAAAACTGACGCAATTGTCTTAATTGGTGACCGTACCTTCGGTAAAAAAGATGACTTTGCTTTTGCTTATGATATGGGTGCAGAATGGAAAAATTTAACCGGGCTACCTTTTATGTACGCTGCATGGGTAGCAAATAAGGAAATACCGGAATCATTTAAGGCAGAATTTAACGAAGCGTTAAAGTTTGGGTTAGATCACCGGAATGAACTATTGAAAACCCTTCCTCAAACACCAAATTTCGATCTGGCTGATTACCTCAATCATAAATTGCAGTTTGATGTGACGGATGACCGTAAGAAAGCAATGAACTTGTTTTTAGGATATATTGCGCAATTGGAAAACGATCACGCATAATAAAAAGGCAATCCTGAAAATCAGGATTGCCCAAATTATTTAATGCGCTTTCAGCTTCCCTGAAATCGTTTCTAACTTACTTTTTAGTTTAGAAATCGCTCCGCTAAGGGCTAAATCATAGTTATTTCCAAGGTTAGTAACCGCAACAGGCTCTTTGCCAACTATTTTTGCTTCTAACAAACAACGTTTATCATCCAATCCTTCCTTGCTTCCGTTCTCGTCTGATAGGTGAACCTCAATTCGGCTGATTAAATCATCAAATCTTCCCAATCCATCATTAATTAGTCCTTTAATTTTGTCTTCGTATTCCTGGTGGATGGTTAGGTTTTTGTCGGTGTTTAGTTGAATCGTCATAATTATTTTAAATTTAATGAGGTTAAATTATTTATAATGTAACAGTTTAAGCTTAAAAACGTTTGAGTTGAAATCGCTTTCGCGTTAATCAATTGGTTTTCAGGGAAACAGATTTCAGAACAGTGAAAGGAGTGGGCACCGATCGCAAACGTTATGATAAAAGTTTGCAGCTCTTGCACGAAATCGTCAGAAGGTTAAGTATATGTCATTAATCGAGGCGATACTAACACATCTTAAGATTAAACAATCTTCCAATTTTTCAACAAAACAGCTGTTCAATGCAGAATCATGCTATCTTTATAGCTTTTGCAAATTAATTTCAGTTTTGGCTAAAGACACGAATAAAGAAACCCCATTAATGCAGCAGTACAACGCCATTAAAGCGAAGTATCCGGGTGCACTTTTACTTTTTAGGGTTGGAGATTTTTACGAAACCTTTGGCGAAGACGCCATTAAAACCGCTCATATATTAGGAATTGTTTTAACCAGAAGGGGCACGGGGCCAAACGGCGGTGCCTTAGAGCTGGCAGGTTTTCCACATCATTCGCTTGATAATTATTTATCAAAGCTCGTACGCGCAGGTCAGCGCGTAGCCATATGTGATCAGTTGGAAGATCCGAAAGCTACAAAAACGATCGTCAAACGCGGCGTTACCGAACTTGTTACGCCAGGTGTGGCATACGGTGATAGTATCATCAATCAAAAATCAAATAACTTTTTAGCCTGTGTGTTCTTTGATAAGGCGCAGTTGGGTGTATCCTTCCTGGATATCTCGACAGGTGAATTTTTAATTGCACAGGGAAACAGCGACTACATTGATAAACTATTACAAGGATTTAAGCCTACTGAAGTTATCTTCCAGAAATCTAAACGTCAAGCTTTTATAGAGAATTTTGGTGACCGATTTTATACTTTCGGTTTAGATGATTGGCCTTTCACTTCCGATTATGGAAATGAAACGTTGATGAAACATTTCGATGTTACTTCTTTAAAGGGCTTTGGTGTAGAGCGTTTGCAAAGCGGTATTGTTGCCGCTGGTGTAGTTCTACACTATCTTGGTGAAACAGAACACCGTAATTTGCAACACATTACTTCAATTAGTAGAATTGAAGAAGACCGTTATATGTGGCTGGACCGATTTACGATCCGGAATCTGGAGCTCGTAAATTCACCTAACGACAACGCCGTAACTTTATTCGATATCCTTGACCATACCTGTACCCCAATGGGTGCACGTTTGCTGCAAAAATGGATTATTATGCCATTGAAGGAGATTAAGCCTATTGAAGAGCGTTTAGGGATGGTTGATTACTTTGTGAAAAATCATGAATTACAAGCAGAATTCCTGAGCCATATTAAGCAAATTGGCGATTTAGAAAGATTAATTTCAAAGGTGGGTTTGCAACGTGTTGGTCCGAGGGAGTTAGTAGCCCTCAAAAGAGCACTTCACCATATCGAATCTGTTAAGAAATTAGCAGCTGATTCAAAAAATCCTTTTTTAATAAAAATTGCGGATCAACTAAACCCTTGTCTGGCCATTCGGGAAAGGATTGAAAAAGAAGTTCAGCCGGAACCACCTGCAGTGCTTCAGAAAGGAAACGTAATTGCAGACGGAATTGATGAAGATCTTGACCAATTGCGCAAAATTGCTTTTGGGGGTAAAGATTATCTGGTACAAATTCAAAAACGTGAAGCGGAGGCTACCGGAATCCCCTCATTAAAAATTGCCTTTAACAACGTTTTCGGCTATTATTTAGAAGTTACCCATACCCATAAAGACAAGGTGCCCGAAGGATGGATCAGGAAGCAGACCCTGGTTAATGCGGAGCGATATATTACGCCCGAGTTGAAGGAATATGAAGATCAGATTTTAGGTGCTGAAGAGAAAATTCAAGCCATTGAGATTCGCTTATATAACGAACTGATGTATGAAACAGCCAGTTACATCAAACCTATTCAACTTGATTCTTTTTTAATTGCGCAACTGGACTGCCTGCTTTGTTTTGCGCAGCTTGCTGAAAAAAATCATTACAATAAGCCAAAAGTAACCACTACAAAAGTACTTGATATTAAAGGCGGTCGCCACCCGGTTATTGAGAAGCAACTACCTGTTGGCCAAGAATACATTACCAATGATGTTTATCTGGATACAGACTCGCAGCAAATCATCATGATTACCGGTCCAAACATGGCAGGTAAATCGGCAATTTTACGACAAACTGCGCTAATCGTATTAATGGCCCAAATGGGATCATTTGTACCTGCTAAAGATGCAGAAGTTGGAATCGTTGATAAAATCTTTACACGCGTGGGTGCATCTGATAATATATCCTCAGGAGAAAGTACGTTTATGGTAGAGATGAATGAAACCGCTAGCATCCTGAATAATATTTCTGATGACAGTTTAATTCTTTTGGATGAAATTGGACGTGGAACAAGCACCTATGATGGGATCTCTATTGCCTGGGCCATCGCTGAATTTTTGCATCAACATCCTACTGCAAGACCAAAAACACTTTTCGCGACGCATTATCACGAATTGAACGAATTGGCGAATACCATGCCCCGCATCAAAAATTTCAACGTTTCTGTAAAGGAAATGACTAACAAAGTAATTTTTCTTAGAAAGCTGGTTCCAGGTGGTAGTGAACATAGTTTTGGTATCCATGTTGCTAAAATGGCCGGAATGCCGTCGAAATTAATTGGTAGGGCAAATGAAATTCTGAAGAAATTAGAAATCGACAGGACGGAGGGGCAAAGCATAAAAGACAGCATCAAAAAAGTTCAAAACCAAGCTTACCAGTTGCAAATGTTTGCTATTGATGATCCTGTGTTAGTCAAAATCAGAGATACCCTCAATAATTTAGATGTAAACGCGTTAACTCCGGTGGAGGCTTTATTGAAGCTAGATGAAATACAAAGGTTAATAAAAGACAATTAATACAAATGCATAAGAATAAAGGATTTTCGATGATTTTGAGCGAAAGATCTCAAACCATAATGGATACTAAAAAGCTTCATTCTTATGTTATAGTTCTGTTTTTGATGCTAATTCTGGCCTCTTGTGGCAGCCGAAAATATACAGTAAGAAATGATACCAAAGCCGCAAAAGCTGCAGATGCAATGGCAAACTTGAGGAGTAAATCACTTTATAAATTTATTACCGACTGGACTGGTGTGAAGTATCGTTTTGGAGGCTTAGATAAAAGCGGAGTTGATTGTTCCGGATTTGCCTTTTTACTGGAGAAAGAAATTTACGGTATTACGCTGCCGAGAATTTCCAGAGATCAGGCGAATTTCGCAAAAAAGAAAAACTATGGCGCCCTTGAAGAAGGGGATTTAGTCTTTTTCTCTTTTGGTGGGGGAAACGTAGATCATGTTGGTGTATACTTGAATAATGGTTTTTTTGTTCATGCAAGTACGAACAGAGGTGTAATTGTTGATGATTTGAATCTGCCTGCTTATCAAAAAGCGTTGGTAAAAACAGGTACAGTTAACTAACTTATAACAATCAAAAACGAGTCCAAAATAATTACCAGAACCCATGCGTTTATTCCTGATCATTTGTTTCTTTTTCAGCAGTTATGCGTTAAGCGCACAAGTGAAGTTAATTTCGGTTGATGATTTAAACAACAGAATTGCGAATGGAAAGGATACAACTTACGTTGTTAACTTTTGGGCAACATGGTGTGCGCCTTGTGTAGCGGAGCTACCAAACTTTGAAAAGCTCAGATTGGCTAATGTAAATAAGCAAGTTAAGGTATTGCTGGTGAGCTTAGATTTTAAATCTAAAATGCAAAAAACAGTGATTCCTTTTGTTGCTAAAAATCAAATTAATGCTGACGTTTTCCTTCTGGATACAAAAGATAGACAAGTTGATATTCAGCGAATTAGTAAGCAATGGTCTGGTGCAATCCCGGCTACGTTGTTTGTTCGCAAACAAAACAGAATATTTTTTGAAAAAGAATTTACAGAAGAAGAATTAAAAGATGCACTTCTGAAAATAACTAAGAATTGATCTGAATGCCTGCCTGGTTAGCTGTTAATGCTAGCAACCAATTTTGTGATATAAGCCTCTTTTATCAGTTAATAGAAATATCTTAGCGTATCGACTCAATGAATTCATTAACCTTCCAATATCAATTTATGCTTCGTGAGATCACGAAACATAAATTAAGGTGTAATACGTTGATCATGCAAATTAATCGAAATTTGTTGCTGTGGCTAATGCTTTCCACTTTGCCATTTCTTTCTGCACAGCCATAATTTTTGCATCAGCCATTTGATAGGCATCCGGGCCTAAAAATAAATGCAATGGCGCTTGTTCACTTTCTGCAGCCGCAAGTAACACTTCGATCCCTTTTTCAGGGTCGCCAGGTTGTTGATTATTGATTTCATTCTGGTGCGCAGCCTGCGATTCACGAACTTCTTTGTAAGCGTCTATCGGATTTCCCGGAACCGCTAGTGAACCTGATGTTAAAAAATTCGTTCTAAAATAGCCTGGCTCAACTACAGTAGCTTTTATTCCCATTGATTTCACTTCCGTAGCCAGTGATTCTGTAAAGCCTGCCACTGCGAATTTTGTAGCGCAATAGATTCCGAAGCCAGGAAAATTACCTGAGAAACCGCCGATCGAAGAGATGTTAAAGATATGACCCGACTGCTGTTTCCTCATTTGAGGCAATACTTTTCTGATTACATTGAGCGAACCAAAGACATTCACATCAAAATTTTCACGTGATTCTTGATCAGTTAATTCTTCCAAGGCGCCGAGCATTCCATATCCGGCATTGTTCACAACGAAATCTAATTGTCCAAATCTATTAATTGTTTCATTTACCGCGCTTCCAACGCGCTCTTCGTTTAATAAATCTACAGACAATGGGAGGAAGTTCTCGTGCGCTCCCACGGCTTTACTTAGATCATTCAAATTTCTAGACGTCGCCGCAACGCAATATCCAAGACTTAATACTTTTTTTACTAATGTTAGTCCGAGGCCTTTCGATGCCCCCGTTACGAACCATACTTTTTTATTTACCATAATACTATCTTTTTTATCAAGACAAAATTATGGCGAGAATAATGAAATGTAATTACAGGTATCAAACCGATACTTGCGAAATTCAAACAATCCGATAAGAACTTGGTGTATGATTGGTTAATTTCTTAAAAAAGTTATTGAAATGCGCTGGCTCTTCGAAACCCAGACAGTGGCTAATCTCTGCGATATTCCAGTCGGTATGCTTCAAAAGGGCTTTCGCTTCACTTAACAAGCGCTCCGCAATATGGCTGGTGGTGGTTTTGCCTGTAGTTTCCTTAATTGCCCGATTCAGGTGATTGACATGAACAGAAAGTTGAGTAGCAAAATCTTTCGCAGATCGCATTGAAAATCGCTGAGCTGTTGTTTCAATTGGAAATTGTCTGGCAAGCAACTCCGTAAATACACTGGTTATTCGCGAGTTGGCATCCGGGTGTTTAAATAAGGTTTCTGATGGCTGGCTTTTTAATGCAAAGTGGGTAATCTCCGTAATGTAGTTTCGAATTAGGTCGTATTTATACAAGTAGTCTGTATTAAGTTCGTCAATAATCTTCTCAAAGATTGATGCAACTTTTCGACTCTGCTCGTTATCCAGAATATAAGCAGGTTTGCCACCTTGAACAAACATCGGCAAATCGCCAATATTTCCACGGATCTTTTCATTGAAAAAATCTGCCGTAAAAATACAGAAAAACCCGCTTAAATCTTCGTTTTTGCCACTGGCCAGTTCCCAGGTGTAAGGTACCAGTGGATTAAAAAACATTAAAGCTGTTCCATTAATCTCGATACTTTTGTCAGCATAATGGTAAATGTTATGGCCGCTAATAAGTGAAATTTTGTAAAAATCGCGCCGGCTGTAACTCATCTGCCCGGCATCTTCGCGATGGCAATCCTCTAATCTGAAAACATTGAAATGGCGTAGGTTTTCCTGTAAATTATCTGGTACTAAACTGAATTTTTTCTGGTAGAAATCCGCAATAGTTTCTGTGGTACTCATGAATCAAAATTACAAAATTCAAACCTATTAGTCAAGCGTGTATTCAATATGATTAGCAGCAAGCTATAATCGGTTATTATGGTACATCTAAATTATACCCGCTTATGACAAATTAAAATACCGATTGGTATATATTTGAATATTATTTGATGGGAATGAGTAAAGCAGAAAAAACGCGGGGTTTTATTATAGAGAAAACAGCAGCTATTTTTAATATAAAAGGATTTGCCGGAACTTCTTTGAATGATATTACCGATGCAACAGGATTAACTAAAGGCAGCATTTACGGGAATTTTGCCAATAAGGACGAAGTCGCGTTAGCGGCCTTAGACTACAATGTTAAAAGTGTTGAAATGAAAATCCTTGCAGAAATGAATAATCAGCACACTGCTAAGGGTAAATTGCTAGCTTACGTTGTTGCCTACCGGGATTTAATAGCTGGAAAAATATCTCCAGGTGGTTGTCCGGTGCTAAATGCTTCCATCGATGCTGATGATACGCATCCGGCACTCCGGCAAAAAGCATTGCATGCACTCTTATCCTGGAAGAAGCAAATTACTGATCTTATTCAGGATGGAATTGCAAATAACGAGATAGCCTCCCATTATTATCCAGAACAGATAGCCTTAACAATTCTCGCCCTGATTGAAGGCGGAATAATGATTTCCCGACTAACCAATTCTGATGAAACCCGTGAATTACTTTTAGGATCTTTAACGGCATATATTAACAACTTAAGTCCTTAATAATTCAACATCAAATCTGATAAATAAATAGTTATAATTAAGTAATAGAAAAAAGAAAATCGCTTTAAACTTATTATAATGATATTTGCACCCTTTATAGTAAACTGGCATGCTTAGCATTTGACGAAAGTTAATTAACATACTGGCTGGATTAAAATGATTTATAAGGATACCAATAAGATTAATCACCAATAAAATAAAAATCGGTTGCTTAATTATAAGTAACGAAAAAAATGAATAGCATGAAGAGAGTAGTTGTAACAGGATTAGGCGCAATAACGCCGCTCGGAAACACAGTAGAAAGCTTTTGGAAAAATATTTTAGCTGGTAAAAGCGGGGTAGGCCCCATTACCAAGTTTGATACCAGTAAGTTTAAGACTCATTTTGCTGCCGAAGTAAAAGACTTTAATCCTGAATTTTTTTTGGACAAAAAAGAGGCCAGAAAATATGATACTTTTACGCAATATGCCATTGCATCAACTGATCAGGCGATTGCAGATGCAGGATTAGATTTCACTATAATGAGCGATGATGAACTTGCCGAGGTTGGGGTAATCTGGGCAACAGGAAATGGCGGAATCTCTACCTTTGAGCAGCAACTGGCAGAATTTCATCAAGGCGATGGTACGCCAAGGTTCAGTCCGTTTTTCATTCCCAAAATGATTGTAGACATTGCTGCTGGTGCAATTTCTATTCGCCATAAATTACGTGGCCCAAATTACTGCACAGTATCAGCATGTGCATCTTCGAACACTGCAATCATTAACGGTTTCGATACTATTAGGTTAGGAAAAGCAAACATCATGGTTGCAGGTGGTTCTGAGGCTGCTATTACAGAAGCATCAGTAGGCGGTTTTAATGCCGCTCAGGCTTTATCAAAAAGAAATGATAGTCCTGAAACTGCTTCTCGGCCCTTTGATGAAAGCCGTGACGGATTTGTGATGGGAGAGGGTGCTGGCGCGTTGATTTTGGAAGAGCTGGAGCACGCGGTTAACCGAGGCGCGCATATTTACGCAGAAATGGTCGGTGGTGGAATGGCCGCTGATGCCTATCACCTTACCGGGACACCACCAGATGGAATTGGAGCAAGTTTAGGGATGAAGAAAGCCTTAAATGATGCTGGAATAACTGCTGATAAAATTGATTATATTAATGCCCATGCCACTTCAACTGGTCTTGGCGACTTGAGCGAATTGAATGCGGTTAAAACTGTTTTTGGAGATTCACCAGTGATTATAGGTGCCTCGAAATCAATGACCGGCCACTTACTCGGTGCAGCAGGAGCAATTGAAAGTTTAATCAGCATCCTAGCCATCAGAGATGGTATTGTTCCGCCAACAATTAATACCGAAAAGCTGGATGAACGAATTCCAAAGGGATTAAATATTGTATTGGCTCAACCGATTCAAAAAGATTTAACTTATGTTTTAAACAATACTTTCGGATTCGGCGGGCATGTGGCCAGTACGATATTCAAGAAATACGAAGGTTAACTATTTATCCATAAGCAAGTTAACGAGTTCCTTGAGATCTTCTACTTCCTGTTCAAGTTTTAAAATGCGATTTTCCAGCGCTTCATTGGGTTGGGAAATTGCACTAACTTGTTCTTCTAAGTCTGCCATCTCCGGTTGCTCACCCAATAAATGGATAAACCGAGCCTCTTTCTGGCCAACCTTTTTAGGTAACTGCTTTACAAATGGCAGCTCTTCTGCTGAAAGCTTTTGAAGTTGCTCTGATACTTCTTCAATGTTTTCAAATTCATATAATCTTCCAGAATTGCTGTTGATTTCTCCCGGCGTTAATGGTCCTCGAAGCAGTAATAAACAAATGATGGAAAGGTCTGAAGGCACTAATGGATAGACAATTCCTAAGTTATGTTTATATTTAGTAGCTCTGCTTGAACCTCCTGTTGCTGTGGATATTAAACCTTTTATCTTCAGAGAATTCAAAGTGAGCGTAACTGTCTCATCATTATAATTAACTACCGGATTTCTCGAACTTTTTTGATTGCAGGCCGCCGTTAAGCTGTTTAACGTCATTGGATAATAGTCTGGTGTAGTTCTGCTTTTCTCAATCAGCGCACCTAATACGCGTTGCTCTTCTGCTGATAAATCTGGTAATGTTTTAATCTCTTCCATTTCATAAAAATAGAAATAGCGATCACATTTCCGAAATTTTTCTAAAGTCATTTTGATAAAGTCAGTAAGCTGCTTTCATCCGGCTGCTTAGGTGATTTTAATGTTACCTAATAGAAGCATTCTAAATTCAATAATACCTGAATAATGAAGTTAAGATTAACGAACTTTAGACAACTAACATTCAACACCTATTCTATGTCATTAACTGATCAGAAATCTAATCAGGGAGATAGCAGGAGAGATTTCCTTAAAAAGAGTTCGCTCATTACCGCTATTGCCCTTACACCCGCAGTTGCGGTAAAAGCTGCAGAAAACCAGGCAGACGAACGTTTCGCTGAACTTTTCGAAAAGATTCCTCTAAATATTACCATAAATAACAAAGCTTACAAAACTTCCATTGAACCGCGGGTTACGCTTTTAGATTACCTTCGGGAAGAGCTTCATTTAACCGGAACTAAAAAAGGTTGCGATCATGGCCAGTGCGGTGCTTGTACGGTACATGTAGATGGCGAAAGGGTAAATTCTTGCTTAAGTTTAGCAGTGATGAATGAGGGCAAGAAAGTAACGACAATAGAAGGGCTCTCAAACGGTGAAGAATTACATCCTATGCAGGCCGCTTTTATTAAACACGATGGTTTTCAATGCGGTTACTGTACACCGGGGCAAATTATGTCGGCAGTAGCATGTGTTAACGAAGGACATACAAATTCACGTTCAGAAATTAGCGAATACATGAGTGGAAACATTTGTCGTTGTGGCGCTTATCCTAATATTGTTGATGCAATTGTTGAAGTTTCGAAAGGAGGAATGAAAGCATGATTAATTTCCAGTACCTAAGAACAACAACAGCTAAATCTGCACTGAGCTTATTATCAAAAGATAAAAACGCCAAATTCCTTGCAGGTGGTACCAACCTGATTGATTTAATGAAGCGCGGTGTTACGTCGCCAGAAAAACTAATTGATATTAACCATGTGCCGCTGAAGCAAATTGAGATTATAGGTGATAAAATCATCATCGGTGCATTAGCTTCAAACACGGCTGTCGCGGAAAATGCCATTATAAAAGACAAACTTCCATTATTGGCTATGGCGCTTAATGCTGGTGCTTCTGCTCAGTTAAGAAATGTAGCTACTGTTGGTGGGAATATGATGCAACGTACGCGATGTGGATATTTTTATGATACCGAAATGCCTTGTAACAAGAGACAGCCAGGATCTGGTTGTGGTGCGATTGGAGGCTTTAACCGAATGCATGCAATTTTTGGCACTTCCGATAAATGTATTGCGGTGCACCCAAGTGATATGTGTATAGCGCTGGTTGCCTTGGATGCAATGGTGGTCATCTCAAATGCAAAAGGCGAACGGAAGATTTTATTTAAAGACTTTCATAGGCTGGCTGGAGATACGCCGCAGCTAGACAACAACTTAAAGCCTGATGAGATGATCGTAAAGCTGGAGATTCCACTAAATAATTTAAATAAAAAGTCCTATTACCTGAAGGTTAGAGACAGGGCATCATATGCTTTTGCGTTGATATCTGTTGGTGCAGCAATAGAACTTTCAGATAATAAGATAAAAGATGTTCGCTTAGCGATGGGTGGCGTAGCACATAAACCCTGGAGATTGACCGCTGCAGAAAATTTTCTAATCGGGAAAGATGCCTCACTGGAAAATTTTGAACAGGCTGCAAAACTTGCTATGGCCGATGCGAAAGGTTTTGGAGAGAATGACTTCAAACTACAAATGGCACCAAATTCAATTATTGAGGCATTAACCGTTGCAACATCTCAAGTGTAATCATGGATAAAAGAATTTTAAAAGATGAAAATGACCGCGTAGATGGCATTTTAAAAGTGATGGGGAAAGCTAAGTATTTTGCAGAATACGAAATCCCGGGTTTAACTTATGGCGTATTGGTTACCAGTACGATCACTAAAGGAAAGATAACTTCACTAGATACTAAAGCTGCAGAGAAAGCACCTGGTGTAATTTCTGTAATTTCCCATTTAAATAAACCAGCTGCTCCGGGCTACGAACAGGAAGGTGGCTCGCCAATGAAGATTTTTTATACTGATAAGATCTTCTATAACGGCCAACCGGTAGCCATTGTTGTGGCAAATACTTTTGAAAGAGCCACTCATGCGGCGTCGCTGGTCACAGTTACTTATTCGAAAGAAGCATTTAATACTGATTTCGAGAAAGCTGTTAGCGATTCACAGGCTAAAAAACTTCAGGGACAACCTGATTACAAACGTGGTATCGAAGATGCTTATAAAACAGCGGAAGTTAAGGTAGAACAGAAATATCATCTTCCAATTGAAACGCATAACCCGATGGAACTGCACGGAATTATAGCAGACTGGAAACCTAATAACCAGTTGAGCGTTTATGCGAAAACGCAGGGGGTGAAGGCTACGCAGGGAACCATAGCTAATGTTTTTAAAATTCCTATTGAGAATATTCAGGTTAATTCTGAATTTGTTGGAGGGGGGTTTGGAATGGCGCTAAGGACCTGGCCGGTAGAAATTGCAACAGTAATGGCTTCCAGACAGATTGGGAAGCCTGTTAAGCTTGTACTTACCAGAATGCAAATGTTTACCATGGTTGGAAATCGTCCTGCAGCGATCCAAACAATTGGTTTAGGCGCTAAAAAAGATGGAACCCTAACCGGAATTACGCACAGGGCTTTCGGCGAAACTTCTGTTTACGAAAACTTCACTGAGGGAGTGGTAAACATGGCGAAATTCATGTACCAGTGTGATAATGTAAATACACAATATACCGTAGTGCCTGTTGATTTGGGCGTACCTATCTGGATGCGCGGACCGGGAGAAGCCACCGGAGCTTTTGCATTAGAGAGTGCTATTGATGAAATGGCGCACGCTTTGGATATGGATCCGCTGGAATTCAGGATTAAAAATGATCCTGAAAAAGATCAGCAAAGGGATAAACCTTTCTCCGATAAGAATATCAAGGAAGCCTATAGCGTTGGTGCGCAGAAAATCGGCTGGAATGATAGAAAAAATAAGCCAGGAAGTCTGGTTGATGGTCAATGGAAGACAGGCTTCGGCGTAAGTATAGGTGTGTTTAATGCAAACCGGGGCAGAGCCACTGTGAAAGGAATTTTAAAAGCGGATGGATCTTTGGTGCTTCAAAGTGCAACGAGTGATATTGGCCCCGGAACAGGCACAGGGATGGTGCTCATCGCCAGTAGATTACTGAAGATTCCTGTCGAGAAAATCAAATTTGAGTTAGGGGATTCCTCATTACCTCCCGCGCCAAGCCAGGGTGGTTCTGCAACACTTTCTACTGTGGGTTCTGCCGTTAATGATGTTTGTGTGGCATTGAAATCTACCGTAGCAGAACTGGCCGCAAACTCCAATATGGATGCGACTTCAAACTTCGTAGATGTATTAAAAAAGAATAATCTTCCAGCTATTGAAGTCACAAAACAAAGTCAGGCTGGAAAGGAACGGGAAGCATATTCAATGTACTCATTTTCTATCCATTTCGTAAAGGTGAAAGTTCACAGCTTAACAGGTGTAGTAGAGGTTGCTAAAATCGTATCTGTTGGTGACTCCGGAACCATTGTGAGTCCTAAGACGGCCAGAAGCCAGATGGTCGGAGGTGCAGTAGGCGGCGTTGGGATGGCACTGACGGAAGAATCGGTTATTGATCATCGTTACGGCAGATATATCAACAACAACTTCGCTGATTACCATGTGCCGGTGAACGCCGACATTCCTGAAATTGAAGTTCATTTCATCAATAAGCCAGATCCTTATATTAATCCGATGGGTGCAAAAGGAATGGGAGAGATTGCACTAATTGGTTTCTCTGCCGCAGTAGCAAATGCAGTTTTTAATGCTACCGGGAAAAGAATCAGAACTTTGCCAATCACTCCCGATAAAATTTTGGCGTCCTGATCATCACGGTTAACCACAGATTGACAGAGCAACAAGAATAATGGTTTTTGGGCCAGAGTTTATCTGTGGCTATTTAACCTTTTAGCTAAACGCAAGAAAGCGAACCGATTGGTTCGCTTTCTTTAATTAATTTTTAATAGCTAATTATTTCGCGTTTGAACTGCGACCGTATGTAGCTGCTAGTTTCAAAGCTTCGTAAGCGTTTACGATTCCGCCACTGATACATAAATCAGAGAATGGTACAGAAACACTTTCAGCGTTTTCTTCATCTCCCTTTTTGTAAGAGACATTATGATTTACTTTCGTTACCGATTTTACAATGATTTCTTTTACCTGTGCTGCAGATAACTTTGGGTAGTATGAACGAATCAGTCCGGCAAGGCCAGCAACTACTGGTGATGCCATACTTGTTCCGTCTAAATCTTTATATTTTGAACCCGGTACAGTAGAATGAATTTTAACGCCAGGTGCAAAAACATCAACCTGTGTTTTTCCAAAATTAGAGAAACTTGCTTTTAGCGTTTCATCATCTTTAGGACCTGATGCACCAACAGTGATCCATGATGCAATGGTTTTTTCATCTAAATCTTTGTGGTTAGGGAAGTTGTTTTCAGTGTCGATATCCTTGTTCTCATTACCAGCAGCTTGCACAATTAATACATCTTTTGAAGCGGCGTACTTCATGGCGTCGTTTACAATTGCCTTGTCCCAACTGTATGCTTTACCGAAACTCATGTTAATTACCTTCGCGCCGTTATCTACAGCGTAACGAATACTGTTGGCTACATCTTTATCGCGTTCATCACCATTTGGTGTGCATCGAACTCCCATAATAGCCACATTATCAGCAACGCCCATAATGCCCAATTTATTGGTTCTATCAGCAGCTATAATTCCTGCAACATGTGACCCATGCATGGCATCAGGACCAGTTACATCATTGTTTCCGTAAAATTTCTCTTTAGAATCGTTCGGATTATCGCCAACAATTGCTCTGGGATCGTAATCCACATTTAGGTTGTATTCTGCCTGACGGGTATAGTAATCTACACCTTCCTTAATCTGATCTTCGTAAAAGTCGGTAAAACTTCCTTTCTCCAATTGTTCAGACATTACAGCCTGTATGCGGGTTTCTGGCTCTGTAGCAGGTTTAAAATTCTTGAAATCTTCAGCTGTTGGATTTTCCTTACCTATTTTTTTGACTACGGCATCCAAAGCGTTTTTAAAACCAGAGATACCAGCCAAGCCCTGCTTAGCTTCGCCTAACTGTTTTTCGAGGTCGGTTCTTCTTGCTTTAAACGTTTCCCAGTCTTGTTTATCTTTTTCTGCAACTGTCGCATCAGTGGTATTTCCAAAACGGGCCTGGTCGCGGCGTACAAGACGGGTCAATTCCAGCGTTTCAAAATTTACAGATTCTTTCGGACCGCCAATAAAATTCCAGCCATGGATATCATCTACATAACCATTTTTATCATCGTCCTTACCATTGCCTGCAACTTCTTTAGCGTTAACCCACATGATTCGTTTTAGATCTTCATGTGAAGCTTCAACACCACCGTCGTTTACCGCAACAATAACTTTTGTAGATTTTTTACCTTTAAGGAGTTCCTTGTATGCCTTTTCAGTACTGATTCCAAAAGTCGAATCGGTTTTTAAATCCAGATTTTGCCAGTTTGCTTTTTGAGCATCCGCAAATAGCGGTAGGGCAATAACAAATGCACCAGTTAAGAGTACATTAATAATTTTATTCGTATTCATTTATGTGTTTTTCTATTAAACGGCGAAAGTTAAATTTAATTTTTTTCTTTCCAATAAATTGTATTAAAAATGATGCCCGGCAAACTTTATCCATAAAAAAAATCCCAAATTTTAATTTGGGATTTTTCAAATAACGTAAATACTCAACCTATTTTAAAGTGGAGTTTATAGTTTTAGCCATCTCATCGTGTTTTTCGATCACAGCAAGCGTTTTGGTAGCCCATTCTTTTAATCCTAAATCCTTATTTGCAACGCCCTCTTTAAATAAAGCAACTGTTTTTTCATGATCGGTAACCATCATCTCCATATAATGTTTATCAAATTCAGCTCCTTTAAGCTTTTTCATTTCATCCAAATGAATTTGATCTTCTGCGGGTAATGCATCAGGAGTAATCACCTTTTTCTTTACCGAGAACGCTTTTAACTCGTTGTTGGCTCTAGTATGATCTTCAAGCATCTTTGCTGCGAAATCTTTGACTTGCTGACTTGAAGCACTTTTCTGTGCGATTTTAGCAGCTTCAACTTCCATAATTCCACCTACGGCTGCTTTTCTTAAAAATGTAGCACCTGCTTCATCAATTCCAGATTCAACAACTTCAGAACCGGCAACATGGTTGCCATTTACCATAGAGGTATCGCCGGATACACTATCCTTAGTTGTTGATGATTTTTTATCTGCCGTTTGACAAGCCTGAAAAGTAAGCGTGGCAGCGACTAACGTTGAGAGTATGAATATCTTTTTCATGTGTTTCCATTGTTTTGATGAGTATTTACAACAAGGAATTGAGGAAAAGGTTTGCTAATCCATTTCGGGATCAAGGTTTTGATAAGCATTTTTAATCACTATGGCCATTTGATTTTCTGGATTTTCAATTGCCGAAAAGCCAAATTGCTGATATAGACCATGGGCATCTACAGTGGAAAGTTGATAGCGACGAAGACCCTGAAGGTCTGGATGAAAGATCATGAATGACATGAGTTTTTTCGATAAACCAAGTCCACGATAAGGCTCTTCGATATAAACGTCAGCAAGCCACGCAAAAGTTGCTTTATCGGTAACCCAGCGCGCAAAGGCGATCTGTGCCGCTCCTTTGTATATCCCGAAGCATAATGAGTTTTCGATCGCACGCTGCACCGTCTCCAGCGGAATATCTTTAGCCCATGAAGTTTCTTTACTCAAGTAGTGATGAATTGAACTCACTTGTAAAAGTTCCTTATTATCAGAAAATATAAATCCGTTTTCACTTATCTGCATGATGCGATTGAATCTCAAGGATGGTGGAATGCTCAGCCATCCGCATTAAAAAAAATGGGCGATATTAATTCCTCATGTTAATGAACTGTAAAGGCTGATCGAAATCTTCGCCACGGCAAAGCGTGATTACCGCTTGAAGGTCATCAATTTTTTTAGCCGTTACCCTAACCTGGTCGTCCATAATTGCAGGTTGAACTTTTAAACCGCTGGCTTTAATTTTAGCAACCACTTTCTTTGCTGCTTCTTTGTCCAGCCCTTCTTTTATGGTAATTTCCTTGCGGATCATATTACCCGAAGCGATATTTTCTTTACCGAAATCCATACTTTTAGGATCAAGATTTTGTTTCATCATTCTGGAAATGATCGATCCTTCGATTGCTTTTAAACGCATATCATCTTCGGTAACGATCGTTATTACGTTTGTTTTCTTATCCAATTCGACCGTACTTTTCGAGCCATTGAAATCAAAACGGTTTAAAATTTCCTTTTTAGCATTGTTAATGGCGTTATCAAGTGTCTGGGCATCAACTTTACTTACAATATCAAAAGAAGGCATGGTTTTAGCTTTAAAGTAAAAATTAGTAGATTTAAGAGAAATTAAATAGATTTCACAAAAAAACGAAAAATAATATGAAAACCACTAAAGCTAAGCCTCAAAAAAAAGCAGCTAAAAAAGATGCGAAGAAACAATTAGAACAGTCTTTAACTGCTCAGTTTTTAGAAGTGATCATGAGCTTGGGCCATGATGCCTCAGAGATTAGTACCGAAGTGGCCAAAGCAAGTAAACGTGTTGCTAAAAAGCTAACGAAGAAATTCACTGTTATTAAAGCGGACGTTGGGCATAAAATCGATGGCATTTTACATTCTTCCAAAGAAAAAATTAAAGACGTCAAAAAACCGATTGAGAAGGCAACTACCAAAGCAGAAAAAAGCGCGGCGAAAGTGGTTAAAAAAGCAATTTCTAAAGCAAAACCCGTTGTTCAAAGTGTGAAGGTTGCAGCTATTGCAACAGAAGAGAAAGCAGAAAAGGCCATTACTAAACCGGTTAAAGCCCTTCAGGAAGTGACTAATGAAACCGAAGAAGTGGCAGCACCCAAATTGAAAGCAGCCAAAGAAATAATCAAATCAGGCCCAGCCGAAGTTACTACTTCAGTTAAAAAAGCCGCAACAAAAACTACCTCGGCAATTAATGATACTTTAGAAACTGCGAACAACAAAGTTGCTCCTGCTGCTAAAAAGTTAGTAAAAGCAACAACGAAAAAATAATTTGTTAACGTTAAATCACCCACAAATTAACATTGAATTAACAAATTAATATGCAGTTTTGAGCATCCCTGTTTTGGCAGGGATTTTTTTATTTTTTAAATGAGCAAAAAGAAGATACCATTTCTAAACCGTGAAATAAGTTGGCTTTACTTTAACGAGCGCGTATTGCAGGAAGCTGCTGATGAAACTGTACCGCTTATAGAACGCATAAAGTTTCTTTCTATTTTTTCTTCCAATCTTGAAGAATTCTATCGCGTAAGGGTGGCGACAATGACTCGTTTAACTAATCTAAACGACAAGGCAAAAGCACTTCTGGGTTTTAACCCCAGAAAAATCTTAAACGAAATTAAAAATATCGTTGTTAAGCAGGAGCGCAAGTTCGACCAGCTTTTCCAGGCTACGCTGATCAACGAACTTGCTCAAAACAGAATTTTTATCCTAAATGATACTCAACTTAACGTAAGCCGGGGTGAGTTTGTAAAAAATCACTTCCGGGATAAAATCTTATCCAATCTCGTACCCATTATGTTGGATATGGAGAAGCCTTTTCCGGAACTAAAAGACAGGTACCTTTACTTTTTCGTTAAGCTTTCTAAAAAAGACACAAAGGTTAGGGAAAAATATGCTTTGATTGAAATTCCACCAAACTTACCGCGATTCCTGGTTCTGCCGGAAACCAACGACCTAAAGTTTATCATTCTGGCAGAAGACATTATTCGTTACTGTCTTGATGATATTTTTTATGTTTTCACTTATGACAGTCTGGAAGCCTATTCCATTCAGTTAACACGAGATGCAGAATTGGATATCGACAAGAACATCAACGACAAGTTTATAGAAGACCTGAAAAGCAGTTTAGAGAAACGTAAAAAGGGGAAGCCAATGCGTTTGCTCTATGATTCTGCAATGCCATTAAATATGCTCACCGTGCTGGTTAATAAACTCAAGCTCGAAGCTGAAAGCCTAATACCGGGTAATAGATACCATAAATTTGGAGATTTCATTGCTTTTCCAAATGTGGGTAAGAAAGAACTGGAATATGCGCCGAATGTACCACTGAAAGTTCATGATTTACACCGGACTCAAAGTATGTTTGCGAAGGTGGCCCAACGCGATTATTTGGTGAACCTTCCATATCAGTCGTACGATTACATTATTTTATTTTTGCGGGAGGCAGCCATTGATCCTAAGGTTACCGAAATTCAAATTACTTTGTATAGACTGGCCGAAAACTCTAAAGTGATTAACGCCCTCATCAATGCGGCAAAAAATGGAAAGGCAGTCTCTGTACTTTTAGAGCTTAAGGCCCGTTTTGATGAACAAGCTAACATCTATTGGACTACCCGCTTAATGGAAGAAGGGGTAAAGGTAAATTATGGATTAACCGATTATAAGGTACACTCTAAAATTTGTCTGGTAAAAAGAATTGAAAAAGAAAAACCCGTTTATTACGCTAACCTTGCAACAGGTAACTTCAATGAAAAAACGGCTGGCTTATATTGCGATCATAGTATCTTCACAGCAAAAAAGGAGATCACCAACGATTTAGTTAAGCTGTTTGATGCGTTGAGCAAACGTACCGTAATCAAGGGATATAAGCATTTAATCGTTTCACCTTTGGAAAGCCGCTCCAAACTGGTAAACTTCATTAATAGGGAAATAAGAAACGCCAAAGCTGGAAAGATCGCTTACATCTTGCTCAAAGTGAACAGCCTGGCAGACGAAGGCTTAATTTCTAAACTTTACGATGCCAGTAACGCCGGCGTGAAAATTCAATTGATTGTACGTGGTATTTGCTGTCTCGTTCCAGGCGTTAAAGGCTTTAGTGAAAACATAACGGCCATCAGTATTATTGATAAGTTTCTGGAGCATGCCCGGGTTTACATTTTTAGTAACAATGGTAAAAATGATATGTATTTATCCTCTGCTGATTTGATGAGTAGAAATTTCGAACATCGGGTAGAAGTTGGTTTCCCAGTTTTAGACCCTGAGGTGAAACAGGAAATTCAGGACATTATTGATCTTCAGTTGCAAGATAATACGAAAGCCCGTCAAATTAATGCGTTGAGTAACAATAAATACCATAAAAACAGGTTAAGCAGAAAAATAAGGGCACAGGTTGATACCTATAACTATTTAAAAACCAAGCACCAGTCATAATGTTAAGATACGCAGCTATAGATATCGGTTCGAATGCCGTGAGATTACTCATTGCAGATATTAGTAAACACGACGGCGAATTTAATTACAAGAAAAATACGCTAATCCGCGTACCACTTCGTTTGGGAGATGATGCATTTTTAGACAAGCAAATCTCAGAGAAAAAAACAGGAGACCTCATTAAAACGATGATGGCCTTTAAAAATCTGATGGATGTTTATCATGTATCCGTGTATTTGGCCTGCGCTACTTCTGCCATGCGTGAGGCAACAAACGGTCAGGAGATTGTGAAATTGATTAAGGAAAAAACGGATATCAATCTCGAAATAATTGAAGGGCAACGCGAGGCAAACATAATTTACGCCAATCACATTGAGGCAGATCTTGATGATAGTAAAACTTATCTATATATTGACGTGGGTGGAGGAAGTACAGAACTCTCTATTTTTGTAAAAGGAACGCCTCAGGCATCGAAGTCTTTCGATATCGGCACCATCCGGATGCTTGATAATCAGGATAAAGAAGAAACCTGGGATGAGATGAGGGAATGGGTGAAGGAGCATACCAAAGGTCATAAACATTTGGCAGGGATAGGTACTGGTGGAAATATCAATAAACTCTTCAGGATGAGTGAGGAGAAAGATAATGCACCGCTTTCACTCCAGAAGTTAAATGCACTTTATAATAAGCTGACCAGTTATTCACTCAAAGAAAGGATCAATACCCTGAGGTTAAATCCAGATCGTGCAGATGTAATCATCCCAGCCAGCGAAATTTATTTAACTTTAATGAAATGGACTGGCATCAAGCAAATTTACGTGCCTAAGGTGGGTATGGCAGATGGGATTATCAAACTGCTGATTGAGGAAAATTTAACAGCACAATGATACACTAAATCTTGTTTTTCCGCCTTGCTGAAGGCAATCAGGAGTTTTGATTTTAATTAAAAAAATGATGAATTGATTCAAGCGAACCAATTCATCATTTAATTTTAATCTTCCAGTAATTTGGTAGCCGCTTCGTCTGTAAACCAGGTTAGCTTTCCATCAATGGGATCAATCAGTTGGGAAGGATACAAATCGGGATTTTTTTCCAGATCATTAATCACATGCTTCAAGGCTTCTGCTTTGTTCTCTCCGAAAACCAGGAAAGCCACATTATCTGCTTTATTAATTAGAGGAGCAGTAAAACTAATGCGGTAGGTATTTAGTTTCTCTACAAAAACAGAAGCGATATCAACTTCTTCATCTTTTACCAATGTAGTATGTGGGAATATGGATGCAGTATGTGCATCGTCTCCCATACCTAGAAGAATCAGATCAAACGCAAGATCTTCGCCGTTAAAGTGTTTATCAATTGCTTTCTTATATTCAATTGCCGCCTTTTCAGGAGCAAGCGTAGTGTCAACATAAAAAACATGATCTTCTTTAATTCTGAGTGGATCAAGCAAGGCTTTCTTAGCCATTAAACCATTGTAATTCTCATCCGTTGAAGGAACATTACGTTCATCTCCAAAAAAGAAATAAACTTTCTCCCAATCAATTCTATGCTCACATTCTGTAGCCAGTAAGTGATAGAGTGCTTTGGGAGAACTTCCGCCGGTTAACACAAAGTTAAAGCGATCGTTTTCTTCAATCGACACCTCGGCGATTTTGATTACATAATCAGCCAAATCCTGGTTGAGTTCTTCAAGCGTTTTGTATATTAATAAATTCATGTCAATAGTTTAATAAAAAATGCGGGTTCTGAGGCCTTCTTTTTTAAATTAAAAAGCTTCAGGACTCGCATTTGTATTTGTTTTTTAATCTTTACTCTTTATTCTTCAATGGTAAGTTAAACCAATGGAAACCATCACGGGCAATTAATGCCTCAGCTTCCTCTGGTCCCCAGCTATCAGCAGGATAATTAGGGAAATTGATTGATTTTTTACTTTCCCAAGTATTTAAAATCGGCATCACCAATTCCCATGCTGCTTCTACCTGGTCACCTCGCATAAACAAAGTTTGATCACCCATCATCGCATCTAAAAGCAAAGTTTCATAAGCTTCTGGTGTATCACCTTCATACGTTCCTTTGTAATCAAAAACCATATCAACAGGATTTAACACCATGTCGAGGCCTGGTCTTTTCGCCTGCACCTGCATTCTGATACTCATTTCTGGTTGAATACTGATCACCAGGCGATTTTGTTGCCAGTTTTCAGTAACAGCTGAAGAAAAGATCTGATGTGGGACATCTCTGAATTGAATTGTAATTAATGAAGAGGTTTGGTTTAAACGCTTTCCTGTTCTTAAATAAAAAGGAATTCCCTGCCATCTCCAGTTGTCGATATGGAACTTTACTGCAGCGAAAGTTTCGGTATTAGAATGTGGATCCACACCTTTTTCCTGGCGGTAACCCGGTACTTCTTTACCTTCAACCCAGCCCTTGCTGTACTGCCCACGAACGGTATGGAAACGAATATCTTCTGCAGAGAATGGACGCATGGCCTTTAGAACTTCCACCTTACGGTTTCTGATTTCATCGGCATCAAAATTAATTGGTGCTTCCATTCCGATTAAACAAAGGAGTTGAAGTAAGTGATTTTGAATCATATCCCTCAAAGCACCAGAACCTTCGTAATAGCCACCACGATCTTGAACCCCTAATTGTTCGGTTACCGAAATTTGAACGTGATCAATATAAGACCTGTTCCAAAGTGGCTCAAACAAAGCGTTTGCGAAACGGAAAGCCATCATGTTCTGGACGGTTTCTTTACCTAAATAGTGGTCAATACGGTAAATTTGTTTTTCCGTAAAGATGGTGCTTAATAAAGCATTTAACTCTTTAGCAGATTCCAAATCGTGACCGAAAGGTTTTTCGATTACGATACGGCTATTGTCTTCATTTTCCGTAAGCTTATATTTATGCAGATATTCAGCAATAACGGGGAAGAAATTTGGTGCAACTGCCAGGTAAAAAATGATCTGGGTTGATGGTCCGTATTCTTTCTGATATTTTTCTACAGCATTTTTTAAGTTTTCGAAAGTTTTAGGCTGTGCAAAATCAGTTGGGCAGTAGTGCATGGTATTCCCAAAACTATCCCACTTTTCTTTCTTTACCTTTCCTGATCTAGAAAACTGATTTACTGCATCTTCCAATGCGGCTTTATAACTATCGTCGGTAAACTCAGTTCTACCCGTACCAATGATGGCAAACTTTTCAGGCATGTAACCTTCAATAAATAAATTGTAAAGGGCAGGAGCCAGCTTTCTTTTATTTAAATCACCTGTACCACCAAATATTACAAATATTGTAGGGCTTAATGCGGCTTTGGTTTTCATTTTATGTTTGGATTCTTGTCGTTTAAATTTATGATAGTTTATTCCAGTCTGCATGGAAAACACCTTCCTGATCGATACGTTCGAAAGTATGAGCACCAAAGAAATCCCGTTGCGCCTGAATCAGGTTTGAAGGCATTCTTGCTGTGGTAATCGTATCAAAGTAGGTAAGGGTAGATGCAAACGCAGGAATACCTACACCTGCATTAATACATGCCGAGATGGTTTTGCGTGTTCCGTTTAAAGTATCTTTAATGATGTTCTGGATTCCAGCATCACCGAATAAATGCTCCAGCGCATTATTTTTATCGTAAGCCTGGTAAATGTCTTCTAAGAACTTAGCCCTGATAATACATCCACCACGCCAGATTTTAGCAATCGCCTGTAATTGTAAATCGTATTGGTATTCTTTAGAGGCCTGAACCAATAAATGCATTCCTTGTGCATAAGCACTGATCATCGCAAAATAGAAGGCATCCTCAAGTTCATCTACGGTAACATCAATTGCCGTTTCTTTTTTGCCAAAAGCTTCTTGCAGCGAAACCCTCAGCTTTTTGAATTTAGAAAGATCACGGTTAGATACTGCTTCATTAATGGTTGGGATAGGCAACTGAAGCTCCATTGAAACTTCTGATGTCCATTTACCCGTACCTTTTGAGCGGGCTTCATCTTTAATCTGATCTAAAAGGTCATGTTGAGTTTCTGTATCTTTAAATAAGAAAATTTCTGCCGTAATCTCCAATAAAAATGATTGGAGTCTGCCTTCATTCCATTTCTTAAATACCTGATAAATTTCTTCGTTTGTATAGCCTAAGCCGTTTTTCAATACACCGTAAACCTCAGCAATCAGTTCCATAATGGCATATTCGATACCATTGTGTACCATTTTAACAAAGTGACCAGAGGCACCTGGACCAATATAGGTCACACAAGGATCTGAACCTACTTTCGCAGCAACAGCATCAAAAACTTCCTTCACAACATTATAGGCTTGTTTATCGCCTCCAGGCATCATGCTTGGTCCAAAACGGGCGCCCTCTTCTCCACCAGAGATCCCCATTCCAAAGAAATGCAAACCGTCTTCTTCCAATTCATCGACCCTGCGGTTGGTATCAGTAAAATGTGAGTTTCCACTATCTATAATAATATCGCCTTTACTTAAAAGTGGCTTCAATTCTGCAATAACGCTGTCTACAATTGGTCCGGCAGGAACTAACAGAATTAATGTTCTTGGTGTTTGCAAACTGTTGATAAAAGCTTCTATGTTATCAAAACCTTCAAGGCTATGCTTTTTTCCTTCTTCTTCCAGCTTAGAAATCATCTTTCGGTCTTTATCATAACCGGTTACAGAGAAACCTTTATCTGCCATATTTAATAATAGGTTGCGGCCCATCGTACCCAATCCTATCATACCCAATTTGTATTTTTTTGACTCGTTATTTGACATTTTTAAATTTTTATGTTATCCAAATTTAGAACTTACAGGCTAATATAATGGATTTTGATGTTAAATGATTGTAATAATAATTGCGTCGTGTTAGTGTATAATTTACACTTTAGGATTCACCGTAAAAATATTGTATTTATCGGCCAGTTTCCAAAGTTTTGCACCACCTTTTATACCATCTCTGTTTGTAACCACGGTAATGTTATTTTCAAGCTTAAACTCAATGTGTTTTGAATTACCACCACCAATATATAAGGCGTCATAATTGAAAACAGTTTTATAAATTTCAATTATTTTCTTCAAACGCTTATTCCACCGTTCGGTACCAATGTCTTCAAACGCTTTATTACCGATGTAATCATCATAATCTTCCGTTTTATTAATAGGCAAATGTGCCAGCTCCAGGTGGGGAAGGAGTTCGCCATCAAAAAGTAATGCTGTTCCAAAGCCAGTTCCTACAGTAAAAACGATTTCGAAACCTTTCCCTTTTACTACACCTAATCCTTGCTGATCGGCATCGTTTACCAACCGCACCGGATGATTCAATACATTTGCTACGCGTTGAGCAAGATCTACATCTGCCCATTTATTCTTCGCAAGATTCGGGGCCGTCTTCACAATCCCATTGGTTACATAGCCTGGAAAACCAATGGAAATACGGTTATACGTTTGTGGAATTGGTTTGATTAGTTCCTGAATGCCAGTTACAATGTCTTTTGGTGTTGCACCTACAGGCGTTTTGCTCTTTAAATATTCTGACAGCATATTTCCATCTTCGTCCAGTAACACTGTTTTAATACTGGTACCACCAATATCGATGGAAAGAATATTCGTGTTTATGCCTTTTTTTTCTGCTGCCATATTTTGTGATTCTTTAAAGTGATTTCTGCAAATTAATAGAAACAAAAAACATAAAACGAATAGAATGAAAACTAATTTCAAATAGTAAACTACAAAGTCTATGTATTTAGTATAATATTTATATGTTTGTAGCATCTATTTAAACAAAATGTAGTCCTCATGACAGTTAACTATCTTGCTTTTGCCATCCCAGCTTTTTTTATTTTTGTTTTTATAGAATATAAAGTTGCGCAACAAAGAAAGAAACAGAGGGTTTTCAGTTATGAGAGTTCTATCGCGAATTTCAGTGTTGGAATTGCAGAGCGTCTGTTAAATTTATTTATTGCCGGAAGCTTTTATCAGGCTTACCAATGGGTTTATGATCACTACGCGATTTTTAAGATCTCCAACAGCTGGTATGTTTGGTTGCTACTTTTGCTCGCTACAGACTTTGTGTGGTATTGGTATCATCGGCTTGGGCATGAAATTAATTTCCTCTGGGCAGCACATATTGTGCACCATCAAAGTGAAGAGTTTAATTTTACAGCTGCTGCAAGGATTACCACCATCCAGGCCGTTTTCAGGAATATTTTCTGGTGTGTATTACCCTTAGTGGGTTTCCATCCCAATATGATTATTACGATTTTACTAGTACATGGGGCTTATTCCTTTTTTACACATACCCAGCTAATAGGTAAATTGGGTTGGTTGGAAAACGTATTGATTACCCCGTCACTTCATGGTGTACATCATGCTTCAGATGAAAAGTACCTTGATAAAAACTATGGTGATGTGTTCGTGTTCTGGGATAAGCTATTTGGTATCTTTCAGCAGGAAGAAGAACCACCTCGCTATGGCTTAACGCATCCGATAAAGAGTTCCAGCTTTTTGTGGCAGCATTTTCATTATTACCTGGAAATAGCAGAGGCATACAAAAGGGCAGCAGGTACAAAGGCGAAGTGGAATGCTTTATTTGGAAGTCCGGCATTAATGGATCAGAACATCCGGCCGATTTTAGAACAACGGTATTTTCGAAACAAGGAACAGAAAAAAAGCGTATTGAAATTTAGAAACTACCTTAATGTTCAGCTTATTGTTGTTGTGGCCACGCTAACCGGAACCACTATGTTTTATGAATACCTTCAGGAAATTGATAAATGGGCCATACTAGTATTTTCGCTCCTTACCTTAATTAACATCGGTGCGCTCTTAGAGCAGCGCATTTGGATTTACTACCTGGAAGCCTTTAGGTTAATATTTCTAGTCGCATTTTTCTTTTATTCCTTCGAGATTTTTGAATGGGTTATTTTCCCAATTATCTTGCTGATTTTATTGGAACGAACCTGTTCTTTAAAAACACGCTATAATAGATATATGTTAAGCCATTAGTGAGGATTTTGGTTTCTTTACCTTTCGTTATTAGCGATCATAAAAATGTTACCTGAAGTAATTCCAGTTCGTGTGATTGCCAACTTATATTACGTATCTTAATTTTTACGATAGCTGTTGTCTGTATTCATCGCTTTCAATTAACCTTCAAAACTGCTTTAAAGTAGCTTATTGACGGCTGTTAACCTTTATTTATAAAAAAATTCTGGTACAACTTCGCAACGAGTTCATTTTTCTAATGACATCATTCGGCGTGATATTGCAAATCTTGACAATTATCAATACTTTCGATTTGTTATCTAATTTTATTTATCGAAAGATTTAGTAATAAAAGTAAAAGCAAACGGAATCACATTAACTAGATTCTTATACCTTAATATTTTGTTAACATATTTTTAACGTGAGGGGGCTTACTTTGTCTGCTGATCCGGAGATAGTAAAACGAATTAGGGAACAACCACTAACCGGATATAGCTAATTATGATTGAAAAATTTACAAAAAAAATTTCTCTGCGGCAATGTGCTTTACTTTTTAAGCAAAACCGCGAGCATGATGACCAAAAACACCTCCAGCGCTTTGGTCATTTATTAAAAAAGACCACCGTTTTTACAGCAGCATTACTCGTTCAGCTGATCTTCGCAGGTACTTCAAATGCTCAGGTTAACCCCTCAACGATTACGGTAAAAGGAATTGTCCTGGATGATGAAGACGGTCAGGTTTTAATTGGAACAACCATTACAGATGGCAACAAGAAATTCCTGGGTGTAACCAATGAGAAAGGAAATTATGCTGTGAATGTACCCAAAGGAAGCACAATCACCTATAACATGGTGGGTTATAAATCTGTTAGCAGGGTATTCAACAGTAACGAAAGCAACGCAGTTGTTCGGTTGGCTTCTTCCACAAGTAATTTAAATGAAGTAGTGGTTACTGCTTTAGGCATAAAACGAGATGAAAAGGCACTAGGTTACTCCGTTACGCGAGTAGATAGCACCGCTTTAACAAATGCAGTGGCTAGTAACTGGACAGAGTCATTATCTGGAAAAGTAGCCGGCTTAAATTTGGTCCGGAACAGTGGGCCAGCGGCTTCTAACAAGATTATTTTACGGGGAGAAAACAACCTTACCGGCGACAATGAGGCGTTAATTGTAATCGACGGTGTTGTGGCCAGTAGTTCGGCAAGACGTACAGGCGCGTCTTCTGGTGGTGTTTACGGAACATCTGGAGATGTAATGCCAGCAGATTTTGGTTCTGCACTTAATGACTTGAATCCAGATGACATAGAGAGTGTTACGGTATTGAAAGGCCCTGGCGCTTCGGCTTTATACGGGCAGCGTGGGGCCAATGGTGCCATTATCATTACCACGAAATCGGGCAAAGCAAATAAAAAGCTGAACATTACATTTACCTCAAACAGTACCTGGGAACAGGTTAATAAAAGCCCCGATGCTCAAAATCAGTTTGGTCAAGGTCAATTTGGTGTACCTTACTTTTCTTACGGAACATCTAATGACGGACCAAGTACTAATGGTACGAGTTCCAGTTGGGGCGCGCCTTTTGGCACCGGGAGCAGCTTTTTTCAATATGATCCGGCAACGAAAACCCGTGGAACATCCAGAACGCCGTGGGTAGCTTATCAAAATCCGGTTGATGCATTCTTCCAAACTGGCTTTGAATCGTCGAACGCGTTAAGTTTAGACGGCTCCGTAAAAGGTGTAGGGATGAGATTCTCTGTTAATCATGGAAACAATGAATGGATTGTGCCCAATACCGGATTGGATCGAACTTCCGTATCATATTCGGCGAATACTGATGCAAGCAAAAAGTTAAGTGTTGCTTTCAAGGCAATTTATAACAATAGAAATAGTGATAACTTACCTGCAACAGGCTATGGAAATCAATCTTTAATGTATTGGTTCATGTTTGCTCAACCAAATGTAAATACCGAATGGTATCGGGATTATTGGGCTCCAGGTAAAGTAAATGAGCAGTTTGTAAACATTACCACTACCAATCCGGAAAGTCCATATGCCATTTCTGAGCAATATATCAATAAGCAAAGAAGAAACGGGATTTTAAGTAATATCCAGGCAACTTATAAAATTACCAACAACTTAAGTTTCCTGTTGCGGGGATCGATTGATTACAATAAGGATATTCGTGAAACACAACGCCCTTGGGATGCAGCGGGCAATAAATTTGCACAAGGTTCTTACCGCGTTCAAGACATCAACTCATACGAAACCAACGTAGACTTCCTTGTTAGGTACGATAAAAAAATAACGAAAAATCTTCAGTTAAATGCAAATGTTGGAGGAAGCCAGATGCGGAACGAATACAAAAAATCTGAACTTCGGGCAGATGGTTTGGTGGTTCCAGGTATTTTTGAGTTGACAAATAACGCCAGTCCGCTTGTTTCTGTTCCTGATACCGCCAGATACCGGATTAACAGTTTCTACGCGGCATTATCTTTCAGTTTCAAAAATTATTTATTTCTTGATTTAACAGGTCGTCAGGATTGGAGCAGTACCCTTGCTACGCCCTTTAGAACAGACAACGTGGGTTTCTTCTATCCATCGGCTAGTACTTCATTAATTGTTTCCGATTTACTGCCACTTCCTCAGGCCATTAGTTTCTTCAAATTAAGGGCATCCATTTCTCAGGTTGGGAGCGGCGGCACAACCCCATACCGTACGGCGTATAATTATAGCCTTGCCTCAAACGGCGTGTATCCGGATAGCGCAATGACGAATCCAAGCGTTTTACCCAATCCAAATTTAAAGCCACTAAAAACGACTACCGTAGAAATAGGTTCTGAGTTAAGATTATTCAAAAGCCGGTTAAATTTTGATTTTGCGGCTTACCTGGGTAATACAAAAAATCAAATCCTGAACAGAATTGTAGATCGCTCAACGGGTTATAACGTAGCTGTCTTTAACGTAGGGCGTGTTCAAAATAAAGGAATTGAAATCGCCGTAAACGGTACACCAATAAAAGGTCAAAAATTTAAATGGGAACTTACCGGAACGTTCACTGCGAACCGCAACGTCATCAAAGAGCTGGCAGACAGTTCTGTAGTGCTTAGAACCGGTGCTTTAGGCGGCGGTCAAATTGTTGCAAACGTTGGCGGAAGCATGGGCGACTTATACGGAAGAGGCTACATGCGATCACCTGACGGACAGATTATCTATGATTCTACTACTGGTAATGCTAAAATCAGTACTTCAGACTTAATTTATTTAGGTAACACCACACCAAAATTCAGATTTAGCTTCGGTTCTACACTGACCTACGATCGCATTAGTATCAATGGACTTTTTGATGCCCAACTTGGTGCAGTTGCTCACTCACTTACTTTTTCCAGAATGGCATCTCTAGGAAAGCTTAACCTTACCTTGCCCGGAAGATACAATGGTGTGGTTGGCGCGGGCGTGGTTCAAAATCCAGATGGCACTTATCGAAAGAATGATGTGGTAGCCACCAATCTTGAAAGTTTTTATACCTCCCTTTATGGATCAGACCAGGCAGAGGGAAGCGTATTTAGAACGGACTATTTAAAATTTAGAGAAGCGAACATCACCTATACTTTCGGACAAGCTTTCTTAAAGCGAATTGGTTTTACCAAGCTGACGATCGGCGCATACGGTCGAAATTTATTTATCTGGTCGCCATGGCCAGCATTCGATCCGGAATTTGGAACATTATCAGGAACTGATATCGTTCAGGGTTTTGAGACCGGACAATTGCCGTCTACCAGAAGTTATGGCGTTCGTTTAGTGGTGGGATTATAATCAAAAGACAATGACAACAAAAAATAAAATAACAAGCTATCTTTTAATCGCAGTACTTTGTTTATCGGCTTTCTCTTGTAAAAAAGATTTCAACGAAGTCAATACAGATCCGATAGGTCGTTCCAACGTTAGTGCTGGTCAATTGCTGGCCCCGGCTCTTGTTAATATTTTGGCCACAAATATGGTGCGAAACCGTAATTTCAACAACGAATTAATGCAGGTTACCGTAGATATCAGCGATGCTGAAGGTAAGGTTTTTCGTTATGATGTACGCCGAAACTGGGCGGATTATACCTGGAACAACTGGTATTTGGAATTGACTAACCTGAGGGATATTTATAACATTGCAAATAAGCCAGAATCCCTGAATGCATCTTACAAAGGTATTTCATTGATTACACAGGCCTGGGTTTTTCAATTATTGACAGATGTTTATGGTGATGTGCCATATTTTGAGGCTAATAAAGGTAAAGAAGGCGTTATTGAACCAGCATTTGATAAACAGAAAGACATCTATATGGATCTTTTCGCTAAACTTGAGGAAGCAAATAAACTGTTGACTGAAGGAAAAACGATTGCTTCGTCAGCAGATCCGGTTTATCAGGGCGATCTAAACAAATGGAGAAGATTGGGTAATTCGCTTTACCTGAGGTTGTTGCTTCGGGTTTCAGGTAAATCAGAAATGACCGCACTTGCAGTTGCTAAGATTAAAGAGATTGCAGATGGTAACAAGGCTAATTTTCCGATAATGGAAAATAATGCTCATACGGCAAAAATTTTATGGAATGGAACCAATAGCAGTACGGCTGTTTATTCCTCACCATTTATGATTAATGTTCGTGCTGTCGACTTTAGAACCCCTGCCATTACCGACTTTTTCATTGGAAACCTTACAGCCTGGGGAGATCCTCGTGTGAATCCTCAGTTGGGGAAAAACAATGTGAACAGATTTGGAATAGCAGCAGGACCAGACGGTTACGTTGGTGTACCTAGCGGATATGATTCTGGTAACTCCGTAAAAAAGCAGTCTTATTTCTATTCTGATGCAACAAACTCTCCCTACACTTTACAAACCGACCGGTATACAGGGATCATCATGAATTGTGCGGAAGTGGACTTCATATTGGCAGAGGCGGCAGCAAAAGGCTGGATTAACGGCACCGCAGAAAGTTACTATTTAAAAGGTATCGCGGATGCGGTAAATTATTGGATGCCTGAACGATTTACCAGCGCCACTGATCCAGAGGTAATCAATTATGTAAATGCAGCAGATATTGCCTGGAGCAATGCTTTGCCTTTGGATAATCAGGTACGCAACTCGCCAAGTAAATTGCAGTTGATCCACCTTCAAAAATATTATGCACTATTCTTAGTCGATTTTCAGCAGTGGCTGGAGTATCGCCGAACAAAGCATCCCTTTCTGCAGGTTGGAACTGGCCTAGCAAATGGTGGGCAGATGCCGGCAAGATTGAATTATCCATTGGTTACGCAGTCTACTAATCCAACCGCTTATCGCAATGCAGTTGCTGCTCAGGGTACTGATGATATCAATACACTCGTTTGGTGGCAAAAACCTTAATCGAAAATTTTATGAAACAGATAATATTAAACTTGGTTGCTATTTTGGTTTTCGGTAGCGCCATCTGGAGTTGCAAACGTGAAAGTGATTTTGTGGCGGTAGGTCCAAGTCCATTCATTTCGAACTTCGACTTACGCAAACTTTATAAAAATGCAGAAGTTCAGTTAAATTCCACCAATATGGCCGGAGCGACCAGCATCAGAGGGGTGGTCATTTCTGATCAGTTAAACGGAAACGTTCCTGCGGGATTACTTATTCTCCAAAATAGTCGGATCACTGGAAGCGGTATCGATTCTTTAAGAGGCATTGCCATTAATATCGGCTCAGAATCCAGTAAATATTTGCCTGGAGATTCGGTTCATATTAAAGTAGATGGAAGTACCTTAAAAAGAGAAAATGGCATACTCCAACTTGCCGGTATAAACGCCAGCGAGGTAAAAAAAATAGCTTCAGGCAAAAACATAAGGATACAGGCCGTAAACGCGGGAACACTCATCAGCCGCCCTGATTTTTACGAAAGTACTTTGGTAACCGTTAGCAAAGGTGTGGTAGAACCCGAGCCTGCTATCGGGGAAACTTTTACCGGAGATAAAACAATAAATGATGGTTTTGGCAAAGTGGCGGTGCATACAGAAGCGAATGCATCATTATCAAAAGCCGCACTGGTTCCCTTTGCAGATTTCACCGGGATTGCACTCAAAACAGCAAATGTGATTCAGGTATGGCCGAGATCGCTCAATGATGTATTTGAACTAGACATTATCAAAGTATCACCTTTAGTAATTACAGGTTATCTGATCGACCCAACAGGTTCTGATGCCAATTACGAATACATGCAATTTAAGGCAACCCGGGATATCAATTTTGCAGTTACCCCAATGGCTGTTGTCACTACCAACAACGCCGGAATTACCGCTGCACCGGTTCTGGGTTGGGCGATGGGTGGTGTTAGAACGTACAAGTTTAACATCACATCAGGAATTGTAAAGAAAGGCCAGTTTTGTTATGTAGGCGGCAATAAAAATATCTGGGGAGCTGGATCTACCAATATCAGCACTGCTGTGTGGATTAAGAGCATGCAGTATGCTACAGTAAATGGTGATGATTTTGGAACGGCAACAACTAACTTGCTGGCAAATAGTGGGAACGTGGCAGGTATTGCCGTTTTTGAAGGTACGGTTGTAAACGCTACTTCAACGCCTTTAGATGTGGTGATGTTTGGAGGCGGCGGGAGTATTTACTCCGCAGGACCACCAGAAGCAGGCTATCGAATTACCAATACCGATAAATATAGTGTGATACAAAACAGAAAACGTGTCAGCTTCTATGGAGCCGGAACAAATACGAATAAGTTTGCCTTTCCCGCTGCAACTAACTTCACTGTTCTTGGCGGTGTTTATGATGCAACAACTGGCCTGTGGAGTACAGGGCGAGTAGCCAGAGGTATTGAACTGAAAGCAAATTCGCAGCTTTCTGAAATTGAACAAGCAACAGGCTTCACAACCCTGGTAAATTAACCAACGGTCAAGCCATTCACAAATATGGCCCTATTAAATTGTTTCAACATTACAAATTATGAATAGAAGATCTTTCATCCAAAAAACAAGTTTATTAACCACTACGCTATTTGTAAGCTTAAAATCGTTCCCCTCATCTATGTTTGCCGTTGATGGCATAGTAAGCGGATCAGTAACCAGTAAGGGCAAGGCAGTTACTGGCGCAGTGATTTCTGACGGCTATCAGGTAGTACAAACCGATAAAACTGGCCGATACGAAATTAAACTACACGAACTTGCGCGCTTCGTTTGGATCAGTACACCATCTGGTTATGAGTTTAAGACAGAAAGCAGCATTTCCAGACATTATTATAAACCTGATACAGCCGGCAGGTTAAACTTCGATCTTCAACCTTTAAAACAAAATGATAACAAGCATAATTTTATCATCTGGGCAGATCCACAGGTTAAAAACAAGAACGATGTGCAGCAGATGATGGAAACCTCAGTGCCAGATACGAAGAAAACGGTAGCTGGGATGGGGGAGACATTAGTGCACGGAATTGGCGTTGGCGATCTGGTTTGGGATAATTTTGATTTATTTCCAGCATACGATGAAGCAATTGCACAGATTGGCATTCCTTTCTTTCAGGCTCTTGGAAACCATGATCAGGATTACAGACAAGGGGGAGACGATACTTCTGACCGAACTTTCCAGGCACACTACGGCCCGACTTACTATTCTTTTAACCGTGGCAAAGCACATTATGTGGTATTAGATGATGTGCGCTATCTAGGCACTGAGCGTAATTATGACGGCTATATTACGCCAATGCAACTGGATTGGCTCGCGAAAGATTTACAATTTATAAAGAAAGATGCGCTTTTGATTATTTGCCTGCATATTCCGGTGCACAACTCAGTAAAAAACAATGATGATTTCTATGCCGTGATCAAAGATTTTAAAAATGTCCACATCATGTCTGGTCATACCCACTTCAATAAAAACGTGATTAAAAATGGCGTTTATGAGCACAACCACGGCACTGTATGTGGCGGTTGGTGGACAGGCCCGATCTGCGAAGACGGTACACCACGCGGCTATGGTGTTTATGAGGTGGATGGAACAAATCTTAAATGGTATTACAAATCAACCGGCAAAGACAGAAAAGAACAACTGGCGGTTTACGTGGAAACTTTAACTAATCAGAAAAGGGTTATCGCCAACGTTTGGAACTATGATCCCGACTGGAAAATAGAATATTTTTTAGATGGTAAGGCAATGGGTATCCTTGCGCAGCAAGATGGCTTTGATCCTTTAGCGGTGAAGTTATACCGGGGCGATAAACTTCCGAATCCAAGGCCATTTGTAGAAGCCAGATCAACTGAACATCTCTTCATGGCTCATTTTGAACCTTCAGTTACAAAGGTGAAAGTGGTAGCAACAGATCGTTTCGGTGAAAAATTCATTGCAGAAGTTGAGGCTTAAATTTTCAACTCAATCAATAACAACACATCTCCGTATTTAATTATCAGAACAGATATGAAACTTAGCTTATCAGCAATACTACTTACCGGCGCTACTTTTGTCTCGCTTAATTCTCATGGACAGAAAAAAATCGATTTCCCCACATTCAGTGCTGAAGCCCATCGGGGCGGGAGAGGTTTGGTACCAGAAAATACGATCATGGCCATGATTAACACCCTAAATATAAAAGGCATTACTACCTTAGAAATGGATACCCATATTACAAAAGATGGTCAGGTTGTAGTTACCCACGATGATTATCTGAGTCCTGCCTTTATGCTTACACCAGAGGGAAAAGAGATCCCAGAAACAGATGCAAAACGATATCCGGTGTTTGGTATGAACTATGCTGAATTGAAATCTTTCGATCTTGGAACAAAATATTTCGAGGCCTTTCCAAACCAACAAAAAGTGAAAAGTTATATTCCTTTATTGTCAAATCTAATTGACTCTGTTCAACAGAATATTAAGAAAAACAAACATCAACAGGTTTTTTATAATATCGAAACGAAATGCAGTCCACAGGGAGATGGTGTAACTAACCCAACACCTGAGGTTTTTGTCAAATTGTTAATGGATGTAATCAACACTAAAAAGATTGCGCCGTTCGTAGTGATTCAGTCATTTGATAAAAGAACCATTCAATTAATCAACAAGAACTATCCAAAGATAAAAACATCATTTTTGGTAGCTAACAAGAAATCTTATGAAGAAAATATTGCCGATTTGGGTTATAAACCATTTATTTTAAGCCCTGTTTGGCAGATAGTGAATTCGGAATTGGTTGATAAGGCTCACGCAGACGGTGTTAAAGTGATTCCCTGGACAGCCAACAAATTGGAAGATATCCAAAAATTGAAAGCTTTGCATGTCGACGGGATAATTTCTGATTACCCTGATATTTTAGTTCAGGCAAAATAATTATGTTTGAAGAAATATAATTAATCGACCCATGCGCATAACTTTTTTCCATAAATGCCTGATTGCATTTAGTTTTTTACTGATCTCCGTTAGAACGGTAGATGCACAGACTGTACAGTGGGATAGTACCTATCGGCCGGGGAAATATGCGGAGCTGGTAAAGAAGTTTGCAGATGATCCTGAGTCAAAAAAAGACATTGTATTTCTAGGAAACAGTATTACTGCAGGAACGGACTGGGTAAAACTGTTAGACTTGCCACAAGCAAAAAACCGGGGCATTTCCGGTGACATCACTTTTGGTGTTTTAGACAGGCTTCAGGAGGTAATTGATGGGAAACCATCAAAAGTGTTTATCCTCATCGGGATCAACGATATCTCGAGAAACATTCCTGACAGTATCATTCTAAGAAACTATAAACGACTGGTTGCCAGAATTAGGAAAGGATCGAAGAAAACGCAAATCTATTTTAACACCTTACTGCCGGTAAACAGTGCCTTCGGGAAATTTAAAAATCATTATGGCAAGGATGAACATATTCTTTATCTAAATGAGGAGATCAGAAAGTTCACCGCGAAAAACGTAACTGTAGTTGATCTTTATCCGGTTTTTTTAGATCAGGATAAGCACTTACGGGCGGAGTTGACTAAAGATGGTTTACACTTAATCCCGGCTGGATATGAAGTTTGGTCAGCTTTTCTGAAGAAAAGTGGTTATTTAAATTGATTGCGTAAGTGTTAACATTCCATTCGTAGCTGTGCTATGTTTTAATGGATTATAGAACTCGGTTAAAATACTCCAAAAAAATGCCCCGAAAAATCGGGGCATTTTCTATTATCGAATATTATAAAAACTCATTTTAACCTTTGGTTGGCGGGGTTGGTACTTCCTGGCCTTTGTCTCTTCTATCACCGTGACGCATTCGTCTGTGCATTTTGCCACCTTTTTCTCTCGCTTCAGCCCGGAACGCTTCCATTTTCGTTTTTTGTTCTGCGGTTAATATGCCATCAATTTTTCCTCTTTGTTTATCGAGGTCAGCTTTACGTTCCTCCATTTTACCTTTTCTATCACCTTGATCGGCTTTTCTCCAGGTTTCCATTTTCTTAGCGTTTTCTAACTCAACGGCATAAATTTTCTTTTTCTGATCGGCAGTTAAGTTTAACTCTTTCTCTAACCGGGCAGTTGTTTTTTCTGCACGTTGTTCTGCAGTCAGCTTAGGCATTTGTTTTCTTGGTCTTCTGGTACTGTCTTGTGCGAACGCAGCTGTAAAACCCATTACGGCTATTGCGATTGTTAAAATTGCTTTTTTCATGTTCTTATTATTTATGTGTTTGTTTAATAGAGATGAAAAGGACAAAACAGTTTAATCGGGTATAAGTTAAAAAGTGTTAATTTTTGTTAAGCTGAGAAATTGACTTTTGCATTTGCGCCATCATTTGGGTTAAGGTTTCCATCGTTGGATCTGGTGCAGGTTCTGGTAATGAAGTAGATATATAAGCTTTCGCACGCCAGATTTCCAGAATATCGTCGGCTGCAATCGTATATGGATCATAGACTTTATTGTCTGATACTAACTTTAAATCCTTATTTTCTTTAAATCGGTTTCCGGCACGTTTATAAACCACACCTTCATTTTTGCTGATCACAATGTACGTTTCTCCGGTTTTCACTTCATTCCAGTTATCCAGGTATTCGCCGATAATCACACTACCGGGTTGAACGGGCAACATACTGTCACCCATAATTTCGAATGCTCTAAAAGTTCCCTGACGAAGTGCAGCCAACGGCAATTGAAATTTAGGAAGATCGCTGATGTATTGTGGATCTGAGAAGCCATTTAAATAACCAGCACTTGCTTTAACAGGAACTAGTTCGATATTCTCCCGATCATTCTGATCTACTGAAATACTCAACACCCTTAAGTTAGAACCGGAGCTTTTAGGCTTCGGTTTCCAGCTGTCACTTATCTTCTCATTGATGAATTCATCAATGGTTAACTCGAAATACTCTGCTATTCTTTTTAGTAAATCGTATTTCGGTTCTGCTCTGTCTTCTTCATAAGCACCGATAAGTGATCTCTTGATTTCCATGATATCAGCGAAATTCTGCTGTGTATGGCCTTTTTTCTTTCTGAGATACTTTAAATTATTTGAAATATTCGACATAAAAATAAAGTTTAAAATAAATTTGGAATTACTAAAATAGTTAGTAATTTTATGCTCATAAAGTTAGTAATATTATTTTGATTTGCAAGAAGGCATACTAAATAGTTTAGTTTAATTAAAATTCAAAGATCATGAAAAAGTTTGTTTACATCGTTACCGACAGAAATCGCACAAGCATGCATGTAGGCATGAGTTCAGATTTAATTAAAACATTAGACTTTTATAAGCAGATGCCAAATTTGTTTTTTGATAACGGTCAGCAATTAACACGTTTAGTATACTTCGAAGAGTTCAAAAGTGAAGCGCAGGCATTGTCGCGTTTTAAAGTAATCAGTCGGTTTACCAGAATGCAAAAAGAACGTTTGGTTCGATCTTGTAATCCAGATTGGATCGATCTTACCATTGGCCTGGATTTTGAAAATATTTTATTACACAGAAATATCACCAATCAGATTAACCTGGCTTTTACCAGTCTGTCCTAACACGAGATACTCTATAAAAAAAGCGCTCCATTTTGATTGGAACGCTTATTTCTTGAGTCGTAATTTCTAACTACCAGCCAGGAGCGAAAGTTAATCCGAATATGCCACCTTTAACATCTTTCCGCTGGAAAGGGATGGCGTAATATGGTTCCAATACAAAGTAGCCGAAAATGTTTACCCTTAAGGAGATACCTACACTCATTACCGGTACACGCTCGTTTGTAGATTGAACGGTGACTTGCTTTCCTTGACTATCCAAAACCGGATTGCCACTATTATCCCTTAAAATGTCTGATGTGTAAGTGGGCTCACTTTTAAATTTTACCTGTGTATCATTTGTCCAGGCTAAACCCGCATCAAAGAATAAATTCAAATCACTAAATAAGAACTTAGATGGAATGGCAGCCAATTTTTTAGGGCCTGTAAATGGTAATCTCATTTCAAAATTGAATACAGAGATTTTACTTCCTGTTAATTGGTTGATATCAAAAGATTCCGATGATTGTGCGGAAGTTGTTTTATAAATGGAGTTTGATTCGTAACCTCTAACTAAGTAGGGGTAACCAACATACATTGGATAAAGACGATCTGCATCGTCGCCAATTCGCAAGGTGTTATAAGTCCGTACTGCAATCGTTACCGGCTTAAGCCTCCAATACTTCCGTAAATCTGCGGTAAAGCCGGAAAAGTTATAAGTACCAAAATATTTCTCAGCGCTTACGCGGTATCTGAAACCATCTAAAGGCCCAGTCAAACCAAAAATAGAATTATCACCAACAAAACCTGCATTCAATTGATAAAGCGTAAATGAATTAAAAGGAACACCGTAATCTTGTGTAGCTACTTCATTTGAAATGCGTTTTCGGTCAGAGCCGATAAAATTGCCCGTTGAATTGTAATAATTGCTGTAACGGTCTATTCTATAACTATAGCGGGAAAATGCGCCACCCAATTCAAACCGATGAATTTTACTAAAAGGGTAAGCACCAAATAGCTGTACCTGGTCTTCGAAGGTTCTGATGATATCTGTATTTTGAGATAAAGCATCAATTGTAGTGTTGTTATCAGCAGGAAGTTTTTCAAAACTGGTAGAGTTGAAACCGGATACATAAGGAATATGAGAAACAGCCGCTCCCCAATTGATTCTGCTTTTTTGATTAATATAACCAACTAAACCTCCGGCATCATAAATTTCTCCATTTACCGAGATGTTTGCGATAATTTGATTAGTGCCTAAAATATCACTAAACATCCCAACGATGCCCCCAGAAACGCCTGTTCCAAAACGGCTCGAAGAAACCCCAACACCGCTGTTTGCCAAATAGTCTAATCTAAACTTCGGTTTGTAGGCTACTGTTTTCAGAGAGTCAGCAACTACTTTCTCAAAGCGATCAAAGTTGTTGAGGTTAGAATTAACTATGTTAACACCAATATTTTCCATAGGAGGGAGGATCGCTGCATCGAAATTTTCATCCTTGTTGCCTATTCTCTTCGGCTTAAAACTGCTCAGCTTAGCATTATATAAGGTATACCGCTGGTAACGATAGTAACTGTAAACAATCTCATCAGTTGTAGAAACAGAAATGGCAGGCGAAAATTCGGTGATGCCACTAATCCCGGTAAAGTAATCTGTTAACTGATCTACGGTATTGTCTTCAAAATTGTATTTGTACAGGTTCCTAAAACCATCTCTATTTGATAGAAAATAGATATTCTGGCTATTTCCGGAGAACTGCGCATTTAAATTATTCGCTCCTGGAAAAACATTTAAATTACTAACTGTATTTTTTTCGATGTCGTAAATGGCGAGGTTAATAGGGTTTACCACATTGGTATTATTTGCCTGGATCGCTGCTCTATCGGAAGAAAAAACAATTTTCTTTCCATCAGGAGCGTAATTTGGCGCATAGTCTGAATAAACATCGTTAGTGAGCTGAGTAACTTTTTTCGAATCCAGGTTATAAGAGAAAAGATCACTTTGTCCTTCTACCATTCCCGAGAATGCAATGTCTTTTCCATTTGGTGACCAGGTTAAGTTTCCAAATTGCTGTACCTGATCCATCGCCGTTTGCGAAATCGTAGTTCCGTTGGATACATTAATAATCATCATCTGGTTTCGGCCGTGACTAAAAATACTGAAGGCAAATTGCTTGCTATCCGGCGACCAGGCCCCGGCAGACTCGATGAAGTTGAAATCATCAATGTGACCGTTGCTGATCTGGCTGCTTAATTTTCGAATAATTCTACCCGTTTTAGCATCGGCAAGGAAGAGATCAATACCAAACAAATCCTTTTCAGACATGAAGGCAAGGTATTTTCCGTCCGGACTTAAAGCAGGAGCAACATTCATGTTTCCTGCATTCTTGTTATCTATAATCTTCGTTCCAGTAATTTTAGTTTGTGAACTGTCTGCCTTTAACATTGGCTTATAGTGCGCATCAATGGAGTTCTTCCATAAGCCGGAAAGTGTTTTATCATCGTACCCGAATGTATACCTGATGGCATTTTCATAACCGTATTTTGCGGTATTTTTGAATAAGGGTACTATCGTAGTATCTCCATACTGTGAACCAATATAAGTCCAGAATGCCTGGCCATAGCGGTAAGGGAAATATTTATTTGAATTGGTTAGGTCTTTTAGTGATGGAATGTCCCGGTTCAACATGGCATCGCGCATCCACATGGACGTAAAAGCGTCTTTTTTGCCAATTGAAAGGTATTCGGCCATTCCCTCTACCATCCATAAAGGGGTTTGTCCTACATTTTCCATACTGATTGAATCCTTTTCAAGTAAAGTATGGTATTGAAAAGCGTGAACCAGTTCATGGCCAAGTACATGTCTGGTCTGACTGTTGAGCTCCATTACTGGCATGATTACACGGTTCTTCAGTGCTTCGGTTACACCGCCGGTTCCTATTCCTATTTCTCCCTGCAACGCAGTAGTTTGCTGAAAATCGGGGTGATTGTTATATAGAATGATTGGATTTTTCTTCAAAAAAGTATCTCTAAAGACTTCCTGATGCATTTTGTACCAGGTTTCCGCTTCCTGAGAAAACTTCTTTAATAATGCTTCATTTTTGATATAATAGTAAATTTCGAAATGTGGCGTTTGCAACACTTTGAAATCCATTTTCTTGTACCTTACCTTGTTTTGTCCAAAATATTGGGCCTGAACGGAAAACGAAATGGCAAATAAAACTAATAGCGGAAGGTACCTCCTAATTAAAGTAGAGCCTTTTTTCATATGTTTGGTTTATAGTATGATGTCGTAAAATCCAAGAGATCAAACGAAAATTGACGTAAAACTAATCAATGTTTCAGGCAAACTTAAAAATTTAACATTTCTAAACTTGCTCAAAACATTCCTAATCCATGTTCTCTCCAGAAAAATGTTTAGTTATTTTCGTTATTTTTCTTTTCTCTTTCTTCCTGGCGTTGCTTTCTGCGCAATTCTCTTTCTTCCTTACGGGTTAGGGGAACAGTGGTTGCAGGTTGGTTTTGAACGGGATCTTGTTTCTTTTCCTCTTTCTTCACCTCCTGTTCAGTTGGCGTTACAGGATTAGCCGGATCAACAGTTTCTGGTACATCAAACTGTGTAGAATCTACCGCAGTCGTATCCACAGAAGTGGTATCCCGCACGTACTGTGGACTTGGACAGTTATAGCTTCTGGTAATTTCTACGGTAGGTCTTGGAAACGGTCCGTATGTGTAGCCGGTAGATGGATCCAGATAGACCTTCTCCATAAATTTAGCGAATATTGGGAGTGCAGTTCTTGAGCCTTCACCCTGTTCGCCGTTTTTAAAATGTGCTGTTCTTTCATCGCAACCTACCCAAACGCCGGTTACCAGGTCTTTCGTTAATCCCATATACCAGGCATCGACGTAGTCTGATGAAGTTCCGGTTTTCCCGCCAATTTGATTATTCTTTTTAAATAAATTTGGCCATTCCCATAAGGCTTGAGAAGTTCCTCTTGGCTCTTCCATACCTCCGCGAAACATATAGGTCATTAACCAGGCAATTTCCTCTGTTAAAACACGCTTCGTTTTTGGCTTAAATTCATCGATGATATTATTGTCCTGATCGGTAATCTTTTCGACTAAAATAGGATCAGTTTTAATTCCCTTATTCATAAAGGTGCTATACGCTTTAACCATTTCATAAACGGTTACATCATTAGAACCTAAGCTTACTGATGGAACTGATTCCAGATGGCTGTCAATACCACATTCATGTGCATACTTCACCACATTATCCCATCCCACCTTTTCAGTAACCTGTGCTGTGATGGTGTTCACTGATCTTGCCATCGCCCAACGAAGGCTCATTTCCTGGTAGGTAATATTATAATCCGCGTTTTTAGGCTCCCAATACTTGGTTTCACCTTTATCCTCATATTTAATTCTTACCGGTTTATCAGTAAACTTATCACATGGACTCATTCCCTGTTCCAAAGCAGTTAGGTAAGCAAACGGTTTGAAAGTTGAACCTGCCTGACGTTTTGATTGGTTAACGTGATCGTATTTAAAAAATTTATGGTCAATTCCACCTACCCAAACTTTTATTTTACCGCTTGCAGGCTCCATGGTCATCATCCCGGTATTCATGATCTTACCATAGTAGCGAATAGAATCGAGTGTAGAGAATGAAGTATCACGAGTGCCTTTGTAAGTGAAAATTTTCATCCTTTTCTTTTTGTTGAAATAAGCTTCAACAGAATCAGGCTGATTCGGGAATCTTTTCATCAACATGCTATAAACAGGTAGATTTTTCATGGCCCGTTCCGGATAGTTTACCTTGTTTTTCTCTGAATCATACCAAGGATCTTCATTTCCCCAAACGCTGTAAAATCGCCGTTGAAGGGTCTTCATTTGCTCGGCCACTGCTTCTTCAGCATACTTTTGAAGTTTTGAATCGATAGTAGTATAAATTTTTAACCCATCTTCATACAAATCATATCCATTATCCAGGCACCATTTTTCTAGGTATTTTGCCACAGCGGCCCTCAGGTAAGAATCGCCATCGCTTCCATCTTCTAACTCACCTTCTTTAAGTTTTACAGGTTCTTTGGATAGGGCGACTAAGCTGTCATTACTTAAATATTTGTATTTATTCATTTGGCGCAACACCACATTTCTTCGCTCCAATGCCCGTTCCGGATTTTTAGTTGGGTTATACATCGTGGTACCTTTCAACATTCCCACCAGCATTGCAGCGTCTGTAACACTTAATGCATTTGCATCTTTATCAAAATAGATTCTACTGGCGGTTTTAATTCCGTAGGCATTATTTCCGAAAGAAACCGTATTCAAATACATGGTAATGATATCATTCTTTGAATAATGTGATTCCAGTTTAACTGCTGTAAGCCATTCTTTTAACTTAAAAATAACTGTTCTGATTACTGGAATCTTAGCTAAAAGTCCTTGAGATTTATTATACCTGGTTCGGTATAAGTTCTTGGCCAATTGCTGCGTAATGGTACTCGCGCCACCTTTTTCACCTAAACCAATTACTGCACGGCCAACTGCCTGTGCATCCACACCCCAGTGTTTATAGAAACGAACATCTTCTGTAGCGACTAAAGCATTGATTACACTTGGAGAAATTTCTTCAAAATTTACGGGCGTTCTATTTTCCTTGAAGTACCGTCCAATCAGTTTACCGTCTGAAGTGTAGAGTTCAGATCCAACACGAAGGGTGGGCATTTTAATGTCGTGTGTACTGGGAGAATAACCAAAGAGCCAAAGAAAGTTAAGCTGAAGAGCAGAAAAGAAAATTATTATAAAGAATAAAAATATTGTAAAATAACGTAAGTACTTGTTTTTTATCTCTTTGAACATATTGGCTATGGTGAACTTTTGGTAAATGCTAAGGCGTTAAATATAAAAAACTCTATATGCAAATTAACGTTTTTAATTTACTTATTTTTTAGTTCTATATTTAAAGTATTTATAAACTGAATTATCTAAAACCAAGCATAAGTATGAAGAACGAATTTAAAGCGCTAATTGTACAGGGGGATAAAAAATTTTCTTTAAAAAAGGCGGAAACGGGTTTTACCGGTACCTATAATAAAGAGAAGGCGAAAGACGAACTTGTTAAGACGAAAATTGAGATTAGCCACCTGCAGGAAAAATTATACGCCGCAGGTAAACATTCTATTTTAATCATTTTTCAGGCGATGGATGCTGCAGGAAAGGACAGCGCGATAGCCCATGTAATGAGCGGACTGAATCCTCAGGGATGTCAGGTTTTCAGTTTTAAGGTGCCAACGTTGAAGGAGTATGAGCATGATTTTCTATGGCGTCATTACCTGGCGCTTCCGGAAAGAGGAAGAATTGGCATCCACAATCGTTCTCATTATGAAAATGTATTGGCTTGTAAGGTGCATCCTGAATATATATTGAATGAAAACATCCCTGGTATTCAGGATGTGAAAAAAGTAAATAAAGATTTTTGGAAACAACGTTATGATAGTATTCGGAATTTTGAGTCACACCTAAGTACAAATGGAACGGTTATTATCAAGTTTTTCCTGAATGTAGGCAGAGATGAGCAAAAGGAGCGTTTCCTGGCGAGAATTGAAGACCCGACAAAAAACTGGAAATTCTCATCAGGAGACATCAAAGAAAGGGCACATTGGGATAAATATATGAACGCCTATCAGGATGCAATCAATGAAACAAGTACAGAAGTATCTCCGTGGCACGTTATTCCTGCTGATAAAAAATGGTTTGCCCGTTTAGCCATAAGTGAAATCATTTTGGAACGCCTTAAAAAGCTAGATCTCGATTTTCCAAAAGTGACTCATGAAGAAAGGGCAAAGCTCGAAGAAACCAAAAGCATATTGATGGCCGAATAAGGCAGTAAAAAATTAAGCTAATCTTTACCGGGCATTTATTTTACTTGACGTCTGGTGAGATAGCCTAATCCCACTGAACTAAATTTCACAATTGAGCTTAGTGTTGAGTCTGCCATTTTAAACAAAATCAAACTTTCCGTACATCCATTTTACGAATGGCTTTATTTTACTACTTTTGCAGCGCTTTTGGTTTCCGGTACATTTTCGTGCCGGAATTAAAAGGGAATGCAGTGTAACTCTGCAACTGTCCCGCAGCTGTAAACTCTACAACGGTTTTTAACTCTAATGCCACTGTTAAATTATTTTTAATGGGAAGGCTTAAAAACCGGGAGTAAGTCAGAAGACCTGCCATTAGCGTATAATTTCATAGCTTTCGGGGATTGAAGCTAGGATTGGAGTACTTAACGGTTTCGTATTTTCATTTCCTTTTCTATCTGTTGGCTGTGGGCAAAACTCACAATCAAATGAACAAAAAACAACTATTTATTGCGGCGGGCATTGGCCTGGTGCAATTTGGTATTGGCCAAGCCAATGCCCAAGACTCGTTGAGACTGAAAGATGTAGTCATCTCGGCTACTAAAAACGATCAAAAGCAATCACAAACTGGTAAAGTGGTCAGCATCATCAGCCGCGAAACGTTAGATCGCAGTAATGGAAAATCTTTACCAGAATTGATTAATGAACAGGCAGGCATTATCGTGGCGGGCTCAACTAGTAATCCCGGATTAAACAAATCTGTATTTTTCAGAGGCGCAGGTAGCAGTTACGCGGTAGTGCTGATCGATGGGATTGTTCAGAATGATCCTTCAGGAAATGGCGGCGCATTTGATTTGCGTTTATTTTCAATCGATCAAATCGATCACATTGAAATATTAAGAGGTGGACAATCAACAATTTATGGTTCTGATGCCATTGCCGGGGTAATCAACATTGTAACCAAAAAGGGCGGTGCAAAAGGAAATACCATTTTCGGCGTGGCCAGCGCTGGGAGTTATGAGACTTATAAAGGAACAATCGGCTTAAATGGTGCCGTAGATGGATTTACTTATAACGTAAATTACACCCACCAAAAAAGTGATGGAATTTCTGAGGCAGCTAATCCAGTAGGAAATAATACTGACTTCGATAAAGATGGTTATAAAACAGACGGTGTGAATGCAAATTTTGGTATCCAGTTAGACAAACGTTTTTCCATCAACCCGTTTCTACGTTATTATCGCGGCAATTATAAGATTGATGAAGGTGCTTTTGCTGATGGATTACCGGCAAACAATACCACACTAAAAAACTTTAGCGGTGGTTTAAATGCCAAATACGATTTTGGTTCTGGCAAAATAAACTTAAATTATAGCTACCAAAATACGTCAAATAATACTTCGAGTAGTTTTGATGGGTTTCCTTATAATAGCACAGGTTCTGGAAGTATTAGTTTGATCGATTTATTTTACAATCAAAAGTTGGGTGAAAAATTGAATTTACTGGCTGGAATCGAGAACCGCGAAATGCACCTGACTTCAGGAGCCAATCGCCCGGAGACAAATATTTTCGCTGCATATGGCTCACTATTTCTTCATGATTTAAGTGTTTTTAATCTTGAAGTTGGCGGCCGGTACAATAAACATGAACAATATGGAGAAAATTATACTTATACCATTACACCAAGCATCAACATTATTAAAGAAGTAAAATTATTCGGAACAGTTTCAACTGCTTTTAAAATTCCTACTCTTAATATGCTATTCGGACAGTTTGGAGCCAATTTGGAATTGAAACCAGAAAAATCTCAAAACTATGAAGCAGGTGCAAATTTCAGTTTTGCAGAAAATAGATTCTCTTTACGCGTTGCAGGCTTTAAAAGAGATTTAACTGATGCCATTATTTATACACCGGCTAAGTACCTCAACCAGGAGAGTCAAAAGTTTAAAGGTTTCGAAATTGAACCAGCTGTAAAGATTTGGAAAGTCGACATTAACGGTTACTATTCTTATGTGGAAGGAAATGAATTTAATAGTATCAACAGCAAAGTTGAAGACTTCTTAATCCGAAGACCGAAGCATGCATTTGGTGTAACCGCTGGTATACAGGCTACTTCCCAACTCTATATAAGTGGAAATTACCGCTATTTCGGAACACGTTATGATAGCAACTTTAATACCTATACAATTGAGAACCTTCCAAGCTATAAATTGCTGAGTGCTTATGCAGAATATGCTTTAGCGAAAAGACGAGTAAAAATATTCTTTGATGCAAAAAATATCTTAAACGAAAAATATAGCGAAATTATCGGCTATAACACCTTGGGTTTCAACTTTAATACAGGGGTAACTTTTAATATCAGATAAGAAAATATAACTTTGTAGTATAAATTTTTAAAAAAGCATGTCTAATCTAAAATTCAATCCACGCAATGTGATCTTGCTATTGATGATCCTGGTCATCACAGCTTTGCGTTTGCTCATTACCTTTAATTCTGATGAACTTCAGTTCGCAAACTTTTCCTCAATAGGAGCGGTTGCACTATTCGGTGGCGCTTACTTTAAAGATAACCTGAAAGCATTTGCATTTCCACTGTTAAGTTTGTTTTTAAGTGATTTCATACTAGCCAACACCATTTTTAAGGAATTCAGCAATGGCTTTCTTTATGAAGGCTGGTATTGGACATACATCGCTTTTGCCTTAATGGTATTGGTTGGCCGCGTACTATTGAATAAAATCAACGTAGTGGGCCTATTGGGCTCTACATTAGCCATTGTTTTTATCCACTGGATCGTAACGGATTTTGGCGTTTGGTTTAAAAACCCGTCATATACACAAGATTTATCCGGCTTTTGGCTATGCTTGGCTCGTGCCATTCCTTTCGAGATCAGATTTTTAGAAGGAACATTGATTTATGGCGTTATTCTATTCGGTGCTTTTGAGATTCTAAAGTCGAAATTCCCGGTTTTAAAATTGCAGACACAAAAATTATAACGCAGGATATTCTGCAGATAAATCCTCTTTTGATTCAGTTCAAAAGAGGATTTTTTTTATCTTTAACTTTTTGGTTACTAAATGATCATCCTTTCCAAAAATGACCTCTTGATATCATTCAAACGATAATTAAATTTCCAAACATGAAAGTTGTTTCTTTTTTACCTGCCGCTACCAAAATGATTTATGATATGGGGCTGCAGGAATATCTGTATGGTGTAACGTTCGAATGTCCGAAGGAAGCAGCAGATCAGCCTAGAGTAGTAAGGTGCATTCTTGAAGGTAAAAATTATTCAAGTATAGAGATAGACCGGATTTTTTCTGCATCAAAAGCGCAGGGGAAAAGTTTATATTGGGTTGATGATGCGCTTTTGGAAAGCATTGCTCCGGATATTGTTTTCACTCAAGACATTTGCGAAGTTTGTAACATCGATACCGTTTGTACAGAAACAGCGGTAATGAAACTAAGTAAACAGCCTACATTAATTCCTTTGTCGCCGAATAATCTGCAAGATGTTTATGATTGTGCCATCACTATTGCTAGGGCATTGGGTCGGGAAGAAGTTGCGCTTCATTATTTGGCAAACCTTCAGCAAAAAACAGATGGAATTTTAGATACCTTAAGAGCAAATAGAGCGCAATTAAAACGGGTAATGCTGATGGAATGGATCGAACCTGTTTACAATTGTGGACATTGGATTCCATTTCAAATTGCGGCAGCAGGAGGAGTAGATATGCTTTCTAATCCAGCAGGAGATTCTATTGTTACACCCTGGGAGAAGATTTTAAAGTATAATCCTGAAGTTTTGGTGATTGCACCTTGTGGCTTCGATGTCAATAGGTCCTGTGAGGAGATGAGTTTGATTACCTCCAAGATAGGCTGGAATGAATTAGCAGCTGTAAAACAAAAGCAGGTTTACATAGCCGATTTCGATATGTTTACCCAACCCAGTGTCGGCACTCTTGTAGAAGGTATTGAAGCTTTGGCTTGTATGTTTCACCCGGATTTGTTCAAGGCTGACGACAATATCAGTAAGAAATTTATAAATCTCTATCTAGACGTTTCCATTCACCAATCGGTTTAACTTATTCCAATGAAAATAGTGGTTTTAACAGGAGCAGGAATTAGCGCAGAAAGTGGTTTAAAAACTTTTCGGGATTCTGACGGACTTTGGGAGGGTTACAATATTGAAGACGTAGCTACGCCTGAAGCATGGGAAAAAGATCCTGAATTGGTACAGGAGTTTTATAACGAGCGGAGGCGCCAGGTTGTTGCTGCACAACCCAATGAAGCCCATATGGCATTAGCCGCATTAGAAGAACACCATGATGTGCAAATCATAACTCAAAATATCGATGACCTTCATGAACGTGCAGGCTCGAAAAACGTAACGCATTTACACGGAATCATCACCAGATCACAGTCGGATATCAAATCAAATCTGACATATCCCATTGTGGGAACTGAAATTAAAATGGGTGAATGCTGCGAGTTTGGTAGTCAGCTTCGTCCACATGTGGTTTGGTTTGGAGAGGCGGTACCCATGATTGAAGTGGCAGCCAATATCTGTAGCAAAGCCGACCTGTTTATTTTAATCGGGACATCATTAGCAGTTTATCCGGCAGCTGGATTAATTGATTTTGTTCCATCAGGCACAACAAAATACATTATTGATCCGAGAACACCTGATGTAAGAAGGTATAGGAATGTAGTTTCAATAGAAAAAAATGCCGTTGATGGTATGCGGGCACTCAAAGCCATTTTGTTCAATGAATAAGAAGATTTGCATTTTTAACTGGAGTGGTGGTAAAGACAGTACGCTTGCGTTGCATCATGTGCTCCAGGATCCCGATATAGAAATCCGCTATCTAGTTACCACCGTAACTGAAAAATACAACCGTGTTTCTATGCATGGCGTAAGAGAGGCCCTGCTCATCGCACAGGCAGAAAGCATAGGCATTCCTTTATATCAAATTAGATTAGGGGAAATGCCAGATATGGATACATACGACCAAACAATGGCTTTCCACCTGACTAAATTTAAAAAGGAAGGAATTACGCATGCTATTTTTGGTGATATCTTTCTGGAAGACCTTCGGATATACCGCGAAAGCAGACTAAAAGAAATTGGCCTGAGCGGAATTTTTCCGCTTTGGAAACAAAATACAAAGAATTTAATTGTGGAGTTTCTAAGTCTGACCTATAAAACCATCATTGTTTGTTCGCAAAGCAATCTCGAAAATTTATGTGGAGAAGTAATGACCAGTACTTTAATTGATTCGCTTCCCGATTATGTCGACCCTTGCGGGGAAAACGGCGAGTTCCATACCTTCGCATTCGAAGGGCCGATCTTTAGCAAAAAAATCAACTTCACGATTGGAGAGAAAGTATTTAGAACGTATCCTTCACCCGTTAAGAAAGATAAAACCGAAAACGTATGTAGCCCAACACCAGGTATTTCTGGCTTTTGGTATATTGATTTAGTAGATTAAATTAGAATGTTTTTAATTTTTGGCATCATTTTTTCTCTAGTACGGATAATTAACTAAATCACACATTCAATGAAACCTGCTAGTATGGTTAGGATACCAAAGTAGATTCATTTAAATAAAACGTTATGAAAAAGATATTTGTAGTAATCGCATTAAGTTCAGTAATGTTCGCTTGTAATAATAAAGCAAAAGAAGAAGCAGCATTAAAACAAAAAGAAGCTGAAAAGCAATTAGCCGTTAAAGCTGTTAAAGATAGTTTACGTTTAGATAGTTTCAAAAGGGCTGAAGTAGCTAAAGTTGAAGCAGAGAAAGAAGCCAAACATCAGGCAGAGTTAGTTGCAGCAAGAGAAGCCGGAGCCAGGTCATCGAGATCATCTAGGTCTTATGCAAGTTCTGGTACCAGTTCAGGTGGAAGTTCTAGCTCTTATGGTGGAACACAACCAACTGCAAAGAAAAAAGGTTGGAGTGATGCAGCTAAAGGCTCAGTAATCGGTGGTGCAGCCGGAGCAGTCGGTGGTGCATTAATCGATAAGAAAAAAGGTAGAGGTGCTATTATCGGTGGTTTAGTTGGAGCTGGTGGCGGCTATTTGATCGGTAGAGGCGAAGACAGAAAATCAGGTCGTGTGCAACCAAAAAACTAAACGCATATTTATAAGGAAAGCGGTTATTTTAAGTAACCGCTTTTTTTTTGGCTATTTTTTTTAACTTGGAATAAAAAAGAATAGGATGTCAGAAAATCAAATCCCTACTGAAGGACAGATACAACATTTTGTAATGTTCTGGTTAAAGCCACAATTAACAAAAGATGAAGTAGCAAACTTTAAGAACTTTTTTGAGCACTTGAAGCCAATTAAATACATCAAAACCTTAAGTTATGGTTTGGCCGCAAATACTCCAACACGACCAGTAACCGATAATTCCTTTACTTACTCGCTTACAATTACATTTGATAATATCGCAGATCACAACGCCTATCAGGAAGATAAAACTCACCTGGATGCTGTAGAAAAATTCTCCGGGAATTGGTACAGGGTAGTGGTTCACGACACCGTAGTATCGACATAAAGGAATAACAATTAGTTGTAGAAAACTAAATAATCTTTTAATGAGAATGTAATTAGCAGTCAGTCAAAAAAAATAAAATCCTCATCACTTAGCTTGTGGTGGGGATTTCTACTTTAATGGCAAACATCCCATTTATTTGGTGATATTAGCGTTCCAAATTAAATTTTTTTTAATAATATAGTGCATTAATTATCAGAACGTTAACTTATTTTTTCTAAATTAAAAATAAATATAATGGACTATCTGTAGTGCATAATTCTTCTTATTTACAAAATTAAATACTGTTTATGTATTTTAGTGTCTGTTTATCAATGAGTTAGATGATCTTACCAACTAATACTGATTTCTTTTATAGGCTAACGTGAAGTCGGTCCTCATAACCTTGAAGCGATCAATTACGGTGGTGATAAATTCTTCATCCAATATTTCGAAGACATCGTTTACACCTCCTCCGCTCAAATCAAGTTCGGCAAGTTTATAACTTTGTTCGAAAGTGCCTTGCTCAAATTTCACGATATACTTCTGATTCATCGAAAAGATGGTGATCTTACATTCTGGATGTGGTAATTCTGCTATAACTCTCATGTAAAATATTATTTGTGGTTTGCCGCCCGGAAAGGCTCATATTCACTTACAGCCAGGCCATTGAAGATGCCTTGCAGTTCTAAAATCTCAAATCGTGCAAATAGATCTTCAGAATACCATTTCCGTGCTCTGGTAAGTTTGATGATGTCTGCATGGTCAAATGACTTGTAAGCATAATTTTTCATGCTTTCGGCATTTTCCCAAATTGAAAATGTAGCCTGATCGAGATATGGATTTTCGCCTACGCCTGCTGAAAGAATAAAGCCTTCAGATTTTTTCATCTCATCTGCCGCCCGCTTAATATTGCTTTTAAATTCCTTCAACTTGTCAAAATTGATTCTAGCTCGGGTGATTACTGCAATTTGTGAACTAGCTGTTTTGTATTCCTTTTCAAATGTAAATGGCTGTCTTCCTGACCATAATCCATGACTACTTAAAGGCTTTAATAAGACGGTAAATGTTTCAGAGCCAAAAAACCTGAACCACTTCATGGGAAATGAGTTTGCGTAAAATTGATCGCAGGCTTGCTTATTGTCCCAGGTAGTGATAATTGCCCAGTGTTTAAAGTCTGGCGCCAGATCTACCTGGCCATTTTTACCGCTTCCCATTAGTTTCCAGAATTTGCAATCACTATTTAGCCATAGTGGTATTCTCAATATCGCCATGCCTAAAAATGCGAATAGAATACTAAACCAACGAAACTTGGTAATGGTTAAAGCTGCAATCATTGAAAAGTGTTATTTAAGCTTCAAAACTAATTAAATAACAGAGCATATCATTCAATTTTGTGTCATTATCAAATTATATCAGAATTTTCAAATAAACGTTTTTTAACTTCGCAGTTATGGCTGAAGATTTAACGATAAACAGAACAGTATCAAAAAAGGAACAATATGAATCGCTGATTCCTCAAATTGAAGGGTTATTATTCGGAGAAACGGATTTCGTAGCCAATATGGCTAACGTGTCTGCTGCTTTGAAAGAGCAATTTGGTTGGTTTTGGGTAGGCTTCTACCTCGTAAAAAATGACGAATTAGTATTGGGACCATTTCAGGGCCCCGTGGCTTGCACACGAATTTCGATTGGTAAAGGAGTTTGTGGAGCATCATGGCAAAAGCAAGAGACGTTGATTGTTCCTGATGTTGATGCGTTTCCGGGTCATATTGCCTGCGCTTCTGCTTCCAAATCAGAAATCGTATTACCACTCATCAAAGACAAAGTGGTTATAGGGGTTTTGGATGTTGATAGCGAACATTTAGATCATTTTGATACGACAGATCAATTTTATTTAGAGCAAGTTATACAAATCTTGATAAACAAATAGATTAAGTAGAGTGAAATTACCTAACGAATATTTTTTAAATGAAGATGTAGTGGCTTTAGCCAAAGATTTGCTAGGTAAAGTACTTTACACAAATATAGACGGCGAAGTTACGGCGGGCATAATTGTAGAAACTGAGGCTTATTTTGGGATAAAGGACAAAGCTTCACATGCTTATGGCGGCCGACGTACAAATCGCACAGAAACGATGTATAGCACTGGCGGCATTTCATATGTTTATTTGTGCTATGGAATGCATCACCTTTTTAATGTAGTTACATCTGTAAAGGATGAGCCTCATGCAGTCTTGATACGTGCGGTAGAACCTTTAGTAGGTCTAGATTTAATCGAAGCTCGCAGGGGCATGCCGATTACAAAGGCCGCTGTTTCTTCAGGACCCGGATCTGCTGCAAAAGCATTGGGAATCGATAAATCTTTCAACGCGAAAGACCTCAACGGAACAGAAATCTGGCTGGAAGATCATGGGATCAACTACCAGGAGAATGAAATTGCAGCAACCCCTCGGGTTGGTATCGCCTATGCTCAAGAACATGCTGCTTTACCGTGGAGGTTTTTCGTTAAAGGCAATAAGTATGTAAGCAAACCCAATAAGGTAGTAGAATAAATAAAACATTTTTGCCCTCAACCTGTTTTTCAATCAAATATCCAAAAGATGAAAAACGAAAAAAATATAGCAATTCTAAAGGAGTTAGCGGAAGGTGTAAGAACATGTATGTTCACCACAGTATCCTCAACAGATGAGTTTGGAAGCAGACCAATGAGTACCGCCAAAATTGAAGAGGATGGAAGTATTTGGTTTTTTACAAATGAATACTCCTTAAAATCTAAAGAGATCTCGAAAGAAAATAACGTTCTACTTTCCTATAGTGATCCTTCAAAGAACACCTACCTAACCGTTAAAGGTAAAGCAGAATTAGTAGATGATCAGGTAAGAAAAGAGGCTTACTTTTCTCCTTTTGTTAAAGCATGGTTCCCAGATGGCGTAGAAGATCCAAGATTAATTTTAATTAAGGTAACACCTGAAGAAGCAGAGTATTGGGATTCATCTTCCTCGAAGATTGTTGTCTTATTCAGTATTTTAAAAGCAGTTGTTACCGGAGATACGCCTGATATGGGCAAGCATGATACTATAAAATTCTAATAAATATCAACACGTTTAAGAAGCAGGATTGGCAACAATACCTGCTTTTTTTGTAATATTGAATAATGAACTTTGAAAACACGTTAGCGTTTGCACAAACGCTGGATAAAAGTGACGATTTAAAAGATTTTAGGCATCAATTCCTGTTTCCAAATCAAAATGGAAAAGACTATATCTACTTATGTGGTAACTCGTTAGGTTTACAACCTAAAGCAGCAAAAGATGTACTTAACAGGCAACTAGCTAACTGGGCCAATTTAGCGGTAGAAGGCTGGTTTGATGGTGAAGAGCCGTGGATGTTTTATCATAAAGAACTTAAATCCCTGATGGCGCCGATTGTTGGTGCGCTGCCGAGCGAGGTTTGCCCTATGAATACGCTCACCGTGAACCTACACCTTTTAATGGTTAGTTTTTATCGGCCAAAAGGAAAGCGTATTAAAATCATTATGGAAGGCGGCGCTTTCCCTTCAGACCAATACGCAATAGAAAGTCAGGTGAGATTTCATGGATATAAACCCGACGAAGTCATTATAGAAGTTTTTCCAAGAGCCGGTGAAGACACGTTAAGAACAGAAGATATTATTGCAAAGATTAACGATCAAGGCGAAGAACTGGCCCTGGTGCTATTCGGAGGTATCAATTATTACACCGGTCAATGGTATGATATGAAATCTATTACCGTGGCCGGACAAGCTGTTGGGGCAGTAGTGGGTTGGGATTTGGCCCATGCAGCGGGAAATGTACCAGTAAAGCTTCATGAGTGGGGCGTAGACTTTGCCTGTTGGTGCTCTTATAAATACCAGAATGCCGGTCCTGGTGGTATTGCAGGAATTTTCGTTCATGAGAAGCACTTCAATGACCCTACTTTGAATCGTTTTGCGGGGTGGTGGGGTTATCAGGAAGATAAACGCTTTAAAATGGAAAAAGGCTTTATTCCAGAAAGTGGAGCTGATGGCTGGCAGGTAAGTTGCACGCAAGTGATGCCGATGGCACTTTATCATGCGTCTTTGCAAATCTTTGAACAAGCAGGTTTTTTAGCACCTTTAAGGAATAAAAGTATTAGTTTAACTGGATATCTTCATTTTATTATTAATGAGATAAATAACGAATTAGGTACACCGCAATTTAAAGTGATTACGCCTTCCAAAGAAACAGATCGAGGGGCGCAATTGTCCGTTATTGCCAACAGCAAAGGAAAAGAAATTTTTGATGGTTTGGTGGCAAACCACGTGCTTGGCGATTGGCGTGAGCCAAATGTGATTCGGCTAAGTCCGATTCCTTTATACAATTCTTTTGAAGATATTTATTTAACCGGACAGACTATATTGAAAGTTTGCCTGGAAATTCTATAGCGCGCCTATTATGATCAATTACAATCCAAAAGATTGGTTTACCTTTATTTTCCACTTTCACAAAGGGGACACCATTTTGAAGCTGTGGCCGCTGATGATCAGTGTATCTATTTTTTCAGCTTTTGTCGCTTTTCTCGAACTCAATATTTTCAAGCTATCTAAAAGTGATTACGTAAGTAATATCGGCATGATGCACAGTTTGCTTGGCTTCGTGATCTCTATGCTTTTAGTATTCCGTACCAATACTTCATACGACCGGTGGTGGGATGGGCGCAAGCTTTTAGGTGCGCTCACAAATGTAAGTCGAAACTTTGCCATGAAGATTAAGGCTTTAAAACTACCAGAAGATGATTTGCGTTTCTTTGAGTATGGGATTCCGAAATATGCTTTTGCCATGAAGGAACATCTTCGGGAAAAAAAGTATTTTGGAAAAAATAGCTTCCTCATTGAGGTGAAAGATAGCAAGCACATTCCGAATCAGATCGCTAGCAGCATGATTACCAGAATTTACAATCTGCTTAGAAAAGGACTGATTTCTCAGGAACAACTCATCGTGTTAACGAACGATGTTAATCAGTTTACAGATATCTGCGGAGGATGCGAACGAATTAAAAACACTCCAATTCCATATTCATACAGTGCTTTCATAAAGAAATTTATCTTTATTTACGTACTTACTATCCCAATTGGTTGGGTATTTAGTTTGGGCTATTACCTCGTATTGATCGTGCCCTTTATCCTCTATGTACTAGCGAGTTTGGAACTGATAGCTGAAGAGATTGAAGATCCCTTTGGAACAGATGCCAACGATTTACCTGTAGATACCATTTGCGATAATATTGAGAAACATGTGGAGGAAATTTTAGCTAATGATTAAAATTGCTTACCATCAACTGTATGCGCACCCGTTACCTGAAGGCCACCGCTTTCCAATGTTGAAATATGAATTGATTCCAGCACAGCTATTGCATGAGGGAATTATTGAGCCGAGTCACATGTTTAGTCCTGATCAGGTGACTGAGGAAATTATATTGCTTACTCATGAGGCGCACTACTGGGAGCAACTTCGGGATTTGACGTTGTCTGAAAAGGAACAGCGTCGTATTGGTTTCCCGTTAAATGCGCAACTCCTTGAACGGGAACTGAGAATTACTCAAGGCACAATAGATGGCGCTTTACATTCATTGAATGGCGGGGAAGTAGCCTTCAATGTTGCAGGCGGTACGCACCATTCCGGCAGCAACTGGGGTGAAGGTTTTTGTCTGCTAAATGATCAGGCTATTGCTGCCAACTACCTTTTAAACAACAAGCTATGTAAACGAATCCTGATCATCGATTTAGATGTACACCAAGGAAATGGAACGGCTGAAATCTTTCAGCAGGAGTCTCGTGTATTTACATTTTCAATGCATGGCGATAAAAATTTTCCCTTTCGAAAAGAAAAATCTGATCTGGATGTACCCTTGGCGGATGGAGTTCTGGATGATGACTACCTTTCGTTATTGAAACGACATTTACAAATGGCGTTTGAGAGGGCCAAGCCAGATTTTGTATTCTATCTATCTGGCGTAGATGTGCTCGCAACTGATAAACTGGGTAAAATCGCTTTAACAAAATCTGCTTGTAAAGAACGTGACAGGATGGTAATTGAACAATGCAAAAGCAAAGGTTTTCCGATGCAAATAAGTATGGGTGGCGGCTATTCTGCTGATATCAGAGATATTGTAGATGCACATTGCAACACGTACAAGGTTGCTTTTGATTTATTTAGTTAAAAAAAGGCAGAAAGTTGTTACATCGGCCAGTATTAGATCAAATGTCTGTGAAATTCACTACCCATTAAAGCAGATTTGTTGCAATAAAGTAATCAAACCCTCAATTGGCGATTGAAATCAAATTTCATATTCTTATCTTCGCGGCAATATGCTGGAGATTATTTACGAAGACGAAAATTTAATTGCCATTAATAAACCTCACGGCTTATTGGTTCATCAATCATCAATAGCCAGAGATGCAACTGAATTCGCTTTACAAATGCTTCGAAATCAGGTTGGTAAACATGTGAGCCCGGTGCATCGGTTGGATAGAAAGACCAGCGGAATTTTGTTGTTCGCTCTTGACAAGCCATCTGAAATTGCCATGCACCAACAGTTTATGAATACCGAGACGGAGAAGAAATATCTCGCTATCCTCCGCGGATTCACTGCTGATTCAATGGAGATCGATTATCCACTGGCAAAGGAAAACGGTACCATGCAAGATGCTTTTACAGCTTTTAAAACCTTAAACCGGGCAGAGGTTCATGTTGCCTTTGGTAAGCATTCCACATCCAGGTATTCTTTGGTGGAAGCTACTCCGAAAACCGGGAGAATGCATCAGCTGAGAAGGCATTTTAGTCACATTCTTCACCCCATTATAGGCGACCGTACTCATGGCTGCAATAAACAAAATAAATTCTTTCTGGAACAATGGAATATGTCCACGATGTTACTTCACGCCTCAGAATTAAGTTTTACCCATCCAATCACTTCCGAAAAAATCCATCTAAAGGCCGGTCTTCATGATGAGTTTAAACGAGTAATGGAATTTATGAATATTACCATTTAACACAATTTTTGATTTAAAAATCTGTTTATAAAGACACCTATGATCAAACACCTCCGTTTAGCAGTTCCAGTTCTAGCACTTTTTACAGCAAGTTGTTCCTCTGTATATATGCCTAATGTTCCTAATACACCTATGTTGAGTAAACAGGGAGAGTTTAGTGGCGGAGGCCATATTTCGTTAAAAGGAAATGTGAGCGTAAATGGTGCCTATGCGGTATCAGACCACATAGGCGTACTCTTTAGTGGTTCAAAGATGAATAATGACCGAAAAAGCAAAGATTTTGGTCACAAACTGATAGAGATTGGCGGAGGATATTTTGATACCTTCGGTCCCGATAACAACAGGATTATCGAAATTTATGCGGGTGTTGGGAAGGGTTGGAGCGATATCACATTTAGAGATTACAAAGATGATGTGCTCGTGAGCAGCGAACTGCAGGATGTTGATTACCGGAAATCGTTTTTACAAGTAAATTATAGTTCTAAAAAGAAAAATAACCTGCGTTTATTCGGAACAAATTTCCCGATTAATTATGGTACAGCTTTAAGGATCAGCCATGTTAAAATGGACCGTTTCTTTTTGAATGGTGTTGTTCAGCCCAAAGAAGATAATATCTTTTTCGAACCTGTTTTCTTTACCAGAATGGCACTAAGCAAAGTTGTTCAACTTCAATATACCACGAGTAGTAACATTGGTTTAAAAAACCGAAAATACATGTCCGCAGGAAATTCTATTTTTACGATTGGCGTAGTAGTTAATGTTGGCGGGAAGTAAAGACCAATTAGCCAAGCGATTTTATATATGTCATTTTTTCAAAGTACCGACCTGCCCTAAACCAGGTCGGTATTTCTATAAATTGGGGTTACCATTTACCACCACATTTAGCGCTTTGGTTTTATTTTGAAACCTAAGAAACAGTAGGATAGAGGCCGTTAATAAACCGAGCGTTAAGCCATACCAGATTCCGTTAACGCCTAAACCGAAATGGAAACCCAATACGTAACCCACCGGAATCCCAACTACCCAGTAAGCCAGAAAGGTGATAAATGTAGGGATGTTAACATCACCAATTCCCCGGAGTACACCTAATCCCACAACTTGCGTTCCATCAAAGAGTTGAAAGAAGCCGGCGATAATTACGAGTTGAGAGGCAATCGCTACAACTTTTAAATCGCTGGTGTAGATGAACGGGAGCAGATTATTGGCCAGCATAAAAATAATTGCTGTGCAAGACATAAACAATAAAATAACATGATAGCTTGCTATCGCCGATTTACGAAGGTCATTGAAATTATTTTTACCAAAATTGTTTCCTGTTTTAATCGTAGCTGCAGATGCAATACCACTAGCCATCATATAAGTCATCGCCGCCAATCCAATTGCAATTTGGTGGGCTGCCTGTTCAACGGCCCCGATGGTTCCAATCAAAATTGCAGCGCCGCTAAAAGCACTGATCTCGAAAGAATATTGCATGGCTACAGGCGCCCCGATTTTTATAAGTTTAAAGGCCCTTACTTTATCAATAAGGGTAGCTTTAAAGTCTGTTAAATATTTTTTGAAATGTTTCGATCTTAAAACATAAATGGCCATTACAACAGCCATTAGCGTTCTGTCGATTAAAGTACTAAGTCCTACGCCACTTACGCCCATAGGTTTAATACCGAACAATCCTTTTACGAAAATGATGCCTAAGGTAATATTTAGCACATTCCCCCAAATCGATACAAACATGGCCTGCTTGGTGAAGCCTAAGCCTTCTGCAAACTGTTTAAAAGTTTGGAATACTAAAAGGGGAATGATCGATACAGAAAGCAACCCTAAATAAGGTTTGGCGTAACTTACTACCGCAGGAGTTTGATTCAGGTGATCAATCACGAGTAAAACACCGAAATGCACAATACAATATAAAAATATGCCGATTAAAACATTTATAATTAAACTATTAGAAAGAAGCTTTCCACATTCTGCATAATTCTGGCGACCGTTTTCTTGCGCAATTAAGGGTGTTAAGCCATAAGATATACCGAGGCCAATTACCATAATCAAAATAAAAATGCTGTTTACGAGCGAAACTGATGCCAGTTGAGTAGTATCTGTAAAGTGGCCAACAATAATACTATCGGCCATATGTACCAGAGTATGTCCAACCTGAGAACCGACTATCGGCAAAGCCAGTAGTAAATTCTCTTTGTAATAGTTCTTATATTCTGCGTAGATTTTAGAAAACATAGTCCGCAAAGTTCGCGTTTTCAGCGATCAAAAAAGGTAATGAATCAAAAAAATATTTCCTTTGCCACTTTGTAAAGCATTAAAACATTCGATCAGCCACTAATAGTCTAGGTTTTAAACGTGTTTCACTGCAGTGAAATATTCCTCTTTTTCACTGGTATGGGTTCTGATCACATTGGTAATAATCAAATTCACCAGTATTTTTTGGGCTTTGCGATAAGAGCAACGCAGTAACTTGCTAAATTCTTTCAGGGTAATTCGCTCTTTTTGATCAAGGTATTCTAAAAGCTTTTTTTCATTGTCAGAATAGGAGATAAGCACGCCCTGGTCTTGATTATCGTTTTTCAACACATCGACAATAATTTTGCTGGCCAATACACTTTTATCATCAATGCGAATATAAGCCCACCATTTTTTTTGATCATCCAAAGCGTAGTGTGGTTTTACATCACTCTCCGGAATGTTGGCAACGAGCACCAACTTATCATCCACGTAAATTTCGTCGAAAGTAGGCTCAATTGCTGGCTTGCAAAACTGATGAGCAGCGGTGAGAATCATATATTTTTCTTCCTCTTCTGATTTTACGCCCTTTATCGTTCCATCATCCGCCACACCAATTAATAATTTGCCACCTTTGTTATTGGCAAAAGCAACCAGACTCTTGGCAATTTTTTCCGTATTGGTTATTGTTTTTTTAAAATCGAGCTGAACACCCTCACCCTGCAAAATCAAACTTTTAATACTCGGCATAACAACAATTAATAAGCAACAGTAGGCGTTTCGCCCTGATGCAGGTTTCGGATATAAACTTCATTCATCACAGTAGCGCAAAGCTCGCCGCTTTTATTGGTAAGCGCCATTGGATAAGCTTTCACAAATTTGCCAACCGTTCTCAAGGCTGTTTCAGCCTCAATAATCATTTCATCAGTAAGAGTAATGGTAAAATACAAGCTTGAACGACCAGGCTTTAAATATTGAATAGACGCACTCTTCAACCAAACGCGTACTTTAAATCCCCGTCGTTGCATGAGCTGATCAAACAATAATGCATAAAACGGGTCTGTGGCAGCATATATAGTTCCACCGAAAATTGAGCCATTGTAGTTTTTGTTTAGAAAACTCTTGCTGATTTTAACAGTACAACTTTTGAATTCACCCTCAAACCGTTGTACCCAGATGCGTTGAAACAATAAAGGTGGATACAGGCGCATTACCCATTTGAGTGCGTTTTGAGAAATAATCATACAATACTAATATCAGAAAGATTTGCCACTTTTTAATTTTTAAACTTGTGTTTTTGCAACAACCTGACAAAAATTAATTTGATTGATCTTTTCTCGCCTAAATGAAATTTTAGCTAAAAGGTTTGGTGTGAAACGTAACAATTATATAGTATGGTGTATATTTTACACTATTGATTGTTAATTTTTTGAAATATAATAACCTATAAATCTGCTGCTTACATACAACCCTGATGTTTGTGGGCGAAAAAAATAAAACCAAATGATGACATTGTTGTTAAAGATTACAGATAACAATAAAAACTATGAAAAAAATAATCTTAAGTCTTGCTTTTGCTGGTACGATCATGATTGCCACTTCAGCATGCAATTCGTCTAAAAATATGGCTGGTTCTTCAGACAGCACAATGACGGATTCGACAACAACGGCTCCAATGGACACAACAAAAACTACAACACCAGCGGATACAGCTAAAACTACTCCGCCAGATACAACAACAAAAACACCTCCAATGTAGGAGATATAAAAGCCATCCAACAGGATGGCTTTTATTTTTTATAACTATTTTTTTTATTTGGTTGATTTTGTACTTTCAGCAAATAAACCAAGTAGATAAATGGATCCCCAAACCCAAACCAACAGTCGTAACGTTATCTTTCTAGTTATCGTAGCCGCATTAGGCTACTTCGTAGATATCTATGATCTTGTTCTCTTTTCTGTTGTTCGCTTAAAAAGCTTTTCTGATATTGGTATTTCGCCGGAACAAATGCGTACCGAAGGCGAATATGTGATCAATATGCAAATGTTTGGTTTGCTGTTGGGTGGATTACTGTGGGGTATAATCGGAGATAAATTCGGCCGGATCAAAGTATTGTTCGGGTCTATTTTGATGTATTCTGTTGCTAATATCGCAAATGGCTTTGCTACAGATGTACATACTTATGCTGCGATTCGATTTATTGCCGGAATTGGTCTGGCGGGCGAATTAGGCGCAGGTATAACCTTGGTTACGGAGACTATGGATAAGGAAAAGCGGGGATATGGTACGATGGTTGTGGCTGGGATCGGATTGTTGGGTGCAGCCGCCGCTGCCACTATTGGTAAACACTTCACCTGGCAAACCTCATATTTTGTCGGAGGAGGCATGGGCCTGCTGTTATTACTCTTACGCGTCGGAACGTTTGAGTCTGGTATGTTTAAACACGCAGAGCAATCTAAAAGTGTTTCCAAAGGAAATTTCTTTATGCTTTTCTCTGATCGGAAAAGGTTTTTGAAATATCTGGCCTGTATTTGCCTTGGTTTACCACTTTGGTTTATAGTAGGGATACTGGTTACACAGTCGCCGGAAATAGGCAAGGCTTTAGGTGCTAAAGACATATTAAATGCCGGTACAGGAATCATGTATACTTATTTTGGTATTGCCCTAGGCGATGTAGTATGTGGACTTCTGGCACAAGTACTCAAATCAAGAAAGAAAACAGTCTTAATTTTCCAGAGCTTATCTGTGGTTACCGTTATCTGGTATTTAACGAGTAATAATCTGACCGAGAGTAGCTTTATTTTTATTTGTTTGGTAATGGGATTTGCGGTAGGCTATTGGGCTACATTCGTTACCATCGCAGCAGAACAATTTGGTACCAATATTCGCTCTACAGTAACAACTACTGCGCCTAATTTTGTGCGGGGAGCCTTGATTCCAATTACTTTGATCTTTGAATTTTTTGTTCATCAATATAATATCGTTACAGCAGGCTTCATCGTAATGGGGCTCCTCACCGTAATCGCCATGGTTTCTGTTGCATCATTAAAGGAAAGTTTCAATAAAGATTTGAACTACCTGGAAGAATAGGCTTGCGCTTTCTATGTTTTGTTATTAAAATTAAGGAAACATTTTTTTTCAACTGCTACAAGGCACAAAGCTAATTTGTATTGAAATGCTTCAATGTCAATAAAATGTACTATCTAAACTTTAAGTCGCAAGCGCGCTGATAAAGGCTTAAATTTGTGATGAAATCGTATTTAATCATGATGTTTAGAGAAGAAGTAGCAGCGCGTTATCAGCAGATTCAGGACGAAATTTGCAAGGGTTTAGAGATTGCAGATGGTAAAGGCAAATTTGAAGAAGAGTTGTGGGACAGGGCTGGCGGTGGAGGTGGCAGGACTAGGATTATGCAAAAAGGCGCTATTATTGAAAAAGGTGGCGTTAATTTTTCTGCTGTTCACGGCAAATTACCCGAAGCCATCAAAAAAGCCTTTAAGGTTGATGAAGACGAATTTTTTGCAACAGGTGTTTCTATTGTTATTCATCCGAATCATCCGCTGGTTCCGATTATCCATATGAATATCAGGTATTTCGAACTGAATGAAGAGACACGTTGGTTTGGTGGCGGGATAGATTTGACACCCCATTATGTTTTCGAAAATGATGCTCGTTTCTTTCACCATAAGCTAAAGAACGCCTGTGACGAATTTAATCCTGATTTCTACCCAAAATTTAAGGCCCAGGCAGACGACTACTTTTTTATTAAGCACAGAGAAGAAACAAGAGGCGTTGGTGGAATATTTTACGATAGGTTAAAGCCTGAAAACACGAACCTGGCCTGGCATCAAATCTTGGATTTTTCTGCTAATATTGGCGAGACATTTTTACCGATTTATACAGAATTAATAGAACGTAACCGCGATCGTGAATTTACCGAGATCCAAAAAGAATGGCAGTATCTTCGCAGGAGCAGATATGTTGAATTTAACCTCGTTTACGATTCAGGGACAAAATTTGGTTTGGAAACCAATGGAAGAATTGAGTCTATTCTGATGAGTTTGCCACCACAAGCAAATTGGGGTTATAACATTCATCCTGAAGCCGGGACCGACGAACACAAAACATTGCAGTTTCTTACTAAAGGTATCAACTGGATTTAAAATAAGCTTAAAGGTTGGACGATCTGATGATAACCAGCCTTTAACTTTCCTATTCTAAAGTCATTTACAATTTCGTGTGCCATGCGGGTAGGTTCAGGAATTCTATAGTTTCCAATGCACTTCTTCATGACTTCAAGTGCTTGTTGCTGCGTAATCAGGTGACCTGCGGAGACGTAAACCGGAGCACAATTATTTTTGGTTCTGAGTGCGAAGCCGAGCAATTCGCCGCTGCTCTCTATATTTGCGAAGCTATATTTATCAGGTTTAGGAATATGATTTTCCCCATATAAAATGCTTTTAGCACATCCAATTGTAGGTTGATTGGCTAGAATGCCAAAATGGGATGCAACACCCATTCTCCGCGGATGTAGAATTCCATTGCCATCTAACACCACAACGTCTGGTTTCTGGATGATGAGTTTCCAGACCTTTAATAGAGCAGGTACCTCTTTAAAACCTAAATATCCGGGCTGGTAGGGGAAGGCCGTTTCGAAAGTTTCCAATGCATAGCCCAGGAGTTTCATTTCTGGATAACTTAACATTACGATCCCTGCGTACATCGTCGTGCTGTTTTTATTAAATGAGATGTCTGCACCGGCAATTGTAGAAATATTTTCTACAGGTTGGAATTGTAATCGTTTCGCAAGATCGATTTGTAAATTTCTGGCATCCTCAAGTGAAATGTGCTCATACATATAATTGCAATAACATTTTGGATTGCAGATTTGTTCGAGGCTTCAAAGAAATGAGCTGTATTTATGGGAATTAGATAGTCCTAAAATGTGGTTAGGTATTTTAGGACTACAATTTGTAACTATTCAGCCCAGGCGATTGGTACATAAACGGTAACATAACCGTCCGGACCAATCATTTCAGGAGATAAGGTTACCGTTATTGAGCCATAACCTGTCCAGTTGCCTTGCCCGCGTTCTGCACTAAATTGATAGGTACCAGCTTGCAAACCGGTAAGTGTCCCCGGTAACTCATAAGGTAGAAATATTCCGGGTGCAGATGGACCAAGCTCGCAAAAATAATCTTCACCACTTTCTGTATTGTATGCAGTGAAACCTGGAGATTCGGTAGATCCGGTTGTGGTTACACTTCCGTCCAAATTTCTATAACCTAAACGGACGTTGTAACTGGTAACCTTTTTCTCAATATTGGTCGCTAGTTTTGGTACGTCATCATTGGCATAGGTTGTCAGTGAAACTATGCATAGCACAATCATGCAAATTGAAATAATCTTTTTCATAATAAATGGTTTTAGTTATATAAAGATCAACAAAAAAAATCATTTCATTATTAAATTCCGATTAATAAAGTATTACTAAAATGATAGGGTTGTAGTTAAAGGATATTCTCGATTGAGTTAATCATTACAGTTCATATTGAATAGACTAATATTGGGAAATTTAATAAAATATCTTTTTATTAAATTGCTTATTTCACTAAAAGACTGAATTACATAAGTTGCCTGTTCATCTCTTTGAACGCCAGGCCTCAGGATTTGAATAGTTTTCATTCCTAGCGCGTTACCGGCAGCAATCTCTGAGTCAGGGTTGTCGCCAATAATCAACATATTTGCCGGAAGTAACTTATATCTAGCAGCAAGACCGCGGAAAATACTTTTCTTTCCCAGTCTGTCCAAATGATAAGGATCATCAATAATAATTTCATCAAAATCCCCGTCTTTAATAAGAGAATTAATTTTCGCCTGCTGCAAATTCGTTATTCCAGTTGTCACAAGAAATCTTTTACCGGGAATTTTTGTGATGAAATGATAATCAGCAAAAGGGGTGAGGCTCAGTTCATAAGTCGAATTTGTTAATGTTGTTTTTGCTGCATTAATCATGGCGTCATTAAAACCATATTCTTTCGCAACTATATCCATAGGTTTTACCCATAAATCTTCCAGCGCTGTTTCTAATAATTTCTCGGTTAGAAACCCATTATTTGCGTGTTTAATGGCATTAAAAACTGGCTGAAAAGTAGCAGCCGGAATCGACTTCGTTGGGAAAATTGTATCATCTAAATCATAGATGATGGCGATATTATTCATTTGGTTAGGTGTTATTTATATTTGTCCAGATAAGTGATAAAGCTAAACATTATTTCGACAAACAGACAACGTTATCTGTCGGTGACTACAATTCAAACGCTCTTAAAATACTTTGAGAGATTTTAAAAAAAATAATAGTCTACAGATTGTATTGTCGTCATAATCAACTGCATGCTGAGTAGCTTAATTTAATGCGCTTGCGCACGCTGAAGATTTACCAGTCATACGAGATTAGCATTGCTTTTTGCAGCAAAAATATAAATATTATTTTGTCTTATAATTAATATTATGTTAAGTTGAACTTAATAGATATCTACGTTGCCTTTCTTTCAACTAAACTAAAGCTCCTGAAGTCTGCGGTTTAATTCCTGTACTTTGTCGGTTGCTTTCTTACGGGAATAGATTTCCACTAGTAACTGAACAGTTTTCTTATCGTTAGGATTTATTTCATTTGCGCGTTGCAAAGCCAGCTGTGCACGGTTGATCAGTGAATTATATTTAGAAACTTTCTCAGCGTCGCTTTTTTGTAACGTTTCGTTTGCAGTATTGATGTATGCTAAACTTAATTGGTACAAAGCATCAAAATAATTCTGATCTGTGGCAAGCGCTTTATCATAAGCTAAAATTGCTGTAGGATTATTTCCGCTTGCTTGCTGTAGATAACCATAGAGAAAATAAAGTAATTTATTCCCTTTTTCTACCTTTAAATTGCCTTCGATCAAACTCGTAGCTTTTGCGAAGTTTTCAGTATCTAGAAGCAAATTGATATAATCGTTAGTCAGGTTTTTGTTAAATGGATTTTTCAACAAGCCATCCTCGAGCGTTTTAATCGCCGTTTCGTAATCGTATTTTGCGCTGTAAAGTTGCGCAAGCTTTTGAAACATCGATGCATTTCGGATTCCATTGGTTTTGGCACGGTTAAAATAAGAAATAGACTCGTCGTAATTTTGAATGTTTAAGGCGCAGATGGCTGTGTTTAACGCTAATGTAGTATCTGTCGGAAAACTATCGCTTACTTCTTTCAAATCTTCGTAAGCCTCTTTGAATTCATTATTGAAAAATGAAGCGTTGCCCCTCTCCTGCTTTTTGATTAGAATATTGTGGTTAGAGGCTTTAATTAAACCCGAGTTATCTTCATATTTATCTAAGCCTCTTGCTTGTTTGATAGATGAGTTCGCGGCTTCGTAGAAAGTATCTGAATTATTGGAATCCGTATCTATTAGTGATGCGTATGAAGTAAGATATGATTTTAGTGACCAGGTTTCTGCCCAATTTTTCGTCTTATTATCCTTTTCTGCGGATTCAATGGCCTTTAATCCTTCTGTTATAATAGTCAGTTGTTTCTTTTCATCTTCCTTGTTGGCAATAGACGCCTGAAGTTTTCCCACAGCGTTACGAGCAATTAGAATCTGACTTTTTTGAGCGAACGAATTTAAGGAAGTGGAAACCAAAAGTGCTATTACTAGCTTGAAACCATTTTGCATAATAGATCTATCTGTATTGATGGGCGAAAATACTAATCAGGTAAAAATAAGTAAAAAAAAAGAGTCCTGATAAAATCAGGACTCTTTTTTAAACTTTTGCAAGTAATTACTGCTTAGGTAAGGCATCTAATTTAGCCTTAACATCGTTGTAATTTTTAGTATCATTTCTAAAAGCGTAAATGGTTTTTAGTGTTTCAAGCGCACCAACATTTTTACCATCAATCTCTAAAGCTTTTTTATAATAAGGAAGTGATTTATCAAGCAAACCATTCATTTTAACGGTTAGCTCATTAAATTCTTTCACTTTTTTCTGATCAACTTTATTTCTGTCAGCCTGAATTTTTAGTGCTTGTGAGAAATAAATGTTACCCAACAATACCTGATAACTTGGATTAGTTGGTTCTTTAGTAGCTAAAGCATTTAACATTTGTTCTGACTTTGCTGCATCGCCTCTATCAATATAGATCTGTGTTTCGGTTTTAATCAAATCAACATTATCAGGATATTTCGCAACAGCTTCAGCAATAATGGCTAAAGCAGCGGTGGTATCTTTTTGCTTTCTCAAGGTCACATCAACCAATTCATTATACAAATCTTTAGACTGTGGTGAATTCAGAGAAATTACTTTCTTAAATTGTTGAATCATGCCTGGATAATCCTCCACGTTTCTAGCGGCAATACCTGCATTTAAATACATGGCAGTATCTGTCGGATTGATTACAGTGGCTTGCACAAATTTGGTATATGCAGTTTTGTAATCTTTTTTGTTATAAGCCATAACACCTGCATTTCTGACTGCGTTAGAAATGTTTGTTTCAGCAAGCGTAATGTTTTCCTTTTCAGCACCTTTAGCATCCAATTTTTTAGCTTCAACAAGCGCATCTTGTGCAATTTTTAAGTTTGCATCAGCATTGGCTACATTTACAGTATCTAAAATGGCTGCAGAAGAAGCGAATAACGCCCTATAAGTCCAGGCCTCAGGCATTACTTTTGATTTTTCATCAGCAATTGCTTTATCAGTATGAGCTAAACCAGTTTTAACAGATTCTAACTTTTTATCTAGCGGTGTTGTGCCACCCTGAGAAGTTAACTGGAAAATTCCCCAGGCTTTTTTTGCCTCATTAACTTCACTTTTCTGAGCAAACGCAGAGCTAGCTGCTCCTGCCAAAATTATACCTAGAAATACTCTTTTCATAATTGTTATTCTAATTTTTATTTTAGTTAATATTATTCTTCTGTCGGTTGATCTGCTTCGCCTTCCTCGTCGTCTTCTTCAGCTTCTTCTGTTTCAGCAGTCGGATCGGCTTCTAATTCCTCGCCATCAACTACCAGTACATCTTCTAAATTAACGGTTTCTTCCTCATCTTCTTCATGATCAATCTTAGTAACCGATGCAATTTCGTCATCACCTTTGAGAGAAATCAAACGAACACCTTGAGTAGCACGTCCCATTACTCTTAAAGCTGAAACAGGAATTCTGATTACAATTCCCGAACGGTTAATGATCATTAGATCTTCACCATCTGTAACGTCTTTAATCGATACTAATTGCCCGGTTTTTTCTGTAACATTGATTGTTTTTACACCTTTACCACCACGATTGGTTACGCGATAATCTTCAATGTCCGTCCGTTTTCCGTATCCTTTTTCTGATACTACTAACACCGTAACTTCAGGATTGTTTACAGCAATCATGCCAACAACTTCATCTTTATCATGCGCAAGCCTTACACCACGCACTCCGGTAGCAGTTCTTCCCATCGGGCGAACAGTACTTTCGTTAAAGCGGATAGCCCTTCCAGAACGTAAAGCCATCACAATTTCACTCTGTCCATTGGTCAAACAAGCTTCCAGTAATACATCACCTTCATTAATATTGATGGCATTGATACCATTTACGCGTGGACGAGAATATGATTCTAACGAAGTTTTCTTAATGGTACCTTTTTTAGTACACATAATGATGAAGTTATTCTCCAGGTATTCCTGATCTTTAAGGTTTTTAACTTTGATGTAAGCCTTAATTTTTTCGTCTTTAGGAATGTTGATGATGTTTTGAATTGCTCTTCCTTTACTTGTTCTGGACCCTTCCGGAATTTCATAAACCCTTAACCAGAAACATCTTCCGGCCTCGGTAAAGAATAACATATAATTGTGGTTGGTGGCTACCAACATGTGTTCAATAAAATCTTCGTTTCTAGAGGTACTTCCTTTCGATCCTTTTCCACCTCTACCCTGCGCTCTGAATTCAGTTGCTGGTGTACGTTTCACATAGCCTTCATGAGAAATTGTAATAACAACTTCTTCATCATCGATGAAATCTTCCATGCTCATGTCTTCGGCCGAGTGAACGATCGTTGTTCTACGTTCATCACCGTATTTTTGCTGAACCTCTGCTAACTCATCTTTGATAATCTGCATACGCAACCCTTCATCAGCAAGAATGGCTTTTAAGCTTTCAATGGTTTTCATCAATTCTGCGTACTCTTCTTTAATTTTATCACGTTCTAGTCCTGTTAAACGACGAAGCGTCATATCAAGAATTGCACGTGCCTGAAGATCACTCAGACCAAATTTCTCCATCAAGCCTAAACGCGCTTCTTCCGGAGTCTCTGATGCACGGATCAATTTAATTACTTCATCCAAATGATCTAAAGCAATCAAATAACCTTCTAAAATGTGTGCACGTTTCTCCGCCTCAGCAAGTTCATATTTTGTACGGCGAACAATTACATCATGTCTGTGATCTACAAAATGTACAATTAAATCTTTCAGGTTTAACATTTGCGGGCGGCCTTTAACCAAAGCAATGTTATTTACGCTGAATGAAGTTTGTAAAGCGGTATACTTATATAGGTTGTTTAAAACGATGGAAGCATTTGCATCACGTTTAATCTCGTAAACGATGCGGATACCATCTTTATTGGATTCATCTTTAATATTTGAAATTCCTTCCAGTTTCTTTTCGCCAACCAATTCAGCAGTACGCTCAATCATTTGTGCTTTATTAACCTGATAAGGAATTTCGGTTACGATAATAACTTCACGGTCTTTAATGCTTTCAATTTCTGCCTTGGCACGCATTACAATCCTTCCACGACCGGTTTCAAAAGCCTCTTTTACACCTGTGTAACCGTAAATTATACCTCCTGTAGGGAAATCGGGTGCTTTGATGAACTTCATCAGTTCTTCAATGGTAATGTCTCTGTTATCAATGTAGTTCACTACGCCATCAATTACCTCAGTTAAGTTATGGGGCGCCATATTGGTTGCCATACCTACTGCAATACCCGATGAACCGTTTACCAGAAGATTTGGAATTTTCGCAGGTAAAACCGTTGGTTCCTGCAAAGTATCATCAAAGTTTAACTGAAAATCTACCGTATCTTTATTGATATCCGCAAGCATTTCCTCTGCAATTTTAGAGAAACGTGCCTCGGTATAACGCATTGCTGCCGGAGAGTCACCATCAATGTGCCCAAAGTTTCCTTGTCCGTCTACCATTGGATAACGCAAACTCCAATCCTGAGCCATACGAACCATGGTAAAATATACTGATGAATCACCATGTGGGTGATACTTACCTAATACTTCACCTACAATACGGGCAGACTTTTTATGGGGTTTATTACTGGTTACCCCTAAATCAAGCATACCATATAAAACACGGCGGTGAACCGGTTTCAATCCATCACGTACATCAGGCAAAGCCCTGGATACGATTACCGACATTGAATAGTCAATGTAGGCCGATTTCATCTGCTCCTCTATATTAATTTGGATGATTTTGTCGTTTTGTTGATTTTCTAAATCTTCTGCCATAAGTTATTATTCTCGTTATCAAAAACGATATTTAAAAAAGGTATTGTTATAACCTTGCGAATTTAGCAAAAATATGCCGAAATAAGGCATTGTGGAAAAGTTTTGGGCTTTGCTAAGTGTTTTTAGGTGCTGTATCTTTTTTAGGTTGTTACAGCGGTATTTAAATCATTTTTTAATTATTATCCTATTTTTGTATTTAACGCAATTACAATGGCAAAGCAAAAACAATCAGCGATGATTTTTATCATGATCACGCTGCTGATCGATTTCACGGGATTTGGAATTATCATCCCGGTTTTACCTAAACTTATCCAGGAATTTACGGGAGGCACCCTGAGTGTGGCGGCAGATTATGGTGGTTACCTGATGGTTGCTTTTGCACTTGCACAGTTTATTTTTTCTCCAATTATGGGCGGGCTCAGTGATCAATACGGACGAAGACCTATCCTGCTTTTTTCTTTGTTTGGCCTTGGGATTGATTACATTTTTCTCTCCTTCGCCCCTAGTATTTTCTGGCTGTTTATTGGTAGAATCATTGCTGGTGTTACCGGAGCAAGCTTTACTACTGCGATGGCTTATATTGCAGATATCTCAGCGCCTGAAAAAAAAGCGCAGAATTTCGGTCTGGTGGGCGCTGCTTTTGGCATTGGTTTTATTCTGGGGCCAGTAATTGGTGGTCTATTCAGCACTTATGGCCTGCGGGTTCCCTTCATGATCTCTGCCGGCTTAGCGCTCATCAACTGGATTTATGGTTATTTCATTCTTCCGGAATCGTTAGCGAAAAATATGCGGCGTAACTTTTCCTGGAAGCGCGCAAATCCAGTTGGGTCATTTATGAACGCTTCTAAATATCCTGCTATATTGGGTTTATTGGCAACGTTATTATTGCTATATATCGCAAGTCACTCTGTCCAATCGAACTGGTCTTTTTATGTGATTGAAAAATTTAAGTGGGATGCTAAAATGATCGGCTATTCTTTAGGTGTAGTCGGTTTGATGGTTGCAATTGTGCAAGGTGGGTTAATAAGATTTATCATTCCGAAGGTTGGAAACAGGAAAGCCATTTATTTCGGCCTGATGCTTTATGTGATTAGCTTTATCTGTTTTGCGTTTGCGAAAAACGGAACAATGATGATGCTTTTTATTATTCCTTATTGTTTAGCTGGCATCGGTGGACCAGCTATGCAGAGTATTATTTCCAATCAGGTGCCTGAAAATGCACAGGGTGAAATTCAGGGGATAACCACCAGTTTGCAAAGTTTAGCTGCCATCATCGGTCCGTGGGTAGCCAGCCACATTTTTGTATATTTCATTCAGCGTGGAACGCCGATTTATTTTCCGGGAGCACCATTCATTTTGAGTGCATTTTTAACCCTTATTGGCTTATTTATTGCGATCAGGGCCCTGCGGAAATATCATTAATTAAGAACGTACAATTTTATATTCATTATAAGCCATCACCACATTATAAACCAGTAAGATCATTCCCATTGAGAGATTCTTATGAGTTGATTCTATTTTAAAGATGGATATGAGGATAAAGATCGTTAAGAGCAATCCGATGGAAATTAAAAAGGATAGCTTGAAAGACCGATAAAGCATCGATAGCCTGAACAATGTCTTTTGTTTAAATAATACAGGATCTTTGATTAACTGTACAACATTGCCAAATATGAAAAAGATAATAAGCATCAGTGTAATTCCAGAAAGTATCCCCTGGCTTAAATCAGGGACAGCCAGATAGCCTCGATCTACACAACACCAGACAATCGCGATGCACGCCAATCCCTTCAACAACTGCCAGTTTTTGTTTTTTAGTAATAAGTTAAGCCATTGAAAATCCTGCTCTTGTGCCTTTTGTATAATCTTTTCTCTCATTACTGGAGAGATAGATAGGAAGGGGTTAATCAATGTGATAATATAGATGAGCATGGTGCTTACAAACTGAAAAATCCCATCGGAAATAAGAAGTGAAATCCTTGCTTCGCTCATCAATCCAGATTTAAAACAAGAAATCAAAATCAGGCTAATAATAGTGAGGTGAAAAATTAAAGGAAGATAGTTGATGATTTTATTCTCCCCTTGATTTGGATTTACGATGTCGTTAGTTTGAACTACATCTTTATTTAGATGTTTGTTCATTAACCTGATGGCCAATACGATAAAGAAAAGCGAAAATAGAGAACTCATTTGAAAGCAGTGTTTAGTTGGATTATGACGCAATGTAGTTATTTTCGAAAGATCTGAAATCCCTTTGAATGCAATTGACAAATTGATCGGCTGAACTATATTTATCTTGCGTAAACCCTACTTGCGATGCAGAAGTTATAAAATAAAAATCCTCATGCAAATCAATACATGAGGATCTTTAACTTTTTATGAGTTCCTGATTGGTATCTAAATGAACTAGCTACTATTCTGCGGAAATTTTCTAAACCTGCGGGATAATTATTATCCAGAACAGTGCCTGATTATATTTGAGGAATGAAACTTTCCGCTTTTTCTAAAACTTTAGCTAAACCATCAGGATTTTTACCGCCAGCGGTTGCATAAAATGGCTGACCACCGCCCCCACCTTGAATCTCTTTGCCTAACTCACGAACAATATTTGATGCGTTCATACCTTTTTTTACCAGGTGATCAGAAAGCATTACGGTAATGCCTGGTTTTCCATCAACTTCTGTGGTAAAAACAAGAAACAAATTGTCTACCATATCTTTTAACGAAAACGCGAGGTTTTTAACAGCGTCAGCACTTTGTAAATCAATGTGTTTTGCAATTAAATTTACACCATTTATTCCCCTTACGTGGTGAACAATTTCGTTCTTTAAATTGCCTACCCGTTCTAAGGTTGTTTTTTCGATTTCTTTCTTAAGTTTCGCATTCTCATCCAGCAAAGCCTGAACAGCGGCAGAAAGATCTTTTGAACCATTCAGAAGTGCCTTTAAATGTCCTAATTCTCTCCGTTGATCTAAAAAGAATTGTTCTGCTTTGTCTGCAGTTATCGCTTCAATACGCCTCACGCCAGCAGCAACTGCACTTTCTGAAATAATTTTGAACGATCCAATTTGACCCGTCGCTTTAACATGAGTACCACCGCACAGCTCTTTTGAGAAATGGTCATCAAAAGTAATCATGCGGACATAGTCGCCATATTTTTCTCCGAATAAGGCAGTAACACCACTTTCAATTGCATCTTGATACGGTACATTTCGTTGCTCTTTCAGCTTGATATTTTCTCTTATTTTTTGGTTGACGATGACTTCAACCTGGGCCAGTTCTTCATCAGTTACTTTTGCGAAATGAGAAAAATCGAAACGTAGATAATCTGCATTAACCAATGATCCTTTCTGGTTGACATGCTGACCTAAAACTTGTTTAAGCGCAGCATGTAACAGGTGGGTAGCTGAGTGATTATCTTCTGTTAATATGCGTTTATCTTCATCTACAACTGCCCAGAATTTTCCTTCTAAATTATCAGGAAGGAGATCTGTGAAGTGAACAGTGAGACCGTTCTCTTTTTTGGTGTCGGTAATATCTACCCAAAACTGGCGGCTATGGTCTTCCAATCTCCCTGTATCTCCTACCTGGCCACCACTTTCTGCGTAAAAAGGTGTTTGGCGAAGCACAATTTGATATTGTTCTTTACCTTTCGCCTTTACCTTCCGGTATTTCAAAATCTCCGTTTCAATTTCTAAATCATCGTAACCTACAAATTCACTTTGGTCGTCGGCATTTACCAATACCCAATCGCCAGTATCAATGGCAGTAGCGGCGCGGCTATCGTCTTTTTGTTTCTTAAGTGCTTGCTCATAAGCAGCCAGATCAACAGACCAGCCTTTTTCGCGCGCCATTAATTCTGTTAAATCCAAGGGGAAACCAAAAGTATCAGACAATTCGAACGCGAAGGTTCCTTCTACGATGTTATTATTCGCCTGGTATCTATCAAATCGCTGAATACCAGTAGATAATGTGCGTAAAAATGAAACTTCCTCTTCTAATACGACTTTTTGAACAAAATCCTGTTGAGCAACCAATTCATCAAAAACACCCGTAAATTGTTCAGCGAGTAAAGGAACGAGTTGATTTAGAAATGGCTCTTTAAAGTCTAAGAATGTATAAGCATAACGTACCGCACGGCGTAGAATCCGGCGGATCACATAACCTGCTTTGTTATTAGATGGTAACTGACCATCAGCAATTACAAATGAGATGGCACGAATATGATCGGCCATTACCCGCATGGCAATGTCTGTTTTTTCATTTGCGCCGTATTCAACACCAGATTTCTCTGCAATGAATTGGATCATTGGCTGAAAAACATCTGTATCGTAATTAGAAGTTTTTTCCTGTAAAACGCGTACAAGGCGTTCAAAGCCCATACCTGTATCTACGTGCTTAGCAGGCAAAGATTGCAATGAGCCATCTTTCAGGCGGTTGAATTGCATAAATACATTGTTCCAGATTTCGATAACCTGTGGATGATCGGCATTTACTAAAGTTGCACCATCAACATTTGCTTCTTCTTCATCTGTACGGCAGTCTACATGGATTTCTGAACAAGGACCGCATGGACCGGTTTCGCCCATCTCCCAGAAATTATCTTTTTTATTTCCAGGTAAAATATGGCTTTCATCAACATATTGCTTCCAAAGGTCATACGCTTCCTGATCTTTAGCCAGCCCCTCTTTTTCATCTCCTTCAAAATACGTTACATAAAGTTTTTCCTTTGGGATTTTGTAAACTTCTGTCAATAATTCCCAGCTCCAGGCAATGGCATCTTTCTTAAAATAATCGCCAAAGCTCCAGTTGCCGAGCATTTCAAACATCGTATGGTGATAAGTATCAATCCCCACCTCTTCTAGATCGTTGTGCTTGCCAGATACACGCAGACAACGTTGGGTATCGGCTACCCTTTTATATTTAATGGCTGCTTCTCCTAAAAACAAGTCCTTAAACTGGTTCATCCCGGCATTAGTAAACATCAATGTCGGATCGTTTTTCACAACAATTGGTGCAGATGCCACCAAATGATGCTGTTTCTGTTCAAAAAAATTAAGGAATGCTTGTCGTATTTCTTTAGCTGTCATTATTTTAAATCTTGGAGGAACAAAATTAAAATTTTATTGCGTTAATCAGGAAAAATCGAGCTACATTTGAATACTTTAATTAATCGATGTAAAACCCTAATAATCAAGCACAAGTTATGCCGTACAAAGAAAGAGACATTAATAAAATGTATTATACTATGGGCGAAGTGACTGAAATGTTTAACGTAAACGCATCACAAATCCGTTTTTACGAAAAGGAATTTGACATTCTTCAACCGAAGAAAAATAAAAAAGGCAACCGGCTTTTCACACCAGAAGACATCGAAAACCTCAAAATCATCTTTAATTTAGTTGACGAAAAAGGTTTTACGTTGAAAGGTGCAAAGGAACATTTGAAAAATAATAAATCAGATGTGAAAGAGAACCAGAAAATTATCGATTCCCTGGAAAAACTGAAAGGCTTCTTAGTGAACCTGGCGAAAGAACTTTAGGTAAAAGCAATTACAGTTATCTATTAAACACACTACTGCATATTCTACCGTTTCAGTTGCCTGGCGTTCAGGTTTCTTGGTAGAAATTTAATTAGTGGCCTTTTGAACCTTGCCAATGCATCCCATACCCACCGATTGCTATCTACGCTTCGTTCGCCACAATCAACCACCTCCGCGCGCTCCAATAGTTTTTTCACTACCGTTTGGATAAACTTGATCCTGACAACCTTGTTAAAATATAGGCCCAGATAATCGCAATACACATGAACCAGAATCTCTACGATTAAAGAATCGTTAGAAATTTGCAGTTCTTTTCCAAAAATACCGAGATAATCATCTTTGATCGTTTTAGCCAGGGTTTCAAATCGCGAATTCAAATCGGCCTTAAGGAAAGTCCAGAGCGGTGTATCACTATACACACGCACTAGTTGTGGTTCTAGGGTAACTTTAATTTTATGGTCGTGAAGATTGTAGGCTCTTTCCATTCGAATTTAGATTTAAGCTTCTTGCAATTGTTACTTAAAAACTGAGCATGTAACATTATAAAGCGTAAAATGTTTAGCGCACAAGCTTTTACGGTGTGAGTAAAAAATTACGGCTTGCTTCACATATTTTAGTGATATTTGGGGTTGAAAAATAAGCCTGATTGATGAAGATTGTAATTGCAGAAAAGCCCTCTGTTGGCCGCGAACTTGCTAAAGTTTTCGGGGCAACCACCAGAAAAGATGGATACATTGAAGGTAAAGGATATTCTTTTACCTGGGCTTTTGGGCACCTGCTACAACTGGCTCCGCCTCAGGATTACGGCTTTATCGGTTGGAGAAAACAACATTTGCCGATGTTGCCTGCTAAATTTAAACTTGCCATCCGTAAGATTAAAACGAAAGATGGTTTTGTGGAAGATCCTGCAGTTCGCAAACAACTGGATACGATAAAAAAGCTTTTTGACGAGGCTACAGAGATCATTGTAGCAACGGATGCCGGGCGGGAAGGTGAACTGATTTTTCGCTATATCTATTATTACCTGAAGTGCAAAAAACCTTTTAAAAGGCTTTGGATTTCTTCGCAGACAGACGAGGCGATTAAAGATGGTTTTAGAAATTTGAAACCGGGTACTGAATACGATACACTTTTCAATTCGGCTCATTGCAGGTCAGAGTCAGATTGGTTGGTTGGCATGAACGCTACCCAAGCCCTGAGTATTTCAGCTGGAAACAGAACCGTTTTATCTTTGGGAAGGGTGCAAACACCTACCCTCGCTATGATTTGCGCCAGGTTTCTGGAGATTAAAAATTTCGTTCCCCAAACATTTTATCAGCTCAGTATTTTGCTGATTAAAGATGAACAAGTATTTAAAGCAGTATCAACCACTAATTATAAGGATAAAGACGAAGCAGAAAAACTGTTCGCCCTTGTTGAAGATGTAGCATCAGGCTTCCCAAATGGTGGGAATATTACTGCTGTGGAAGCGAAACCAAGAAAAGAACCTCCTCCGCTCCTACATGATTTAAGCAGTTTGCAGCAGGAAGCCAATAAAAAGAAAGGTTATACCGCAGACCAGACTTTAGGTATTCTACAGAATTTATATGAAAGTAAATTGGTTTCCTATCCCCGTACAGGTTCCAGGTACATTGGAGACGACGTTTTCGCGGGCGTGCCAGATCTGATCTCGAAGTTTACAAATCACCCTGATTTTGGGAAGCAGGCACAATTCCTCCAAACCATAAAGCTGAATAAACGAAGTGTAAATGCTAAAAAAGTAACCGACCACCATGCTGTTTTACCTACCGGTGAGGAAGCTTATGGTTTAAGTAGCGACAGGCAAGCCATTTATGATATGGTTGTGGGAAGAATGATTGAAGCTTTTCATCAGGAATGCCTTAAAGAGATTACTAAAATTACTGTCCAATCTGGGTTAACATTTCTCGCTAATGGTACTGTAATTCGTTCTGCGGGCTGGCGATCTGTGTTTAACGAGACTGATGAGGATAAAAAAGATGAAGATAATGCCGCATTACCAAAAGTAGCGGTAGGTGAGCAATTGCCGATAACGGAGAAATCCTTATTGGAGAAACAAACCAAACCAAAGCCAATGTATAATGAGGCTTCACTGCTAAAAGCACTGGAAACTTGTGGTAAAGAGATTGAAGATGAAGAGCTTCGCTACGCCATGAAAGACAGTGGTTTAGGTACTCCGGCTACCCGGGCATCGATCATTGAAACACTGATCACCAGAACTTATATTACGCGGGAAAAACGAAACCTGGTACCCACCAACAAAGGTCTGGCCGTTTACGAAGTGGTGAAAGACAAGCAAATTGCACAAGCTGAACTTACTGGGCAGTGGGAAAAAAGATTAGAAGAGATCCGTTCTGGAGCATCTGTTAAAGATTTCAAATTTGAAATAACGGAATATACCAAAATGATTACCAATGAGCTACTAATTGCCGGAGCATCAATTTCAGGTAAATTAGAAGAAAATAAATTAGAAGTTGTGAGTTAAGATCTCTTGCAGGGAGCTAGACATGTTGCCATCTTTTTGAATGAAACCAATAGCACCGGCATCTAGGTGTGATTTTTCTAACGTTGCTTTATCATTACCAGAAAACATGCAAAATTTGATGTCTTTTTGTGTGCTGAGGATTTCTCTAACGGTATTTGGATCGCTATCGCCTTTGGGCATATTGATGTCTAACAAAAGAAAATCAAAATTTTTCACTGCCAGCAGATCGAAAGTTGCAGGCAAATTAGTGGTTTCAGATATTTCAGGTGTATCGAGAAATTTTAGAAAAAAACCTTTGATGATGATTCTCATTAAATCGCTATCATCTGCAATTAATATTTTTAAGCCTTGATTCATTTAAATGACTATTGGATTCTGTGAAATGCTAAATCACCGAACTTTGTTTCAAACTAATCAAAACAAAAGGCTTGTTTCTTTATTTGCACCAAGAATGAATCGAAATCTAGGATAACTTGGTCAAAAATAATAATTAAAAGCATAAAAAAAAATGATCCAGATCACATAAAACTTAAAGGTCGATATATTCCCATGCGCTATGATAGGCATTTAGTGTTTCAGCATATTGAATGAAGTCTGCATAAAATTTAGCCTTTGACAAGGTTGCGCCGTCGCCAATTACAATAAGCTTTTTCCTGGCCCTTGTCATTGCCACGTTCATCCTCCTGGTATCTGATAAAAAACCAATGTTACCCTCTGCATTACTTCTCGTTAAACTGATATAAACCACATCTCGTTCCTGGCCCTGAAAGCTATCTATGGTATTAACTGCGATTTTTTGGTAGTATTTAACCAATAGTTCCTGTTCGGCCACTAATGCCTTTAAAATTTGAACTTGCTGTTTATATGGCGAAATGACAGCGATGGTAGGAAACTCTTGTGAAGCGTAATTTGTTTCGAGCTCAGAAACCAATTGAACCAGGTGCCTAACCAGGAATGCAGCCTCCTCCGGATTTGTTGTACTGGTGCCATCTAACTTTTCATCGTAACTACAACCTGCGGTATCTATAAAGTTCAAGGACTCATCCCCCTCATACAGCAAATGATCAGCAACAGATTGATGGGCTTTTAACCTTTCTCCGTAAAAAACTTTTGAAGAATATCCCATAATGTGCTGATTCATCCTGTATTGTTCATTTAAAAGCACAACCGCCTCGGGGTGAAGGCTTACAGCTTTTTCTAATAAAGTATTGCTCAACCCACGCTTAGCGGCAATGATCGATTTTATGGTTGGCGATAACTGGAAATGATCTCCTGCAAGGATTAATTTTTGAGCTTTTAATATTGGAATCCAGCAGGCTGGTTCCAATGCCTGCCCGGCTTCATCTATCACAACAGTATGATATTTCAAGTGACGAACAGTATGGTGGTTTGCGCCAACCAAAGTGGCAGTAATAATCTGTGCGTTATTAAATAAACTATCCATGATGTAGGATTCTGTCTTCTCTACTTCCCTGCCAATTTTATGGGCTTCATCAAATAGTGCTTTACGCTGATCACGTTCTGCTTTACCGAAACTCCGCTTATATTTATGGGCCATATTTTTATACTCATTGGCCTGTCTTTTTAAAGCTTTGATGGTTTTCATCTCCGGATGATCTGCCATCTTATGATCCAGGGTAGCAGATAACAACTTTTCTGAAACCCTCGCCGGATTACCAATACGAATGACATTTAAACCCTCAATGGCTAATTTCTCGGTCAGTAAATCAACAGCGGTATTGCTCGGCGCTACCACAAGAATTTTCTGATTGTTATGTTTTAATAGGGATTTGATGGCTTGTATAATAGTGGTGGTTTTTCCGGTTCCTGGCGGCCCGTGGATAATGGCAAGGTGATTTGCTGAAACTATCTTTTTTACAGCATCCTGCTGAGACTCATTAAGTCGGTTTGGAAGGATAAACTTTTCCTCATTTTGAAACGACGGTTCTTCTCCTGCAGTTAAAATTCTTATTAATTTATTTTCCGGAACCTGATCAGCAAGCAGATTTGCCTGCTTAAGCGCTTGTTGCATCTCATCGTAGCTATTGTTATCAAACAATAAATCGACACCAAGTTTACCATCTTTCGCCCAGTCAGGAAGTTCATCTACACGTAAACTTACTTTCATTTTGCTGGCGCTTTGATGGGTAATTATGCCTTCCACTTTATCCACTTTGGGATCGTGATTGGAAAATAAAACTACTGCTGAGCCAAAACGAAACTGATGAGAAAGATCCTGATGTGTAGTGCGTTCCACTTCTACGCTCAAGTAGTCGCCTCTACCAATCTCCGTATTTCTGATTGCGATAGGATACCACGTTAAGCCCAAAACGCGCCTATCAGCGGCTGAGGTGTTTTCTGTAAGCTTTAAATATGATTGTAAATCCTCTTCACGCTCAATGAGCAATAAATCCTGGAGGTTTTTAAAATATTCCTTTGACAATTGAATTTTATTAAGCGTTAAATGCGGAGTGGATTGGACTAAAGCACCAATTCCTGATGCAACCTAATCATGGTTTCCTCAGGATCTATACAGAAGCCAGGGTGCACTTTTGAGCATTGTACTACAGTGCTTCTGGTAGCGGTTAACCACCTGAATCTTGATGCCTGATCATATTCGCCTATTGAACCGGAACCTTCGGCACCAATACTAATTCTTTGAAATGCATTTAAATTTGCAGACAAATCATCCATATCTATTTCCTTACAAAAGGCCCTGATTTTTGGTTCATGAAGCAAAAAGATGCTTTTCAAAAACTTTTTCTTTGCGCAAAACAAAATAATGCCCACATTAAGAAACTCTTCGCGTTCTACACGTGGCATCACACGAATAACGGCGTACTCAAATAAGTATCTCTCTTGCATGCAATGCTTCGTTTAAAAATATTTGAGAATGATTTAACCTGGTTTCGAGAAAATAAGCATAAGCTTTTCGATGTGCCTCCTTAGTCGTGAAATTCGTTTCACCCTCTAACCAGTCATCAGGAATTAAATTAATTACGGCGGCGATATTTTCTGCGTTTAGTATGTTCCGAAATTCCTGGTCTACTGCCTCCAACTCTGATGCCCAGGGAAGCAAAACATGATCTTTAACTAAGAAGAAAGGTCTAGTGGCCTGCTCCTCCCAGTTTTGCCAAGAATGATGGAAATATAAGGCTGCACCGTGGTCGATCAACCATAGCTCTTTATGCCAGATCAGCATGTTGGTATTGCGACAGGTGCGATCCATATTGGTTAAAAAGCAATCCAACCATACAATTTGTGATGCCAGCCTGGCATCTACAGTGGTAACTGTTGCATCGAACGTGATGGCACCAGAAAGATAGTGTAAAGCCAGATTCAAACCAACACTTGCTTTGAGCAAATCCTGAATTTCTTCATCTGGCTCAGTTCTTCCAAAGGCCTCATCAAGTTTTGCAAAAACCAATTCTGGAACGCGTAAGCCTAATATCCTAGCGATTTCACCGCCAATTAGCTCTGCTATTAAAGCTCTGGTGCCCTGGCCTGCACCACGAAACTTCAAGACGTATAAAAAATTATCATCGGCCTCTGCGATAGCTGGCATAGAACCGCCTTCGCGTAGCGGCGTAACATAACGGGTAACGTTTACAGTTCTGAGTTCGAGATTATCCATAAAATAGGTAGAATGGCAAACAATGATAGATGCGCAATTCTAAATTGGTCGCAAATCTAACAGATTTAAATCAATAATCGGCTTAAAGATTTGTAAGCATCTTTGTGATTAGTCGTGCCCGATATAAGCAATTCCGGCTGGTGTAATCGAAGCAAGCCATTGTGGGGAGTCTCTGTTGATTTTAACTAATCCCATACTTTCTAATTCTTCATAATCGTCATCCCTGCCACCTAAAACTGGTGAACTTACTTGTTGATTAATGATTTCTAGCAAGTCTAATATTTCTGATCTTTCCATAATATTTTCGATTGAATACTAAACTAACATCTCAACGCTTAAAATGTTTAATGGCATGCTAAACATTTGCAGTGCTTTCAGGTTATTAGTAAAACAATTAGCCTTTTTTATGGAATCACCTATTTATTACCTTTTTGTGCTCGCTATTCCGGTAGCCTGTATTGCCTGGACAGTAACCAAAGAAGAAATTTTTCGTGAGGCAAGGGAATTTTGTGTAGACCGTTCTAAAAATGGGAAAAAGTTGGTGAAAAGGAAGTTCTTTTATGTGTTTACCTGCGAATATTGTTTCAGCCACTATGTTACCTTAATCCTTTTATTGATTACCAGGTATACATTGATCTATACCGACTGGCGGGGCTATCTGATTTCTTTCTTTTCTATTATATGGATTGCCAATGTATATATGAGTTTGTATAACATTATTAGAATCGACTTAAAGAAGGAAAAAATCAGGGTTGCAAAGGAAGAATCTGAATTGCATGTAGATCAGTAAATAAATGATTACCGGGCTTAAAATTATGAAATTATGCCTTCATCTGTTATCAAACATTTTAACTACGAGACAGCATCTAAGTCATTAACCATCACATTTGTAAGTGGATTTGTGTATCAGTACCAGAATGTATCGCCAAAAACATTCAATTTATTCAAAGCCGCCACCTCTAAGGGGCGGTATTTCAATTACCATATTAAAGATAAATACAAGTTTTTAAAATTAACTTGATTTGTGATCAACATACTTGTTGATGATAGCTAAGGTAAAAGGGAATGCGATTTCAATAGCTAAAAACCTCATTTCGACAAAAAGCTGTCTATTAACGAGATAGCTTAGGCCAGTTATCGAAATAAAAACGTAATGTAATTTTAAAGTAAAACAAGTATTGACCCGTTTGGAACTTTAGTAAATCTTGCCTTATATTTGCTGCCGAGAGCGTTAATTTAGATACGGGTATATGGCTTAGGCTGTATGCCCGTTTTTATTTTACTTCGCTAGTGAAATGTTCCATCACTTTCTCTAAACAGATTTTAAGCCAGGGCGTATAGTCATCCGGATTAACTTGAAGTTCATCTTTAAGGGCCTCCAAACTCACATACTTAAAGGTTTCCACTTCATTTCGATTTATTACAGGGAGAAGATCAGACTGTCCGAAAAACACATGATCTAATTCGTGTTCTACTAAGCCACTTTCAAATTCAGCACGATAAGTAAAGTCAAAAACCCATTTCAAATCGGCTTGCATGCCCATTTCTTCCATCAGTCGGCGGTTGGCACCATCTAAATTAGATTCGCCTATACGAGGGTGACTGCAGCAGGTATTGGTCCATAAACCACCTGAATGATATTTATCGAAAGCTCGCTGCTGTAAAAGAAGTTCATTTTTGCTGTTAAATATAAATACGGAAAAAGCCCTGTGAAGTAAGCCTTTTTGGTGCGCCTCCATTTTCTCCATTTGCCCAACTTGCAAATCATTTCCGTCAACCAGAATTACTTGTTCTTCCATCAAGCTTAAATCACATTTAGTTTGTGTCTGATCATGGAATCGAACATTAATCCAATTTTGAGGTGATTCGAAATTCTGATTCTTTCCGTCATTATCTTCTCTGCACTTAAGCCCTTAATCTTACAGAAAAGCTTTTTATAATAGATATAAGATAAATAGACACCATTTCTTGAACTTAATGGAAGCATTTTTATGCCGATCAGGGCCTCAGAAAATTCATCCTCAATCTCTTTCTCAATTGCACGTTTATCCAGGTCGCAGAATTTGCTCAGATTAACATTTGGAAAATAACAGCGGTTGAGGCTTTGGTAGTCGGCTTTCACGTCGCGTAAAAAGTTAATTTTTTGAAATGCGGAGCCTAATTTCATCGCAGAAGGTTTCAAGCGCTGGTATTCTGTTTCATCGCCATTGGTAAAAACCTTTAAACACATCAAACCTACCACTTCTGCAGATCCTAAAATATACTCGCCATATAATTCTGGCGTATAAGTAGTTTCTAATAAATCCATTTCCATGCTGTTCAGAAATAATGAAATCAATTCATGATCGATTTGATATTGATTGACCACTTTTTGGAATGAATTTAAAATTGGGTTTAGGCTGATTCCAAGAGCGATGGCCTCGAAAGTGTCAGTCTTGAATTTGTCCAGCAGGTATTTTTTGTCGAAATCATGGAAGCTATCTACAATTTCATCAGCTAATCGAACAAAGCCATAAATACCATAAATAGGCTGGCGCAGTTCCTTTCCTAAGAAATAAATGCCTAACGAAAAGCTTGTACTGTAACGTTTAGTGGTGAGTTTACTGAAGTCTTCTGATAGTTGGTCAAATATTTCTTTCATATAGGGCGGGATGTTTGATGGTAAGTTCGAAATCTTCAAGAGATTTCAGGCAATTTATGTGACTGATATTATTAAGCTTGGAAATGATCCTGTTATTGCCTGCAAGATGAATATTAACTGCTGCGCAGCTAGCCGACAGCTCGTCGATATATTTCTGTGCGACATCTGCGAGTCTCGTTCTGACTAAAAAAAGCAGAATGTGATCTATAGGTGTGTTTAACAAAACTTTTTTTACGGAACTGATGGGGACTTTGCTTCCCAAAAAAATTACCTTATGATTATTTACCCTGAGGAGATAATCTGCAAACAGTAAACCAATATCGTGATCTTCGTCTTCCGGCAGAAACAATAACCAGGTTGATGCACGTTGATCTGGCACCGGGATCTGATTAATGGCAGTGTAAAGTTTTTTACGAATAATATTCGTCATGAAGTGTTCAGTGGCGGGGCAGATTTCGTCTTTTCTCCACATTACACCTAGCCGAACCAGCAACGGATAAATTACCCGACGGTAGACTTCAGTGGCACCTAAATTTTCAAACCCTTCGTTGATTAATGCATTAAATTCGGCTTCATTATAGGATAACCCGTGTTTAAGAAGCCGTGAAATGTAGAATTCTGTTAAAAGGTCATCAGAAGTTTGAGGGTGTTGTTCGTCTAATAATTTTTCAACTGCCTGATCTGATAAACTGCAGATTTTCGAAATTTTAAATCCTGATTGAGTGAGACTAACGATGTTTAGCAGTTTTTTTAATTGCTCATCATCATACAATCTCGTATTGCCTAGGGATCGGTGAGGCTGTAAAGCGTTATACCTGTGTTCCCAAATCCTGATGGTGTGAGATTGAATCCCCGAAAGTTTTTCAAGATCTGAAATGGTATAGCTCATTTTTGTTTAAATATATTCAATAAAATCTAAACAGAAAATATATTCAAAAGTTTTTGAGGGGATAACATTGATATTTTTCTCTCATATCTTCAGATTGTTCTCTTTATGAGATGGAAAGTAATAAACAAAGATGAAAATCATAAGATAATCGTGTTGGTTTCTTTAGATCACCGTTTCGGTAAGTAAAACTCCCCTCTCCCCGTTTCCGGTCTCAATGGTATGTACGTTTTTATAGCAATGGCCAAAAAAATCATATCCATGCTCCCGCATACTGATGGAAACGCTATTCAATGGGTAGTCTGTATTCGTTTGCATGCAAAGCAAATTGCCGTTAGCCATTAAAAGAAAATCGCAGTCGTAGCCTATTTCCTGTAGTTCTATAACTTTATTGGTAATGGATACGTTTAACCGGTTGTGTTTATTTTTCACGAGTTTTAAGTTTAATTCTCAAATCTTATTGAATTTTTTGGAAGCATAACTTAGTCATAATATATTGTATGACAATGGATTAAAATTAATTGTTTTGTTCATTTTCCCATTTTGTTTTGTGTAAATAAAATATTACCGGCGTGGTAGATTAAGATGGCTGCTTTTAAAGCATAATTTAAGGGTTGTTTCAGCGTTGATAAACGGAAAGCTAGATTTGAAATTTTAAAGCAGCATATGCACGATTGAAAGATTTTATTTTCCATTTGATATGCTAAATTGTAATTTGCACTAATCTAAACTTCCAAAAATGTCCATAAGTTGCATCGCCATTGATGATGATCAGAATTCATTAGAAAACTTAGTTTCGTATATAGAAAAGCTTCCCGAACTGGAACTCGTACAAACTTTTACAGAACCGCTGGAAGCACTGGCAGAAATTTCTGTTTCAAATCCCGTCGATATCATTTTTATAGATATAGAAATGCCTTCAATCTCAGGTATTGAACTTGCAGGTTTGGTACGGAAGAAAGCTAAATACCTCATTTTTACTACCGCGCACACCAGATATGCGCTAGATGCTTTTGAAGTTGAAGCAGATGCTTACCTGTTAAAGCCATATTCTATTATTCATTTCGCTAAAGCGATTAATAGCCTTTACCCTGCCGGTTTGGTTGAAGAAACCTCGTTCCCATTAATTGAAGACCAGTTCTTCTATTTACCTGCACAGGATAACGACAATAGTTTGATAAGAGTAGATTTAAACGACATTATATCTATTGAGCACCAGCAGCAAAATATCAACTTTATTACGCTTGATAATTCCTTTTCGAGTTCTAAAATTGAGTTCGCTAAATTGATCAAGTCGCTTACTACAAACGCTGAATTTATTCAGATCAGTGATGATGTTACTATTTCTAAGCAACACATCATCAGTGTTTTAGGTGATCATATTCTATTAGCCAATGAAATATCTTATAAGTTAACCGCCCCTTATCAGCAACAGTTCGCTGCATTTATAGAAAGTAACCGCCAGAAAATCTAACTTAAATCAGAATTTTCCTGGTTCAGTCAAAACATTCCAACTGATATTTTGTATTAGGATAGTCCACTTTTTACTAACCGATTATCCATTTTGAAAAGAATTTTAGTTGTAGATGATGATCCTGATATTCTGGAAGTCTTTCAACTGGCATTAGAGGCTGAGCATTATAATGTTTATCCGTTATTATCACCCAGATATATATTTAAAACGATCAAAGATTACCATCCTGACTTGATTATTCTGGATATTATGTTGAATGGTATGGATGGTCGTGCCGTTTTCAGGGAGCTCAGATCTAATGCCGAGACCGAAAAGATCCCCGTGATTATGGCTTCTGCCCGTTATGATGAAAATTATATTGCCTCGCAACAATATCTTCCTGATGCTTATCTGGAAAAGCCATTTAACATGACCGATATGCTGCAAAAAGTAAATGCATTAACCAACAATTAGCTATATGAAAATCAAATTTTTAACTCCTGTTATAATGCTTATTGCATTATCAATCAATGCCAGGGCACAAACTACTCGCCCAGATAAGCTTTACAGCATGAGCGGTATTGGGTTTTCTTTCCCTATGGGTGAAACTTCCGACTATTTTAAACCTAAGTTTTCTACCTCACTTGGTGTAAATCTGGGTTTGGGTGATGGCGGATTGTTCTTATATCCGAAGGTAAGTCTGCATGCGTTCACCTTTAATCAGATTACGCCAGATCCGGGTTTTGCCTACACCATTCAGCAAGGCAGGGCAACAACCTATTTGCTAAACGTTGCTTTAGGTTACCGCAAGATAGTAAACAAATGGGCCTTTTATGGTTTCGCGGGTGCCGGAGGTGGATTTATTCTCACCCCACAGGCTGCGGTTAACGCGACAAATTTACAAGTTACAATGGATAACAAATCAAACGGTTTGGGTATTGCCGAAGGTGGAGCAGGAATGGAGTATAATCTTGGCGGTGCCAACTTATTTGTAGAAGCCAGTTACATGTACGGTTTTAAAAAGATACAGGATAGAACCTTCAATACTGTTCCAATTACAATTGGTATTAAGCCGAACCTGAGTAAATTACTTAGAAAACGTTAATCCTCAATCTCGTTATGAACCGGCTAGCCCAAAAGGCTAGCCGGTTTTTTTGTGCTAAAGAAAAAATCAAAAACATTGCATTGCTAACTATTTTAGTATAAATTTGTATTTCAAATATTCCTAATGTTATACGCAGTTGTAGATATTGAAACCACAGGTGGCCATGCATCAGCAAATGGTATTACTGAAGTTGCCATCAACATTCATGATGATAATCAGCTAGTAGAATCGTTTAGCACACTGATTAATCCCGGTATCGCTGTTCCAGATTATATTACGGCATTAACCGGTATTGATGATAGTATGCTGATTAATGCACCGACTTTTGATGATGTTGCTTTACAGATTTACCAGCTCTTACATGATAAGGTTTTCGTGGCACATAATGTAAATTTTGACTATTCATTTCTCAAACACCACCTGGCTAAATCAGGATTTGATCTCCAATGCAGAAGGCTCTGTACGGTAAGGTTAAGCCGTAAACTGATTCCCGGTAAGTCATCTTACAGCCTGGGAAAACTTTGCAGCAGTTTAGAAATCCCTATTCAGAATCGCCACCGTGCAGCAGGCGACGCCGATGCGACAAGCATTCTCTTCAATTTGCTTTTAGATCATGACTTGGAAGGTATTATTGCTGAAATGCTTAAGAAAACTTCTAAAGAACAGATATTGCCTCCACATTTAAATAAAGAGTCTTTTTTACGACTTCCGAATCAGCCCGGTGTTTATTATTTTAAAGATGCCAAAGGTAAAATTGTGTATGTTGGCAAAGCTAAAGATTTGAAAAAGCGTGTGGCCAGTCACTTTTCGGGCAGTAAACCAAATAAGCAGCGGCAGGATTTTTTGAAAAATATTCACCATATCGACTATGTACTTTGTGGTACTGAACTAATGGCTTTAATTTTAGAGGCCAATGAAATCAAACGCCTTTGGCCAGAAAATAACCGGGCAATGAAACGCTATGAGCATAAATATGATTTGTGTGTTTTTGAAGATCAGAATGGTTATTTACGATTAGGTATTGATAAACATAAAACAAACAATAAAGCAATTCAGAGCTTCAATAACTTGCTGGAAGGGTATAATTTTTTAAACCTATTAATTGATAAATACCAGCTTTGTGATCGCTTATGTTACTTACAGAAAACAGCTACCAAGTGCAAAGCACACGAAAAAGGAGAATGCTTCGGTGCTTGTAGCAGCATAAAAACCGTTGCAGTTTATAATAAAAAACTAAATGCTGCATTAGATGATATTCAGAATTTACAGCCAAGTTTTGCTTTGGTAGACGAAGGACGAGAACAAGATGAAGTGAGCTGCTTACTAATTGAAAAAGGTAAATTCTATGGCATGGGATATTTTACAGACAAAAATTTTCTTTCTGATGGCATTGCCCCTATTAAAAATGACCTCGCCGTTTATCAATCTAACGATTACATATTGAATTTAATTCTTAACCACGCGGAACAGTTTCCTCAAAAATTGTATAAATTGTAGGTAGATCGGAAACCTAGATTTTTCAACTGCGCTCATTTAATTACCTGAAAGACTTCACTGAAGGAATTGATGTTTTTAATTGCTGAAAAAAATCAAAATTGATGTAAGTTTGTTGAATTATTTCCAAGTTTAGATTTCATTACCAGAATAACTTAAATCTTATATTATGACTCCAGATTCTTTCAGAGATCTTGCGCTATCATTTGAAAATGTAGTTGAAGCACCAAATGCGAACAAAAATTCTTTCAAAGTAGACGATAAAATTTTCATTACCATTGATAATTCCAATTTAAAAGCGGTATTTAGATTAACCCCAAAAGACCAAAATAAATTTTCGGACTTAGATCCTTCTGCAATTTATCCTGCTCAGGCAGGTTGGGGAAAACAAGGCTGGACGATTTTCGAACTTAGTTTTATCGAACCGGAGGTTCTTCAAAATGCACTAACTAAATCTTATTGCACAGTAGCGCCAGAAGACCTTGCAAAAAAATATGCAAAGAAAACCACCAAAAAATAAATTGCTTTTTGCATCCAAAAAAGTCTTTCAAAGATTATAAATAGTTACAAAATTCATCCATCAAAACGCCTTCATTATGACAAGATCAATCTGGATCAATTTACCTGTTAAAGACGTCAGCCAATCATCAGCATTCTTTACAAAAATTGGGTTTACACTTAATCCCAGTTATGGGATTAGAGAGGAATCTGCCTCCTTCTTGATTGGCGACGATAAATTGGTCATCATGCTATTCGAAAAGTCTTTTTATGAAGGTTTCGCAGGTGTAGATTTGCCGGAAAACTTAACAGGTTCGGAAGTGCTATTTTCTTTAGACGCTGCAAGTCCTGAAGAAGTAGATGAAATTGCCAAAAATGTAGTTGAAGCAGGTGGCACCATTTACGGAGCGCCTGGCTATAAAGATGGATGGATGTATGGCTGCGGATTTATCGATTTAGATGGTCAGCGTTGGAGTGTACTTTATATGGATACCAGTAAAATGCCTTTATGCTAGCTAGAATAATAAAGTTAGGTAACTACAGCGCTTTTAGTTCTGTAGTTACTTAATTGAAAACTCCTTCTTCAACATTTCCCCAACTACCTTATCCGTTCTGAAAGTGATATCATCTATATTCAGCGCTTCAATTTTAACCCAGCGAAACGCTTGAAGAATTTCACCAGTTGAATCAAAATCGTAAATTTTAGTTTTAAATGCCAGTGTTAATGGTGCTTTTTCTCTCACCAGGTAATAAATACTAATCACCTGGCTTTCGTTAAATGATGATTTTTCGAAAAAATCAGTTGTATAAAAGTGTCTGATGATATCAATTTCCGCATCACATTCTTCTACGAATTCACGCTTCAAACCATCCAATAAACCTTCTCCAAATTCGAGTCCACCGCCTGGAAACTTACTAAACCGAACACCATACTCTTCTTCATCGCTGACTAAAACTTCATTATCCTGGTTAATGAGTAAACCATATACCCGTACGTTAAAGTAACTCATTTTCAAAGTGTTTTTTGTTTTTGATTACAATTTCAGGTGTCCAGACAATTTCATGCTTAAAAGCCTCTGCCCTTACCTTGCACTCGCTCATGTGGCAATAATGGCAACATTCAGGTAAACACGGGTCTGCATGAATAAACAATTCTGCCTTCCGAAATCCGTTTTTATTAATTAATTCATCTATTTGAGATATCTCACGATGAACCTGATTTAAATCAAAATAGTAAGGTAAGGTAACATGACAATCAATATGGAATTCCGGGCCATACTGCTGGGTCCTTAAGTTGTGTACATCTATCCAGGGATTGTGTCGGTTATTTTGCAGTACTTCTACCACTTCTTCCACTAATGTGAAATCACTTTCATCCATTAAGCCGCCAACTGATCCTCGGATTAAAGAATAACCAGAGTAAATGATGTAAAAACCCACTAAAACGGAAAGTAAACTATCCAGCCAAATAATATTTGTAAGCTGTATTAATATTAAGCCTACCACTATGGCTGCACTGGTATAAGTGTCAGTTAAAAGATGCCTGCCATCTGCTTGTAAGGTAATGGAATGCTCTTTCTTACCTACTTTGATCAAATATAAACCGACAGCCATATTAATTGAACCTGTAATCCCAATAATCAATGTTCCCTGCAGCAGCTGACCGACTGCATGAGGATAAATCAGGTTATAAGATGATTTGAAAATAATAATTATCCCTGCAATAGAAATCAGGATACCTTCTACAAAGGCAGAGAAAAATTCTACTTTACCATGGCCGTAAGGATGATTTTCATCGCGTGGTTGCGTACTTAGATATATACTGTAAAATGCAAAGCTACCTGCAATCACATTTACAATACTTTCAGCAGCATCAGTTAAGATAGCATTCGAACCTGTAATGAAATAAGCAATAAACTTCGCCAGCATTAAGATAATACTAACGGCTAACGATAATATAATAGCCCTCTTTTTTATTGACACTACTTTTTTTTACAAAAATACAGTTATCAAATAAATTAAATGATAAAAAGATGTGATTTTTGGTGCAGAATAATATTTGGTTTATATATTTGCTTCAAAGTATTTAACCATGAGCACCTTATCTAAAAGAATCAACAGTCTATCAGAATCTGCAACACTTAAAATGACGAAACTTGGTCGCGAATTAGCTTCTAAGGGCATTAACATCATCAGTTTAAGTGTTGGCGAACCCGATTTTAATACGCCTGATCACGTAAAAAATGCTGCGAAAGAGGCATTAGATGCCAATTACACCCGTTACTCTCCTGTTCCTGGATATCCAGATCTACGCCAGGCAATTGTTAAAAAACTGAAAGAAGAGAACAACCTGGATTACGATATTTCCCAGATTGTAGTATCAACAGGTGCGAAACAGTCGCTGTCAAATGTAATCCTCACCCTTATCGATCCGGATGATGAAGTAATTATTCCAACTCCTTACTGGGTTTCTTATTCGGAAATGGTTACACTTGCTGAAGGTAAATCAGTGTTTATTAATACTGATCTGGAAAGCAATTTTAAAATCACACCTGCACAATTGGAAGCGGCAATCACGCCAAAATCTAAATTGTTTATGTTTTCATCTCCATGTAATCCAACGGGTTCGGTGTACAGCAAGGCAGAACTAGCTGCATTGGTAGCGGTGTTTGAAAAACATCCAGACATTTATATCTTGTCTGATGAAATTTATGAGCACATCAACTTTGTTGATAGTCATGAATCAATTGCGCAATTTGAAAGCATTAAAGATCGTGTGATTGTTGTAAATGGCTTCTCGAAAGCATTTGCCATGACGGGTTGGAGACTTGGATATATTGCAGCAAACAAGGAAATTGCAGCGGCAAATGATAAGTTACAAGGACAAACCACTTCGGGCACCTGCTCAATTGCTCAAAGAGCTGGTATTGTTGCCTATGAGCAAGGATTGGAAAGTGTGTTGAAGATGAAAGAAGCTTTCTTGCGCAGAAGGGAATTGGTCTACAATTTATTAAATGAAATTCCAGGCGTAAAAACTAACCGCCCAGATGGAGCATTTTATTTCTTCCCACAAATCAGTTCGTTCTTCGGCAAAAAGGATGCTGATGGAAATGTGATTAAAGATTCTTCAGACTTAGCTTTATACCTTTTGAACGTAGGTCATGTGGCAACAGTGGGTGGTGATTCTTTCGGAAACAATAATTACATCCGCTTATCTTACGCTGCGTCAGATGAAAATTTGATAGAAGCATTAAAGAGGATTAAAGAAGCGTTGGCGAAGTTATCCTAAAATAGCTTAGTTGTTAATATAGAAGTCCCTGGTCAAATGATCGGGGACTTTTTTCGTAAGATGCCTTTTTATTAATGATAGGAAATTGTAGGTGAGTTGTAAGCAAGTAAAACCTTGTGAAACTTAAATCCCCGCAATTTTAACCCTGAACATTTAAACAATTTATGGTAATTAGGAACGAATGGCCTCAACCGGATCTAATCTTGATGCAGCGTATGCCGGCCAAAATCCAGAGATGGTGCCTATAACTACAGAGATTCCAATTCCTAAAATAATATTATTTAAGCCTAAAATGATATTGAAGCCGGTAATTGCACCAATTGCAAGTGCCATTAAATAAACTAATATTAATCCAAGCAAGCCGCCTAAAATGCATAGCGAAATCGATTCGAAAATAAATTGTAATAAAATAAAATAATTTTTAGCACCTAAAGATTTTTGGATGCCGATAATATTGGTTCGTTCTTTTACCGAAACAAACATAATATTGGCAATACTAAATCCACCCACCAGGATTGAAAAGCCGCCAATAACCCAACCTGCTATGTTTACCATGGTAAACATAGAATCTAATTGATTAGAAATAATTGTTGTTTTATTTAAAGCGAAATCGTCTTCCTGGCCAGGTCTGATTCTATGAATGGAGCGCATTAACCCCTGAAGTTCACTTTCAATTTCTTCCAGCGACACGTTATCATTTCCACGAACAGTAATTTGAGGTCCGTATCGTTCGTTCTGGATATCTAAAACACCTTTTGCAAAATTGATTGGCACATTTACATTTTTATCAAGGGTACTGCCAAACATGTCTTCGCCCTCTTTTTTAAATACACCGATTACGGTAAGCCTTCTACCTAGTATTTGCACCTGCTTTCCTATCGGATCCGCTGACCCGAATAATCCGTCAGCAATGTCTGCTCCCATTATTAGAACCGGTGTACCGTTATTACTTTCACTTTCTGTAAAATAACGCCCAGCCTGAAGCTCAAAGTTCCACGTTTTATCAAAGTCTTGAGAGGCGGCTGAAACCGTGATGCCTTCTACAGAACTGCTTCTATATTTTATTGTTCGGTCGCTTGATGAGATTTCGAAAGTAATGCCTTGCGCATTTTCCATCCGCTCTTTTAACATAGCAAAATCTCTTAATGATGGCTGGGGGCGGTTCATGTATTTCCACCAGGGATAGTTATCGCCAAAACTCCATGGCCATTTTTGGATAAAGATGGTATTTGAACCCAATTTATCAACGCTAGCCTGAAGCTTTCCACGAAAGGTGTCTACAGCAGAGAATACGGTGATAATAGTGAAGATACCAATCGTTATCGCTAAAAGAGATAACATTGTACGTAATTTGTTCTGGCGCAACGCATCAAATGCAAACCGGAAACTCTCGCCTATTAGCCTAAAAATGATCATAATTATGAGTTAGATGCAATGTGCCTGAAAAGGTTACAACAGTGTATTAAAACTAATTTATTTTTTAATTAAAAGATAGGGTAATTACCTGTTGAAGTAAATAAAGGTAAACAAAACATAATATACATCAATTGCGTTTGATAAAATACGGAAAAGAAAAATTAAATTCGTATTTTTGCACCTCAAAAAATTCATCAAGAATGAAATTATCACAATTCAAATTCAACTTACCAGAATCATTAGTAGCCAACAATCCGGCTGAACAACGCGACGAAGCTCGTTTAATGGTCTTACATAAAGACAGTGGTAAAATTGAACATAAAATTTTCAAAGACGTTTTAGGTTATTTCGATGACAAGGACGTTATGATATTAAATAACACCAAAGTTTTCCCTGCCCGTTTGTACGGAAATAAGGAAAAAACAGGTGCAACTATTGAAGTTTTCTTATTACGCGAATTAAACAAAGAATTACGTTTATGGGATGTATTGGTAGATCCAGCCCGTAAAATACGTGTTGGAAATAAACTTTATTTCGGCGACGATGATCTTCTGGTAGCAGAAGTGGTAGACAATACTACCTCTCGCGGACGTACGATTCGCTTCTTATTTGAAGGAACAGATGAAGAGTTTAGAAGAAACGTTGAAATATTAGGTGAAACACCACTTCCAAAATACATTAAACGTAAAGCAACTGCTGAAGACAAAGAACGTTATCAAACCATCTTTGCAAAGCACGAAGGTGCAGTAGCAGCACCAACTGCTGGTTTGCACTTCAGTCGCGAACTAATGAAACGCCTTGAACTTAAGGGTATTGAATTTGCTGAAGTAACACTTCACGTTGGTTTGGGTACATTCAGAACTGTTGAGGTAGAAGATTTAACAAAGCATAAAATGGATTCTGAACAATTCATCATCGAACCTAAAGATGCTGGCATTGTGAATAAAGCTTTAGAAGAAAAAAGAAAAATTTGTGCTGTTGGTACCACGTCAATGCGTGCAATTGAGTCTGCAGTATCCGCAAACAGGACTTTGAAAGCAGCTAACGACTGGACCAGTAAGTTCATCTTCCCGCCATATGATTTCAGCATTGCAAACTCCATGATTACCAACTTCCATACGCCTGAGTCAACTTTATTGATGATGGTAAGTGCATTTGGTGGTTACGAAAATGTGATGAATGCATACGAGGTTGCTGTTAAAGAAAAATATAAATTCTACAGCTATGGCGATGCCATGCTAATTATTTAAGTTAGATTCAAGAAAAAAATATCAAGTATCGGGTGTTTAGCTGGATACTTGATATTAAATCTTGATACTGAATATGAAATACTACGCTGTAATTGTAGCAGGCGGTTCTGGCAATCGGATGCAAACAGAAACCCCAAAACAATTTCTGCTTTTAAAGAACCTCCCGGTTCTCATGCACACAATCAAAGCTTTTGCGCAAAGCGATACTCAACCTAAAATTTTACTGGTTTTAAATAAAGAACAACAAGGATACTGGCGCAGGCTTTGCGAAGAATTAAACTTTCGAATTCCACACGATGTTATCGACGGTGGAACAGAACGTTTCTATTCCGTTAAGAATGCAATTGATCGTATTGATGATGATAGCTTTGTGGCCATTCATGATGCTGTTCGTCCCTTGGTATCAAAGGCTTTGATTGACAATTGTTTTCAGCGTGCTGAAGCGATCGGAAATGTGATCGCAGCTGTTCAGTCCAGCGATAGCGTCAGGATGCTGAGGGACGAGAAGTCGACAGCTTTGCGTCGTGATGAAATATATCTGGTTCAGACTCCACAAACATTTAGTCTAAAAATTTTGAAAGCTGCTTATCAACAAGCTTTCACCAGCAACTTTACGGATGATGCCAGTGTTGTAGAAGCGCTTAATGAGGAAATTAATATTATTGAGGGCGAAAGAAACAATATCAAGATCACCTATCCTATCGATCTGGAATTGGCCGAACTGTTGTTGAAAAATTAGTAAAAAAGAAAAGGTGTTTCATGATTATGAAACACCTTTTCTAATTCACCGATTTGATAAAATTTATCGTAAAGGGTGAACATTCCTAAATATATCTTAGGTTGCTCTGCCAATAACTTTTAGCAAGATTGCAATTACTGCGATTACTAATAAAACGTGGATGATGTTACCTACATCTCCAAAGCCGTGGAATAAAAATCCGATTACCCATAATATAACCAAAACCACTGCTACCAAGTACAATAAATTTCCCATAGTGTTAATTTTTTAATTGAATGTTGAAGTAGTAACATTCCCACAACAGATTTGTTTAAAAAATGTAAATATTTTTTGGGAAGCTGCTGTTAGCAGTTGCTTATCAATGCGATAAAGAAATAATTTTTTGAATGTAGTAGGGAATTTAGCGACATAAAAAAACCGCTCAAACTTAATTGGAGCGGTTTTTATATCTTTTTGAACCCTTAGTATTCATCCTCATTAAAGAAGAAGTCTTCTTTAGTTGGATAATCAGGCCAGATCTCTTCAATGGTTTCATAAGGTTCACCATCATCTTCCAATGCCTGTAAGTTTTCAATAACTTCAACAGGGGCACCAGAACGGATACCGTAATCAATTAATTCGTCTTTAGTTGCAGGCCAAGGTGCGTCTTCCAAGTGCGATGCTAATTCTAATGTCCAATACATATCTTCAATTCAATTAAATGCTTGTTCTTAATAATGCGCAAAGTATATTAAAATTTTTGAGCAAAACAAACTTATTTTTCAACTTTTAAACACGGGGAATCCAAATGTTTTCTTCGGCCCCAAAATCCATATTCAGTTTTCGTGCCAAAACAAATAAATAATCACTTAGTCGATTTAAATATATGGTTACCCGTTCATCTACAAAGCTATCATCTGCCAGTTCTACCGTTAAACGCTCTGCTCTCCGACAAACACATCTAGCAATATGACAGTAAGAAACAACTGTATTTCCACCAGGAAGAACGAAATGTTTTAATGAAGGCAACTGCTCATTCATTGCATCCATTTCGTTTTCCAGCAGCGTGATGTCCGAATCATGCAAATCTGGAATCTTCATTTTTGACTTATCCGGATCTGCCGCCAGTGACGCGCCAACCGTAAATAAACGGTCCTGGATTTCTTTTAGTAATTGCTGATAAGGTAAACTGATGTCTTGGCACATGATTAATCCGATATAGGAATTTAATTCATCTACCGTTCCATAGCTCTCTATTCTGATGTGGGCTTTTGATACGCGGGTACCACCAATTAACGATGTTTGGCCCTTATCGCCTGTTTTAGTGTAAATTTTCATAGCTACCTCCAAAGAGGCGATTTTGGTATTGTCCAAGCTCCCCGCAGGGATTTGGGGTTAATTTATTTTCTCCCAGTCGCTGCCGCTATCTTTGAGAGCCTGCAAACGTGGCGAAACATTTTTAATATCTGTATTTAAATAATCGTTTTCAATTAGGCCATCACGCATCCGCACAATTCGGTGTGCATGCTGGGCGATGTCTTCTTCGTGAGTAACCAGAATGATCGTGTTTCCTTTACTATGAATTTCCTCTAACAAACCCATAATCTCAATGGATGTTTTGGTGTCGAGGTTACCAGTAGGCTCATCTGCAAGTATGATAGAAGGATCATTGATTAAGGCACGCGCTACTGCTACACGTTGACGCTGACCACCCGACAACTCGTTCGGTTTATGATCCATCCGATTACCAAGATTAACATTCTCCAGTGCCTTAGCTGCCCTGGCGTCTCTGTCTTTTTTACTGGTGCCTGCATAAATTAAGGGAAGCGCAACATTATCAAGCGCTGTTGATCTGGGAAGCAGATTAAATGTCTGGAAAACAAAACCAATCTCCTGATTCCGCACTTCAGCCAATGCATCGTCAGTCATGCGGCTAACATCTGTACCGTTTAGCACATAAGTGCCGCTAGACGGAGTGTCCAAACAACCAAGAATATTCATTAGCGTTGATTTTCCTGAGCCTGATGGCCCCATTAAAGCAACGAATTCCCCTTTATTAATATCCAGAGAAACCGACTTTAATGCATGAATAACTTCTGATCCGATGACATATTTACGCCCAATTTCTTTAATGGTGATGAGTGGTTTCTCCATGATTTTTCTTTTTTAGACAGGCATCACAGCTTGGATGTTACAGAAAGCTGAAAATTTTCAGTGCAACAGTAATCAGTTCGGTGTTCCGGAATCTATTGGAATTATTTTTCGATGATCTTTGGTACCATAAAAAACTGATCTGTATGCTGAGCTGCGTTTTTCAATCCATCAGCCGTAGATATTTCCTGTTTAACCACGTCTTCTCGCCAAACGTTGTTTGCTTCGTTCATATAAACCAGCGGTTTTACGTTTGAAGTATCCAGTTCATTTAGCTTTTCCATGAACGACAGAATTTTATTCATCTCTGGAATCAGGGTATTTACCTCTTTTTCATCGATATGAATCCTGGCTAAATCTGCAATTTTATAAATCGTTTTTTCGTCTAAATTCATTTTTCTAACTTACTATCAATTTGTTGAAAAACCCTTCCTTTTAACAAGTCTGCATCATCAATCGCTAAGACTGCCGTATTAATGGGTTTGTGGACGTAAATATCGCAAATTCCCGGCTTACTTCCATATTGAGAACCGTCATCCCAGTTAATTTTCCAAACGTTGGTAATGCTGACTGGAACAAGTGGAATATTTTTGTCGATAGCTAACCTAAAAGGGCCGTTTTTAAACTCGCCTAATTTCGGTGGGTAATGAACATCAATTTTTCCCTCAGGAAAGATAATAAGACTCATCCCCTTTTCCAGATTTTCGCCGGCCTTTTTAAAGGCCCTGAAAGCAGAGATTTTGCTATCGCGATTCACAGAGATATCTATTGTTTTGAAAAAGATGCCTAATACAGGATTATTCAATAATTCATCTTTTCCCATGAAATGAAATTTACCATGACCCATGATACAAAAAACCATGATATCCAGGTTAGAACTGTGGTTGGCGCAATAAATATACGTTTGATTAGAATCCAGCTTTTCTTCATACTTGAAAGAGAAGAAAACACCGGAAAAAGCGCTGCAGAGAAGACTGTTTAATTTCCTGCAGAAATTAAGGATACGATAGTATTTTTCGTTTCTTGAAGTCAGGTAGTAAAGCGGATAAAACAATGCGAAAAAAAACATGATCCAAAAAAGATACCAAATCCTGTGGAACTGCCTTAAGAGTTTAATCATATCTGATCAAAAATAGAAAATACCCCGACAAATTCAATCACATGGAATTATTTTTTCTTACCTAACCATGACTCGCTTAAATCCATCAGAATTGAAGCCATGCATTAGCGACAACCCGTTTATCTTGATCAAATCCTTTACGCTTGTCGCTATGATTTTTTTTTGAAATTGTATTTCAATGCTGACAAGATTAATTGTTTTTTTGTTGATTTATGATATCTTTAAGTTAAAGTGGATGCTATTGATATAAATTTAACTTGATCTTACACATTGCTTGTTTTTTATTTTTAATTTCGTCCCATTATGAAAGAAACAGTGGTGAGCGGCATCAGGCCAACGGGAAAGCTACATTTAGGTAATTATTTTGGTGCAGTAACGAATTTTGTAAAAATGCAGTATGATTATAACTGCTACTTTTTTATTGCAGATCTTCATTCGTTAACCACACACCCAACACCTGGAGATTTGCACGGCTATGTGCGTCACGTGTTGGTTGAATATCTGGCTTGCGGCATTAACCCTGAAGAAACAACTATTTACATTCAAAGTGATGTACCAGAAGTTTCAGAACTCTATTTATACCTGAATATGAACGCTTATCTGGGCGAACTGGAACGGAGTGCTTCTTTTAAAGAAAAAATAAGGTCAAATCCAGATAATGTAAATGCAGGTTTACTAACCTACCCTACGTTAATGGCGGCAGATATTTTAATCCACAGGGCTACAAAAGTCCCGGTTGGAAAAGATCAGGAACAGCATTTGGAAATGACACGTAATTTTGGAAACCGTTTCAACAGAATGTATAATGCTGATTTCTTCCCTGAATCTTTTGCGTTTAATTATGCTGAAAATTTGGTAAAGGTACCAGGACTTGAAGGTAAGGGAAAGATGAGTAAATCAGATGGCGATGGAAATTGCATCTATTTAACTGATAGTCCTGAAATTATTCGTAAAAAGGTGGCAAGGGCAGTTAGTGATAGTGGTCCAACTGAAGAAAATCAGGCCAAGCCTGAAGCAATTCAAAATTTATTCGATCTCATGAAAATTGTTTCTACACCAGATACAATTGAGCATTTCGAGGGCTTATATAACAAAATGCAGATCCGTTATGGCGACCTGAAGAAGCAACTCGCTGAAGACATGATTGTTTTTAATACCCCAATCAGAGCCCGTATCGAAGAGCTTTCAAAAGATGATCTTTATTTAAGGCAGGTGGCAAAACACGGCGCCTTAAAAGCCCGAGAAAGCGCGCAACAAACCATTAGAGAAGTTAGAAAACTGATCGGCTTCAAAAGTTTTTAATAATTAATAGATTTGAGAGGAAAGAGATCAGACTTGAGGGGTAATACACTTTACTTGCCCTTAAACCACAATCCAATTTCTCATATCTTACAGCTAAAATATATGCACATAGCAATCGTAGGAAATATAGGCGCAGGTAAGACAACTTTAACTGGCTTACTGGCAAAGAATTATGGGTGGGAAGCTTTATACGAAGCTGTGGATAACAACCCCTACCTGGAGGATTTTTACAGCGACATGAAAAGGTGGAGTTTTAATCTTCAAATTTACTTTTTGAACAGTCGTTTTCAGCAAATCACTGATATTGAAGTGAATAAGCGAAATGTTATTCAAGATAGAACCATTTATGAAGACGCGCATATTTTTGCAGAAAACCTTCATGACATGGCCTTGATGACTACACGTGATCATGACAACTATCGTGCTATTTTCGATAACATTACCTCATTTATCAAGCCGCCTGATTTATTGGTTTATCTACGCGCATCTGTGCCTACCTTAGTGAATAACATTCAACGTCGTGGAAGGGAATATGAAGCGGGAATCCGGATTGACTATTTATCCAAACTTAATGAAAAATATGAAGCCTGGATTAAGGGTTATAATTTAGGTAAATTACTCATTCTTGATAAAGACAAATTAGATTTCACCAATAATCCAGAAGATTTGGGTACGGTGATCCAGTCTATAGAAGCGGAAATAAACGGCCTGTTTTAGGCAGGGTTTGTTAATATTGTTATTGCAACATCAGATAGAATTAAACATTGATGGAATCAAAAGTTGATGATCGCGATCCATTGCATTGGAAGCTAGGTTTATTTTATTTTAACCTTAAAGATAAAAGACTCTTCGTACCTAAAAGGATTAAGTTGCTGGGCTGGACCTTAAACTTTGCACATGCTGCTTCCTATTTCATTATAGCAATAATATTTACTTTCGTTTTCTACAAGATCTACTGGGCCTAACTCATGAAGGATATAAATTCAGCATCACCAGCAACAGCTTTACAAATAATTGGAATTATCCCCGCCAGATATGCCTCTACCCGTTTCCCTGGCAAGCCTTTAGTTGATATTGCGGGTAAAAGCATGATCCAACGGGTTTACGAGCAGGCATTAAAAGCAAAAAGTTTATCCAAGGTGGTTATCGCAACAGATGACCAACGCATTGCGGATGAGGTTAACAGGTTTGGTGGTGAATTTGTGTTTACGGCACCACATCACCAGAGTGGAACAGACCGTTGTGCAGAGGTGATCGAACAACTGCCCCAGTTTGATGTTGTCATCAATATTCAGGGAGATGAACCTTTCATTGAACCTGCCCAGATTGATTTGCTGGCCAGTTGCTTTATCGAAGAGAAAGTAGAGTTGGCAACGTTAATTAAACCCATTCAAAGTCAGGAAAGTATTTATAACCCTAATAGTCCTAAAGTGGTGATTGATATTAATGGCAGGGCAATGTATTTTAGCCGGAGTCCGATTCCTTTTATCAGAGGAGGAGAACCGGGCGTGTGGGCAGAAAAACATCAGTTTTATAAGCACATTGGTATCTATGGCTATCGTAAAGAATCATTAAAAGCCATTACAAAATTACCGCAATCATCTTTAGAAATTGCGGAAAGTCTGGAGCAGCTTCGTTGGATAGAAAATGGTTTCTATATACAAACAAAAGTAACTGATTTAGAGACAGTTGCTATAGATACTCCCGAGGATTTGTTGAAGTTAAATAAGCTGTTGGAAGCCCTAAAATTAGATTAAATCTTCGTTGAATCAGCCACCTAATCTGATCAAAATATGCCCAATAATGATCTGGTTTCGCTATCCTACAGTTAACTCCATTTGAATATTGCACCGCGCATAAGGTGTATATTTTCCTTCTACTTTTTCGAAACCTAGCTTATGATAAAGATTAATCGCAGCTTTTAAAACGGTATTACTTTCTAAATATACTTTCCTGGCGCCTAGCATCTTTGCTTTTTGAATGATAGCAGAACCTAGCAGATAACCAATGTTTTTTCCCTGCGCCTTTGGAGAAACGGCCATTTTTGCAAGCTCAAAATCGTATTCACCATCATTCATTTTGATTAGTGCACAAACGCCAACCGGCTCATCACTGAGTAGTGCAACGAGAATAGCGCCACCTTTATTCAAAATATAATCATTTGGATGGTCTAGCGCCTTATAATCAGATTCTTCCATGGTGAAAAACTGCTCAATCCATTCTACATTTAACGACTTGAAAGCATGTTGGTAACGTTCGCTATAGTCAACAATCTCTATTTTTAGTTTCTCAGTTTCTTTATTTGTTTCCATTTTGGCTTGCTGTAAAATTTATTCCAATAACACGTATTGAATACTGAACTTGTTTAGAAACGATATCCATTTTCCGGCATTTGACACCGCCCAATAATTCAAAAAAAATAGGTGGTTAAAATAGGAAATATTTTAATTTCATTAAACTCACACAATAAGATATTTATAACTACAACGAAAATTTAAATTTTGTAATTTTGAAACATGAAAAACTTTTCACTTCTCGCACTAGTTTTTATTATTGCACTTCTGGGCTGTCAATCAGGCAAGGAAAAGAAAGAAGCGGTTGCTGCCTTTAAAAACGTGAATCAAGTGGTCACCAAATCATTTTCAGATTTGACTACACAAGATACTTTCAAAATTGAACTCACCGGGCGAAAACCTGAAGATATGGTGCTGGTTTTCAATATTAAAAAAGCTGGCGGAAAAGAAATTTATAATGTGAAGCTTAGTGGGAAGGATCTTTTAGGGAGCACAGATCCGAATGTTAATCTTTCAAAAGAAAAAGATCAAATTACATTTCTTAAAACCATCGCCGGGAATTTTTTCTCAACAGATAATTTTTTAGAACCCGCGGTATTGCCTGCTGATAAACCTGATAACTATGTACCTGATAAGGCGTTTTACGAGGAGCTTAAGAAATCGAAGTTGAATGGTTTTAAATATCGCTTAGGGAAAGAAAACAATATGTATATTGCCTGGAGTGAAAAAGAAAAAAAGGTAAAAATTTATTATAACTGCTGTTAAGTAAAATCCAAAAATTAGTAGCCATTACCCTATTTCATGCTATTCCAATCGTTTTTTAAATAACTTCCGAATACCCGATTTCATCATCAGAAAAATAGCGGGTAAACTGAAATTTGAATATTTTTCTTTGTCTATGGCGGCTGCATTTTCACTGTATTCAACTCAATTTACTGAATCACATGGCTTTATCATATTTCAATTATCTTTATTTTTAAATATTAGAAACGAGTAATTTTCATACCTTTGTATCCCGTACAAAAAGCAGCAATTTTTTATATCTGCTGTAAAAAATCACAAACATGACTAAGTATATTTTTGTTACGGGCGGTGTTACTTCTTCTCTTGGTAAGGGCATCATTTCCGCATCTTTAGCTAAACTTTTACAGGCACGTGGCTACCGTGTAACCATTCAAAAATTCGATCCGTACATTAATATCGATCCAGGCACCTTAAATCCATATGAGCATGGCGAATGCTTTGTAACGGAAGACGGTGCTGAAACTGATTTAGATCTTGGTCATTATGAGCGTTTTCTAAACGTTCCAACTTCACAGGCAAATAATATAACAACCGGCCGTATTTATCAAAACGTAATCAGTAAAGAACGTAAAGGCGAATATCTTGGCAAAACGGTTCAGGTGGTGCCCCACATTACTGATGAAATTAAACGCAACATGCGGATTCTGGGTGACAGTGGTGAGTATGATATTGTAATCACCGAACTTGGTGGAACTGTTGGTGATATTGAGTCTCTTCCATTCATCGAAGCTGTTCGTCAGTTTAAATGGGAAGAAGGAAGTTCGAACGCTATTGTGATTCACTTAACGCTTGTACCTTATTTAGCTGCCGCCGGCGAACTAAAAACTAAGCCTACACAACACTCCGTTAAGGCCTTATTGGAATATGGAATTCAACCGGATATCCTGGTTTGTAGAACAGAACACCATCTTGGTCAGGATTTAAGGAAAAAAATTGCATTGTTCTGTAACGTTAACATCAATGCGGTAGTCGAATCGATGGATGCATCTACAATTTACGATGTTCCATTGCTGATGTTAAAAGAACAGTTGGATAAAACAGTTTTAGCAAAATTAAAGTTGCCGACTAAAAACGATCCTGATATGGAAAGCTGGAAAGACTTCCTTGGTCGTTTAAAAAACCCAACTGCTGAGGTAAAAATTGGATTGGTTGGTAAATATGTAGAATTGCCTGATGCTTATAAGTCGATCATTGAATCTTTCGTGCATGCGGGTTCTAAAAATGAATGCAAAGTTAGGGTAGAATATATTCACTCCGAAAGCATTTTTCCGGATAATGTACACGAAAAATTAGGACATCTGCAAGGCGTTTTAGTTGCGCCGGGATTTGGAAGCCGTGGTATTGAAGGAAAGATTGATACCATCAAATATGTTCGTGAAAATAACGTTCCATTTTTTGGCATCTGCCTGGGCATGCAATGTGCGGTAATTGAATACGGACGTAATGTGCTGGGATTAAAAGGTGCGCATACCACAGAGATAGATCCGGAAGCAGCAAGCCCGGTTATTAACATGATGGAAGAGCAAAAAAGTATTGTAAACATGGGTGGCACCATGCGTTTGGGTTCTTATCCTTGTGATATTAAAAAGGGAACAAAAGCATTTGCGATCTATGGAAAAGCACATATCAATGAGCGTCACCGCCATCGTTATGAGTTTAACAATGATTATTTAAAGCAGTACGAGGAAGCTGGAATGATTGCTTCAGGAATTAATCCACAAACCAACCTGGTTGAAATTGTTGAGTTGAAAAATCATCCTTTTTTCGTTGGTGGACAGTTTCACCCAGAATTAAAATCAACAGTTGCTAATCCTCACCCACTTTTTGTTAAATTTGTCGCCGCTGCGATGGAGTTTGCTAAAAAGAAAACGAATTAAAAGCAGTACAAATAAATATAATGGATAGAAATACCTTTACAGGACTTTTCCTGATTATGATCATTCTGGCCGGATCATTCTACCTCCTAGGCCCAAAGAACGCTGAAATAAATAAGGAGCAAGTTAGAATTGATTCAGTAAAAAAAGCTGATTCGTTAAAAAAAGCAGGCATAGACCCTGTAAAACAAGATACCGCTAAGAAAATAGCCACTACCCCTGCTGTTGATTCTTTAGCCTTAAAACGCCCTTTTGGGACTGCATTAGCCGGAACAGCATCAAACACTGTTTTAGAAAATGAAAAATTATTAATCACTTTAAGCAATAAAGGTGGCAGAATCTCTGCTGTACAAGTTAAAGGGCAGAAAACTTTCTCTGGAAAACCACTTATTTTATTTGATGGAGCGCAAAATAAATTTGGGTTAAATTTAAATGCCGGAGGCAAAGTAATTAACACCAATGATTTATACTTTACACCTACTAAAACCGGTAACACGGTGAGTATGCGTGCAAACTATGGCTCAAATGCTTATGTTGAGTATGTTTATGATTTGAAAGGCTTAAGCAATAAAGTAGCTTTCAAAATTAATCTGGTTGGTTTGCAGCAGGTAATTGCCGGTAACACAATTGGTTTAAACTGGCAGACTACTTTATTACAACAAGAGAAGTCTATAGAAAGCGAACACCGTTATTCTGCACCTTATTATAAATATGTAGATGGCGATGTTGATCATTTAAGTGTTTCCAAAGATGAAAAAGAAGAATTAACCAAAGGCAAAATCCAATGGTTTTCGTTCAAACAACACTTTTTCTCCGCATCTTTAATTGCCAAGCAACCATTCGAAAAAGGAAGTCTGGAAGTTAAAATTCCGACAGAACCGGGTTTAGTAAAATTCTACGATGCAAACATGCAATTGCCATATGCGCATACAGCGAATCAGGCATATGAAATGGAATTCTATTTCGGCACCAATAAATTCTCTGCATTAAAAGATCAGGGATACGATTTAGAAAAACAGGTAGATTTAGGTTACTGGCCATTAAAATACATCAATAGATTTATTGTATTGCCTGTATTTAATTTCCTTAATAACTTTGGCTGGAACTTCGGTTTAATCATTCTGGTACTAACGATTTTATTAAAAGTTGCCTTATCTCCACTAACTTATAAGTCATATTTATCCATGGCTAAAATGAGGGTTTTAAAACCAGAGATGGACGAAATTAAAGCTAAAGTGGGTGAAGAGAATGCAACACTCGTTCAACAAGAATATTTAAAGCTTTACAAAAAGGCTGGCGTAAACCCTCTTGGTGGCTGTTTGCCAATGGTGTTACAATTGCCTTTAGTAATGGCATTCTTCTTCTTCTTCCCTAATTTATTCGAACTTCGCGGAGAAAGTTTCCTTTGGATGAAAGATTTATCAACTTATGATGAGTTTATCAAATTCGGATTTAAAGTGCCTTTTATCGGCGATCACTTAAGTTTGATGTGTGTATTGATGACTATCTCTACGCTGATTATGACTTACTTCAATAACCAGACATCGGGTGCAACGGGCCAGATGAAATACATTGGTTACATTATGCCGGTAGTCTTCCTTGGCGTTTTGAATAGCTACCCAGCGGGTTTAAATTATTATTATTTCCTTGCCAACTTAATGACTTTTGGTCAGCAAATGATCATTCGTAAAATGGTTGATGATGATAAAATTCATGCTTTAATTCAACAGAATAAAGCAAGACCTGCAGATGAGAAAAAGAAAAAGTCTAAATTTCAACAACGTTTAGATGATTATATGCGTCAGCAGCAGCAAGCTAAAAAATAATTTGGCTTTAAAATAACCGAATATTGGCCTTGATTATGAAAATAATCAAGGCTTTTTTGTTTTATTCCTTCCGAGAATTGCTTTCCTGGCCAATGAAATGTAATATTTGACATACATGTTTCTTAATCAGCTAAAAATTTCCAATTTTAGAAGATTAAATCACAACAGACTAATTAATTTATTTCAAGAAATGCACAAAAGACTAACAATCATTTTATTATTCGTTGTCAGCCTTGCTTATGCCCAAAAAAAACCTTTGGATCATACCGTTTATGATACCTGGGAATCAATCGGCACCAAGCAATTATCCAATAATGGCGCTTGGGCAATGTATGGTGTTTTACAACAAGAAGGCGATGCACAATTATACATCAGCAACCTGAAAACCAAAACCAAACTAAGTATTCCCAGAGGAATGAATTCGCAGTTTAGTAACGATTCTAAGTTTGCTGCGTTCAATATTCGTCCGTTTAATAAAGATCTTCGTCAGGCAAAAATCAAAAAGAAAAAGCCAGAGGAAATGCCCAAAGATTCCCTGGGGATTGCTAATCTAACCAGCAATGCAATTACCAAGGTAGCCCGGGTTAAATCGTTTAAATTTCCGGAAGATGGCTCTGGCGTGTTGGCTTATCTAACTGAAAAGCCTGATACTGCAAAAAAAACTATTAGTACCCCAGAAAAGAAAGACATTGATGCTGATTTCCTTGCGGATGAACCTGTTGCAAAAGGAAAGACCGAAGAAGGAACTGATCTTGTAGTCAAAAACCTTGTGACTGGAACAGACCGCACTTTTAAGTTTGTAACAGATTACGAATTTAGTAAAGACGGAAAGCAGCTGGTTTTTACCTGCAGTGGATCGAAAAAAGATAAAACTGCTCCACAAGGCGTTTTCTTATTCAACACAGAAAAGGGTACGCTTAAAACATTGATTAAAGGAAAAGGAAGCTTCAAAAACTTCACCTTTGATGAGGAAAGTGAACACCTTGCTTTTGTTGGCGAACAAAGCCCTGAAAAACAGGAAATCAAAAATTATAACGTGTACTATAATTCATTGACCTTAGATACTGCTCAGACTATCGTAGATTTTGATATGCCTGGCTTACCTTCAAAATGGTCAGTTAATGGCGATGGTAAGGTGACCTTTAGCAAAGATGGAAAAAAGCTTTTCTTTGGGATTGCCTCTATCAAATTACCTAAAGATACCACGATCGTAGATTTCGAGGTAGCTAAAGTTGATGTATGGAATTACAAAGATGATTACCTGCAACCAATGCAGCTTAAAAATGCAGATCGCGATAGTAAAAAAAGTTATCTAGCTGTGATAGACGTTTACAGTAGTGATCCAAAAGTAGTTCCGTTAACTGATTTAACTTTACCTGATGCGAACATGATCGCCGAAGGGAATGCAAACGCTGTTTTAGCGTCAACAGATTTTGGACATAGAATTGAATCGCAATGGAGCGGCGCCACTTCGAAAGACTATTATTTAGTAGATACTAAAACGGGTCAGCGCAAAAAAATAATTGCTGAATTAAATGGTTATGCCATGGCTTCACCGGGCGGAAACTATGTATTATATTTTGACCGAAAAAGTGGAAACTGGTATACCTACAACGTTGCTAATGCAAAAGTTACCGCACTTACCGAAAGTTTAAATGTAAAATTTGTAGATGAGGATAATGATGTGCCTGATTTACCTTCGGCCTATGGAATTGCCACCTGGACCGCAGATGATAAGGCCGTAATCCTAAATGATAGGTATGATTTGTGGTCTTTCTCGCCAGATGGTAAATCTGAGGCTAAGAACATTACCGCTGGCTTTGGAAGAGCCAATAAAATAACTTTCCGTTATGACAGGTTATCTACAGAAAGCAGATTTGAAAGAAATGCAGACAATAAGTTTGTAAAGGCCAATGAAATGGTTTGGCTAAGCGGCTTTAATAATATTACCAAAGAGAATGGATTTTACCGCACAAATATTGGTGCCGTAAAAGCACCTGAATTAATGGTGATGTCTAAAAACAAATATTCTAATCTTGTTAAAGCAAAAGATGCAGATATTTACATTTACGACAAAGCGAGCTATGTCGAATCACCGAATGCATATGTTACCACGGATTTTAAAACAGAAACAAAACTAACCAATACCAACCCTCAGCAACAAAGCTACAATTGGGGAACGGCAGAGCTGGTTAAATGGACTACTCCAAAAGGTTATCAGGCAGAGGGAATTTTGTATAAACCAGAAAACTTTGATCCAAATAAGAAATATCCAATGATTGCATATTTCTACGAAAAGTTAACGGACGGGTTATACAATTATCAGGCTCCTGCTCCTACTCCTTCTCGTTTGAATATTTCATTCTTCGTGAGTAACGGCTACCTTGTATTTGCACCAGACATCAGTTACGAAAATGGGCATCCAGGACAGTCTGCAGTTGAATATATTAACTCGGGCGTCGAGAATCTGAAAAAGAACAGCTGGGTTGATGGCAAAAAAATTGGTATTCAAGGACAAAGCTGGGGCGGTTACCAGGTGGCCTATCTAATCACCCAAAATGATATGTATGCGGCAGCCTGGGCTGGCGCACCGGTAGTAAATATGACTTCAGCATATGGTGGTATTCGTTGGGAAAGTGGCATGAACCGTCAGTTTCAATATGAAAAAACGCAAAGTAGAATCGGTGCAACGCTTTGGGAGAAACCAGAGTTATATGTAGAAAATTCGCCATTGTTTATGTTTCCAAAGGTAAACACGCCCGTTGTAGTAATGGCAAATGATGCCGATGGTGCTGTGCCTTGGTATCAGGGCATTGAAATGTTTACAGGCTTGCGCCGTTTAGGTAAGCCTGTTTGGATGTTAAATTATAACGGTGAGGCCCATAATTTGGTTCAACGTCAAAATAGAAAAGATATTCAAATCCGAGAGCAACAGTTTTTTGACTACTATCTAAAAGGTGCAAAAGCACCAGCCTGGATGACCAGCGGAATCCCAGCTACAGAGAAAGGTAAAACCTGGGGCTTTCAGTTAACTGATGATAAACCTTAGACAATAGTCTGGAGGCATTAGTTAGAAGTCCGTAGTTTATAGCTCACCACTATATACTATGGACTTTTTGCTTTAAATAGAGACTTTGTACTTATGACTAAACAATCTTTCCAGTTCGATATAAAAAAGGTATTTTCAACCCATTCAAATAAATTAAACAAACCTAATGGCATTAAGTAGAATCTGGTCTGCATTTATCATTGTTGCAATTGTAGTGGCAAGTATTAAATGTTTCTTTTTCGGGCAAACTGATATCTTCAACTGGATGGTAATTGGAAAAGCTGACGATGCGGCCAATCCGTTAAAGTTAGATGGTATTATTCAAACCTGTTGGGTTTCGGTTGAGCTCTGCTTGAAGTTAATCGGAATTTTAGCCCTGTTTATGGGCTTAATGAGCATAGCCGAAAAAGCAGGTGGAATTAGGTTATTATCCAGAATTGTAGGTCCGTTCTTTTCGAAATTATTTCCAGATATCCCAAAAGGTCATCCTTCTATGGGGCATATGATCATGAATTTTTCTGCCAATTTACTTGGGCTGGATAATGCCGCAACGCCTTTTGGTTTAAAAGCGATGGAGAGCCTGCAGGAGCTTAACCCACAAAAGGATACCGCTTCTAACGCCCAGATTATGTTTTTGTGTCTGCATGCCGCTGGTTTAAGTTTAATCCCGGTTAGCGTGATTGCAATTCGCGCCTCACAAAATGCCTCGAATCCGACAGATGTTTTTATTCCATGCCTGATTGTAACTTTTGTTGGTACGATGGCTGCGATGCTTATTGTTTCGTTTAAACAGAAGATTAATCTGCTACAGCCAGTTGTGATTGGTTGGATTTTCGGACTCTCTGCCATTATTGCCAGTCTGGTGCTCTACATCAGGTCTCTAGATGCAGCTGGAATACAATCTTTCTCCGGCCTGTTGAGTAACGGCTTAATATTATTTATCTTTTTGATTATAATATTGGGTGCACTGTATAAAAAAATCGATGTATTTGATGCTTTTATTGAGGGTGCCAAAGATGGTTTTAAAACTGCAATTAATATTATCCCCTACCTTGTGGGGATGTTAGTGGCCATCAGCTTGCTACGCACAAGTGGTACATTTGATGTGGTAATCAATGGCATTAAAAGTTTGTTTGTTTACTTGGGCACTGATACAAGGTTTGTAGAAGGCTTGCCTACAGCATTAATCAGGCCGTTGAGCGGCGGAGCTGCAAGAGGAATGATGGTAAGTACGATGGAAACATATGGCGCAGATTCATTTCCAAGCAGGTTGTCGGGCATTTTCCAGGGTGCATCTGATACTACTTTCTATGTAGTGGCAGTATACTTTGGTTCTGTTCAAATTAAGAATACAAGATATGCTATTGGATCTATGTTGCTGGCAGATTTAGTTGGCGTGTGTACTGCAATTGGTATTTGTTATCTTTTCTTTGGATAGAATAAAAACAAAAAATCCCTGATCTGGTGAGCAAGGATTTTTTTAGCGGGCATTACTAATGTTAAACTTTTAAGAAACCTGAGACGGAATCGAAATTCTGTGAATGATCTCGTCAATCGCGTCGGGATCAATCGCTACATTTTTAGATGCACACCATTTTTCATTTTTGTTGTCTAGCCAGACACAAAATGAATGGTAACCATCTAAAACCACAGCATAAGTTTCATGAAAATCATCTTGAATGCGCATGCAAAATCCTTTAAAAATCTTGCCTCTCACAATAAATTGCAGGGATGAATAATTTTCTAACATGGCTCATTATATTTTTGGTTAATATACAACACTGAAAAATAGAGAATGTTTCGCTAGTTTTAAGGAATTGATAAATTATCTCAACGCAATGAGGAATACCTTAACCTATATTTAACATGTTCGAATAGCCACGGGCTATTAAGCGATTTTTAGCTGGTAAAAATACCTCACACTGAAAGTTTAAAATAGTTTTTCCTTTCTTAACAATAGCAGTCTCGGCCAATATTTCGTCTCCCTCTTTGGCAGGCGCAAAATAGTCAATGTAGTTATTTACCGTAGTATACCGATCATTCAAGCCCATAGTGAAGATTGTTGCCCCAATCAGGTCATCGATAATTCCAGCAGTTACCCCACCATGCAAAATCTGATAGGGATTTGTCATTTCCTTCCGGATGGTGTATTGGCAGACTAAAATACCATTTTCCGCTTTGATTAATACCGGCGCCAGCCAGTTCATAAAATTTGACGGTGAGTTTGTAACTACTTTGCCAATAGATTGCTTTAAAAGGTTTAACCTTTGTTCACTTATTGATTCTTCCATCTTATAAAGATAAAAAATCTAAGCCCGGTAATAACTTCCTACCTTTGATTTATTTAGTTGAACATCTACTGAATTGATAAGATAGATGCCGTTTAAAATGGCACAATCACTTTAAAACTTATATTTCTTCCCATATTATAAATCCCTGATCTGCCATTTGGCGAGGCAGTATAATATTCAAAATATTTTAACCGGTTTAGGTGCGATTGATAGGCAATGTTAAATACGTTATCTACCTGAATAAAAAGATCCATCAATATTTTTCCATTTTTAGCCTTAATTGAAGATCCTAAACCCGCATTTATCAGGGTATACCCTTTCGTAAATGTTTCCGTATTATCCAATGCATAAAACTTATTTTGATCTGCAAAGATGGCCGCATCAACTTTAACGTAAGGTTTATCTAAAAACCCGATTGGCTTTTGCGCTGTCGCTTTTAGTTCAGAGCGGATTTGTAGCGGTGGAATAAAGGGCAGGTATTTCGCGTCTCTTCCATGTTGCTCAAGAAGTACCTGATTTTTATTTAATCCCACAACATAAGCGAGGCTATTGTTAAAACTTAACCATTTGATATTGGATGGATGTAAATTTATACTCAGTTCTGCACCATAAAGTCTCGCTTTAGCTTGCTGATATTGATAAGTCAGATTGCCTGGTACAATAACCACAGGATTCCCGGTCTCATCAGTAAGACGTGATTGGTAAATGTAATTCTGAATATCATTATTAAATACTTCAAAACTCAATTCTGCATCTTTTAAATAAGCGATGATGCCTAAATCCTGCTGGAGATTAAATTCCGGCTTAAAAGTTCTGTTGCCAAGGTAAACAATGTGGGCACCAGGGTCCAGTCCATTTGAGCCAATTTCTGTAATGTTTGGCGCACGATAACCCCTGGCGATATTGGCTTTAATTAGTAATTTCTCCGATAAGTTATAAGTGAAACCTAAACTGCCTGAAAGACCATAATAATTTTTACTAAATGCTGGGAATTGCAAATCTCCCGACGCATCATTAACGGTTACTTTTTTTCCAAAGCCAGTTTGTGCATCAGTACTTACATAAAAGTTGTTCCAATTAATATTTCTTCTATCCATGCGGATGCCACCGGAAATGTCAAGTTTCGCGAATGATTTTCTGGCAAAGTAAAATGCGCCGATATCAAATAAATCATAATCCGGAATTGGAAAATCGGTCGCGTCCTTACTCCTGTTTCCCTGCAACATTCCATTTATTCCAACAGTACTTTCGATTCCTGCAAAATCCGGGAAATTGTATTTGACATCATAATTTAAGGTGTTCAATACCACATATAAACCAGCCTGATCCGGTACGGTGGGATGATTATATTCCCTCCTGATACTTTGCTGGCCACCAATTAATATGTTCAAATCGCTATTTACAAATCTAAACTGGCTCGTGTTGTAGAAGCGAAAATGCTGAATATGCTGGTGCAGCGGATTTATGGAATAGGTATTTAAAACGCCGTCAGGAACCACAGGCCGGTTTTTGATGTCATCTCCATCATCAAGTATTTGCCTGGTAAACTTCCTGCTAAGCGAGTCCCTGCTCCCATCTGGAATCTCCATCAAATTATCATAATAGGTAACTGCGGTTTTCGAGAATCCCCAGGTTTTATCTACCCTTGCGCTGGCCGAAATGTTATACTCCCGAAAAGCTGTTCCATAAACTAGCCCATCTATTTTATTCTGGTAATTGTGAGCAGCCTTACCAGTTGCCCTGAAGGTATATCTCCAGTCGTTTTTACCATGTACCAAGCCCAAGGACGATGCAATGAGACCGTTATTGGTTTGAAAATTGGAGGTAAAATTTCCTTTAACTTTCCCATTTTCTACGATTGGATTTAGTGGGATCATATTAATTACCCCTGCCAGGGCGTCAGATCCGTAGGTTAAGCTTGCAGGCCCCTTTACCACTTCAGCGCGTGAAATTCCATACTCATCAACTTCAATACCGTGCTCATCACCCCATTGCTGGCCTTCCTGTCTCAAACCATCATATAAGGTGAGTACCCTGTTGTAGCCTAAGCCACGGATAAATGGTTTCGAGACATTTGGCCCTGTAGTTACTGCTGTAACGCCAGGGATTCCCTTTACTATGGCATCAATTAAATTGGTACTAACATTTTGATCCATCGTTTTTCTAGACAATACCGCAATTGGCACCGGACTTTTCCTTAACGCTGTGGCACGGTTAACGCCGGTAATTACCACATCATTCAGGTCAGAAGTCTGTGCCTTTAAATCGATATCAGATATGGTACTGTCACCCTTAACCATTACTTTAACCTTGGCAGATTGGTAACCCACTCCGGAAAACTGAAGGTTTACTGTTTCATTTTTTTCAACAGTGAGTTTATAATCTCCAAAAATATTCGATTTAGTCGATTTATTAGTGCCGATAATTTTCACTGTGATGTTGTCTAAAGGTTTTTGTTCGCTCGTAACCTTACCACTAATCATTTTACTTTGCGTAAAGCCCGTTACAGTTAAGACAGAAAAGAAGATTGATAGTATTAATTTCATTAAATTGGTATATCTAAAATTAAATTTAGACAAATCTAAATTTAATTTTAAGCTATGCAAATTATATTTTTAGAAAAATCAATTTTAATTAGAGTACACTTTCAAATGGATTGTTAAACAACACATTGTTTCTGTACGCGATGATCTCCTGATCAGTTAATAAACATCTTTGCAGATCGGCTTTCAACATCGGCACGTCCATCTCCTGGCCAATAAAAACCAGTTCAGTCAAGCGGTCTCCAAAGGTTTCGTCCCAATCACTTAAAATCATTTCCTTGTTTTCTACATAATCGCTTTGGCTTAGTCTTTCTGCTTCACTCATACTTGCCCACCAGGTACCGGCGTACTCTATTCTTAATGATCCGCCAGCTTGTGAGAAATTAATAACCACATTTCTCATGGCGGCAATCCAGAAGACGCCTTTGGTCCTGATGATGTTTGTGGGGAACTCCTGATTAAGGTAGCTCCAGAATCTTTCTGGATGGAAAGGCTTTTTCGCAGTAAACACAGTTGAACTAATGCCATACTCTTCCGTTTCCGGAACATGAACTTCATCCAATTCCTTTTTCCAGGCGGCACCCGAGGAAGCTGCCTCGAAATCGAATAGCTTCGTATTTAAAATATATTTAGGATTAAGTTCGCTAAAGGTTGTTTTGTGCAATTTCGCGGTGGGATTTAGTTTTTTAATCAGCGCTTCAATCAGATTTGCATCGTGTGGCGTTACTAAATCTAGTTTATTGATCACAATGACGTCGGCAAACTCTATCTGATCAGTCAGGAGGTTTACAATTGTTCGCTTATCGGCATGGTCATCTGCCCAATTCCGATCGGTTAAAACTTCTGCGGTACCAAAGTCTTTATAGAAATTAAATGCATCTACAACCGTTACCATCGTATCTAGATAGCTGAAACGACTTAAATCGATATTTGCGGTTTCATCTATGAAAGAAAAGGTTTGTGCTACAGGTATTGGTTCAGAAATGCCGCTGCTTTCAATTAACAGGTAATCGAACCTGTTCTCTTTCGCGAGTTTTTCTACCTCCAGCATTAAATCTTCCCTTAACGTACAACAGATACAACCATTACTCATTTCCACCAGCTTTTCTTCTGTTTTGGATAAACTACCGGTATCGTTAACCAGCTGCGCATCAATGTTCACTTCGCTCATGTCGTTCACAATTACGGCAACGCGCAAGCCTTGCTTATTTTTCAGAATGGAATTAAGTAATGTGGTTTTGCCACTTCCAAGAAAGCCACTCAATACAGTGACAGGTAATCTCTTTATCATAACAATGCAATTAAGTTGCAAATATATCAATAGACTTTTTAAATGCAACACAATTGCTTTTATATTTGTCGCTGTATATTTTATTATGAAAATGATTAAAGCCATAAACCTGGATAAAATTGGAATCACCGCCTCTACCGCTTGCGCCATCCATTGTGCCCTTCTTCCATTTGTATTGACACTACTACCATTGTGGGGATTGGATTTTCTCGCAAGCCCCGCTACAGAGATTTCAATGATTTTATTATCTCTGATTTTAGGGACATGGTCTTTGGGAAAGTCTTATAGAAAGGTGCACCACCGTATCCTACCGGTTATAGTTCTCGTATCTGGATTTCTATGCATCGTGATTGGGCATTTTTCTGGAATTGATGTTTTGGAGCCAGTATTAATCCCTGCTGGTGGTTTCGCCATTGCATCAGCTCATTTTTTAAACCTAAAGCTTGCCAAAACGTGTGCACATTAACTAAAAGATGCATAAAATTGATTTCATATATTCATCTTAATGCATCATTATTGCATCAATAAAGAATATCTTTGTAATTATGAAAAGAAAGATTAAAGTGTTATTTATTTCTGCCATGAGCGTAATTTGCATGTTAAACCCTGCTTGTAAACATGGTACGAACGATGGAAAAGAAATTTACCGCCGTTACGCCATTAAAAATATTATCCTGATATCATCCCATAGATTATGATCAAAATTCAATCATTAGTTCATCAATACCACAATGTTCCTCCGCTCCAATTTCCCGACTGGGAGATCAAGGACCGGGAACAATGGCTTTTACTGGGCTCATCCGGCAGTGGAAAAAGTACAATGCTTAATATTATTGCTGGTTTGCTTAAACCAAAAGGTGGTGAAGTTATTTTAGATGGCACCAGTGTATATGGCCTTTCACTCAGGGCGATGGATCAATTCAGGGGTAAGAAGATTGGAATCATATTTCAACGACCACACTTTATCAAAAGCTTAAACATTTATGATAATATTGCTGTTGCCTCTTCTTTTGCTGGCTTACCTGTTGATGCAAAGCGAATCTTAATGCTATTGGATAGTTTAGGCCTTGCTGGCAAGGCAAAAAGTTATGCTGAGGAGTTAAGTCAGGGGCAATTGCAACGCGCTTCTATTGCACGGGCGCTCATCAATCGCCCTTCGGTGTTAATTGCAGATGAGCCAACTTCAAGCCTTGACGATGAGAACGCGGAAAATGTAATAACTTTATTAACTACGCAGGCAGCCTCAAGCGAGGCATCCCTCATTGTAGCCACGCACGATAAACGCGTAAGGAACAGACTAAGTAAAGAATATCTATTATAATGAATATATTAAAATTAAGTGCCAGGAATCTATCCAGAAATAAGCTTACAACCTTTTTAAATATTATTCTGGTTGCGTTTGGCGTAGGTATTTTGTCTATTCTTTTTCTGGCTTCCACGCAGATTGGCAATAAATTGGAGAGTAATTCGAAGGATATTGATCTTGTGGTAGGTGCGAAAGGAAGTCCGCTGCAACTTATACTAAGTAGCATTTACCATATCGATTTCCCGACAGGCAACATTCCGGCAAAAGACGCACAGGAACTGATGCAGAATCCTATGGTAAAGCGGGCGGTTCCTTTAGCACTCGGTGATAACTTTCAGGGCTATAGAATTGTAGGTACCGATTCTTCATTTACTGGTTTATATGGATTAAAACTATCTCAGGGAAAGTTTTGGAGTAAGGATTTAGATGCAACTATCGGTAGTACTGTCGCATTGGAATCAAAATTAAAAGTTGGCGATAAGTTTTTCGGTGCACATGGGCTAAGTAATTCTAGCGATGAACATCGGCAACATGCCTATATGGTGACGGGAATTCTCGCCCCTCAGGGTAACGTTACTGATAATCTAATTTTAACCAATATTGGAAGTGTTTACAAGATGCATGAAGCTAACCCTGCTGAGCATGAACGACATCATTCTGATGAAGCAAAAGAGATAAACAATCGCGAAATTACTTCGCTATTGATCCAGTACCGCTCTCCCATGTCCATTGTGATCTTCCCAAGGATGGTTAATCAAAGCACCAATATGCAGGCCGCATCTCCGGCGATGGAAAGTGCCAGGCTTTTTTCACTCATCGGCGTTGGCATAGAGACGCTTAAGTGGTTCGCCATTTTAATTATGGCGATATCGGCGTTGAGTGTTTTCATCAGCCTGTTTAACTCCATGAAAGAAAAAAAATACGATCTAGCCATTATGCGTTGTTTGGGCGCCTCAAAACTTAAAATATTTCTATTGGTGATGCTCGAGGGACTATTAATCACCGTAACAGGTGCTATTATTGGTTTAGTGATTGGCCATGTGGCACTCAGCCTGATTGGCCATTTCCAGGAATCATCTCAAGCCAGACTCACCGGAATCTATTTTGTTTCAGATGAGCTTTATCTGATCGCTGCAGGCTTAGCGATCGGCGTAATTGCATCAATTATTCCTGCGATCCAAACTTATCGGGTAGATATTGCCAACACACTTTCAAAAGATAAATGATGAAGTACTTATTATTAATAGCACTGTTTTTCTCGGGCTTTACGAGCTTAAAAGCACAGGTGAAAGTACATAAAGACATGCGTACGCCAACCTGGAACCTTGTTGGTTTGCGCTACGATAAGCAAGTACAGCCACTAAAATGGGTCAGTATTTTCCCGCCAGAACTTATGGCCTTAAATAATAAGGTGATTGAGCTTCCGGGCTATATTTATCCAACCAAAGTTGGCGCAAAATTCTCGGAATTTATGTTATCAATCGTCCCGATTGAATCCTGCCCGTTTTGTGGAAGCGGCGATATCCCCTCGATGATTGAGGTGAAAATGGCCGCCGCCATTCCTTTTACAGATAAACCCATAAAACTCAAAGGAAAGTTTGTAATTAATGATTCTGGCGATGATCGTTCTGAATTCTTTTTATTGGGCGCTAAACAGGTGCCATGAAAAAGCTGCTGGTAATTTTAATATTGTTAGTCGCTAATATTTCTTTCGCGCAACAAAAGCCACACCGTCCGGGCGATGAGTTGAGGTCACTAAATTGGGATGTAATTGGTACTGTAAAATTTGAACTAAATGAAAAGAATGAACTCTTACCAATTTACAATTCCACGATTAACAGGTTCAAAGATGCCGAATTTGATTTAACTGGTTATTTAATACCTATTAAAAGCGCTAAAAAGCAGCAAAAATTTTTATTAGCAACTTTACCCATCAATCAATGTTACTTTTGTGGACAGAATGGTGTTCCAATAATGATCATGGTTGAACTAAATAGTCCCGTTGACTTTACTGACAAACCGATCCGTGTGAAAGGCATTTTAAAACTGGCGAATACAAACGCCAGCTATCAACCACCGGTTTTGATTACGAATGCCAAAGTAATTAGTTAATTTTACGTTATGGAGCACAACAAAACACAGCAATACGAAGATCTTTTGGTTAAAAACGGACTGAAAAGAACTGGCGCTCGCTTACAGGTTTTAGATATTTTATCGCACCGCGATTCTGCAACCTCACAGCCCTATCTCGAAAATGTAATAGGAAAGGAAATTGACCGTGTAACGCTTTACCGGATTTTAAAAACGTTCGAAGAAAAAGGAATTATCCATCGGGTTTTAGATAATCAGGGTACCGCTAACTACGCAATTTGTTCGAATTCCTGCTCAGAACATGATCATCATGACGAGCACGTACACTTTAATTGTAACAACTGTTTACGCGTTTATTGCCTGGATGATGTCAAGATTCCAGCGCTTAAAATCGAAAAAGGATTCAAAATTGCAGATATGAACCTGGTTGTTTCCGGAATTTGTAAAGAATGTAATCAGGCTAATTAATTAGTCCTTAAATGGTTATTCAATCAAACAAAAAATGATTGAAAATTCTTTAAAATATATTTTTGCTTTATAGATAGAACTTCTATATTTGCAACTCGTTAAAAAAATGAGCCTCGGTAGCTCAGCTGGATAGAGCGTCGGTTTTCTAAACCGAGGGTCAGGGGTTCGAGTCCCTTCCGGGGTACGTTTAAGGGCTTCTAGTTCAAAACTGGAAGCCTTTTTTTGTTTCAACATAAAGTTTACGTATGGTTTTTGTAATAGCTACTAGCCCAATTTATTACTTTTGCTAATGAAAAAACTTTTAGCGTAACTCATTATTATTTTTGCGGTCTCTTGTAAGAATGGAAAAGAAGAACAAAACAAAATCGTATATAACGAGTCCAAGGTTTTAGGCTGATGGGTTTATGAAAGCATCAAATTAAATGGCGTACCTGCCCCCATATGTAAACAAATGTAGGGTAAACAAGGATTCGTTCCGCTTAATCAATAGACCTGACCATCAATACCATGATCTAAAATATAGTTCTAGTTGTTTAACTACCCAGACGGTTACAAAATGGGAATTGCAAGGTAGTAAATTTGATATTGACTTATATATTGTTTAATCAAGATGATGTTTACAAAATGCTTCGCCTAACTGATACGAACTTTGATTTGTCTATTACCTTAGATCATGGTTTCGGTAGAAAGTCAGATAATCTAGAAATATATCTAGTGAAGTGAGTTTGCAAAAGTAATTTTTCGTTTTGCGATTAATAGTATATCTTCTAATTTGATTTACATATATATTTTCTTCCCCTGATCAGAACTACACTAATAGTTCAAAGAACTAACGATAAATTAGGTGCATAATCATTAATAGGACAAGCAATATTTGTAGAGTTTTATAAAAGGTTGTTCGAGCAGTCGGTAGCCCCTATACAATACACAGTCGTCGGTGTATATTATTCGTTAATTTTCAAATAAAGTATTTTGTCAATAATATTTTCAACTTTTCTTGATTTTGTTTGAATAGAATTTTGTGATGCCATGTCCAAAAGGAGACAAGATGATTTTGCCTGCATGCTTTTGCAGATTTTAATAATAGCATTGCTAAGCTTAAATGAAGTTAATTTACCTCTTTAGTACGATTAATTTAAGTTATTAACAGTCATTTTTGTTTACTAAACCCTTGAAACTAAACGTTTAGCTTTTTTTTCGCCTGAAAATGATATTTAGCTGATACGTTTATCCTCGAAAATACATCTGTTGTTAACAACTTTGGTTCACAAAACAAGCCTTCCGCATCTATATTTGTAGAAATAATTATGATAAAAAAAAGCACCGGCAGGTGCTTTTCATAATTCGTTCGAAAGATAGGCCTAAATATATGTTATGCAAGACTTATAATAGAAGCTAAAATAAACATTCGACATGCAAGTCGTATGGTACACCCCCTGGTCTCGCGAACCTCGGGGCTTTTTATTTTATTAGCTTTCTTTGAAAACATTCATTATAACCTATGTCAAAAGTAGGAGATTAAGTTGTACTTTGAAAGCATCATAAACCTCATTTTATCCACATGTTTTTTCTATGATAACTCCGAAATGTCAAGAAAGGCTTATTTTGTTGTATATGACTATTTTTTAATAAAAGTTTAGATGTTGGGAAGTTTTTCAGTCAAATCATCCTAGCTCATTAACTGTCGCAGATATTGAATTTGATAAATCATAAAGTATGTTCTACAGCGTATTTTTTGAGTAATGGTGATGGATAGGAATTAAGTAAGAATTTCCTTTAACGTTACTTAAAACTTTCAAAAGGTTTTCAAAATCGTCTTCGCTATGCCCCTGATAATGGCTGCAATCGCTATTGAAGTGTCCAGGTAGAAGAAACTATTGTCTGCATCCCTTTTCATTACATAAAGCATATTGACACTTGCGAATTGATTTTTTTCCCCTTTTTATTGCTGAGCATTTGCTAAGCGGGAAGCCGCCACTGCCAATTGAATTGAAGGTTGAAGGACCTCAAGCAACAGCATATGGCATTTCCATTGCTTTAGATTGACCGAATCTTCAAAGCATTGCTCCCCCGAGAATTGCAAGCATAAGATTTCTTAATACGAATTTATAATATGTAGTTTAGTTTATTAAAATATAAATAGTTGTTGACCATAAGATGGCGCTGATCACTTTGGATTATTGAAGCTCTTTTACCCTTCTTGAATTCAACCAAAAAACTATTAGTAACTTTATTTCATTTCGCTAACAATATTAAAAATTTTTACGTCCTGAATAATGGATACGAATTTGTCCTGTCGAAGCCTTACAAATTTATGGACATTCATCGCGTGTTTAGGGAAGCCAAATTAAACTATTGTTGGATATTTAATAATTATTCCAAAATACTAACCCAGCTTTGATCGTGATTCATTAATAATAATCACTTTTGCAAAAATAAAAAAAAAACCGTCAAGAATAACTTCCAGACGGTTCTAACTTAATTCATTTGTGTTTGAAACTACATTTTTGCAGCTGCAGCTTTTTTAGCTTTGTGGTGTTTTTTGGTATGCTCTT
>JAZBLB010000015.1:0-136867 GCA_037032985.1 Bacteroidota bacterium
ATTTTGAAAAACGTATTCTGTCTCTATTCTGCCATTTAATTTTGGCTCAAAAATACATTTAAAATTATCTACAAATTCTTGTTTAATGATAAATACAACCTTGCCAAAACCGGCATTAATTGCATCATATATTGAATAGTCTATGATGGTTTCGCCATTTGGACCGAAGCCATCGATTTGTTTCATACTTCCATAACGGCTAGCCATACCAGCAGCCAATATTAATAGTGTAGGTTTCATCATTTAAAATATTAATCGAGCGTTTGTTTTTATTAATTATATATAAAAGGCCTTTTTAGAAACCAAAAAAGCCTCCGGTTTTTGATCTTGTTTTCTTTCCCGTTAGCATTCCGAAGATCCCTCTAACAATTTCTTTGCCAATTTGGCGCGTAATGGTTGCGCCCATTACCTTTTCTACCAAGCTTTTTTCTCCGGCTTTTGGCTTGTTTTCTCCCGCTTCCTGTTTTTGCGATTCTTTTTGTTGCTTTTCTTCTTCTGCGGCAACTGCCTGATCGTTTATCCTTTGTGTTAAAATTTCGTAAGCGCTTTCTGAGTCTATTAAATCTTTATACTTAGTAAACATTTGGCTCCCCTGGATGAGTTTTTCAAGATCGGCTGAGGAGAGCGGTCCCATGATTGCACGCGGTGGGGTTAACATCGTAGCGGATACCTCCGTTGGGATTCCTTTCTCATTTAGTACCGTAATCAAAGCTTGGCCGGTACCGAGGGAAGTTAAAACTTTGTCGATCTCATAGAAATCAGATTTTGGATAAGTATTAACTGTTTTCTTTAAAGCATCTACATCATTTGGAGTGAATGCCCTTAGCGCATGTTGAACCCGATTTCCAAGCTGCCCTAATACACTTTCGGGCACATCTGTTGGAGATTGCGTACAGAAAAATACTCCTATTCCTTTTGATCTGATTAGCCTGATGATGGTTTCAATTTGCGCTAGAAAAGCTTTTGATGAGTTTTTAAACAACAAATGTGCTTCATCGAAAAAGAATACCAGTTTCGGCTTTTCTAAGTCGCCAACCTCTGGCATGGTATTGAACAATTCTGCTAATAAACTTAATAGAAAAGTAGAATACAATACGGGCTGATTCTGAACATCGGCAATATTAAGTAGGCTGATGGTTCCTTTACCATCTATGCGCTCGAACAAGTCGTTGATATCAAAAGACTTTTCGCCGAACATGCTGCCTAATCCTTGTTGCTCTATGGTTACAATTTTTCTTAATATGGTGCCAGAAGTAGATATTGAAATGCTGCCGTAATTGCTTTTTATTTCTGCAGCTCCGGCACCTTCTGATAGGTAAGAAACGAGTTTTTTTAAATCGTTCAGGTCTATAATGGGCATTTTATTGTCATCTGCATATTTGAAAATAACTGCCATTACGCCTGCTTGTGTATCATTAAGATCTAAAATCTTTGATAAAAGCGTAGGACCAAATTCCAGCACCGTTGCACGCATCTGCGCACCGGTTTTGCCAGAGAGCGAATAAACTTCTAAAGGAAAACCTGAGGGTACGAAAGGTTTATTTAATTCTTTGGCGCGTTCTTCTATTTTGGAGTTTGTTGTGCCAGGTTGGTTTAAACCAGATAAATCGCCTTTAACATCTAGCATGAATACGGGCACACCTGCATCAGAAAGTTGTTCGGCCAGTAACTGTAGGGTTCTGGTTTTCCCTGTGCCGGTAGCCCCTGCAATTAAGCCATGTCTATTCATCATTTTTAATGATAAGTTGACTTCGGCTTCACTCAGTACTTCGCCATCTAAAATTCCTGCACCCAGGTAAATACATGAGCCATTGGGAGCATATGAAGATTTTATTTTATCTATGAAGTTAGATGACTCGCTCATGTTGTTTTATTTAAAGGCACAATTTAAGAAACTAATTTTAAAAAGATATGCGCAGCTACGTTTAGATTCGGTTCAATTTATTACACAACTTTTAATGGCTTAACTAATTAAACTGCTTATAATGTTTTAATTCGGCCTGCAAACCCCGTATTTCTGCCTGCATGTTTTCTACCTGATTAAGCAGATGAGAAATAGCGTGCAAACCCTCCAGGTTAATGTTGAGGTCTTTTGCCAAACGAACGTATCGCTCGAGTTTAGAAAGCTCATCAAATGTGAGGAAAATCGATTGTTTTTGCGTGGTGGTTTTAATCAAACCAAAATCTTCTAATGAATGGATGAAATCGATTTCAACATGATGATATACGCAAATATCAAGAACAGCGATCAGATTATTCTTCATCTTTTTTAGCTTTTAGAAAGTTTTTCAAATAATTCTTTTTGTTCAGCGCTAAGTTCTGTAGGTAGTTTTACTTGCCACTTAATATAAAGATCTCCAAATTGATCATCTTTTTTATAAACCGGAAAGCCTTTTCCTTTAAGGCGTAATGTTGATTCTGGTTGTGTGCCAGCTGGTATTTTAAGCTTCACTTTACCGTTCAGTGTTTCCACTATCTTTTCGCCACCCAGAATTGCCGTATAAATGTCTATTTCTTCCTGAATATAAATGTCGTTCCCCTTTCTTTTAAATTTAGGGTCTTCACCAATGTTAAATTTAATATATAAATCTCCAGGTTGTCCGTTGTTTGCACCCGGGGCGCCGTAACCAGGAAGCTTGATTTTCTGACCATTTTCTACTCCTGCCGGAATGCTAATGCGCACCTGGCGGCCATTAACGGTTAAGGTTTGCTTGTGTGTAGTGTAGGCATCTTTTAAATTTAGCTGTAAATCGGCGTTATAATCCTGGCCTTTAAAAGGAGAATTACGGCTGCTTCTGCCGCCCCCGCCACCAAACATCGAAGAGAAAAAATCTGAAAAGTCGTCTCCGCCAAATCCGCCAGAATAGCTACCGCCATAACCTCCACCTTGAGATTGATATTGCGATCGCTGTCTTTGCTGTGCATCTAGCTGATCTGCGTGTTGCCAGTCTTTGCCATATTTATCGTATTTCTTACGTTTTTCCGGATCACTTAAAACTTCATTGGCTTCGTTTATCTGTTGAAATTTTTTATTTGCCTCTTCATTATTAGGGTTCAAATCAGGATGGTATTTCCTGGCCAATTTCCGATAAGCTTTTTTTACATCGTCAATTGTTGCGCTTTTCTTTAAATCGAGGATTTTATAGTAATCTATGTAGTCCATATGCTGTTAACAAATTATTGAGGCTAATGTTCAAATGCCTCGCGGATAAATTTACTGTTAATATTTTAGGTCTATGTTTTTTCGTGGTCGAAATATGTGATGAATTTTCTAAACAAGAATGCCTCCAGATTTGGAGGCATTTTGTGTTCAGCCTTTCTAAATGCTGTACATACATATTGTCTTCGGTTTCGATGGATGTTGTCTAAAGGGAATTTATAAGGTCGAAATTTATTTCCCTTTTAAAATTTCTACTTTCTCCTGCTCACTTGCCAGTAGACGTTCATAGCGCTTTTTATTTTCTTCCATTAAATCTATTAGTTTGTCTAATGGATTAAAAGTACAGTTGTAATTCACTCCTGGTCCATTAACGACTGTATTATCATAGTTATTTTGGATATTGTTAATCACAGCTTCATCACTATAGTTCTTTATTGCCTCTTTGCTTACGCCTAACACATTTGCGATTTTTTCTAAAGTACTATCTTCTATTTCTTCGCTTTGCTCTAATTTACTCACTGTTTGTTGGCTAACGACAAGTTCTGCAGCAAGGGTCTCCTACTTCATTCCACGTAGCTCTCTTATACGGCTAATTTTCTACCTATGTTAGGGGCATTTGTTTTTCCTGTGGTTTCCATCCCTCAAATATATTTAATTTTTGGGTGGTAAAAAACAATACAGCATTGTAGTTAACAATCTCTGTCGTTATCTCGAATAAATAATTCAGTTTAAGTATTGGGTATGCTGTTGACGGTTTCCTGCTGGTAGTTAATGGTTCTGAGCTTTCCGACGATGGTTCTGAACTTTCCAACGATAGTTTGGAACTTTCAGTTATTAGTTCTGAACTTTCCGACGATGGTTCGGAACTTTCAGTTATGAGTTCTGCGTTTGTAGTAGCTAGTTCTGAACTCTTAGTTGAGCGTTTTGTACTTGTACATGCCAGTTTTAATTGTGTATTTGATTTTACCACCTCAGGCACCTAAGTAAATATAAGCTCGTTTGTAAGCGCTTTTACAATACAAAAACCCATTATAATACCAGCTGGTGCCAGTACTATAATGGGTTTTGAGTAACTAGGCGTAAATTATTTCTTTCCTTTTACATATTTTTCTAACCATTGATCTTCTTCCCATAGGGTGTGAAGAATGTTTTCCTTTCCACGGTAACCGTGCGCTTCATAAGGTAGAAACACAAAACGGGTTGTTCCACCAGCACCTTTAATGGCATTAAATAAGCGCTCACTATTAATAGGGAAGGTTCCTGGGTTATCATCAGAATCTCCGTGAATTAAAAGCAATGGTGTTTTAATTTTATCAGCATAGCTAAACGGACTCATTTCATAATAAAGTTGCGGAACCTGCCAGTAGGTACGCTCTTCATTTTGGAAACCGAATGGGGTTAAAGTTCTGTTGTAGGCTCCGCTACGGGCAATACCTGCAGCAAAAAGATTAGTATGTGCCAGTAAGTTTGCGGTCATAAATGCACCATAACTGTGGCCACCAACAGCCATTCTTTTCTTATCGCCAACACCTAAATCAGAAAGCTTATTAATTGCCGCCTCTGCATTTAGTTTAAGTTGTTCTATAAAGGTATCATTAGGTTTTTTACCATCTTTGGCTACGATTGGCATCTCTGCGTTATCTAAAATGGCATAGCCGCGGGTAACCCAGTAAATTGGCGACCCCCAGCTGATGGTTGTAAATTTATCTTTAGAACCGCGAATCTGTGCCGCATCTGCTGCAGAATTAAATTCACGTGGGTAAGCCCAGATCAGTGTCGGCAACGGACCATCTTTCACTTTATCGTAACCTTTTGGCAGGTATAAATCACCTGTTAAATCAACTCCATCAGCACGTTTATAAGAAATTTTTTCTTTGGTAATGTTATCAAGCGATGGGTAAGGGTTCGCAAAATCTGTAATTGGCTGGTCAGCCATGCGAAGCACCAGATTTTTGATGAAATAATTAGGAACCATTTTCTGGCTCTCTTTGCGCGTTAATAGAACCAGTTTATCAGCGTTAATTACATCGGTAACATATTCAAAAGTACCTTCTGCACTGCGCCAGATGATTTCATTTTTTTTAGATGCGAGATCGAACTTGGCCAGGAAAGGTAAATCACCTTTTTCTGAAGAACCAATAGGGTTGTTCATCAGCAATTTTGTGCCATTATCAACAGTTTTAATTACCTGGCGGCCGTATTTATTTTTAGTGGTTACCGGAGTGCCTGGATTGCCATAAGCATCGGTTTGGTTGCGCGTATAAAGTTCTTCAACCGCGCCCGTAGCAGGGTTATATCTGCTTACTTTGTTCGTTTGTTTGCTGCGTAAACCTTCCATAATAAGGGCCAGGTTTGCATCTCCCCATTGTATGCCACGGTAACGCGTCTGGGTTTTAAATAATTCTTTTTCGCTTCCGGTAAATGGTGCACTTAAAGAATACACCGCATCATGGAAAGGAACATTCTTTTTAATTAAACCGCTATCTAATGGCTTTGCCCAAACTAAAGTAGCGGGTTCATCATCTCTCCAATCAAAGCTGCGGGCAACGTTTTGGGTGTTGTCATAACCAGATGGTGTACCTTCTGATGATGGTAACTCTGCTACTACCTTTACTGTTTTGCCGGTTAAATCTGTAATGCTAACCGTTGAGGGGAAACCATAGGCAGAAACGAGATAAGAAAAAGGTTTACGAATGGTTTCTGTCATTAAATAATTTTTATCGGGCGATAAACTCACTGTACCGTAAATTGCAGGCTTGCCAATTGGGGTTTCTACGCCTGCAGTGTTTTTTACCAATTGGGCGGTAGCAAAAAACTCAAACAGTTGTTCATCAAAAGGAGATTTAATTAAATCCTGATAAGTTGCGCTCGGCGCTGCCTTTCCTAAGTTTTGCTGAATGGTTGGCCCTTTAGGCATTAAAGGTTTGGTTGGTGCCGCACTTGCTGGCTTGGTAACTGCACGGTAAATGATGGTGTTATCGTTTAACCAGGTTAAACCACTTCCTAAAACTACATTTAAAAATGCTTTATTGGTTTTAACGGCTTTTTTTGTAGCGAGATCAATAATATATAAATCAACTCCTTTTTGGGTGGTATTGGTAAATGCGATTTTTGTTTCTGAAGGGTTCCAAACAATATTACCTGCATATAAAGGACTTGGTAAACCGGTAACCTGTGAAGTTTGATTCGACTTTATATTTTTTATGCTGAAGTTATTGATGTAATTCTGTCTGCTTGGCGAATAGTTATTTGGGTTTAATCTCAAACCTGCTATCCGGTATTCTGGCATGGCTAATTCTTCTACAGATGGATAAGAATTGCGTTCGCTAAATAGAATCCATTCTGCTTTACCATCAATGCTTACTCCAGGCGTGGGTTTTGCAAGTAATAAGTCTGCAATTTCTTTGGGGGGTGTTTGGTAGCTTATGGCATCCTGAGCAGTTGCGTTTACAGAAACAAAGGTACCCGCCATTAATAAATAGAGGTATAAATTTTTAATCATATTTAAGTGAGTTGTTTGAAATAAGGAATTTTCAAATATTGGAAATTTTAAACTATCACATCGTAACTTCTTATTTACAGTATGCCTTTGATATTTCGATCGCAGATTTTCCGTTGAGGCAAAGTTTCAGAATTTCACTATCAAACCGAATCCATTAATTGACTGGTTTTCAGTTATCTGCTATAGATTTGATCAGCATTATCATGAATTTGATCGTTGGTTGAGGTTTTTTGTTTGTAGCGCTATCACAAACGATCCGTTTTGGTACAGGTGGGGTTATTTACGTATGTATTTATTTACATATTTTGATCAGGTAATAAGCTTTACCTGTATTATTTTATAGAAAAATGCATAGAAATGTTGATCTATGTCAAAAAATTCGCCTGTTTTATACGATTTTTTACACTTTTTCCTACTTTCGTGTTGTCAATCGTCCCTGATACTTGATTTAATTGAATTTTTAAACTTAAAAATTAATTATCTCGATGACAACAAAAGTAAAACACGGAGAGATTTTGGAGCGTATAGTACGCCGAGATCGAATGGGAATTAGCGAACTCTCAAGAAAACTGAATGTAAGCAGAAGAACAATTTACAACTGGTTTGGTCAAGACCGACTTAACCATGATATCATCTGGCAGATTGGACAATCACTAGGGCAGGATCTTTCTGTTTCTTTTCCTGATGTTTTTCCCAAAGCGAAGCCAGAAGCTCCAAAACCTGCAGAAGCTGGAACTAAACCAACCGGCGATTCAAATTCAGTATATTTCTGGATGAACAAATACATTCATCTATTAGAGAAATACAATAGTTTGTTAAGTGTAGAAGAAGAGGAGGCAAATGCAGAGGATCAGCATAAAACCGTATCTCTAAGAAACAGAAGAACTGAAACATTCATGTATCAGTAAAACCATTTACCTAATCTAAATCAATGTAAATGCGCTTCAGTAAAATAATCAGACATCGCTTTATATCCTGAAAAAGTGGATATTTATTAAAATGAAGGTTAAATTATTTACAGCGCTGAGAAGTCCCTACATGGAAATTTGATATAATTCTAACGACATAATAGTGATATAACCGAGAAGGCCATATCTGGTTAAGTAATTTTATTATTTAACTACTCCCCATACAAACAAAAAAAATAGCCACTTATCGTCTAAAATAAGTGGCTATTATCTTTTAAAGGCTTTAAGTCTTTTATGGTGTGCCTGCCCTCCGCGGATCACCCGCTCACAGGACTTTTTTGTCGCTATCTTTATAGATAACAATTTAGTGAAATGTTGGTTTCATTCTATAAAAAATTTTACACATCCTGTGGATAATGTGAATAACTTGACTTTTTGATCAAAACATTTGCATTTGCTATCGGTTTTTACTCCTGGATGCTAATATGAGCCAGATCCGATTTCGGTTATGTAGAGAGAATTAGATTTGATTGTTTCTAAAATATAGCCATTTTTTTTTCGCTAAAAAGCATAATTTTACCTGTCACCCCGAAAATGTAGAATGAGTAACCCGTCATATCTTTTAAGTAGCAAGGAATTACTGCAAGTATTTAATCTCACACACACCGCAACCGCGATACATGTAACTGAAGATGCCATTATACAAGAAGCCAATAATGCTATGCTTGCCATTTGGGGGAAGGATAGAAGTGTTATTGGAAAATCTTTGGCAGATGCTTTACCAGAGCTGAAAGGTCAGCCGTTTATCGATATGTTTAAAAGGGTATGGAACGAGGGCTTAACAATAACTGGTAAAGATACCGCTGCAGATCTTAATATTAACGGAGAAATACAAACCTTTTATTTCGATTTTGAGTACCGGGCAGTAAAAAACGATGCTGGCGATGTGATTTGCATCCTTCATACTGCCATTGATGTAAGCGAGCGTGTGCTGAGAAGGGAAGCCATAGAGCTTGCCAATGAAAGGGCAGCAGCCTTAAACAGAGAGCAGGCTTTGAACGAAGAATTTGCTGCAACTAACGAAGAGCTATCTGCAACTAATGAAGAGTTGCAAAAGGCACAAAACCACCTACATCTTTTAAATACAGAATTGGAGGCGCGTGTTGCAGCCCGTGTAAAGGAGCTTTCTGAAAGTGAGGAGCGGTTCAGAACCATGGCAGAGGGTACCGATGTTTTTATAGCCGTTGGTGATGAAAAAGGGAATGGAACTTATTTTAATAAGCCCTGGTTAGCGCTAACAGGAAGATCAATGGATGAGCTCTTGGCCTTTGGCTGGGTAGATTTGATCCATCCGCAGGATCGGGATGGTTATGTGGAAATCTATCTTTCTGCTTTAAATAAAAAAGCACCCTTTGCCGGTGAGTTCAGGGTTTTAAATAAAGAAGGAAATTATCGATGGCTTTTAGCAAGCGGGCCGCCACGTTTTAATGTAGACGGTACCTTTGCAGGCTACATTAGCTCTTGTGTTGATATAACCGAACGGAAACTGGTTGAACTTGAACGCCAAAATTTAAGTGCTTTAGTTGATGCAAGTTCAGAGTTTATTTCTTTAGCGAACGCTGATCATGAAATTACTTACGCCAACCCTGTAGCATTAAAAAAACTGGGTTGGAAATCTTTTAAAAATAGAACCATCTTGGATTTCGTATATCCTGGCGATAGAGATTTTGCCAAAAAAGCTTTAGCAAAGATTATGGATCAAGGCAATTTCAGACAAGAGATTCGATATTGGAACGAAACTACTGAACAGCCTTTTTGGGTAGAATGGAATGGAATTTCTATCAAAGACCCGGTAACCAAAGAATTTATTGCATTGGCAACAGTAGGACCCGATGTTACTGAAAGAAAACAGCATCAGGAAGAACTTCAAGATATTAATGAGGAGATGGCAGCGGCTAACGAAGAACTCGCAGCTACCAATGAGGAATTAGCGGCTACTAATGAAGAACTGGCCCAAACCCATAACGACCTGGTTCAATACATTAAAAAACTATCAGATAGCGAAGCGAAATTACTTCAAGCTATTGAAACAGGCAAAATGGGAACTTGGAGCATTGAGCCAGAAACACAAAAGCTTTCTATGTCTGGTTTTGTGCGTGAACTGCTTGGCCTGGACATGGATCAGGAGATTAATAAAGATGAAGTATTAAAGGCAATTAATGAAGACTATCATGAATTGATCACTAGCGCGATGGATAGTGCGCTGAAAAGCCATTTACCAAGCGATACAGAATACTTAATTAACAATATTAAAACCGGAGAAGAAAAGTGGATTCGGGCGACTGGCAGGGTTTTTCTGGATGCCATGGGCAATGTAACCGAATACTCGGGCATGTTTATGGATATAACAGAACGCAAACTGGACGAACTTCGTAAAAATGATTTTATCGGTATGGTTAGCCATGAGTTGAAAACACCGTTAACTGCCATAAATGGTTTTGTACAGGTACTACAGCGTAAAGCCAGATTAGATGCGGATGAATATGCGAGCAAAGCCCTGGAGAAAACCCAAATTCAGATCAAAAAAATGACAGCCATGATTAATGGCTTTCTCAATGTTTCCAGATTGGAGTCTGGTAAATTGATGATTGATAAAACAGCTTTCCGGTTAGATGAGCTTTTGCAGGAAACCGTAGACGAGACATTCATATCACCTTCCACGCATGCGATTGTAATGGCCTTATCTTGCGAGGTTATCGTAAATGCCGATCGTGATAAAATTGGGAATGTCATTTCTAATCTATTAAGCAATGCACATAAGTATTCTTCAAACGGAAGCAGCATTGAAATTAACTGCGAAGTTAAAGATCAAGAAGTAATTGTAAGTGTTAAAGATCAGGGTATTGGGATTTCAAAAGATGATGCTAAGAAACTTTTCGACCGTTATTACCGGGTTCAAAGCAACCATACCATATCTGGCTTTGGTATCGGCTTGTACCTGAGCGCTGAAATTATCCATCGCCATGATGGAAAAATCTGGGTAAAAAGTGAAGGACAGGTTGGGTCTACCTTTTATTTCTCACTTCCGCTTAATTAGCAAAAAAGGGACAGGCTAAACAGCCTATCCCGCTATCTAAACCCAAACATGCGCTCAAACATGATTGAATCACCAACTAAACAACTGTGGGTTGTATTGGTTTTAGATTTTTTTTTCTCCGCATTAACGGTTCATTTCATTACGAAAGCCGGTTGTTACCACGTGCTATTCATTTATTACTCTAGACTTGGAAGGATTTGATTTTTACAAAACAATTCCGGGTTTTTAAGATTGTGTAGAAAGTGATTAATACATGGCCCTTTGCAAATTTTTGCCGCAAGAAAAGGTTATTAAAAATAGCATCACTTTATTAAATGAGTAAAAAAGTTAATCAACAAAAAATAGCGATTCTTGGCGGTGGCCCCAGCGGTCTTTTCATGTACAAACGATTGGTTGAATCTGGTATAGACGGACTTGTGGTGGAAATTTTCGAGCGTAAAAATACCCTTGGTTCTGGAATGCCGTATAGTCCGGAAGGTGCAAACCAGGAGCATATCACCAATGTATCAGATAATGAGATTCCTGTTATTTTCAATTCTATTGAAGATTGGGTGAAAATTGCCCCGAAAGCTATCTTGGAAAAATTCCATATAGATTCTGATAATTTTAATGAATATAAAGTGCTGCCAAGACTATTTTTCGGCGAATACCTTTCGGCTCAGTTTGATTTGTTAAATAAATCTGCAGATGAAAAGGGAATCGTTACCAACATTCACCTGAATACGGAAGTTACTGACATTATTAATTATCAGGCAAATAACGAAGTTGGTGTAGAAATAAACGGCGCCGAGGTTATTAATTTTGATCGGGTTATTGTTTGTGTTGGACATAACTGGCCAAAAAAACACGAAGGGAAAGTTGCAGACTATTATGATTCGCCCTATCCGCCTCAAAAACTCGCCAAGAGATTTAACCACCCAATTGCGTTGATGGGCTCTTCACTTACCGCGATAGATGCAATTAGAACAATAGCCAGAAATAATGGCCATTTTGAAGACGAAGCAGATGGAACCTACAAGTTTATACTTGATAAAGAAAGCGACAAACTTAAGATTGTTATGCACTCTAGAAATGGTTTGTTGCCGGCTATTCGCTTTCACCTGGAAGATTCGCATTTGGGGAAGGATGAAACCTTAAGTAAGGCTGAAATTCAACAGAATATCAAAGAAAACGGTGGATTTATCTCGCTAGATTACGTTTTTGAAAAGAATTTTAAAGAGCAGTTTAAAAAGAAAGATCCTGAGTTTTATAAAAAAATAGCAGACCTAAATCTAGAAACTTTTGTAGATCGGATGATGTCTTACCGGGAAAATGTTCCGCCTTTTGATCTGTTTAAAAAGGAGTATGAAGAGGCTGAGAAATCGATTGATCAACACAGGTCTATTTACTGGAAGGAAGCGCTTGCGGTGCTCAGTTTCGCAATGAACTACCCTGCTAAATACCTTTGTGCTGAAGATATGCTAAGGCTGCAAAAGGTGTTAATGCCTCTTATTTCTATTGTGATTGCTTTTGTTCCACAAAGTTCTTGCAGAGATTTAATGGCGCTTCACGATGCCGGGATACTTGAAATTATATCGGTAGGAGAGGATAGTGATGTTGAGCCGCTTGACCAAGGTGGTGCTAACTATACTTACATTAATGAGAACGAAGCGGAGATTTCTGTCGATTATGAAACATTCATCAATTGTGTTGGGCAGCCGCATTTATCTTATGAGGATTTTCCATTTAAGAGTTTGGTTAAAGCTGGTGCAGTTAGCCCCGCTACTTTGAAATTTAAATCAAATGAAATGGCTGCGGCAGAAGAGGAAAAGGAAAATAAACTTGTTTCGAAAAATGAAGACGGAACCTATTTGTTACAAGTGCCTGGTGTTACCATTAATGATGCTTTCCAGGTGGTAGATCATTCTGGTGAGGCAAACAACCGGATCTACATCATGGCTGTGCCTTACATTGGCGGTTATAATCCAGATTATTCAGGAATAGATTTTAGCGAAATGGCCTCAGCAGAGGTGCTGAAAAAGATTCAAAATAAAAAGGATCCCGAAGTATAACTCCGGGATCCTTTCTTTTGATTATCTGATCAAATCAATTATTTCATTGAATCATTAATTTTGTTGATCATTACCAGGTGGCTTTGTACAATAGGTGCCGTTTTGGTTGCAAATGCTTTTAACTCGGTATCTTTAGCATTTTTAGCTTCATCTTCCATTAATTTTAAGGTAGACTTATGTCCGTCAGTCATTGCGCTAACATAATCCTTATCAAAATCTGCTCCTGTTTTTTTGCTTAAATCATCCATTTTTTTCTGATGATCTGCATCTACAGTGGTTGGAAGCGTAATATTTTTAGTTTTTGCAATTTCCATAAGTTCCATATTAGCGTTACCATGGTCTGTAACCATCATGGTTGCAAATTCTTTAACCTGTGCGTTGCTGCTCTTTTGAAGAGCAAGTTTGCTTAATTCTACTTCTGCCATTCCACCTGCAGCCGCAGCTGTGGCAAATTTTGAATCTGCTTCATCTACAGCAATTCCGCCGGTAGCAGCCACATTAGTAGTGGTGTCTTTAGTTTGATTTAAACTGTCTGCACTCTCTTTAGCATCTTTATTTCCACCACTACAGGCTTGGAAAGCCAATGCTGAAGCAGAAATTGCCATTACATAAATTAACTTTTTCATATTATTGGTTTTTTGTTCTACCACTAATAACAGGTGATTTGCAGAATGGTTTGCTGGCTGCTGTACTTAAATAAACGCCTTAAAAGATTAAAGTTTATTGAGTTTGAAATATCCCAGATGAATTTCATCTTCAGGTAATGCCGAATCTGGCGTAATCTGGATATGGAATTTCTCCTTGTAAACCGGACTTAGAATTTCCTCTACCCGATAAATATCATCGATATCAATACCATATTTTTCATCAATATGGGCATTTGCGCCTTTTATAGAGTTAGTTTTGAAAAACACTGAGTTTTTAGCGTCTTGGATGGCTGAAGCACGATCATCTTTCACGCTGAGTACGATGTAATGTTGCTCGGCTAATTTGCCAGACTGATAGCCCCCCAGGTTGGTGAAGAACAATTTATGTAAAGAAGGCTGGTTGGTCGCTTCTCTTAGAAGAATTTTGATTTCATAACCATCTACCTGATTTACCTCTCTCCATCCATCTACATGGATACTCGCTCCTGCTTCTGGCCAGAAAGCTTTAATTTCTGGAACAAGCTCTTGTAATGAGTTGGCAATTCCGAAGAAGTAGTCGTGCTGTTCTACGTTTCTTTTGGGCGCTTTTGAACCCAGTAAAAGCATATATAGTTTAGGTTGATTGTTATGATTTATATTTTCGTTCATTTTTTTGATTTTTATAACAACGCCTTAACAGGACTATAGTTTAAAAATTGAAGAATTAAATAGGGGCTGGATAAATAGATGGTTTCATTAATCAATGTGGTTTCTCGTGTAATTAGCTCGCAGATTTAGCGGGGCGAGCGTTGAATAGGAGAAATCTCCAAGATCATTTTGATCTGTGGGAAAAACCTTGCCGAGATGGTCAGATTGATTTATTCAACACTAACGAAAAAGGTTCGCGCTATTATTGAAAATAATTTCCCGCAGATTTTTACTGATTTTGGCAGATGGGTAATAGCGTTCTGCCAATTCGTTTTGATCTGCGGGAAAAGCCCAGCTACTTAATTGCATATGGATTGGTTCCATCCAATCAGTAGACTAAAGAAAAAATTAACGGATTGGTGCGATTTGTTTAATTTCAGTTTTAAGTTCGATAATTTGCTCTTGCGCCTGTTTATTAGCCAGGTAAAAATAAATGGCAAAGCCTAAAAAGATTTTCCCTAGTATGAAAACTGCCGCAAAAACCAAACGCCATGCTTTATGAATTCGCATGTGGCTTGATGCTGATTCAACTTCGATGTATTTATCTTTTTTAGCTTCTTCATGATTTGTTGTGTGTTCAGGTTCAGTAAATTTTTCTACTTTTTGCTCGCGAAGTTGAATTTCGTGAACTTCGTGCTCAATTCTTGATAAAATCCCCGGCGGCGGCGATACAGCAAGGCTTAATGCAAGAACTTCCATGTCGTATTCCAGTTTCATCAGTTCTTGTTCAACCTCGGGATATCTTTGCTTAAGTGATAAGACCTGATCAATTTCCTGTTCTGTGGCGATACCCATTACATAGGTCTCCATGAGGCCACTTTCTAAAAATTCCTTAATTTCCACGTAACCTCCTCATTTTATCCATTGCTGATTTAAGTTGAATACGTACGCTGTTTTCATCTTCTTGAATCGATTCTGCTATACAAGCAATTGCTCTTCCCTGGTAGTATACAGTGTGAAAGATCATCTGTTCCCGGGCTGTTAACACATTATTAATATTTTCGGCAGGGTTACTGGTTTGATCCAGGTTGCCTATTGATGCAGGTTTATCGCTAAAATTCTGTTGCGCCAAAACTTGTTGCGCATGTCTTCTAAGGTGTATCCACGTGCTAATGTTGCTGTCAGAATTTAGTTTTGTTTCCAATACAAAAGATGTTATAATTTTAATTAATTGTTCTTCAGACTTTTTAGAATCTTGAACAATGCCTTGGATAAAGCCTAATAGCATACCAGCATATTTATCATAAAATTGCCGGAGATCTGTTGAAGCAGCTTTTGGGATATTTAAAATAACGTCAGACATTAATTAACGGGACTAGTTAAATAAAATTGCAAGATAAGGCCAAATTTTTGATTTACATTTACAAAACGAAAAAAATTATTACTAACTGCTTTATTCACTTTTATTTATCATGAGAATTGCAACCTATAATGTGAATGGTGTAAATGGTCGTTTGCCAGTTTTATTGAAATGGTTAGCCGAAACCCAACCTGATGTTGTTTGTTTACAGGAGTTAAAAGCACCACAGGAAAAATTTCCAGAACAAGCGATTTTAGATGCTGGTTATAAGGCCATCTGGCACGGTCAGAAAAGTTGGAATGGTGTGGCCATTCTATCGCGTAATTACGAAATAAAAGAACTCCGGCGAGGGCTGCCCGGAGATCCTGAAGATCTTCATAGCAGGTATATCGAAGCATTAATTAATGATGTAGTGATTGGTTGCCTCTATCTTCCAAATGGTAATCCGGCTCCGGGACCAAAACTGGAGTATAAAATGGCCTGGTTTGAAAGACTAACCGACCATGCTGCAAAACTTTTAGATTTTAATTTACCGGTGGTTTTAGTGGGTGATTATAATGTTATGCCCACAGAAAAAGATGTTTATAAGCCAGAACGCTGGGTTAACGATGCCTTATTCAGACCGGAAGTGAGAGCAGCATTTAAAAACCTAGTAGATCAGGGCTGGACAGATGCAATAAGAAAACTATATCCTACAGAAACCATTTATACATTTTATGATTATTTCAGAAATGCTTATGGACGGGATGCCGGATTGAGGATAGATCACTTTCTGCTAAGTCCACAGCTTAACACCAGGTTACTAAAAGCTGGTGTAGATAAGCATGTTAGGGGATGGGAGAAAACAAGTGATCATTGCCCGGTGTGGGTAGAAGTTGCTGATCAGGCAAAATAGAAAGAAAATATATTAGGACGTGCTGGTTAAGCACGCCCTAATATATTATAATTTATAACCCAAGCCTATGCCAAGGTTCCATTCGCCATTTTTAGCACTTGTTTTGGCATTGTAATAAAGTGGAAGCTGAAGGGCAATGTGATTAAAAACAGCAGTTAATCCCAAGCCAAGAGAAGGTGTAATTAAACTGTTTTTTGTGGCTCCTGGTGCCACCTTATCTTCTTTTATTCTTAATGATGGAAGTAAACCTGCAGCAATTGAGAAGGGTTTTTTGGCGTATTTTACATTTGGCCCAATACAATTTACATACCCACCATGGTCTACATAACCAGCCACAATTGTACCATCAAATAAAGCTGCCTTTGTCTGTGCCCTGGTTTCTGAATAGAGTAGGATGAGGGCAATAGAGTTTAAAAGCACTAGCGAAGTTCTTTTCATAATTTAGTTTGGTTTTTAGTTAATTTAAGGTTGCTTTAGGCCATGACTTTAACTGGTTTATATTTGGTTAGACTGTTTTCCATTCAGGGGTCTTTTTTTGGCCTCTCATATCCACAAATTCAATTGTTGGATCTTTCTCTTCGGGCGCATTTACAAAGTGCGAGAATCTTTTTCTGATTGCAGGATTTTCCACCGCTTCTTTCCATTCGCATTTGTAACTCGCAATTAGGCTTTCTATTTCGCTTTCCCATTTTTCTGCCATACCAAGGCTATCATTAATGACTACGTTACGAAGATATTCCATGCCGCCATCCATTTTGTTCAGCCACGTGGCCGTTCTTGTTAGCGGATCGCCGGTGCGGATATAGAACATTAAGAAACGATCGATGTATTTGATGCAGGTGTCGCTGTCTACATCTGCGGCCAGGAGTTGTGCATGCTGCGGTTTACTGCCGCCGTTGCCACATACATACAGGTTCCAGCCTTTTTCTGTTGCTATGATTCCGAAATCTTTACTTTGTGCTTCTGCGCATTCTCTAATGCAGCCACTTACCGCCGATTTAAATTTATGCGGTGCCCTGATTCCCCTGTAGCGCTCTTCGATTCTAATGGCAAAGCTCACGCTGTCGTGTAAGCCGAAACGGCACCAGGTACTCCCTACGCAGCTTTTTACAGTTCTTAAGCCTTTACCATAAGCATGGCCGCTTTCAAAGCCTGCCGCAATCAATTCTTCCCAGATAATAGGGAGGTCGTTTAAGTGGGCGCCGAACAAGTCAATTCGTTGTCCGCCGGTTATTTTAGTGTATAAATTGTATTTTTTAGCGACTTCACCAATAACGATAAGTTTATCTGGCGTAATTTCGCCACCTGGAATTCTTGGAACTACCGAATAAGATCCACCTTTTTGGATATTGGCTAAAAAGCGATCATTACTATCCTGCGCAGTGTCATTTCCTTTTTTAAGAATCATTTCGTTCCAGAGACTGGCCAGGAGTGAAGACACCAGAGGTTTGCAGACTTCGCAACCATCAGACTGCCCTAATTTATTCAGTACCTCATCGTAGGATTTTAGTTCATGAATATGGATTAAATCGTAAAGTTCTTGTCTGCTGTAGCTAAAGTGTTCGCAGATTACATTTCTAACATACTTTCCTTGAGATTTTAAGGTGTGTAGCATCAAATCTTTCACCATTGGCATACAGCCACCGCATCCTGTTCCCGCCTTCGTGCATTTTTTTAAACTATCAATTGTTTCACAGCCTTGTTCTGCAACTGCATTGCAAATATCACCTTTGGTTACCCCTTCGCAGCTGCAAATTAAAGCCTCATTTGGTAGGGTGGTAATGCCTGCTGAAGTTTCTCCACCACGACTTCCAATAATCAGTTCTTCTGGATTTTCGGGAAGTGCAATTTTGTTTACACTGGTTTGCAGCAGCATATTATACGCTGCTGCATCTCCAATTAAAATACCTCCTAAAAGGTATTGCCCGTCGTTACTAATGTTAATTCGTTTGTAAATGCCTTTGTGTTTGTTCTCAAAAACAATGGTACGGCAGTCTGGTTCGTTAATAAAGGGATCTCCGAAGCTGGCTACATCAATACCGATGAGCTTAAGTTTGGTGCTCATGTCAAAGCCCTTGAATGATTTATCCTCTGCACAAAGATTGGTGGCTAACACTTCTGCCATTTCATAGCCTGGTGCAATAAGGCCATAAATCATTTCTGCATGCAAAGCACATTCTCCAATAGCGAAAATACAGGGGTCGTTGGTTTGCATTTTATCATCAACCAGGATTCCACCTCTTGTACCTACCTCGATTCCACAAAATCTTGCGAGTTCGTCTCTTGGTTTAATTCCTGCTGAAATTACCAGCATGTCTGCTGCGAGTTCAGAATCATCTGTAAATTTTAAGCCTGTAATACTTTTATCGCCTTCAATGCGGCTAGTGTTTTTATTTAAGTGAATTTGTAAGCCCAGCTCGGTAAGCATAGATTTAAGCATCTCGCTTCCGGCTAAATCAATTTGTCTTGGCATTAGTCGCGGAGCGAATTCTACAATGCTCGTTTCGGTAATGCCCAGATCAATTAGTGCTTTGGCTGCCTCAAGACCTAATAAACCTCCTCCTATTACCGTAGCTGATTTTGCTTTTTTTGAGTAATCGGCAATCAAATCAAGGTCTTCGATGGTTCGATAAACAAAAACCCCTTCTTTTTCTATGCCTTCTATATTAGGTACAAATGCAGCAGAGCCGGTTGCGAAAACTAGAAAGTCGTAGTTGTAAGTTTCACCATTTGATGTTCTTACTGTTTTTAAGTTGCGGTCTACACCAACTATTGGGTTATTTAAATACAGATCAATATCCTGCTCCTGATACCAGGTTTCGGTAGACATAGAAAGATCATCAGCGGTTTTGCCATTGAAAAATTCGCTCAGGTGAACACGGTCATAAGCTCTTCTTGGCTCTTCACCAAAAACAGTTATTTTAAACGCATCAGACTTGGAAGTTAGTTTTTCGCAAAATTTATATCCAACCATCCCATTTCCAATTACAATTATCTTTAGTTTATTCATGATCTTCTAGTTTGTTTGATGATATATGCTGAAGTTTTTAAGTCTCTTGGGTGTAATAACTATTAAATCGTTATAAATCCACAATTAAAAATGCTTATTAATGTTTGTTATATGACTTAAGATATTCAAATATAGTTTTTATGATTAATATTTTTATAAAAAGATGACTTTCATCATAATTTATTTAGTTTTTTAAAATTATTTAGTCATATTTATAAATAATTGATTGAATTATTAAAAATTATCGTTTGAATATGGAAGATTTTGGACTTTTTATAATGGGTGCCGGGCCTGGAGACCCCGAATTGATCACAATGAAAGCATATAATGTACTAAAAAGGGCGGAAGTGATTCTTTATGATAACTTAAGCAATGAAAAGTTATTAGAAATTGCTCCAAAAAGTTGTATAATGGTGTATGTAGGCAAAAAACCTTATGCGAAATGTACCCCGCAAGATGAAATAAACGATTTGATTGTTAAATATGCATTAGCACATAATGTTGTGGTGAGATTAAAAGGTGGCGATCCTTTTATTTTCGGCAGAGGTTTCGAAGAATTACTCTTTGCAGAAAAATATGGTATAAAATCTCACTATATTCCTGGTATCAGCAGTATGCAGGGGGCAGGTTTTGTTGATGTGCCACTTACTCATCGGGGGATTAGCGAAAGTGTTTGGGCCATAACGGGTACTAAAAAAGATGGCAGTTTATCAAGAGATTTGAAATGTGCAATGAATAGTTCAGCAACCGTTGTTATTTATATGGGCATGAAAAAACTTGCGGAAATAGCTACTGCCTATAAACAAGCTGGCTTGGGTTCTACACCTGTAGCGATTATACAGCACGCCAGCCTGCCGAGGCAAAAACAGGTAACCTGCGAAGTTAAAGACCTTCAGGAAACAGCGATTAGAGAAGGCATGGCCCACCCTGCAATTATTGTAATTGGAGATGTGGTAAGGGCCAGGGAAATTGTTTCTGCTCAAAATTATTATAAACAGGCGATAGCTGTTTAACTTATTGGTTCTCTATTTCAGATAATAATGCCTTATTTTTTTTAAATCATCATCTAACTCATAAACCAAAGGAACTCCAGTTGGAATTTCTAATGCCGTAACTTCTTCATTTGATAATTGATCAAGATATTTGATCAATGCCCGTAAGCTATTCCCGTGGGCGGAGATGATTACTTTTTCATTTTTACTGATTGCCGGCACGATTGATTCATTCCAAAATGGCAATACCCTTGCAATGGTATCTGATAAGTTTTCACTCAAAGGCAATTGGTTAGGGGATAAATTTTGGTAGCGTAAATCATTTCCCGGGTAACGTTTATCCTCTTTTGTTAATTGAGGTGGTTCTTCTTCAGGATCGCGGCGCCATTTGTGTACTTGCTCATCACCATATTTTTTAGCGGTTTCGGCTTTATTTAATCCCTGTAGTGCACCATAAAAACGCTCGTTCAAATGCCAGGTTTTATGTTCAGGAATCCAGAGGTGATCAAGCTCTTCCAAAATGATGTGCAGCGTTTTAATGGCTCTTTTTAATACTGAAGTGAAAGCAATGTCGAAATTATAGTCATGTTTCTTTAACAAAGCGGCCGCTTTTTTTGCCTCCAGGTAGCCGTTTTCGGATAGGTCTACATCTGTCCAGCCTGTGAACCGGTTCTCCAGATTATATACACTCTGGCCGTGGCGAATTAATACAATTTTTTTCATTTGCTTGTGATAACAGCTGAGAGAGATAATTGATTTTGCTTGCTATAGGTAGATTGTAAAATTTAGCTTCATTTGAAGGTCTTTGTAAAAAGACTGGGCTTAACGAATTAACGTTAAGCCCAGTCTTTATTATTTGCCGATTTCTTTCTGCTGATCAATGAGCGCTTTCTGATCGGTTAAATCTTTGTAATAGAAATAAGCACCAAAGCCTATAATCAGGAAGATATTACTCACTTTAAAACTATGGTCGAGCCAATATTCAAATGGTGGCGTTTTTCCTTCCAGGCTTTGCTTAATGCTCGGCCACGAGTTAATTGTGAAAATAACAGAGATCATCAGCAGCACTTTTAGCAGCGTTCTGATGGCGATCTTTTGGTGCGAAATTTTATCATCCATTATTTAAATTCTCTAAAATCTTGTCCGTCTTCAATGTTTAATAAGCTTTGGTAAATTAAGCTGATCACATTATCAACATCTTCTTTATGTACCATTTCTACGGTGGTATGCATATAGCGTAATGGCAATGAAATTAATGCCGATGGTACACCTCCGTTTGAATAGGCAAATGCATCTGTATCAGTTCCGGTAGAACGAGAAGAAGCCTGGCGCTGGAAAGGAATCTCATTTTGCTCAGCGGTTCTGATTAACAATTTATTCAGATTGGTTTGCACCGCAGGGGCGTAAGAAACTACAGGTCCTTTTCCTGCAGATAGGTCACCCTGAATGTTCTTATTAATCATTGGGGTCGTTGTATCGTGGGTAACATCAGTAATGATCGCTACATTTGGTTTAATGCGTTGTGCAATCATTTCTGCTCCACGTAACCCGATTTCTTCTTGTACCGAGTTTACGATGTACAGGCCGAAAGGTAATTTTTTCTTGTTTTCTTTAAGTAAACGAGCCACTTCTGCAATCATGAAACCACCCACACGGTTATCTAATGCCCTGCCAACGTAGTAACGATCGTTTAAAATCATAAATTCGTCTTCGTAGGTGATTACGCAACCAACGTGAATGCCCAGTTTTTCTACTTCTTCTTTGGTGGTACAACCACAGTCTAAAAAGATATTTTTCAATTCAGGAGCTTGTTCTTTTTCACCATGACGGGTGTGAATTGCCGGCCAGCCAAAAACAGCTTTTACCAAACCCTTGTCAGTATGGATATTTACTCTTTTAGATGGTGCAATCTGATGATCAGATCCTCCGTTGCGGATTACATAAATTAAACCATCACTTGTGATGTAATTAACGTACCATGAAATTTCATCTGCATGTGCTTCAATCACCACTTTATAGGGTGCTTTTGGGTTAATTACCCCAACTGCAGTTCCATAGTTATCTACAAAATGTTCGTCGATATATGGCTTTAAATAGTTTAACCAAAGTTTTTGTCCTTCCCATTCGTAACCAGTAGGAGCGGGGTTGTTAATGTATTCTTCTAAAAATTGTAATGATTTTTCGGTCACTATTTGAACGTGAGCTTTCTTCTCGTCTTCTTTTTTTTCAGCCATGTTTATTTATGATATTAAATTTTAGATTTACGATTTGGGTAAGCATTGTTCAAACCAAATCATCAATCAAATATTTTAAGTTTAGCATTGCAATCTGCCTAAAGGCTTCTGCATTGATGTGCAATTTAAATTGATCTTTCCATTACCACGAAATCGTAGCCATCTTTAAAAAAGGTTTTTTCGGTTTCATGGAAGCCAAATTTATAATAAAATTCTTTAGCATTTACCCTGGCATTACACCAAAGCTTTGTTGCCTTTTGAATTTTACAAAAATCCAAGATATACTGCATCAATTGCGTGCCCAAGCCGGCTTTTTGTTGGTTAGCCAGAACAGCCAGCTTCCTGAATTGGTAAACGTCTCCATCATGAAAAAGCGAAACCACCCCGCTAAGTTTATGATCTGCGTATAATCCAAAATGGATGCCGTCAAAATCATCTGCGAGTTTTACGCTTTCAAAAGGTAACTCCGGATACATTACCTCATGGCGGATTTTCCAGGTTAAAGATGGAAAGATCTGTTCAATTTGAATAAGCATAATAATTATAACGTTTTGTTTTTTCTGCCATAAAATTGATAGACCAATATATTTAGAAAGGTGATTCCGGCGATTCCGTAGCAGAACAATGCCCAGCCGCCGTGGCCCCAGAGCCACAATCCTAGTGCAGAGCCACAACTTGCGCCGATAAAACTAACCGACATGAAAATGGTGTTTAGCCGGTTTCTGGCTTCCGGAATGAGGGTGTATATCCGGGTTTGGTTGGTAACGTGGATGGCTTGCTGCCCAATATCAATCAATACAATGCCGATTACAAAGAGATATAGATGGCTGCCGGTAAAGTAAAATAACGCAATACTGATTAATTGTAAAATGAAGCCAATCATCAGGTTTTTACGTGGATTGTTTCCGTCGCTCAATTTGCCAACAAGCGGTGCTACCAATGCACCAGCTGCGCCGGCAATACCAAACAAACCGATTTGCAGGGTTTGAAAACTGTATGGTGGGTTTGCAAGGAATAAAACCATGGTTGTCCAAAATGCGCTGATGATAGCGAAGGCCAGAAAATTAATGATTGATGTTTCGCGAAGAACTGGTTGTGTTTTGATGTAGCTAAACATAGAACGCATCAGTTCTTTATAAGAGCCTTTAAACGCAGGGAAGCTTTTTGGAAAACGTTTTGCCATTAAGATAATTAAGAGCAAACAGATTGCAGCCGCCATATAATATACCGACCTCCAGCCCAGCCAGAAACCAATACTTCCGCTTACGGCTCTGGAGGCGAGAATCCCAACCAGTAGTCCGCTCATGATCATTCCAATATTAGCCCCTCGTTCCTGATCAGAACTTAGGTTGGCAGCCAAGGGTAAAATGAGCTGCGGAACAATTGAGCAGATTCCAATTAATAATGAGGCGATTTCCAGCAGAAAAAACGTTGGTGAAACTGCTGCCACCAATAGCGCAAAAATGGCGAGTCCGGTAATGGCTAAAATCTGTTTTTTCCGCTCAAACATATCGCCGAGGGGAACCAAGAGGAATAATCCTAATGCATAGCCAATCTGCGTGATATAGGTGATTCGTCCGGCATCGGTTTCGTTAATCTTAAAATCTTTCGCAATCAGGATAACCAAAGGTTGGCAGTAATAAATGTTTGCGACAATTAATCCGGTACAGAATGCCATGAGGAGGATATCTATACGGGATAATGAAGAAGTAGTTTGCATATCATAGTCTAAAGTCAGGAGTCTAAAGTCGAAAGTCATGAGTAGCGAAAGCTGAGATTGACAGACTCGCTGACTATAGACTTAAGACGATGGGCTATTTTCTACAAAGGTATATTGCCGTGTTTTTTTCTGGCATGATTGACCACTTTATTTTCCAGCATCTTAAATGCTTTGATAAGCTTTATTCGTGTTTGTGAAGGTTCAATCACTTCATCTACAAAGCCTCTCTCTGCTGCGCGGTAAGGATTAGCGAAGATATCAGAATACAATTTTTCTTTCTCTATCAATTTTTCCTCCGGATTTGCCGATGCTGTAATTTCTCGTTTAAAGATGATTTCTGCTGCCCCCTTTGCGCCCATTACTGCAATTTCTGCACTTGGCCAGGCATAATTCATATCTGCGCCGATGTGTTTGCTATTCATCACGTCATAAGCACCACCATATGCTTTTCTGGTAATTACCGTAATTCGGGGAACAGTAGCTTCGCTAAAGGCATAAAGTAGTTTTGCACCGTTGGTGATGATGCCGTTCCATTCCTGATCTGTACCGGGAAGGAACCCAGGAACATCTTCAAAAACAAGTAAGGGTATGTTAAAACAGTCGCAGAAGCGAACGAATCTGGCTGCCTTTGTAGAAGAGTTACTATCTAACACCCCGGCTAAATAGGCCGGTTGATTCGCTACAATCCCGATACTTCTTCCGGCTAACCGGGCAAAGCCAACCACAATATTCTCTGCAAAATCTTTATGCACTTCCAGAAAAGTGTTTTCATCTGCTACAGTGGCGATAATTTCACGAATGTCATAGGGCTGGGATGCGTTTTCGGGTAAGAAGGTATTCAAAGACGTTCTGCTTTCATCACCTGTTTCGTAATCGCTGTATTCAGCCATTTCCTCACAATTTTGGGGCATGTAGCTTAACAGTTTCTTAACGTAAGTGATGGCCTCAATTTCATTTGCACAGGCAAAATGGGTCACGCCAGATTTGGTAGCATGGGTTGTTGCACCGCCCAATTCTTCTGAAGTTACTTCTTCATGAGTGACCGTTTTTACCACATTTGGGCCAGTAACGAACATGTACGATGTGTTTTCTACCATTAAAATAAAATCTGTAATAGCGGGGGAATAAACTGCACCACCAGCACAGGGACCCATTATTGCCGATAGCTGTGGGATGACTCCCGAGGCCTGAACGTTTTTATAAAAAATGTCTGCATAACCACCAAGAGAAACCACACCTTCCTGTATTCTGGCACCGCCACTGTCGTTAAGTCCGATTAATGGCGCACCGTTCTTCATGGCCATATCCATCAACTTGCAGATTTTTTCTGCATGCGTTTCAGATAATGATCCGCCAAAAACCGTAAAATCCTGAGAGAAAACATAGGTTAAGCGACCGTTAATTGTTCCGTAGCCTGTTACTACACCATCGCCGAGGTATTTTTCTCGCTCCATACCGAAATCAGTACTGCGGTGTGTAACCATCATTCCTATTTCTTCGAAACTTCCCTCGTCCATTAGAAAATGAATACGTTCCCTTGCTGTAAGCTTGCCTTTTTTGTGCTGGCCATCAATACGGGCTTGACCGCCACCTAAACTGGCCTGCTTTATTTTATCTTGAAGTAATGCTATTTTTTTATCCATTGCTGAGGTAATGAGATTTTAAATTTATAAAATACCAGCGGTATTACAAGATGAGATGATCTTGAATTACCCGTGTGATTGGCCATAATTCCTGTAAAATTACCTGAAATGTTAACTCCTTTGTTAATCAAAACTTCTGATTTACATTATGTTATGTTTTTTTTACAACATACAGTATTGAAAATTCAATTATCCGCCTATTTTTGTAGTGTAACATTAGAATAGGATTAGAACGTCAAATGTTTTTAAGAAAATACAAATATATCATTGTGAGTGCCTTCATGTTCATCTTCATGGCGAAGATGGGTATTTCTGGCGCGCCGGTATTTTGTAAGTGTATTGATAAAGACATCATGAATGCTGTAATCATGCAGATCGAATTGGAGCATGATAGTGGTAAAGACGCTTCAAAAGAGATTTCGAAGTTTAGCGATTTTAAATTGCTGGAATTAAATCATCCTATTTTTTCCTATGAGTTCTCATCAAGCCATATTGTATTGAAGAGCAGTTTTATTGAACACTTCAAAAGATATGTAGATCCATATCATCCTACGGTACCAACACCTCCGCCGAACGTTATCTAGTTTTTATTGGGATAAATTTTTATGATGCTTTTTATAGGCTGTTTTAAACACGTAGCAAAATGCTATGGCGTTTATTGTATCCGCTAAAAGATATTTTAAGAAAATCCCCGCGATTTATTCGTTAAAATTTACCAGATAATTATATCGTTATGCAAAAGTTTAACCCGGCCTCATCAGGCTCGGACGTGAGAAAGTATTTTCTTAAAAAGAATCTTAACAAAGATCTTCCATCCAGTATAGTAGTGTTTTTAGTGGCTTTGCCATTGTGTTTAGGTATTGCCCTTGCTTCGGGTGCCCCTTTATTTGCTGGTTTAATTACCGGAATTATTGGTGGAATTGTTGTTGCTTCCTGTAGTGGCTCACAGTTAAGTGTGAGTGGGCCTGCAGCTGGATTAACTGTAATTGTGTTAGGGGCAATTAGCTCACTGGGAAATTATCAAACCTTTCTTTTAGCCGTTGTTTTGGCAGGTGTTTTTCAGGTAATTTTGGGCCTTGTAAAAGCCGGAACGATTGGAAATTATTTCCCTTCCAGTGTAATTGAAGGTATGCTGGCAGCTATTGGTTTGATTTTGATTTTGAAGCAACTGCCACACGCGTTGGGCGTAGACACCGACTTTACTGGCGATGAAGGCTTTTTTCAGCAAGATCATGAAAATACTTTCTCTGCAATTTCTGCCGCCATTAGCCATTTTAGCCTGGGGGCGGTAGTAATTAGTTTACTGGCGATAGCAATTTTATTGATCTGGCCAAGATTTCCAAAGTTAGCAGTAGTGCCTGCACCATTATTAGTAGTGGCTTTAGGAATTCTCGGAACATTTTTTTTCGCCGGAACTGACCATCCCCTTCGTGCGGATCAAATGGTGAAAATCCCCGTGGTGAGTGGTTTTAGTGGCTTATTGGGCTTGTTCACCATGCCTGATTTCGCTCAACTGGCAAATAAAAATGTTTACATTGTAGCGCTGACTATTGCCGTTGTTGCCAGTTTGGAAACACTCTTGAGTATAGAAGCCGTTGATAAGATAGATCCGATCAAAAGGATCTCTCCAACTAATCGCGAATTGATTGCACAAGGAATCGGAAACATTACCAGTGGAATGGTGGGTGGTTTGCCTATGACATCCGTAATTGTTCGGAGTTCTGCTAACGTGAATGCTGGCGGCAGGACAAAAATGTCTGCCATTTTCCATGGTTTATGGCTGCTTTTATCTCTGCTGTTTATCCCGCAGGTAATTAACATGATTCCCCTTTCCTGTTTGGCAGCAATTCTATTGGTAACTGGTTATAAACTTACCCGCATTGCGCTGTTTAAACACATGTACCATAAAGGATGGGATCAATTTGTACCATTTGTAGTGACCATTCTGGCTGTTCTATTTACAGATTTACTTAAAGGGGTAGCATTCGGAATGCTGGTATCGATATTTTACTTATTGCGTACCAATATGCGGAATCCTTTCTTTTATAGAATTAGTAATGATGGCGATAAAAAGAACATCAGAATTAAACTGGCAGAAGAAGTTTCTTTTTTAAATAAAGCAGCAATACAAGTGGTTTTAATGAATATCCCCCGCGAAACTAATGTAATTATTGATGGTTCAAACGCCAGGTACATTGATCCTGATGTTTTGGAAACCATTTTTAATTATAAGCATAATGCCTACACCAAAGGTATTATCGTAACGCTCGAACATATACAGAAACATTATTCTGTACCGAAATTAACAAACAAATTTGTAGAAGACATTAATAAATAAGAGTTATGTGCGCAAAAACGATTGAAACAAAAGATATATCATACGAAGCATTGTTACAGGGAAATAAAGATTGGGTTAAGGACATGATTATTAAAGATCCGGCCTTCTTTGATAAACTTTCCGAAAGCCAGAAGCCGCCAGTGTTGTGGATTGGCTGTTCTGATAGCCGTGTACCTGCCAACCAGATTACGAATACCAAACCCGGAGACGTTTTCGTTCATAGGAATATTGCCAATGTGGTGGTGCATACCGACATGAATATGCTTTCAGTTTTGGATTATTCTGTTAACGTATTAAAAGTTAAACACGTTATTGTTTGCGGCCACTATGGCTGTGGTGGCGTAAAAGCTGCTTTGGGCAATAAGCAGGTTGGTATTATTGATAACTGGTTAAGAAACATCCGTGATGTTTACAGGATTCATGAGCGCGAAATGGCTGCTATTACTGATCCTGACGAACGATTTGATCGTTTAGTAGAATTAAATGCAATTGAAAGTGCTGCCAATATTATGAATACTTCAATTGTACAGGCGGCCTGGGCAACTGGTCAGGAATTATCTGTGCATGCATGGGTTTACAGTCTAAAAACAGGAATTATTAAAGATCTGGAAGTGACTTGTAGTTGCCTGGATGATGTAACCCCGGTATTTAAAGTGGGTTAACATGTGTCTTAACGAATATAATACCTAAGCTGAGATTCGATATCGAACTCCAGTCTTAATAAGTGATGAAAGCCCCGGTATTTATTCGGGGCTTTCTATATTTGGTACAAAGGTTTTAGGTAAAGGCGATGATGGAATCTTCAATTGCTTTTAAAAACAAAAACCCTGATTGCTCAAGGGTTTTGGATATTTAAGTTATTTTTCAGCCAGTAATGATCAGGCAAGTTGTTCCATCACCAACTGGTGGGGGCGCTTTTGATTAATCTTCAGCTAAAAATGGATAGCGGTAATCTGTTGGAGATTCAAAAACTTCTTTAATGGTGCGTGGAGAAACCCAACGCAATAAGTTGATCATTGAACCCGCTTTATCATTTGTACCCGAACCTCTGGCGCCACCAAATGGTTGCTGACCTACAACGGCTCCTGTACATTTATCATTGATGTAGAAGTTACCTGCCGAATTGCGTAAAGCGTGTGATGCTTTATCGATCGCATAACGGTCTTGAGCAATTAAAGCGCCTGTTAAAGCATATGGCGAAGTGGTATCAATTACTTCTAAAATCGAATCGAAATCCTGGTCTGCATAAACATAAACCGTTAATACCGGGCCAAATAACTCTTCGCACATGGTGGTGTATTTAGGGTCATTCACTACAAGTACGGTTGGCTGTACAAAATAGCCTTTAGATTTATCGTAGCTGCCTCCAGCGATAATTTCTACGCCTTCATCTTGTTTTGCCTGATCAATATATTTCGCTAATTTATCGAAAGAACGCTCATCGATTACTGCATTGATGAAGTTGGTAAAATCTTCCGTGCCACCCATCTTGAATGTCGCTAAATCACGAAGCATCAATTCTTTAATTTCCGGCCAGATACTTTCTGCGATATAAACCCTTGATGCAGCAGAACATTTCTGTCCCTGGTATTCAAAAGCACCACGAACAATTGCCGTGCTGGCAATATCTGTTTGTGCAGATGGGTGTACAAGAATAAAATCTTTACCACCTGTTTCGCCTACAATGCGTGGGTATGATCTGTATTTATGAATGTTTGTACCAATGGTTTTCCATATTTCCTGAAAAACTTTGGTAGAGCCAGTGAAGTGAATCCCTGCAAAATCTTTATGATTGAAGATCACATCGCCAGTTTCTGGTCCATCGGCATAAACCAAGTTAACTACACCATCAGGTAAACCCGCTTCGCGGAAGATTTCCATTAGCAAGTTAGCGGCATAAACTTGAGTATCTGCAGGTTTCCAGACTACAACATTTCCCATCATGGCTGCAGATGCTGGTAAATTTGCTGCAATTGCGGTAAAATTGAATGGGGTAAGCGCAAAAACAAAACCTTCTAAGGGGCGTTGCTCTACACGGTTCCAGCTGCCACGCGGCGAAACGGGAGGTTGTTGTTTATAAATATCAGCCATGTAGCTTACGTTGAAACGCAAAAAGTCGATCAACTCGCAAGCAGCATCAATTTCTGCCTGATAAGCGTTTTTGCTTTGACCAAGCATGGTCGCTGCATTTAATTTATAGCGGTATTTTCCTGCAATTAAATCTGCGGCCTTTAAAAAGATTGCTGCTCTGTGCTCCCAGGAAAGGTTTTCCCAATCTTCTTTGGCTGCCAATGCGGCATCAATTGCTTGTGAAATATGCGTTCTATCGCCAATGCTGAATTGGGCTAAAACATGTCGATGATCATGAGGTGCAACAACTTTCCCTTTTTTATCAGTATGAACGGCTTTTCCGCCGATGTACATTGGAATATCTTGTTGATGTGAGCGGGCCTCAGCAAGTGCTTCTTTCAAAAGCGCACGTTCTTTACTGCCTGGGCCATAGTTTAATATAGGTTCGTTTACCGGTGTTGGTACGTTAAAAAATCCTTTAAGCATAGTGTATTTTTTATGAGTTGCGCAAAGATAAGGCTTTTTAAGGGATGCAATTCTATTATTCTGTAAAGAAATAGGGCAAATGCTTGCCTGGAATAGTCAGGATTCAATGATCCAGTAAATTTTAAAAAAGTTGTGACTAAATTTGGTTATCCTATACTAGTATGGCTTTATCTGTTTAAATATGTATTCTTTATGTTTGCCACAACAAACAATTTTTTTTAATGCCTGCAGTAAGGGTAAATTAAAAGTTTGTTGTCTCATGGTTATTCAGGCGGTCGAAAAGAAGAATACTTACAGACAGAATATGAGGCTATTCCAATAAAAGCAGGTATCCGGGCCTATACAGGAAAACGACTTTTTCTATCAGGGGAACTTGGGGCATCTTTAGGACTTAATCCGATCTCACTAATGAAAACAACTTATGTAGACGGTAGCATTAAGGAAACGCCATATGGACTTAAGAACTCGTTTTTATATGCAGTATCAGCTGGGTATAGCTTGGATAACGGATTCGAAACAGGTATAAAGTTCGAAGACTACATCAATTTCAGCTATATCAAACAGTTCAATCTAAGATTTGCTTATAGATTCAAACTTTAGTTGACTAAAATTTATTAGAAAAATCCTCAGCAATAAATTATTTTCAAAAGCAGGCATTTTGTGGTGTCTGCTTTTTTGGTATCTGGCGTAAGGGTAAAGGTATTTTTTGTTGTCTTAATAGAAAACCTATAAAAAAATGAAACGAATCCTTTTTACCTTTTTAATTTTATCATCTGTTGCCCTTGTTCGGGCACAAAGTATCAATAGCAGCTCTGTCATTAACGATGACCGAAGTGCTGAATCTGGTTTGAAACTTGGGTTAAGCATTAACCCAGGCATAACGGTGGGGCGCGGTGGCTCTACCTTTGCTTTAGGAGGAGAAATGAGTTTGCACAAAAAATTAACTACAAATTTCGATGGAACATTCTCTGCAGGATACACGAATTTTTTTATGGAGATAACAGCCAGGAAGGAAAACTTATTCCAGTAAAAGCAGGCGTAAGGTACACTGTAAAACCACGACTATATGTTGGTGTAAATGCTGGTGTTGCATTCTCCATAAATGATGAGGAGCATATTTTATGTATTCACCCATGGTTGAATGGAATTTGAATAAGCAATTTGATATTGGCTTAAATTACGATCATTACAGTGATGAACCGCCTGTGCTTGGCCCAACTTTGACTTATAAATTTTAATTATAAAGAATAGGCAACGCTCGAAGAAGAGGCTGCCAATTCGGTAGCTTTTTCCTTTTTAACCAGTTATCGAATTTAAGGATGTCTAGTTTGCCAGAAAGCCGATTAAATAATTACCTGATGCTAGGCCAGCGGTAAGCTAAAGTAAAAGGTACTACCTTCTCCAACTTTACTTTCCAACCATATTTTGCCGTTATGCCTTTGAATAATCTCGGCGCACAGGTAAAGACCTATACCGAACCCGGCAATATTTTTAGCACTGCTTTCCACCCTATAATAGCGGTCGAATAGTTTATGCTGGTCTTCTATTTTAATTCCTGTTCCCTGATCTGTTACATTGATTTGAACATAACGTTCTTTTGTCACACAAGCTATATTAATCATACTCCCCAAGGGCGAATACTTAACGGCGTTGCTGATCAGGTTACTGATTACCTGGCCAATTTTATCCCTGTCGGCATTGATAAATATTTGTTTTACAGATGCAAAGATTATTTTATGACTTGTAATGATTGCTGCCGTTTCTTCGTCCAGCTCCCTAAACAGGTCAGCCATATCAAAGTTTTGGCTTTCTATGTTGATTTTTCCAGATTGCAAACGCGATACATTTAAAAAGCCATTAACCATGTTGGTCATCTTCCTAACCTGATTTACTGATTTGTTTAATGCACCTTGCGTAAATACATCATCTGCCTTTTGTGCTCTGGCCTGCAAGATTTGCAAATAAGCATTTAGAGAGGTTAAGGGCGTTTTTAGTTCGTGACTCGCCATGCCTATGAAATCACTTTTTCGCTGCTCATCCTGCTTCTGTTCAGTAATATCGAGTACAGAACCGATAAATCTCAAGGGTTGGTTATTACTTTTGAAGTAAACTTGTCCCTTTGCACGAACCCAGCGCATTTGTTTATCTTCAACACCCAGGGTACGATATTCGATGTCATAAACTCCATTACAAACCGACTTGTCGAATACATCATCTAGCGTTGCCCTCACACGCGGCTGGTCTTCAGGATGGAGGTTAGCCAAAAAATCATTTTCGAAACTGACCTCATTCTGATGATTGATACCAAACAACTGCCTGCAGCGTGAATCCCATTCCATGTAGCCGTTTTCCATATTCATATCAAAAGTACCAAGCTCTGCTGCCTCTTTTGAAAGCCTGATCTGCTCGTAAGCCTTTGCTAATTCATCCTTAGAAGTGATGTGCCTGGTTACGTCTACTACGAATTGTATAACGCCAACAATTTTTCCATCTTCGATTAATGGTGTATAAGTAGCATCATAATATCCGTGATGAGGAAGGCCATTCCTGATGAGCGTTACCGGTACGGCACTGATTTTGTTCTCTTTGCCGGCACGATAGGTATAGGATAACTCTTTGATAATAGGCTGACTAACTAGTTCAGGTATAGCTTCAAACCAGGTTTTTCCTTGTACAGAAGCATCTTTACCGATGATGTCCAGCATTGCTGAATTGATTTCCTCAAACACCATGTTATCGCCCCGGGTAACCAGAATTGCAATGGGAGAGATATGAATAATATTGCGAAAGCGCTCTCTGCTCTGTATCAACGCTAAATTCATCTGTTCCATTTGCTGTTGTACGATGCCGAGTTGGGTGTTTTGAGCCTTCAGTTTCTGGTTGGTATCAGCAAATTCTTTATTCTTCACACTTAGCCTGCTATTCAGTTCTTCTATCTTTTTTTGTGCGACTGCCTGCGCTGTCGCTTCAAATACAAGTACAAGAATTCCATCAACCTGGTTATTTGCATTGATCCGGGCCTGGTACACAAAGTTAAAGTAGCGATCTTCCACTAAACCATCTGGTGTATAAGCCAAAGGAACCAGTAAAAAGTTAGCCTCAAAGGTTTTTCCGGTGGTGTATACGTTATCTAAGATTTCTTCTATTGGCGTTCCCTTTAATTCTGGCAATGCTTCCACAACAGTAAGGCCTTGAAGCTGCCTCCCCGGGAATAGCTTTTGGTATGCTGGGTTAACGAGCGTATATATATGATCCGGGCCTTCTAAAACACAGATGCCTGCCGGTACCTGCATAAAAAAATGATTTAAACGATCCCGTTCTATCTGCAACTGCCTTTTTGATAAGGATAATTCATCCAGAAGTTTATGCTGTTTTTCATTGACCGAACGATACTCCTGATTTGTCGTTTCCAGCTTTTTATTTGAAGTTTTCAGCTCCTGGCGTTGATCTGCTTGTGACGATTTTTCATACACCCAAATGGCGATTTTAGAAATGTTGCCGTCCTTATTCTTAACCGGACTGTACACAAAAGAAACAGAGATCAAATCTTGCTGGCCATGTCTTGTGATCTTAACCTCGACTTCATCGCCATGATAAGGCTTGCCACTTTGCACCACGGTATCTAGGGCTTTTTCATAGCAGCTTTTTATTTCTGATAATGCATCCCAGTTCAGTCTGCCATCAATTTGATTGTAAGCGCTACTAAAAACTTCTTGAAATCGATCATTAACTACTTCTGCAGATCGGGTTTCGACATCTAAGACGCAGATTGCCACGGGCGCCTGGCGCACCATATTGTAAAGATCATCGTCGTTTGTGAGTAGCATTTTGGTATCCCTAAATTATTCAAAAATAATGCATTTTAATCGCTTAATTTAAAATTTAGCAACGAATATTGCATTTATCATTCCGTTTGGATTTTTGATCAATATGTGGTCAGCAATAGATGGTTCTCGCAAAGAACCTATGGGCAATTCTTTTAGTTCATTCAATATAATGGCAAGGAAAATATTAAACTTCTGCCAGCAAATCTTGATTCGCTCATTTAAACGATTTATAGGCTCCGTTTTTGCGATTTAAATGTCGACTGCTTGCTATTTACATGTACAACTTGTAGCTTTAAAAAGTAACAACTGAAACGTAAATCCTCAAAAAACTCAACTATGAAGAAAAATAAAACCCTGGTTAGCCTATCGTTCAGCATTTTGCTTTTAGCCATCTATCTATATGATTATAGAGGGGCATTTCTCCAAGGGTTGCAAGCAGGCTTAAATGATTTTATTCGATAAGCCTACTTGCTATTTCAATTAACTATCTAAAAACCTCTTACATGATCTTTCTACTCATAATTTCAGTGCTTTTTTGTTGCATTCCGACCTTTTCTCTGATTACCGGGAATACCACTCACAAAAAAGCTTTTATTTTAAACATTATTGCCTTAGCAATAGATTTTATGATACTCTCTGTGCCGGTTGGCTATCTGACTGGAAAAGCGTTTTATTATTTTACGCATTAGCGAAACTATCATAACCAGCTACTCTCGCTTTCCAAAGTAAAACTTAGTTAGGCTGTATTGCTTGATTAATCTTGTAAACAAATTAAAATAAAATAAATTTTTGTTGATTCGATTATCCATAAACCAACGCCAAATACCTGCCATGATGGCTGACACAATCAGCGGCTAAGCTTTTGTAATCTGCTGGATGATTTGGCTGGCTATAAATTTTTATTACGATATCAGGAAGTTTATTCACTGAAGCTGATGCAATAGTATGTACATACGTTAGTGAAAATTCAGATTTAGTGAAGTAAGTCTGATGATCAACCGTTACCACCCCTTTGATCTCACTATCAAGGGATATCAACTTACAACCAAGAGCGGTTGGTGCAAAATTGCGGATACCAGTTTTGCGGTTATGAATTTTATAGGCAGATTCCTTCATGCTCCATAACAGCCACACCATTTGATCTGTATTAACTGCTGCGGCGATTAATAGCTGTTCTTCGGACGTGTAGATTTTATCCAGGTAACCTTTGCGCCGCCAGTTGCTTTGGTGCCTCGCCAAATTAAGATCTACAACATCATTACCGATCACTTTTCGTCTAACTTCTCTTTAATCACTTCGATAGAAGCCTTAACAGTAAGCATTTTTTCCATTGAGGTGTTGTCTATCGTGATGCCAAATTCTTCCTCCACATCTAAAATAATATCAACCAGATTTGCCGAATTGATATTTAAGTCTTTAATAAAATCAGAATCTTCATTCAGGTTATCTAACGCTTCAGAAACTGGTGCGTAAGTAGTAATAATAGGTTTCAGTTTATTGATGATTTCTTCGTTACTCATGGTTTATATTTTCTAAAAACGATACAGGCATTTACGTCTCCGAAACCGAAGCTTGCCTTTATCAAGGTATTAATTTTTATTGTTTTTAAAGCTTTTGGAATCTTATCGGCATCAATTAATTCGGCGATAGCTGGATTCAGATCTTCACAATTAACGTTTGGGAAAAGAAAATCCTGAGTAATTTGTAGCACTGATGCCACACATTCTATACTTCCTGAAGCTGTTAAACAATGCCCTGTCATTCCTTTCAATGCGTTAATGTATGGGAAGTCATTTCCTTGCCTGTTTAGGGCCATCGTCCAGTTTTTGATCTCCAAAGCATCCATTGCGGTAGCCGTTAAATGGCCGTTAATCGCGTCAATTTCATTGGCTTCTACTTCGGCGTTTTCAAGTGCCTTCACAATACACCTTTGTACCGCTGTAGAGTTAGGTGCCGTCATGGTTCCAGCCCCCCTTTGTCCGCCAGAATTTGCATGGCCACCTAAAATTTCTGCATAAATTTTTGCACCGCGGGCTTCGGCATGTGTTAATGATTCTACAACAAAAGCACCGGCGCCACTTCCGGGTACAAAGCCGCTTGCGCTTGCGCTCATGGGCCTGGAGCCTTGCGTTGGTGTATCATTATGTTTATAAGTGCAAACTCTCATACCATCAAAGCCACCCCAAATATAAGGACCACTGTCGCTCGTTGCACCAGCAAGAATTACAGTGGCCTGGCCAGCTTTGATGCGCTCGTAAGCAGCAAGCAAACTTTCTGTGCCGGTACAGCAAGCAGATGAATTGGTGGAGATTTGATTGCCTAAGCCAATTTTTCCAGAAAGGTAGGCGCTAACGCCGCTGTTCATGGTTTGTGCAACCACTGTACTTCCTAATCTTCTGATTTCTAATTTATCAATGGTATAAATAGCTTCTCTAAAACGGTCGATGCCTGAAGTCCCGGCGCCGAAAATCATTCCATAATCCCAAAATGGCTCATCACCGCTATTAACCTCCATACCGGCGTCTTTCCAGGCATCCAGGCCGGCGATAACGCCATATAAAATTCCGGTGCTGTTAAAGTTACGCAACTCTAAGTGGGTAAAATATTGCGCAGCCATTTCGGGTGATACCTCCGGCAAGCCAGCAATCTGGCAAGAAAATTTTAAATCATTTAGGAGTTGCTGATGTTTAATGCCAGAAACGCCATTTTTAATGGCATCGGAAAACTTTTCCAGTCCGACACCATTTGGGGAAACTACACCCATCCCAGTAATGACTACTCGATTATCCATTGGCTTCTTTTATAAACATGCCGGCAAGTTCACCTGTGCAGATCTTTTCTCCTGCTTCATTTTGCATCCTAATTTTGCACTTCAATTTCTTAAAACGGAAGTATACCTTTTCAGAAGTTACCGTTACGCGCTCTCCTGGAAAGACGGGCCGTAAAAACTCCACATTTGAGGAGGTCATGGCTACTTGTCCAGCAAATTCATTTTCCTCGCCAGAAAGCAGAAAAATTCCAAGGCAAACCAGTCCGATCTGTGCCATGGTTTCAGTGAGAATTACTCCTGGCGTAATGGGCTTATCTTTAAAATGGCCCTTATAAAAATCCAGCTCAGGGTTAAAAGTGAAAGAACCTGTTACGCCGTTTTCATCAATCATTTCGATTTGATCAACAAAAAGGAAAGGTGCTGAATAAGGTAATAAATCTATAATTTGCTTTGCTGTTGGTTTTACCATTCGATCAGAATTCTTTGCGCAGAAAATCCTGGACCGAAGCTTAACATTAACCCCTTCTCACCTTTGGCAGGTTTTGAATCGAGAAAACGTTCCAAAACATATAAAACGGTAGCACTACTCATATTCCCATACAAGCGAAGTACTTCTTTGGTATCGTTAATATTTTTGCCTAATTCGCCGAATAAACTTTCCACCATTTGTACTATTTTTTTTCCTCCCGGATGGAAGATGAGGTAATCAATGTCTTTAATCTCCAGATTTTGCTTAGCGAGAAACGGATGAATAATATCGGGGAAGTGTGCTTCAATGGTCTGTGGAACTTCGATATCTAATACCATTTTTAAACCGGTATCTGTCAGGTCGAAACCCATCATATGCTCGGCGTCATAAAAATGGTACATTTCTTCTGAAATGATTTCTGGCCCCTCATCATCTTCATGAGCAGATAGTAGTACGCAGGCCGCACCATCGCCGAAAATTGCAGCACTTACAATGTTAGTCATTGAGTAATCGTTTAGCTGAAAAGTTGCTGTTGGCGATTCAACAGCTACTACTGCTGCCCGTTTTCCCGGATTTGCTTTCAAGAAGTTTTTCGCGTAAATCATTCCGGAAACTCCTGCGGCACAGCCCATTTCAGTTACTGGTAGCCTTACTACATCCTGGCGGAGCTTTAATTCATTGATGAGGTAGGCATCCAGAGAGGGGATCATTATCCCTGTGCAACTTACAGTAATCAGGAAATCAATGTCTTCTGCCTTCCAACTTGCCTTCGCCAAGGCTTCTGTAAGACATTGGCTACCTAACTTTATCCCTTCGCGGATGTAAATTCTATTTCGTTCTTCAAATGATGCATTACTGAACACTTCCTCTGGCGACATAAATGAATAGCGCTTATCTACAGCCGCATTTTCGAAGATTTTTTTGACTTTTCTAATAAACCGTTCATCCTGACCAGCTAACCATGCATCTAGAAATGGAATAATTTCTTCGGTTGCACGACTAAACGGGGGTAACGCTTTGCTGACAGCTTTGATTTTTACGCTCATATTGATTTTATAATCCACTGGTAGCGAAATGCCCATCTCCAGCGGATACTGTAACTTTTAAACTTTAATTCAGCAGAATATCGCTCCAGGTCAGCTCTTTTGAATCCCCTTAGAATAGAAACTAAACCGTCTTTTCGCGACATTTCATTAAGCCTGAAAACAAAACAAATGGCATTAAATAAGTAATAAGCCAGTTTGCTTCTGTGTAAATCATTGATCACCACACCTAAATTAGTTTGCTGATGAAAAGACTGAATCAACATCAGGATCTCGTGATCTTTAAAATGGTGCAGGGTTAGCGTACATAAAATAATATCATAATCGGCTGCTTTAAAGGCATCCGTAAAAATATCTATGCACTGGTAACTAATGTTTTCATACTGCGTGGATAAATTTTCTGCATGGCTAATGGTAAAAGCATTTGCATCTATACCGATCAGCTTAAACTTCAGTTGTTCTGCTCGCCCGTAATCAGCGAGCGTTCTTAACATGTCGCCGTTGCCACAGCCAACATCCGCAATAGAAATTTCGCTGTTGCGATCTCCTGCATCAATCAAATTTTTAACACCATCCAAGGTTACTTTGTTTCCGCCCAGTAGTTTATTTATGCTGGCAATCTTATCCAATGCATCTCTCAATATTTCGCCTTCCAGGGCGAAATCATCCATCAGCTCGGGTTCGTTACTTCTTGTTCTGGTATCTACAGCCATTTATATTATTATCGGTTTTCCGTGTGTGCGTTTAATTATTTTGGGTAAAATGGCAGGAAATTTAGCAATCCCACTAGTTAATAAGTTAGCAAGTCTTTCTTTTCTTAGTAACCCAGAAAGTAAGTGTCCGGTTTTTAATCTCGACTGGAAATTATCCTGCCATTCTTTGGTATACCCTTTTTCCAGCGTTCCAAGATCTGGAATTTCTCCTTCCAGAAATCTGATGATTAGTGAACTTGCTATTTTTGCAGCGTGGATAGCCATGCCCATTCCATTGCCGCAAAGCGGATGGATTAATCCGGCGGTATCACCAACCATTAAAACATGGTTTTTAACACATTCCTTTTGTTCGAAAGATATCTGGCTAATAGTTAGAGGTGCTTCAAAATGAAGCGTGCTGCTTTCGAAAACGGCCTTTAAATGCGGGTTTTGATATAAAATTTTCTCACGGTGCGCGGTGATGTTTTTAAATTTCTTGAAGGAAGCATAATTCACCAGGTAACAGATGTTAAGTAATTTATTTTCTACTTTTGATACACCGCAATAGCCGCCGGAAAAATGATGAAGTGCAACCAGGTTATCTGGAAAATTCCCACTGTAGTGGGCTTTAACGGCTAGCCAGTCTGACTTTTCTTTGATGAAATCACGATTCAATTTAACATCCAAAGTAGATCGCTTACCAAATGCACCAATAACCAATTTACTTCGATAAGTTTGCTCATTAGCCGTAACCGTAAAAATTTGGTTGTGAAATATTATATCCAATACGGTATCATGGATGATGATAGCGCCTGCAGCTTTGGCTTTTTGATACAAGAAGTAATCAAACGTAAAACGACTGATTCCGAAACCGCCCAAAGGTAAATTTGCCCTGATTAGGTTGCTTTTCGGTGTACTCATCTCGAATTCGGCTATTCGAGTCGGTTTCAGTTCTTCAGGGTCTGCGCCCAGTGAAGAAAGATAGGGCAATACCTCATTGGAAATATATTCCCCGCAAACCTTATGGTGTGGATACTGCTCTTTCTCGATTAGAATAACTGCTTTGCCCACCTTTGATAGATGAATAGCGCTGACCAATCCGGCCAGGCCTCCTCCAATAATGATTACATCGGCATCAAGCATATCTTGCAATTTAAGATAATTATATCAACAATGTTCGGCACAAAACCAAAGGCTATAACAAATATTCAGAAAGTAACCTAAGCCGTTTCTGACGTTTTAAAGATCACTATTGACCAGCTTAAGTCTAGCAATTACCTGTCGCTTCTTTCCTCCATATTCAAATTGGTATCAAACGGACTTTTAGTAAAAGGATAAATAGACTGGTTGATAAAGCCCTTAGGGTAGGAAGCTTCGTGAACTCCAGTGCCAGCCGGCCATTCATTTTTAGGAAGATAATAGGTGCCAAAGATCATATCTATAAAAGGAAAAATCGATGCAAAGTTGTGTCCGTAATATTTTGGGTCTTCGCAATGGTGCCAGTGGTGATACTGTGGGGTGGTAAAAATATATTTCAGCGGCCCAAAATTAATTCTCGTATTGGCATGAATTAACACGGCATGGATGGCTATAAAAATGATATAGACATTAAATACGGTTGATGAAAAACCAAAAATATATAACGGGATAAACGTCATTGCTCTGGTAAAGAAGATGTCGATAAAATGCGTTCTGCTTCCGGCAAGCCAATCCATATTTTGTGTTGAATGGTGGATGGAATGGAACCGCCATAGCGAAACCCGCGTATGAAAGAAGCGGTGGGCCCAGTATTGAAATAAATCTGTAGTGAAAAACGCCAGGAATAATGCCACAATAAATGGCAAGCCCTGTACCCAGGTGTGGAGTTTATCTAATCCCATCCAGCCGAAAAATAATACTGCAGGCTTTTGGGTAATGATTCCGAAAAATTGAATAAATAAATGACTGATCACAAAATAGGTTAAATCAGTTCGCCATTCTTCGTGAAATTTAGTCTGCTCATTATTTTTTGGGAAGAATAACTCCAATGGAACAAAGATTGCCACCATTAAAAGTAAGTCCAAAATCATCCAGTCTAAACCAAAATGCCAGCTTGATTTTGCCACATCTCTTCCTTGAACACTTAAGGCGCCAAGAATAACGGCTAAAGCAGCAAGTGCAAATCCCGGCCATCCCCATTTTAACTTTTTACTCAAAACAACACTTAGCGCAGCGAAAAAGAAAGCGGCGATCACACCGCCTAGCATCAGAACTTCCATGCTGTCTTTTGTGTAAACTTCGCGAAACTCAGGAGTAGTCAGCTTTTCAGGATAGTGGAAACACAGGATTCCGAGTAGCGCCAAAACGGCTAAAAAGATAGAGATATAACCACTAATTTGGCCCTGGCCAATTACTAGACGTTTATTTGGAGACATTACTTTACGTTTTGATATCAACAATGATAGTGAAAATTCTATTCTAATAAACGTAAAGTTTGATAACAGATTGCTTTACTGCTGTTTTGGTGTCGGGCAGCTTTAAATTTTAAATAAATAAGGGCTGGTTAAAAAGATGCTCAAAGTAGATTTAGCTAAGTTATGACCATAGCATAGAGGTGACCTGACTCAACTTGTTAAAAGCACAGAGAAATTAGAAAAAACATTTTTTAAATGAAAGGGTTGCTTTAATAGGCACAAAAGACCTGATGCCTTTCTTTTTTAAATAATAAGTAATTTTGAAAACCTACTATGCTACTTAAATATCTACGCCTTTTACTTCTTCCTTTTTCGTTAGTTTATGGAATTGCCATCACCCTTCGTAAAAAACTTTACGACTGGAAAATTGTACGTGCTGTCGAATTCGATTTGCCTGTAATTTGTGTGGGCAATTTGGCTGTTGGTGGTTCTGGCAAAACGCCAACTACAGAATATTTAGTGAGGTTACTGGCAGACTATAAAATGGCCATTTTGAGCAGGGGATATGGACGGGAAACAAAAGGCTTTATTTTAGCGGATCATCAGGCCACTGCCGAAACGATAGGGGACGAACCGCTACAATATTATCATAAGTTTCCGAAAGTAACTGTTGCAGTTTGTGAGGATCGGGTAAAGGGAATCGAAAAATTAAAAGAAAGCCACGATTTAATTATTTTAGATGATGCTTTTCAACACCGCCCTGTAAAAGCAGGTTTAAATATCCTGCTTTTTGAATTCAGGAAATTGGGTACTTTGCAGTTCTTACTCCCAGCTGGAAACCTTCGTGATGTTTTCGCTTCCAGAAAACGTGCTGACATCTTGTTGGTTACTAAAGCTCCAGTACCACTTTTACATGTTGCCCAGCAGGCATCTATCAATGAGTTGCAACCCAATAGCACTCAAAAAGTATTACACTCTTATTTAAAATACGGCGATCTAAAACATCTTTATTCAGAGGACAGCAGATCATTGGAATCAATTAAAGATTTTGAAATCTATTTGTTAACGGGCATTGCGAATCCTGATCCTTTAATTGAGGAATTGGAAAAGTATACGAAAACCATTAAACACGAGAAATTTGCAGATCATTATGCGTTCAAAACTGATGACATTAAGAAGTTTAAATCCGCATTTGAAGCAGGCAGTAAAAAAGAAAAAATTATCATCACAACAGAAAAGGATAGCAAACGTTTAAAAGCTGCGGGATTTAAAGATTTACTGGTAAATTTACCCGTATATTTTTTACCGATCGAGGTTGAATTATTTGAAGAAGATAAGATTACCTTTGATGAACTTATTTTAAACTATGTTAAGAGCAATAGAAGAAACCGTTGAATATATAAAACGTAAAACTGAAAACTTTAAACCAGAAATAGGTATAATTTTAGGAACCGGATTAGGCGGTTTAGTGAAAGAAATTGAGGTGGAACATCAGTTGATGTATTCAAATATTCCGAATTTTCCAATTTCTACATTAGAATTTCATAGCGGTAAACTCATTTTCGGAACTTTAAACGGGAAGAAAATTGTGGCCATGCAAGGGCGTTTGCATTATTACGAAGGTTACAGCATGCAGCAGATTACCTTTCCGGTAAGGGTAATGAAAGGATTGGGTATCGAGAATCTAATTGTTTCTAATGCTGCCGGTTCATTAAATCCGGCATTCAAAAAAGGTGACTTGATGATCATTGAAGATCACATCAACCTTCAACCAGATAATCCACTTCGTGGTCTAATTGAAAGTTCACTCGGTCCGCGTTTTCCGGATATGAGCCAGCCTTACCAAAGAGATATTATTGCAAAAGCCTTAAAGATTGCGCAGGAAGTTGAGATTAATTGCCATAAAGGTGTCTATGTAGCCGTTTCAGGGCCGAATTTAGAAACCAAAGCAGAATATAAATACCTGCGTTTGATAGGCGCAGACGCAGTTGGAATGAGTACCGTACCAGAAGTAATTGTGGCGAACCATGCCGGTTTACCAGTATTTGCGATTTCGGTATTAACCGACGAAGGTTTTCCGGAAGATTTACAACCATTTAACCTTGATGAGATTCTAGAAGCTGCAGCGAAAGCAGAACCGAAAATGACTGAAATTTTAACCCGCCTAATTGCTGAATTGTAAGATGGGTAAACTGACTCAAATTTGTCTTTTCATTTTACTGCTAACCGGCGCTAATAAAGCTTTCGCTCAGGATTTAAAAACAAACATCAATAGGAAAACCGAAGCAGACTCCATCAGGAAAAAACTAGACGGGCAGGATTCTGTAATTTTCACGGCTAAATTTATTCGTTATACCAAGCTCGGCTTAAGCAAAGACAGTATTGTTTTATTGCCGCTTGATACCACAACTACCAATATCCAAAATTACAGTCCGCTTTTGCAGCCTCAGCATCCCACCATTAATAATGGTAATATGGGGCTTTCTGCCAGACCGCTTCTTTACGAACCAAGTAAAAGGATAGGTTTTGATGTAGGCTTCCATTCACTGGATTATTATGCGTTAACACCTGACGATATTATTTACTATCAAGCCAGAGCACCTTATACCAGTCTTTATTTAGTAAGTGCCGGGCAAAAAGAGCAGTTGTTTAAAATGATCCACAGCCAGAACATTAAAAAGAACTGGAACGTTGGCGTGAATTTTAACCGTGGAGACTCGCGGGGTTTTTACCGCAGGCAGCGTGGGGATAATTTGAATGTGGCTGTGTTCTCCTGGTATCAATCGCCAAGTAAGCGCTATAACATGTGGGCATCGGCTATTTTTAACACCATGCGTGCTTATGAAAATGGTTCAAATAACGATACGACTATTTTTGAGCCTGGGTATAGTAAAATTGATCGTGCATCTGAAGTGGTAAACCTTACAACTGCCAGAAATTTATACAAGAAGAATACTTTATTCTTAAAACAAACCTATTATGTTGGCAGAATAGATACCTCTGCAAATGCCAATAATGCCGTTTTGCCTACGAATAAGGTTACCTATACCTTAGAATATAACAGCGATAATTACAGCTTTGCTAAAAATGAACTCGACGAGAATAATGTAATGCCGATCGGATTTGCTGACCCCTCGTTTACAAACGATTCTACCAAGGTACGCCACATTAAAAACGAGTTTATATATAGTTTCTTCCTTCGTCCGAAAAATTCAACGGTAATTAAGAATGAATTAAAAATTGATGCAGGTATTCGTCATGACTATTATACGCATCGTTTTTTAGGGTTCAAGCCTGATGGACTAACGTATGAAGAAAGTCAGTTCACTTATCAAAATACAACTATTTTAGGTTCTGCCGGATATCGTTTTTCTAACAACATCGATTTTAATCTTGACCTGCAGCAAATTTTACAAGGGGAAAATGCGGGCGATTATTTATACGAAGCGAAGAGCAGAATCTTGTTAAGTAAATCAGTAGGGCGGGTAGAATTAGGCGCTTATCTACAAAATCAATCTCCATCTCAACTTTTCAATTACTATCATGGAAACCATTACAGATGGGAAAATACAGGCTTCGATAAAACGAAAATTGCCAATTTATCTTTCAATTTTATTAATGATAAATATGAATTTACAGCAGGGGCGAAGTATTTCTTAACCACTAATTATCTTTATTTCTCTTTGGATAACGTTAATGGAAATAATGCTATTGCGCCACGCCAGGTTGATGGAGATATTAGTCTGATCAGATTTGATGTTTCTAAGAAATGGCGCTTCGGAAAGTTTGTGATGGAAAATTATCTGGCGTATCAGAAAACAGATCGGAACGAAATCTTAAGAACTCCAGAGTTCTATACCTATAACAGTCTTTATTTTAACAGTACTTTTTTTAAAGTATTGAAGTCGAATTTTGGTTTTGATGTTCGTTACAATAGCGAGTATGCCAATTACTCTTATTCTCCGGCAACTGCACAATTTTATATTGGAAGCAACACGGTTTATAAATCAACACCGATTGTGGATGTATTCTTCAAGGCTACCCTTAAGCGGGCAAATCTGTTTGTTAAATACGATTTCATAAATCAGGGCCTATTTGTTCCAGGTTATTACACCGTAAATCGTTATCCAATGCAGGATGCCTTGTTGAAGTTCGGTGTAAGCTGGAATTTCTACGATTAAGCTAATTGATTTCTAAATAAATATCAAAATTACCCACATAAAAAAAGCCATTCTGATTAATTTCAGAATGGCTTTTCTTATTAAAAACTTTTCTCTTAGAAAGAATAACCTACTGAGAAACCTAATACACGGTTAGTCAATTTGTTATCATTGTTTGCTCTTGAATCTTTAGGGATAAGATTAGATAACCCTAAACCATAATTTGCACCCACTAAGAATCCTGAATTAGTACGGTAAGCTAGACCGAAGTTTGCACCGAAATCTGTACTTGCGAAATTCTTGTCTGTACTACTACCAAAAGATAAATCTCTATCATCTCCTATAGTTGAAGATGAACTTGTGTTATTGGTATTGTTTACTGTAGTTGTAGTGATATCTCCTTTGTTTTTACCAGAAATATTGAAGCCAACATAAGGACCAGCACTAATTTGTACCGCACCAGCTGTACCAGTAGGAATTCTAAAAACAGCATTGATTGGAACTTCGATCGCCATTAAATTTCTTTTGCTGGTAGTTGTAGTAGTAACCGTGTTGGCACCTGATGTAAAAGAGCCAACTGACTCAAATTTATCACCTTTGTTTTGTAATGAAACTCCTGGTTGAATGAAAAAGTTATTTCCCACACCAAAATCAGCAAAAGCAGTAACATTAAAACCAACGTTGCTTTTTACATTGTCATTGTAAGCATTTGATAAGGCATTATCTCCGCCCATGTGGAACTTAGATAAGTTTACTCCTGCTTTAATTCCAAATCTCGCATCAGAACCAGTCATTGTGGTAGTTTGTGCGAAAGCACCTGTTGCCAATAATACTACCGATGCACTTAATAATAATTTTTTCATGATATTTTCTTTTAGTAAAGAATCTTGTTTAAAATTTAAGGTCTAAAACCGTTGTTAATTACAAGCCTCAATTCCAAAAGCTGTGCCAAAGTACTGCGTAGACTATAAGATAGGAGTGTAATTGGTTGGCTATCAGTGTTTATTTTTAATATCTTTTGTCAGAAATAGCAGAATTGGTTTTAATTCCCAGACTGTTTCATATTGTATACAAATTAGGAATCCGATGAAAAACGAGCGTTTTTCGACTCATATCTGAATTCGATAACTTTCAGCTTTCTTTTGGATATTCTAATGCCAAGAGCTTCTAAGAAAGCAACGCCTAGCAAACCCTCGGCAATACTGATTAGGTTTTTTGTGGTTTTTTCTTCGCTGCCGGGAAAAGTACATTATTTAAGATCAACCGGTAGCCTGCAGAATTAGGGTGTAAATTTAAATCCGTTGGCGGATCTCCAACTGCATGCTGATAGTCTTCCGGATCATGACCACCGTAAAAAGTGAACTGACCTTTGCCAATTTCTCCGTGAAGGTATCTTACTTCGGCAGCCCCCTTATTTTCGCCCAACACGGTTACACTCGGTTTTACTAAACTCTTCTTAAATGCGGTAGTTTGTCCCATAAATCCCTTAATTACTTTATCATGGTTTTGGGTGAGCATAGTTGGTACCAAATCCCATTTCGCAGAAAAATCAAATAAAGTAAAATAATCATTGGTTTGATTAAGGGTTCTAAACTGCGTAACATCAATGTCTGAAAATTCGTAATTCATTGGGTTGTTATCCAGTTTAAAATTCTGGAAGGCCAACGTTTTATTAAAGTCTAATTTGGCCTGTGCATTCGGGTCGGCGGCATCGCCATCAAACATTTGTGCGCAGATATCTACACCCTCAGCCGCTAAAGCAATATCAAAGCTATCCGTACCAGAGCACATGGCAAACATAAAGCCTCCGCCAGCACAGTATTCTTTAATGTGTTTGGCAACGGCTAGTTTCATTTCAGAAACCTTTTTAAATCCTAAGCGCTTGGCTAATTTTTCCTGGTTTTTAACATCCTCCTGATACCAGGTTGCATACCTGAAGTTAGACCAGAATCTTCCATATTGACCCGTGAAATCTTCGTGGTGAAGGTGGAGCCAGTCGTATTTGCTCAGTTTATCATTTATAATGTCTTCATCATAAATCACCTCATAAGGAATCTCCGCATAAGTAAGTACGAGTGTAACGGCATCATCCCAAGGTAATTTGCTTTTAGGAGAATATACGGCAATTTTTGGCGTTTTCTCCAGTTTAACCATTTCCATGTTTACCGCTGGGTCGCTAATGTCATTTAACAGGTTAACAACTTTGCTGTCTGCCATCATTTCATAAGAAACGCCTCTTATTTTTAATTCATCTTCTACATTTTTATTATATTTAATGAGAAAGCTTCCGCCCCGGTAATTTAAAAGCCAATCTACTTCTACTTGTTTGCTGATTGTCCAATAAGCAATTCCATAGGCTTTAAGGTGGTTTTTTTGATCCTCATCCATATAAATTAATAGGGAAGAGGCCCTAGCACCGAGCATGCAAAACAGACAAAATAACAGGATATAATATTTCTTTCTCAAAATGATCTCGCTTAAAATACTAAAATACCTCATTTAAACTGTTTAGAAAAATTTAATAATATCAGATGTAACAGTATTTTGTTATTTTTGCCTTTTACTTTAAAAAATGAATTGTTTTTTAAAGCGTTCAAAACTAAATTTAGTACCCAAATTGATATGAGTAAAGCAATAATAAAAACCGAAAAAGGCGATATGACTGTTGAGTTCTTTGAAAAAGATGCTCCGAAAGCAGTTGCAAACTTCAAAAAATTAGCAAGTGAAGGCTTTTACAATGGTGTAACTTTTCACCGTGTAATTCCAAATTTCATGGTTCAAACTGGTTGCCCGAATTCAAAAGATCCGGCTACAGCACATTTGGCAGGTACTGGTGGCCCGGGTTACAAAATTGATTGTGAGCTTGATGGCGAAAATCAATACCATGATCGTGGTGTGTTATCAATGGCTCATGCTGGTCGTAACACGGGTGGTTCACAGTTTTTCATCTGCCATAGCAGAGCAAATACTGCCCATCTAGATCGCAACCACACTGTTTTTGGTAAAGCTATTGAGAATGTTGATCTTGTGGATGATATCCGTCAGGGTGATAAAATTGTAGGAATCGAAATAATCGAAGATTAGTAAAAAGATGCGAGACGTGAGACTTAGATTTGAGATATTATCTCCAGTTTGAATCTCTTTCTCATTTAAATAATTAGACATTAGATTTGAGTATTAATTAAGAGTGATTTTTAACATCTCATTTCTCAAATCTCACATCTCAAAAATAATATTATGAACTTAAGAGGAATTGTTGCCGTATCTGGCAGACCAGGATTATTTAAACTGGTTGGACAAAATAAAGTAGGTTATATTTTAGAGGGTTTAGATGCTCAAAAAACTAAAGTTGTAGCCAATATCACCAATACAAAATTAGCTTCATTAGAAGATATTACTGTATATGGAGAGGATGAAGAAATCAAGTTATCTGATATTTTCACTAAAATTTCTGAAAAAGGAACTACACCAGATTTAAAAGGTGATTTACGGGCTTACTTTTTAGAAGTTGCTCCTGGTCATGATCAGGAAAAGGTATATGCTTCTGATATGAAGAAAATTATTACCTGGTATAACTTACTTAAAGATTTACCTTTGTTTACTGAAGAGACTCCTGAAACGCCAGGTTCTGCTGCAGAAGTAAGCTTAGCTGAAGAAAAAGTTGCTGCTGATAAAAAGCAGAAAGCGGCGAGTTCTAAAGGTTCTGCAAGTGCTAAAGCCACTACAAAAACTTCAGCGCCTGCTAAGAAAGCAAGCATGACAAGTAAAAAAGGCGTTTAAGCCTTTAATTAATAAATTTGAGAAACACCAGGCAATCGTCTGGTGTTTTTTGTTTAGGTGAAATAATACAGAATCACTACAATGATTAGCGAAATGATGATGCTAATCCATAGCATCCTGTTGTTACCACTTTGATTACTTCTATATCGGTATTGACGTTTATATTTATCTAACATAGCTTTTTATTTAATGATGATGAATGAATAGAAAATCCATATTAATTTTCCTACTTTCTATTCCCAACTTTCTATCTAAATCCCATTTCTTTTACGCATGATGATAGGGTTCTCCCTTTAAAATGCTAAATCCGCGATACAATTGTTCTACAAAAAACAATCTGATCATTTGGTGTGAAAAGGTCATGTCAGATAAGGAGATTAAACCATTGGCTCTTTTGTAAATGCTTTCATCAAAACCGTAAGGTCCGCCAATAATAAAAATGAGGTGCTGCACACTTCCAATCATTTGCTTATTGAGGTAATTCGAGAAATCAAATGAACTATACTTTTTACCCTTCTCATCCAATAAAATTACAACATCTCCATTATTAATTTGTTTGTGCAGGAGCTCTGCTTCCTTGTTTTTTTGTTGTCCTTCACTTAGATTTTTCACATTTTTTACATCAGGGATAGGCAGAAAACTGAAATTGATATAATGTTTCAGGCGGTTGATGTATTTATCGATTCCCTCAATCAAATATTTGTCTTCAGTTTTGCCAATGGCGATTAAGGTGATCTTCATTTAATATTTTATTATCTTTAGAATTTTCAGCGATTCAAAGATAATGTTAAATACCCAAGCACAAATAATATCTGCCTACAGCCAAAAAATTAATGAGGTGAATGATCGGATTAATCAAACTAAAAAACTGATTGATCAGCTTTCCTTTGCCAGAATAGGACTATTTCTTGCCGAGATTTTGTTTTTTATTCTGTTATTGAATTCTGCAGATGATGAATGGAGAACTCTTATTCAAATTTTATTAATTATCCCTGTTTTTGCTTTCGCCTTGATTGTGAAAAAGCAGAGTAAGCTGGATCGGGAAATTGATTACCAGAAACAACTATTATGGGTCTATCAAAATGAATGGAACGTTTTAAACGGTGTTGCCAATGGCTACAACCATGGTAAGGCTTTCGAATCAGAAACGCATCCTTATAGTTCAGATCTTGATATTTTTGGGCAAGCCTCACTATATAGTTTGTTAAATCGTTGCTATACTAAAAATGGGAAAGCGTTATTGGCTAAAAATCTTGCCGGGAAGTCATTTCGTGACCAAATCTTAGCACGCCAGGAAGCGGTTAAAGAAATACATAGTAAAATCGATGAAACTTTTGATTTCAGGGCAAATCTTCATGGCCATGACGTAGAAAAAATTGAACAGATCAAACTTCAGTTGAAATCTCAGTTAGGTGAACAGCTAACTTTTGTACGAAATAACTTGCTTAAGTTTTATGTTGCTGTTGTTCCGTATATCTCCGGAGCAATTATTCTGGCTGCAATTTTCCTGAACAGTGCTTTTTGGAACATCCTTACGGTTTACCTCATCATTAACATAGGTTTCATTGTATTGCAGAGCGCAAAGATAAATAAGGTGTTCTATAGCTTTGGTGGCGGCTCTAGTCTGCTAAATGGCTATGCAGATGCAATTTTATGGACGGAGAAACAGCAATGGGTGAGTCCTTATATTTTAGCGCTGTTTAAATCAAAAGTACCGGTAAGCGTAGAAATAAAGAACTTGTCTAAAATCATCCAAAGTTTTGATGCCAGATTAAACATTGTAGTGGGCACTGCACTGAACGCCCTGTTCTTGTGGGATCTAAAATGCTGTATTAGTCTAGATCGCTGGTATCAGTTATCATCAAAGGATGTTATTTCCGCCCTGGACCACCTGGGTGATTTCGAGGAATTGATTTCCCTGGCTACTTTGGCACACAATGAGCCAGCATGGATTTTTCCGGAAATTGTTAACGAATTTATGCTAACCACACAAGAGATTGGTCATCCGTTAATTGCTCCGAACGTTCGGGTAAACAATACTTTCAGCACAGAGTATCAACCAACAGTAGATATCGTAACAGGCTCAAACATGGCAGGCAAAAGCACTTTCCTACGTACATTAGGCATCAATATGGTGTTGGCTTACCTTGGTGCGCCAGTATGTGCAGAAACCATGCGCCTTTCGGTCTTTTCTATCAATACTTACATGCGGATTAAAGATTCGCTAAATGAGAGCACTTCAACGTTTAAAGCGGAGTTAAATCGTTTGAAAATGATTTTGGATAATGTAGTGGCAGATAAAGACACGTTTGTATTAATTGATGAAATGTTGCGTGGAACGAACAGCCGTGACAAATATTTGGGATCAAAAGTTTTTGTAGAAAAGCTGATTGCAGAACGAACACCTGCATTGTTTGCTACCCACGATTTGCAGTTGGCAGACCTCAAAAATGATCATGAAAAAACCTTGCGAAATTTTCACTTCGATATTCAAATTACCGCTGGTGAAATGAAGTTTGATTACAAATTAAAGCAAGGTCCTTGTGCTACGTTTAATGCGGCCATTTTGCTTAAAGAAATTGGATTAACCCTATCCTAATTACTTCCCGATGCCATCAATCTTTATACAACTTTTAAGATAAATTGAATTGTTAATGTTTTCTTAATAGTAAACTTGCAACTTACGATCAGCCAACTAAAAAGATGATCAAAGCAAGTGATTTTGGGAAAGATTTTTCATGGGGTGTAGCCACTGCTGCTCCACAGATTGAAGGCGCTTCGCAGCTGTATGGCAAAGGAGCATCCATCTGGGATACCTTTTCTGCCAGAAGTGGTAAAATCAAAAAAGGGCACAGACTTGATATTGCCTGTGATTTTTATCATCGCTATCGGGATGACATTGCACTTGTTAAACTTTTAGGTTTTGAAGTTTTTCGATTTTCTATTGCCTGGGCAAGGATCTTACCTACGGGCAGGGGGGAAGTTAATCAGGAGGGAATTCGTTTTTATCACAATGTAATCGATGAATGTCTTGATCAAGGACTTGTTCCCTATGTTACCTTATACCATTGGGATTTGCCTCAAGCACTGGAGGATGAAGGTGGCTGGACCAGTTTCAGTATCAATGCTGCTTTCAATTCTTTTGTAACTATCTGTGCCAAAGAATATGGTAATAAGGTTAAAAACTGGTTGGTACTAAACGAACCTTTCGGGTTTACCTCGCTGGGATATATGCTCGGAATTCATGCTCCAGGCAAAAGTGGACTAAGTAATTTCTTTCCTGCGGTGCTCCATACTGCAATTGCCCAGGCAGAGGGCGGCAAGATTTTACGTGCTGAAGTGAGCGGAGCCCATATCGGTACCACTTACTCTTGCTCAGAGATTATTCCTTACACGCAAAGCGATAACGATATTCTGGCCGCAAGCCGGGTAGACTGTCTCATGAACAGGTTGTTTGTAGAGCCTGCACAGGGATTGGGGTTCCCAACAGCCAACTGGGATGTGCTGGAGAAATTTCAGATTGAATATGGAACCTGGCGGTTAAACAAGCGCATGAAATTCGACTTTGATTTCATCGGCCTTCAAAATTATTTTCCTTTAACCATCAAGTATAACCCCTTTATCCCAGTTATTCAGGCTTGGGAAATTAAGGCCAAAAGCAGAAAGAAACCATATACCGCAATGGGATGGGAAATCAATGCAGAAAGCTTCTATAGGATCATCAGACAATTTGCTGCTTACCCAAATATTAAGAATATAATGATCACGGAGAATGGAGCAGCTTATCACGACAAATTCACAGACGGTAACGTGATAGATGCTGAGCGAATTGAATATTTCGACTTGTATTTAACGGCTATGCTCAAGGCCAAAAGTGAAGGCATCAATATTACCGGTTACATGGCTTGGACGCTTATGGACAATTTTGAATGGGCAGAAGGCTTTAACGCACGGTTTGGCCTGGTACATACAGATTTTAAATCGCTGGCAAGAACCATTAAATACTCAGGATATTGGTGGCAGGAGTTTTTGAAGAATTAATGCAGCGATTGATTTTCTTTATATGAGGGATAACCTGTAATATTGGACTTGAAAAATTTACAAAGCGGAACCGCGTTCATCTACACACAAAGGTTAATATTAGTTCCATTCACTATCCAAATTTTAGATTCTATCGAAAATGAGGAGGGGGCCTTGTTGAAAGCGAATGATTTGCTTTATGGCAACGGCTGGCCCGATGATGATGCTATAGAAACTTTTCCGAAAATTAGGAAAAACTTAACTCTTGTCACTGCTCCGAGTGGGTTTGAATCCTGGTTGATAGCGAAAAATGATGGCTTGGAGATTATTGGCGATGCTGGTTTTAAAGGGCAGCCAGGTGCAGCGGGAAGTGTAGATATCGGCTATGCAGTGATTGCCACTGAGCGACTGCAAGGTTATGCTGCAGAAACCGTTGAAGCATTGATCAAATGGGCATTTGCCCAACCAGACGTTAATGCCATTACCGCAAGTTGTTTGATTGAAAATTTTGGTTCGCAGAAAATTCTTCAGCGATTTGGTTTTTTCGAGTTGTCAAGAAATCATGATATGATCTTCTGGAGAAGAGATAAAAGATAATCAACATTTAGCTTTTTATTCCTTACGCTTTAGTAGATCAATATTTCCCGGAGATTTAAAAGTATTATATAAGTGGAGTTATCTTTTCTTCAATTTAAAGTTGCTAACTCTTAATAGTCTGGTTAATAGGTTAAAGTTAGTAACGCTTAAGAATGGACTTAAGGTGGATTATATTGATATCGCTACCTTCTTAAACAAAAAATCCCGTTTCGATTTTAATCAAAACGGGATTTTCTTGATGTGATAAGGAACTATGAATAGTCAACTTACAGTCGTTATTCCTTGCTCCTTTATCCTTACTCTTCTAAAGCGCAGCTTTTGCAGCAGCTTCAGCTCTGATAATGTTCAACGCACCGCCAGCTTTAAACCAGTCGATTTGTTGTGCGTTGTAACTGTGGTTAACCGGGAATTGCTCTTCAGAACCATCTGCATGGTGCAATACCAAGGTTAATGGTTTATCAGGCGCAAATTCTGTTAAGCCTAAGATATCAACCGTATCGCCTTCTAAGATTTTATCGTAATCATCTTTATCAGCGAAAGTTAAACCAAGCATTCCTTGTTTCTTCAGGTTAGTTTCGTGAATACGGGCAAAAGATTTTACCAATACTGCACGAACGCCTAAATGACGAGGTTCCATGGCCGCATGCTCACGAGATGAACCTTCACCATAGTTTTCATCGCCAATAACGATAGAACCAAAACCAGCTGCTTTGTAATCGCGTTGGGTAGCAGGAACAGGTCCGTACTCGCCAGTCAATTCATTTTTAACGTTATCAGTTTTGTCGTTGAAATAATTCACCGCACCGATTAACATGTTATTTGAAATGTTATCCAGGTGACCACGGAATTTTAACCATGGACCAGCCATAGAAATATGATCCGTTGTACACTTACCTTTAGCTTTGATTAACAGTTTTAAACCTGTTAAGTCTGTGCCTTCCCAAGGTTTAAACGGATCTAATAACTGTAAACGGTGAGAAGTTGGAGAAACTAAAACCTCAACTGATGAACCATCAGCTGCTGGTGCTTGAAAACCTGCATCTTCTACAGCGAAACCTTTTGTAGGTAACTCATCACCGGTAGGTGGATCTAGTTTAATTTGCTCGCCTTTATCGTTTGTTAACGTATCAGTTAATGGATTGAAACCTAAATCTCCGGCAATTGCAATTGCCGCAACCATTTCTGGTGAAGCAACGAATGCGAAAGTATTAGGATTACCATCTGCACGTTTAGCAAAGTTTCTGTTGAATGAGTGAACGATCGTGTTTTTCTCTGCTTTTTCTGCACCTGTTCTATCCCACATACCAATACATGGCCCGCAGGCATTTGTAAAGATGGTTGCATTTAAATCTTCAAAAGTTTTCAAGAAACCATCGCGATCTGCAGTGTAGCGTACTTGTTCAGATCCCGGGTTAATTCCGAAATCAGCTTTAGTTACCAAACCTTTTGCTATTGCCTGGTTAGCGATTGATGCTGCTCTTGATAAATCTTCGTAAGAAGAGTTGGTACAAGAACCGATCAAACCCCACTCCACTTTTAGTGGCCAGCCATTTTTCTCCGCTTCCACTTTCATTTGAGAAACAGGGGTTGCTAAATCTGGTGTGAAAGGACCATTCAAGTATGGTTCTAATGTATCTAAATCAATTTCAATAACCTGATCGAAATAGTTTTCAGGATTAGCGTAAACTTCGCTATCACCTGTTAAGTGTTCTTTTATTTTGTTAGCCTCGTCAGCAACTTCGTTACGGTCAGTAGAACGTAAATAGCGTTCCATGCTCTCATCATAACCGAAAGTAGAGGTAGTTGCACCGATTTCAGCACCCATGTTACAAATGGTACCTTTTCCTGTACAGCTTAAGTTGATTGCACCGTCGCCAAAATATTCCACAATTGCACCAGTACCACCTTTTACAGTTAAGATACCAGCAACTTTAAGAATAACATCTTTAGCTGCAGTCCAGCCGTTTAATTTACCAGTTAATTTTACACCGATTAATTTAGGGAATTTAAGCTCCCAAGGTAAACCAGCCATTACATCACAGGCATCAGCACCGCCAACTCCAATCGCAACCATACCTAAACCACCAGCGTTAACAGTGTGTGAGTCGGTTCCGATCATCATTCCACCCGGAAAAGCATAGTTTTCTAACACTACCTGGTGAATAATACCTGCTCCTGGTTTCCAGAAACCGATACCATATTTATTTGATACAGAAGATAAGAAATCAAAAACTTCAGCACTTTCTGTTCTGGCGTGAGGTAAATCTATTGATGCACCTTCTTTAGCTGTAATTAAGTGATCACAGTGAACTGTAGAAGGAACAGCAACTTGTGGACGACCAGCTTGCATAAATTGCAAAAGTGCCATTTGAGCCGTTGCATCTTGCATTGCAACACGGTCTGGAGCGAAATCTACGTAGTCAGTTCCGCGAGAGAATGCTTTCTTAGGATCGCCATCCCAAAGGTGAGCATACAATATTTTTTCTGATAATGTCAAAGGTCTTCCAACAATCTTACGTGCCGCGTCTACACGAGGCCCGAAGTTTGCATAAACCTTTTTAATCATGTCTATATCAAAAGCCATCGATTTTTATTGGTTAAAAGGTAATACTTCTATTCTAATAGCTGCGAATTTACAAAAAAAAAGCGCCCCTTGCGGTCATCCTTAGATCATTGTATTATTTGGAAATGTTCTAAATAAATGCATCTCACTTAAATAACTTTTTGTAAATGATACAGGCGAAGAATGTCTGAAATCCAGATCTGTTACCAATTCCTTTTATTGGTTAATTCCGATTAAGATCCGGCAAGAGATTAATCTGCGCAGATATCGTTGTCGACTGCGTAATAAAAGCCTAAACTTTCAGCCTTATAGTTCCCAAACGTGTCTATGCTCACTTTAAATACTTCAGTACTAACGGGACATTTATGAAATCGTACCAGATGGCACTCGTATCCGTTTTTGGTTTGCTTATAAGAACTGCCTATTGCCTTTTGGTAGCCTATGGCGAAGCCGTGGATTTTTGCAATTAACAATGCTTCTTCCAAGGAATTGATTTTGCCAATAAAATTGGCGAGTTATTGTGTTGTTGTAATTAATTTGACAGTTTCTTCCTTAAGGTAGGAGATGTAGTAATATCCGGAATACATCTCTGGTGCAAAGCCATCTTTTGGTGCAATAATGCTAAAATTGCAAAGTTCTAATGGATTAGGTTTTCCGCCAATAATATATGTGAGATGTTCTGTTTTCAACGTTTTGGTTTGGTGAAAACCCAGCCATTGAGTTGAAGCATCATCCGGAGTAATGTTTCTAATGAGTTCATCGGTTTTCAATACTCCCCGGGGGGATGTTGATGAAAGTGTTGTCTGGCCGCGGTTCGCAGGTAGTGAGGTTTAGTATTATAGTGCAAGCGACTACGATTGAGCGGTTAAATTTGTTCATCATATTTTATAGTGTGATGCATCAGGTTAATGATTTTCATATTGTTCGTTAATGAACAGCACTGTCCGGTTGTGAACACTTTATTTGAATGATCTTCAGCGAAATCAAGGCTTTAGGGGTTGAAAGCTGGTACAGGCGTTAGTGGCACTGGTTTGGCTTACCGCTACAATGTTGAAAAAGTAAAACCTTTATCTGCGAAATATTTTAAAACCCTTGGCAGTGCGTAGCTTAGGCGATCAAATGCTTTCAAGCTATCATGAAAAACAATAATGGAACCATTTTCGGCATGCTTGATCACGTTCTGATAACATTTTTCAGGCGAGAGTTTGATGTCGAAATCGCCACTGAGGACATCCCACATGACGATGTTTAGTCTTGAGTCTTGAGTCTTAAGTCTTGAGTCTGACTGTGGACTAAGGACTAAGGACTGAAGACTCCTGATCTGACTTTTCTTTATTCTTCCGTAAGGTGGGCGAAAGAGATCGGACTGTGTTAGTGCCTGGCACTTTAGTGTATTTTCGATATAGGTTTCATCATCGGTTTTCCAGCCTTTTAAATGATTAAAAGTATGGTTTCCGATGGCATGACCATCGTTCACTACGTTCGCGTAAACGTTAGGATGCTTAACAATATTGTCACCGATGCAAAAAAAAGTAGCTTTCGCGTTAAAGGCTTTTAAAGTTTTTAAAACAAAATCTGTAACATTGGGTATAGGTCCATCGTCAAAGGTCAAATAAATAACTTTTTCGGTGCGGGATTTATTCCAAAGTAATGATGGATAATACCATTTGAGCAGAAGCGGTGATTTGATCAGGTACATTAATTTCAAAGTTAGTAAATGCCTGAACAGATTGAAATTATTAAAGTCGTTTATATAGATTTGAAACCAAATTATGAAGATGTTTACCAAAAATAAGTTAATCACCGGATCTGCTTTATTGTTAACCTTAAGTTTAACCCAGCTTGCTGCTGCTCAAGACGTCATTACCATTGAACAAGCTGTAGAAAATACTTTAAAAAATAACCTGAATATTAAACAGGCTGCTTTTAGCGCTGCAATTAGTGAAGAAAATGTAACGCAATCGAAAAATGCTTTATTGCCTACGTTAAACGGGAATGTAAATCAACAAGTTCAGTGGGGTAGGAGTCAGTTAACATCTGGTTTATTTCAAAATACTCAGAATTATAACTTAAGTCCGAACTTAAGTGCAAGCGTACTACTTTTTGGCGGCGGTACGCAATTAAATCAAATTAGGCAGAATAAAATCTTATTGGCGGCTGACCAAACAAATGTTGAGAAGGTAAAAAACGACCTTATATTACAAGTGGTAACCGCCTATCTGCAGGTTTTAAACAATCTTGATCAAGTACGTGCAACCGAACAACAACTAGAGGTGGCGAATTCCACATTAAAGCGTGAGCAGGCACTTTTGGATGTAGGTAACAAAACACTTGCTGATATTTCTCAGGCCAAATCGCAATCTGCAACTGCAGAATTGAATCTAACAAATGCACAAAATCAATTGACAATTTCTTTCTTGACCCTTGGACAATTGATGGAAATTCAACCCCCAATGACGTTTAAAGTACAACCGCCATTGCTTAGCGAAATAAATGATGTTCAGACGAAATATATTCCAAATGATATCTATAAGCAAGCGCTTAATACTTTTCCAGACATTAAACTAGCAAACCTTAATACTAAAGCAGCGGAAAGAGGGATTGATATTGCTAAAGGTTCTTATTTTCCAAAAGTTACCTTTGGCGGCGGTTTAGGATCTTTCTATCAGTATCAATTTAATGAGCTTTTTCCGAACCAGCCGTTTACGGATCAACTTGCAGATAACTTTGGCAAATCGGTTACTATGGGGATTCAGATTCCAATATTTAATGGTTTCACAACCAGATCTTCGGTTAGAAAAGCAAAGATTAGCTGGATGCAGCGTAAAACTGATGAACAGTTAGCGAAGAATAATTTGATTAAAGTAATTAATCAAGCGGTTGCTGATCTTGGTGCTGCTCAAAGCAGGTATTCATCAACACAAAATGCATTTCAAGCGCAGAAAGATGCTTTTTATGTTATAGAGCAACGTTACAATGTTGGCTTGGTAAATTCATTAGACTTTAGTACCGCACAGACAAACAGAAATAAGGCTGAAATAGACTTCATCTTAGCAAAATATGACCTCATTTTCAGGGCTAAAGTGATCGATTATTATTTAGGCAAACAGATAACATTTTAAATAACCACAAAGGAAACACATTAACAATTATGAAACTGAAGCATATACTCATTACCATTGGTGTTATCATTGCCATTCTAATTATTCTGAAGCTTACCGGAGTAATCGGAGGCGAGAAAGCGGAAAAAGTAACTACCGAAAAAGCTTCGGCTAAAACTGTTGTTGAAACTGTTACCGCAAGTGGAAAAATTCAACCAGAAACAGAAGTGAAGTTAAGTTCTGAAGTTTCGGGTGAAGTGGTAGAACTGAAGGTGAAAGAAGGTGACATTGTAAAAGCAGGGCAGTTGCTTTGTAAGGTTCGTCCGGATATTTTACAATCGGGATATGAGCGAACGGTAGCAACCTTTAATGCACAAAAAGCAAGTGTTGCGGCTGCACAACAACAACTGATACAAAATCAAGCCAACTTCGCTAATGCTGAAGCTACTTATAAAAGGAATGTGGAGTTATTTCAAAAAAAGGTAATTTCTGCTTCTGAATTTGATTCCGCTAAAGCTGCATATCTAACAGCCAAAGCAACATTAGCGAGTGCAAAAGAAAGTGTAACAGGTGCCAAATTTACGTTAGAACAAACTGGTGCAAATGTGAAAGAAGCAGGAGCCAATCTAGCCAGGACAACTATTTATGCTCCGGCAGATGGTGTAGTTTCTAAACTTTCTATTGAACTGGGTGATCGTATTTTGGGTACATCACAAATGGCAGGAACCGAAATTATGAGGATCTCAAATTTGTCATCAATGGAGGTTAATGTGGATGTGAACGAAAACGATATTACCAGAGTTAAGGTTGGCGATAAGGCTTCAATTGAAGTGGATGCTTTTGCTGATAAAAAATTTAGAGGTGTGGTTACAGAAATTGCTAGTTCATCAACAGCTGTCGGAACGGTAACATCTACATCAGTAGACCAGGTGACAAACTTTTCTGTGAAAATCAGAATTACAGAGGTAATGGAAGGAAAACAACAGTCAATTTTCCGTCCGGGAATGTCTGCAACCGTAGATATTGAAAGTGCTTCCGTTAACGGTTTAGCGATCCCAATCCAGGCTGTGTTTACGGATAGCGGCAAAGGCACTGATGAGAACCAGGGCAATCAGGCAAATGCTGATAAGCAAAAATCCAAACTTACAGATAAGAAAGTGAAACAGTTTGTATATGCTTATGATGCTAAAACTAAGAAGGTTAAAAAGATCGAAGTAATTACAGGTATTCAAAATGATCAGTTTATCATTGTTAAAACGGGCATACAATCCGGACAGGAGATCGTAACTGGCCCTTATTCCGCAATCCAGAATAAATTAAAGGATGGTATGATTGTAGAGAAAACTGCTAAAGACCAATTGTTTAGCAAAGACGGTAAAAAGTAGTTTATATTTAATCCCAAGAAATAGTAACTTGCGTTGTTTAAGGTGTAAACATTAGGGTTAAGGCATGTTGGTCTGAACCCTAATGTTTACACCTTTTACCTAAAACCTTTTTTATAAACATGGTACCTAAAATAGCGATGATAGGGGGCGGTAGTTGGGCTACAGCTATTGTTAAAATGCTATCTGATAATTCATCAGAGAAAGAAATTTATTGGTGGATGCGGAATGAAGTGGCTATAGAGCATATCAGTAAGTTCAAGCATAATCCTCATTATTTGAGTTCTGTAGAGATTAAATTACCTGAAAACAATATTTCATCAGATATCTCCTCTATTATTAAATCAGCAGACTTTGTAATTCTAAATGTCCCAGCTGCTTTCTTAAAAGAGAGTTTAACCGGAATCACAGCCGAGGATTTAAAAGGAAAGAAAATTGTTTCAGCCATTAAAGGAATTGTACCGGAAGATAATTTGATTATCGGTGAGTTTTTACATGAAATTTATGGTGTTCCTTATGATGATATTTTGGTTGTAAGTGGTCCATGCCATGCGGAAGAGGTGGCTTTTGAAAAACTTTCTTATCTCACTATTGCATGCACTGATATTCAAATCGCCTCTACTTTTGCAGCTTTTTTAAACACCAGGTATATCAAAACAAATGTTTCTGATGATATCTTCGGAACCGAATATGCTGCTGTGCTAAAAAATATCTATGCGGTAGCCAGTGGCATTTGTCACGGTATAGGTTATGGAGATAATTTTCAGGCAGTTTTGATTAGCAATGCCATTCGCGAAATTAAGCGGTTCGTTGATGCGGTACACCCCATTGACCGAGATATAAAAGAGTCTGCCTATCTGGGCGACCTTTTGGTTACTGCTTATTCTCAGTTCAGCCGCAACCGTACATTCGGAAACATGGTGGGGAAGGGCTATACAGTTAAATCTGCGCAACTTGAAATGAACATGGTTGCTGAAGGTTACTATGCAGTGAAATGTATGCACATTAAAAATCAGGCATATGAGGTTGATATGCCAATTAGTAAAGCCGTTCATAATATTTTATATGGAAACCGTTCTCCACGGATCGAGATGAAACTGTTGGCAGAAAAATTGAATTGATCTTTAGCGTGTCTCTGTATAGGGTTTCGATCGATTAGTGATTGATTCTTTAATTCTTTAAATCACAACCTTTAGGTATAAAAATTAATTTAACAGTTTGTAACGGTGCCGATTAAAACAAATCAATCCATTCGCTGTTATCACCTGAAATAAATATAAAGGCCATGAAAAAGAAATTTTCAATCGGATTATTAGCGCTCGCATTAGTTGGTGGATTAACCTTCAGTGCTGGTGCACAAGAGAAAAAAACAGAAGTTGGGAAAGCATTAGATCATACAGGTAAAGCAATTGGTAAAGGAGCAAAATCAGTAGGTAATAAGACCGCTGAAATTGCAGTAAAGGGTGGTTCTAAAGTTGCGGATAAAACTTGGAAAGGTAAAATGGCACCAGATGGTTCTGATGTTTACATAAATGCAAAAAATGAAAAATATTATGTGAATGCAAAAGGAGCTAAAATTTGGTTAAAACCTAGCCAGATTAAAGCAAGACCAGCAGGCAAAAAATAATCGCTTGGTGCATTTTGTAAAAAAAGCAGTTCATGAAAATGAGCTGCTTTTTTCGTGGTGCGCCGGGCATGGCAATCGACTATAGGGTTTGAGTCCCGAACCCGCTTTGCAGTAAGAAGGGGTAGCCAATGGCAAGGGTGTCGCGGGTGACTGCGAATCTAAAGGAAGCTGGCGGCAAATATGGTGGCTTACGAACAGAAACTGTATATGAGGCGGATTTAGTCCGGGTGATGTTGCCACACAAACAGAAGCCCAATACTGCACGGGGACTATTACGTAAATACAGAGGCCACATCCATAGGAAGTTGATTGCCTTACCCCGGGAGATCTGAATGAACTCTGTCAAGGGTAAACGCGATTACAGGAGAAGAAACATTTAGCGGGGATATTCAATGGCTCACTCAGAAGTCAGCAGCGGTCAGTGTGTCACGAATAAGGTATGGGAATTCCTTAATGCTGTTTTAATGATGAGGGTTGGCCCCTCGAGATCGTTGTTCAGGCACAGGTCTCAAACCACCTTTATGTTGCTGGACTTAAGAGGTTCGGTGAGAAGCGATAAAGGAAAAGGCATTCTTAAAGATGTCAGGTGCGTAGTAGAGAGACGAACGAGAGTGAACTATTGAGGAAGCGTCGAAAGCTGAATAGATGATGTCGAAACCAAGGTCTTGGCCTTGCCTTGGAATAAATGGAAGAGAAACCTGATTACTGCTTCCGTGGCATCCGGCGTAAAGATAGCGTGAACCTACTACAGGCATTTTAATGGAACGTGAGAACGTGTCGTTTCGATGATAAGGGAAACCCTCAAGTGGAAGACCCATAAGAGCAAAAGTACCAATGCGAAGCACACGGGCGGAACATCCCGTAGTAGTGATGAGATCCCTGTACTGGGGATGGAGCGAAGGGGGTGTATTATCCAGTTTTATCACAAAGAAAACTATGGGCTAAACCATAGGAGGTACAGAAATAGATCAAAACAAAACCATTTAGTATTTCAAAGCTCCTCTTACAGGAGGCATATGTTCGTGTAAGGTGCAATGGAGGTACTGCCGGAGTGGATGAACTGAATCTGTTCAAATACGAACAGGATCGCAGAAACCACCTCTACCGGTTATGGAACCAAATGAGTTCTGGGAGCTATATGCCCTTGCCTGTTCTGCTGGTGGAGATACCCAAGAAAGGTGGCGGTCTGCGTCCGCTTGGAATTCCAATGGTTACTGACCGTATTGCACAGACTACCGTAACAATGATTCTGGAACCTATGTTGGATAAGCTATTCCATAAGGATTCCTATTGCTATCGTCCCAACAAGAGTGCGAAGGATGCCATCGGCTCGGCCAGAGCAAGATGTTGGAAACATGATTGGGTTCTGGATGTGGATATTAAAGGTTTCTTCGATAATATTCCACATGATCTGTTAATGAAAGCGGTTCTTAGGCATACGGAGAGTAAATGGATTCTTCTCTATATAGAAAGGTGGCTTAAGGCGCCAGTACAGCAAACCGACGGGACCCTGGCAGAACGAACGAAGGGTACGCCACAAGGGGCTGTCATCAGTCCGCTTCTAGCGAACCTTTTCCTTCATTACTGTATGGACGAATGGTTGAGACTAAATTACCCTTCCTGTCCTTTTGAGCGGTATGCCGATGATAGTGTGATACACTGCAAAACTGAGGCACAGGCTATGGATCTTCAGTTGAGACTGAGCGAAAGGCTGAAGGCATGCGGATTGGAAATGCATCCGGAGAAAACTAGAATAGTTTACTGCGGAAAGGCAAATCCGATAATGACACCAACCTTTATTGCATTCGACTTTCTGGGATATACCTTTAGAAGACGGAAAGCTAAGAATAAGCAGGGGGAATACTTTAGAAGTTTCCTTCCAGCGATAAGTAATAAAGCCAAGGTAGCCATCCGCGATAAAATGCGGACGTGGCAGCTTCATAGGAGAGGTGGAAGTGACCTTAAAGGTCTAGCCTCTATGATCAACCCTGTTCTAAGAGGATGGATCAATTACTATGGGGCTTTTTACAAGACCGAACTATATGGGGTCCTTCAACACATGAACAGTCTATTGGCAAGGTGGGCGATGCGGAAATACAAAAGGCTGAGAAGACGAAAAATTAAAGCAACAAGATGGGTGTCGGAGATTTCTGAGAGAAACCCTCATCTCTTTGAGCATTGGCGGATTGGAATCAGGCCATTAGGTTGGATAATAACAGCCGTGTAAGGCGAGAGTCTTACGCACGGTTGTGTGAGAGGTTCGGACTGAAATGTTCCTATCTACTCGACTATTCATGTAGCACAGCTACAGGAAGGACCAAATGTTGAAATGGCAAAGTAAACAGGAAGTTTATGGAGAGTGTTCACAGCAGAACCACATTATATGAGGGTAGTACGGAATCCGAGAGTAAATTATAAGAGGAGCTGAGCCCAGCAGTGCAATCAATTGGCACAATGCCTGGCAATAGGTGAATATCATCACTTGTCAAGAGATACTGTTTCAACAAACCGCTGTATACCGAACGGCACGTACAGTGGTGAGAGAGGACAGATAGGGAACTAATCCCTATCTTCCTACTCGATTTATAATTTTAGGGAAAAGATACTTTGGATATAAAAATCGGCATTGGATGTAGACGTTTCCCGAGGGACTTCAACTTGATCGACCAAAAGCTGATCAGTTTTATTTCCATTCATCTTTAATTGAAGTTCCAACGGCTTGCGGTCGCCTAGCTTTAGAAAAAATTTGTTATTCATGTTTCTAGCGAGTAAGGTAATTCTGCTTGAAAATAGCTGGTTGAATGCATATTCCATTTGCCCGTAGGATAAAGATTTTCGGATTTCAAACTCAATCGGCTGGGAAGTTCCTTGTGTATCGTTATAATAGAGTTTTATCTGATCTTTACTGAAGGCCCCTGCATTGGCCACATTTAGCAAGTCTAAGTTGTTAGTTCCTTTTATAGATACACTCAGGTAAGATTCTACAGTTGGAGAACAGGCGCACGCTCCGCCGCCTGGATCAAGATTTTTTTTGCAACCAATGCCAATAACGAACATCAATGCGAGAACGATAACTATCTTTTTCATAATATTTTTTTTTCTATTAAACGGATCTGGGATAAATAGCGCTACAACGATTTTCGGTTTTAAACAAAAAAAATTCCGGCAGCTTAGCTGTCGGAATTAAATGTATGTTACTTTTTCTAAATAATTGTACCGTACAAATCGAAATCTTCGGCACGGTCTATTTTTACCTGTACAAAACTTCCGTTTGCTGCGTAACCCGTAGCAGCGTCAATTAGCACTTCGTTATCCACTTCCGGAGAGTCAAATTCTGTTCTTCCTACAAAGAAATCACCTTCTTTTTTGTCAATTAGTACTTTAAATGTCTGTCCAACTTTCTCTTGGTTGATATCGAAAGAAATGCCTTGCTGAATTTCCATAATGTCATCAACGCGTTGTTGTTTCACTTCATCAGCAACATCGTCGATTAAGGAATGGGCATGTGTTTTTTCTTCGTGCGAATAAGTAAAACAACCTAAACGATCGAACTTCGTATCCGCTACCCAGGCAGCCATTTCTTCGAAATCTTGTTGTGTTTCTCCCGGATAGCCACAAATTAACGTAGTACGCATGGCGATATTCGGCACTTTATCTCTGATTTGATTAACCAGGTCTATTGTTTTCTGCTTAGTGGTACCACGACGCATGGATTTCAACATGTTATCGGTAATGTGTTGCAATGGCATATCGAGGTATTTACAGATATTGTCACGCTCATTCATGGCATCCAGAATTTCCATAGGGAAACCACTTGGGTAAGCATACTGTAAGCGAATCCACTCAATGCCCGGTACATCAGAAAGGCGACGCATCAATTCATCAAGTTTGCGAACGCCATATAGGTCTAATCCATAATAGGTAAGATCCTGAGCAATTAAGATCAACTCTTTTGTGCCGTTTTTAGCCAGAATTTTAGCTTCATTCACCAATTCTTCTATTGGTTTACTCATGTGCTTTCCCCGCATCAGCGGGATGGCGCAAAATGAGCATGGGCGATTACAGCCTTCGGCAATTTTAAAATACGCAAAATGTGATGGCGTAGTGAGCAAACGTTCACCAATCAGTTCGTGCTTGTAGTTTGCACCAAGCTCGTGTAAGATATTTTGTAAGTCGTTTGTTCCAAAAAACGCATCGACGTTAGTTATTTCTGATTCTAATTCAGGCTTGTAGCGTTCAGATAAGCAGCCTGTTACCACCACTTTTCCAATCTTGCCAGCTTCTTTTAACTCACTGAATTGCAGAATAGTGTCAATTGATTCTTGTTTAGCATTGTCGATAAAACCGCAGGTATTGATTACCACGATATCATCTTTCCCCATCTTATCAGATTCGTGAACCACATTTAAATTGTTCCCACGCAACTGACCCATTAACACCTCCGAATCGTAGATATTTTTTGAGCAACCCAAAGTAATCACATTGATTTTAGGTTGTTTAATAGTGGATTTATTTTTTATTGTTTTGGTAATCATATTTGTAATAATTGCGCTTCTCCTGCGGTTTGATTACACAGATTTAGCGATGTCACAGATTATAATGTGTGGATATTTTAAAGGATTAAATAGATATTCTTTTTACTGCACAACTCGTATTGCCAAAGTTAATCAATAATCCGGTTTTAATTTTGCTGGCTTTCAAATAAGAGATAACCTGATGCTGGAATAATTTAGGCTGATACCCGGTTACAGACTTAAGCTCAACAATTACTTTTTGTTCTACAACGAGATCACATCTAAATTGGCCAATGGTCTGTTCTTCAAATATAACTGCAAACTCTTTCTCAACCTCAAAATTTAATCCGGCTTGGCGAAGTTTTATTTTGAGCGCATTTACATCAATTTCTCCAAAAATCCAGGGCCTAATTGATTGTGAACTGCATAACAATAGCCAATGATAATACTGGCAAGTTCATGGTTTTCATATTCTTCCATTATTGAAATTACATAAAATCTATGTAATCAAACAATCTGTGGAATCATCCACGAAGTGAAAATATGTAATCAACCGCTTGCATTTACTTAAACAAGCTATTCACAAATTCCTTTTTATCAAACAACTGTAGGTCGCCGATTTTCTCTCCCACACCGATATACTTAACAGGAATCTTAAACTGATCTGAAATACCAATTACCACTCCGCCTTTCGCTGTTCCATCAAGTTTGGTAATGGCTAATGCATTCACATCAGTAGCCTCGGTAAACTGTTTGCACTGTTCAAAAGCATTCTGACCAGTTGAAGCATCCAACACCAATAAAATTTCGTGAGGTGCATTTGGTACAACCTTTTGCATTACCTGCTTAATTTTGCCAAGTTCGTTCATTAACCCAACTTTGTTATGCAAACGACCGGCGGTGTCAATAATCACAACATCTTCGCCGGCAGCTACAGCCGATTGTAAGGTGTCGAACGCAACAGAAGCCGGATCTGAACCCATGGCCTGTGCTACTACTCTAACCCCTACGCGTTCACCCCACAACTTGATCTGGTCTACTGCAGCAGCCCTAAAGGTATCGGCAGCACCTAATACTACTTTAAGTCCTGATTCTTTTAACTTATGTGCCAATTTACCGATGGTAGTTGTTTTACCAACGCCATTAACGCCAACTACCATAATTACGTAAGGTTTATGGTCTCCATATTCAAACTGGCGAAAATCATTGCTATTGTTTTCTGACAGTAAAAGTTGAATTTCATCTCTTAAGATATAATTCAGCTCAGAGGTATTGAGGTACTTATCTTTTGATACGCGTTCTTCAATACGTTTAATAATTTTTAATGTGGTGCTTACACCAACATCAGAAGTAACCAAAACTTCTTCAAGATTATCGAGTACTTCATCATCCACAGAAGATTTTCCTGCTACAGCCTTGGTAATTTTATTAAAGAAACCATCTTTAGTTTTCTCTAAACCTTTATCCAATGCCTCCTGAGCTTCAGGTGCAGTTTCTTTCTTTTTGAAAAAATCGAATAAACCCATATCTAAATTTTATATAACAAAAAAAGCCCTTCCGGTTAAAACGGAACGGCCTTTAATATTTTCAATATTAAAAATATTAATCTTATTTAGATGCAATAGCATCTTTAACGTGATCGTTGTGAACGATAAGTTCTTTGAATGAATAAGCACCAGTTTTTGGTGATTTAACCATTGTAATTACTTTTGAATATTCTTTACCAGTACCTGTTTTAAGGGTCGCAACTACTTTCTTTGCCATGTTGTTATGTTTTTAATGATTGAGTTAGAGAATGTTGGAAGGATTGAATTAATTCAACCATTCGGTCAATCTATCATTCAACTATTTAATTTCTTTATGTACGGTTACTTTTCTCAACACAGGATTGAACTTTTTCAATTCTAAACGCTCTGTTGTGTTTTTACGGTTCTTGGTAGAAATATATCTAGACATACCTGGCATGCCACTTTCTTTATGTTCAGTACATTCTAAAATAACCTGAACTCTGTTACCTTTTTTTGCCATTATAATATAAATTTAAACTGTTAATCTCAACAGTTAATGTTTTTTACAAAAATCCTTTTTTAACGAAACGGTTGATCGCTTCGCTGATACCCACTTTATTAATGGTTTTGATCGCTGAAGTTGAAACTTTCAACGTAATCCAACGGTTTTCTTCAGGAATATAAAATTTCTGAAGTTGAAGGTTCGGGTAAAATTTGCGTTTGGTTTTAACGTTTGAGTGAGAAACGTTGTTACCTACCATTGCTTTTTTTCCTGTTAAATCACAAACTCTTGACATGACTTGTAAATATAGTTGTTAATATCGTCCGCTTAATTTTTTTAAGAGTGTGCAAATATCTGAATAATAAATGAAAAGAGCAAGAGTGGCGCTAAATATTTTCATATATTTTTTAATTTATGCAGCTGATTGATTTTAATGTAGTTTGGATATTTCTCCTTATCATTATTTAATTAAATTAGCCGATACTAATCCAAAATATATCAACTAGCAATGCAAATTACATCTTTTAAGCAATACGAAGAAGATTTTAAGAAAAGCGTGGAGAATCCCGAACAATTCTGGGGCGAAGTTGCGCAGAATTTTCAATGGCGAAAACCCTGGTTTAAAGTACTATCATGGGATTTTAAAGAACCAAATATCAAATGGTTTGAAGGTGCAAAACTTAATATTACTGAAAATTGCCTTGATCGCCACCTGGAAAAAAGCGGTGATAAACCCGCCATTATCTGGGAGCCCAATAACCCTGAAGAAGAAAGCGTAACTTTAACTTATAAGATGTTACACGAGCGCGTTTGCCGTTTTGCCAACGTATTGAAACGCAATGGTGCTAAAAAAGGCGACCGCATCTGTATCTACATGCCGATGGTTCCAGAACTGGCTATTGCCGTTTTGGCTTGTGCCAGAATTGGCGCGGTGCACTCCGTAATTTTTGGTGGATTCTCTGCCAAATCTATTGCAGATCGCATCAACGATTCGCAATGTAAATTGGTAATCACTGCAGATGGCGCCTATCGTGGAAGTAAACAAATTCCGTTAAAAGATGTAATTGATGACGCTTTAATAGGTTGCCCAACGGTAGAAAGATGTATTGTTTTAACGCATGTGCGTACGCCGGTTTCGATGTTGAAAGGCCGTGATGTTTGGTGGGAAGATGAAGTTAAACATGTTAATGATATTTGTGAAGCTGAAGAAATGGATGCAGAGGATATGCTCTTCATCCTCTATACTTCTGGGTCTACCGGAAAACCAAAAGGAGTCGTACATACCTGTGGCGGTTACATGGTTTATGCGGGCTATACTTTTTCCAATGTTTTTAATTACCAGCCTGGCGAAGTTTACTTTTGTACCGCAGATATCGGTTGGATTACTGGTCACTCTTACATTGTTTACGGCCCACTTTCTCAAGGCGCAACTTCAGTTCTTTTTGAAGGCATTCCTACCTACCCAACGCCATCTCGTTTTTGGGATCTTGTAGAAAAGCATAAAGTTAATACCTTATACACTGCACCTACTGCCATCAGATCTTTGATGAGTTATGGTGATGAGCCATTGGATGGAAAAGATTTAAGCTCTATCCGTGTCTTGGGGTCGGTAGGGGAACCGATTAACGAAGAAGCCTGGCATTGGTTCGATGAGAAAATTGGTCAGGGCAAGGCGCCGATTGTGGATACCTGGTGGCAAACGGAAACTGGTGGAATCATGATTTCGCCTATTGCCACGGTTACGCCGACTAAACCGAGCTTCGCCACTCTGCCTTTACCAGGAATTCAGCCAATATTGGTTGACGAAAACGGGAAAGAAATCTTAGGTAATGATGTTATGGGGAACCTTTGCATTAAATTCCCATGGCCGGGAATGCTGAGAACAACTTATGGCGACCATGAACGCTGCAAACAAACTTATTTTTCTACTTATCCTGATCTATATTTTACTGGAGATGGATGTTTGCGCGACAAGGATGGCTACTACCGGATTACTGGTCGTGTAGATGATGTTTTAAATGTATCAGGACATAGAATTGGTACAGCTGAAGTAGAAAATGCCATCAACATGCATGCAGGTGTGGTAGAAAGTGCCGTAGTGGGTTATCCACATGATGTGAAAGGACAAGGGATTTATGCTTTTGTGATCAATCCGGAAATGCATGGTGAAGCTGAGTTAACTAAAAAAGATATTCTGCAAACAGTTACCAGGGTAATTGGTGCCATTGCAAAGCCAGATAAAATACTCTTTGTTTCTGGCTTGCCTAAAACGCGCTCAGGTAAAATTATGCGGAGGATTTTAAGGAAAATTGCGGAAGGCGATAACGCTAATTTAGGTGATACATCTACTTTACTTGATCCAGGTGTGGTTGAGGAGATTATCGAAGCAGCGAAAGCTTTGAAATAATTAAAAAGTTAATTAAACAAAAAATGCTCCCGAATTTCGGGAGCATTTTTTGTTTAAAAGGTTTACCTTAATAGCCCGGGTTTTGAACAATGTTTTTGTTCGCATCAATTTCTATTTGCGGAATCGGAAAAACAAGATTATTCGCATTCCATGATATTGATCCAATGTTTGTTTGAGTTCGCTTGGCATCATGTAATGCAAAGCCTTCAAAAGCAAGTTCTAGTTTTCTTTCGTTTAGGATATCCGTTAATGTTGCTGTAGAAGTAGTTAATCCTGCGCGGCTTCTCACAACTGATAAATCCTGTGCAGGGGTTTGGCCACCAATTGCCGCGGTAGGTGCTAAACGTGCATTGCATTCAGCTCTAACCAAATACATTTCTGCTAATCTAATCACGGAAACATTGCCATATTGATTCCCGAATTTAGATGTAAATACATCACCATCATCATAAAATGCATTGATTCTATCATCAGCTGGATTATAGGTTCTATTTATCCAGCTTTGAGAAATAATAGCATCTCCACGACCGCCATATGTTGAAGAGCCATAGAACTCATTGTAGCCATTAAATCCTGTTAATGTTCGAACTTGTATAGAAAATACATCTTCTGTCGTATTTGAGCCAACAGCTGAACCAACAACTGGAAAAGCAGCAATGAAACTTGATGTTAAGCTATAGTTGCCTGATGAGATAACCCTATTTGCGGCTGCACCTGCTGCTGCATAATTTCCCATCTGCAGATAGATTCTAGCTAACATACCTGCCGCAGCAGATTTAGTTGCGAAAAATCCATTAGTAACTGGTAACTTACTTTCAGCTTCTGTGAGATCGGCAATTGCCTGAGTATAGACTGCGGCTACGGTCGCCCGGGTCACGTAGCTACCGTCATTTACTGAGGTTGTTGGCGTTAAAACAAGTGGAACGCCGAGGTTAGTGGTTGGAGAACCGTCATTGTAAGCCTTGCCGAATAATCTTACTAAATCAAAATAGACGGCGCCCCTGATGAACTTTGCTTCCCCTTCAATTCTACTCTTTTTTGCTGCGTCTACCTTATCAATAGCTGCGATTACATTATTTGCATCATTAATTGCGGTATAGCCATCTGCCCAAACGTTATTTACAAACGTATTTGTTTTTAGTAATGATTTGTTAATGGTCTGGGTAAGCTCTTCATAGGTTCCAAACCAATCTATCGCATCTGTATTAGCCAGAAAATCCGCCATAAGAAATGCTCGTCCGCCATAAAAATTTCTGCTACCTAAGGCAGAGTAGCTACCTACAAGTGCAACCTCGACGTCTTTAGAAGTGAGAAGCGCTTTGCTTTGATCTATCGTATCTACAGGAGAAATATCAAGTGCTTTCTTGCAAGATGATGCTCCGGAAAGAAACAAAGCTGCCATGAGCAATTTGTATATATATGTTTTTTTCATCTTTTTACGCTTTAAAATTATAAACCAATGTTAATACCTAGTGAAATTACACGGGGCTGCGGTGCAGAATAGAAATCTACTCCCTGATTGATGTTTGTGGATTGATAATCAGCATTTACTTCTGGATCCCATCCTTTGTAACCTGTTAAAGTAGCTAGGTTTTGGGCTGTAGCATATAACCTCAATTTACTTAACTTAATTTTTGTAACTACTGCAGTTGGGAAGGTATATCCCAGGGTTAGTGTTTTCAGACGAACGTAATTCCCATCTGAAATATATCGGGTTGAATTACCAACACCATTTCCAAGCCCTAAACGCGGTTCAGGAATGGAAGTAATGTCGCCTGCTTTATCCCAATAAGCCATTTGGTCAGCCGTTTGGTTATCATAACCATTTGAGCCGTTCGCGCTCATGTATTGTCCGCCAGCATTGAAGATTTTATTTCCTGAAACACCTTGAAAGAAAATGCTGAGGTCGAAATCTTTGAAAGAAAAGGTGTTATTAAATCCAAAAGTATACTTAGGGTTCGGATTACCAGCAAATATCCGCTGCGCCTCGTTAATATTTTTTGTGGTCGTTCTGTCAACATTTCCATCAGCAAGTGTGGTGTTCTTATAATATAGGGCATCTCCATTTACTGGGTTCACGCCCGCATATTCCGGTAAATAGAAAACACCAATGGGCTGCCCGGCGACTGCTGCATTAATTTCATTGCTGTTTAATATCTGCCCGCCTAAATCCGTAATTTTGTTATTATTGATTGCGGCAGTTATTGCGGTAGACCATTTAAATTGACCTACAAAGTTTTCTGAGTTAATACCCAATTCAAAGCCAGTATTTTTTAATTTACCCAAATTTTGGGTTATAGTTCCAAATCCTGTTGTTTGCGGTATTGGTACGTTCAATAACAAATCGGTGGTGTTTTTTTGATAGAAATCGAAAGTTCCAGAAATTCTATTCTTAAATATTCCAAAGTCAAGACCCAAATCTAATTGCTTGGTTCTTTCCCAGGTTAAATCAGGGTTGGCAATTCTTGATGGGATTTGTCCAGCTAGACCGCCATAAGCGCCTGTTCCACTAAATAATCCTCGTGCAGCATAATTTCCGATTTCTGCATTACCAGTTAAGCCATAACTTGCTCTCAATTTTAATAGACTGAAAATCTCATTTTGTTTTAAGAAATCCTCTTCAGATGCGATCCAGGCAAGTGAACCAGCCGGAAAGTAGCCATATCTTTGGTTTTCACCAAAACGAGATGATCCATCTGCCCTTACGCTAAAGCCAACTAAATAGCGTTCATTGTATTTATAATTGGCTCTGAAAAAATATGATAGGAAACTAAAAGCACTTTCGTTACTAGTTGCAACAACTTTTGTAGCGGCTGAACCTAATTTTATATAGGCATCACTTGGAAAATCCTGCCCTTCTAGTGTGCTGAATTTTGTTGTTGATTTTTGGTAACTTGTTCCTAAAATAGCGTCGAAGCTACTTTTTCCAATAGTTGTATTGTAGCTAAAGAAATTATTTGTGTTTGTATTAATTACGAACGTTGAAATATTCTGGCCATCTCCGTTTGATGTTCCTGTATTTCTAAAAGTAAGGGAACCATAATAACTTTCTTCGTTTTGATTTAAATTGTCAACTGAGAAATCTGTGCTAAATTTTAGGCCTTTTGCAATGTTTACGTTTGCAAATGCTTTTCCAATGGTACGGTAAACTGTTGCCTTGTAAGCAGCATTTTCAATGCCGATAAACGGATTATAATACACTGGATAATTTGATGCAGCACCTGGCAATGTTCCACTGATTAATCCGGAGCGCGGGTCGATGAATGGTGTAATTGGAGATAAAGCCACCGACTGCAACGGGCTTGAAAAGGCATTGTCATTTGATAAACGGTTGTTAATGCTGTTTGCGAAGTTTAGGTTAATTCCAACCTCCAGAAAATCAGTTACTTTATTTGTTAAGTTTAATCTTCCGCTATAACGTTTATAGCTATTCCCAACAATAATACCTTTTTGATCCAAAGCTTGCCCACCCATATAAAACTTGGTTTTTTCATTACCTCCTGTAAGGTTTAGGTCATATTGCTGCGTTATCGGGTTATCCTGAAATGATTCACGTTCCCAATTTGTGTTTACCTGATAAGTTTGATAATCATTATTGCCAGCTGAATAGCGATTCAATCTGCCTTCAACAATTGAGCTATAATCATCGAGTGCATCTTGTAGCGTTGCATAATCGGTAGTATTTGCAAAATCATCTTTGGCACGGCCAATACCTGCCCTTCTTATTAATTGAACATATTGCTCTGCGTTCAAAAAATCTCTGTGATTTGATGGCGTACTTATCCCTCCAAGGGCATTAAACTGAATAAGCGTTTTGCCTGTTTTACCCTGTTTTGTAGTAATTAAGACAACGCCATTAGATGCTCTGGCGCCGTATATAGCTGATGCAGAAGCATCTTTTAATACTTCAATAGATTCAATATCATTAGTATTTAAATCTGCTAAGGCGCTCGTTGGTGCAGAAGTGCCGGAGAAATTTCCTGAGGTTATTGGAATACCATCCACAATATATAATGGCTCGCTACCTGCAGTTACAGATGCCGCTCCACGTACTCTAACAGTTATCCCTTGTCCTAACTTTCCATTTTGAGCTGAAATTTGAACACCTGCTGCTTTACCTTGCAATGCTTGCTCAAAACTGGTTACCGGAAGGTTTTCTAGGTCTTTTGATTTTACAGATGCAACTGAACCTGTTACATCACGTTTACTCTGCGTGCCATAACCCACTACTACCACATCAGATAGGGTAGTGTTTTCTTCTTTAAGATTGGCATTGATGGATGTGCCGTTAATAGGGGTCTCTAATGTTGTGTAGCCAATAAAGCTGAAAACGAGTGTTTTTGCATCATTTGGAACACTCAATTTGTAATTACCAGCTGCATCACTTTGTGTAATGGTGCCTGGTGAGCCTTTTACAAATACACTTACGCCTGGAATAGGATCGGCGATGCCTGAAGTAACTTTACCGCTAATTACTTTGCTCTGTGCGAAAGCAAATGAAATTAATCCGAAAGTTAAAACCATACTAAGTAGTAGTTTTTTCATTAATTGTTTGGTTTTAGTGTTAATAATTAGTTCTTCTATCGGAATGATAGCTTAATTTAGTTAAAAAAACATATAAACATATAAAGAATACTATCTCAAGCAATTTTGACATATAAATGCACGCTCATTTGTTTGCATAAGCTTATGAAGCAGTTGTATTCTGTAGATGATGGTTGTTTTTTGTGTAAGTACGGTCTTTGAAAATAAAAAGAAAGCTTTTCATTGAAAAAGAAAGCTAAAATAAGGCTGCTTCGTAGGCAATTTGCTCTGTTTAGATTGTCAATCTTTAAAATACGTCAGCTATCTTTCTTTAATTAGAATAAAAAACTAAGAACTCTAAACCTTATTTTGATGTTTTACTTTGTTTAGAGGTTATAGCATATATCGTATTATGGAAGAAAAGGCTGAGAGATTTTCTGAAAATCCAATTTTATCGCCAAAAGATCTGTTGCCAAGTTATGTAGGTTTAGAAATCGCCTGCTTGTTAAACCCTGGTGTATTTAGGTTTGATGGAAAAATTTGGATGTTAATTCGCGTGGCAGAGCGGCCAAGTCAAATAAAGGGATTGATATCTTTTCCAGTCTTAAAAGACGGTAAAATTGAGTTAATCGCTATCAATGAAAATGACCCGGATTTAAACGCCGATGATCCTCGTATCATCACATACAAAGGTGCAGATTACCTGACCACACTTTCGCATTTGAGACTTGTTTGTAGTGATGATGGAATCAATTTCCATCAGCCAAAGGGGTTTCCTTTGTTGCAGGGCGAAGGTGAAAATGAATCCTTTGGTATTGAGGATTGTCGGGTTGCACAAATAGCAGGTACTTACTATTTGACTTACACTGCTGTATCGGCACATGGGGTAGGGGTAGGATTACGCACCACAAAAGATTGGAAAACCTTCGAAAAACATGGAATGATTATCTCGCCGCATAATAAGGATTGCGCTATTTTTGAAGAAAAAATTAATGGAAAATTTTATGCCATGCACCGGCCAAGTAGTGTAGGTTTGGGTGGAAATTATATCTGGGTGGCAGAATCTCCAGACAGCATCCATTGGGGAAACCATAAGTGTATCATTAAAACCCGAAAAGGTAAATGGGATTGTAAACGGGTGGGTGCAGGTGCTGCACCGATTAGAACCGATCGAGGTTGGTTGTCGATTTATCATGGTGCGAACGACAAGCATCAATATTGTCTGGGGGCATTTCTAATGGATCTGAATGATCCATCGATTGTTATTGCACAAAGCGATGCACCAATTATGCGGCCAACTACTGATTATGAATTAAATGGTTTCTTTGGCGAAGTGGTGTTTACCAATGGCCATGTGACTGATGGCGATGAACTAACCATTTATTACGGTGCTGCAGATGAGTTTGTGTGTGGTGCGAGATTTTCGATCCAGGAAATTTTGAGTCTGCTGAAACCGGTTTAAAGAAGCACCACAAAAAAAGCGATTCCTGTTTCCAGAAATCGCTTTTTATTTAAGTTTTAATTTTTCGCTTTCATTTTACGTTTATCGCCTTCCGACGGGCGCTAAACCTTACGCTTTCAGCTTTAGTATTTTAGCTTTTGCCTTTCTAGTAGCCAAAAATCTGCTTTAAAGTTAACTTCGTAACCGGACCAAATTTTCCCAGATCAGCCATGTTAATTTTCTTTTCTGAAGCAACAATGCAGTAACTGTAAGGCTTAGCTGATAAGTTATCATGGTGAAAAGTATTGATATCAGCAAAAGTTAAGGGTTTGAGGTTAGCATATTCATCAATTCTGGAATCATGATCAAAACCTAATTTTTTATCGGACAGGTAACTTGCGATAATGCCGTCTTTTGTAATTCGCGACGCTTCTAATCCATTTAATGAGTTGGTTTTAGAAAGATCGAAGGATTTATCTGATTCTGGTAGAGTATTCAGTAACTCATTCATCCCTGCCACTGCTTCATTCATTTTGTCGGCCTGCGTACCCACATAAGCAACTACAGTGTTTTCTTTTTCTTTCGTATTCGGACTAGAGTATACTGCGAATGTTGAATAGGCTAATGCTTTGGATTCACGAATGGTTTGGAAAACGATAGAACCCATACCACCGCCGAAGTAGTTGTTAAATAAAGCGATTTTCGCAGCATTGGCAGGATCATACAAGCCACCGTTTCTTACCCAGCGAATTTCAGCCTGCACCATATCATAGTCTGCGAAATAAACCTTATTAGAATCTGTTTTTGTGTAAACAAATTTCTTTACCGGTGCTATTGGCGTAAACTCGCTAGCTAAACGATGAATTTTAACCACATCATCAGCCAATGCTGTTATGGTTTTAGGTCCGTAATAGGTAATGGTATGTTTGTAATTGGTTAGGTTATGTAATAAGTAAATTAAATCAGATGATTTCATGTTTTTGATTTCATCATTTGTTAAGCCATAATTGAATGGATTATCTGTACCATATTGCGCATAACTCATCAGGCCACCTAGAATAGATGATTTATTTAATTTTGCATTTTCTCTAGATTTTAAAAGTCTGCCCTTTAAATCTTCCAGTGCTTTTTCGTTAGGCTTACAGTTGGCCAATACATCTTCTACCAAGGCCAGGGCTTTGTCGAAGTTTTCCTGCAATCCTGAAACGGCTATTGTAGTTACATCAGTACCTACATTTACGCTATAGCTACAGGCAATGTTATAAAAAGCTTTGCTAATGTCTTCTGCAGAATATTTATCAGTACTTAAAAAAGCAAGATATTGAGCAGCATAAGGTAGAAGCTTATAATTGTAAGAACCCATTTCAAAACGGTAGCTCATGCGGAAAATTCCATTCTCATTATTCTGAACGGAAATTACATCTGCTATGCCGGCTTTCCCGAAATTAAGGTCTTTTGTATAGTCTAAAAATTTCGGTGCAATTGGTTTAACCGGGGCGGCAATGATGGTTTTAGTAAATGGAGAAACCTCATTTGTATTGGTTTTAACAGCAGTAATAATTGGTTTTTCTACCTTAAGAATAGTTTTATCTTCACCCTTATGCTTAAATACAGATACGTAGTTATTGATAAAGAACTTATTGGCAAAATCTACAACTTCTTTTTTCGTAACCTTGGCCATGGCATCTGTTGAGGCCAGCATTTTATCCCATTCATTTCCGCGGTTTTGAATAAAAGCCGTCATGGTGTAATCTGCACGCACATCATTGTTGTCAAAACCCTGCAACTCGCCTAATTTAATATTGGCAACGGTTGCTTTAATCAGGCTTTCATCAAATTCACCTTTTTTCAGTAATTCAACTTGCTCTAATAATAATTTTTGAGCTTCTTCTAAACTTTGTCCGGCTTTTGGCGAACCAGATAGCATGAAAATCCCGTAATCTTTCATCTGGTTGTAACCCGCACCGGCACGTAACATTTTTTGCTGCTTGTTGATGTTAATATCCATCAAGCCTGCTTTGCCATTAGATAAGATACTTCCGATTAGATCCAATAACAAGCTTTGACGCGTATTTTGAGCAAAGCCTCGATAGGCTACATATAAGTTTTCTGCACTGGGGCCATAAATATCAACTTTCTGCACTTGGGTAAGTGGTTTTTCTGCAGCTGGATTATATAGGGCTAATGGTTTGGAAACCATGTAAGAAAAATCCTTATCTACCTTTTTGATAAGCTCATCATAGTTGATATCGCCAGACATAATTAAGGCCATATTATTTGGCACATAATATTTATTATAATATTTCCTGATTTCGACCAACGAAGGGTTTTTAAGGTGTTCGATGGTGCCAATCGTAGTTTGCTGACCATAATTATGGGTTGGAAATAATGCGTTAAGCATTTTTTCATACATTTTACGGCCATCATTATCCATACCGATGTTCTTTTCCTCGTAAACTGCTTCCAGCTCAGTATGGAAAATACGGAAAACCGGTGAACGGAAACGCTCTGCCTGTACCGAGAGGAATTTATCAATGGCATTCGATGGAAGATCTTCTTCGTAAACGGTTTCTTCTACAGAAGTATGCGCATTTGTAGAACCGCTGCCAATTGATTTCATCATCTTATCATATTCATTGGCGATAGAATAATTAGATGCCTCGCCAGAAACCTTATCAATTTCAGCATAGATTTCTTTCCTTTTTACAGGGTCGGTTGTTTTATTGTAGGTTTCGTAAAGCGCTTCAATTTTATCCAATAGCGGCTTTTCTTTGGCATAGTTCAACGTTCCGAATTTATCCGTTCCTTTAAACAGCAAATGTTCTAAATAATGTGCTAAACCCGTATTTGTTCTGGGGTCGGTATTACTTCCAGCCCTCACCGCCATTTTATATACAATGTTTGGCTCCTTATTATTCTGTGATAAAATAACGGTCAACCCATTTTTTAAAGTATAGAAACGGGTCTTGGTAGGGTCGTTTGTTACAAATTTATAATTGTAGCCACCAGATGATGCTGTTTTCCATTGGTAGGTATTTTGTGCTTGCGCAATTGTACCCGTAATGAGAAAACAAGCTAAAGTTAATAGTTTGATTTTCATTGATTTGTTTTTGGTTTATTGGAATTCAAGCCTGAGTTTTGGCACCCTTAATTATTCAAATTAAAGAATCATTCCTAACCAAATATAAATGCTTTCTGCGATCGAATGAAATGCTTTTTAGGAAAGGTGAATAATTGAGCAGTATTTAATGAAAATATGATATTAGATAGCGGTTTATTGTGCCCTAAATTTAATAATCTGTATTTTTGCGGATATGACAAAGCAAAGTTCTAAACCCAATATATTAGTAGTTAATGATGATGGAATTACTGCCACAGGAATAAAAAACCTGATGGAGGTGATGCAGGAAATTGGCAATGTGGTGGTAGTAGCGCCAGATAGTCCGCAAAGTGGAATGGGACATGCAATTACCATTGGTAAACCCATTCGTTTTGATAAGGTTTCCATTTATGAGGGTGTAGAAATGTACAAATGCAGCGGAACACCCGTAGATTGTGTTAAGATAGCGGTGAATAAAATTTTTAAAGGTAAAAAACCAGATTTGTGCGTTTCGGGTATTAACCATGGATTGAATAACTCCATCAATGTGCTTTATTCCGGAACGATGTCTGCTGCGGTAGAAGGAGCGATAGAAAAGATTCCATCTATTGGTTTTTCTTTAGATGATTTTGCTGCTGCTGCCGATTTCAGCCACACTAAAAAGTATATCAAAAATATTTGCGAAGAGGTTTTAGCTAATGGATTGCCTGATGGAACATTGTTAAACGTTAATTTTCCGAAAGGAAATGATTTGAAAGGCATTAAAATCTGCAGACAGGCAAATGCCAAATGGATGGAGGAGTTTGATGAGCGGACAGATCCTTATAGCCGTCCTTATTATTGGCTAACAGGCGTTTTTGAAAACTTCGATCGGGGAGAAGATACAGATGTTTGGGCACTGGAACATGGTTATGTTTCTATTGTTCCGGTACAATTTGATCTAACTGCTCACCACGCGATTCAGACTTTGAGTAGCTGGAATTTTGAGGCGAATGAGCAAGGTAAAACAGATAAAAACGATAAAGTTTCTGCACCGGATGGAATTAACTTAGGCTGATCTATCGATGCAAAATCAGTTAAGGAAACTAAATAATTCAGTTTGGATAGGTCTGGCGATCGGTTTATTATCGCCAGCTATTTTATGCGCCATTGCCTGGTTCATTATCCACCATGTGGCATCATTGGCAAAAGCCGATTTATTGTATATTGGTGGGATTGCGGTAAACGCATACATCATGCAATATTTCTTCAAATTTAATAAAGAGAATATCGGCAGGGGAATTTTAGCGGCTACATTTTTATGTGCACTTGTTTTCTTTGCTTACAAAGTTTTTTGAGAGGGAGAATAGGGAAGAGGAAATAGAGAATAGGGAATAGAAAATAGGGAAGAGGAGATAGGGAATAGGAAATAGAGAAAAGAAGACAGGGTTAAAAATTAAATAAGGAAAAGCAAAAGGCAAAAATTTAAAACCTGTTAAATAAAACTTACTACTTACCACGCAAACTGAACACTAGAACATGAAATATTACCTTGTAGCAGGAGAGGCCTCCGGCGATTTACATGGCGGAAACTTAATGAAGGCTTTGAAAGCTGAAGATGGCGAAGCTGTGTTCAGGTATTTTGGTGGAGATAAAATGCAGGCAGAAGGTGGAGAATTGGTGAAGCATTATGCGGAGATGGCATTTATGGGTTTTACAGAAGTGGTTTTGAATTTAAGAACCATTTTTAAAAATTTAAAAGCTTCTAAAGATGATATCCTATACTGGAAGCCAGATGTTTTAATCTTGATTGATTTTCCTGGTTTTAACCTTAAAATTGCAGAGTTTGCCAAAGCAAATGGGATAAAAGTTTGCTACTATATTTCGCCAAAAGTTTGGGCCTGGAATCAAAAACGGGTGCTCAGAATTAAAAGAGTTGTCGATCATATGTTCTGCATACTGCCATTTGAAGTAGATTTTTACCGGGAGTGGGGAATGAAGGTTGATTATGTTGGAAATCCTTTGTTAGATGAAATTGCACAGTTTGAACCAGATGCAAAGTTCAGGGCAAACAATGGCCTGGGCGATGAGAAAATAATTGCGCTGCTTCCCGGAAGCAGAAAGCAGGAGATAGAGCGGTTGTTGCCCGTAATGTTGAGCGTGACTGAAAATTATCCTGATTATACCTTTGCAATTGCAGCTGCACCTACTTTTTCCGAAAGTTACTACCGTCAGTTTACAGGAACAAAAAAAGTTCATCTCCTTTTTAATAATACTTATAATCTTTTAAATGTCGCACATGCGGCCATTGTTGCTTCAGGAACGGCTACGCTCGAAACGGCTTTGTTTAAAGTGCCACAAGTGGTGGTTTATAAAGGCGGGGCGATCTCTATCGCTATTGCCAGAATGCTGGTTAAAATAAGATTCATTTCACTGGTTAATCTCATTGTTGATCAAAAAATTGTAACCGAACTTATTCAGGAAGATTGTAATCAGGAAAAGGTAAATGCTGAACTTGATATGATTCTGGATGGAGTTGGTAGAACTGAAATGCTCAGTCATTACGACAACCTTATAGGTTTAATGGGAAAACCAGGCGCATCTGCAAAAACGGCTGGTTTGATTTTCTCTTACCTTAAATTATAAAAGCCCTTTCAAATTTCTTTTAATGTTTAACAACAGGTCTGTTTGCAGGTTTGTTTATGCATTAATATACTAAATCGTTTTTGTAACGTATTTTTTACTTGCTAAATCGTTTTAATAAATCAATATTTTATCTAATATTGAGCTGCTAATCGGAAACAATAGATAACTAACCAAAAATTATTTTTACCAAATGAATCAATTTGCATTTGCTCGTTGCAGACCATTTCTGCCTTGCAAGAAATGGATTCATTGATAATCATCCTATTTCAAATCAAAACATAAATAATAGCTAATGAAAATTAATTTACTCAAACTCACTGGTATCTCTGCAATTGTATTGTCGAGTTTTCCGGCGCTTTCGGCTGAAACTGACCGAAAAGATTTCGATGGCCTTCTCGAGGTTGAAGTTCCCTGGCACAAAGCAAGTGTGCGAAAGGTAATTACCGGGAAAGTTGTGGATGAAAAGAATCTGGGTGTTCCGGGTGTCGGGGTTAAAAATATTACCTCAGGCCAAGGTACGGTAACAGATGCCAACGGGCAGTTTAAAATTGACGCGAATGAAAATGAGGTAATCAGATTTACTTTCCTGGGTTATCAAACGCAGAATGTTACTGTTGGTGCAGAAAGCAGTTTAAACATTAAGCTAGCCATATCAGCGGATACCAAACTAGATGATGTTGTGGTTGTTGGATATGGTACCCGGAGCCAACGCGAATTGACTTCAGCAATCACCAAAGTGGATACTTCTCAATTCAGACAAAGTGGTGCAAGAAATCCGTTGGATTTATTACAAGGTAAGGTAGCTGGTTTACAAATTACAAGAGGGGGTTCCAATCCCAATTCTGGTGTATCCATTCAGCTCCGCGGGGTTACTTCAATTTCAGGAACCTCAAGTCCTTTAATCGTGATTGATGGAATTCCGGGAGGAAATTTAGATCTGTTACAGCAAGATGATATTGAATCGTTTTCTGTTCTTAAGGATGGATCTGCAGCTGCTATTTATGGTACCAGAGCCAATGCTGGGGTGATTTTGGTGACTACAAAAAAAGGGCGCAAGGGACCATCTCAATTCAATTACAATGCTTATGTAAAACATGAGACCTTGTACGAGCGTCCTGATTTTATGAACGCTACGCAATTCAGAGAAAAACTAGCCAGTGGTCAATATAAGGCTCAGGATTTTGGTGGGGATTTCAATTATTTCGACGAAATTTCAAACAAGGATAATTTAACTAACTATCAAAATCTTTCTATAGCTGGTGGTGGTGATAAATCCACATACCGCGGGTCATTCACTTATAATAAACTGGATGGTTTTGCTAAGGAAAACAGCAGAGAACAGTATCAATTTAGAATGAGTTTGACGCAAAAAGGATTTAAAGATCGGGTAACAGCAGCATTTAACGTGGCTTCTAACATCAATAAAGCTAATCTGCTTGGTGGTGGTGGTCTAGATAATGGTGGGGGTTGGGAGAATGTGCTCATAAAAAACCCTACAGAGTCTTACTACAATCCTAATGGAAGCTACCTTTTTACAAGGAACATTACCAATGAAGTTGCACGTTTGGAACAGGAAACAAACAGAAGGTCTCGTCAGACCTATTCAGCTGATGGAAAAATTGATGTTGACGTTCTAACAGGTTTAAAAGCTTCTGCCTTTGTTTCCTACCAGCGAAATCAATTTATTGATAATCAATACCGGACTTTAGGTAGTCAAAATTCTGTTGAGAATGGAGATTCACCTGGTGGTGGCTATGCTTACAAAGGGACCGAATTGAATGAAAATTTCAATTTTGAGCCAACATTGGAATATAGCAAAACGCTTAATGAGAAACACCGTTTAACTGGAATGCTAGGATATTCTTACCGTTATGAAGTAAACGAATCATTCAGTGCCAGTAACCGGGGTTATACAAATGATATTTTTGAAGAGAACAACTTAGGTAGTGTGCCAATCGGAATCAACCGTGTTGCTTTGGGTAGTAATAAAAATGACAATACATTAATTGCATTATTTGGTCGCGTACATTATACTTTTGATGGTAAAGTAAATGTTGAAGCTGTATTAAGGAGAGAAGGTTCTTCCAGGTTTGGTGCTAATAATAAATGGGCAAGTTTTCCAGCGATTTCAGCATCATATGAAATCACCCGTGAAAAATTCATGGAGAATATCAAATGGCTTAACTTTTTAAAAGTTAGGGCAGGCTATGGGGAAACTGGAAACTCAGGTTTTGCAAATTATGCCTCACTAGTTACGCTTAGTACTGGAAATCTTTATCCGTTCCCTAATGGCGAATGGTTGCAAACTTACGGGCCTTCACGTAATCCAAATCCTAATTTACGATGGGAGCGCAAGCGCGAATATAACTTCGGTGTAGATTTCTCCATGTTTAATAATCGTTTAAGCGGTTCGATCGATGTATTCAAACGTAATATTGTAGATTTATTAGATACGTATACCTCACCTCAACCTCCGTTTATTCAAAGTAGCATTTATACCAATGTTGGGACTATATCTGCCAAAGGTTTAGAATTGGCATTAAGCTATCAGGCAATCAAGAACAATGATTTTAGCTGGAACATTGATTTTGCTGGAAGCACAATTGATAATAAGCTTGATACTTATTCGAACGAGGTATATAAAAGAGACATGAGAACTTTTGGAGGTATTGGTGGTGCAGGAGATTTGGGAGATGCTTTCCGTACATATGAAGGTAGAAATATTGGAGAATTTTGGGGTAAACGCTTTGCAGGATTTACACCAGAAGGCAAATGGTTATTCTATAATAGAAACGGAGAAGCAGTGCCTAATGCACAAATAAATACCTCACCATTTCGCGATCAGACCGATTTGGCCCTTATTGGAAATGCAATTCCTAAGTATTACCTATCTCTAGGAAATAAATTCACGTACAAGAAATGGGATTTGAGTGTTTTCTTAAGAAGTAAACTGGATTTTGATGTACTTAATACCCTGGCCTTATCATATGGAAACAAATTCGGAACACAGGGTAACTTGTTAAACAGTGCATTTACTAAATATGCTGAAATTAACGATACCTATATGTATTCAGATTACTATCTGGAAAGCGGAAGTTTCTTAAAATTAGATGAGGTAACATTAGGTTACACTTTCAAATTTAATGATAAAGCATTCCGTAGCCTTCGGGTATATGCTGTAGGACAGAATTTAGCCTTATTAACTGGTTATACTGGTAACGACCCAGATCTTATTCAGGATACAGGAATGGGTCAATCAATTAACGGGCGCAGTTTAGGGATTGATACCAGAAGCCCCTACCCAACCACAAGACAGTTTGTTTTCGGTGTTAATTTTGGATTTTAATATTTAAAGAAAAATGAAGAATTTTAAAAAAATCATATTGTCTGCACTTATTACATCGCCTATTTTATTTAATGGCTGTACCAAGTTAGATGAAAATGTCTATAGCTCATTAGTTACAGACAACTACTATAACAATAAAAATGAAGTATTATCTGCGGTTTTAAGACCTTATACCCACGCTAACGCATGGGCAACACCATCAGGTCAAGATAACTGGTGGAGGCCGTCAGAACTTTCAGCAGATCAGCTGGCCTGGCCAACAAAAGGTCGCCATGGTGAAGATGGTGGAAAATGGAAACGTTTACACTACCATACCTGGTTGGTAGACGATGGGCCGCTAAATAATGCATGGTCTTTAATTTACGGTGGGATGGGATATTGCACTGATCCGATTGAAAATCTCGAAAAACGTTCGTTATCGCAAATGGGCATTACTCAAGCAGAAAAAGATGGATATATCGCTGAGTTGAAACTGTTCAGGGCATATCATTACCTTAAACTGATGGATCTTTTCGGTAATATTCCAATTGTAACTCAGGTTGGTATTCCTGCAAAGCCAGAAACCAGACCCCGTGCTGAAGTGTTTGCTTTTATCGAGAAAGAAATCAAAGATAATATTGATAAGGCACCGGTATTATCCAGAAGTATGGTAGGTAGAATGAGCAGAGCTGGTGGTTACGCCATGTTAGTTGAACTTTATCTTAATGCAGAAGTTTGGACAGGCACTGCACGTTGGGATGATTGTATTGCAGCTGCAAATAAATTAATCAATAATGAAGGCGGTGGTCAGAATGGAGCCATGGCTTTAGACCCAAACATTACAGATCAATTTAAAACGACTAACGATCTGTCGAAAGAAGTGATTTTTGCTATCGCTTATGAGTTTAGAATTGCAAACTCGCAGCCTTCATGGACAGGTGAATTTTTTCACTTCCAACAAGATCGTATTTATGGTGGTTCCAGAAATGGCAATAATGGCATCGTGATGGTTCCTGGAAATTATACAAAATACAGTAATGATGATTTAAGAAAGAGTACCTGGTTATTGCAGGGGCCACAAGTTCGTTTCGACAATGGTCAGCCGGCACTTGCCAGCGGCGGAAATGAATATGATGGTCAACAGATTAATTTTGTTGATGAAATCCGCCGTGCAAGGGCAAATTCAACGGTTTCAAACATGAGTGAAGGTGAAGAAAACAGTGGTGTACGTTTCAATAAATACAAATTGGGGAATAATGTTGCTGGGATCAGAAATGGTAATCCAATTGGTATCGACTTAAATTACAATTGTACGGATTGGAATTTGTACCGTTTAACATGGATTTATTTTGCAAAAGCCGAAGCTATTATGCGTAAAAACGGAGGCGTTGCAAATGCAGAGGCTGTTCAATTAATCAATGATTGTAAGAAACGGGCTTTTACAGATGCCACATGGCCGGCCAATCAATATACAACTGCCAGCTTAACACTGGATGAATTATTGAACGAAAGAGGACGTGAGTTTGTATTTGAAGGATTTAGACGAGACGATTTAATTCGTTTCGGTAAATTCCATACCGCCACATGGTGGGATCATACCCCGTCTGCACCATTCAGGCAATTATTTCCAATTCCATTAATTCAAAGAACATTAAACGAAAACTTAACTCAAAACCCAGGTTATTAGTTCTCAATAGTAAAAAGGCACCAACTTGGTGCCTTTTTACGTTTTAAGTTAAAATTAGCAGAATTATCAAGTTTAACTCAATCAATCTGAGTGTTTATACGTTATATTAGCCAAACTCAGGTTAATTTTAGTTGGTTTTCCTGCCATTCACCCAGTAATCTATTCTATAAATGAAAGCTCTTTCTATAAAAGATATCGCCATTGAAGCTGGCGTTTCCATTACAACTGTTTCTTTTATCATTAATGGTAAAGCCAGAGATAAATCAATTAGCGAAGCGGTAATAAAAAAAGTTGAAAAAATTATTACAGAAAGTGGGTATAAACCAAATCAGATTGCACGAAGCTTAAGAACCGGAAATTCAAACATTATCGGTTTAATTATCGAAGATATTTCAAATTCTTTCTTTTCCAGAATAGCACGACTAATAGAAGATAAGGCTTATAAAAAAGGCTATAAAATTATTTATTCCAGTACCGAGAACAATATTGATAAGGCTAAAGAACTCATCAATATGTTTAAATCAAGAAAAATTGATGGTTATATCATTTCGCCAATTAAGGGGCTGGAAGAAGAGATTCAACAACTATTATCAGATAATAAACCCGTAATTTTATTCGATAGAAACCTGCCGGGTCTGGATACCAGCTATGTAGGCGCCGATCATTTTAAGGCTACCTATGAATCCATCGAAAGTTTTATTAAAACAGGTAAAAAAAGAATCTCGCTTGTTACCACGGATATTGATGTGCAGCAAATCACGGAACGTTTAGCTGCCTATAAAAAAGCGCTTGATGATTATGAGATTGTGTATGATGAAAAATTAGTTTTACAGGTTCCTTTCAATCAGGAAGAAACAGATTCTATGGTCCAGCTGGAAAAATTATTTCATACAGAAGATATCGATGCCGTACTTTTCGCAACGAATTACCTGGCCATAAGCGGCCTCAAGGTTTTGAAGCAAATTGATAAAAAAATAGGGGATAATTTCAGTGTGATTGCCTACGATGACCATGAGGTTTTTGAACTCCATACCCCGGGGATTTCCGCCGTGCAACAGCCGCTGGAAGAAATCGCAGAAACTGTAATTCAATTGATATTAAGTCAGCTCTCTTCTAAAACCAAACTCGATAATCAACAAATCGTTATTCCAGCCAGACTTATCCAGAGATAATACTTTGCGTCATGTAAATGTTACCGAATGTGATGTTAGTCTTTGCGCATTAGTCTAGAATTACTAAAACGTTTTATTAATTTCGTTTTATCAATATAATTCAACTATTACAGATTAGTAAATGCTGCGTCTGAATTTAGAAGCTGCCTTCACTAATCATGAATAAGAATATTTACCTAACCAATATTGCCCTTATGAAAAACCTTTATTCCCTCATCATTTTAATCTTTTGCTGTTTTTTTGCCTTTGGGCAAGATAAAGCACCTGCTTATCCACTCATCACACACGATACTTATTTAAGCATTTGGTCGTTCGGTGATGGGCTGAACCAATCTGCCACTAAACACTGGACTGGTAAAGAACATGCCCTCACCGGAATTATTAAAGTTGATCAACAGCTTTATCGCTTTTTAGGCGCGGAAAGTAAAACCTATCAAACGATTTTACCTGCAGCAGATGAGGTAAGTTATCAAGCCAATTTCACCACTCAAAAGCCTGCTAACGAGTGGAGTGCGCTGACTTTTAATGATGCGTCATGGCAAAAAAGCGCTGCTCCATTTGGAGATAACGAACTGGCAAAAACTAAATGGAATACGGATGAGATTTTTTACAGGAGGAAATTTGTAATCACCAATAAATCAGCAGAGAAGAAGTATTTAAAGCTTAATCACGACGATAATGTAGTGGTTTACCTGAATGGCAAAATCATTTATCAAAAGGAGGGATGGGTGCAGGAATACATTTATATTCCGCTTCCGGATAACGCCTTGCAGGCAGGTGAAAATCTCCTCGCTATCAATTGTAAAAACACCGCTGGTGGCAGGTTTCTCGATGCTGGAATCGTTGCGGAAATGCCGAAGGAAAATGCGATTTTAAATGCAAATCAAACCAATGTAACTGTATCTGCCACCAATACCCGCTATACTTTTACTGCTGGAGGTGTAAATCTCGACGTTACCTTTACTTCGCCATTATTGTTGGATGATGTAAACCTAACTGCCAGACCAATCAGCTACATTACTTATGCGGTTAAATCTGCAGATGCAAAAGCGCACCATGTTGATGTTTATTTCGGTGCCTCATCAAATCTCGCCGTTAATACGCCAAACCAACCCGTTTCAATCTGGAAAAGCACGCAAAACAAGCTATCTGTTTTAAAGGCCGGGTCTGTAGAACAGCCGATACTGAAAAAGAAAAATGACGATTTGAGAATTGATTGGGGCTACCTGTATGTTGCTGTGCCTGCTCAATTTAATGTCACACAAATGATTGGTGATCCTTCAGAAAACGTTAACAGCTTCAAAAGCGGCAATTATGCCAAAAGTGATCAGGCGTTAAATGTTAAAACAAAAGATTTGGGTACCGTAATTCCTTTTGGTAAGGTTACTGGTAAAACCATCGAAAAGTATGTGATGGTGGGTTACGATGATTTAAAATCAATTGAATATTTCGGCGATCAGTTATTGCCAATCTGGCGAAAATCTGCAGCGAGTAAGTTCGAAGATCAGTTAACTGCTGCAACTAGCGAGTACACCCGGATGATGTCTAAAACCAAGGCTTTTGATGCTCAGTTATTGGTTGATGCCACAAAGATTGGTGGGAAAGAATATGCAGATTTATGCAAGTTGGCGTACCGACAAGGCATTGCCGCACATAAAATTGTTTACGCACCAAACGGTGATTTACTTTTCTTATCAAAAGAGAATTTTAGCGGTGGCTTCATCAATACGGTAGATGTTACCTATCCATCAGCGCCTCAATATTTATTGTACAATCCAGAATTATTAAAGGGAATGTTGAATGGCATTTTCTACTATTCAGAAAGCGGGAAATGGAAAAAACCATATCCTGCGCATGATATTGGCACCTATCCTGTAGCTAACGGACAGATTTACGGTGAAGACATGCCTGTGGAAGAAGCGGGGAATATGCTTATTCTCGCTACGGCAATTACCCGTGCAGATGGTAATACGGCCTATGCGGCTAAACATTGGGAAGTGATGTCTATCTGGGCAGATTACCTGCTGAAAGAAGGTTTTGATCCCGCTAATCAATTGTGTACCGACGACTTTGCCGGCCATTTAGCCAGGAATGCAAATTTATCTGTTAAAGCAATTGTAGGCTTAGGCGGTTATGCGCAAATGGCCGGCTTACTGGGTAAGAAAGAGGTAGCCGTAAAATATAGACATGCAGCGTTAACCATGGCTAAGAACTGGCAATCGCTGGCCGATGGCGGCGATCACTTTGCCTTAACATTTAACGATAAAAAAACATGGAGTCAGAAGTATAACCTTGTTTGGGATAAGCTGTTAAAGCTCGATCTTTTCCCAAAAGCGGTGTATAAAAAAGAGATCGACTTCTATTTAACTAAACAGAATGATTTCGGTTTGCCATTGGATAGCCGTAAAGATTATACCAAGTCTGACTGGATTATATGGACGGCCACGCTTGCTGACAATCAAGCCGATTTCGAAAAATTCATTAAACCCATTCATAAATTTGCGACAAAAACAACAAGCAAGGTACCGTTAACCGATTGGCATGAAACCAAGACCGGCACCAAAGCTGGTTTCCAGGCCAGGAGCGTGGTAGGCGGTTATTTTATTAAAATGCTGGCCGATAAATGGGGCATAAATAATTAAGGAAATTATGGTACTCCATATTAAAGTCCATTAGCAAATTGCTAATGCACTTTAATATTAATTCCCCCGGTAAGTAGCATAGCCGTAAGCAGATAAAGTAATTGGCACATGGCAATGTTTCTCATTTTCTATCTGGAATACTACATCTATAAAGGGGTAAAAACTTTTCACCTTTTTAATATGGAAATAGTCTTTTACCAGGAAAGTAAGTTTGTAGATGCCTTTATTCGAAGATTTTGACTCCAGGAAATCTGGGATGCGGCCATTTTCATCTGTTTTCTTTTCATCTATTTTAGCCCAGGTACTATCTGCTTCGTTAAGTTTAAAGAGCTGTACACGTACACCCTGAGCCGGTGCGCCAGCAGAAATATCCAGAATGTGACTGGATAACTGATAAACTTTGTTTTGCGCATGCGCAAATGCAATAGCGCACGTTAAAAAAGCGCTTAAAATTATTGTTTTCATAGAATTGAATTTTTAAAATTTGTCATTTTCCGTTATGTCCATACTCCTAAATCTTTGATGATTGGGATATGATATTGATGCAGGGATGATTTTTTAAATCACCAGGCAAAGCTATATACTTCTACGATCAAAAAGATTGATCTGGAGCAACATATTGAAAGCAAAGTTTCGCTTTGATTCGGCTTAGGGTAGAGGCAGACATACCTAGATAAGAAGCAGCCAATTTGTTTGAAACCAGCCTGAAGAAATCTGGCTGATCGCTGATTAGCCACTTTACTTTTTCCATTGCAGCGAAACCCTGGAATCCGTAAATTCTTTTTTGAGCTGTAATAAAACCCAGTTCTAAAATGCCCAGGTATACGCCAGCAAATTGAGGGATGGTATCAACCAATTTGTAAAAGTCTGCCCGGCTAATGCAAAGTAGTTCTGATTTTTCAGTAGCTCTTAAATATTCCCGTGCCCGGTTTTGTTCAATAAAACTGGGTAAGGCTGTACCAAATTTACCCGAAAAGGCAAAAAATCTGGTCGTTTCATTCCCTTCACTGCTTAGGGTATAAATGCGCAGGCATCCTTTGTTTACAAAATAATAAGTTTTGCATACCTCGTCAAAATCCAGCAAGAGCTGATTTTTCTTCACCAGAATCATTTCAAAATGACTACAGATAAAATCCACGCTTTCGTCTGTTATGCTGAACCTATCTGAGATGTACTTTCTTAGCAAATGATACATAGCGATAAAGATAACGTTTCTTAACTAGCTGAGCAGAATGTTCAACCCACTTCAATCGCTTAACAATTTGCGAAACGTTTTTAAAAGTCGTGGTGTTTTCTTAGGTATAAAACCTAGAATATGATGAAAGTTTCCAATTTTTACGGTCTGCTTGCCTGCTCGTTGTTTTTTATTGCCTGCGGCGGAGAAAATACAGATTCAAATGTTAATAGCCCCGGCGGGGGAAAAACGGCAAAAGATAAGGTGCTGAATACGGGTGCTGATTTGTTGCAGAATAAGGCACCATTAAACAAGTTCAATGCCTATCTGGATGGATTCCATTTCTACAATGGCAATATCAATGCGCAAATGGAAGCTCATCATTATGTAGATCAGCTAAATGAGGATCTTTATCAGGCCATCATTTTTGATGGAAATGAAAAGGATGCAAAAATTATGGGAATTGAGTACATCATCACCCCAAAACTATTTAAAACCTTGTCTGCAGAAGAAAAATTGCTGTGGCATTCTCATCACCATGAGGTGAAATCGGGAACATTAATTGCACCTGGCATCCCGGAGGTAGCAGAGCATGTATTAATGGAAAAGCTGGTGTCTACTTATGGCAAAACCATCCATACCTGGCATACTGATCAGAAACGCTCGCTACCGGTTGGCGCTCCCATGATTATGATGGGCATGACTAAAGACGGGCAGTTGAATCCAAAATTATTGGCCGCGAGAGATAAAAGATTTAATATTTCCACTGTCGAAATAAAAAAGAAGCGAGCCGATATACCAATGCCTCAGGTTGACCCTGCTGCCAATGCCTGGGAGAAAGGTAAAATCAGGCAGTTTACCATTTCTAGCGAAACGGATAGTGCCAAACACAAACATCAGGGAATCCCTAACCAGTCTGAAAAGTAAGCTCAGATTATCAAATCGCTAAACCAATTTTAGTTAGCTATTGTTGGTTTAGCCGTTTGGTGGCAGAAATAAAAAATCCCTCCTCTAAAATCTTAAAAGAGGGAAACTGATTATTTAAAGAATATTAATGTAACAGCGCAACGAAAAGTGCGCCTGTTTTTTCTTTATCCTGTGCAGTTTCAAACGCATCGTTAATTTGGTCGAGTGGAAATTTATGCGTAATCATTTTGCTTGCATTTATTTTGCCCTTCGCCAGTAAATCAAGACAGGTTTTCATTTCCGGATAAATATCCCGGAAGGCATAACTTGCACTTAAAATGAGTTGAATCTGTCCTTTCTGTAGCCTTTCCCAGTTAAGCGTAATGGGCGTTTCGCCGGTTTCAAAGCCACCAACTACTACCACTCTTCCCCCAATTCTGGTTAGGGTGGTGGCAAGCGCTAAGGTTTCGCTCATGTGTTCTCCACCCACGCACTCGAAGGTAATATCTGCGCCGCGGCCATTGGTAAGTTCCATAATCCGGGCCTCAACATCTTCATTTTTTGAATTAATTACTGCATTTGCACCAAGTGCCGTAGCAATCTCTAATGAGGAGTCTACAATATCTATTACAAACACGTCTGCACCGGCGGTTTTAGCTAGCTGCAACTGCCCAATGCCAATTGGCCCTGCGCCAACCACCACCACCTGGTTATTAACCTGTATACCGCTCTGGTGCTGGGCATGCAGGCAAACGGCAAAAGTATCAAGCACGGTGGCTTCTTCAAAGCTTACCTCATCAGGCAAGAGGTGAAATTTGGTTGAAGGCCCGGTAACATATTCTGCAAATGCTCTGGAAACTGTTTCCATGCGCACTTTATATAAATTTGGGCAAAGGTTATATTGTTGTACACGGCACCATTCGCAAGTGCCATCGCCCAATAAAGTTTCAATTACCACCCGGTCGCCAGGTTTAACATTGGTAACTGCACTGCCTACTTCTACCACTTCGCCCGCCAGTTCATGCCCCATAATTTTGCATTGCAGTTCTGGTTCATGCTTTTTCCAATGGCGAAGGTCGGTTCCGCAGATCCCCGAAACCTTTACCCGGGCAAGTACCCAATCATCCTGAGGAATGGTAATTCGTTCTACCTGTTTAACTTCGAAGGTTCCTTCAGCTGTTTTTAATGCAGCAGTCATTAATTCTTTCATCGCTTCATTAATTAAATTTATTTTGAGTGTTAATTTTCCCGCAGTTCTGCAACGCAGGTGGGGCATGGAATCTGCAAATGTTCCTTACTAAATTCCAGCATTCCATTTGGGAGCAATTTGAAAATCGAAACATTATCGCTTTGTTCATTTGCGGCAAGTAATAAACCCTGTTCCTCGCAAATTAATAATCCCCTCGGGCTAAGGCCGGCTGCCCCGGTACGTTGTAAAAAAAACAGTTGTCCGCTAATGGGTTCTACCGAAAAAACTACAATTTCATTGGCATTACCACGGTTACAGGCATATAGGTATGCCCCATTGGGATGAACTTTGATATCCGCGGCTTCAATTTTTCCGCTGTAGCCATCTTGCAGCAAAGAAATTTTTTGCAACCAACCCGCACCAAAGTTCAGGGTATCAAACACAAAAATTTCTCCGCTTAGCTCGGTGATCAGATAAAGCCATTTTCCGTTTGGACTTAACGCTAAATGTCTTGGCCCGCTGCCTGCCGGTAGTTGAATATACATGGTCTGGTCTGGTCGCAGCGGGAGATCTGCTTCCGGCTGATACGAGAATCGGTATAAACGATCCGCTCCCAGATCACTGGAATACAGGTAACGTTCATCTTTAGAAAGCAGGGCCGCATGGATATGTGCTTTCTCCTGGCGCTCGGTGTTCGGACCTCTCCCATCAAATTGCAACTGTTGTACCACCGTACCCGGCAGGTCTCCTTCAGGCAACTTAATTACGGTTAAAGTACCATTGCCATAATTGGTAATAAAGGCATGCCTACTGGTGGTATCTCTGCTAATGTAGCAAGAGCCTTCGCCTTCAAATGGAATACGGGTAGTCAGGCTCACCTGATCTTGCGCACCGTCAATTTTATAAACATGTAATTCAGCATCGGCATCTTCTTTCTTTTCTGTAATGGCATAAATCAACTCGTTGGCAGAATCAATATTTAAAAATGACGGGTTTTCAATCCCCGTAATATTTGCTGTGTTTTCAAACCTGCTTTCAACATCATCCCAGCGGTATAAATGAATTCCAGGACTATTTACTTTACTATAACTTCCAACAACCACTACCATATTATATGAATTGGAATTGAGGTTTAATTTGCATACCAACCACTTCGCAGCCTTCCTGTTGTGAAAGGCAGAAGGCCACAGCTTTGGCAATATCTCTGGCAGGAAGCATTTCCAAACCATCTACCTGCTGTTGTTTTTCTGCTGAACTATCTGGCTGCATATCGGTATTAACCGCACCCGGTTCAATCAGCGTAACCTTAATTTTTTCTGGATTAAGCTCCTTTCTAAGCGCTTCAGAAAACCCCTGAATTCCGGATTTTGTAGCCACATATACAGAGCTCCCTTTCTCCCTAACATCAGCACTCATAGAGCCGATGTTAACAATATGCCCTTTGCCTTCATTCTTCATGCGCTCTATGGCATAATGTGCGCAAGCCAGGTAAGCAATAAGGTTGGTTTGCACGATGTAGCTAATCTGCTCATAACCACCTTCGGTTACACTGCCATACCCCAGTGCAGCATTGTTAATCAATATATCCAGGCCGCCTAACCGAGCATCCACTTCATGGTATAAAAGTTTAATTTCATCGCCATTAGCCAACTCTGTAACCACGCCCTGGCAGTTACCTGTAGAAATAGTGTTTTTTGTGGCCGCAATCGTTTCATCAATCTGCTCCTGGTTTCTTCCGCAAATCAAACAATTCGCACCAAGGGAAGTTAATAAAATGGTAATCTCCCTGCCTATTCCGGTTGTGCCCCCGGTAATTAAAATGCGTTTTCCAGATAGATCTGTACTGCTTTTCGTGTTAATTTCTTCCTTTACCATAATATTCTTTTTCTCTAAATTCTTCTCTTAATCAAACAATTTCAAATAAAAATAGTGTTGGCCTAAGGCCTTGCTTGTTAATGGTAAAAAGCCTAAAATCTGCGTTTTTGAGCACTAAAGGCATTTTTGCTTTGGCAAGGTGGGATAGATCGGGTATAATTACTTAGCAAAACACGTATGTATCTTGCTTAAGCCAAATAAGCTGTGCACGGAGAATGATATTTAATCCCTAGCTAGGCACCGTTAGTGCCTAGCTTTTCCTTGGGTTTGAAACCGGAAGCAAAATAACAATGATGAAGATTACCTGGATGGCTGCATCTGCCAGGTAAATTTTTGAGATGGTGCCATTCAAGGTATAATAGCTGTCTATACTTAAAAAAGCAAGTGCAGATAACAGGCCAAGTAACCTGGGTAAGCGTTTATTCACCACCTGTGCAATGAGCTGGATGCTGATGCTAATTGATAACAGCGCTACCATTTTTACCAGCCAAAGATCAGATTTATATCCTGTTACCATCATAAAACTGCCAATATTAATAATTGGCCAAAGCCCGGTTATAAAATAATAGATGCCCTGACCCAGGAGCATAAATTTTCTTAGTTTTTTGATTTGAGGGGAGAAATTGCGCATACGTTTTATAATTTGGTAATAACCGTTGCTGGCATCTCTCTTAAAAACAACTGTTTAAATGGGATGGTTTTGCGGGCCATATGCTGGTTGAGAAGGCACAATTGTTTTTGCCTGATAGTGCAGGCGATGATGTTGAATGCTTTAAACGTAGAACTACTTATTTGCAGGGTCAATTACCTGATTTTGCATTGAACTAAACTGCAAACTCTGAGGCTTGTTTTTGAAATATATCTAACATTTAAAAACATGAAATTCAATTACACAAAAAAATGTCTTGCTGTGATGCTGATCATCTCAGCAACTGCGATTAGCTCCTGTAAAAATGACGACAACGATCGCGATTACGCATTAAGTAACCAGGAATTTGTTAACCGTGCATCAAGCAGTAATCAATTCGAAATTGCAGCAGGTGCACTGGCCGTAAACCGCGGTGTAAGTGCCGATGTAAAACATTATGGCGAGCATATGGTTGCAGACCATACCACTGCTGCAGTAGAGATGAAAAACCTGGCAAATGGCAAAGGCTGGATAGTGCCAGAAGCGCTTCAATCTAAAGAACAGCAAAACCTTAACAGGTTAACTGGTTTAAACGGTGTTGATTTTGACCGCGAATTTGTAAACCTAATGGTGCTTTCTCATCAAGATGCGGTATCACTTTTTGAAACTGCAGCAGATGGTTACGGTGTACCAGACGCAGATTTAAGGGCAATGGCTTCGGTAAAATTACCAGTACTCCGCGAGCACCTGAAAGATGCAATTGCGCTTAAAAGTAAGGTGAATCCTTAACGTTAAAAGATGCCTTAAAGAAGACGATACAAACGGTTTTTCCGCTTAAGGGAAAACCTTTGCCGTCTTACACCAATAACTTTGTTGGCTAACTAAACGTTATGATGAAGAAAATTAAAAATAGCTACCGCCATTTATTTGTCTGTTTCCTGGCGTTTTGCTTATTATCAGGCTGTGGCCAGGCCGCTAAAGACCAGTCCATTAAAGCAGATCTTACTGTAAAAGCCAAAGAAGATGTAAACTTTGCAGGTGTACATTTCTCTGTAGAAAAGGGGATTGTAACGCTCACTGGCAGTTGCCCAACCGGCAAATCTATAGAAATGGTGAAACAAAAGATTAAATCTATCCATGTGATAGATAGCATTGTAGATCATTTGGTAATTGCTCCGGTAACACTTGGGCCCAGTTTTAATATAAGACAGCAGGTAGATAGTGTGCTTGCCAAATATCCGGCTGTAATTGCATCAGTTTCTGACACTGCTGTTGTACTCACTGGAAAAGTAAAGGAAACAGAGCGAAATAAAATGGTAGCAGCCGTTGGTAAGATCTATCCCAATGTGAAATCAGATCAATTGGTTCAGGAAATTAAATAGCGTTAGGCCATCTTACAAAGCATGGCCTTTTTGCATCAGTTATCGGTAAGGGGTAAATATTATGAAGAAGGAAGAAATACATTGGTTGGATTGGCACCGGATATTGTTCGGCATTACGCCAGAATACTTTTTGTTGGAGGTATTGGTTAGAACGATGATCATCTACCTGTGTTTATTGATTATTTTAAGACTGCTTGGCAAGCGGATGGGTGGACAATTAACCATCTCAGAATTAGCCATTATGCTTACATTGGGGGCTATTATTTCGGTACCGATGCAGATACCAGAGCGAGGTTTGCTCCAGGGATTTTTGGTTTTGCTTTGTGCGCTGGTTTTTGAACGCGGAGTTAATTACCTATCCGTTAAAAACCTCAAAATAGAACGTTTTGTGCAAGGTAGCGAAAGTCTGCTGGTAAAAAACGGGGTGATGGTTGCAGATCAGCTTAAGGCGATGAAGATTTCAGAAGAACAAATGATGGCTGTACTTCGGGGTCAGAAAATTTATAACCTTGGCGAAGTACACCGGGCTTACATAGAAGCATGCGGTTTGTTTTCTGTATTTAAATATCCAAAAGCCCGGCCAGGTTTAGCACTGCTGCCAGTAAATGATGCTGCAGCTGGCACCGAACTTTCTATTGTTAAAGAGGTAATGGTCTGTATTAGCTGTGGGTATCCTGCTCAAAATAGCCGTGAAGTTGGGCAGTCCTGTAAAAATTGTAACGCTAATGAGTGGACAGCAGCCGTAATTGCTAAATAATTATGAAAGAATTTGAAATTAAATTCAACGATTTTCAACGTATGTTAATCGGTGATGTACCGTTGCACTTTTATATAGAAGTAATTTTCAGAACAGCATTAATCTACCTTATCCTATTGGTATCTATGCGGCTAATGGGCAAAAGGATGTCTACTCAACTAAGCAGGAATGAAATGGCTGCTGTGGCCTCACTAGCAGCAGCAGTTGGTATTCCGTTAATGAATCCAGATAAAGGAATGTTGCCGGCAGTAGTGGTTGCCATTGTCATCATCATTTATCAGATCGTTATTGCCAGGAAGGCAGCTGTTAGTAAAAAATTTGAGTCGCTTACGCAAGACAAATATAATATGCTAGTGAAAGATGGCGTATTAAATACTAGCGCCATGATGCTCACCAGGATTAGCCGAGACCGTGTTTTTTCGCAATTAAGATCAGAAGGCCTTAATAATCTGGGTACAGTGAAACGCCTTTACTTCGAAGCTGCGGGCAATTTTAGTATTTTGATGGAAAGCACGCCAAAGCCCGGACTAACTGTTTTACCAGAATGGGATGAAGAAATTGCAGAAGACTTACAGGTAGTGGTTGACCGTCAGGTTTGCCAGTATTGTGGCTCCAGTGAGCCAATTGAGCGAGAATCTAAAATGATCTGCAAAAATTGCCAGCATGATGTTTGGGTAAATGCCGTAGTAAACAAGGAGGGTGCTTAGGTCTATTCAAGGAATTGTCAAATCGATCTGGAATGATAAAAAGATGGTTTGTATGGTTTAAATAATTTGTCCCGGAATTTTCGTAAAAGTAGGTTGTAAAAAATCTGCGAAAATCAGATTGATCTGCGGGCAACATTCTTGTTTGAGGTTGTTTTAGCCCACAATCTATCAACCACCGCCCTGATGACTGGTATGGTTTATTTCTCCTGCAGATTTCAGAGATTTTCGCAGAGGTAGGTATTAAAAATCTGAGAAAACTATAATCATCTAATGGCAACCTTCCTCCTTGAAGTTAATTCAGCCCAAATATAAGAAACGTAATTGCCCGATCAGTTTATCAAAACAACCCCCTAACAAAACAAAAAAGCCCGAATCACTTCTGATCCGGGCCGCTCTACCAATACACTGATCTTACGATCAGGGTTACCATTTAATGGTTACCTTCTGGTTACCTGTTAAGTTATAAATGATAGCGCCACCTTTGGTTTTTTCACCTTTAATCGGTTCTTTATTGGCTGCTGTATGCACTTCAAACTCCGGTAATTTTCTCCGTCCTTGTTTAATAACTCTCATTTCACAGCTCAGCCTTTCGTCGCCCAATACGGTAAATTCAATAGTATTATTTTTATCTATTTTATAACCAAATATTGGATAGTTGATGTAGATCATAAAATCCTCTTCCGGAACCTTATAGTATTGTCTCGGCACAATCCCGAAGGCAATCCCAGCACCATAAACTTCCTGTCCTACCTCACCTGATTTTTCCCATCCATCATGGATATCCTCAAGCGGTACCCATAACTTAGGATCCACTTCTCCGGTTTTAACTTCTTCAGATAGCATTTCCTGCGGCAGGCGTGGCGGGTAATAAGAAGAGATTCTTGCTACGGTATAGCGTACAAACTCAGCAAGCAACAAATGGATAGATGGTAATATCTTTACGCCCTCTGCCTCTGCAATATATTCCAGCAATCCGGCATGTACCTCTTGCTCTTCGTAAGCTGCGGTGTATGGCGCATCACTTAAAGGGAAGATGGCAAAGAAAGTAGGGAAATTTTTACCATGGCCATAATTACAATCCCAGAGTTGTACATTTTTGAAAATAGCGGCGAGAAATACATAGCTAATCTTCAGGTATTTTTCGTCTTTTGTTTCTTTGTATAACCTAAGCATTGCCTTTGCAGCGAAAGATGTGTTATTGGCCTGATAAAAGATGTCGAATCCTAAATCAGCCAGCGTATCGGCCGCGGCCCTGGCTTCGTCAAAATAAAGTTGCTCTCCGGTTAGTTTCCAAATCTCCAGCATTAAATGGGCGTATGATCCTGGCACATCTTTCTCTCCACCTTCTCCGGGCTTTGTTTCTGATTTTAGTACCTCCAGGTTCTCCATCTGATAAAAAACAGGCCATTGGTATTCAAAATGCTTTGCCACATTTATGGCATAATCAATAGAATCTAGCAGCAACTTTTTGGCGCCCTCATCTCCTGTACCGGCAAGCCTGGTTAGGTTAAGTAAAGGGTGGTGCAGGTACCAGGAATCCATTACTCTCTCTTCTTTTTGTTCTTCAGAACCATCAAGCTCATCTTTTTTTGCAGGTAACCAGCGCACTACTGTTTTTAATTTCTCATCATAAAAAGCAGGCACGCCATCTCTAATATCTTGGATAATGGGATGCGGTGCTTCTTTCCAATGGCAATATTCCATTAACGGAATCAATACGGCCATTTGTACCATTAGTTCTGGCGGGGTTTGGTAATCGCACAGATAAGCGTTTAGATAAGGGTGCCCGTTAGCAAATGACCAGCAGCCCTTATGCGCAGCCAAACCAGTTAACCCGTTTTCTGCGGTTTCCGGCCAATCGTGGTAAACGGCATCTGGTTTTGGTATGAGCAGATAAATGGCAGCCAGATATTCAAGGAATTGGCTGGCCGTTTCAAAATTATCTGCAGGCACTGCATCGGTAAGCAATACAAAGGCATCAGAAATGGTAAACTCCTTTTCAGCCGGTATTGGCGAATCAATTGCCGGGGGTAAGGCGTAACCAAGTTCTGGCCATTTACCACCAACCAGTTCCCCGGCTGATGTTTTGGTTTCTTCACAGTAAGCAGCAAGCGCAGTAAGGTTCTGGAAGTAAAAAACAGAGGCAGCTTGTGGCGCTGGCAGGCTGAAAAAAAGCAACCCAGATCTGGTACCAACCTGCTGCATATGTACGGTACCTTCTTCACTCACTTCGCCATTGCTGCCAAATGGTAAGATATCTTTTGGCCAGAAAGGCAGGAGTATAGTTTCATTGCATACCATGGTTGTGGTATAACGGAAGATGGGCTGTTGCGGATCAGGAAAACCAACAGCGGTTTGAAAAGTTGCTGTTAAGGTTTTTACAGTAATACTCAGACCGTTTTCCTGCTCTTTTATGTCTTTTATAACCAATGGATCATTGGCTGTAAAAACCAGGCGAAAGCCTATACTTTCTCCTTTAGGATATTTTGCTACGAGCCAGAGGGAATCGCCTGTGTTGAAAATCTTAAAGCTATAATATAAGTGGTCAAGCGCAACAATCGGCGCTTCGTGATTCAAATCAGCTTGGGCTACTCTAGCCCATGTGGAGATTGGATTCATAGTTGTTTTTATTAATAATAGACTAGTTGATACTTTGTTACCCACTATATCAGCACTATTTCCGCTCTTTACTTTAGGTGACGAGCGGCAGGCTTGCAAATACATCACCATGTGCACCGTTGTGCTATTGTTATGCTTTTACTCGCAATTGCCATTACAAATTGGTTTATCATTCAATTAATAAAACAGTTGCAAAATGCAATGGTTTATGTTTGGAAGGGTGTCTATCAACTTCGCGTACTAATCCCGGCGGCAAGGTATAACTACGTGGTTAGTATCAGGAGCTGATTACCTAAGCGCTGGTTAGTCTCAATTCTGAACTGCGATCTTATTGTCTTTAATCGGCTATAGCGCCTCGCCTGGACTTGCGGTTAATGTTATCCTGCTACCGGTTATCTCTCCTTCTACAGTTAGCAAAGCTGCTGGTTGCGGCAATTACTTGATTAAGCAAATGCAGATACGTCTTTTTTAAATTGGCAGAACCTACCTGTAAAATAGCTTGTTTTTGGTACGGTATTTTGTTGAAGGCGATGACCCTACAGCTAAAATCCCAAAGAAATATTAATGGTATTTCTGGTTTCCACCCTAAAAATGGTATTCGATTATGGAAGGTATTGACATTCTTGGGATTATTGCGGGTATCTGTACCTCCTCGGCTATTATCCCTCAAATTGTAAAAACACTTAAAAAGAAGAAAGCTCAGGAGGTGTCTATTTTTATGTTTATTGTATTGATGACGGGAAATGGCCTCTGGGTTTACTATGGAGTAGTGAAATCAGACATTGCCATTATTTCTACAAACATTTTCGCGTTATCGCTGAATATCATCATGATTGTGCTCAAATACCGGTATCGGAAATAAGCGCTTGAAGCATCGCTGCAAGCAACACTTTGAGGCAGACAGTCATCTCACCGCATAAACTACAAACTAAAACAAATATTTATGTTCATCATTACAACATGCGCAGGCATTACCCGCTCTGGAAAGTTATTACTGGTATGGCTTACCGCTTTAATTTCGGTTGCCTTTTTAAATGGATGCGCCACTGCCGATATTGGCCCGTCTCTACAACGGAAAGTAAAAGAGAAAACCTACGTAATTATTGGTGCCTCTAGCGGGTTTGGCCGTGGGGTGGCCGAAAAGGTAGGTAAAACGGGCGCGAAAGTGCTCATTGCCGCCCGCCGTGGTGAGGCGCTGGAAGAAGTAGCCCGTGTAATTAGGGCTGGGGGAGGAACAGCAATTGTATTGCCAACAGACATTAGCCAGCCCGAGGCGGTAGCCGCACTGCAAAAGGTTGCCGTAAGAGAATTAGGCCATGTGGATGTTTGGATTAACATGGCTGGTGTTGGTGTGATTGGCCGTTTCTGGGAAATCCCTATCGAAGACCAGGCGAAGATTATAGATATTAACCTTAAAGGTTTTGTGTATGGTAGCCATGCAGCGGTAAACATTTTTAAGACTCAGGGTTACGGCACGCTGATCAATATGGGCTCTATAGAAAGCATTAATCCACTGGCCTATCATGCTTCTTATTCTGCCACCAAAGCCGGGGTGCTTAACCTTTCCAAAATAATTAATCATGAGTTGCGACTGGCCGGATATAAAAACATTAAAGTGGTAACCATAGAGCCCTGGGCTGTAGACACCCCATTTTGGCGCCATTCAGCAAACTACAGCGGTGGTACGGCAAGGATGGCAGCCATGGATCCGCCAGAAAAAGTGGTGAATGCCGTAGTCAGGGTTTCCATCAGGCCACGCCGCGAACTGGCAGTAGGCTGGAAAGCAAAAGGGGCCAAGTTTTCGCACTGGCTTCTTCCCGGATTTACCGAACGGATTTCGGCCAATATTTCGCACCGCTACCAGATTAGGAAAGCACCGCCAGCAGATACCACATCGGGTTCAGTTTTTCATCCGATGAAGGAAGGAACTGGAATAGATGATGGCGTAAGAAACCGAATGAAAAGAGAAAAAAAGGAAATGAAGAAAAAGCGCAGATAATTTAGATTAACACTCCTTGATGAGTTAGCATTCGCCTCGGTAACACCGCTCATATTCCAGTTATATGCTACCCAAAAATGAAATGCTAACTCAATATTGAAGTGTTTAAATGATCTAGAAAAAACCATCAAGTAAAAGTTAAATTTATTGTTTCAATGCTGTAAAAAGGCTTTAACGCTATTTGTAAGCGATAAAATACACAATTGTTATAGCTTTAGAAACAATTTTTATAACGCCTTCAGCGCGGAAACCCTAACATTGGTAATGTCAAATCTCCTGTAGGTTGTGGCATCAGCTAACCGATATAAACTTATCCTTATTTATGAAAAAAAGCCTTAACGCTATGCTTATGAACTGCCTTTTTAGCGGCAGCTTCACATCAAAATCAAATCATTTTACCCAAATGTAACTTATTATGAAAAAAAGAAATTTACGCGATTTATTTCCATTTCATCAGGCTGGTAACTTCAAACGAATGCTGGCTTTGCCTTTGGTACTGGCCGCGGTTCTTGCTCCAAATTATGCTTCAGCAAATACCAGCAATGCTTTTGAAATGAAGAAAAATCAATCTGACGTACAAATTACCGGAACGGTTAGGGCATCAACAGGCGAAACCTTACCCGGCGTTTCAGTAAGTTTAAAAGGAGGTGGTAAAGTTGTGGTAACAGATGCTGAAGGAAAATTCAGTATTTCCGTTCCACCAAATGCTACATTGATTTTCAACTACGTTGGCTTTAATGCCAAAGAAGTACTGGTAGGTGCTAACCCCGTGGTTAACGTAACCTTAACATCATCTGATAATGCTTTAGATGATGTAGTGGTGATTGGTTATCAAACCATCAGACGGAAAGATTTAACAGGTGCAACCGGATCAGTTAATACCGGAAATACCGAAAAACTGGTTTCCCGTTCCTTGCCGGAAGCCTTACAAGGACAAACTCCCGGTGTTTCGGTAAGAAATGGCGGGGCGCCAGGTCAGGAAGCTGTTGTGAACATCCGTGGTTTGGCAACTTTTGGAAATGCCAACCCGCTTTATGTGATTGATGGAATGATTGCCGATCCTAATACTACTGTAAGCCCAAATGATATTGAAGATATTCAGATTTTAAAAGATGCATCGGCTGCTGCAATTTACGGTTCTAGAGCAGGTAACGGTGTAATTTTAATTACCACAAAAAAAGGTAAGGAGGGGCCTGCAAAAATCAATGTCACTTCTAGATATAGTATTTCTGATGTGCCAAAAACATACGAAATGATGGATGCTGCTGCCTATGTTGCAACCAACACCCGTGCTTATCAGGCTTCAGGAATGGCAATTCAGCCTGGAATAGCCAACTACAATGGCGTAATCAATACCGATTGGATTGATGAAACCCTTAGAACCGGTTCGGTACAAGATTATAATGCCAGTGTATCTGGTGGTGGTAACGGATCAAAATACCTGATCTCTGCCGGTTATTTTAAAGATAAAGGCGTGTTAATTGCCAGAGACTTTGAACGGGCATCATTCCGGGTAAATACCGAAACAACTAAAGGCAGGTTTAAATTTGGTGAAAATATCGCCATATCGTCCTCAACTTCCCACTCGCCATTTCAGGGTGGTGCTTTTGCAGGTAATCCGTGGTATGATATGTTTACCAGTGTGCCATTAATTCCTACTCAGGATAATGCCCTGATCAGTACCAATAATCCGGGCGGCTGGGGCTATGGCTCAAATGCCAGTATCAATACTTTTTCACGCAACCAAACTGCTATTGCCAACATTACCTCTGTAAAATCAAACTTTGCAAAGCTGTTGGGTAATGCTTTTGTTGATTTTAAAATTATTGAAGGTTTGAACTATAAGTTTAATGCCGGTATCGAAACCAGTTTTGACAAAAGTAAATCGCTTAGAAAAGAAGGTTCATGGTATCAAAATCAATCGCCAGATTTTAGTCAGTTAAGCGATAACCGTTCACAGTTTCTAAGCTACTTATTAGAACACACCTTAAATTATAATTATGTGTTTGGTAAGCACAGCATTAATGGGGTAGTGGGTTATACCGAGCAAACTACGCAAACAGATAATACCTTTGGAAGCGGAATTAAACTTGCTCAGTTTGGTGGCGATTACTTCAATACTTTAACTTCAACTGCCGGAGAGGGACGTACCTCATCAGGTACTTTATATAAAAGCTTACTAAATTCTTACCTGGGAAGATTAAACTATAATTACAACGACAGATACCTGGTTACCTTCACTTTCCGTGCAGATAAAGACTCTCGTTTCTCGCCGCAGTTTAGAACTGGTTACTTCCCTTCAGGCGCATTAGGATGGAGGATTTCAAAAGAAGATTTCTTTAAAGTGGATTGGGTTTCTGATTTAAAAATCCGCGGGTCTTATGGTGCTTTAGGGATTAATACTTTAAGCCCTTATCAATATATCGGTTTCTTAAACCAGGCACCAGATGTGGTGTTGGGTACCGGTCAGGTTACCAATGCTGGTGCAATACAGGCCAGGTTAGCATCGGGCGATTTGAGATGGGAGAAAAAGAAAACCACCAACCTTGGTTTTGATGCATCGCTATTTAAAGATCAGTTAACGGTTAACTTGGATGTGTTCAGATCAGTTTCTGAAGATGTATTGCTAAGTCAGCCGTTACCAGGGTATTTAGGTAATTTGCAAGGCGATCCAATTGTAAATATCGGTTCTATCGAAAATAAAGGTGTGGAATTGAACCTTGGTTACCGCCCAAAACTAGATGGTGAGTTTAAATGGGATATTGCTGCCAATGTAAGTGTAATCAGAAATAAGGTTTTAGAACTGGGTAATCTGGGAATTGATTTGGATACAGGTTTACCAAAAGATTATATCCAGTCTGGAAATACCAGAACGCAGGTTGGCCGCTCTATTGGTGAGTATTACGTATTAAAAACTGATGGTATTTTTCAAAACCAGGCAGAAATTAATGCCCACAAAGCCCAAAGTGCTTATGCAAAACCAGGCGATATCCGTTATGTGAATACCTTCAATGGTGGAACAAATGACGATATTAATGATAAAGACCGCGTATTTGCAGGTTCTCCATTTCCAAAATTTACCACAGGCTTACAGTTTAATTCCAGATATAAAGATTTTAGCCTTTCCATTCAATTATATGGTGCTTTTGGCCAGAAATTATATAACGATGTGTTAAGGGAATTGGATAGTTATGGCAATTCAAACTACAGAACAGCAATTAACCCGTGGACCCCTACCAATACCAATACATCCTTTCCAAGATTGGGTTATCAGTTTGCCGCAAATGATAGAGGTATTAATGAAAATGCCCGTGGTAATACCGATCGCTGGATCGAAGACGGCTCTTTCTTAAGATTAAGAAATGTAGAATTGGGATATAACCTACCCTCAAAACTAATTACTAAAGCCGGGATTGGCAATGCCAGATTGTATGTGAGCGGACAGAACTTATTTACCATCACGAAATACAGTGGTCTTGATCCTGATGTAGTGGGTGCTAACGCCAATCTGGAGCCTGGTGTAGATAACGGAAATTATCCCTCTTCGAGAATTATTTCATTTGGTTTAAGTGTAGGATTCTAAATTAATTATAACAGTCATGAAAAAATATATCATTATACTAACGGTATCAATTATCGCCTTTTCAGGTTGTAAACGAGATTTTGATGCCGTTAACCCGAATGCGCCTACCATTTCCAGTTTCTGGAAGACCGAGCAGGATGCAACAAAAGGCATTAACGCCGTTTATAGTACTTTTTACCGCACAGCAAGTTTGTATTCCCGCTGGATGTTTTACCATGGAATCTTAAAATCTGATGAAGGTTTTGGTTCTGGCGGAGATGGAGGATTAAACAACTTAATGCGTTTCAATCAAACCAATTACAACGATGGCTTAACTGCTCAAACCTGGTCTAATTTATATGTGGGCGTTTTCCGGGCAAACCAGGTAATTGCGAACGTTCCATCCATCACCATGAATGAAACCAATAAAAAAAGAATTATTGCAGAAGCTAAATTTTTACGGGCATTATTCTATTTCAACCTGACACTTTATTATGGCCGCCCGCCGTTAATGCTCGAGCCTTCTCAACCTAAAGATGTTCCGGCAAATGCGACTACAGAGCAAGCCTATGCACAGGTTGCCAAAGATTTAACAGAGGCAGCAGCAGATTTACCGGTTAGCTACCCCGCTTCTGATGTGGGTAGGGCAACCAAAGGTGCCGCTTACGCCTTATTGGGCAAAACTTACCTTCAGCAAAGAATGTATCAGCAGGCTGCCGATGCTTTTTCTTACCTGGTTACCGGTGCTGGAAGTGGTACCTATAGCTTAACCGCAGATTATCGCGATAATTTTATCATCACTAAGGAAAACAATAGCGAATCTGTTTTTGAAATTCAGTTTAGCGAAAATCAATCTGAAAGTACTGATGATGATGTAGACGAAACCAGAATTAACAACACGGGTACCTCGATTGCTCAATTCTTCGCTCCGCCGGGCGTGGGGTTTTCTGACGGTGCTGCGCGCAGATGGGTAGTGGATGAATTGCTACAGGAAAAAACCTTGGCGGGTACACAAGATCCCCGGTTGGCGGCATCCTTTATCTTTAATAACGCCAATCCGGCTGGTCCTGCAGCTACAATGGTGTACGGCCAAAGTTTCCAAAGCCGTTATGGCAATGGGCCAGATGCCAATGGCGTTTGGTTCCGTAAATTACTTAACGACCATTGGAGAAACCAGGAAGGTTTCCGCTCTCCAAACAATTACCGTTTAATCAGATATGCAGATGTGCTTTTGATGTATGCTGAAAGCTTAAATGGCTTAAACAGAACGGCAGAAGCTTATCCTTTTGTTGATCGGGTGAGACAGCGAGCTGGGTTAGCTACGTTAAGCGTTGCAAAACCAGGGCTAAATCAGGCACAGTTTTTAAACCAGCTAAAGCATGAGCGCGTAACAGAACTTTCGGGAGAAGGATGGCGCTGGGCAGATTTAGCGCGCTGGGGAGATTTAAGTCCGGCATTGGCCAGTAGAGATCCGGAATTTAGCGGCTTCATTGTGGGGAAAAACGAATTCTATCCAATTCCACAAAGTGACATCGATTTAAATCCGAACTTAACTCAGAATCCAAGATTTTAATTAAAACCCGGCGGCCTCTAGTTGCCGGATTTATACTACTGAAACTATGAAAAACATAAAATCGAAAGGGTTACGCTTTCCATTAATTGGTATGCTGGTTGCTATTGGCCTTTCTTGCGGAAAGCCAAATAATCCAGCACCTATACCGCCAGAGCCAGCTAAGGCTGCGGGTACATTTGCCAATCCACTAATGAACGGTGCCGACCCAACTGTTTTTCAGAAAGATGGTGTGTACTATTACTTGCAAACCAATGGCGTATCAATCAACCTGTGGTCTACCACCGCGATGTCTAAATTATCTTCAGCAGTTCCGAAAACGGTTTTTACGCCTCCGGTTGGGGCACCAAATTCAAGAAATGTATGGGCACCAGAAATGTTCTTTTTTGATGGTAAATGGTATATTTACTATACCGCCGGCAATGGTAATGATGTTACCCAGCGAACATGGGTACTGGAAAACAGCAGTGCAGACCCAACCACCGGAACTTGGGTAGATAAGGGAAAAATTTTTAGTGCTGATGCGGATTTCTGGGCAATAGACGGCTCGGTATTAGAGTTAAATGGCAACAGGTACTTTCTTTGGTGTGGAAGGCCAGATGTAACCAATGTGAATTTGACACAAAATATTTACATCGCTAAAATGGCAAATCCTTATACCTTAGAGGGGCCATCAACACGATTAACATCGCCTGAATTAAATTGGGAGCGAAATGGTTTTGGCGTAAATGAAGGTCCTCAGGCATTGATTTCTCCAGATAATAAAGCCTTTCTGGTTTATTCTGCGAGTTATTGCGGAACGGATGATTATGCACTTGGTTTGTTAAGCTTAAAAGCCGGAGGAAACCCGCTGGTAAAAGCCGACTGGACAAAGTCTGATCAACCGGTATTTAGCAAGCAACCGCAAAGCAATGCTTTTGGCCCAGGTCATAATTCATTCTTTAAATCGCCAGATGGAAAAGAGAATTGGATTATCTACCATGCCAACTCATTCACAAATGAAGGCTGTGCAGATAAGAGAAATGTAAGGATGCAGAAATTTACCTTCAAGGCAGATGGTAGTCCTGATTTTGGAACCCCTGTAGCCACCGGTTTACAGATTAATATACCCGCTGGAGAGAAATAAGATGAACACTAAAATTAAAAAATTCAGAATTATATTTACCTGCATGTTCCTCTGCATTGTTCAAATGGGCATGGCACAAACTTTTAAAAATCCGCTGCTCCCCTCTGGCGCAGACCCATGGAGTATTTATAAGGATGGCTATTATTATTACACCCATTCCATGCAAAATAAACTGGTGATCTGGAAGACAAAAAATCTTGCCGAACTTAAAACTGCCGAGCAGAAAACCATTTTTGTTCCGCCAACAGGTACCGCCTATTCTAAAGAACTATGGGCACCGGAAATTCATTTTATTGGCGGAAAATGGTATGTTTATTTTGCTGCTGATGATGGTAACAATAACAACCACCGCATGTATGTGCTCGAAAACGCTTCCAAAGATCCACTAAAAGGAACCTGGATATTTAAAGGAAAAGTAGGCGATGCTACTGATAAATGGGCCATAGACGGCTCGGTTTTTACTTACCAAAACCAACTTTATATGGTTTGGGCAGGCTGGGAAGGAGACGTTAACCAGAAGCAGGAAATCTATATTGCTAAAATGAAAAACCCATGGACCATTAAGGGTGAAAGACATAAAATATCGAGTCCGCAGTTTGAATGGGAAAAACATGGTGATTTAAACGATCCCAATAATCCGCCACATGTAGATGTGAATGAAGGGCCTCAAATTTTGATTAATAAAGACAAGGTTTTCCTCATTTATTCGGCTAGTGGTTGCTGGACAGATTTTTACGCCTTAGGGATGCTCACACTAAAAGGAAAAGATTTGCTTAATGTATCTTCATGGGAGAAAAGCAATCAACCTGTGTTTAAGCAATCGCCAGAAAACGGCGTTTATGCACCAGGACACAATTCTTTTTTCAAATCTCCAGACGGGAAAGAAGACTGGATTTTATACCATGCCAACTCAGGAGCGGGGCAGGGCTGCGGCGGACAACGTTCGCCACGGGCACAGAAGTTTACCTGGAATGCAGACGGCTCTCCCAATTTCGGGATCCCGGTGAATACCAATCAGGAGTTGAAAATTCCATCACAAAATAAATAAATATCAATTGGTGCAAGCCAGTAAATACCTTTAATCTATACTATGAAAAGATACTTTAATTATTTAGCACTCATTTTGTTAAGCATTGCAACCACCGCAAATGCGCAAACCAATACCGAAATAGTAGGTAAAGTTTGGTCGCTGGAAAAGGCCAATGCCTGGTATAAGCAATACAAATGGATCAATGGCGCAGACTTTTTGCCAAGTACCGCTATTAACCAGCTAGAGATGTGGCAGGCCGATAGCTTCGATCCGGCAACTATTGATAAGGAACTCGGCTGGGCAGAAAGCATTGGTTTCAATACCATGCGGGTTTATTTACACAGCTTGGCATGGAAACAAGATCAACAAGGCTTTAAAAGAAGAATGGATCAGTACTTAGCCATTGCAGACAAACACAAGATTAAAACGGTTTTTGTTTTCTTTGACGATTGCTGGAATAAACAGGCCAAAATTGGCAGGCAACCAGCACCAAAGCCAGGTATCCACAATTCTGGATGGGTTCAGGATCCCGGAGATCCAGATTCAAAAGAACCGGCTAACTTCCCAGCACTGGAGAAATATGTAAAAGATGTGCTTACGCATTTCAAAAATGACAAGCGGATTTTGCTTTGGGATTTATACAATGAGCCAGGTAATTCTGGTAAGCTCACCACTTCTCTTCCATTATTAAAAAGTGTGTTTACCTGGGCAAGAGCGGTTAATCCATCTCAACCTATCAGCGCAGGACTTTGGGCCTGGGATTATAAGGAGTTGAATGCATTTCAGGCGTTAAACTCAGATGTGATCACCTATCACGATTATGAAGAACCACAATGGCACCAAAGAGTTATTGATATGTTGCGATCGCACGGAAGACCTATGATTTGTACCGAATACATGGCCCGGACCAGAGGAAGTCGTTTCGAAAATGTTATGCCAATCTTAAAGAAAGAGAATATCGGTGCCATTAATTGGGGTTTGGTAGATGGAAAATCGAATACCAAATATGCCTGGGATACACCACTTCCAAATGGTGAAGAACCAAAAGAATGGTTTCATGAAGTTTTTAGAAAAGACGGAACGCCTTATAAAAAGGAAGAAGTAGAAGTAATAAAAAAACTCAACGATATTAAATAAAGTGCAGAAACGGTAAAGATCGCTATATTGTATACCCTATCTAACATTTATGAAAATCAAAAAATTAAGCAGGGCATTTGTCCTGCTACTTTTTTTTAGTTTTTTAATGCATCCTGCCTGGGCGCAAAAGATCTTCTTTCGGCATTATACCGTTACCGATGGTTTGTGCGCCAACACCATTTGGGATATTGAACAGGATGAGCAGGGCTACATGTGGTTTGGTACTAAATACGGCTTAAGCAGGTTTGATGGCTATAATTTCCGCTCTTTTCAACAGCAAAAAGGCGTGCCCGGGACTCTGGGGAATAATTTTATCAGAAAGATCTTCAAATTTGATGCTACCCATTTCTGGATCGGAACTGATGAAGGCATTTATGTTTTTGATCTGGCAACAGAAAAATTTAAGCTTTTTGAACCTTTAAAAAATCTTTTCATCAATGATATTATCAGATCCAAAAATGGCAATATCTGGATCGCTACAAAAGAGAAAGGGGTATTTTGCTTTTCTCCATCAACCAAAAAAATCAAACATTTTTCGACCAGTTCATCCCTTCGGATTTCTTCAAACGAGGTCTCCAAAATATTGGAAGACGATGCAGGAGAAATCTGGATTGGCACTTATGGTAGAGGAATTGATGTCTTAAACCCATCCAACAATCAAATTCGCCGCTATACCTCGTCATCGCCAAAAGCAAAACTTTCCAGCGATGTGATTTTAGATTTATATAAAGATTCGAATGGCGACATCTGGATTGGTACAATGGCTGGCGGATTAAACTTGTGGAACCGCCAATTGGATCAGTTTACTGTTTATCAAAAATCTGCGGGCAATTCCATCAGCGATAATATTGTCAGAACCATTTATGAGCCAAAACCGGGCTATATCTGTTTAGGTACCGAAAAAGGATTAAACATCTTTGATCGGAAAAATAATCGCTTTACCGTTTATCAGAACAAAAATAATGATCCATTCAGCATTAATGATGATGCGGTTTATAATGTTTTTAAAGATAAGGAAGGCGGCATTTGGGTAGGCACTTACTTTGGTGGTTTAAATTATTATCATGAAGGTAGTTCAGGTTTTGAGTTTTACTATCCTTCAGGCGTAAAAAATTCGCTTTCTGGAAATGCTGTGAGTGCTTTTTTAGAAACCAAAACCGGCCAGATGTGGATTGGAACAGAAGATGGTGGATTAAATTTCTTCAACACTGTAGATAAAACCTTTAAAAAGTTTCCGTTTGCGGCCGGGCAAGACAGCCTTTCTTACCACAACATTCATGCGCTTTACAAAGACCATTCTGGCAACATCTGGATCGGTATGTATACAGGCGGCCTTAATGTGCTGAATCCATCCACCGGAAAAATTAAAAGGTATAAAAGCGACCCCAAAAATGCCACAACACTAAGCGATAATAGTGTTTATGCCATTGAAGAAGATCGGCAGGGCAGAATCTGGGTATCCACTATTGCCGGTTTAAATCTCTACGATCCGCAAAATGACCGCTTCATTCGGATAAAAGGTAAAAACCTGGATAAGAGTTGTATCTATCAGGTTTATCAGGATACTGATCATGTACTCTGGATTGCAACTTATGATAATGGCCTGATTAAGATGGATCAGAACGGGCAATTGACACAATATGCATATTCGAAAAAGGCGGGTTCCATCATCTCGAACAAAGTGATTTGTATGCTGGATGACGAGCATGGTAATTTGTGGCTGGGGACTGATGGAAGCGGCCTGAATGTGTTGAATAAAAAGACCGGAAAATTTAAAGCATATGGCGATGAAAACTGGATTAAGAGCGCTGTTGTTTATGGAATAATTAAAGATAACGTTGGCAAATTATGGTTTTCAACCAATAATGGTGTTTTTGAATTTGACCCTAAAACCAGGATAAAACGGAGTTTTGGTAAATGGGATAACTTGCAGAGCCAGCAGTATAATTACAAGGCTTACTATAAAGATTCGTCTGGAAAACTTTATTTCGGCGGTATAAACGGCTTCAATGCATTCTATCCTAATCAGGTAAAGCGCAGCGTGTCTGCGCCCAAAGTTTCGTTTACCAATTTTCAGCTTTTTAATAAAGATCTTGATCCGAACGATGAAAAAAGTCCGCTGAAAAGCGCCATCAATTACACCAACGAAATTGTATTGGAAGCTGACCAATCGGTGCTCAGTATTGAATATGCCTCTTTGAGTTTTATTGCCCCTAATAAATTGCAATATGCTTTTAAGATGGATGGTTTTGATAAAAGCTGGAATGATGTGGGAAGCCAGCGAAAGGCGACTTATACTAATCTTCCCGCTGGAAATTATCGTTTCTTAGTGAAAGTTATAGACGATTCAGGCACAGATGTTGGTCAGGTTTCGAGTATAAAAGTGAAGATCCTACCACCGTTTTATCAAACTTATACTGCCTATATTATTTACCTTATTGCCTTCATTTTCGGGATTTTCTGGCTGCGGAGATACATTTATCAAAAGGAGCGTAAGCGAAATGAGATCAAGTTGGAACGATTGAAAAATAAAAGTGAACAGGATTTTTATAAGCAGAAAATAGAGTTTTTCACGGCAATGGCACACGAGATACGCACGCCGCTTTCGCTGATTATTGCACCATTGGAAAAGTTGCTTTCGCGGAAAGACAAAGACCCGGAAAGTACAGATCAGTTGCAGGTAATGGAAGAAAATTCTGACCGGCTGCTTACGCTGGTTAACCAATTATTAGATTTTAGGCGAATAGAAAGTGATATTTTTGAAATCCACACCGAACCAATAGAATTGATTCATTTGGTGAACAGCATACGCGATCGTTTCTCCCCAATAGCCCTTAAAAACGAAATAGAATTTCCCTTGATCAGCCATTTTAAAAAGCTGGAGGTGCATGCCGATCCGGAGGCTTTGATGAAAATCCTCAGCAATTTGCTGATTAACGGCTTCAAATTTGCCAGGAAAAAACTGGAAATAAGTGTGAATGAATTACATGTTGATGAACATGGCGAGCAGATGATTTCCATAAGTGTGGCAGATGATGGAATTGGAATTCCTAGCGCCCAGATGGATTCGATATTTAAGAAGTTTTTTAAAGTTTCTACCGAAGAACATCATTACACTAACCTAGGCGGTACCGGGATCGGATTGGCGCTGGCGAAATCGCTCACCGAAAAACACGGCGGGCAGCTGGATGTAAAGAGTGAAGAGGGGATAAGAACGATTTTTACCGTACTTATTCCGTTCAGGCAACAGGAGCTAACCATTACTTATCAGGTAGATCCGGTTGAAGCAAATGAAGGAAAACAATCTATATTAATTGTGGAAGATGACCCCTCATTGCTTGATTTTCTTTCTAAAAGCTTTACCACAGAAGGCTATTATGTGCTTCGTGCTAAAAATGGAAAAGAAGCACTTAAACAACTGGATCAGCATCAGGTTGACCTGGTGATTTCTGATGTGATGATGCCGGTAATGGACGGCGTTGCGCTTTGCAGAACAATTAAAAACGATATCGAGTATAGTCATTTGCCGGTGGTTTTATTAACGGCTAAAACCAATACAGATGCCGAGATAGAAGGGTTGGAAAGTGGCGCTGATGCGTATATTTCTAAACCATTTAAGTGGAAACACCTTTCGTTAATTATTAAAAATTTACTGGAGCTGCAGTCTAATTTAAAGCAAAGATTTGCACAAAGTCCGTTGGAGGGTACAGAAATTCTGACTGGTGGAAGCAGGGATAAAAAGTTTCTGGAAAAAATAACACAAATTATTGAAGCCAGGATTTCAGACTCACAATTTTCTGTTGAAGACCTCGGCAGAGATGTTGGCCTCAGCAGATCAAGTTTGTACAAGAAAATTAAAGCAAAAACCGGTCATGTTCCCAATGAATTTATTAGACTCATAAGGTTAAAAACAGCTGCAAAGTTGTTGCTTGAACAAGAGTTTACCATTGCAGAAATTGGCTACATGGTGGGTTTCAATTCACATTCCTATTTCAGCAAATGCTTTTACACTCAATTTGAATTAACCCCGAGCGAATTTGCGGATAAATACAAGAAAGACATTCCTGTTGACTGATACTACTCCGATTTTTTGATCGCACATTAATACCTCCTAAAACCTGAGGGAGTGATTTTTTACCTACTAAAAGTTAGAAAAATCGTTTTAGCGGCTGTATAATCTACCAGTTATCAAAACATTTTGAAGATGGCACCAAACATATCCGATTTTTTATGGTTGACATGTTAAAAGAGTATAAATCAATCTATGAACATTGGCATCATTGCGCATCTTAAACATCCCATCCGCAAACCATATATGGGCGGACTTGAAGCCTTTACTTATGAGGTAACAAAAAGACTAATTTCTAGGGGCCATACGGTAACCCTTTATGCAAGCGAACTCTCAGATCCAGACTTAAATGTTAATGTGATTTTAAGTGATATGGATTACGACCGAGAAACCTTTAGCAGATTCCGGACGCATGAAATGAGCGAAGACTTTATTTCCACACATCACGCTTACCTGGAACTGATGCAGGATATTGATGGCAAAAATCACGACGTAATTTTCAATAATAGTTTAAATTATGTGCCGGTAACGATGGCAACCATCCTTAACACGCCAATGGTTACCGTTTTACACACACCGCCCATTTTCGAACTGAAAAGAGCAATGGCGCATGAGCGTAAAACTGGAAAAGTTAGATATGTAAGCGTTTCAAAGCCAAATGCTCAAGCCTGGCAACCCTACCTAAATCACTGCGAAGTGATAGGGAATGGCGTTGACATGGAGTTGTGGCGATATTTTGCTGAACCAGCTGGCGATTATTTAATCTGGTTTGGACGGATTCATCCTGATAAAGGAACGCATCTTGCCATCCAGGCGGCGAAGCTTGCTGGCTATAAAATCAAAATTGCAGGAAGCATTGCAGATACTCATTATTTCCAAACCTATGTAGAGCCACTGATAGATGAGCAGGTTGAAATATTGGGCAATTGTACGCACAAAGAGTTGAACGAATTAATTGGCAATGCAAAATGTTCCATTATTACGCCATGCTGGGAAGAGCCTTTTGGCCTTGTTGTGGCAGAAAGTTTAGCTTGTGGTACCCCAATTGCCGGAATTGCCAGGGGTGCTTTACCGTTTTTAATCAATGCCAACACAGGTTGCTTAACCTATAGTAACGATCCGGTTGAACTTTCAAATTGCATTAAAGTGGCCGTAAAATTAGATCGGGCGGCTTGCAGGGCACACGCAGAAAAAGAATTAAATATCGAGCTTATGATAGAATCTTACGAAGAATTATTAATGGATACCATCACCCAACAAGAATTGAAGCGTGCCGTGTAACCTTATATTTTATGTGCATCATCACGGTTCGGGTCATTTGATGCGCTGCCTTGCCATTGCAAAAATGTTGTCAGATTGCAATGTAACCTTTATGGGTAGCAATCTAAAGAAGCAGGCCGGACTAATAGGAGATGAAATCAAAATTATTGATTTGCCACTTGATCTGCCAGCAGCTAACGATACGCACATCATTCAAAATACTCCTGAAGGCTTACATTATGCCCCTTTAAATGTAAGCGGGCAATTGGAACGGGTAAAAATAATGACAGACTTTTTTTTCCAGTCGACGTCTGCTTTACTTATTGTAGATGTATCTGTTGAAGTGGCAATGTTAGCCCGGCTTTGTGGTGTGCCTGCAATCATCATGCGTCAGCATGGGCGGCGTGATGATTTACCACATCAAATTGCCTATAGAAATGCAATTGGTTTACTTGCACCATATGGTCGATCGATGCAAGGCCGAGAAGAGCAATGGATTACAGAAAAAACTTATTATGCAGGAGGCCTTGCACGTTTTAAGCAACAGCAAGATACCGCCGATGTAGCAAACCTAATGGTTGGAATAATAGTTGGTAGCGGCGGATCAAGTATTGACGGAAAATTTTTGCTTCATCTTAGTCGGAGTTGTCCAAAATGGCAATTTCAGCTGCTTGGAGAGATTGATATTGAAGGTAGTTTGCCCAATAACCTTATTTGCCACGGCCGCGTGAAAGATCCGTTGGCGCTTTTACAGCCTTGCTGTTTAATCATTGGAAATGCCGGACACAATACGGTGATTGAAATGGCTTCTCTTAATAAAAGATTTATTGTGATTCCGGAAGAACGTCCTTTTGATGAACAACTGGAGAAGGCAGAGATTCTGTCAGGTTTGCAGTTAGCAAAAACAGTTTTACCAGAAAGACTGATGTCGACTAACTGGAATACGCTTTTAGAAGAACAGCTAGAATATGTTCCTAACTGGAAACACATGGTGGATACTCATGCAGCTGAAAATGCTGCAAATTACATCAGGAAATGTTTTCAGCAAGTATTTAAATCATCAGAACGGCTTCAAAGCTTTTGATAGCTCTTCCTCTTCAGGTAATCGAATCAGCTCTATTTTATTTTCATTAAAAGTTATTAAACCTGCATCAGCGAATTTTTTCAGCCAGCCTTCCATTGGCCAGGTTCCCCATTTAACGTAGAATCTCGAGGCATTTGAAATGATATCTTTCAGGTGGTTGAGTGGTGGAGAATAACTTGGATGTGGCTGATGAAAAGCAAAGGCATCTATTGTTTGTATCGATACATTTTCTCTTCTGGCCAGAAAGCCAAAATCAGTATCTTCTGCACCATATCCGGTAAATTCTTCATCAAAGCCACCAATAATATGAAATGTAGATTTGGTGCAGGCAAAATTTAACGACCAAAAAAGTTCGTAGGGATATTGATCTATTTGGCCCCGAACCGGATCTTTTGTGGCAGAAGAATTTAAGTTTTCTAGGAGATTGGGTGCTGCCATTGCAGTCGGCGATAAGTAAGCTACCCGCCCAGAAAATAACGCGTCAGTTTCATCAGCAAAAGCTTTTTTATAGGTTTCAACCAGCTCTGGCCCCGGAATACAATCGGCATCCAAGAAAATAACCTCCTCAAATCTGGCATGCGTCATGGCGTAATTTCTGGCTTTTGCCAGCGGAAGTTTCTCTCCTGTTTTTAAGTTGATTTGCCTTGTCGAATAAGCACTCTTCGGCAGTTGATAGGGTTCTTCATTCATGTGCACAATCAATAATTCAGCTGGCAAGGCTAAACCCTGATTAATCCCCAAAATCATATTAACGATAGCAGTATGGCGGTTTTTTACAATGGTAACAATAGAAATGCTCATTAGCTTGTTTAACCTTTGCGCAGGCAAAAGGTTTTGATTGCAGTGTTTTAATTATCAGGCGCTAGTTAAGCGGCAAACGTTTCAGTTTTGGGAAAAGACCACTATCACTTCTTCGGGCAATCATTAATGTCTCTACCACGGTAAGCAACTTATCGATGTCGAATGGTTTATTAAGAATGGCATCTCAACCGTAATCTTTCAGGCCATATAAAATATTGGTATAGGCAGACATGATGATAATGGGCTTATATTCAAAGCCATTTAGCCCCCTAACTGCACCGCAAAGCTCCCCACCGTTCCAGTCTGTAAGCATATAATCCAGAATTAACAGGTCAGGTTCAAACGCCTGGATAATTTCTAGAATCCCATCCGTATGATAGGTTCCTTTAGCTTCATATCCATGCTGATTAAGCACGTTCAAAATGGTTTCCAGTAACACCAGATCGTCTTCTACCACAAATATTTTTTTCGCTCCCATTTTTTCGCATTGGTGTCTTATTAACAAACGATTAACCCTTATTGATTTATATTTGATAAAAAAAATGCCGCATTTAGCGGCATTTTTTTATTGAACCTCAATCATTCTTGAGATTGCTTTTGCTTCTTCCTTCTTGGGTAGGTTAATCATCAACACGCCCTCATTGTAGCTGGCCTGAATCCTTTCGGCATCGGCGCTATCTGGCAGGGTAAAAGCCCTTACAAAAGAAGAATACTTAAACTCTCTTCTATTGTATCTGCAGTCTTCGGTTTTGTTTTCAGTTGATGTTTCTGCTGATATACTTAGCTGATCCCTCTCCACGTTGATTTTAAAATCTTCTTTTTTTAAGCCAGGTGCGGCCAGTTCAATATGATAACCTTCATTCGATTCCATAATGTTTACCGGAGGAAGGCTTCCCATCCGCTGGTTTTCAGAAAAAAAGCGGTCGCCGAGTACAGATTCAAAGATGTCATTAAAGCCTGGCAATAATGAATTGTTCTTTTTTTCGGGATTAAATTTAACCAATGTCATAGTATGTTCTCCTTTTAAATGATGTTCAATAAATGGACTAATTAATTAATTTAATTTTCTCTTTTGGGCTGCGCAGCCATTTTAAAGATTATCAACCGGTGTGCCAATCCCAAAATTCCGGAACCCGAATGTAGAAGACTGAAAATTTTTCATTTTTGCTGAAAAAAAATCAGTCTCAGGCTGAAAAATTTGCAGTTTTTTGCACTTGGGTAAGTATTAGACATGTGGCGGGTTACGCGCCGGAATGATTAATTCTTCACCTTTTGAAAGAATAGATACCCTAAGGTCGCGGATAGTGATTTTCCTTTGCTCATCAAATTGCTCAATGTTGCTGCCATGACTGGATTCGCCGTCAATCACAATGACTACTCCAGTTCCGATCACCTTAGCTTTTCGTCCTTCTGATACCACAATAGCAGTATCTTCTTCTATGCCGATGCCAATGGAAGCCGGATTAGTTGCAATAACTTGTGCCATTCTAACAAACCTGCCCCGGTGAACAAAATGCGTATCTACGCAAACATCTTTCAGAAATTCGAATCCCGTGGTAATTTTAACCCCTGCGGCAACCATTTCCACTTCGCCGCTACCATCAAAAATCATTGGGGTAGACATGGCCATGGCGCCTGCGCTGGTTCCTCCGATTACCAGTCCGTCCAGAATGTAACGTTGCTTAATCACATACATCAAGTCTGTGCCTCCGTAAATGGCGGTGAGTTTAAGCTGATCGCCGCCGGAGAAAAAAATACCATCGGCTTTTTTGATGCGTGCTATCATTTCTTCCAGGTCAGTTTCTCTGGTGTCATGGTGGATATGGCCGGTAGTCTTCGCTCCAAAATCTTTGAAACAGGCAGAATATTTTTCGAACGTGTCCTCTACCTCCTGGGTTCCGGCAGTCGTAATAATTTCTATGGTTGGTTCCTCCCCGCAGAATTCTATGAATTCTTTCAAAACCATGTTGTTGATATCGGTGCTTTCCTGCGCCGATGATTTGTTTTCTGCCCCGCCAATAATAACGAGTTTTCCGTTAGGTAGTGGGCTCGTTGGTATTTCCGTTTCTTCCATATCGCTCTGGTTAGTGTTGATATAAAGAACAGTTCTTTTTTTAAGTTGGTTTGGCAATTGCCACAAAGAGGAATGCTTAGCACCTGTGACAGTAGAATGGGCTGATGCTTGTAAGTGCCAAAAAGATCAAACTATCAAATCAAAGCGCTTGTTTTTAGGGTAGCGTTCAGCGTTTAATTATTTAGTGTTTTATGATGGAAAACGAAAATTTATGGACTTTGAATCAGCAAGGCTTAGCAAAGGATACCGAACTAAAGGAAAATGCAGATTATCGGGGAATCGCCGGAAAGGCGAGTCTGAATGCTGCGGAGACAAAAGAAACCACAAATGAAGCGGGTGCAGAGGTGCCGCTGGATCAGGGTGGAGAAGGATCGCCATCCTAATGCGGCGTAATATTCAGGTTAACAGGGTAACTATTTAAGGATATCCGGTTTGTAAATTAAGGCTAATGGGTAAAATTAAAGATATGAAATGATCGTATTGGGAAGCGAAATGATATTGTTAAAGAGTGGTGATTTAGTGATGGTGATGCTGGCAAGAAACAAAGCAGACAGTGAGAGCCTTTATCATTATTTAAGGGTTGATGCTTTCGATTTTAAGCGGCATGTTGCCGAACGGATGCCAGAGGTTAATTTCCTGTCATCCGGACACCGGAATGAAGCAGGCAAATTGGAATGGAACCACGATTACATTGATCTGCCAAAATGGTATGACTTAAACTAGCCTGTAATCCGATCTGGTAATCACTTAAAAATATAAGTTCAAAAATAAATTTTCTCGGCTAGGATCCAGCAATTTTAGGCGGTCGCCTAAGATTTGGTATTAGCACCGGCAGTAAATGAAAAGGAGCATGTAACTGATTGTAATAGGAGTAATTATATAATTTTAATGTGAGAGTAGCTAGCGCTGTTAATCCACACATTACAAATTCAGGCTGTATGATAAATGCTCACCTTCCCCAATAAAATTGATTGGGGGGTGAGCATCTATTAAGCTTTTAAAGATCTGTTTAGATTAATAAATCCTATTTTGTCGAAAGCTTTTTTGCCAGTTTATTCTGCTTTTTTTCTTCATCTCCAAGGATAATTCCCCATGGTTTCATACTTTCTACTCTATCAAAAATGATTTTTAAAACTGCGATAACGGGAATAGATAAAAACATGCCGGATATCCCCCAGATCATTTCACCTATAATTACACCTAAAACCGTAATTAATGCATTGATACGGACTTTTGAACCCACAACAATAGGCAAGATGATATTACTGTCAATCAGGTGAACAACCACTAAAGTTACCACAACCAAAATTACTTTAGTTAATACAGTGGCGGTGGCAAAGGTGATCAGGGTACTCAGTATCAGCGCCACAAATATTCCAATATATGGGATAATGTTAATGATGCCGGTAATTAAGCCCAGTAAAAATGCATACTTCACGCCTAACGCCCAGAAAACAATACTCACAATGGTAGCAACAATAGCCATCTGAATTAGCAAGCCAATAATGTATTTCCTGATAATGTATTGAACCTGCTCTATAATTTCATGTACCATTTTCTTATTTTCTTCCAGAAATACAGACACCAGGAATTTCATTATGAGTGTTCTGTAAAGCAAGAAAAAGAATGTATAAATAAAGGTAAATACCAAAAATAACAGGATGGAAGATAACGATAAGACTGTTGCACCAACTACTGTAGATGATGAAGCCAAAGCTTTAGTTGTTGCAGAATGTACATAATTGAGTTGTTTAGCCGCGTCAATATGAAAACGGGAATCAATCCATTCTTGCAGATTTTGTCCGGTTAAACTCAGCTGCGCCCGAAACTGTGGCCAATCATTCACCAGGCCGCTCATTTGCCGGCCAATAATATAAAGAACAATACCAATTGCACTCAGCATTAAAATTACAGAAAGCATAGAGGCGGCACTTCTTGGGAGCTTTAGCCGCAACTCGAAAAAAGAAGCCAGGGGCAGCAATAAAATTGAGAACAGACAAGAAAAAATAAGCGGCGAAAGAATCTCCTTCGCAATGATGATCAGGTAGCCAAGTGCCAAAAGGCTTACGAGAACGCACATCGTTTTTACATAGAATGGTCTTTGAGTAAATTTGATATCCATTTTAGTAGTTTAAAATAGGTGTATAAATGGTTAATTATAATAGTATATCTATGTCTGCTTTTGCTGCGTGTTTAATGGGAAGCTTAATAATTCTATTGTGTTTTCGAGGATTAATAAAAAGGATGATGAAAGATGCGATGACCATCTTTACGAGAAAGGAGGGGTTTAAGCAGGTAAGAAACATGCTGCTTCCAATTTGAAAGCAGCATGTTTCGAGTGGTGTAGGATAATTCTAGTTCACGTCACTTTTTACTTTGCTGGCTGTACGTTGTCCAGGTAGATAAATCTGGAAACCGAAAGAAAGATTCAAGTTGTTCTGTGTTGTAGCACTTCCAAAACCGATCAGGCCATTATACTTCAATAATGTTTCTAACCCAATATTAGGGGTTATAAAATAGGCAAATCCAGGTCCAACACTTAAGTTAAGGCCGTTGGTATTTCCACCGCCTTTGCTTACGTTAACCCCACCAATACCTGCTGTTGCTTCTGCAAAGAAACGGCCATGACGGAGAACCTCTACATCCTTACCTGTATAATAACGACCTAATGCCCCCACACCGTAAGTGGTAGTGGTATTTGAATTTTTAGCAGTTTTAAGTCCAAAGTTAACATAACCACCCACGGCTACGTTATCCTGAATAAACCACGCTGCCTTAGGCGTAATGTCTACACTAAAGATTTTCGGATCATCAAGACCAAGGTTAATATTGGTTAGGTTTCCGCCAACCATTACATTGCCTTTCTGAATTTGTGCATTTGCAGCAAGAATAGTGATTGCCGAAAACATTACTGTTGTTAAAAGGTTTTTCATGATAAATTTTAATAGATAGTTTAGTATAATGTGAATTCTACACGACGGTTTTCTTGACGACCGGCAGCAGTTTTGTTTGTAGAAATTGGTTGATCAGGACCGTAACCAGTTGCTTCGATTCTAGATGCATTAGCACCTTGAGAAACTAAATAAGCTTTTACTGATTCTGCTCTTTCTTTAGATAAACGTAAGTTTAATTCTCTGCCACCAGTGTTATCTGTGTGACCAGCTAATTTTAAGCTAAAGTTTTTCTCTACCAATAAACCAGCAACACGGTTTAATGAAGCATATGATTTGGAACGGATTGTTGATTTACCTAAATCGAATTCTAAGTTAGAGATGGCATCTTTAACTACTTTACGATCTTCTTCAGTAATTACTTTAGTTTCTCTGATAATTTCACGTTGAACTTTGATTGGGCAACCAGAACCATCAACCACAGTACCTGATCCAGTTCCCGGGCATTTATCAAATTTGTTTGCCACACCATCATTATCATCATCTGCTAAGTCTTTAGCATATTGATCTCTATCGCGTTGTGCATTTTGCTCAGCAGTAGATAATGCTCTTCTTAATTCAGCACTTTCTTCAGCACTTTGTTTACGAAGATCCGCAACAGCGCTATAATTTTGTAACTGAGAGTTTTCTTTGTTACCTAAAGCAAACTCAAGACCTACGTGAGAGTAAGAATATCTGTTTTCTAGGTAAGCACTTTTAACTGTTGGAGAAGATTTGATGAAGTTGATATCATAACCTAAATCTATGTTGATTCCTTTAGAAACACCAAATTTAAATCCAACTCCTGTTGGGATATACCAGCCTTCTCTGTCTGCGAAAACCTGAGTGGTTCCCACCTGAGAATCTGAAGCCATATAACCCGCACCCGCTTTAACGTAAGGGATTAATACTGCGTTTTCTGTGTTTAAGCTGAAGTTAGCAATGTTTAAAACTGCTGTTAATGATCCAGCCCAGTTGATGCTGTTTTTTTGCTCAACGTTAGGAGCAAGGATGGTCTTCATTTCTCCACGTAAGAAATCTGCCTGTAAACCTAAAGCTGGTAAGATTTGTTTTTTAACAAAAGCACCGTAACCGATACTTTTAAATTCCCTTGCAGTAACGCTTCCGCCACCTAAGAAAGTATTCTGACTGAAAATACCTCCTTGTGCACCTACGCTCCACGTTCTTAGTGGTTGTTTACCAAATCTACCAGATGTAGTTGGCGTTGATTCTTGCGCAAACAACTGAGATGATAATCCCAATAGTGCAACCAACATTGCTGATTTTGTAATTTTTGAATTCATTGTTGTTAATTTTAATTATGGCTAACAACATGGAGGTACATAAAATGTTTCGATTTCGTCGCCGAAATGTTACACTTACTAGTTGTGGGATTTTATTCGTCAATTACAAGTTCGGTGTGATATAACTTCATAGAAATATGCTAAACGTTTTGATGAAAATTTGATTCAGGTTCGTCAGCCAAGATGGTCTTTTCGGCAAGGAAAGACTAGACTGGTGCCATTGAAAGCCCAAAATTCCGGCCCGGCATTCGTCAGACCAGAATCGGAGGAGATCTAATCCTTATCGAAAATGGGGACTTATATTAATAGCCGGGGTTTTGAGTAAGCAAACCCCTGCTTAAATCGATTTGAGCTTGAGGGATTGGTAACAAAGCATCTCGACTGCTCATAAAATTAGTTTTTCCAGCTGCATGCAACGCTTGATCTGCAATTCCCCAACGCACAAGGTCAAAGAAGCGGTCGTGTTCCATTGCAAGTTCGATGCGGCGCTCGTGCCGAATGACTTGTCTTATTTCCTCCTGATTGGTTGACTGAACAGGAGGCAGGATATTGGCATTTGTTCCTCTGGCTCTTGTTCGAACTGCGTTCAAAGCAGAAACGGCGCTTGTACTGTTACTAGCACCGCCTAACTCATTGGCCGCTTCAGCCATTATCAACATCACATCTGCATAGCGCAATACGCGTACATTCATCCACCAGCCGCCGCGATCATTATTTAGTGTGCGGTACGTGGGATTGGTATAAACCTTTTGGTTATATCGAGGATTAGGCACCTCTGATGGGTAAACTGGCAGCGGCTCTCCGTAAATGCTGCGGGATATTGCAGCAGTGGTACTGGCATATAAAATGGTAGACTGCCGCCTTGGATCTCCAGGTTCATAGGCGTTTTCCAGAGTGGTGCTTGGTGTATTCCATCCCCAACCCATATTAAAATTCCCTGGACCTCTAGCGCCTTGTATGTTTGTATATTGCACACCATTTTGTGTTGGTGTTCTGGCAGATGATGTAGCCTGAACCTCAAAAACAGATTCGCTACTATTTTCTCCAGATTCTCTAAAAATCTGATCGTATGGTGTGGATAAATTATAGCGCCCGGAATTTATTACCGTGTTTGCCGCGCTCATTGCAGCTCCCCATTTCTTTTCTGTTAAGAAAACCTTAGCCAGCAGACCATAAGCAGAACCACTGGTTGCCCTGCCGATAAATTTAGGATCCCAGGCGGGTGGAAGATTAGCCGCTGCATATTGCAGATCGGTTTCTATAAATGCGTAAACCTGTTCAATGTCGCTTTGTGGTACATTACTTTCCGAAACCTGCAATACCCTGCTGATGATTGGAACACGACCAAAAAGCCGCACCAGCATAAAATAGCCATACCCCCGGATAAAGCGCATTTCTGCTTCTGCCTGTGTTTTTATACTCGGTTCAGCCTGAATTGCCTGGTTATTATTAACCTCATTTATGGCATTGTTGCATCGGTTAATTAAGTTATAATAGTTCACCCAAAGTGCATTTGCTATGCCGTTGGTTGGTAAAACCGGGAAATTATCCATGCTAATTACATCCGGTCCGCCATCAGTTGGGGTACTTCCTTTATCTGCATCATCACTTCTAATGCTGGTAGCTACGATAAAAGGTGCTGCATGTACATTGTAATCCCGAAGGTAATTATAGGCACTAAAGATAAACGGATCATAAGGACCAGCGCCTTGAGGGTAGGGATAATCCTCAGCAGTATATTCTCCCTGATTTTCTGTATTCAAAAATTTTCTGCAGCCAGTTGCAAAAATGGCCGTAATTGCAAGCATCAGCAGGTAAATGCCAGTATGTTTTGGTATCAATTGTTTCATGGTAGATCGTTAGAAGGTTACATTAAGACCGAAGGAATAGATTGCGGGTATCGGATAAACGCCATTATCAGCACCGCTGGCAGTAATATCGCCAAGTTGAGCCTCTGGAGAATAACCTGTTGCTTTAGTCCAGGTCCATACATTTTGTCCGCTTAAGTACACCTGCACTTTCTGGATATTGAGTTTGCTTAAGGCTTCACTTTTAAAATTATAACCCAACTGGATGGTTCTCAACCTGAAATAGTTCCCTGATTCCAAAAAATAAGAGCTAAACTGATAGTTGTTGGCCCTGCTGGATAAAATCGGTTCGACATTACTGGTGCCAGGACCGCTCCAGGCATTCAACCTGTTTGCTTCGTAGTTCAACACTGCAAAAGTTGCCGTACGGCGCTGGGTGAAAATCTTATTTCCTGCCACTCCCTGACCATCTACCAAAAAATCAAAACCTCTGTAGTTTAAGGAAAGGCTCATGCCGTAACTATATGGCGGAAAAGGGGTGCCGAGATAAGTCCGGTCTGCTGTGGTAATCATTCCATCTCCATTAACATCCTCGTATGCAATGTCTCCCGGCAACGAATTATTCATGCTCGGTCTGGAGGCAATATCTTCCAGACTTTGATAGATGCCGGCTTGCCTGTATCCATAAAAATATCCGATAGATTGCCCGCTTTCGGTCACGTTAACGCCGCCGTTGCCAAGAATCTGGAAATTGGTTGTATTCCCGATGGAGTTTACGAGATTTCTGTTGTAACTGAAATTACCAGATAAACTGTAGGAAAGTTCTTCGCCCAGCTTCGCATTCCAGCCTACATTGGCTTCAATTCCCTTGTTGGTAATTTTCCCAAGGTTTGTGAAAAATGGAGGAAGTCCGCCAGGAAGTGGGAAACTGGTTAAGATTCCGTTTGTAGTTTTATTGTAGACGTTTAACTCTACACTCAACCGATTATCCAGCGCACGCACATCTAGTCCAATATCTGCTCCCTGAACAATTTCAAAATGCAGGTTTGGATCTGGCGTATAAGCGGGTTGGACAGCGCCATACACGTTCTCGCCAAAAACTGCCGTAGAAGAAATGGTTAAACCAGATTGATACAGGTTATTGCCCGTAATGTTTGAATTACCGAGCCGGCCCCAGGCGGTTCTAAGTTTTAAAAAGTTAATACCTTTAATGGCTTTTTTAAAAAACTCTTCCTCGCTGATTACCCAGCCTAAGCCCACACTACCAAAGGTACCCCAGCGATTTTCAGGCGCGAACTTTGAGCTTCCATCTCTTCTCACGGTAGCGTTAAGCAGGTATTTATCTTTAAAGGCATAACTAAGGCGGGCAAAACCACCAACATTTGATTCTTCGGCACCCGAACCACTGTTATTAATGACATTGTTCTCATTTACAATGCCAAGATACCAGTAAGAGGCCCCGTTCGGAGTATTCAGGGTGCTATCCGTTCTGGAACCGCCAAGTAAGGTTTGCGAATTGTGCAGCGTTGTAAAACCTCCAACTGCAGTAATCCGGTGCCCGCCTTCCAGCGATTTGTCATAGGTTAGCGTATGGTCTTGCTGGTACCTGCGGAACTCATCTGCAGCTTGCCTTACACTTGTTCTGGCAGTCTGATCGGTAAAGGTGGTGGTTTGCCCGCCGTTTTCGCCAATGTTAATTACGGTAAAAGGGAGCGGTGTATAACCTCGGTTGTTGTTGAAACCAAGGTCGGTATACACAGTAGAACGCAGGGTAAAGTTTTCCATAAACTTAACCTCAGCAAAAAGACTTCCTGTAAAACGGTAACCCCGGTTTACAGCGGTACGGTTATTTAGATTAAGTGAAGCGACAGGATTACCCACCTGTACACGCTGGAAGGATGGCATGCTGTAATATTGATTGCCTTCACTCACAGGCACAATCGGTGCGGCCCAAAGCCCATTATTCAGCAAATCGTTGTTGGCTGGATTTGATCTCCAGTGGAAACCGGTAATGTTGGCGCCCACTTTGATCTTATCAGTAATATTTATTTCTTCGTTTAACCGGGCAATAAACTTTTGGTAATTATCGTAACGCACCACACCTGCCTGGTTGCTGTAACCCAAACTAACCAAGGTGCTGTTTTTTTCGCCACTGTTTGATATGGTTAGGGTATTATTCGTCGTAACCGCGTCGCGAAGAATTAGACGTTGCCAATCGGTATTGGCCGTGTAATTGGAAAAATCAAACGGTTGCGCATTTGAATTGGCAAGCTGTGCGGAATAAAGCCGTTGAAAGCCCGCGGCATCTACTACATCGATCGTTTTATTTACATGTTGAACACCAGTAATGCTCTGGAGGGTAACGCTGGTTTTACCGCGGGCAGCACGTTTAGTGGTCACCGCAATAACCCCGTTAGCCCCTCTAAGGCCGTAAATGGCAATTGACGAAGGATCCCGCAACAAGTCTATGGTCTCGATATCGCCGGGATTCAGGTAATCAATATTATCCTGGATAATGCCATCTACCACATAAATCGGGTTAGCGCTATTGGTACTGTTTACCCCTCTGATTCTTACCACGGGGCTTTGTCCGGCGGCGCCGGTATTGGTAACTGTTAATCCAGGCACTTTTCCTTGTAGCGAAGAAATGGGATTTGTTGCTGGCATTTGAGCGAGTTCTTCTCCATTAACGCTGGAAATAGAGCCCGTTAAGTCGCGCCGGCGTTGCGTACCATACCCAACCACCACCACAGCTTCTAAATCTTGTGCGGTTTGTGCAAGTGCTATGTTAATTGTTTGGCGATTATTTACCGCTACTTCTTGTGTAGTGTAGCCGATGTAACTGAAAACCAAGGTGGCATTTCCTGGTGCGTTAATGCTGAAGCGACCAGATGCATCGGTAGTTGCGCCGGTCTGGGTACCTCTAATTAAAACCCCTACGCCAGGCAGCGGCGTTTTATCGGCCGCATCTGTCACTATTCCCGAAATGGGCTGTCGTTGTGCCCCACTGGTAGATGCCAGCAAAAAACACAGGAGGTGAGCAGCTATTAAGGTGGTAAACGATTTTATCATACAGAATTTTATTAAAGTTGTTTCGATTAAAAAACAGCTTCAAATTCTGTATGGTTTAGTTGTTTAATTTTGATTTATACGGTATTTTCTGATGAAAATACGTCCGTAAGCCAGGATAGATTTAGCGGGAAATACCTGTAGTACGGATCGACTCATTTTGTTCCGTAACGCGATGCTTTGTTAACAAACTGCACCATTCAGCCATGCCCCAATTTGCAGTGCAAACTTTATCAGATTAACTTTTTCAAAAAACTTAGTTTTTCTACAAGAAGCTTGTGATAGTTATTCGGAATCAACTCAATACCAACGTAGCAACATTTACCGCGGTGAGGCTTCTGGAATTAAATGCAATTTCAAAGGATACCACATCGCCTCTTTCAGGGATAGATTCAGCACTTTCTGCAAAAAATTTGATTCGTTCCCCATTTTCATCTTCAATAAGGCCAATGCCTGCTTTCTTATTAAACGAAAGAATTTTACCAGTTCTCATTGTAAATTTTATTTATAAATAAGTTGATATTTTAAATTTTCATGCCATTTGGTTTAAGTCTGGAAGCAGCATCTGATCTTGTTTTAAGCTCATCAATTAGTGAATGAGTTCTCGAACGGTAGTAGTGAGTTTCGAGTAATCAAATGGCTTAAACATAAGGGCATCTGCCTGGCTCGCAATCGCTTTGGCCTGCGATTCCAACATCGCTGTAATCAGCAAAATTGGAATGTTCATTGTTTTAACATCTCTTTTAAGAGAATCGCAGAGCGACCTGCCATCGTCGTTATCCAGTAAAATGTCCATCACAACAAGATCAGGGCCAAAATTTTTAATTGCCGCATCTAGCAAAGCAGATTTATGGATACTTCTTACCTCAAAATCCTGATCTTCCAAAACCAGTTGAATGACTTCAGCATTGCTTGTATCATCATCTAATACCAAAATTTTCGACATAACATTTAATTTAGCATGGAATAAAAATACGCTTATTTTTAGCTTCAACACCTCCTGAAGTAAAGTCAGGTATTTATCAGTGTTAAAATGGGTATTAATCATCATTTTGGGTCGTTATAAACAAGTAAAACGCGCTTTTTTTGTTTAGATTTTAAGAAAAATTCAGTTTCCGTTCAAGAACTCTGCAACGCTGAATTGTAGGTGTATGCTAATTTTTTTAAACGCAGTAGATTAAATATTTCACGCCTGCAAAACTGACCGCAATGCAGCCTTGTTTTAATGGTTAGTGCCAGATAAGGTCATTGAAAAAATTAATTACATATCATTACATATCAATTATGAGTAAAATCGCATTTCACGCTTCACACGAACAGTTTGCACCCAGCGCATTACTTAAGTATACAAAACTGGCAGAACAAGCAGGTTTCGGAGCAATATCATCATCAGATCATTTTCATCCATGGAGCGAAAGGCAGGGGCAAAGCGGATTTTCTTTTGCCTGGCTAGGGGCAGCCATGTCGCAAACTACCCTTCCATTTAGCATGGTGTGTTCCCCTGGTCAGCGCTATCATCCGGCAATTATGGCACAAGCAATTGGTACCCTAGGTGAAATGTTTCCCGGGCGAATTGCTGTGGCCCTGGGAAGTGGTGAAGCACTTAATGAAAGCATTACCGGAGAGAAATGGCCGGAAAAAAAGATCAGAAATCAGCGCCTTTTGGAATGCTATCAAATTATTAAAGATCTTCTTGCTGGCGAAACCGTATCTCAACAGGGTTTGGTTACTGTAGAAAATGCCAGATTGTATACTTTACCGATCGAAAAGCCGCTTTTACTGTGTGCTGCGGTCGGCCTGGATACCGCTAAGTGGGCAGGGCAATGGGCAGATGGATTAATTACCACGCATAAACCAAAAGAGGAACTTTTGAAAACCATTCAAACCTTTCGCGAAAATGGTGGAGAAGGAAAGCCGATTTATTTAAAAGTACAGCTCTCTTATGCGAAGGACGCAAAACAAGCAACAGAAGGTGCATATCACCAGTGGAGAAGCAATATTTTTCAGGGCAGTGTATTGGGCGAATTGCCTACGGTTGCACATTTCGATGCTGCGGCAGAGTTTGTTACGCAGGAACAAATGGCAGATCACGTACGCATTTCTGCAGATTTAAAGCAGCACCAGGCCTGGATAAAAGAAGACCTTGAACTTGGCTTCGATCGCGTTATTCTACACAATGTAAACCGGGAGCAGGAGCAATTTATTGAGGATTTTGGTAACGATGTACTGCCTGGGTTATAATGGAAAGGCAAAAAATGATGTTTTAATTTATTCTTTGGGCCAGCGCTGATGACTGACGCAAAGAACAAATTGTTGTTGTCTGATATTTAAGGCCAGGAGACAGACAAATCATCGAAACCACCCGTAAATTTTTCTGATGATGCGTTCTCTTTTAACTCGCGCTGTTTTCTTTTGCTCAATGGCTGCTCTTGGTCGAGCGCTTGCAGTAGGTCTGTTTCAATTGATGACCTATCTGTTTTAGCTTTCCCGGTGTGACTGGTTTGCGCTGTCTGTCGCTTTTCTTTGTGTTGTTCCATCTTGTTGTTTTGATTTAAATGGTCAGCGATTATTGTTCAGGAGCGTGTGAGTTTCTGGCGGCGAACCGGTGATAGCCAACCAAAAGTCCAACCATCCCGATCGCGCCGCTGCCATGCTTTAGCTGTTAAATCAGCTATTTTTTTTCGTTTTCAGCTGCTGTTGCGGCTTTCACATCTTCTGGATTCATACTTGTATCTGTATCCACATGGTCGCCTTTAGGTAATTCTGGGTCAGCAGGCCTGGTGTCTTCAAAAGATTGAGGTCCTTCAGATGCGTCTTGTTCTTCGTTTCCGAGCGGCTCATTTTCAAGGCCATGCTTCTTTGTTTCTTCGTTTTCCATAACTAAATAATTTAAAAGATCAACACTATGCTAAGTTGCTTATGATGGTCTGATTTATTTTCTATTCTAGTTATTAAACACCTCAGCGCTGATGCCGGTTTAGGAGGAATATACCCGAATTCGGTTGAGGAGACCGCTGCTCATGTGGAGGTAATTACGGCCACTCCCGTGTTGGATACGCGGATCTTCATCACGGTCATATACCTGTTTTCAAGTCGCCAGCCACTTTTTGTAAACTATCATGCAAATCTAGATGTCAGTCAACTATTGTATAACTTAAATCTTAACTATGTTTTATCATGACAACAGACTACAGTACCAGGTACGTGTAGATAAACCAAATCCAGCATTTGCAAAACTTTTACAACAGGCAATTGGTGGTATCGAAGGGGAAATCAGGGTTTGCCTTCAATACTTATTTCAAGCCTGGGGCAACCGTGGGCCAAGCAAATACAAGGATATGTTATTAGACACCGGTACTGAGGAAATGGCGCATATTGAAATGTTATGTACTGCTGTAGCATTAAACCTGGAAGGTGCAACCAATGAGCTAAAGGATAAAATTGCAGGTGAAAATCCATTGGTTAGCAATATCTTAGGTGGCATGGACCCCCGACATGTCATCTCTTCAGGCCTTTCGGCCATGGCAGTTGATGCGAATGGTGTACCGTTCAACGGATCTTGGGTAGTAGGAAGTGGTAATATTGCCGCTGATATGTATGCAAATGTAATGGCAGAATCTACAGGACGTGTGCTTGCCACCCGATTATATGAGCTTACCGACGACCCAGGTATGAAAGACATGCTTTCGTTTTTAATTACCCGTGATGCCATGCACCAGAATCAGTGGTTAGCCGTTTTGGAAGATCTTGGTGGGGTAAACGCTAACCTTCCAATTCCCAACACCTTTCCAACAAGCGTCCACATTCCGGAGTTTGATTATGCCTTTGTTTGCACCAATATAGATGGAGCCAGAATTCCTGTGGATGCAAGATGGGCCAGCGGACCTTCCATTGATGGTAAAGGTGAGTTTAGGTATGTGGCTGCATCGCCGCAAGGGCAAGAGCCAGAGCTTGGACCACCAGATGTTAAAGGTTATGCGCAAGAGCAACAAATGACTGGCGGAATGGATAAAGGCATTATGGAAAATATCAAAGATACACTCCTTCCATAGTGAAATTATAATACCCAAAAAAACAAGAGGCTGTCTCAAAATACATGAGGCAGCTTTTTTTGTATTTAAATAAATCCTATGTGTTGTTCGTTTATTGCTGGCTAGAAATGTTTATTTAACCATTATTTTGTTAAAACGGGCAAA
>JAZBLB010000016.1:0-124612 GCA_037032985.1 Bacteroidota bacterium
TTTTTTCGTGATTTATATTTTAGAATTATTTAATTTGATTATGGAAACATTAATTGTACATCCAAAAAATCAAGCTTAGTTGAATGCTATGAAACAAGTTTTAGAGGCGGTGAAAATTTCTTTCGAAAGGGAAGAGAAACTATATAATACCGAGTTTTTGGCAAAAATTTTATAGGGAGACAGAGATTTCGCAGCATGTAAATTCACGAATAAATAGATCGTGTAATCTATGGAAGTAGTTTTTCTCCCTACCGCTAATGAAGATTTCGCTTTCTTAAGAAAGTCAGGAAATATAAGTATATAAAACAAAATTCATCATCTGCAGCTTGCGATAGCAATTCGCCATTTAAAGAGATTGGTAAGCCTGAAGCCTCAACGCATGTGTTATTGGGAAGTGGTCAAGAAGGATAAATTCTGAACAAAGAATTATTTATGAAGTTTTAAAGGATGAACAGTTTATCAAAATACATTCATTAAAAGACCATTATAATTAATATTCAAATCAGCCAATAAAATATTTCTGGTAAAAGCTTAAACTATTTCTATATTTAACACGTAAATACCTTTCTATTCATTTAGAATGGTATTTTTGTTTTCAACATGAGCGACACTACAGAAAAAACATCCCTTAAAAAAGCAATTGGACAAAAAGGCACAACCCTGGAGGCAGAAATGTCTTTCTTCGATCACCTTGATGTACTTCGCAAACATTTAATCAGAGCCGTAATTGCCATCGGCGTATTTACCAGTATTGCTTTCTACTTCAATGAGTTCATTTTAGACAAAATTATCTTCGGCCCAAAAAAGCCCGATTTTTGGACTTACCGGATGATGTGCAAATTAGTCGAGAAATTTCCGACCCTCGGCGCGGATATGTGTATCACTAAGATAAACGGTGAAATCATCAACACAGAAATGGCGGGTCAGTTTAACCTCCAATTAAACGTGTGCGTAATGTGTGGCATCATCGTAGGTTTTCCTTATCTGCTTTGGGAAATTTGGCGCTTCATTAAACCAGCTTTACACGAGAATGAAAGAAAATCTGCCAGCGGTTTTGTATTCTTCGCATCGTTTCTTTTTATTGTAGGTATTCTTTTTGGATATTTTATTGTTTGTCCCCTTTCTGTTAACTTCTTAACTGGTTATACCGTTAGTACCGAAATTAAAAACACTTTCACTGTCGATTCTTATCTTTCATCTGTAGCCACGCTAACGCTTGGAACAGGAATTATTTTCGAACTTCCGGTGATCATTTTCATCCTATCTAAACTTGGTTTAATGACTCCGAAACTGATGAGATCTAGCAGAAGATATGCAGCAGTTATTATTTTAATTATTGCAGCGATTGTGACGCCAACACCAGATATCATGACCATGTTAATTGTAGCAACCCCACTCTTCTTGTTATATGAGCTGAGTATATTTGTTTCTGCATACATAGAAAGAAAAAAAGTAAAGGCTGAAAAGGCATTCTACGCTAACTAACAAAAACATTACGAACAGATTTTATTATTCTGTATAAATTTGGACATGTCTGAGACTAAAGTTAAAATCGCCATTGGCGGCGACCATGCAGGCTTTGAGTATAAAGAAATATTAAAGGATTTTCTGAAAGATTATGAAGTAAAAGATTTTGGACCTTCATCATCAGCTTCGGTTGATTATCCTGACTTTGCTCATCCCCTGGCGGCTGCCGTAGATAGTGGTGAATTTGAGTACGGAATTCTACTGTGTGGTTCTGCGAACGGTGTGGCCATTACGGCTAATAAACACAGTGGAATCAGGGCTGGCTTATGTTGGGAGACTGAGGTGGCATCTCTTGTTCGTAAACATAATGATGCAAATGTGCTTTGTATTCCGGCCAGGTTTGTCTCAGAAGCGCTGGCAAAAGAAATTACCACGACATTTTTAAATACTGCTTTTGAAGGCGGCCGTCATCAAACCAGAGTGGACAAAATTTCTTGTTAATAAAAAACTAATCTAACTTATTCAATAATGAACAAAAAATTTCTAACCCTTGGCTTAGCGTCATTCTTTGCATTGGGTTGCTATGCACAGGTTAAACCGCTTGTGCCTAATAAAGATGCCATGCGTTTTAGCAAGGCTATTAATAAAGATAACGCTTATAAACACCTGTCTGTTCTTGCATCGGATGCGTACGAAGGACGTGAAACCGGGAAGAAAGGTGCCTGGATGGCCGCAGATTATATTCGAGATTATTTCAAGTCGCTTGGTCTAAAAGGACCGGTTGATGGCAGTTATTTTCAAAAAATTGATCTTTCCAGCTATGCGGTAACTGAAAGCATGTTAACCATTAACGGGCAACCAAAAGTGGCCTATAAAGATTTCGTTATTCCGAGTAATGCAGTTGGTGTGAAAGGTTTTACTTTTAGCAGCGATGATTTGATTTTCGCAGGTTACGGTGTAACCACTGACAACTATAACGATTACGAGGGGATAGACGTTGCTGGAAAAGTTGTGGTGATTTTTGTGAACGGAGATCCAACCAAAACGATTGACCCGAAAGATCGTCGTGCTACAATGATGGCTAGATCAAAAAAAATAAATTACCTGGCACAAAATAAAGCTAAAGGAGTAATCTTAATTGATCCTTCCCTGGATAACCTATCTGAAGAGCGTAAGGCAGCTTACGAAGCTGGCCAAATGGTGATGAAATCTAAAGAAACGGTTGAGAGAATGGAAAAAATGAATCCATTTGCGACCATTTCCATATCAACTGCTGCGGCAAACGAAATTTTAAAAGTAGCAAACACCTCGGTATCAGCTATTCAAACGAAAATCACTGATACTAAAAAGCCTGCTTCTCAAACCATTAATGTCGCTTTGTCTGCAAGTGCTATGAAAAAAGAAACTCCACTTCGCTGCGAAAACGTACTGGGCTTTCTTGAAGGTTCCGATCCAAAATTGAAAAAAGAAGTACTGGTTTTAACTGGTCACTACGATCACATTGGGATTACTCCCGAAGCACCAGGTGCTGATAAAATTAACAATGGCGCCGATGATGATGGCTCTGGTACCACTGGCGTGTTGTTAATGGCTAAGGCATTTTCTGACGCAAAAAAAGCAGGTAAAGGTCCAAAACGAAGCATCTTGTTCATGACTGTAGTAGGTGAGGAAAAAGGCCTTTGGGGTTCTGACTGGTATTCTGAGCATCCTGTATTTCCGATTGAGAATACAATTGCAGACTTAAACACCGATATGATTGGCCGTACCGGAGAAGAATATCTGGGCAAACCTGATTCTGCAAATTACATTTATTCAGTAGGTTCAAAAATGTTGAGTTCTGAACTTGGTCTGTTGAGCGAACGTGTAAATGCAACCTACACGAAAATGATACTGGATTACAAATACGATGATCCAAAAGATACACAGCGCATTTATTACCGCTCAGATCACTATAACTTTGCGAAGTTGGGTATCCCAATTATCTTCTACTATGACGGAATGTTGGAGCAAGATTACCACCAACCTGGTGATGAAGTAAGCAAAATTAACTTCCCATTATTGGCGAAGAGAGCACAATTAACCTATTATACTGCCTGGGAATTAGCCAACGGAGCTAAAAGACCAGCTGTAGATTCTGATGGAAAAGGTAATTTAAAGAAATAATTAAGTCATAAAATTAAGCCTCCTGATATTCGGGAGGCTTTTTTATGCACATTACTTTCCCTGCTTGCTTAAATGCTTATCTTTGATTTATGATGAAAACTGCCGAGGAATTTTTAGAGAAATCTGATGAGAAAGCTTTCGATTTACCGCATCGTAAAACCATAAATTTTAATATTGGCAAGTACAATACGGCTGTTGAACGTGGCTTATTAAAATTCGAAAACCTCGAAGCATCCAAGAAAAAAGCCCATGTGATAAAATGGCGGGTGATGGAAAATCTTGATAAATTCTTACCTGAATTTGAATCGAATTTTCAACGCCGTGGTGGCAAAGTGATTTGGGCAAATGATGCAGAAGAAGCACAAAAAGAGATTTTAAACATCATCAAAAGAAATAACGGCAAAACAGTCATCAAATCCAAGTCGATGACTACCGAAGAAATCCACTTAAATGATTTCCTGGAAAGCAATCAAATCGAATCTTTGGAAAGCGATTTGGGTGAATATATTGTCCAATTGCTTGGTCAGGCACCCTACCACATTGTTACGCCAGCCATGCACTTAAGCGCGACGGATATTGCGAAACTCTTTCACGATAAATTTGGTACGCCGATCGATGCAACGCCTCCACAGCTCGTACAGAAAGCGCGGGAATTGCTCCGGGATAAATACCTTAATGCAGATATTGGTATAAGCGGCGGCAACTTTTTAATCGCCGATACCGGAAGTATCGCAATTACAGAAAACGAAGGAAATGCCCGTTTAAGTACCACTTTTCCTAAAATTCATATTGCCATTGTAGGGATCGAGAAAATTATCCCATCAATGGCAGATTTAGATTTATTTTGGCCGCTACTGGCTTCTCATGGAACAGGGCAAAATTTAACAGTATATAACACCATTCTCAGCGGACCGCGCCAGCCAAATGAAACGGATGGCCCGGAAGAAATGTATGTGATCCTTTTGGATAATGGGCGTACCAACCTCTTGGCTCAAAAAGATCAACGTCAGGGTCTATATTGCATTCGTTGCGGCGCGTGTTTAAATGCCTGCCCGGTTTACAAAAATATTGGCGGCCACACATATAATACTACCTACAGTGGGCCGATAGGCTCTGTGATCACACCACACTTAAAAGGCATGGAGGAGTTTAAACATTTAAGCTATGCATCCAGCCTTTGCGGAAAGTGCTCGGATGTTTGTCCCGTTAAAATAGATATCCACAAAATGTTATTACTGAACAGAAGAGACGCTGCTACTGCCCATGAAAATGGAAAGGTGGAAGAGATGGGCTGGGGAATGTTTAATAAGATGATGCAAAAACGAAAGTGGATGGATTTGTTTGGCGGGAAAGTTAAAAACTTTATGCTGAAAACCTTTTTCAAAAAAAGCTGGGGTAAGTATAGGGAAATGCCAAAAGTTGCAGATAAATCCTTCGCCAAACAATATGAAGAGATGAAAAAGAGTCGGGAGGGTTAAAATTATTATCACGAACGTCATATTCTTCCAGACTCAATGTGTAAATTAGTATAAATAAATTTTATGCCAACACTCTTTATTGTATTCGGATTGCGATTTTTCTTTTACTCGAATGAGCATTTGCCAATCCAAGTACACGTTAGGAATGCAGATGGGGAAGCAAAATTTGAAGTTGAAGATGTTAAATTAATTAGTAATAAGGACTAAAAAACAAAGATGTAAGTTTGGCTTTAGCATTGATTGAGGAGAATAAGGAAATTATAATAAACAAGTGGAATGAATATCATGGAAAATAGCATCATTAAAGTATGGATTGAAAATGATAGTGTTTTCATAAAAACAAATGCAGGAGAAGTTAAAAGCCATCCTTTAAGTTGGCTTCCCAGACTTTCAGATGCGCAAAAAGCACTTTTAGAAAACTTCACATTATCTCCTTTTGGAATCCATTGGGAAGAACTTGATGAAGACCTAAGCTATGAAAGTTTCTTTACCTTCACCAATGAAATGTCAGTTCTAGAAAAGAAATAGCTTATACTGCTTATCCTACATGCAATTCAACCGCAGCGATAAAGACGACAAATTCTTATTGAATTTATATAAAAGATTGCTTTATCCCCGGATGGTTGAAGATAAAATGCTTAAACTGTTACGCCAGGGCAGAATAGGAAAATGGTTTTCTGGCATTGGACAAGAGGCTATTGCCGTGGGATCGACTTTAGCCATGCAAGGCGACGAATACATTTTACCCATGCACCGTAATTTGGGTGTTTTCACTAGTCGGGATATCCCCTTAAAAAAACTAATGGCACAATGGCAAGGTAAAGCTACAGGATTTACCAAAGGCCGCGACCGCTCCTTTCATTTTGGAACTCAAGATTATAAAATTATTGGGATGATTTCCCATCTCGGACCACAGATGGCGCTTGCAGACGGCATTGCCCTGGCTGATGTGCTCGCAAATAAACAAAAAGCCACCCTAGTTTACACTGGTGAAGGTGCAACAAGTGAGGGTGATTTTCATGAAGCGGTTAACGTGGCCGCAGTGTGGAACCTCCCGGTGATTTTTCTCATCGAGAATAACGGCTACGGCCTCTCCACTCCTAATTCAGAGCAGTTTAAATGTAAAGATCTTGTGGATAAAGCTATTGGCTATGGCATCGAAGGTGTTCAGATAGATGGAAATAATGTACTCGAAGTTTACGACACCATAGATCGACTTGGTAAAGATATTCGGCAAAATCCCAGGCCTATTCTGCTGGAATGTTTAACCTTTAGAATGCGCGGCCATGAAGAAGCCTCAGGAACTAAATACGTACCAGAGGAACTCTTTACCACTTGGGAGAAAAAGGACCCGGTAAATAATTTCGAATGCTATCTCATTGAGCAAGGTATATTGACCAATGATTCGGTTATTGACATTAAGGTTCAGTTTAAAAAAGAAATCGAATGGCAAGTTGAACAAGCGTTTGACGAACCAGAACCGCAAGTTAATTCAGCTCAAGAAGAAAGCGAGATGTATTTCCCCTATCAACAGCACCTTGTTGAGCCAGGTAAAATTAGCACTGAAAAACGATACTTGGATGCAATTACTGATGGACTAGACCTGGCGATGCAAAAATATACAAACCTGGTATTAATGGGGCAGGATATTGCAGCATATGGTGGCGCATTTAAAATTACCGATGGCTTTACGGCAAAATACGGAATAGGCAGGGTGAGAAACACACCAATTTGCGAATCGGCAATTGTAGGAGCCGGATTGGGATTGTCTATCAACGGATATAAAGCGGTGGTAGAAATGCAGTTTGCAGACTTCGTGACTGTTGGATTCAACCAAATCGTAAATAATCTGGCTAAAACACATTACCGCTGGGGAGAAAAAGCAGATGTAGTGGTAAGAATGCCAACCGGTGCCGGAACAGGCGCAGGTCCTTTCCATTCCCAAAGCAATGAAGCCTGGTTTACTAAAACACCAGGACTAAAAATAGTCTATCCGGCTTTCCCGGAAGATGCAAAAGGTTTGTTATTGGCTGCAATCGAAGATCCAAATCCGGTGCTTTATTTTGAGCATAAATATTTGTACAGAAGTTTAGTCGGTCCTATTCCCGATGGTTATTATACCACCGAAATTGGCAAAGCAGTTACCTTAAAACAAGGAAGCAAATTCACAATCATTACTTATGGATTAGGCGTTCATTGGGCTTTAGCTTACCTTAAAAACAATCCTGAAAGTGATGCTACTTTAATAGATCTAAGAACCCTGCAGCCTTGGGATAAAGAGACGATTAAGAATGCTGTAGAAGTAACAGGCAGGGTGATCATTCTACATGAGGATACGTTAACCAATGGTTTCGGTGCAGAAATATCTGCGTGGATTGGCGAACATTGCTTTAAATATTTAGATGCTCCCGTAATGCGCTGCGCCAGTTTGGATACCGCGATACCAATGAATAAAGCATTAGAAGATAACTTTCTGGCTAAAGCTAGATTAGCAGAAACGATAGATATATTATTAAAATATTAAATAATTTTGCCCCCATGGAGACACAGCAACCAAGTAGAAGATTAATTCCGTTATTCCGTGCTTCCGTGGCTAATTTAAAAACATCAATGAGCAATTTTAAAGTTGAAGGAAATATAGTTGATATCACCAAACGAGACATTTTTTTTGGTGATATAGAGGTAGAGGCCGGGAGAATAAAGGCCATTAATAAAATTGCAGCAGCTAAAGACGGGCAACTTTTTATCTTGCCAGGATTTATTGATAGCCACGTCCATATTGAAAGCAGTATGCTGATTCCTAGCGAATTTGCACGCCTGGCGATTACACATGGAACCGTTGCAACCATTAGCGATCCACATGAAATTGCAAACGTTTGCGGAATGGCTGGCGTAGAATTTATGATTGAAAACGGAAATACCGTTCCTTTTAAATTTAATTTTGGTGCACCAAGTTGCGTACCAGCCACAGTTTTTGAAACCGCTGGCGCAGAATTAAATCACGATGATGTTAAAGCACTACTGGAACGCCCCGAAATTAAATACCTGAGCGAAATGATGAACTTCCTAGGTGTACTTCATCAGGACGAAGAGGTAATGAAAAAGATAGCATTTGCACATGAATTGGGAAAACCGGTAGATGGACATGCACCGGGATTACGTGGCGATGCCGTTCAGCAATATATTGATGCAGGGATTTCTACGGATCATGAGTGTTTTACTGCGCAAGAAGCTTTAGATAAACTCCAAAGAGGAATGAAAATTTTGATTCGTGAAGGAAGCGCTGCCAAAAACTTTGAAGCCTTAATTGATCTATTGAATGACTGGCCGGAGATGATCATGTTTTGCAGCGATGATAAACACCCTGATAGTTTGGTGGAAAGTCACATTAACGCATTATGTGCCAGAGCCGTTGCCAAAGGAATTGATATTTTTAACGTGTTACAGGCTGCCTGTATCAATCCTATCATTCACTACAAACTGGATGTGGGCGCACTGCAAATCGGCGATTCAGCTGACTTCATACTTGCGGAAGAATTAATCGATTTCAAAATTCGTCAAACCTACATCGATGGTATTTTACTGGCAAAAGACGGAGAAGTTTATGGAGATTGGGTAAAACACGTAGATGATCAGCAAGCTGTTAATCAGTTTGATTGTAATGCTAAGGTGGAGAGTGATTTTGTTTTTCCTTTTACAGGTCAAAGTGAGATTTTAGTAATCGAAGCTTTTGATGGTCAGTTGATCACCAATAAGCTTACAGCAAAACCAAAAGTGATAAATGAAAATATCATCAGTGATTTGGAAAACGACGTACTGAAAATGGTGGTAGTTAACCGCTATCATGATGCACCAATTGCAGTATCTTTCGTTAAAAACTTCGGTCTAAAAGAAGGTGCTATTGCGTCAAGCGTGGCGCACGATAGTCATAACATTATTGCTGTTGGCACGAATGATCAAAGCATCTGCGAAGCGGTGAACCTGATTATCAAAGAAAAAGGGGGCATAGTAGCTTTAGGAAATGGCAAAGAAGAGGTTTTGCCCTTATCCGTTGCTGGCTTAATGAGTAACCGAAATGGCTACGAGGTGGCAAATTGTTATACTTCAATTGATCAGTTTGCGAAAGACTTAGGGTCTACACTTCAGGCACCATTTATGACGCTTTCTTTTATGGCTTTATTGGTTATTCCGAGGTTAAAGCTGAGCGATAAGGGTTTATTCGATGGCGATGAGTTTAGGTTGTTGATTAATTAGTTGTAGTATTTTAGTAATTCGAGCAGGCAGATTCTAAGTAATAAGTATCCAAACAACTAAAAACCAAACCAGCTAATTACTATAATACAAAAACCTCTGCTAAAGGATTAAACAGGTAAATGCGTTTATCATCTAAACAGACGCACCGGTACCGCTTTCGAATTCGTTCGCCTTTTGTAAATCTTCTGCCGTCTTTGATTTTGAACGGCGTGTTTAAAGCCAGCTGTTCAAGATGTAAGGTGTCGTTTGTATTGGTATCATATTTTTTTAACGCCCGGGCAAGATGAAGATCCGAACAGCTGGACGCTGCCGGGTTTGACATATAATTATTGATCGCACTGTGGATGTCTTCAGGAAAAATTTTCATATCAAAGAAAGGCACCATCATTCTTTGAAAGTTTTTTTTCCATTCAGAACCGTGCGGCTTTACTTTATTTTTGAAATCGTTCCAGGTTAACAGGTGCGCAAATTCGTGAACGGTAGTCACTAAAAAAGCGTAATGATTCAGATTGAAATTGACAGAAATCCGATGACCTCTGTCGCGAAACGGATGGCGGTAATCGCCGAGCTTTGTTGAACGGGTTTTGGCGATCTTAAACTCACATTGAAAATAATCTATCCATTTTGCAATTAGCGGTGCCGCTGGTTCGGGCATGTATTGCGCTAAAACTTTAACCTTTTCCACGGAAGCTAAGGTAACAATTTACTAAATATTTTTTAACCATATAAGACATTTAAGAATATTTGAGATTACGGATACTCTACTAGTGTAACAGCCTGTAGAGGTCATTCACATAGCTTTTTCGTTCACTCTTATAAATATTCAAGCAGTTAAAATTAATTATTAAGCCCATTTGGCACCTCTAAAAGTTTTTATGTTAAATTTGTGCTTCATGGATAGGCACTACCCTCTAAACAGCCTTTAACTCTACAACTATAGAATTTTCCGCAAATAAATCACATCAGAACTCTGCCTCAACGAAAATTTCCTTATAGTAAACTGGCGCTAACATTTTAGATTTGTAATTTATTCCATGAAGATCCATCTCATGTTTCAAACATTTATTGTAAACACTTTCTAATAAACCTGGTCCAATTATTTTATGCACTTCAATTGATGCACCATTAATTTTATAAATTAAGGATTTGAAATATTCTTTATTCACCATGGCTAATCTTATATGGTTAATTAACAAACCTATTCCTCCGATGGAAACATGGAAGCCAACACCATCTTAATTTCCCCGAAAGAATAATCCTTCCCTAAAAACTCACGAATTCTTGCCATAGATTTCGTTTTCTGGCTCTCCACCGCATCACTAATATTTCTAATCTTATTTGCCTTCACTAGTTTGGAAACATCTAACTGCTGGGTAGAAACATAATAAGCCAGATGACCTTCAATAGTACCTACTGAGAAACCACGCTCCTTCGCTATTTCTTCTAATGTTTTTCCCTGCTCGTAGAGTTCAAAACTCACCAGCTTGGTATCAACTTTTGGCTCTTTCTTTTTTTTCTCTGCTGCAGATTTCACTTTCAGCGTCTCGCCCTTCAGTTGGATCGCTTTTTGAAGTTGCTGGTTACGTTCGGAAATATTGAGTAGCGCATCCGTATCAGCCTTACTAAATTCTTTTCCATCAATAATCGCCTGCAATAAAGCTTTACTTTTATGCATTTTCTTCAATTGTTCGTAAACCAGAATCTCCAGTTCAAGCAATTCAGTTAAATAGGTCTTAATCTGCTTTTCTGCTTTTATCGCTTCAATATGGGCTAATAGCCGATCAGAAACCTCTTTAATTAACGGGTGGAAATACTTTAACGCAGCTCCTACCCTTTTAGAAACATTAAATAAAGCATGTTCTGTTTGCTGAACGAAAAGGTTTTTAAGCTGGTTAACAAAAGTATCGGCTGTAGCCGTGATTTTTTGAAAATCCCGATAAAGCGCCATTGTCCAGTCGTCATAACGCTGTTTGGTCGATTTCGCTTCGCTTTTATCAAATGTTTGAACGTGTTCTTTCAGATAGTACCTCACCAAATTCAGATCAAAAGCTGATGACAGATAAGTTCTGATAAAATCATAGCTCTCAAAACTGATCTGCTGATTCAGCACTTCATTAGGCTGTTTAGTTTTAGAAAAGTAATGGATGTTTTGATCCTGCTGCAGACCTGTTTCCCTCAAGTGAGAAGTTAACACCAGACCTTTTAATGAGCGCAATCTCGAAAGCGCAACATAAGCTTGCCCCGGTGCAAAAGCATCGCCGATATCGATAATGGCCTTATCAAAAGTTAAACCTTGACTCTTGTGAACGGTAATGGCCCAGGCCAGTTTGATGGGATATTGAACAAAAGCGCCAGCCACATTTTCCGCAATCTCATTGGTGGCTTCGTTGAGCTTATATTTCACATTCTCCCAGGTGTATGGCGAAATGTTAATTACCGTTTTTTCTTCAGGAAGTTCAATTTCAATCACATCTTTGGCAATACGATGTACCACACCAATCTTACCATTGTAGTAACGCTTTTCGGCTGTCATGTCATTTTTGATGAACATAATTTGTGCGCCTACTTTTAGTTCCAGGCTTTTATCATTCGGGTAGGCATACTCATTAAAATCACCGGTAATCTTGGCCTCGAAGAAGAAAGATTTTGTCTTCAATTGGGTTAACCTTTCCCTGTTAATGGTATCGGCTTTGTTATTATGTGTGGTGAGGGTAATGTAATTGTCATCAGCCTTAGGTTTAAAGTCTTGCTTAAAATGCTGTCTCAACAAGGCTGTGTCTTCCGCAGTAATCTGATTATTCCGCAGGTTGTTAAGCAGATCAATAAACACGGCATCATCCTGACGATAAATTTTATCGAGCTCGATATATACTGGCGGATGGTCTTTCAGCGCTAGCGCATCGAAAAAGTAAATACTTTTATAAAAGCCTGCCATCACCCGCCATTCGTCGTTTTTAACAACAGGTGGCAACTGGTGTAAATCGCCAATAAATAGCAGCTGAACCCCGCCAAAAGGCACATTTCTATTTCTACGGATGTAGCGCAACGTAAAATCAATAGCATCGAGCATATCCGCACGTAGCATACTTACCTCATCTATCACCAGTAATTCTAATTCCTGAATCATTCGCCTTTTATTGCCTTGCATATTCAAATGCTTTACAATTGTTCTGGGTGTATTAAAGTTGAAGGTGATGTTCTGGTTAATAATATTTGCTGCGGAGTCTGGGAAGAAAGCGCCGAACGGTAATTGAAAAAGAGAATGAATCGTTACGCCAGCGGCATTAATTGCAGCTATCCCCGTCGGCGCGCAAATCATCGCTTTTTTGTGCGTAAGCTGGATTAACTTTCTCAGGAAAGTTGTTTTACCGGTACCTGCTTTTCCGGTTAAAAAGACGTGTTTAGAGGTATAATTAACAAATTTCGCAGCAATTTCTGCTGGCATAGAAGTTTCTTCTAGTTGTGGCATATCAATAAAAGTGCTTGAGTAAGTAATAAGGCGGGATATATAAACTTAACCAATATTTAACAAAGTAACGTATACTTTACTAAATTCATGAGCATTTATACGATTAATATCTGGTTTAAACATTTATTCATTTCAGTTCCAAGTTGTGTGTTTCCCTATGGTTTTACGGCAGCCAACCATACCCACATTTTAATTTTAACGAATTTACAAGATAGCGGCTTTCCTTATATGAGCTTTGCAAACAATATAAACTGCTAACCACTAATCAAAAAGCTTTTCTTATCTTTGCAACCTGATGAAACAAAATTACTCAAATCTTATCGCTGTTAAATTCCTTTAACCAGGTTTCATCATCTTTTTCACCCAAAATTTTATTATGCTTCACCCTGAAATAGAAAAACGTAAAACCTTTGCCATTATTAGTCACCCCGATGCGGGAAAGACCACATTAACAGAAAAATTCCTGCTTTTTGGTGGTGCCATCAACACGGCCGGTGCGGTAAAACGTAATAAGGCAAACCAGAGCAATACTTCGGATTTTATGGAGATTGAGAAACAGCGGGGTATCTCTGTGGCAACTTCAGTAATGGGTTTTGAGTACAGTGGCAAAAGGATAAATATCCTGGACACACCTGGTCACAAGGATTTTGCTGAAGATACCTACAGAACATTATCTGCCGTAGATAGCGTTATTCTGGTAGTAGATTGCGTAAAGGGTGTGGAAGAGCAAACAGAAAAGCTGATGTCGGTTTGCAGAATGCGGAATACGCCTGTAATTATTTTCATCAATAAAATGGATAGAGAAGGTAAAGAAGCTTATGATTTACTGGATGAAATTGAAGAAAAATTGAACATCAGTTTATGTCCGCTTTCTTGGCCTATTGGACAGGGACATACTTTTAAAGGAGTTTATAGCATTTATAATAAACATTTAAATTTATTCAATTCCGATAAAACTAAAGTAACCGATTCAGTTGTGGCGGCAAGCGACCTGAACGATCCATCGTTATTAAATTACCTTAAAGAAAATGAAATCAACAACCTCAAAGATGATGTTGAATTGGTTGATGGTATTTATGGTAAAATTGATAAGGATTTATATACCGAAGGTTTGGTTGCACCCGTATTTTTTGGTAGTGCTATTAATAACTTTGGGATAAAAGAACTACTAGATACCTTTATTGACATCGCTCCTAGTCCGCGGTTACGTGAAGCAGAAGAACGTGATGTTTTGGTAGAGGAGAAAAATTTCAGTGGCTTTGTATTTAAAATTCACGCCAACTTAGATCCTAAACACCGTGATAGAATCGCTTTCTTGAGGATCTGTTCTGGTAAATTTGAAAGAAATAAATTTTATTACCATACCCGTCAGGATAAGAAGTTGAAATTCTCTAACCCGATGGATTTTATGGCCAACGAGAAAAGCATTGTTGAAGAAGCCTGGCCAGGTGATGTTGTTGGTTTATACGATAGTGGAAACTTCAAGATTGGCGATACACTAACCGAAGGCGAAAAATTGCAGTTTAAAGGCATCCCAAGTTTCTCCCCTTCTATCTTTAAAGAAGTAGAAAATATGGACCCAATGCGTACCAAACAATTAGAAAAGGGGATTGAGCAATTAACTGATGAAGGTGTTGCGCAATTATTTGTGATGCAGCCTGGAAACAGGAAAGTAATTGGTGCGGTAGGAGAACTTCAGTTCGAAGTAATCAATTTCCGTTTAGAGCATGAATACGGTGCGAAATGTCGCTTCAGAACATTGAGTTACACACGCTCAAGCTGGGTTACATCATCTGACAGGAAAAAACTAGAAGAGTTTGTAAAACGGAAACAACAACATATCGGTTTCGATAAGGAAGCTAACCCCGTATATTTAGCCGATAGCGAATACATGATCAACCTAACAAAACAGGACTATCCTGATATTGATTTCCATAAAACAAGTGAGTTTAAAAGTTAGATTAGGAGTCGAGAGTTTATAGTCCTTGATTGAGCGTCTACGAGCAAAGTCGGCAGACATAAAACCCCGCAGGTTTTTATAACCTGCGGGGTTTTTACTTTTAAAAACTTTAGCCCTTTGGTCTTCTAATTGTTTACCAAGAGTATTTAAAACTGTAGATTTGATCATCTATGAAAAAAACAAATCTTTATTATATAGGACTAACCATGTTCCTATTTTCCATCGCTTGTAAGAAAACAAATCCAGAAGTGATTCCAGTTATCGCTCCCGAGAAAGACAAATTAATCGCTGTAACGTGGAAATTTGACACCTTCATGGTTGATAACCAGAATGTATCCAAAATTTATCCCGGAGCAATTTTCAGCATCAAGCAAAATGGCGAAGAACTTGAAGCGGTTCCTTTGCAAAATCAATATACCCCATTACCAATCACAGCTTCTACCTCCCTTATCAGTTTAGCAAATAAAAGTTTCCATGATCTTCCTTCGTTCGGCAATACCTACGAGTACATTAAAAATTTAAGAGGTAAAACCGCGCTGAATAGTCAAGTTTATACTGAAGATGAATTTAAGGACTACAATGTGATCAAATATTTTCTTTCAAATAATAACGACGTAAAATCTATTTTCAAAAATATCGGCCTCGAAGCATCTACACGCATTACTCAGAAACATGCTATTTATTTTTATTCAAATAATGAAAGGTTTACGCTCGACATGAATTTGCCTAGAAAGACAGAGCTATTATCTGAAGCCGATACTGAAAAACTAAGATCAGAAAATGCCTATTATATTAATGGCGTTAGCTATGGCAATAACAGTTTAATCCTTGCTGAGGGTGATACTGATTATATCACCTTGAAATTAGCCTTAAAAGCGCTACTCTATGGAAAGGAATTGACTGGAGCGCAGACACAGGGTTTGAGCAATGCCAAGATTACTTTCTATTCGAGGGCCGGTGAGAAAGAATCGTTCATAAAAGTAGCCAATGGTTTAACTGACATCAAGTCTACTTTAACAGATTTTGACGCTTTTAATAACAGGACAGCCGCTTATCCAATATCCTACTCACTTCGTTCGATAAACAATTTCACTCTGTTTAATCAAAGCTTAACAATCAACATTATTAATTAACGGCTAATGCAAAATCTTAAGGGTTCAATATTTCGGCATTGATACTTTCTTTCATTGCGTATTGTTGATAAGTTTGCATCAATCTTCTTTTAATTTTCGAAATCAACAATCTTGGAGAAAGCACCTTAACACACTCACCAAAGCCTAGAATTTCACGCTCCAGTTCATAGTTCAAAACCACATCAATCCTAAACGTGGTTGTTTTGTCGTTTTTACTTAACGCCACTTGCGAAGAATGCAAAGGCTTGGTAACCACATATGGCGCATGATCGTTGGTAAACTCTAAAATTACCTTTTGTGCCCGGTCACGCTCATTTTTGGTTACGCCGATTAAATCATCATAATAACGATCAAAGTCTACCCCTCCGTAAGTAACAAATTCTTCATTTGGCAATTCCTGAAATTCGACGATCCGATCTAAAGCCAGATTTAAAATTCCCTGGCGTTTTTTGGCTTTACAGATCAAAAACCACCTGTTCCGATATTCCTTTAATAGATAAGGGTAATAGATCCCTTGCTGCGCTTGATGCGCCTTAAAAGACTTATATTCAATTAGTAAGGATTTCTTATTTAATACGGCCTGATATAATGGTGGAATACACTCCAAGCCCTTTACCAATTTATTGCTTTCCAACTGAATGTGGTTGCCACTTTGTTTAGTTGACTTGTTAAGATTATTCTCCAAACGGGCAATCATATCACTCATTTCATCGAAATAATTGAAGGCATTAAACTGTTTTAATACACCAACAATCTCTTTCATCTTATCTACATCAGCGTTATTAATCGGCGCTTTGGTAATACTGAAACCAGCATCTTCGTATGCATAGAAGCGTTTATCCTTCACTACAATCGGCGCATTGTAGCCAAGCTTATCACTTCGCATCAGTTGAATATCCGCCTGGATGGTCCGCTTGCTTACTCCTGAGGTAATTCCTTCGAGTTCATAGAGGGTTGTGGACACCTTTTCTATAAGGTCCTCCAATGTCCATTTACGAAAACGGTTTTTCAAACAATCGTCGATGGTTTTATACCGGATAAGCGCTAATTTATTTACGGCCATTTTAAATGAATTTCGTTTTTGGCTAAAAATAAGATGATTTAGCTTATCTAAATATAGAAAAGTTTTACACAACTACGCAATACAATTGCGCAATTGAGGTATAAAACAATAGATTTTATTACATCTAAAATTTCATTCATCTGATATTCAATTGATTGACTATTAATATAAAGACTATGTTTTATTACGCAAATACGTCGCGTAGTCCTGGTAGCATCTTTGTAATGTCGCCAGTCGATAAAGTTCTTTGAGAAATATTAATCATTATATATAAGATATCCCGAAAGGGATGGCAGCACTAAATAATGACTATCCATAGTTGCGGGTTTCGAAACAGCCCCAAAGTATTCACGCCGTTGCGCAGAATATTCTGATAGAAATTATGATAGATTGTCTAATCACGTTGTGAGTCGTGGGTTCGAATCCCACTTCCGGGCAATCGGAATAGCTCAGGGGTTAGAGTAACAACCAAATCATGCAGGTTCGAATCCTGCTTCCAACCATCACTTGGAATAGCTAATTGGTAAGCGTTTAGGGCTCAAAATCCAAAACAAAAAGAAGGGCAACTTTTCAAATTGCCCAAAAAACCAGCGTTGCGCAACCGCATTTGGCTTAAGGATTTTTCGAAATCCGAAAGGCAAATCTGTGTTTTGCTCAGTAAGTATCAGCGCAGCAAGAAGAAATTTACAAATCAAAAAGGTTAAATTTAAATGGCAAAATGTTCTCAGGAGCACTAACCCGATTAGAGAAACTGCTTTCATTTTTAAACAAGCTTGATAAACTTTTACTTCCGCAAAAAACAGGTAAATGTTCTTGTGCAACGCTTTTAAAAGAATAAATATTATAAAAATAAATTTTAACTCCAGAAAACATGAAAAGAGTAACCATTAACACCAATTATGTTGGATTGGTGTTTAAAAAAGGAAAATTAAAAAACGTTTTAACAGCTGGAACTTACTGGTTAGGTTTTGGTGAAAGCATAACATTGTATGATATGGCTAAAGAGTACTATTACTCGGTCGCTGAATTGGATATTTTGTTAGAAAATGCAGAATTTATGAGATTAATTCACTTGGTAAGTGTTGCCGATAATGAATTGGCGTTGGTTTATCAAAACAAAAACTTCAAATCTGTTTTAACAGCAGGCAGACATGCCGTCTGGAAGGGTTTATCAGTATACAATTTTGTTACGGTAGACATAAGTAACATCAAAATTGATGAAAACATTGATAAAAATTTATTGGAAAAAGCGCCATTATTAAATTACATCAGGGCTTATCAAGTAGAATCATTCGAAAAGGCCTTGTTATTTATCGATGGTAAATTTGAAAGGGTAATGGAGGCCGGAAATTATGTTTACTGGAAAAACAGTACCACCATTCAAGTTTTGAAAACCGATATGAGGCAATTGAATATGGAAATCATCGGACAAGAAATCTTAACAAAAGATAAAGCACAATTGAGGGTAAACTTCAGCATTCAATATAAAGTTGATGACATCATCAAAGCCTTATTGGAGAACAAAGAATTCGAAAAACAATTGTACATCACCATGCAATTGGCATTAAGAGAATCTATTGGCCTTATGACTTTTGACGAATTGATGGAAAGCAAAGAAAAAATTGCCGAAATGGTAATGGCCATCACACTGGATAAGGTTGAAAACTTAGGTGTAAAATTAACGAACTGTGGTGTTAAAGATATTGTTTTACCTGGTGACGTTAAGGAGATTATGAACCAGGTTTTAGTTGCCGAAAAAAGGGCACAAGCCAATATCATTACCCGAAGAGAGGAAACGGCCTCGACCAGAAGTTTGTTGAACACCGCCAAATTAATGGAAGACAACAGCATGTTATATAAATTGAAAGAGATGGAATACGTAGAGAAAATCGCGGAGAAAATCAATAACATCAGCTTATCTGGCAGTGGACAAATTGTAGATCAATTGAAACAGATCTTCGTGAAATAAACTAAATTTAGAAACCCCTCGGCCAGGTGAATGTTGCCTGCCGGGGATTGAACAAAAAACAAAATGAACAACAACATAACAGGTAATAACCTGATCGAAATAGGTTATACAGAAGGAAAAATAGTAGGTTTAGCTTTAGACATTCTGAAAGAAAATTTCACAGATATCGAAGAAAAAGAATTATTAGCCTTATTTAAAAAAGTAAAAGATTATCCGGAAAGTTTTTTGGATGATGAAGTATTAAACCCACTTGCAACTGCTGTGATTGAAGAAACCAATGCACCTAAAGACGAAACCATAGCATTGATTAGTGATGCTAAAGCTTACGCGATATTTGGCGCTGATTATATAGAAGAAGGTGCCCGAAACCAAATGGATATCGCCATGAAGTTACCGGTAACCTTAGCAGGTGCATTAATGCCCGATGCCCACCAAGGTTATGGTTTGCCGATTGGTGGTGTTTTGGCGACCAGAAATGCAATTATTCCATACGGTGTAGGAGTAGATATCGGTTGCCGAATGGCGCTGAGTATTTTCGATATTCCAGAGAAGCATTATTTTGGTAAAGATGCCATGTACAAACGCGAATTAATTGCTTTTACCAAATTTGGTGCAGGACAAAATTTTAAAGGAGATGAAAGAGCAGATCATGAGGTTTTAGAAAGCAACGCTTTCAATGCCTCTCCTTTTCTTAAAAACTTACACGGAAAAGCTTGGGCACAACTAGGAACTTCGGGTGGTGGAAATCACTTTGTAGAATGGGGAATTATCGATTTTGCCGAACGCGATGAAGTTTTAAATATTGACAAAGGTCGCTATGTGGCATTGCTTACACATTCCGGTTCACGTGGGATGGGCGCAACCATCGCTGGTCATTATACCAAACTGGCTAAAGACATTTGTAAGCTCCCAAAGGAAGCCGCAAATCTGGCTTACTTGGATTTAAATTCTGCAGAAGGACAAGAGTATTGGATTGCCATGAACTTAGCTGGTGATTATGCTTCTGCCTGTCATGAAGTGATCCATAAAAGGTTGACTAAAGCCATTGGTGCTAAAGTTTTGGCCAAAGTGGAAAACCACCATAATTTTGCCTGGAAAGAAATGTTTGATGGCGAAGAAGTGATTGTTCACCGTAAAGGAGCTACACCAGCTGGTAAAGGCGTAATGGGGATTATCCCCGGCAGTATGACAGCCCAAGGATTTCTGGTTAGGGGAAAAGGTGAAACGAATGCAATCAATTCAGCATCACATGGTGCAGGTAGACAAATGAGCCGAACAAAAGCGATTCAATCGATTACGAAATCGGATATGAAAGCCATTTTAAAAGACCACAATGTTACTTTAATTGGAGCTGGCTTAGATGAGGCACCAATGGCTTATAAAGACATCCACCAAGTAATGGCGGCACAAACTGAACTGGTTGATGTAGTGGCCAAATTTGAACCTAAAATGGTGAGGATGGCTGCTGATGGAAGCAGGGAGGATTAGGTTGAAGTCCTTAGTCCTTAGTCAAAATTCTAAATTTACCTCGCATGTTTTAAAACCTGCGGGGGTTTTAATGTTAATTCTAATAAAAAAATTAGAAAAACATTGGCTCTTGCCTATTGTCCCAGAAGAAAGAGAACTTCAATCGTATCGGGTTTAACCTCATAAAATACAGAAGATAGCTTTTTAATAATCCTTGTCGGATATTAGGATTAAATTCAGTCGCTTTATAGATGAATGGCGAATTGCCAATTAACTCCAGTGTTTTAATGGTATTCTTTTTAAAATCACTTAATACTTTTGATCCTATCCTTTCATGTAAATGAGCACAGATTGATTCAAAATTTTTTATGCTGTTTCTGATATGACTACAGGCAGAAGCACCATTAGATTGTAGAGATTTTCTCTTTAAATCCTGCTAAAGGAAAGCTTTTTCCTGTTTTGATATCATCTTGCCCTTGTCTTATTCCCAACTTAACATGATCTGGAAAGGCATCGTTCTTTTTTATTTCATAGGGAACATCTAAAGCTTGAAGAAATACCTTTAAAGCCTTTTCTTGTATTTTATCCGGTTGTACAAGCTAAATCTCCATATCAGCCTGATTTTAAACTAATGTACCAATTTAAAGATTAAAAACTAAATAGAAAATTGCTATTCATTTTATATTAATTCCGATTCTATATTCTACAATTAATTCTGTTTGAGAATCATAGTTTTTGACCTGAAATAGCGTTGTTTAAATATTCGCATTCTGCAGCGGGTAATATTTAACCACACTTTTCACTTTTTTATCTTTTGGTTTACCCGTTAGGTTGGTCACGTTTATGATATTGATATACTTTGTCGGATCTCCTGTTGATTCGAAAATAATTACCTCGGAATAATTCGTTTCATTATGCAAAGAAGGATGATCATTTAAGACCGTAAAATCTCTTTTAGCAAGCTCATTTAAAATCTCTTCTTTATTTACAACTACAGGAATACGATTATGGATTTTACGTCTTTTCATCCACTGGTCATTTAATTCCGAGTATGGCATGCTTGCCTGACCATTCAGAACGGCAAAAATGGCGCTCCCAAGAATAACGACAAACTCTCCCGCCCAAATAATCCATAACAATACGCCACTAATGGCACCTGTACTTTCGATGCGAAATGTACCTATTTTATTCAGATTAATAATTTCCTGAATCAAAATATTAGGATGGGTAAAAAGGAAAAAGAAATCAGAAGCCAAAACCTTTAAATCTGCACTATCCAGGTTAAAGGTAAAACCCTTATTACTGTAAGCTAAAGTATCAAAGAATACCCATTGAATATAAAAGGCAAATAGCCCACAGAAGATTGCAATGATGGTAACGATCTTTTTATTCCTGAGTTTTCCCATTCTGACACCAATATCAATGCTAAAACCTAATCCAATTCCCAAAAGCAAAGCGATAATAGCGATGAACCAAATATTGGGAATCAGCCTGCCAAGAATAATATAAAAAAGAGATAGAATAAAAGATGCCAAAATACCGATGGCAAGTGAAGTAAGAATAGCTGGTGGAGAAGCGTATCCTTGAGGCGTGTATTTGGGTTCCATAAAGCGCAAACTGAGATTCTATTTGAACACCCATCTCTCATAATTGTTTGAATGGGTGTCCAATGTTATCTATTTTAACTTACTCAAAGCCGTTTTAATCCTTGGCAACATATCCTTAATATCTTGTAAAGTACAAGCGCCAACCGATGCTCTGAACCAAGGCATACTGTCTTTGTTACCAAAAGCTGAGAATGGCACCAATGCGGCTCCGGCTTCTTTAATTAGATAGAAATTCACGTCAGCGCTATCTTTTAGCAGCTGACCATCTGCTGTAATTTTTCCAATATAATCAATTTTGATAGTTAAATAAATTGCGCCCATTGGCTCAACTGCTTCTACGTTGAAACCTTGGCTTTTTAATTCATTAAAGCCATGGTAAAGCGCGTTCAAGCTATCTTGAATCTGGCCTTTAAAGCTGGTTAAAAACGTATCTACCTGGATTCCATCATTAAAATAGTTTGACATGGCTACTTGCTCCGCTTTAGGTGCCCATGCACCCATATGTCCAACCAAAGCCTTCATCCTGTTCAGAATATCTTCCGGACCAAAGCCCCATCCTACCCTAACACCTGTTGCCGCCAAACATTTTGAGCTTCCATCTACAAAGATTGTAAAATCACGCATAGCCGGACGTAAAGAAACCGGATTAACATGTTCTTTCCCAAATGTTAGCAATGAATAAATCTGATCGTACATTAAATAAAGTGGTTTTTCATCCGCTCCGCGGGATGCATTCTCTGCTAAAACCACATCACAAATTTCTGCCAAAGAGTCGGCATCAAACATTGTCCCTGTTGGGTTTAACGGAGAACAAAGTGCTAATAATGTTGCGCCTTTTAAATGAGGTTTCAACTGTGCAGCTGTTGGCATAAAATTATGCGCTGCATCTGTTTCTACAGCAATCGCTTTTGCCGAAGTAAGGTGGCAATAATGATTGTTATTCCATGACGGTGCAGGGAATACCACCGTATCTCCAGGATCAACTAGCGCTAGATAGGTTGCATAAATTAAAGGACGTGAGCCGCCTGAAACCAAAATACTGTTTGTGTTATATGCTAATCCGAATCTTTCTTTCAATAATTCAGAAATGGTTTCCCTTAATGATAAAACACCGTCTGCTGGTGGGTAATTTGTTTGATTGGCATTGTAGGCGTCCACAATTCCAGCCTTTAACTCGGTTGGGATTGGGTAGATATTTGCATCAAAATCGCCGATGGTTAAGTTAGCGATAGAGGCACCTTTCCGCTTCATCTCATTAACCTCGTTGCCAATTTTTATAATCTCTGAGCCAATTAATGCGCTGGCTAATACTGAAACTTTCATATTTTTAAATTCAATGCTGATCTCAGCAATTTTATAATGCGTTAATTATCTTCTAAAGTTCTTTTTTATCAATACAGTTTTCCTCAGATTTATCATAAAAAGTTAACATATTGATAATGGCACCATTGGCAGTATTAGAAACTAGATATGTAATGATCCTAAACCTACCACTTTTACCTTTTCCTTTAATTTTCACAGCCAACCGAACTTTATAAAGTCCGCCACCTAATTCATTTCCCTGTTCAGGATGCTGAAGGAGCGCTGCCTCTAACCCGTAAAGGTCCTCAATCAGAGAAGCGTACTTCTTTTTATAGATTTTAGCTTTTTTAATAAAACAGCAGAATAGAGAATGGTATTTGCCATTAAATATCTTTTAAGCCTAACGGTTCGCGCTTGCCTTGTTGCATTTCTTTAATTTCTTTTAGTGCCTGTGCAATTTCTGATGTGATTTGGCTCATTGGTTCTACCTTAATTTTTGCGCCGATCTTGTTAAGAAACTCTTTAACAAATCCTGCATCCTTATCATTAATTTCTATAGTTAAAGTAGTCATAATTAAAAATTTGGAGGAATCTATTTAACCAGGTTCTCTACTGCTTTGTTTACTTTTTCGAAACCAAACTGAGATAAAACCGCTTGCATGGCATTGGAGATCTGTTCATTACAAAGGTTGCCTATGCTACCTTCGTGCGTATGGTGTATTTGTCCGGATGGAGCAAAAGTACCATTTTCTATCTGTTCGCCAACTATTTTATAAGCCTCCCGAAAAGGAACACCTTGCAAGGCCAGATCATTAACTACTTCAACACTAAACAGATAATCATATTTCTTGTCTTTCAAAATATCATCTTTTATTGTGATATTCTGAAGCATAAAAGTGGCAATTTCAAGGCATTCCTTCAGTGAAGTAATCGCCGGAAAAAGATTCTCCTTTAATAACTGTAAATCTCTGTGGTAACCTGATGGAAGGTTGGTAATCATCATGGCAATTTCATTCGGCAAAGCCTGAATTTTGTTGCATCGAGACCTGATCAATTCGAAAACATCAGGATTTTTTTTGTGCGGCATGATGCTGGATCCGGTTGTTAATTCAGCCGGAAAGCTGATAAAACCGAAATTCTGATTGATAAACAAACAAACATCCATGGCCATCTTAGCCAATGTTGCAGCAACGGCACTCATGGCCTGCGATAAAATCCGCTCGGTTTTTCCACGCCCCATTTGCGCGTAAACTACGTTATAATTTAAGCTTTCAAAACCCAACAATTCAGTTGTTAACGTTCTGTTTAACGGAAATGAAGAACCATAACCAGCGGCAGAACCTAAAGGATTTTTATTCGTGATTTTCCAGGCTGCAAGCATCAACTCCAAATCATCGGCAAGGCTTTCGGCATATGCCCCAAACCATAAACCAAAAGACGATGGCATCGCAATCTGCAAATGCGTATACCCGGGCATCAACTTATCTTTATGGGTATTGCTGAGTTCTATCAGCTGGTTAAACAAGACGGAGCTTTGTTGCACCATATCTTCGATGCAGGCACGAAAAAAAAGCTTTAAATCGACCAAAACCTGATCGTTACGCGATCTGCCACTATGAATTTTTTTACCCGCCTCACCAATGCGCTGGGTTAATAACCACTCTACCTGCGAATGCACATCTTCAACCGAATTATCGATCGTAAAATTTCCAGCCTCAATTTCCGTATAAATATTTTTAAGTTCCTGTTGAACAGTTGTCAATTCATCTGCTGTAAGTAAATTAATGGTTTCCAGCATTTGCGTATGCGCCAGGGAACCTAACACATCAAATTTTGCCATTTGCAAATCCAGTTCGCGATCTTTCCCGACCGTAAAATGCTCTACAAACTGATTCACATCTATATTTTTCTGCCAGATTTTCATGCTAATATTTAGATTTTGATTGCGCTTCTACAAGCGATTTAAATAGCTGCAAAAATACAATAAATTGATTAGAAACAGAGGAATCCCTTTGGTTTTCCGTCACAATTAAACTGATGTCTAAATCAATTCCAGTTGCGTATCCCATACTATAAACTTAAAACATTATTTTAGCCTACCTTAAACTATTACATGAAAACTTTCAAAATTCTCTCCTCCGTATTGCTGCTATTTACGCTACAAAATGCACAGGCACAGGAAAAGCCAGCATTGAGCTGGAAAGACGTTTCCAAATGGAAATTCAACAGGCCCGCAACCCTGTCACCAAGTGGCGAATGGATCGCGCTGGCCACTGGCCCGGTTGAAGGCGATTTGAAGATGATAATTCGCAGAACTAACGACACCTTAACGCGCAACTATCCGATTGGTGCAACCGCAAATGCCATCTCATTCTCGAACGATTCTAAATTCGCTGCCTTTAAAGTAGCTGCAACAGATGCAGAAGCAAAAGCCGCGAAGAAAACAAGTAAACCAACTTACGATAAACTCTTGTTGGTTTCTTTACCTGATCATAAACAAACCACTTTTGAAAAGGTAAAAAGCTTCAATTTTTCAGAAAAGTCATCAGCATGGATTGCTATTCAATTTGCACCTGCAGAAAATGCGTCTAAAGAAAAAGATGCACCGAAAGGCACTGACGTTTTACTTTATAACTTAACTACGAAGAAAAGCTATAATTTGGGTAACGTTTCTGAATTCTCCTTCAATAAGGCAGGCACGCAATTCGCCTACATTATCGATGCTGCCGGACAAAATGGAAATGGTATATTTCTTCGTGATATGAAGACGGGAATCACAGCTGCGCTTGATAATGACAAGGCCGTTTATCAAAAGCTTAACTGGAATGATGATGGAACAGCCTTTGCCTTACTTAAAGCCAATAAAAATGAAAAATATAAGGATGATGTTTTTAGTCTTCTGGGATTTAACAAACTCAATGGCGACCTATCCAATAAAGTGATTTATAATGCAATTGATGATAAAACCTTCCCTGCAACCCTTGGCATTAACACTAACGCAACGCCTTTCTGGTCTGATGATCAAAGCATTTTGTTTTTGGGCATCAATACTTTAACCAGAAAAGAAGATAAAAAAGACGATAAAAGCGCTAAAAAGGACGACTCGAAAGACCTTAAGAAAACCGACTCACTGGCTAAAGCAAAGCCTGAGGTAAAAAAAGAAGATGTTGAAAAGCCGGACATGATTATCTGGAACTGGCAGGATAAAAGACTCCAATCTGCACAGCAAACGCAGGAAACACGCGATAAAAACTTTAGTTATTTAAGTGCTTTCCGGGTGGCGGACAGAAAATTCGTTCAGCTGGCAGACAGTAACATGCGCTCGGTTAATGTAAACCCAAAGAGCCTATATGCTATTGCGTATGATAACTCCAAATATGAATTAATGGGCAACCTGGATGGGCAAAGTTATGTCGACATTTATTCAATCGACCTTAAAACGTTTAAAAAGAAATTGCTTTTCGAGAAAATGTATGCCACCAATGGAGGAAGATTGCTTGTGGCCCCAAATGGAAAGTTGGCCAGCTATTATGCCGATGGTATTTTCTACAGCATCAATTTAGAAACGGGCAAAACGTATAATTTAACAGGTAAAATTAAAAGTTCTTTTATTGATGAGTTAGATGACCATAATGTAATCAAACCAGCCACCCCAAACATGGGCTGGTCGGCAGATTCTAAATATGCATTAATTAAAGATAATTACGATTTATGGAAAATAAGTGCAGATGGTAGTAATGTGACAGCACTTTCAGACAATTGGAAAAGTAGAAAAACCCGCGTTTCCATGCGCTTTAGAACAGATAATGAGGAGAAAGGTGTAGATTTAAGCAAGGATCAATATTTCAGTGTTTTCAATTCTAAAAACAAAAAAAGCGGCATAGGGCTCCTGCCTGCCGGGCAATCGAAAATTAAAATTCTGTTCCTTGATGACAATGCTTATCAAACACTTGATAAGGCTGAAAACGCAAGGGTTTTTACTTACACTAAAAGCAATTCGCAGCTCGCGCCAGAATACTATGTAAGCACTACCAACGATTTATCGGCTGCAACAAAAGTCACTTCCAATACGCCAGATCAAGCTAAATATGCCTGGACTTCTGGTGTAAAATTGATCGATTACATCAGTACAAATGGCGACAGTTTGCAAGCAGCAATTTATTTGCCAGCTAATTATGTTGCAGGAAAAGCCTATCCAACCATCACCTACATTTATGAAAGGCTTACAGATAACCTGAACACCTATCAAATGCCTAATTATCCTGGTGGTGGTTTCAACCCGGCCATGTACACCAGCAATGGCTACGCTGTAATTATGCCAGATATCAAATACAAACTGAATGATCCGGGCATGTCATCCGTTGCTTGTGTAGTTCCGGCTGTAAAAGCTGCAATTGCCACAGGAATTGTTGATGAGAAAAATGTTGCCATCCACGGACACTCATGGGGTGGGTATCAAACATCATTTTTAATTACGCAAACCAATATTTTTAAAGCTGCAGCTGCCGGTGCGCCTTTAACAGATATGATTAGCATGTACAGCCTTATTTACTGGAATAGCGGAGGTACAAACCAAGCCATCTTTGAAGCAAGTCAAGGTAGATTAACACCTGGTTATTGGGATAATTGGGATGCCTTTGCGCGCAACTCCCCAATTTACCATATTAAGAAGGTACAAACTCCACTATTACTTTTACATAACGATAAAGATGGTGCGGTTGATTTTACACAAGGCATCGAATATTATAATGGCCTGAGAAGACTAAACAAGCCTGTGGTAATGATCACTTATAAAGGGGAAAACCACGGGATTGCCAAGATGCCAAACCGTAAAGATTATGCTGTGCGGATGATGGAATATTTTGATTATCAACTGAAAGGAAAACCAGCACCAGAATGGTGGAGCAAAGGGGTAAACCGACTAGATATGGAAAAACATTTAGAGACCAGGGCCTTCACTGAAACGGAAGATAATTAAAAACAAAAAATGCGGACCTAATGTCCGCATTTTTGTTTTAAAGCTGTCTAAGATTTTATGGCAAAATTACCGGCTTCAACATATTTACATACCCTGCTACGCCTTCTGCAACTTCCCTTACATATAAAAATTCATCAGCCATGTGCGAACGACCAGAAAAACCAGGGCCGCATTTTACTGATGGAATGTCCAATAAGGCCTGATCTGATGTTGTCGGAGAGCCATAAGTAGTTTTACCCAATGCAACACCAGCTTGCACAACCGGATGGTTTTTATCAATAGATGAGGGTTTCAAACGAATGGAGCGTGGTGTAACATCGCAATCTACATTCGCCCTGATCACTTCGAGTACTTCTTCATTGGTGTAAGCATCAGTTACGCGAACATCAACTGTGAAAGTACAATTGGCTGGTACAACATTGTGTTGGGAACCAGCATTGATAATGGTAACAGTCATTTTCAGCGGACCAAAAACTTCCGAGACTTTCGGAAACTGGTAATTTCTAAACCACTCAATATCCTTTAAGGCTTTGTAAATGGCATTCTCTCCTTCTTCGCGGGCAGCATGGCCAGCTTTACCATGAGCAACACAATCAATCACCAATAATCCCCTTTCTGCAATGGCAAGGTTCATCTCCGTGGGCTCGCCAACGATTCCGAATTCCAATTCGCCTAAATCTGGCAGCACCAGTTCCAAGCCATTATTACCAGAAATTTCTTCTTCCGCAGTTGCGGCCAAACAAATGTTATATTTTAAATTTTCCTGTTCATAATAATATAAAAAGGCACCAATTAAAGAAACCAGGCAGCCTCCGGCATCATTACTGCCTAAGCCAAAAAGCTTATCGCCTTCAATGGCAGCATCATAAGGATCGCGGGTATAACCTGAGTTTGGTTTAACCGTATCATGATGTGAGTTTAATAACAATGTTGGCTTTGCAGCATCAAAATGCTTATTATACGCCCAAATGTTATTCATTTTGCGATGGATTTTTACGCCTCTCTCCTCCAAGAATTGAGCAATTAAATTCGCCGTTCTATCTTCTTCCTTACTAAAAGACTGGATGCGAATTAACTGCCGCAATAAATCCAGACTTTCCTTTTGTATATTTTCTAATGACATAGTATCAAGTAGTTAGTAGCAAGTATCAAGAATAGCCCATCTTTAAACCTTCTACCTTTTATTTTGCTTTCAATTTTATGTTTGCGATTAAGACCTTATGCCCTAAACCTTACACCTCTAACCCTCTTTAGTGTATAAATTTCCTGCTTTTAATGCCGAAAGCTTAATGCCCTTGATTAAAGATGAACTAAAACCATTGTGTTCCATTTCGTTTAAACCCGCAATGGTACAGCCTTTCGGCGAAGTTACCTTATCTATTTCTGATTCTGGGTGTGTACCATGCAATAATAGCAAATCTGCCGCCCCTTTTGCCGTTTGAACGGCCATTTTCAATGCCTCATCAGCATGGAAACCGATTTCTACACCACCTTGAGATGCTGCCCTAATTGCCCTCAAAAAGAAAGCGATGCCACAAGCACATAATGCTGTAGCGGAAGTCATGAGGTCTTCGTTTATTTTCACAACCGAACCAACTGTTTCAAACATTTTAGTCACGTCTGCAATGTTTTCAGCAGAGGCATTGTCGCTGGCCATACAAGTCATTGATTGTCCAATCGCAATTGCCGTGTTAGGCATTACCCGAATAACCTCCACGTTTTCTCCTAATTTCTCACGAACGGCAGCACAACTTACGCCCGAGATCACAGAAATAACCAGGTGCTTAGCCGGATCTATTGAAGAATGAATTTCATCCAAAACAGTGTTTAACTGCTGCGGTAAAACGGCAAGAATAACCACATCAGCATTGGCAACAGCTTCTTTATTGTTGTTGCTTACCATAAACCCAGCATCAGCGAAGGATTTTATGTGATCGATATTTCTTCTGGTAAGCGTAACGGCTGAAGCCCTAGCAAAATCTGCCTTTACTAATCCTTTTGCTAAAGACAAGCCGATGTTTCCGCTACCAATTATGGCTATTTTTTTCATATGATTCGTTTAAATTTCCTTCGGTTTGATGACACAGATGATTTGATTACACAGATTTATTTTTTATGGGAAAGCAATGTCAGTAGTTCTATTAGGGTTCAGTCCCTGCTATTCGCTACAAGTCCCAATGAAAAATCGGGAGCTTTTCACTGCTATCAGGTTTAGTTTGTAAATGCAGTAGTTTATCCTTTTCTTTACCCCTCTAACTGCCTATAATCTACAATGCGGAGCGAGGCGTACAAAGATTATAAATCCAACCTGGTGGATTTGTGGTTAAACCTCATAAGTGGATGAGTTATTCAACTCGCCAAAACCTAACACCTTCAACCTTTCTGCCTTCTACCTCTTTTCCTGCTATCTTACTTCAGCATTTTGGTTCCAAAGGTACCATCGGCCAGCTCGTTTAATTCGTTTGCTTTGCCAATGTACACTGCCGAAACTCCTTTGTTTATGGCTTCAAAAGCATTATGCAGTTTGGGGATCATTCCGCCTTGCACCGTTCCATCAGCTTTTAAGCCGTCGAACTCATCTGCCCTGATCTCTCTAACCACCGTCGCATCATCTGCAACATCTTTTAAAACCCCTTTTTTCTCAAAGCAATATACTAAACGGGTTTCATAAAAAGCCGACATGGCTACGGCAACTGAAGAGGCAATGGTATCTGCATTGGTATTCAACAATTGGGTATCCCCATCATGCGTAATGGCACATAGTACCGGTACTAAACCGGCTTTTAACAAACTATCTAAAGTAGCAGCAGAAACAGAATTCTCATCCAGGTCACCTACAAAACCATAATCAATCTCTTTTACAGGACGTTTTTTAGCCTTAATGATGTTTCCATCTGCACCTGTTAAGCCAATGGCATTGCTTCCCTTTGCCTGCAGCTGAGCCACCATATTTTTATTGATCAAGCCGGCGTAAACCATGGTAACAATGCGAAGGGTTTCGATATCTGTGATTCTACGTCCTTCTACCATTTTTGCCTCCACACCTAAACTTTCACCGAGTTCAGTTGCGATCTTGCCACCACCATGAACCAGGATTTTATCGCCGGGCAAAGCTGTAAAATCCAGTAAAAACTGATGTAAATTTTCGGAGTTGTCGATTACGTTCCCGCCGATTTTTATAATAGTAAGTTGCTTCATAAATAAGTTATATGTTACGGGTTATACGTTATTAGGTAGGTGTTCAGACCCTCAACCCGTAACTTACAATTCGTAACTAGATTATTTTAATTCTTCCAACATCGCCTTAATTACTGCCTGTGCCGCCCATAAACGGTTCCCGGCTTCTTGAATTACTAATGAATTTGGACCATCAAGGATTTCAGAAGACAACTCCAGATCTCTACGAACAGGCAAACAATGCATCACCTTGGCATCATTGGTCAGTTTTAGCTTCTCATTATTCATCATCCAGCCATCAGGGAAGGCTAAAACCTTACCATATTCTTCGTAGCTGCTCCAGTTTTTCACATACACGTAATCAGCGTCAGCTAAAGCTTCTTCTATGTCATATTGAATCGCTGCGCCCGTGGTAAATTCCTCTGCCAATTCATATCCTTCAGGATGAGCGATGGTGAAATCAATCATTCCCTCTGCCTGTGCTTTACACATCCATTCTGAGAAAGAATTTGGAACAGCCTGAGGTAATGCCTTTACGTGAGGTGCCCAGGCTAACACCACTTTCGGCTTTTTGCCATCTGGTTTTGTCGTCCATGTCTCCTGAATAGTGATGATATCTGCAAAACTTTGCAAAGGATGGCGGGTAGCACTTTCTAAACTCACCACAGGAACTGCACAATACTTTACAAACTTGTTAAAGAAATCTTCGCTGTAATCTTCATCACGATCAATCAATTTCGGAAAAGAACGCAATCCTAGAATGTCGCAATACTGGCCCATTACAGCAGCAGCTTCACGGATATGCTCTACGGTTGTCCCGTTCATAATCACGCCATCCTGTGTTTCCAAAGCCCAACCTTCTTTATCCAGGTTCATTACCATTACGTTCATTCCTAAGTTTAAGGCCGCTTTTTGCGTACTTAACCGGGTACGTAAACTGGGATTCATAAAAACTAAACCCAAGGTTTTGTTCTTACCTAAATCTTGATGTGCATAAGGATTCGCCTTTAATTCAAGCGCATCATTTACAAATTGTTTGATGCTTGGAACATCATGTACGGAAGTGAACAACTTCATCTTTTATTAAGTTTAAAGGTTGAGGGTTGTAAGGCTGAAAGGTTTCTTGCACCACCTCTTAAAAAATTAAAAGGAAATTAGCTTCTACTAACTTCGTATTTTGTCGTCATTGCGAAGCACGAAGCAATCTTGTCGGTAAGAGTCGATTCTACATATTAGATTGCTTCGTGCCTCGCAATGACGGGTATATCATTATTTTATTATCTCACCAATTCCCTAAACGCCGCCAAAAACTCATCAGCATGTGCTTTAGTTAGATTTAACGCTGGCAACAAACGGATCACATTTGGTTTTGCTTCGCCTGTAAAAATATGGTGTGTAAAGAGTAATTCTTTTTTAACATGAGCAAGTTCTGCAGGTAACTCAATGCCAATCATCAGACCACGACCTCGAACTTCTACCACTTGTTCAAATTTACTTAATTCAGTGATCAGGTAGTTTCCGATTTCTTCGGCATTTTTAAGCAGATTTTCTTTTTCAATCACTTCTAAAACCGCAAGCGCTGCCGCACAAGCTAAGTGATTTCCTCCAAAAGTAGTGCCTAATTCGCCATGCCATGGTTTAAATTTGGGCGCGATGGAAATGCCTGCGATCGGAAATCCATTGCCCATTCCTTTTGCCATGGTATACACATCAGCTTCAACACCAGCATAATCATGTGCGTAAAACAAACCCGTTCTGCCATAACCACATTGCACTGAATCTGCGATGTAAACCGCATTGTATTCATCGCAAAGTGAACGGATTTTTTGCAAGAAACTTTTTGATGCTTCTTTAATCCCGCCAACACCCTGTATCCCTTCAATGATCACCGCGGAAATCTCATCACCTTGTGCTTTAAATGTTTCTTCCAATGCCACTTCATTATTGAACGGCAGGAAAATTACATTGTCAGTCTGATTAACCGGAGCAACGATTTTTGGATTGTCGGTTACCGCAACTGCTAGTGAGGTACGGCCGTGGAAAGCTCCTGTGAAAGCAATTACCTTCTTTCTACCATTGTAGAATGAAGCTAGCTTTAATGCATTTTCATTGGCTTCTGCGCCGGAGTTTATTAAAAATAACTGATAATCTTTCTTGCCTGAAACCTGTCCTAATTTTTCGGCCAATTGTGTCTGCAAAGGAATTTTAACGGAGTTTGAGTAAAAACCAACCTTATTTAATTGGTCTGTTAATCTACTTACATAATGCGGATTGGTGTGTCCGATGGAAATCACCGCATGGCCGCCATATAGGTCTAAATATTTTTGATCATTCGCATCCCAGACATTGCTGCCTGCTGCTTTTGTAATTTCTATATCGTTAAGTGGGTAAACATCGAATAGTTGCATAGTATTAGGTTATAAGTTGTATGTTTTAAGTTATAGGTTTGGATGCTTATTTCTCACTCTTCCAATTAAACTAATAAGCATTGCCTTAACTTCATTAATACCGTTTGATAAAATTGTGAACTCATCTTTACTGAGGTAATCCAAATCCTTATATAAAATCAAAAAATATTCAGTTTCATTAGCTGAGCCTAATGAGATATTTAAAAAGTTTGCTAAATCAGCTTGTGTATTTTTCACAGCAGCCTTTAGCGATATTTGCTGGAATTGATGATGCCGCCCGCCGCAATTGATTCGTTAAACTATAAATCTCTTCCTTTGGAAATTTAGCACTGGCCTTATATATACTAAGTGTAATTTGATGGGACTTCTCCCAAACTTTTAATTCTTTAAAATTCTGCATCCACTTATTACTTAAAACTTAGCACTTAAAACCTTCTCACCATCAGCCTAAAACCCCGATGCCTTCAGCCTCAATCCCGACGATTCGTCCAGCCCAAACATCAAATTCATATTTTGAACTGCTTGTCCGCTGGCGCCTTTTAACAGGTTATCGATAATACTGATGGCAAATAATTTACCACCATGCTTTTCAAGATGCACCAATGCTTTATTGGTATTTACAACCTGCTTTAAATCAATGTTTTTCCTGCTCACATGGGTGAAAGGATGCGAGCTGTAATAATCTTCGTAGATTGTTTGCGCTTCTTCCAAAGTCAAATCGCTTTCCAGGTACATTGAGGCTAAAATTCCGCGAGGAAAAGCACCGCGTTGCGGGATAAAATTTAACGCTTGTGATAGCGATGGCTGCAACTGCAATAAACTCTCGCCTATTTCATTCAAATGTTGGTGATCAAAAGCTTTATAAATAGAAAGGTTATTGTTTCTCCAGCTAAAATGTGAAGTTGCAGATAAACCCTGACCAGCACCTGTTGAACCAGTAGTAGCATTGATGTGAACTTCTTCGTTAATCAATCCTTTAGCGGCCAAGGGCAGTAAACCCAGTTGAATACAAGTTGCAAAACAGCCTGGATTAGCAATATTTTTAGCAGATTTGATCTGATCGCGATTGAGTTCTGGTAAACCGTAAATGAAATTACGATTTAAGATTTTGGAATTACGATTTTCATCGAGCCTAAAATCTTGAGATAAATCGATAATCTTGATGCGATCATTGATTGGATTTGCTGCTAAAAACTTTTTAGCATCGCCATGCCCAACGCATAAAAACAATACATCAATATCTTGCGGAATATCACTCACAAATTTCAAATCCGTTTCACCGATTAAATCAGTATGCACATCAGAAATTAAGTTCCCAGCGTTACTGGTACTGTTTACAAATGTAATTTCCACATTTGGGTGGTTCACCAAAATACGAAGCATTTCGCCACCTGTGTACCCTGCCCCACCTATTATTCCTGCTTTAATTTTCATATTTAAAATGGTTTAAGGTTTGGGGTTTAAGGCTTAGGTTTGGGCGCTTAAACCTTACGCCTTTAACCTTTTACCTCAAACCTCCGAGGCTAGGCCTCGTTATTTACTTTATGCCAGATCATCACCTGGTTACCGAAAATCTTCGAGAAACCTTTAACATCTTCCCCGCTCCAGGCATTGTTCATTTCACCATAACTACCAAATTTATTGCTCATTAAATCGTGGTTAGATTCAATACCAATGATCTGGAAACGATAAGGCAACAATTCGATAAATACCTTACCGCTCACCATTTTTTGGGTATCAGCTAAGAAAGCTTCAATGTTCCGCATAATCGGATCATGAAATTGTCCTTCATGCAGCCAGTTACCGTAGAAAGATGACAATTGCTCTTTCCAGCTTAACTGCCATTTGGTTAACGTATGTTTTTCTAAAGTGTGGTGTGCTTTAATAATTAAAACAGGTGCTGCAGCTTCGAACCCCACACGACCTTTAATACCGATAATGGTATCGCCAACATGGATATCGCGACCAATTCCAAAAGGTTGAGCAATAGCCTGCAATTTTTGAATCGCCCTTACCGGTTCCAGCGTCTCGCCATCAATGGCTACCAACTCCCCTTTCTCAAAAGTTAATTCAATTTTACGGGATTCAGTTTCCGAAACCTGAGTTGGCCATGCACTTTCTGGCAACGTTTCGTTAGAGGTTAAGGTTTCTTTACCGCCTACCGATGTTCCCCATAAGCCTTTGTTGATGGAATATCTCGCTTTTTCTGCACTGTATTCTACACCATGTTCGGCTAAATATTCTATTTCCGCTTCGCGGGACAATTTTAAATCTCTGATTGGGGTGATAATTTCTACTCCGGGAATGAGGATATTAAAAATCATATCAAAACGCACCTGGTCGTTACCCGCACCTGTACTTCCGTGAGCAACATAATCTGCGCCAACTTTTTTAACATAATTGGCAATCGCAGTGGCCTGGCTTACACGTTCAGCACTAACTGAAAGCGGATAAGTAGCATTTTTTAATACGTTACCAAAAATTAAATATTTGATGCATTCATTATAATAACTTTCAGTTTCATCTACCACAGCGTGAGATGCCACACCTAAAGCGTAAGCTCTTTTCTCAATCTCCTGTAATTCCTCGTCAGAAAAACCACCTGTATTTACAATTACAGAATGAACTTCTAATCCACGGTCTTGTGCTAAGTAAATACAACAAAATGAGGTATCAAGACCTCCGCTAAAAGCTAAAACAACTTTCTTCTTCATTATTTATTAAATAATAGGGTAAATAAAAACATCAGCGCCTTAAAACCAGACCTTGGTTTTGGCTTAACAACTAAACGTTGTTTAATGCGCATAAAGCGCTCGTATAATTTGGGTTTCTTTTGTAATTCTTCAGCAAACTTCTTTGCAGCATCGTGCTTTTGTGTAGCCGGATCATAAAGCATGGCAGTACACATGCAGTTTTTACGTTCCTTCATTTTCAAAATTTCGAAGTTCACACAGCTTTGGCAACCTTTCCAAAACTCTTCATCCTGTGTCAATTCGGAATAAGTAACAGGTTCATAGCCTAGATCCGAGTTGATTTTCATTACGGCTAAGCCTGTGGTTAAGCCAAAGATTTTCGCCTTAGGATATAAGCTTCTGGAAAGATCAAAAACTTTCTCTTTGATGGCATGTGCCAGACCAGCTTTTCTGAACTTTGGTGAAACGATTAAGCCGGAGTTGGCTACAAACTGACCATGGCTCCACGTTTCGATGTAGCAAAAACCAGCCCATGTGCCGTCTTTATGGAAAGCAATTACTGCTTTGCCTTCCACCATTTTGCCTGCTACATAATCTGGAGAACGTTTTGCGATACCAGTACCCCGTGCCTTCGCAGATTCGGCCATCTCGGTTACAATTTCTTCTGCAAATACACGATGTTCAGGAAGTGCAACCTGCACTATAAATTCGTTAATATCCATTCGTTTTCTAACGAAAAATTATAAGTATTCTTGTTAATTGGGTTTTTAGAGAGGATCAATTCCTCGTTACGTTTAGTGGAGTACTAAATACGTGGAGTAAAATTTTGCCGGCTTGTGGGATAGTAAAATACGGGTTGGAAACGATTAATAAACAAACTTTTTCCAGTCACTAATTGTGCTGTAAAAACAGAAAGTTTATGTAAAATTTGTTTAATCATTTCTTGCGTATAAAAACGGCTTTAACTCTATTGAGGTGCAAAGGTTTAAATAAAAATTGAGTTACACAATAATAAACTGTTTTTTTTATGAAATAGTAACAATTTTTTAAACTAAGCTGACCATCTACTTCTCAATATTTAGCTACAGTTCTCGGCCAGATGTCAATCAAAGCCATTTTATTAAAAGCCAAATCCCATCACCAATTTAACACTGTTAAAAAAATAAACCTGACTTTAACATAGCTTAACACCATTTAACACCTTATCATCATCTCAAATTCAATATTTGTAGCGCTGTAGCGATTAATAACTCATAGTCGTTTACACGGAAATCATATTTTATAATTTAAAACCAAAACTCATGATGATGTTTACCCTAAAAAATTTTAAATGCTATTCCTTTTTGGCCCTAACATTCTTAACCGGACTTGCCGCTTGTAAAAAACAAGAAGTGGTTGATTCTACCTTATCAAATTTTAGAGTGATCAACATGGCACCAACCCTTGGCACCTACAACGTTTTTTTTAATGGATCCGCTCTTACCACTGCAGCCTTGCCATTTGTGGGTTCAACGGCTTATACATCACGCAATGCAGCCACCTATTCTTTAAAATTTACCACCGAAAGTTCTACAGAAAGCCTACTCACCAAAAACGTTACATTAAGCGCAAGTGCCTATCAATCTTTCTACTTAATCAACAAGCCAGGCAGTTTAGATGTTCTGGCAATTACAGATGATCTCACTATGCCTGCTACTGATAAAGCTTATATTAGATTTGTCAATATTTCGCCAGACGCACCAGCTTTCGACCTGACCAAAACAGGCGCAACAACCAGCTTAACTACCAATAAAACCTTTAAAACAGCAAGCGGATTCATTGCCGTAGATCCGGGAACATTTACATTCGATTTAAAGGAAACTTCTGGAGGAAAAGTGAAAGCAGTTTCGGAAAGTACTTCCTTTCTGGCCGGGTATCATTACGACCTGATTGCCGGAGGTTTGGTTAACCCAGCTAATGATACGGAACGATCACTTCGGTTGCACGTGTTGCAAATCAAATAGTCTTTCCAAAAATGGTGTTTTCTACTGGCTAAACCGACAGGGAATACACCGTTTTCAGTAATTTTGAGCTATTACTAAAGCCATTTAGTTTAACCATCAAATGTTAAAACTCAGGGCAGCATGCTAGTTATTAGAACTTGATAATCAAGGAATAATCAGGATGCAAACGTTTTTTGGCCGCATCCTTATTTAGAATTGTTACAAATTATTTGGATTCTAATTTTTTCTAACGTTATTTTGCGACTGTTTAGAATTAATCCAAATAAATTTAGCATGCTTAAAATCAGACTCTTTTGTTTAACATCCTTGTTCTTATTTTTCACCATAGCTGCCTTCGCACAACAGGCTGCAACCATTAAAGGTTATATTTCCACCTCAGACGGTAAGCCGGCTGCATACGTATCTGTTGGTTTAAAGGGTAAAGGTATCGGAAGCACTTCTGCCGAAGATGGAACATTTACCCTAGATCGGGTTAAGCCAGGCACCTATGTTATTCGGACTTCAGGTGTTGGTTTAATTTCATCTGAAAAGAACATCACCGTATCTGCAGGAGAGATATTAAATATAAATTTCACATTAAAAGAAAATGCTGACCAGCTTAAAGAAGTAAATATCAGCAGTAATAAACGAAATAAATATGCAACTAAAGAAAGTAATTACGTTGCTAAGCTGCCATTAAAAAATTTAGAGAACCCTCAGGTTTATACAACCATTTCTAAAGAATTAATGGAGGAACAGATCGTAACTAACTTTAATGACGCGCTTAAAAACACTCCTGGACTAGATAAGTCATGGACCTCTACTGGTCGCCCTGGTGATGGTGCAACTTATTATAACTTACGTGGTTTTACTACTCAGGTTTCTTTAATTGATGGAATTGCTGGTTTAACAAATGGAGATTTAGATCCTTCTAACATTGAAACCATTGAAGTAATTAAAGGCCCATCAGGAACATTGTATGGTGGGGCAATTACCAATTTCGGTGGTTTAATTAACGTGGTGACCAAGAAGCCATTAGATACGGTAGGTGGTTCATTTTCTTATAATACCGGAAGTTTTGGATTAAACAGGCTTACCGCAGATGTATATGGCCCGATTGATAAAGATAAAAATTTATTATTTCGTTTAAATGGCGCCTACACTAAGCAAAACAGCTGGCAGGATGCCGGGTTTGGAAAAACAACATTTATTGCACCAGCTTTAGAATACAGGATAAACGATAAGTTGAAGTTAAACTTGGGTGCAGAATTTTACAATTATGAGGGTACCAACCCACTGATGGTTTTCTTAAACAGGGGCAGACAGCTGATTGCCCGCACGCCGGATGAATTAAATTTTGATTTTGGTAAATCATACACCAGCAATGATTTAACTTTCAAAACCCCTACCGTAAATGTTCACGGCCAGTTAACTTATAAATTATCTGATGAGTGGGTTTCTCAAACCAACTTTTCTCAGAATAGTCGTCAATCTAAAGGAAATTATCAATATGTAATGTTTTTAGGTACCACTGATGATGTACTTTCAAGATATGTTGCACTTCAAAATTCTACCAGCACTGCAGCAGATGTTCAGCAAAATTTTATCGGAGATTTTAAAATTGCTGGCTTAAGAAACAGAATGATTATCGGTCTTGATTATTTAAATCAAAAAACAAATAATAGCAATTCGCCCTATATTTTATATGATTTAGTAAATACCGTTGGAAACGCCCCAAATTACAGCAATATTTCGAAAGGCCAGGTAGACGCTAAAATTGTAGCCGGTACCACACCTACCGGTTTCACAGCCAACTCAAAAACCATCACCACGACTAAAGTGTATAGCGCATACGCATCAGATGTATTAAACTTTACAGATGCGCTATCTGCCATGTTAAGTTTGCGTATAGATCGATTTGATAATAAAGGAACCTACAATCAAACAACTGGAGCCGTTAGTGGCGACTATCTTCAAACATCCATCTCTCCAAAGTTTGGCCTGGTATACAGTATTATAAAAGATCAGGTATCCGTTTTCGGAAATTATATGAATGGTTTCAGAAACGTTGCTCCTGTAGTTCAGCCACTGGCTGATGTTTCGGGAACTTTCAAACCTCAGCAGGCTAATCAGTTTGAAGGTGGTGTAAAAGCAGATTTATTCCATAACAAACTTAACATTACAGCCAGTTATTACAACATTGATGTGAAAAACATGATTAGGCAGGAAGCGATTATTAGAAACGGCGTAAACTACAACATCAACGTGCAAGACGGAACACAACTAAGTAAGGGATTTGAATTAAGCTTAAATGCAAATCCAATACAAGGCTTAAACCTGGTAGCTGGTTATAGTCATAATAACAGCAAAATGACACACTCTGATCCAAGTGTTGAAGGTAGAAGACCTGTTAGTGCGGGTCCTGAAGATATGGTAAATGCCTGGTTAAGCTATACGTTAACAATGGGTAAATTACAAGGTTTAGGATTCGGCTTCGGCGGAAATTACCTCAGCGAAAACCTAATCACCAATAGTTCATTTACAGGAGTTTTTACCCTACCCACCTATACGGTATTGAATGCGACCGCTTTTTACAATAAAAATCGTTACCGCATTGGTTTGAAGGTTGATAACCTGAGTGATAAAAGATATTACAAAGGCTGGACGACGGTAGAAGCGCAAACACCGAGAAGTTTCGTAGCAAACATTACCTATAAATTTTAAATAGAAGAAAATGAAAATTTTTACTTTAACAGCAGGGATGCTGCTCATCAGCATTATTTCTTTCGGACAACAACTTGGATCGATCAAAGGAAAGGTTACCACATCAAACGGCAAATCCGCAGCCTATATTACCGTTGGGCTAAAAGGAAAAGGCCAGGGTGCCACTACTGATGATGAAGGAAAATATGGAATCAACCGCGTAAAACCGGGCACTTATACAATTAAGGCATCAGCTGTTGGCATTACGCCTGAAGAAAAGAGTGTAACCGTAGCGGCTGGTGAAAATGTTGTTGTCGATTTTGTTCTGCAAGAAAACGATCAGGCTTTAGAAGATGTAACCATTGCAGGCATCAATGAAAAATACAAAGTAAGCCTGCCATCTGCAACGCTGAGGTTAAACGAGCCACTTTTGGAAGCGCCGCAAAATATTCAGATTGTAAGCAGTCAAGCCATTAAAGACCAACAGATCATCAGCATGAGCGATGGTTTAATCAGAAATGTAAGCGGCGCGGTACGGCTGGAGCATTGGGGTGATATGTACACCAATATTTTGATGAGGGGATCTCAAATTCAGGCAATGCGAAACGGATTTAACGTTGTTTCTTCTTACTGGGGGCCACTAACAGAAGACATGAGCTTTGTAGATCACATTGAATTCGTTAAAGGCCCGGCGGGTTTTATGCTGGGCAACGGCGATCCAAGTGGAATGTACAATGTAGTCACCAAAAAGCCTACTGGCTTAAACCAGGGTGAAGTTTCATTCACCGCAGGAAGCTATGATTTATACCGAACAACGATAGATCTTGATCATAAATTAACTGCCGATGGAAAGTTCCTCTTCCGCTTAAATGCTGCAGCGCAAAACAAAGCGTCTTTCAGACCTTTTGAACATAACGATCGCTATAGCTTTGCACCTGTATTAAGTTATCAAATTACGCCCAGTACAAAACTAACGGCAGAATACACTTTGCAAAATGCTAAAATGACTGAAGTGGGTTCTTACTACCTTTTTAGCACAAAAGGCTATGCAAGCTTACCAAGAGACTTCACGTTAACGCAGCCAGGTGTGCAACCTACCCGCATTAATGATCACAGCATCACCTTAAACCTGCAACAACAGCTAGGCTCAAACTGGAAATTAACTGCACAAGCGGCTTATTATAAGTACTTACAAACCGGTTCCAGTTCATGGCCATCTGCAGTCTACAATAACGGAACTATTATTCGAAATGTAGGCATCTGGGATGCAGAGAGTTCCATGAAGTTAGCACAGTTATTTGTAAATGGCACCGTAAAAACTGGCGGAATTGTACACAGAATCCTTGCCGGTTTTGATGGTGGTGAGAAGAATTATATGGCCGACTGGGGCCAGTCGCACGATTTAGATCTACCCTCTGCCCCATTTGATTTGGCAAATCCAAATTATGGTTTCCCTGCAAACGGTTATCCGAATTTCGATCGCACCACAAGCTTAACCCAAAGAGCAGTTAATGCAGGTGGATTAATGAACTCGAAATACCTAAGCGGTTACCTACAGGATGAACTGGGTTTTTGGGAAAACAGAATCCGTTTAACCCTTGCCGGCAGATACACCTATGTAAGTCAATCTGCATTTGGAGGCGCACCAGATAAGGCAAAACACGTTACACCTAGAATTGGCTTAAGTGTGTCTGTAGATAAAAATACTTCAGTTTATGCATTGTACGATGAGGCCTTTACCCCTCAATCAGGATTCTTACGCAATGGTTCCACAGCCGAACCGATTACCGGAAATAACAAAGAAATCGGGATTAAAAAAGATTGGTTTGATGGCCGCTGGAATACGACCTTATCCGTTTACAGAATCATGAAACAAAATGAATTAGCTGCAGATCCTTTTAATGCCGCGGGTGAAAACTTCAGCATTGTTGTGGGCGAAAAAAGGGCACAGGGAATTGAATTCGATTTACGTGGTGAAATTGTAAAGGGCTTAAACCTGATCGCCAATTATGCTTACACAGATGGTAAAGTAACCAAAGTTGCCGATGGTGTGCAGCAATCTACTCTTTTTGTAGGACAGGTGATTCCGGGTTTTGCAAAACACACCTCAAACGCATGGTTAACCTATACGCTGCAAAATGGCGCACTAAAAGGATTCGGTATTTCCGGAGGTTTCACTTATCTGGTTGACCGTGCAACTGCGAACTTTAGTCCTTCTAACCCGGAGCAAAACCTACCAGATTATTTCAAACTTGATGGAGGCATATTTTGGGGAAACAGAAAATTAAGAATCAGCGCAAATGCGTTTAACCTCTTAGACAAATACCTGTACAGCGGTTCTTATTACACCAGCTATTGGAATGCACCCGATTATAATCAACCTGCATATTCCTGGCAAGCAGAAGCCCCAAGAAATTACAGGGTAACGGTAGCCTATAAATTTTAATAATTATGCCGGTAAGAATTGGTCAGATAGTTTTTACCGGCTTTATCCTTTAATCAAAACAACATGAAAACTAAATTATCATTACTATTTTTCTTTTTAGCATTTAGCGTAACCAGTGCTTTTTCACATGCGATGTGGATTGAAACTTCATCAATAGGAAAAAAGGGACAGACACAGGAAGTGAAAATTTTCTTTGGAGAATATGAAGCCAACGAACCAGATTCTGCAGCGAAATGGTTCAGCAACTTAAAATCTTTTAAATTGGTTTTAACTGCTCCGAATGGAACAACAACTGTATTATCGGCTGCGCCGGATATAAGATTTTACAAAGCCAGCTTCACCCCAAATCAAAATGGCACTTATAAATTATCGGTTGTACACGAAGTAGCCGATATTTACGAAAAAGGCAAATTGATGTATTATGCCTTTGCGGATGTAGCCGTTGGCAGTTCGAAAATCAATGTGGCCTTCCCAACAGAAGCTGCGCTGACCATCAGACCAGAAAAGCAGGTTTCAAAAGTCGGCGAATCGACACTGCATCAGGTAACTTACAATAACACACCTTTTGCAAAGCAGAAATTAACCCTGGTGAATCCTGAAAGAAAGGCAATCCCTACCGAAACCGATGCTGAAGGTAAATTCACATTTAAACCAGAAGCAAAAGGCAATTACTTTGTAGAAGCTTTTACTGAAGATAAAACTGCCGGAAAGTTGAATGGCAAAGACTATGAAAGAGTTTGGCACCTGGTTACTTATACTACACAGGTTAACTAAGAAATCAAAACTTATTGGTAACCAACTGGCAGCTGGAAACTGGCAGTTGGTTATTTTTATTAATTGAGATTGATGGCACAAAAGCAACCTGCGCAAAAGAAACCCAATAAATCGAAGATCAGAAGAATCAGCGACTGGCTCCACCTGTGGCTCGGCATCGCCTCTGGCTTGGTCGTTTTTCACCTGGGCATTACCGGATGTATTTTTGCTTTTCAAAAAGAGATCACGGAGTTTATTCACAGGAAAGAAATCTTCGTTGAAGTACCTGCTAATAGGGAAACAGTTCCGCTCAGTGTTTTAAAGAAAACAGCTGAAACAGCGCTTGGAGGCAAAAAAGAAATCAGCTTTATTTCAGCATACAAAGAAGCAAACCGCGCCTGGGAGTTTGGCACATACAAAGCTGCAGATCCAAAAGCATTCTGGTATTTCGACTCTATTGATTATTATGATTTGGTGCTGATTAATCCCTACTCCGGGAAGGTAACCTTGGTTGCAGATCATAAATACGATTTTTTTGCAATCATCAAAATGCTTCATTGGAGTTTTCTGATTAACCATCCCATCGGTCAGCAAATTATTGGCTGGGCCACTTTTATTTTCGTCTTCCTCCTCATTTCAGGAATGGTGATGTGGTGGCCAAAAAATCTGAAAAAATCTAATTTCGATAAAAGTTTTAAAGTTAAATGGAAGGCAAAATTTAAACGGGTTAATTATGATTTGCATAATGTGCTAGGCTTCTATGTGATGATCATTTGTCTCATGCTAGCACTTACCGGAATGGTTTGGGCCTTTCAATGGTTCCAAACAACCGTTTATGTGGTGGCTTCCAGAAGTGTAACGCCTCCGGCACAAGCCGATGTGAAGTCTGATTCTGCCAAAACCATCTCTGCGAATCCATTCGATGTAGCTTTTAATACCGCAAAGGTAAAGTTTAAAGACTTCGATCGAATTGGCATGTCGCCGGCAGCAGCTAGCACAGGCACCATCTATGCAACGGGTTACCATGGCACTGAAACTTACTGGAATTTCGACGTACTCCAATTTGATCAGTATACAGGCAAGCTGCTCCACCGTAAAAATCAATCTGATAAAAATGCCGGCGAAGCACTAATCGGGATGAATTATGATATCCACGTAGGCGCCATCCTGGGCTTACCCGGAAAAATACTGGCTTTCTTCGGTAGCTTAATTGCCGCCAGCTTACCCATAACCGGTTTTATGATCTGGCTGGGAAAAAAGAAAAAGAAGAAAAATCCCGCAGTTGCGGATGAATAATGACCACCTTAAACCTAAAAATAAAATGAAAATTCTGAACCTTCTCTTTGTGCTAACAGCACTTCTAACCGTCAATGTGCATGCGCAAGACAACCTGGAGCAAGACCGAAAAGCGATTAAATCTTTAGCTGGCTTTTATAAAGTAACCTTCAATTACGGCGAAGTCACTTCACCAAACCCCGATTACCAATTCAGTAAGCCTTACCGCAGCCATGGAAATGAATGGGCTGAGATTATTGTTGACGAACCCAAACGAATTGTCATCCAACATATGTTAGCCATTAATGATTCTACGGTGATTAAACACTGGCGTCAGGATTGGACGTATGAAGATCAAGAGATCATGCTTTACACGCAGCATAACGCCTGGAAGAAAAAAACCTTAACGCCTGCCGAAGTAAAAGGAAAGTGGACACAAAAAGTTTATCAGGTAGATGATAGCCCGCGTTATCAGGGTTACGGAACCTGGAGCCATGTTGGCGGTCATGATGCCTGGTCGAGCGAAACTGATTCTCCACTTCCCAGAAGAGAATCTACCGTTCGTAAAGACTATAACGTTTTAAACCGTGGCAGCAGAATTACCATCACAAAAGACGGCTGGATGTTTGAGCAGGATAATAAAAAAGTGCTCCGTACACCACAAGGCGACCAGCTATTAGCGGTAGAAAAAGGTTATGAAGAATTTACAAAAATAGATCCTAAGAAGTTTGAATATGCCCAAAAATGGTGGGATACACAGAAAAACTATTGGGCAGATGTTCGGGAGGTTTGGTCTGACTTAGCTAAAACTACGACAGCTGATTTTAAAGTACAAACCAAAATTAACAACAAATTACTTTACGAAACGCTATTTGCTTTAGGTGATCAATCCATTAAAGACAAATGGACTTCCGCTCAAAATAAAGAGAAAGTTAAAACGGCATTACAACCCTATTTAGCGAAATAAAATAAGCTCCTGTTTACAAAAGCCTTTTAATTGAAAAATTTAAATGGCTTTTCTTTTTATGCCATATATGTCGCCCGATCCTTTAATATTTAAATAATTTAGCGTTAAAAGGATACCACAATTCCAACTAGCTTTGTGTTAGATATTAATAATATGAAAAAAATAGCCATCCTGTTACTTGTCCTCTCATCGGCAACTTGTTTTGCTCAGGATTCCTTATACGTACGCAGAACAGTGAATGTGCTAAGTTCGCCTGCGCTATGGGGAAGAGGTTACACCAAAGACGGGATGAAAAAAGCGGCAGAATTTCTATCCGCTGAATATAAAAGAATCGGATTATCTCCTATAAGAAATGATTTTAAACAGGGCTTTTCTTTTCCTGTAAATACGTTTCCCGGGAAAATGCTGGTAGAAATCAATGGAAAAACACTTCAACCCGGAAAAGATTTTATTGTTAGCAATGCCAGTCCTTCCATTACGAGAAAAGGAAGTTTGCAAAAAATTGACAGCACACATTTTGCCGTCGATCAGCATTTAAAGGTTGAGTTGAAAGATAAGCTTACGTGGTCTGTAGCTACAGATGTTTCTACGGAAACAACAATTGAAGTGAACCGCAAAAATTTCAAAGGCATTCCGAAACAGATCAAGGTTGAAATCGAAAATCAGTTTATCGAAAATTTTCAGACTTCAAATATCTGTGGTTTTGTAAAAGGCACAAAGTATCCGGATTCGATGCTGATGATTACGGCGCACTACGATCATCTGGGCGGAATGGGAACAGACACTTATTTTCCAGGCGCAAATGATAATGCTGCCGGTGTAGCCACTTTATTAAGCTTGGCGAAATATTACAAAGCAAATCCCCAACCGTACTCAATTGGCTTTATTTGTTTCGCAGGGGAAGAGGCGGGACTAATTGGCTCGAGGTATTTCGTCGAAAACCCATTGATGCCTTTAAGCAAAATTAAATTTCTGATTAACCTCGATCTGGTTGGAACCGGCGAAAATGGAATGACTGTGGTGAATGCAAGTGTTTATCCAAAAGCTTTTTCGCTATTAAATAAAATTAACGACGAGCAAAAATTGATTTCTAAGATTAATCCACGCGGAAAAGCCGCAAACAGCGATCATTATTTTTTCACCGAAAAGGGCGTTCCTGCTTTCTTCATATACACTCAGGGTGGCCCATCAGCCTATCATGATATCTTCGATAAGCCAGAAACCCTGCCCCTCACCGAGTACAAAGACCTATTTAAGTTAATTATTAGCTTTTATCAGGCGATAAAATAATTCGTCGGTTAGATAAATGCCTCAAAACCCGATCTCAGTTTTCCAATTTACTATTCCAACCGAAAATGTAAACAATCAAAGTTGGGATAATATTTTGAGCCGTTGGGATAATTAAGTATTGCGGTTACAACGAATTTTTCATTTTTGAATCAACGAAACAAAAAAAGATTCATGATGAAAACAATAACCAACATCCGCCTTACCATACTATTCTTACTGAGTATAGCAATCGACGCCCATGCCCAAAATCAAATAGAAATTGTAATTGTAGGCTCTGCTCATGATAACACAAAATCCACACAAAACTTTCAGTCCGTTATACACAAGTTGAAAAATTTTCAGCCCGACATGGTTTTCGGAGAATATTTACCAGCAGAAGATTATGCGAAACTGGAAAATGACCATTGGGCTAAAAAGGGATTTCAAAACAAGTACGATTATGTTCAGAGAAGAAATCCAGAAACGGTAAAAAACATAGATGCTAAAATCAAGAAAGCGCTAAAAGCACTTCAATCATTTCCCTACTACCACAAAACCCGCATGGATTTAGCCGTTAGCTATGTTAAGAAATGGGATCGCGGAAATGCTGATTATCAAATTTATGTTTTAGAAACGGAGATGAAAAACAGGTTTGGTAAAGCGGAACAAACGGCATACCTGAAAACACTTGGCGGCTCCGACTCGCTAAAGGCAATTAAATTTTTCAGACCAGGCAGCGAATACAACAAAATCTATTTTCCGTTAATCTATCAGTTGAAACAAGATCAGATTTATAATATGGATTGCCAGACTTATGACAAACCCTGGGGCATTGCATGGGCGAAAACAGATTCGTTGTATAATAAGGTACTGCTGGTAAAGGCAAAAGCGGATACAACCTCGGCAGAAGCTGCAACCGTGAAAGCCATAGATGCCTATTCATCATTCACTGAAGAAGAAGCCAAAATTTATAACGCAGATCCTTATGCCGGGATGAACAGTCGAAAATACGGCGTACTGGATGAAGCCTGGAACTTTTATGGCGGAAGTCACTTTTATGGATACGCAGGCTTCCCTACCGAAACAGTAAAAGCCATGATGGCACAATGGATGTTGAGGAATGAAGGCATGTGTAAGAATATTATTGATCAGGCTAAAGCCAAAAGGGCAAAGCGGGTAGTTGTTGGTGTAGGGGCATCACACCGGAGATGGATGGAAGAAATTTTAGCTAAGCATCCTGAGGTTAAAATCATCAGTTTCAATGACCTGAAATAAAAACATTAGTTAATAGGAATCTCCAGGCACTGCCCGGAGATTTTTTTGTTTACATACCCCCTCACTGAGTTGACAGGAATCCGAACGCCGATAACCGAACGATTACTCCAAACCTGATAACTCACTCAAACAACTGTTAAACAATCAATTAAAGCATAATTATATTTTTTTATCTGTATCATTCTTGATGTTATTTGTAAATCCAAAGGTTCAACACTACATTTAACTAAATATTTAGTTATAAATTAAATGAAACATTTTTTGGCTTATGCGTCTATAGTTTATCAAACCGCAGACCATTACATCACATATTATTCAGTGTTCATCACATTTTCAAAAACTGAATAAAAGATGTCAATAATTTCGTAGATATATGAAGAAACTCCTACTCTCGGTTATGTTTTGCTTTGCATTTCTTAACCTTTTTGCTCAAAAAAACGGAAGCATTACCGGTATCCTGGCAGATAGTGCTAATCGTAAAACAACACTAAATTATGCCACTGTTTCGGTTTACAAGGCTGGAGATAGTGTACTCAGTACTTATAAACTGTCTGATGATAAAGGGACCTTTAAAATTAACAACCTGGCGATCGGTGTTAAGTACCGTTTGATTATCACCGCCTGGCAATATGGTACGTATAAAAAAGATGTAGCACTCACAGTTGAAAAACCAATAATAGATTTAGGAATGCTCTACCTATCTACAAAATCAAATGATTTGAATGAAATTGTAATCACAGCAGAACGCCCACCGGTGATTGTTCGGAAAGATACCATCGAATTCAATGCTGAATCTTTTAAAACTTTACCTTCCGCAGTAGTAGAAGATCTGTTAAAAAAATTGCCTGGTGTGCAAATTGCGGCAGATGGCTCCATCCAGGTAAATGGGAAAACGGTGAGTAAAATTCTGGTTGACGGAAAAGAATTCTTCGGTGGCGACCAACAGATTGCTACCAAAAATCTTCCAGCCAACATCATAGATAAAGTTCAGGTGGTGGATGATAAACAGGCTAAAAGACGCGACCCTGATTTGGCAGCAGCAGACATTCCTCAAGTCATTAACTTAAAACTGAAGAAGGCAATTAAGAAAGGAGCCTTTGGAAAATTATATGTCGGAGGTGGGATAAAAGACCTCTATCAGACTGGCGGATTAATGAATTTCTTTAGGGATACCACCCAGGTGAGTCTCTTGGCCTATGGAAATAACATCAACCAACCTGGTTTTAATCCTAATGATATACAACGGATTGGTGGCTTTAACCGCAGTGGCATAAATTCGATGATGACAACTTCCGGTGGCTATTTCGAATTTAACGGCATCAGTTTTGGCGGAAGTTATAGCGGAGTGCAAACATCTTCGGGTGGTGGGTTCAACTTTAATACCCTAACCAAAAAAGGCATAAAACTAAACACGCAATACTTCTTTGGAAAATCTGACAACCTGCTCGAACGCCTAAGCAATACCAACCAAACCTTAGGCACGGATCGTTTAATTACGAACTCAAACGAAAATACCAGTTCCATAACATTAAAGCATAACATTAGAGGTAAAATTGACTGGCAGATTGATTCGTTAACGCAATTAACTATAGAACCAGCTGTTATTTTAAGTTCCAATAATGCAATAAGCACAGCTTATTCATCAAATAATAATGCAAACGGACAATTGATCAATACCTTGCAGAATCTTAACGATAGGAATTTATCTTCCAATAAATACCAGTTCATCGCCGATTACAGTAAAGACTTTCTAAAAACCGGCAGATCATTTAACCTTGGCGTAGATGCATCTTATAATCCAAACCCTGTACTCACTTATAACAGAAGTAATAGCAGATTCTTTTTAACCCCATCAAGTACTGAACTGGATCAGTTGAGAAATAATTCGATAGAAAACTTTGGCACTTATGTCTACAGCAATTTCACCGAACCGATTTCAAAAAAACTTAATTTTAAAATTGATTTAAGCGGAAACATCATCAATAATAAAAACGCCCTTAATACCTTTTTCAGAAATCCGGCCAACCAGTTATACGATATTATTGTACCTAACCTCACCCAGGCAGTGAAGCAAACAGGATTTAAAACAAATACAAATGTTAGCCTTCGCTACAAAATAAGTAAAGACCTGTTTGTGCAACCAGGGTTTATACAAAACTATATTTCTTTAAATAATCGTTTCACTACAGGAAGCGATATCGATCAGCGCTTCAATTTCTTCTGGCCAACGCTAACGGTTAAATACAAAATTTTAACCATTAATTATTCTGCACAGTTTACTGAACCTAATGTAAATTACCTGCAACCAGTAGCCGATAATACCAATGCTTTGTACATTAGAAACGGAAATCCTAATCTCATTCCTGCCAGAACCCAAACCCTAAGGTTAAACATGTATAAGTACGATCCTAAAAGCCTGATCAATTATAACTTATATGGCTATGGAAATTTCACCAAAAATGGGATTATCAATACCACAACAATAAATAATGGTGTACAAGTGATTACACCCATTAATGCCAGCGGCATTTACAGTTTCTATGGCGGAGCAAACGGATCTAAAGATTTCAAAATCAATAAAACAACATTAAAAGCAGGACTCGGTTTCTGGATAAATTTTGATCATTCGCCGGTCATTATCAATAATATCAGAAGCAATGCTGATGTTTACTATATCGGGCCGAATGGCAATTTGAGGGTGAACTTTAATGATTTTGTAGAAATTACTCAAACCTATTCGGTTAACTTAAACCGCAGTCGTTATGAGGATAGCTTCTATACCAATCTCAGCTACAATACACATAACAGCACATCGGAACTCATTATCAGATATCCAAAAAAAGTTGTTTTTGAAACCACCTATGCCCTAACAGTAAATGACCAGCAAATTGCAGGTTATAACAACAATATTAAACGGTGGAATGCAGCAGTTACCTACCTGTTTTTAAAGAACGACAGGGCCCAGTTGAAATTTTCTGTAAACGATATCTTGAAAAGTAACGTGCGCAGGGATATTCAGATCACAGAGAACAGAATTATTGATTCACAGACCAATAATTTAGGCCGTTATGGAATGGTAACGCTGACGTATAACATTCAAAACTTCGGACAAAAAGTTGGTGGAAGGCAAACGATGTTTAACTTTTAATCCCCTTACGAAGTCTATAAGGCCATGTGTGCAGCAAGACTTCGTAAGTTTAAAAACGATTTTAGCAGACTATGCTACCAAAGTCAGCTGAACCAGGTACTGGTCTTCACCATCATCAAAAATGACCTCACAATTCCAGCCTGTTTCCGCAGCAATGGTTTTGATGGTTGCTTCATCTACATAAACCCAGTTGAACCAATCGCCTTTTTCGCCTTTATATTCATACTGATAAGACACTTCACCATAATATTGATTCGATGGTTTAGGTAGATCTTCATATAAATAAGCGATATCAGAGGAATCGAAAATCACTTGTCCGCCGGGATTGAGCAGGTCTTTTATTTTTACCAGAAAGTCTTTAAATCCAGATAATGTTCCGGTTAAGCCGATGCCATTCATTAACATCAAAATGGTATCGAACTTCTCCTTATAGGTAAAAATATCCTGAAGCAGCGCTTTTTTCACGCCACGGTCTTTCATAATTTTAACACCGGCTTCCGAAATATCGATGGCCGTAACGTCAATATTAAAGGCCTGCAGAAGTAAAGCATGGCTTCCCACACCAGCGCCAATATCCAGCACTTTCCCTTCGCACATGTGCAAAGCCTGAAGTTCTAAAACCGGCATATCTTCATCATCACGGAAGAAAAATTCTAAAGGCATTTCTTCCGGCTCGCCATAAGAATTATGAAGCCAAAGTGTATCGGCTTCGCCGGTTTCGTAAATATCAGTAAGCGCTTTGCCAAAAACATCCATGATGCAAAGATAGGAAGAAAGAATGAAGAGCAAAGATCAAGGAACAAAGAGCAAAGATGAAGGAGCAAGGAATAAAGACCAAAGTGGAAAGCTTAAAGCGAAAAGACTAAAGCAGAAAGCTTAAAGTCAGACCATAAACAATAATAATTAACAAATCCTTCAAATCAGCTGTAATCAACCAGAATAGCAACGATAGACGACCAACGAACAACGCCAAAATCTGTGTAATCAATCCATCTGTGTAATCAACCCGAAGGAAAAAACGACTAACGATAGACGATCAACGAACAACGCCAAAATCTGTGTAATCAACCCGAAGGAAAAAACGACTAACGAACAACGATAGACGACCAACAAAAAACAATTAACGCTAAATCTCAAACTCCTGATGATACTCTGGTATGGCTACATGCTTAAAACCATGATCCTTTAATCGTGTAGCGAAATTCTGCTGAACCTCATATTCCCCATGAACCAAAAACAATTGTTTGACTTGCGCGGGATCCTGACAAGAAAGAAACATCAATAAATCATCATAATCACCGTGGGCACTCATCGATTTAATCGACTGAATTTCCGCTTTCACATGATATTCATCTTTAAAAATTTCAACTACTTTTTTGCCTGCAATTAGTTGTCCGCCGAGTGAATTCGGTTCACAATAACCCACCATTAAAATGGTGTTTTTAGTGTTGCCAATATTATTACGAATATGGTGCTTCACCCTTCCGGCATCGGCCATACCTGATGCAGAAATAATTACACAAGGCCTTGGGTCTTGATTTAATGCTTTAGATTCTTCAACACTTTCAATAAACCGAAGCCCCTTAAAACCAAAGATATCATGATCTACTTTCAAAATCTCCTTTACCCCATTATTGTAAACCTCCGGATGGCTCCTTAGAATTTCAGTGGCTTTAGAAGACAGCGGACTATCCACATAATACGAAACATTGGGTAGTTTCCCTTTGAGCTCCAAACCATTTAAAGCATAAAGTAATTCTTGCGTTCTGCCAACAGCAAAAGCAGGAATAATCACCTTACCTTTTTTAACTTCGCAAGTATTTTTGATGATTTCCAGCAGCATGTCTTCAATCGGATCCAGGTCTTTATGTAACGAATCGCCATAAGTAGATTCCATTAAGATATAGTCAGCCTGATCAAATTGTTGTGGACTCTTCAACAGCAGATCGCCATATCTACCTACATCACCAGAAAAAGTAATACGTGTAGTTTCTGCATCCTCACTTATGGTTAGGTGAACAGCTGCGCTGCCCAGAATATGACCTGCGTCTGTAAACTTCAGGCGGATATTTTCGTCAATTTCGAAATCTTCTTCATACTCCACAATCTTCATCAGGCTCAATGTCTTCGTCACATCCTCATCAGTGTATAGCGCTTCTTCCATTTCTTCGCCTTCATGCAAATGGCGGTTAGAGAAATCGGCATCCTGCATTTGGATTTTTGCAGAATCCATCATTAAAATTCTTCCTAAATCCATTGTGGCGGCCGTACAAAAAATCTTCCCGTTAAAGCCATCAGCAACTAATTTTGGGAGTAATCCGCAATGATCAATGTGTGCATGAGAGAGAATGAGGTAGTTTACTTTTTTGGCATCGAAACCAAAATAGTCATTTAGTTTATCAGTAACATGCCCCATTCCCTGGAAAAGGCCACAATCTAATAATATTTGGTTGTTATTTTTTAAGGTAATCAGGTGCTTGCTACCTGTAACTGTGCGGGCGGCACCGTGAAAAGCAATCTTCATTTAGATATGGTTAGGAAATACAAAGAAATGAAAATGCCGGAAATATCCGGCATTTAAATCTCTTAACCTTTCACTTCTGAAATTTTATCTTTTACCTTATCGGCAACGCCAGATGCTTTATCAGCTAAACCAGCGAATTTGTCTTTCGAAGCATCTAAAAGATCTGCGAAGAAATCTGATAATTTACCTTTAATATCGTTAGAAGAATCCGAAGATAATGCTAATGCGATGGTTGCACCTAATGCTGCTCCGGCTAATACGCCTACTATAAGTTTTGTCTCTTTTTTCATGGTCTTAGTTATTTATCTAGTTAAACATATTTCACCATAAGGTGTTTTATTTTTTTTATCTTACAAAAACCAATCCACAATGAAACAAATATTTTTTATTGATTTAGATAATACCATATACTTCACTAAACCCAACGAGGAACAGTTGATGAGTGGGTTATATCAGTTCCTGGAGGAACAGGATTTGGGGATTTCCATCGAAGACTTCAAGGCTGCCAAAAGCGAAATGTTGCGCACACCATTCCAAAAAGTTGCTGATAAATATGGCTTCAGGAAAGAGGCGATGGAAAATATCATCGAATACCTAAGTACTCGCGAAGTGACCAAACCACTGAATCCTTCAGCTGATTATCACTTGATAAAAGCGCTAAAAGGGCGGAAATTCATCGTTACTGCAGGCTTTTATAAACAACAAACGTCTAAAGTTAAAATGTTAGGCATAGCCGATGATTTTGAAGAAGTTTGTGTTGTTGACGTCACGGTTTCCAATAAAAAAGAAGTTTTTCAGAAGCTGATTGATCAATACCAGTTAAATAAAGCAGAGATCTTAATCATCGGTGATGATGCAGAATCGGAAATAAAATATGGCCTGGAACTTGGAATAGATACATTTCTATTAGACCCTGAAAACCTGTATCCAAATGCAAAAACAACTTTTAAAGGTACAGATTTGAGTAATTTGCATCAGGCGGCCGGACAGTAAAGGCACAAAAAAATCCCGGTTTTCACCGGGATTTTTAGTTTATCCTCTTCCACCTCTTGATGGTCTTCCACCGCCTTCACCACCACTTCTTTCACTACTTCCTCTCTGTTGTGGCTGTGCAGATTCAGTTCGTCTCTGCTCCTGTCTTTGTTGCATTTGCTCGTTGCGCTGTGACCTCTGTTGTTCCATTTGTTGCGAACGTTGCTGTTGCGCTTGTGCATCGCGTTGCGCTCTTTCCTGTTGTTGAGCCTGTGCCTGCTGCGAACGTTGCTGCTGCATCTGTTCATTACGTTGTGCCCTTTGCTGCTCCATCTGTTGCGAACGCTGCTGTTGCGCTTGTGCATCACGTTGTGCTCTTTCCTGTTGCTGAGCTTGTACCTGCTGCGAACGTTGTTGCTGCATTTGTTCATTACGCTGTGCTCTTTGCTGCTCCATCTGTTGCGAACGCTGTTGATCAACCTGCCCCCTTTGTTGTTGCATTTGTACATCGCGCTGCGCACGTTGCTGATCCTGACTTATCCGGTCTTGCTGGCTCCTTTGCTGACGAATCTGCTCTGAACGCTGCTGATCCCTACTTCTGTTTATATTTTCCTGCGCATTTGTTTGATCAATCCCATTGGTGCTTCCGCGACTAATTCTACCGTTTGAATTTCTATCATAAGCCTCGCCTCTGTTATTTGGCTGATTGTTATCTCTGCCTACAACACCATCATTGCCTCTGTTTTGCTGACCATTGCGGTTGTCATTTCTGGATCCAAAACGATTATCATTGTTCCCGCGCTGCTCATTGTTGTTACCTCTTTGCTCACGGTTTACATTGTTATCGTTTCTTCCGCCCCGGCCAATACCAGCATTCCCTTGTTCAAATTTTCTTGGTGCCGCACTGCGATTGTTTACAGCAGCATTACGTTCAGGCCTTGGTCTGTAAATCGATACTTCCCTACCGCCGATTCTACTGGCTCCAGGTCTGCTGCTCTGATCAAAACGATATACCGTCACATTACGGTTAGTTGCCCTTCTGATATCTTCCATCCTTGGGCCACCATAATAACTTCTTCTGTTATAAACATAAGTGTTGTTAATGATGGTTGTATTACGGATATAAACATTGTTTCTACCATAATCATATCTCGGAAAAGTATTGATATAAATATTATGCTGCGGAATAAAGTTCCAGCAAAATTCTGGTACCGAATAACGGCGTCCAAAACTTAAATTGATATTAATGCTTGGCGCCATTGGTGCCCAGCCATAGTAACCATCTCCACTTCTCCAATCAACCCACGCTGGCCCCCAGTTGGTATCCGGCAACCAGATCCATTGGCGGTAGCTATTAATCACCCAACGGCCGTAGTGGAAAGGTGCCCAGCCCCAATCATAATTGGAAACCCAGGTATTGCCATATTCGGTCATTGCCCAACGTCCGTTTGTATAATAAGGCCGAAATTCATTTTGATCTACATCCGGACGCCACACGTAACCGTATTGCGGATCCTGAATCCAGGTACCATAAGGTGTAAGTTCATCATAAAATGTTTGCAATGAAACGTTGCCAGTGCTGTAACCATCATCCTGGTAATCGTTTTGATAGTCTTGTGCCCTGACTAAGGTGGTGGTTCCGGCGAGGAGCGCAAAAAGCCCCAGCACAATCGCCGATTTTTTCAGTGTTTTCATTTGTGTGTTTATTTAATAACCTAATTTGTGTGTATCAATTAGAGAACCAAAAATGTTTAAGGTTTAATATGCTTGCATAGTTTTTTAGTTTTCCTTAAAATATGGCTTCCACGGGCATATTTAACTCTTATATAACGTTTTAAGTTGAAAGCAATTGTGCACAAAAGCAGTCATCTTAAAATAAAATTTGCTACACCTTTACAGACTAAAAAGATTATACCGTAAGTCGACCGAATTTTAAAACTTAAATCCTATTTATTGTAAGTATTTTTGCATCATGCAAAATGGCACCTTATATCTTATTCCTGTTCCTCTGGCAGAAGAGGCAGCACATAAAACCTATACTCCCTACCTGGTTGATACCATTAACCAGATTGATACTTATATTGTAGAAAATAGCAAAACAGCCCGTCGCTTTTTAAAAGAAGCTGGCTTAAAAACCGCACAAAAAGATTTAATTGTTCACGATTATGGAAAACATAACCGTACCGATTTAAGTCAGTTTTTTGTAGAGCTTGCCGCCGGAAAAGATGTGGGTTTGATGAGTGAGGCCGGATGCCCGGGTATCGCAGATCCAGGTGCAGATATTGTGGCAGAAGCCCACAAACGTGGGATTAAAGTGGTGCCGTTGGTTGGCCCAAGTTCAATTTTACTGGCTTTGATGGCATCTGGTTTTAACGGCCAAAGTTTTGCTTTCTGGGGCTATTTACCTATTGATAAAGAGCAACGCACTAAACGCATTAAAGATTTAGATTTATCGGCAAGTCGCTATAAACAAACCCAAATCTTCATTGAAACTCCTTTTCGTAACAACCAGCTTTTCGAAGAGGTGCTGAAAAGCTGCAAACCAAATACCCAGATTTGTGTAGCCAGCAATCTAACCGGCGAAGATGAATACATCAAAACCCAAAGCGTTTACAACTGGCGAAAAGAAGAAATAGACCTTCATAAAAAACCAACCATATTTTTATTGTATTGATATATTAATGCCATTGGCTAAAGCCAGATGGCCATGAATAAATAGCGATCGGTTTTTGCAGGGTGCTTAAATTCTTTTTAATGCCATTGGCTAAAGCCAGATGGCTATGGATTAATAGCGATCGGTTTTTGTAGGGTATTTAGATTCTTTTTAATGCCATCGGCTGAAGCAGGATGGCAATGAATAAATAGCGATCGGTTTTTGCAGGGTGCTTACATTTTAATTATGCCGTTGGCTGAAGCAGGATGGTAATGAATGATTGAGCAATTGTTTATCATTCAAAATTTTCTTCACAATTTTTGGTGGAAAACTTGATTTCAAAAAAGCTTGAATCCCGCAAATCCTGATTAGCTTTGCTCCCTCGAAATTTGAAAAAAAAATATGTTAGCTCATCATAAAATAATTGCTGCAGAATTAAAAATTGCAGAAAAACAGGTTACTGCTACCGTAAGCCTATTAGATGAAGGTGCAACAGTACCTTTTATCTCTCGCTACCGTAAAGAATTAACAGGCAGTTTGGATGAAGTTGAAGTGGCTTCCATCCGCGACAGGGTTTTGCAATTACGTGACTTGGATAAACGTAGAGAAGCGATCCTAAAATCGATGATAGACCTCAGTAAATTGACGCCGGAGCTGGAAAAACAAATCAACAACGCAGCAACCATTTCACTTTTAGAAGACATCTATCTTCCATACAAGCCGAAACGCAAAACCCGCGCCTCTGTAGCTAGAGAAAAAGGCTTAGAACCTTTGGCATTGCAAATTTTCGATCAGAAAAATTTTGATCTGGATGCTGAAACAGCGAAACTTATAGACGCCGAGAAAGGTGTAAATACCTCCGAAGAAGCGCTGGCAGGCGCAAGAGATATCATTGCAGAAATGATATCGGAAAACGCCGAAGTGAGAACAAAAATGCGTGCTTATTTCCAGGAGAAAGCAGTATTCAAAGCAGAAGTAATTAAGGGAAAAGAAGAGGCCGGTATTAAATACAAAGATTATTTTGAATGGAATGAGCCCGTTAAAACAGCAGCTTCACACCGTGTCCTGGCGATGCGCAGGGGTGAAAAAGAATTGATTTTAAGGTTAGACGCTTTACCACCGGCTGAGGATGCGGTTGCCATTCTTGAAAACCAGTTTATTACCGCAAAAAATGCAGCAGCAAAGCAGGTTCAGCAAGCGTTGGAAGACGGTTACAAACGGTTATTGGAGCCCGCAATGGAAACCGAACTTCGGGTACTTACCAAACAAAAAGCAGACGAAGAGGCCATTAAGGTTTTTGCAGAAAATGCCCGTCAGCTGTTATTGGCAGCGCCAATGGGACAAAAGAATGTGTTAGCCATCGATCCGGGTTTCCGTACAGGCTGTAAGGTAGTTTGCCTGGATAAACAAGGGCAGTTGTTGGAAAACACGGCCATTTACCCACACACCGGACAAGGAAATGTAAAAAATGCAGCTACCATCATTCAACAACTTTGCGAAAAACATCAGGTAGAAGCCATTGCCATTGGCAACGGAACTGCGGGCAGGGAAACCGAATCTTTTATCCGCGGCTTAAACTTACCAAATGTTACTATAGTGATGGTGAACGAAAGTGGTGCATCCATTTATTCGGCATCTGAAGTAGCAAGAGCAGAGTTCCCTACTCAGGATATTACCGTTCGTGGCGCAGTTTCTATCGGTCGCCGTTTGATGGACCCACTGGCAGAACTCGTAAAAATTGATCCAAAATCTATCGGTGTCGGTCAATATCAACACGATGTAGATCAGAATAAATTGCAAGCCAGTCTGGATGATACCGTAATTAGTGCGGTAAATGCCGTTGGTGTTGAATTAAATACAGCATCTAAAGAGATTTTAGCTTATGTTTCCGGCCTCGGACCAACACTTGCACAAAACATTGTAGATTACAGAAATAGCAATGGTGCCTTCAAAAACAGGGCGAGCCTAAAGAAAGTACCTCGTTTAGGCGATAAAGCCTTTGAACAAGCTGCTGGCTTTCTGCGTATTCGCAATGCGGAAAATGTATTGGATATGAGTGGTGTACACCCCGAACGTTATGCTGTGGTAGACCGCATGGCAAAAGATCTTGGTACAACGGTTACAGCTTTGATGAAAGATCCTCAATTACAAAAGCAAATTAAGCCGCAGCAATATGTAACGGATGAAATCGGCTTGCCAACTTTAAATGATATCCTGAAAGAACTGGCCAAACCTGGTCGCGATCCGCGTGAGCAATTCGAAGCTTTTAGTTTTACAGATGGCGTAAATGAGATTTCAGATCTAAGAATCGGCTTGAAACTTCCTGGAATTGTAACCAACATTACCAATTTTGGTGCCTTTGTAGATATCGGCGTTCACCAGGATGGTTTGGTTCACACCAGTCAGCTGGCAAACCGTTTTGTAGCCAATGCAAATGATGTGGTGAAAGTTCATCAGAAGGTAGAAGTTACGGTAATGGAAGTAGATGCAGCCCGAAAAAGGATCTCACTATCAATGAAAACGGAAAGTAGTCCAAAGCCGGAAAGCGCAAAGAATAAAGATCAAGGAGCAAAGATTAAGGAACAAGGGCTAAGGAATAAAGAGCAAAGCGCAAAAAATTATTCATCCAAACCTCAGCAACAACCTAAAAAAGACGCAGACGGGGATTTGCAAGAGAAGTTAGCGAAACTTAAAGGGATGTTTAAATAGTTTTCAAACCACCACCTAAGACTTCTTAGTTGTCCTAAGGTCTTAGGTGGTAAAATTTAGAGCCCCGCAAATTTATCCTTGTATTCCAGCCTTGTTTTTGGCAAACTTTCAGGGTAGTTATTCTGAATAAAGGTGATCATTGCTTCCCTTACATTACAGCGTAAATCAAAAGCCCTGGAAGAATTTGAGGCACTCATCAGAAACCTAATTTCGATAGAACCATCTTTATTGGTATCGGTAACCTGAACCACGTTTACTCTTTTATCCCAAAGAGGATTACTGGTTAATAAGCGTGTAAGTTCCTGACGTAGCGGCTCTATCGGGATGGTATAATCCATATAAAGGAAAACCGTACCAAGTAAATCTGCCGATACCCGTGTCCAGTTTTGAAAGGGTTTTTCAATAAAATAGGTTATGGGCAAAATCAGCCTCCGCTGATCCCAGATGCTCACCACAACGTAAGTTAAGGTAATCTCCTCTACCCTTCCCCATTCACCTTCCACGATCAGTACATCATCAATTCTGATGGGTTGAGTAAACGCAATTTGAAAACCAGCCAATAGGTTCCCTAAAGATTTTTGAGCCGCAAAACCAATGATAATCCCACCAATTCCCACACCGGTTAACAAACCCGCACCAATTTTACGCATGCTTTCGAAGCTTAACAAAATAATTGCCGCAGTAACCACAACGATTAGCGAAACTATAAACTTACGCACAAACTGAAGTTGTGTCCGAATCTTCCTTTCCTTTAAATTATTTTCTTTATTGAGGTCATATTTAAGGAAGAAAAAATCTTCGAGTACATTAATCAACCGAATTAAAATTAATGAAAATGTGACGGTAAGCGCAATTTCTAATGCCTTTTCTATCGGAATCCTGACTTTAAGTGGCATGGCCATTAGATCGAGCGAAAAGTTAAGCAATAACAACGGGATGAACACCCCCACAGGTTTTCTAAGGTGTTTAGTGGTAGATTTAATTAAGATAGAATCCCACCATCGGGAAAGCAAGATGAAGGTTTTGCTTAAAATAAACTTGATGATGATCCCCAACAAAATGGCGACACAAGCTATAATGATATTTTTTAAAAATAACGGAATTGGATAACCAAAAAAATGGTCGAGATACTGCATAAGAAATTTGTTGGTTAAATGCCTGAAGTTAATCTTCTATCTAACAACAAAATTTATTGATTGTTTGAAACCGTTATTCACGAATCAGTCACCGGATAAATATAACAAACGTATTATTATTCATCCGATGACTATCCCCTCTTATTGATTTTAAATTTGTGCTACAAAGTCTCTGATTGCTGCTCCAGGGTGATCAGTTTTCATGAAATTTTCACCGATTAAGAAACCATCGAAGCCAGCCTGCTTTAATTCTTTAATAATTTTCGGATCGCTAATCGCACTTTCCGAAATTTTCAGAAATTCATCTGGAATTTTGTTCACTAAATCAAAAGAGGTTTGAATGTTAACCGTAAAATCTGCCAGGTTTCTATTGTTAACGCCTATAGCATCTACATTCGGACAAATACTTCGCTCTAATTCTTCCAGATTATGAACTTCCAGCAATACATTCAAGCCCAAATTCTGGGCAAATTTTCCAAAATCGATAATCTGTTGGGGTGTCAGGATTGCTGCAATGAGCAAAATAATATCTGCGCCCCAGGCTTTTGCCTCCAGAATTTGATATTCATCAATCATGAAATCCTTACGTAGGATCGGAATTTCATTCGCGGCTCTGGCAGCCAACAAATCATCAGTTTTACCACCGAAAAAATCAACATCAGTTAACACGGAAAGCGCAGATGCACCTGCCTGGTTATACGCCTGGGTAACTTCAGCAACATCGGCAATCCCGTTGATCAAACCCTTCGAAGGTGAACGGCGCTTAAATTCAGCAATGATTCCGGTACGGTCTTCCGCCTGCAAAAATGCTTTAAAAGAATGTGGTGTCCGGTTAAAATGGACTGATTTTTCCAAATCCTGAACCGTAATCAAACGTTTCGCATCAGCAATTTCTTCTTTTTTCCGCAGTACGATTTTATCTAAAATAGTCATTTTGTAAATACTTTAAGAAGTTAACCAATTTTCCATCATTTGTTTACCATGTTCAGTCAACACACTTTCCGGATGAAACTGTACGCCACGAACATCAAGCGTCTCATGCCTTAACGCCATAATTTCGCTTTTATGATCTCTGGCAGTAATCTTTAAACAAGAAGGGAAATTTTCTTTACTCACCACCCAACTGTGGTAACGGCCAACATTGATGGTTTGCGGACATTCCCAAAATAAAGGTTCATCGCCATCTACTACGGTAACAGGCGTAGCGATGCCATGCATTGGTCGCCCTAAATTTAACAATGTACCACCAAAAGCTTCTGCTATGGCCTGCTGGCCCAAACAAACGCCGAAAATACTTTTTGTTGGCGCATAGGTTTTAATTACATCAAGCAATAATCCCGCTTCTTCCGGAATCCCCGGACCTGGAGAAAGTAAAATTTTATCATATTCCGCTACATCCGCCAGCTCAAATTTATCATTTCGCCATACCACAGCCTCGTACCCTACCTCATTAATCAGATGAACCAGGTTGTAAGTGAAACTATCATAGTTATCAATTACTAAAACCGTTTTTTTATTTTTATTTTCCATTTAATTTTCTCTGACTCCAAACTTTATACGCCTTACTCCAAACTAGATTCCCTCTGCCATTGCAACTGCTTTACGCAAAGCCGCAATTTTATTATTCACTTCCTGCATCTCCATTTCCGGTACAGAATCTGCTACAATACCTGCACCTGCACGGTAATGCAATTCATTGTTTTTACTCATAAAGGTTCTGATCATAATGGCATGGTTAAAATCTTCATTAAAGCCCATAAAACCTATTGCTCCGGCATAAAAATTCCGTCCTAATTTTTCATTTTCATCAATCAATTGCATGGCCTTATACTTCGGCGCACCACTTAACGTTCCCGCAGGATAAGTATCTGCAACTACTTTAAATGCGCTTACGTTTTCTTGCAAATGGCCGGTAACCTTACTCACCAGGTGGATAAGGTGAGAATAATATTGAACTTCCTTGAAAGATTTCACTTCTACCCGATTGCAATGTCTGCTTAAATCATTTCGGGCCAAATCAACCAACATGACATGCTCTGCACTTTCTTTTGGATCTTGCTCCAGTTTTTTGGCTTGTGCAGCATCTTCGATATCGTTTCCTGTTCGCTTGAAAGTACCGGCAATCGGGAAGATATTGGCTGAATTATTTTCAATGGTGATTTGTGCCTCTGGCGATGAACCAAATAGTTTGAAATCGCCATAATCGAAATAGAAGAGGTAAGGAGAAGGATTTATAGAACGTAAACAACGATAAACATTAAATTCATCACCAGAAAAAGACTGTTTAAATGCCCTTGAAGGAACAATCTGAAATACATCTCCCCGGTAAATATGTTTTTGAAGCTTTTCTACCAGATCCATAAAACCCTGATCGGTTAAGTTTGAACTTTCTTCTCCGCGAAGTTGAAATTTATATTCAGGATAATTTTTATTCTGAATCAGGTATTCCATTTTCTCTAATCCACCTTCTTCTTCTCCTTCGAATGTATTTTTAAAGAGGGTAATTTCGTTTTTAAAATGATCAATTGCGATCAGATACCGATACAAATGATATTGCATTTCAGGGATTTCTTCGCCCTCCGGAGTTTCGGAAACAAATTTAATATCCTCGAAATGCTGCACGGCATTCCAGGTAAAATAACCAAATAAACCACTCGAAATAAACTTGATTTCCGGAAACGCAGTTTCTTTGAATTTGCCCTTAAAATCTGCTATTTCATCAATTAAGTTTTCACTTTCTTTAATTTCAACCGTTCCATCAGGGAAATAAGTTTCCAGCCGGGATCCTTTCAAAATAATTCCGGCAACCGGATCGGCACATACAAAACTCATTGAATTCTCGCGACTATGGTAATCTGAACTCTCCAGCAGAATACTATTTGGATAGACATCGCGTAAGCGCAAATAAATGCTTACAGGCGTTGTCGTATCTGCGAGCATCTTTTTGTAGGTGGTATTAATTTTATACATGATAAAGGTAAATGGTATAAGGTGTAAGGCCTATGGTTTGCATGCTATTATTTTTTTAAACAATAAAAAGCCCGGCGTGTGGTTCTACGCCGGGCTTTAATGGTTCTTTTAAGGTTTAGGTTGATAAACTATATTTTTCTCATACGCAGCCAGCGCAATCCGTTTTCGAATTACTTTGCCAAAGCCATGTATGTATATTGCTGATCATGAGCAGCAAAAATATAAATAAATTTGAAAAAAGGAAATTTTTAAGAGAATAAGTTGAAATTAGATTTAACCGCAAAGGGCGGAAAGAAGAAAACGCAAAGAACACCAAGCTGGAGTTTTAAGATTTATTTTACATAAACCGAAGCTTAAACTTTCATGTTTAACCGCAAAGAGCAGAAAGAAAAAAGCGCAAAGGGCAGAAAGCTGGGGTTTTAAAATTTTACTTCATATTCTAAGCTAAGCCTTTATGCGCTGTGGTTATACCTTTGTTTCTTTCCGAAAAACTTTGCGTTAATTGCGGTTATTAGTCTATGACCTTGTAATCTATATTGCTACCACCGTGCGCTCTGCGAAAAACTCTGTGTGCTTTGCGGTTAACCTCGCTACGAAACCCCGAAAAAAGTTCTTCCAGGTACGGCTCTGGTCATCATCCAGATAGAGACAATAATTATAACCAGTGCAAGGCCAAAGAAAATAGCTATAGTACGATGTTTTGCAACTGCTTCAGCTAATTTTTTAGATTTTGCATTACCAATCGTAATCAGGATGATCGCAATGAGCATCATTGAGGTATGCTCCGCTTTGAAATACCTTCCTACCGCCTCACTCATAGGTAATTTGGTTAAAGGGCTCAAAAAGAAAAGCACCAAACCCATTAAAAACTGGATGTGCGCACTAATCAATGTAAATACATTTAGCTTACGGTTACCTTCTGTGTAAGGTTTTTTACCCAGCCAGCCAGATAAAGCATTGATCACAGCAATAACCAATAAAATTAATACGATGTAGCGCCATCCAGAGTGCGCAGATTTTAAGATACTATACATTTTTATAAAATATGTTTCCTCAAAAATAGGCATTAATTGTAAAAAATAGGATATTCAACAGAACGATCGCTAATTTATATTAGTTTTAAACAAAATAAACCCCTAAACTTATTATGAAGAAAATTTTACTCGCCATTGGGCTGGTATTTTCTACTACATTGATGTTTGCACAGCAAACCACCTTTCCAGTTAATGGCTCATACGATACCAGACCCGGAATGTTTGCTTTTACCAACGCCACAATTGTAGTAAACGCCAACCAAACCCTTAACAATGCTACACTTTTAATTAAAGGCCAAACCATTCAGGCTGTTGGAGCCGGATTATCCGTACCGAAAGGTTATGTGATTGTAGATTTAAAAGGCAAATTTATTTATCCATCGTTAGTTGATGCCTTTTCAAATTATGGCATTACCGAAGCCCCTGCAACGGCGCGTGGCTTTGGCGGACAAAGACAATCGATCTTCATCTCGACAAAGAAAGGTGCTTACGGCTGGAATGAGGCCATCAGACCAGAAACATATGTAAAAAATATCTTTACTGCTGATAGCAAAAAAGCAGATGAATTACGGAAAGTTGGTTTCGGAAGCGTAAATGTTGTTAACCGTGACGGGATTGCGCGCGGCGTATCTGCTGCAGTAGCCCTGAATGAGGATGCAGATAATAACTTAATTCTAAAAGATCAAACCGCAGCAAATTATTCGTTTAACAAAGGGTCATCGTCCAATGATTATCCAACATCTTTAATGGGCGCTATTGCTTTATTACGTCAGACCTATTTTGATTCGCAATGGTACAGCAAACAAAAAGAGGAGTACAATATTTCTCTGGAAGAATTTGCAAAGCAGCAGACCATCCCACAAATATTTGAGGTTGATGGCTGGCAAAATGTATTACGTGCCGATAAGATTGGCAAAGAATTTGGCAAAAAATTTATCATTAAATCTGGTGGTGATGAATATCAACGAATTAACGAGGTGAAAGCCACCGGTGCAAGTTTGATTATCCCACTGGCTTTTCCAAAAGCTTATGATGTGGAAGATCCTGCGGAAGCAAGAAATGTAACCCTAACTCAAATGAAGGGTTGGGAACTGGCTCCAACAAATCCGGCTGTGTTAGAAAAAGCAGGTGTAAAATTTGCTTTAACAGCTTTTGGCTTGGAAAACAGCCGTGATTTCTGGACAAACATTCGCACTGCAATTGAAAATGGCTTAACTGAAAAACAAGCACTTCAGGCCGTAACTGCTATTCCAGCAGAACTCCTGGGCATTAGTGATAAAGTAGGCTCGCTTGAAAAAGGCAAAGTGGCTAACTTCTTAATTTCTTCTGATAATTTATTTAAGAACGGCAATATTATTTTCGAAAACTGGGTTCAGGGCAAACGCTTCATTGTTAACAAAATGGATGTGAGTGATGTTCGCGGAACTTATAACTTAAATGTGGATGGCGCCGGTGCGTTAACCTTAAAAATCACCGGAACAGGTGGCGGCTCTACCGCTGCAATTGAAAGAACGGGTGTAGATAGTGTTAAAACTACAGCAACTTTCACCAGAAACGGGGATTGGGTAAGTATCAATTTCAACTTAAAGAAAAATCCGAAAGGCGACGTTCGTTTAAGTGGTTATATCACTTCTGCAAATCCAATCACCATTAAAGGCGAAGCTGCTTTAGCTGATGGCACAACCGGAAGGTTTACGGCTACTTACAAAGAAGTAGCGAAAGAAACGCCTAAAAAAGATGAACCTAAACCAAGCCTGGCAAACGGTCCGGTAATTTTTCCATTTACCGCTTTTGGTGCTAGCGAAATGCCAAAACAAGAAACTGTTTTAATTAAAAATGGTACCGTTTGGACAAACGAGAAAGATGGCGTTTTGCAAAATGCTGATGTACTTTTAGAAAACGGAAAAATCAAAGCTGTTGGAAAAAACCTTTCGGCAGGAGGCGCCAGAGTAATCGACGCAACTGGCAAACACATCACTGCTGGTATTATTGACGAGCATTCGCACATTGCGGGCAGCGGCGGGATCAACGAAGGCGCACAATCTGTTTCCGCAGAAGTTCGCATTGCCGATATCATTAACTCTGAAGACGTAAATATTTATCGCCAGCTGGCTGGTGGCGTTACCACTTCACATATTCTACATGGCTCAGCCAATCCGGTTGGTGGTCAATCGCAACTGATCAAATTACGTTGGGGTAAATCACCTGAAGAATTAAAATATGCAGGCGCTGATGGTTTTATCAAGTTTGCTTTGGGAGAAAACGTAAAACAAAGTAATTTTGGTACCGGCGCCCGTTTTCCGGTAACACGGATGGGAGTTGAGCAAACTTTCGTTGATGAGTTTACTCGTGCCAAAGAATATGCAAAAGCCATTTCAGTTAAGGGAAACAATGTTCGTAGAGACCTGGAACTGGATGCAATTGTAGAGATTTTGAATAACAAACGGTTTATTACCTGTCACTCTTATGTGCAAAGCGAAATCAATATGTTAATTCATGTTGCCGATAGTCTGGGTTTCAAAATCAACACCTTTACCCACATTTTAGAAGGTTATAAAGTGGCCGATAAGATGAAAGCACACGGCATTGCGGGCTCCACCTTTTCAGATTGGTGGGCTTATAAAAATGAGGTGGCAGAAGCGATTCCCTACAACGGAAAAATTATGCACAATGTTGGTGTAACTACTGCTTTCAATTCAGATGATGCGGAAATGGCCCGTCACTTAAATCAGGAAGCAGGAAAATCAGTTTTATATGGCAACGTTCCGGAAGAAGATGCATTGAAATTTGTTACGTTAAACCCTGCAAAAATGCTTCATATTGATGACAAAGTAGGTAGTTTAAAAGCAGGTAAAGATGCCGATGTGGTAATCTGGACGGCCAATCCACTTTCAATTTATGCCAAAGCAGAAAAAACCTTCGTAGATGGAATTGCTTACTGGGATATTGACAAAGATGCGCAGCTCATGAAGTCTCAACAAACTGAAAAAGCACGTCTGATCCAGAAAATGCTGGAAAGCAAAAGTAAGGGTGGTAAAATGCAACGCCCAATGGGAGATGCCCCTCGCCTTTATAACTGCGAAACTTTAGAAAATTATTCAGCAGAATTAACCGAAAAAGAACATGCACACTAACATGAAAACCTATTTAATGAGTCTGGCTTTTTCGGCAACAAGCCTGATGTGCGTTGCGCAAGCAAACATTTCGCCAGCTAAAAAACAAAATAAAACCATTGCCATTACGGGTGCAACCGTGCATGTGGGCAATGGGACGATCATCGAAAATGGAACCATCCTTTTTGGCAACGGAAAAATCATTTCGGTTACCGCGAACGGACAAGTGCCACAGGATAATGTGGTAAAAATTTCGGCAACGGGTAAACATATTTATCCTGGCTTTATTGCTGCTACAACCAACTTAGGGTTAGCAGAAACAGAATCTATCAAAGCAACTTTGGACTTTCAGGAGATTGGCAACTACAATTCGCACATCCGTTCTATTGTTGCTTACAATACCGATTCGAAAGTACCTGCTACTTTAAGAAGCAACGGTGTTTTAATGGCACAGCCAACGCCTCAGGGCGGGGTGGTTTCCGGTAGTTCTTCGGTAGTACAATTAGATGCCTGGAACTGGGAAGATGCAGCTGTAAAAACCGATGATGCCATGCACATGACCTGGCCGGTTACACCACGCTTTAGGGGTGGATTTGGTGGCTTCGGCAGACCGCAGATGTCGCCGGAAGCATTAGCAGAAAGAACAGCAAGTGCAATCAATCAGTTAACTTCTTTTTTCGCTGAGGCGAAGGCTTATTCAGAGATGGGTAAACCGGAGACGATTAATACCCGTTTTGAAGCCATGAAGAGGGTTTTCACTGGCGATGAAAAATTGTTTATTACGGCTGATAGCCAGAAGGATATTGTAGCAGCGGTAAATTTCGCAAAGAAATTTGGCATCACTCCTGTAATCACCGGCGCTGATGAAGCTTATCTGATCATCGATTTCTTAAAAGAAAATAACATTAGTCTGGTGGTAAAACAGCCACATGCTTTACCTAACAATAATGATGATGATGTGAACATGCCTTATAAAAACGCAGCGGTTTTGGCCAACGCGGGCTTAACCGTAGCATTAAGTATTGATGGTTACTGGCAACAGCGCAACCTGCCTTTTATGGCAGGAACGGTTACTGCCTGGGGATTAGACAAAGAAAAAGCATTATCGACAATCACCTTGAACGCTGCGAAAGTAATGGGGGTTGATAAACTAACAGGAAGTATTGAAACAGGTAAAGATGCCACGTTCTTTATTTCTGCTGGCGATGCTTTGGACATGAGAACGAACAAAGTGGAGCAGGCTTTTATTCAGGGCAGAGATATTAACCTGGATAATTTGCACAAACAACTGGATAAGAAGTTTAGCGATAAGTATACTGCTGAGAAGAAGTAACTAAAATAGTTTAAATAAAAGAAACGGCCAATATGAGTTATTGGCCATTCCCCTATCGGTCGGTGTCTCACTGACCGAACAAGAAAATCGCTTCCTTTAGGTTTCGGTTGGTGTCCCACCAACCGAAAGATTTTTTTTGACAAACGAGAACCTCATTTTTTATGGGTTCTTTTTTCTATCGGTCTGGTGTCTCACCGACCGAAATATTTAACCTCATTGTTTTTAGTTGGTGAGACACCAACCAATAGATTAGACCTATCGGTTGGTGTCTCACCAACCGAAATATTAACCTAAAATATCCTATATTGCTTTTATTGTCCCTGCAATCTAAAAACAATATTCATGAGTATATTTCACAAAAGACAGGGACAAATGGATTATAATTATCCATATTTCTACACAGACACGATATGCCATTTTGATTACTTATTGGCAGATGATCATTTTAAGATGATTGTGATTAATTCTCTTCAGTACCTAACTCAACAGAAATTAGTAGAGATTTATGGCTATGTTATTATGCCTAATCATATTCATCTCATCTGGAATATGTTAAAGCTAAATGGAAAAGAAAGTCCTGCTGCTAGTTTTACAAAGTTTACTGCCCATCAGTTTAGACAACATTTAATAACTCATTCTCCAAATCTACTTGAGAAATGTAGATCAATAAAACAAGATCGTAGCTATCAATTTTGGAAGCGAGATCCTTTGGCCATCCCTTTAAGTACGGAAAGTATACTTATTCAGAAGTTAGATTATGTACATGAAAACCCAACCAAGGAGAAATGGAATCTATGCAAATCTGCCGAGGATTATATTTGGAGTAGTGCTGGTTTTTATGAAACCGGGATAGATCATTTTAAAATACTTACTCACTTTAGAGATTAATTTAGGTTAGGCATTACGTTATTCGGTTTCGGTTGGTGAGACACCAACCGATAGAATCTCGAATGTACAGTAGCGAATACAACACCGGCAGTTGCTTGAATAAAGATTGCAGTTGATTACTTACACTTGGTAGTAGACTACAACAACATTGCAGTAGCCTATACACACTTGACAGTAGCTTCCTGCAACTTGTCAGTACACTAAAACAACATTGCAGTACCCTATTTACACTTTGCAGTTGCTTACTGCAACTTAGTAGTACACTAAAAAACACTGCAGTAGACTAAAAACACTATTGCAGTTACTTACATACACTTTGCAGTAGCTTAATTTAACATTGCAATAGACTCAAACAATAACGCAGAGGCTAAATTACAGTTCGCTGTACTTAGATCTAAATACCCCTGTAGCCTAAAATGACAATATTACCTACTAAAATCAATACACACCAAAGCCATCACCATTAATTGAGAAATTTTAATTTAACATCAACCCTAATTTCGAACCATTTCTAAACCATTTGATAACATAAAATCTAAATCAACTTAACACAACAATAACACCTTTGCGGTCAGATAACAAATCAAAAACTGATCATGATTAAAAATTTACTTATTGCAGTTGTGCTGCTGTTATGCATTGCGAAAAACTCAGCAATTGCACAAACTACACAGGCATCCATATCCGGTATAGTGACGGATGATCAAAAGAAACCCATTCCAGGCGTTTCCATTCAAATTAAAAACAACTCTACTGGCTTTACCACCAGAACATCAACCAATGCCCAGGGAGAATATACTTTTAAGGAGTTGCCTTTAGGCGGGCCGTATACGGTTAAAGCAGTATATGTTGGATTTGGCGAACAAAACAGAAATGGGTATATGTTGAACCTTGGCGATGTAGTAAAAGTAAATATCGCCATGCAAGAGGCTTCACAAAATCTGGAAGCCGTTCAGGTAGTCGCATCAGGTTTAAGAAACAAAGTTCAAAACTTCGGTGCTTCGACAGAGATTTCAGCGAAAACGATGAATCAATTACCAGTTAATGGACGTAATTTCTCCAACTTAATGGATTTATCTCCATTAAGCAGAGGTGGAAACATATCAGGCCAGTTAGGTTCATCAACTAATTATACCATTGATGGGATGAATGCTAAAAACCCAACTTCTGCAGGCGCTACAACCAGTCGCAGTGGTGCACCATATTCAATTTCAATTGAGGCTGTTCGTGAGTTTAAAGTCGTAACCAATCAATACGATGTAACCTTGGGCAGAGCAGGTGGTGGTACGGTAACTGCCGTAACAAAATCAGGAACAAATACCCTTAGTGGAAGTGCTTTCGGTTATGGAAGAGCGGACTGGTTATCATCCCGTTATGATATCAGAGGTGTAAAGCGTGATAACGATTTCTCAACTTATCAATACGGTTTTACTTTAGGCGGTCCGATAATTAAAGATAAATTACACTATTTTGTAGGTTGGGATCATCAAAGAGACGCTCGTCCCTTAATTATTGCAGATGTAAATGGTCCTGAAGATGAAGCCAGATTCAGAATTACCAATAGCACTTTAGAAAGATTTCTCGGTGTAGCACGTTCGAAATATGGTGTTGCGAATACCGATCAGTACGGAACTTTTGATAAAAAACGTGGATCTGATGCTGCTTTTGCACGTTTAGATTGGCAAATCAATGAAAAAAATTTATTAACCATCCGTGACAACTACACTAATGATAGAAATCCATTAGGCTTAGCAGACAATACAGCGATTACTTTTTTCGAAAGTTATGGTACGGATAAAAACGTTGATAATAGTTTACTAGCAACTTTACGTTCAACAATCAATAGTAAAGTAACAAATGAGTTAAAAGTTCAGCATTTATATACTTACCAGGCAAGTACTCAAAATAGTGAATTAAATGGAGCTATTCCTAGAGCACAAGTGTATAACGTGCCGTCAACACTCTCCACTGGTGCAAGCGTTGGAACCGATATCCAAATTGGCGGACACCGTTTCGGACAGGAGGGCTTTACGAACAATGTGCTTCAATTAGTAGATAACTTTTATTATAATACAGACAAAATCAAATACACCTTTGGAGTAGATGTAATGTACACACATGCTAAATCTCTTTATGGAAGTGAAGTGAATGGTCGCTTTGAGTACAGAAATTCAGGTGCTATTTCCTCATTGGAAAATTTCGAAAATCTTATCCCAAACAGATACTATCGCGAAGTGCCCTTAGTTGCTGATCCAACTGTAAAAGCAGGAATTTGGAACACTGCTTTATATGGTCAAATGCAAACTACTTTAGCTAAAGGATTAGAATTTGTTGGAGGTTTACGTGTAGATTACAGCTCTTATCCAAAATCGCCATTAAACCAACAACTTTTTGATGCTATTGGAATCAGAACTGACCATACATTAAAGCAATTTCTGGTTCAGCCAAGAATCCAATTCAATTGGGATATTAATGAAAACAGAACTGATTTCGTACGTTTTGGCGCGGGTATCTTTGGATCAGATATTAATAACTACATGACCATTAACAACCTTACTTTTGATGGTAAACACTTTGCAACTGTTGATGTATTCAATGAATTGGTTCCAAGGCCAGATTTTATCGGTTATAGAAACGGAACAGTAGCAACCCCAACTGTAGCTGCGCAACAGGTTCCTACCATTAATACTTACGCTGAAGACGCAAAAGTTCCAATAGTTTATAAAGCCAACCTATCATACAGTAAATTGATTACCGACAAGTTTAAAGTGGGAATTACAGGTTATGCCACTTTAGGTCGTAATAACTATATGTATGTAGATAGAAATATGGTGGCAACACCATTCTTTACCTTAGCTAATGAAGCCAATCGTGGTGTTTTTGTACCGACAGTAAATGCGAGTAATGGCGTTGCGGACTGGAAACTGGGAAGATTAACCAATCAATTTGGTCGTGTATTAGAGATGAACAGCCAGGGTAAAGTAAATCAATTTGCCGTTGTTTTAGATGCAACCTGGAACTACTTTAGAGATGGAGAGATCTCTGCGAGTTTTACATATAACGATGCGAAAGATAATACTTCATATAACGGTAACGTGGCAAACACTGCAACACTTTCTCTTCCGGTAAAAGACGATCCGAGAGATTTAAGTAAGATGTCATACTCAGATGGCCAATTTCGCAATAAAGTGGTTGTTTATGGAACATTGCCAACATTCTACGGCATAACTATTGGTGTGCGTTACTCAGGAATCGGTGGTACAAGATATAGTTTATTATCTGGTGGAAATATCAATGGTGATTTCGTAGCTACAAACGATTTAGCTTTTGTTTTCGATAGAAATAATGCAAATGTTCCTACTAGTGTTCGTACTGGAATACAAACGCTGCTTGATAACCCTTTAGCAAGCCAAAGTTTAAAAAATTATATTACCAAATATTCCGGCCAAATTGCAGAGCGTAATGGAGGTGTAAATGGTTTCTATGGCATAGTTGATCTACGTATCGCTAAGAAATTTAAAATTTATAAAACACATAACATTGAAATCTCTGGCGATATTTTCAACTTTGGCAACTTATTGAAGAAAAAATGGGGTGTGAATGAAACGCTTGGATCCCAAGCTTTGTATGCAGTAACGGGATTTGATAATGCTGCAAAAGCATATTCTTACCGTGTAAACAACACCGGAGTTGTAACGCCATCAGGTAACCCTTGGCAAGCACAAATCGGTTTGAGATACGGATTTTAATCGCTGAACGATTTCCTGTATCTTTCCAAAAAGTCATAAAAAAAGGGAATGGATTTTTATCCATTCCCTTTTTTTATGTTTGTATAATAAACAACAAAACTTTAATGGGATTATTATTAGACTACCTGAAAAACCACAAGTGGATTGTGGCTTTAGCGCTATTGCTGGCAGGTTTCAATATCGGTTTTTCACTCTTAGATCCATATATTACCGGAAGAATTTTAGATCGCTTCATCAACCAAAAAGACAAATTAACTTATAGTCAATATTTGTGGGGTTCTTTGGGTTTAATTGGCCTGGCTATTGGCGCCGCCATGATTTCGCGGATTGCAAAAAACTTTCAGGATTACTTTACCAGCGTAATTGTACAAAAAGTAGGCGCCAAAATGTATGCCGATGGTTTGCAACATTCTTTAAAATTACCTTATCAGGTCTTCGAAGATCAGCGAAGTGGCGAAACACTCGGAATTTTACAGAAAGTACGCTTAGATTCAGAAAAGTTTATCACCTCGTTTATCAGCATTTTATTTGTGAGCCTGATCGGGATGATTTTCGTAATCGTTTATTCCGTTTCGATTAGCTATAAGGTTACTTTGGTATATTTTACCGCTATTCCGATTATCAGTTTTGTAAGCTGGTATTTGAGTCGCAAAATCAAAACCATTCAGCGATCTATTGTTGGGGAAACAACAGCATTGGCAGGCTCTACTACAGAATCATTAAGAAATATTGAATTGGTGAAAAGTTTAGGTTTAGCTGATCAGGAAATTGAGCGGTTAAACAAAACCACATATAAAATTTTAGGCCTGGAACTAAAGAAAGTAAAATATGTGCGTAGCATGAGTTTCGTACAGGGTACTACCGTAAACCTGGTCAGAAGCACCATGATCCTCGTTTTGCTTTTGCTTATTTTCGATAATTCCATCACTGCGGGTCAGTACTTAACCTTCTTGTTCTACTCTTTCTTCCTATTCGGACCTTTACAGGAGCTTGGCAACGTTATATTAGCTTGGCGTGAGGCTGAAGTATCTTTAGGAAACTTTAAAAAAATTCTCAGTACTCCGATCGATAAAAAACCAGAAAACCCTATCGCAATCCAAAAAATTAAGGATTTAACATTCAGCAATGTTGGTTTTAAACATCAAACGGCTAATAGAAATGCACTAGAGAATATTTCATTTAAAACGTTCAATGGGCAAACCATTGCATTTGTTGGTCCATCAGGCTCTGGAAAAACTACATTAGTAAAACTCTTGGTTGGATTATATCCACCAAAAGATGGCGAAATTCTTTACAATGGCACGCCAAGCAACAACATTGATTTGGATGCACTAAGAGAAAAAATCGGCTTTGTAACTCAAGATACCCAATTATTCTCTGGCACCATCAGGGAAAATTTGCTTTTTGTTAATCCAACTGCAACCGATGAGGAATGTTTTAAAGTGCTAAATCAGGCAGCTTGCCAGACTTTATTAGCCAGGGCAGATAAAGGCCTGGATTCTTTAATTGGAGAAGGAGGTGTGAAGGTTTCTGGTGGAGAAAAACAGCGTCTATCAATTGCCAGGGCATTGCTCCGTCAACCGGATATTCTGGTATTTGATGAAGCGACTTCATCATTGGATTCTATCACAGAGGAAGAAATTACGAAAACCATTCGTTCGGTATCTAACTTAACCGATCACATTACAATTTTAATTGCGCACCGTTTATCAACCATTAAACATGCCGATGTGATTTACGTTTTAGAGAAAGGCCATATCATTGAGCAAGGTAAGCATGAAGATTTAATCGCACAAAATGGTTTATATCAGGCCATGTGGCGCCAACAAATTGGCGAAAGGATTGTTGAAGTTTAATAAAATCTTCATCAAATGTTATTAGCACAAATAGAAAGCAATCAAATTGCGATTATAATCATTATTGCTGCAATCCTATGGCTGGCGCTAATTTTAGTTGCATTATATCATATTTCAAGGAATAAAACGATGAGTTTCCTGGTAAAGGTACTTTGGTTCATCATTATCCTCTTTGCCCCTTTTTTAGGATCAATCATTTACCTGGTCTGGGGTAAAAACAGAACATTTTAACCTAGTCAGACAATCTCATATACAACCCTGTAAGATTTTCGACCTTACAGGGTTTATAGATTAAACAGCATTCGCCGTTTGCTCGTTGATATCCTGCAAGCTTAACTTCGTTAACGATTTCGTTTTTAGCCAGGTTACGAAAGCAATTCCAACCGTCATACTACCGCCGAACACTACCGCAGGCACCAGCGTTAACAGCTTCGCTGATAAGCCCGATTCAAACTCACCAATCTCATTCGAGGAACCGATAAACATACTATTCACTGCAGAAACGCGTCCGCGCATATTATCTGGTGTTAGTAACTGCATAATGGTTTGGCGAATAATGACGCTGACACTATCAAAAGAACCTTCCAGGAATAGGAAAAATAAGGTGAGGTAGAAATTTTTAGATAAGCCGTAACAGATTATACTTAATCCAAAACCAGTTACCGCAATCAGCAAGTTTCGCCATGGTTTACCCATTGGTGAAAAGCGTGTCATGGCTAGCATGGTAATTACCGCACCGGATGAGGCAGCGCCACGCATCATGCCTAAACCAAAAGAGCCTAAATGAAATACATCCTTAGCAAAAATCGGCAGCAAGGCAACTGCACCACCAAAAAACACCGAAAAAAGATCCAGACTCATTGCCCAAACCATCATTTTCGTTTTAAAAACAAAATTGATTCCTTCTTTTAATGAGTGAAAGATATTTTCTTTAGGTACGTAATTAGATGGATGTTTCTTTAACGTGAAAATGCAAATAAGGGAAATGGTAACCAATGCTACAATTACACTATAGGCAGCTGTGATTCCCCAAAGCCAATTCACCAAACCGCCTGTTAACGGGCCGATAATGGTAGCCAATTGCCAGCTGCTACTGCTCCATGTACTGGAGTTTGGATATAATTCTTTCGGAATAATTTCTGCCATCAGCGAAAAGGTTGCCGGGCCAAAAAAGCCACGTGCCAGCCCGATACAAAAAACCAAACCATACATAATCAGCACAATTAAATCTTCCTTTAAATGGAGGAACTTACTGGTCACAATCAGCATTAAAACTGATGCCAGCCATACACCCAAAAATATTTTAAGAAGTAAACCCCGTTTTTCACTTTTATCGGCAATGTAACCACCATAAAGTGCAATGCCAATAGCAGGAATTGCCTCGCATAAACCCACTAAGCCTAGCTTTAAGGGATCGTGCGTTAGATCGTAAATGTGGTAACCAATTACTACAGCCTGCATTTGGTAAGCAAGTGTAAAAAAGAAACGCATGCCCAAAAAAGAACGAAATTCTTTATAACGCAAAGCTGCGAATGGATCTTGTTTTACAATAACGGAATTTGAATCTGACACTAGAAAATATTTATGTACAAAAGTAAGATTAGAATTAAATACTATTATCAGTTAAACGTTTTATTTTTCCATCCGGCAGGAAAATAAAGGAATTGGATAATAAATAAAATAGGAAACCCGATGATAAACCATTGGCTTATCATCGGGTTTAGTAAAAGTGGAACAGAATTTTAGTAGCCTGGGTTTTGCTCCAGTAAATTGTTTTTATTTACTTCATCCCGGCTAAATGGCCTGAAATAAAGTTTATTGTCCCAGCTGCGGTTTTCCTGTGCATTTTCGACAACCGGAGTATAAGTATAATCGTAAACTGTAGCGTCATAATGGTATGGGGCCGACATCGTTTTACCAGGTTTAAATTTACCCGTTACTTTGATGTAGGTTACTTTTCTTCCTAAAGTTTCTTCAGCAATTAACCACCTGCGGGTATCATGATAACGCTGCTCTTCATAAGCCATTTCGATGCGGCGTTCGTGGCGATAAGCAGTCCTTAGATCTGCCTGACTTGTTGCGGTTATAGCCGGCATGCCTGCTCTGAAACGAATTCTGTTTAACCATGTTTTGGCATTATCCAACTCTCCTAATTCAATACTTGCTTCAATATAATTGAATACGGCTTCTGTGTACCTAAAGAAGGGCCATGGAATAGTTTGAGGAGCAGAAGCTTCTACAATGTTTGGATCCGGATCGATAAATTTGTGATAATAATAACCTGTCCAACTCCCATTCCAATTTTCAATGGAACTGGCCCGGGTATCCAGACCTCTAAAATCAGTTACCGTTCCACCGCTGGCTAAATCGTAAACACCGGTTTGAATTTGATTGGCAGGATCTACGTTTCCGGAGGCTTTATCACGTGGTTTCCAGGTCGCGCCATCATACAAAATCGTTGCATAAAACCGTGGGTCTCTATTTTGGTATGGATTGGCTTTTTGCAGGGGATTAGTCCAGCTAAACTTAGTGCCATCATTCATTTCGAAATCATCAACCAATAAACCAATTGGGGTATTTCCTGCCCAATTGTGGTAACCATTCGGACCATTTTGCTGGCCATGCCTGTTGTTACTTAGGGTAATAAAATACCTTCCAAAAATTAATTCTGTAGCCGCAGTAGCATCAATACCGGGAGCTTTACTTCCACCCCCCATGGCAATACTTTTGAAATTCAATTGACCATCTGTAGCCGGAGCCGAGAGTGCCAGTTTATAACCTGTACCTGCATCTAAAACTGCTTTTGCCGCAGCCTGTGCCAATCGGTAACGTTCGGTTTGGTTACTTGATGCATAAGAAAGGAAATCTAGTTTCTGCGCCGCGATTCCACTAATTTTTGCTGTAAGTTTCGCCCGGTCGTGAAGATCACTGGCCGCATAAATTAATACCCTTGATTTTAATGCCAGCGCAGCTAATGAATTGGTGCGCCCCTTATCTAAGGTTTTTCCGGCAAGCAATTTGGCAGCTTCATCACAATCTTTTACAATAAAATTGACGCATTCTTCGTAAGTATTGCGCTTCACCTTAAAATCATCATTCAATGCATAAGTTTTAGTGATAATCGCCACCGAACCATAAAAACGCAAGAGTTGCTGATAATAGTAGGCCCGCAGAAAATAAGCCTCACCCAGTAACTGATCTTTGATCGACTGACTGCTTAATCCATTGTTTCCGCCGGCAATTCTTTCGATAACAGTATTGCATGCTCTGATCCTGTTATACATTTGTTTGTAACCCCACGTATCATCTACCCAGCCTAATGTAGAAGGGTTTATGGTACCGTTATTAACTAAATCGATACCTCGCGTTGGGTGTGTAAACAATGCTTCATCAGAAACGGAAGCTAACATTTGTTCAGAAAAACCGCCACTACTTAAGCCGTTGTAAATATCGTTTACAAAAGCCTGGGCAAGTGCCGGATCAGTCCAGACTAAATCCGCTGATATTTTATCAGGCGGTGCCACGTCCATAAATTCCTTTTTACAAGCTGTTGCAAAAAAGGTGATTAAAACTAAGATATATAGCGTTCTATGTTGAATTATTGCTTTCATATTTTTCATTATTATTGATAAACAGCAGTACATCTATTTAAAATGAGGCTTTAATACCCATGTTAATTACCCTGGCCTGAGGGTAGTATTGCCCACTGGAATTAGTTGATTCAGGATCCCATACTTTTACTTTATCCAGCGTAGCCAGATTAAGGCCGTTAACATAAACCCGAACAGCATTCAGCCCGACTTTTTCAACTACTTTGTTTGGTAGCGTATAGCCCAATTCTACATTCTTAAGCCTGATGTAATTATTGCTTCGCAACCAATAGGTATTGTTCAGGGCATTATTGCTATCTGTATAATAAGTGGCTCCCCTGTTAGATAAGCGTGGATCTACCGAACTAGGATTATCAATGCTCCACCGGTTTTGGTAAGACCAGTCTAAAAAGTTGCCGATATCTCCGGATTCTGTAACACCTACAATCTGCATCCCGCCGGTAGCTCCCTGAATTAACATTGATAAATCAAACCCCTTGTATTGAAGATTTAAGTTGAAGCCACCAGTAAATGTTGGCGTTCCATTCTGGTCTAACCTAATTTTATCATCAGCATTGATTTTACCATCACCATTGATGTCTTTAAACTTCATATCTCCAGGGCGAAGATTATTCGTTAAGGCACTATAATTTAAAGTATTGGCACTGATATCAGCCTGATCTTTAAACACTCCATCATAGTCATAAACCAACCAGGAGTTTGTTACCTTACCGGTAGATCGCTGCCATTCCGGGGCACCTGGTGTTTCATCCCAAAAGATGATCTTGTTTTTAGCATAGCCACCATTTATGCTTACACCGAAATTTAAATCACCTACCTGATCGTTATAACTTAACTTAAACTCAAAACCTTTGTTATTTACTTTACCCAGGTTAACAGGTGGCAGTTGATCTGTAATCCCAGAACTTTCCGGAACAGAACTTCCGCGACTGATTAAAATATTGGTTCTTTTGTTGTAGAAATAATCGAACTCTAGTGCCAGTTTATTATCCAGAAACGATGCATCTAAACCAATATTCATGTTGTTAGCCACTTCCCATCCAAAATCGAGATTAGGGACTTTACCTTCAGTCAAGGATTTCGTAATTACATCGTTAAATATATAACTGCCGAAGTTCATTAAGCTCAAGTATTGGTATTCTTGCAAAGCATCGCCAAAATAGGCCTCAGCACCCATCTGACCATAAGAAGCACGCAGTTTTAAATTAGTAATGAAGCTAACATTGTTTTTGAAAAACTCTTCTTCTGATAAGCGCCAGCCCACAGAAACACCGGGAAAGAACCCAAAACGCCGATTGGTTGGAAAGATATATGAACCATCTACACGCCAAAGAAACTCTGCCAGGTATTTCTCTTTATAGTTGTAACCTGCCCGACCGAAATAGCTGAGCCGTGCACGATTAAATAAGTTATTTGGATCACCTGGATTATTTCCCAGACTCTGCTCCCGCTCATCGCCACCGACCAACTGTTCTATTGCCGACGAGAGAAAGTATCTTCTAAAAGCGGTAAACCCATCATTTGCAACTTCCTCCCGAGTTACGCCCGCCATTAAACCAATTGTGTGATCTCCTATTTTTTTATCGTAGTTAATCATTCCGGTTAAGTTCGTCGCCAGCTGTCCGCCTGCCGTTTCCCTCAACCTTGGATCGGTATATTGCGAACGAATTGTACCCGTCAGAACAGGGGTTACACCATCTGCTTCAAAGGTTTTTTTATCCCAATCGTAAAGTGTCCACGGCAATTGCCAGTTCTTCTGTCTTCCTGAATATTTATCAATAGCAGCCGTACCAGTTACCTTTAATCCTTCCACGCCAGGAATTCTCACTTCTACCTTACCTGTCGACTGAAAATAATCCCTGATATCTTTATTATATCCGGTAAGATCAGTAGTTGATACCACCGGATTATAACCATATTCAATATCCCTACCGGGCGATCCATTCGGCCATTTGGCTATTTCTGTCGGCCTTCCACGCATTAGAAACCTAAAAATATCACCAGCGGCTACCGTTGGGAAATTACGGTTTTCCTCTCTGGCAGTTACTCCTAGTGTTGCAGTAATGTACTTACTCAGCTTTGCTTCAAGGTTAAAACGCATATCGTATTGCTTGTAGCCTGTTGCGGAGTTTTTATAGTATCCATCCTGATTCAGATAGCCCAGCGAAACCAGGTATTTAACATTTTCAGAACCCCCGTTAATCTGTACGTTATGCCTTTGCTGCGGTGACCATTTTTGGAAAACGGTATCAAACCAATCAGTATTAGGATAACGTAGCGGATCAGATCCATCTCCCAGTTTGCGGATTTCGTCTGGCTTATAAGCAGCATTAATTGTTTTGCCTGCAGTTGATTGATAGGTACCGGTAGATTTGAAACTATTCCAAGCGGCCGACCATTCGTTAGGATTAAGATCAGAGCCAAAAATATTCAGCTCATTCAGGATCTCGGCATACTGAGTGGAGTTTGCCATTTTGGGAATTCGCGTCGGCTGTTGCAAACCATAACTAAAATCATATGAAAATTGTGGTTTCCCCGATTTCCCTAATCTGGTGGTAACCAGAATTACCCCATTGGCAGCCTGCGAACCATAAATTGCTGCAGACGCATCCTTTAAAACAGATACACTTTCAATATCGTTTGGATTAATCCGATCAAGCCCGCCTGCCCGGTTGGGAATTCCATCAATTACAATCAGGGCATTGTTATTTCCTAATGAGTTAATACCACGAATCCGAATAGTTGATCCATCATAACCCGGTTCTCCACTTCCCTGAAGTGCGGTTACCCCTGGTAAACGACCAGCAAGAGAATTTGATAAATTTACTGAAGAAGATTTGGCCAGTTCAGTACCTTTTACCGCAGCTACAGCGCCAGAAACAACGGCCTTCTTTTGAGTACCATAACCAACCACAATCACTTCTGATAAATTCTGATTGTTTTCTAGTAATCTAACGGTTAGATTGGTTTGGTTCTTTACTGGTACTTCCTGATCAGTGTAGCCTACATAACTAAAAATGAGAATCCCATCTTCTGGCACCTTGATGCTAAATTTACCTCCCCCATCTGTAACTGTGGCCGCACTACCGCCCTTAAGTTTGACACTCACTCCCGGTATAGGACCCTTTGCATCGGTAACAGCTCCCTTAACAATAATATCTGCCATAAGAAGGCCACGAAGATGGATTGGTAAATCTTTTTTTGGGTATGCTTTAGCAGCAGTACTGCCAACAGGAGAAAAAATGAGACAACTGCCGCAAGCAAAGAATATGCTACTTCTGGCAAAACCCCTCAACAGATTTTTTTTCATAGTTTTCGATTTATTTTGGTTAGAATGTTTGCAATCTTAAAACTTATAGATAAGCGTGTGCAGCTGTTAGTTAAGCAACTGAACCAACCATTTATAAATGCTACGAGGTTAAAATCGCGGAGAACATCTTAGTTTGAATCATAGATTTTCCCCGCCAGAAGTGATAAGATTTATCACTAAGAGGAGAATCTTAAATGGAATGACCCGACCGAAAAGCACTCATAATTTTAGTTTCGACGTATGCATTTATATTTAGTTAAACGCAATATAGGAATATTAGAAATTAAAAAAAGGGGGGCAAAATGATAAATTGGAGGGGTTTAATCGTAAAAAAAATGCCCAATGCAGAACTAATAATACGAAGTAAATTATTCTTGTAGTGTTTAAGAAATTAATTTTAGTAATTACTATTTCAAAGTTACAGGAGATACTTATGAAATTTTATCGAAAGAGATTCCACGTTCGAGTTTCTGGAGATGAACCTTTAAAATTGCATTTTCAGCTTTAAGCAGTTGCGGATCGTCTTCAAAAAGTTCAATTACTGTATTTCTGGCTTCTGATAAAATCGCCTGATCAGTCGCTAAATCAGCCAGCTTTAATTCAAGCACCCCACTTTGCTGGGTCCCGGTAATATCACCTGGTCCGCGAAGTTGTAAATCAATCTCCGAAATTTCGAATCCATTATTGGTCCGTACCATTGTCTCAAGCCTCACCTTCCCTTCCCTACTTAGTTTGTTACCACTCATCAGAATACAAAAAGATTGCTCAGCACCACGACCAACCCGTCCACGTAGCTGATGTAGTTGTGACAACCCGAAACGCTCTGCATTTTCGATCACCATTACAGATGCATTCGGCACATTCACCCCAACTTCAATTACTGTGGTGGCTACCATAATCTGGCTTTTACCATCAATAAACTGCTGCATTTCAAATTGTTTATCCACATTTGGCATTTGGCCGTGCACAATGCTAATTTGATAATCAGGCCGTGGAAACTGATAACTCAGCTGTTCTACTCCGGCTTCCAGATGTAACAAATCCAACTTCTCACTTTCCTTTATTAATGGATAAACGATGTATACCTGTCGCCCCTTGGCGATCTCCTGTTTCATAAAGCCAAACATCCGCAAGCGTTGGCCTTCGAACAGGTGGCGAGTTTCTATCGGCTTTCTCCCTGCAGGGAGTTCATCAATCACAGAGACATCTAAATCACCATATAAAGTCATCGCTAGCGTACGTGGTATTGGCGTTGCCGTCATCACTAGAATATGAGGAGGAATAATATTTTTACGCCAAAGTTTAGCACGTTGCTCCACACCAAATCGATGTTGCTCATCGATTACCACTAGACCAAGATTTTTAAACTTTACCTTATCTTCAATCAGCGCATGGGTTCCAATTAGAATATCAATCTCGCCACTTTCCAGTTTTTCATGCAAAATGGCCCGGTCTTTCTTTTTGGTACTTCCGGTGAGGATGGCCACCTTAACCAGATGGTCTGTTACCAGTTCAGTGATGGAAGCATAATGTTGCCTGGCTAAAATTTCCGTTGGCGCCATCATACAAGCCTGATAGCCGTTGTCATTTGCCAATAACATACTCATTAAGGCTACAGCAGTTTTTCCACTTCCTACATCGCCCTGAACAAGTCTATTCATCTGTATCGCTCGCTGCGTATCTATCCTGATCTCCTTAACTACCCGTTTTTGTGCATTGGTGAGTTCGAATGGAAGAAATTCTCTGTAAAACCGGTTTACCTTCTCCCCTACTTTTTGAAATCGGACACCTTTAAATTTTAACTGCCGTAATTGCTTATTGTGCAAGAGCTGCAATTGAATAAAAAAGAGTTCTTCAAATTTCAAACGCCTTTCAGCTGCATTTAAATCTTGCTGGTTTTTAGGGAAATGAATGTTTAACAACGCCATTTTCTTATCTGGCAGATGGTACTTATCAATAATGTACTGCGGCAAACTTTCTGGCACTTGTTTAATTACTTGATCTAGCAAGCCTGCAATCAGCCTTTGGATACCTTTCGAATCCAATGTAAATTTCTTAAGTTTCTCTGTAGAATTGTAAACCGGTTGCAGCGTTAGATTTCCCCTACCTTGTGGCCTCTGCTGATACAATTCCATTTCCGGATGCGATATACTAAACGTACCATTAAAGAGCGTGGGCTTTCCAAATGCAACATAAGCCGTTCCTACCGTAATATTTTCATCAACCCACTTTAAGCTTTGAAACCAAACCAGCTCCATGATCCCGGTTTCATCTTTAAAAACAGCCACAATGCGTTTTGCTCTTTTATCTCCAATTACCTTTTTACTGATTACCCGCCCAACAATCTGAATGTATTGCGAATCTGGAATGATCTGATTAATCTTAAAATACTTTGTACGGTCGATATAGCGAAAAGGATAGTGCGCCAGCATGTCCCGAAAGGTGAATAGACCTAAGTCTTTCTTCAAAACATCTGCACGACTAGGTCCTACGCCTTTAATAAACTCTATAGGTGTATCTAAAATCGAATTGAACAAGGCAACTATTGTTTTTTATAAACTAGATTTTTTAGCAATTGTGCGTTAAAAATAACGATAGAGAAGAGCAAAAGCAAATAAGCAAAGAGCTGATGGATATCAATTTCCTCTTTAAAATAGAAGAATGCTACAGTGAAAGCTACAATCGGGTTCAGATAAATCAGAATACCAAGAGCCGAAGATGGCATACCCAGCAGTGCATAAGAGTTTAAAAATAATGGCAAAATGGTAAAAACAATCGCAATAAGAAATATATGCGACCAGAAGAAAGGATCTGCAGGAAGGACATTAGTCTTTGACAAATAAAGTGGCAAAATCATTAATCCCGATAGAATGAGCTGAACACCTAAAAAATTTAAGTTGTCTATTCCTTTGATTACTTTTAGTACGATCACGTAGATTGCATAAAATGCTGCAATCAGAACTGCCCACAGCACCTCATGTAGTGAACCAGTAGCTAATAGTAAAATGCTGATAAAGGCAATCAATAGCGCTACTGTTTTAGTCTTTGTTAACTGGTCTTTTAAGATGATAAAGCCACATAATGCCGTGATCAAAGGGCAAACCATGTAGGCGAAAGCAGCTGCCTTTAAACTGACACTATTCACAGCGTAAATGTAGGTAAACCAATTACCCGTAATTAAAAGTGCTGATAGTATTGTTAAAAGTGCAATCTGTATTTTTTTACCTCTGGATAGTGAAGTTAAAAAAGTAAGGTCCTTTTTAAGTGCAGTTCTTCTAAAAAGAAGAATGACACTCCAAACCATAATTATGGAAACAAATATTCTGTAATACAGAATTTCCTGCGGCAGATAGCCTTTTATATTACGCAAGGGGATAGACATTGTTCCCCAGATGATATAGGGAACAATGCCTGCAAGAAAATATTTAGTTTTGCTGGCCGCCAATTATCCTAATATGGCAATTACAGAAATTTCAACGTTCACATTTTTTGGTAATACTGATACTTGTACGGTTTCGCGTGCAGGAAAGTCGGCAGTGAAATATTGGCCATAAATTTCATTAACCTGAGCAAAGGCACCCATATCGCTTAAAAAGATCGTCGATTTTACTACATGATCGAAAGTCAAGCTAGCTTCTAACAGCACAGCTTTCAGGTTCCGCATTACCTGGTGGGTTTCTTCCTCAATGCTTCCGATATTTAACTCGCCATTTTCGGGATTGATGGCTACCTGGCCTGATACAAATAAAAAGTTACCTGCTTTTACAGCTTGGCTATATGGCCCGATTGGGGAAGGAGCATTTGTTGTAGTAATAATTTCTTTCATAGTTTTCTTTAAAATTTATTTCGCAAGCCATTGAATGAGCTTATAGATAATACCAGCCAGAAAAATAGTGATCGCCAATGCATTAATAAAATGCATGATTTTAATATTGATGTTATTAGGTCGATTTGGATCCTTTTTCCTGAAGAAGTACATAGTACAAACTTAGCTAAAAAAGCAGTACACAAAAATTAAAAGGCACAAAAAAAGTCCCGATTTGCATCGGGACTTTTTTAAACTTAATATTGAAATACTAGTTTCTAGCAGTCTCAACACGACGGTTTTGGATACGACCTTCTTCAGTATCGTTAGAAGCAATTGGATTAGCTTCACCTAAACCTTTAGTAGCAACTTGACTAGCAGTTACGCCAGAGTTTACTAAGTAAGTTTTAACAGAATTTGCTCTGTCTTTAGATAATTTCATGTTATATGCAGCAGTACCTTCGCTTGAAGCGTAACCGTTTACAGTTACTTTACCACCGTTTTCACGTAACACTGAAGATAATTTATCTAAAGTAGGATAAGATTCAGTTTTTAATACAGATGAGTTGAAATCAAAAGAGATTTTTTCGAAACCTGTTACGTTAGTGTTAGTTGAATCAGCTGAGAATTTTGGAAGTGGACATCCTGATCCATCAACAGCAGTACCTGCAGGAGTTCCTGGGCATTTGTCGAATTGATCAGCAACACCATCGCCATCAGTATCTTTTTTCAAATCTTCAACAGATTTTTCTACGTTAGATACACGGTTTTTCAAAGCTTCAACTTCTTGACGTAAAGTTGGATCTTTTAATTCGTCATACATTGTAGCTAATGGGTTAGACCACTCTAAGCTTGGTTTTGCAGAAGAACCTAAAGAGAACTCTAAACCAGCATAACCGTAAGAGAATTTATCTTTAGTAGTACCTTTAGCATAAACTCCATCAAAGTTATCAGCATCAACAAAGTTCATTGTGTAACCTAAGTTAAAGTTAACACGCTCAGAAACTTTAAATTTAACACCAGCACCTACTGGAATGTAGAAACCTTTTACATAGTCTTTAGCTTCGTGTCTGTCACCAACTGGACCGATAGCAGTACCTTTCCAATCAATAACTTGGTTACCTGTAGTTACTTTTGGAGCATAAGCTAAGTAACCAGCACCAGCTGTTAAGAAGAAACCTACTGAGTTCTCACGACGTAAGAAATCGATAGAACCTAAGTTAACAACACCACGTAAATCAACAGCATATTGTAATTCAGTTTCAAATTCGCTAGCCGTTGATCCTACTGGACCAGCAGTTGCATCATTTGAACCAGAAACTTTACCACGTACACCAGCTAACTCTAATGCGAAAGAGTGACCTAATTGTTTACGGATATTTAAACCGTAACCTAAGTTAGCATCCCATTTGTTAAAATCATTAGAACCGCCAATAGCAACAACTGGTGCTAATACACCCGCGTTAACACCGATTGACCAAGTTCTGTACTGTCCTCTTCCACCAAATACCTTGGTAGAAGAAGTAGTTGCAGGGGCATCCTGAGCGACAGCAAGAGAAGCAACTCCTGTTAATGCCACTAAAGAAAGCGCAACACTTTTCTTTAAAGTAGAATAATTCATAATCTTTTTCTTTTTTTAAGGGTTAAACAATTTAATTGATTAATTTTTTGTAACGGCAAAATTAAACAAAATTTTAAATTTTCAAACTTTTATACAAACTCCGTTCCAAACTTCGGCAGAAATCGGGATTTTATTACATTTGATCCCAACACATTTACTAATGCATAAATTATGAAATATCCACAGATTGATCAATCGCTTTTCATCCTAAATAGAAAAAACTTCACCAAACAACTAAAAAACAACTCGTTAGCCATATTTAATGCTAATGACGAGTTCCCGAGAAGCGGAGATCAAAACTTCGTGTTTAAGCAAAACCCAGACTTATTTTATTTATCAGGAATTGACCAGGAACAAACAATATTGCTGATTTATCCTGATTGTCCTAATCCATTGTACAGAGAAGTCCTGTTTTTAAGACAGACAAATGAGTATATCAAGGTTTGGGAAGGTTATAAATATACAAAAGAACAGGCAAAATCTGCTTCTGGTATCACAAGCATCTTCTGGCTGGAAGATTTTGACAATATTTTGCACAGCATTGTCCATTACGCCGAACACATCTACCTAAATACTAATGAAAATGATAGATATGCTCATACTGTTCCACACCGCGACCTTCGCTTCATCGACCAGATGAAAGCCAAATATCCTTTGCACCATTATGAACGTTCGGCGCCTATTATGCGTAATTTAAGAGCAGTCAAATCTGATATTGAGGTTGAACTTACTAAAAAGGCTTGTGCAATTACTAGAGACGCATTTGTTAGGGTACTGAAATTTACGAAGCCTGAGGTGAAAGAATATGAAATTGAAGCGGAGATTATCCATGAGTTCATCCGTCAGGGTGGAACGGGCCATGCCTACACACCGATCATTGCGTCTGGTCACAATGCCAACATTCTACATTATAACGATAATAATCAAACTTGTAAAGCGGGCGATGTAATCCTTTTTGATTTCGGAGCAGAATATGCCAACTACAATGCGGATATGAGTCGGTCTATTCCGGTAAGCGGACGCTTTACAACCAGACAGAAGGAGGTTTATAATGCCGTTTTACATGTAATGAAGGAAGCGACAAAACTTTTAGTAGCGGGTACAATATGGAATACCTACCATGAGGCAGTTGGCGAAATCATGACTGAACAGTTGATTAACTTGAAGTTGATATCGACTCAGGATGTTAAAAACCAAAATGCCGCCTATCCAGCTTACAAAAAATACTTCATGCATGGCACCTCGCACCACTTAGGGATTGATGTTCATGATTTCGCGGGTAGATACACGCCGTTTGCAGAAGGTAATATCCTTACAGTAGAACCTGGAATTTACATCCCAGAAGAAGGTTTCGGAATTCGCCTGGAAAACAACATTCTCATTACTTCAAATGGCAATGTAGATTTAATGGCAGATATCCCACTAGAATCAGAAGAGATAGAAAATATCATGAATGGTTAATTATAGAATTGGCTGTTGAACAGATAGCTAATATTTAATTAAGTGGGAAAAAATTCCTTAAAAAAAGCCTCCTCAAAATTAATTGAGGAGGCATTTTTATATAAATTAATTAATTATTGTGCTGGAAAGCTAAAGTTGAAAGCGCCTTGTTCACTCACACCTGACATATAGATCATGCCATTTCTAGTTTGAGGCAAAGCCTTTTGAAGATCAGCAACGCTATTAACAGGTTGCCCGTTCACTTTCGTAATAATCAGTCCTTTTTCTACACCGATATTGTCAAAAGCTTTTCCGGTAGTAACGGAAGCCACTACAACACCGCTATTAATTCCTAGTTTAGATTTCTGTGCAGGAGTTGCAGGTACAAAAGTGGCACCTAGTTTTGATACTTCTGCAGATTTTGCTGCAGCAGTGCTGGCGGCAGGGTTGATACTGGCTTCACCTTTTAAGGTTACCGTGTAATCTTTTAAAGCACCATCTCTCAATACCGTTAATTTCACTTTATCTCCCGGGTTTAAACGACCAACTTTTTCCTGCAAATCAGGAGAATCATTGATCACTACACCATCAACTTTTTTAATGACATCACCAGATTTTAATCCAGCTGCTTCTGCACCACCTTTTGCAACTACGTCATTTACATAAAGACCGCTAATTTCGTTGGTTTTAATGCCTTCTGGTTTTTCATCACCACTTAAAGGAACAAAGCTTACGCCAATATAACCACGTTTAACAGAGCCATATTTCATAAAGTCGTCTACTATTTTACGGGCTAAATTAACCGGAATCGCAAATCCATAACCTTGGTTGTAACCACTTTGAGAAGCGATGGCAGAATTAATCCCAACCAATTCCCCATTTGCATTTACCAATGCACCACCGCTGTTTCCTGGGTTAATAGCAGCATCTGTTTGAATGAAGGATTCTATACTCGTATTTGCCGGACGTTCTGGTCTTTTACCCGTACGTTGGTATTCTCTATATTCCTCTTCGGTGATTTCATTTCCCTGTTGCTCACGACCAATAATACCGATACTGCGGTTTTTTGCACTCACAATTCCAGCGGTTACTGTGGTCTGTAAATCAAGTGGGAAACCAACGGCTAACACCCATTCTCCTACCTGTACATTATCTGAATTACCCATTTTTACTACAGGTAGGCCAGTTGCATTTACTTTAATCAAAGCTAAATCTGTATTTGGATCGCGGCCAATTACTTTAGCTTCTACTTTACGTCTATCGGTTAATACCACTTCAACCTTCTCTGCATTCTCCACAACGTGGTTATTGGTTACGATATAACCATCCTGACTTATAATAACGCCAGAACCTGACGCCGCTCTTGGCTGGCGCTGCATTTGCCTACCGCCACCGCCGAAGAAATCCTCCATCATGTCAAACGGAGAAGAACTTCCCTGGGTTTTGCCAGATGCAGAATAAGTTGTTTTAATGTGCACCACACCAGGTGCAACGGCTGCTGCGGCCTGAGTAAAATCAGTGGCGCCTGCCGATGTAACCTTCAGTGGATTATTTGCGAAATATAAATTCTGTTTTTCGGAAATGGTACTTCCTGTTTGATTACGCTCAAATAGCTTATAACCGCCAATTGCTGCTGCCCCACCTATAAAAGCTGCTAACACGGTAATTCCTAGTATTTTTTTCATGTGTTTGATATTGTTTTTTAAATCCCCACAATTAATTATAAGCTCCTTCGCCGGCAATATTCTGGTTTACTTATAACGCTTTATGCTTTTTATTGTTTAAAGTTGACGGGAGCATTTTATTTCTTTGTTTAAGCAGAATGCTCCAGCAGTTTTTTATCTGCTTAAATTTTCTTTCGTAAGTTTATTCAAATTTAATACCATATCAACGATATTTGCATCACTAAAGCATCAACATCCGTGTTAAAAAATGTTAAAACAAATTAACAGAGAAATGCTTTTAACCATTTGCAACTCAAATATTGCATAAAAAAATGAAGATTCAATGAAAATTAATTTCTTTAAATACCAGGGAGCAGGCAATGATTTTATTTTAATAGACCACACCAACTCTCCATTAGAAAACATTGACAATCAGTTGATTGAACAACTTTGCAATCGTAGATTTGGCATTGGTGCCGATGGCTTAATGTTTGTAACTAAACATGATGATTACGATTTTGAAATGCACTACTTTAATGCAGACGGGAAATTAGGAAGTATGTGTGGCAACGGCGGTCGTTGTATAGTTGCTTTCGCTAAACACCTTGGCATTATTAATAAAGAAACGAACTTTTTGGCAGTAGATGGCCCACATTATGCCAGAATTTCAGAAGATGGTGAATGGATTGATTTACAAATGATTGATGTTCATTCTATCGCAAGAGATGGTGAGGCATATGTATTAAATACTGGCTCTCCGCATTATGTGAAAATCCAGGATAACCTTCAAGCCTTCGATGTGTTTAATGAAGGAAAAGATATTCGTTACAACCAAATTTATATTGAGAAAGGTATTAATGTAAATTTTGTTGAAGATCAGGGCGATCATCTTTTTGTCCGCACGTATGAACGCGGTGTTGAAGACGAAACTTACGCTTGCGGCACAGGTGTAACTGCTGTGGCCATGGCTATGGCTAAACATAAAAACCAGATCGGGCATCTGCAAACAAACATTAAGGTTCTGGGTGGTGATTTAAAAATAACATTTGATTATGATGGGCATACTTTTACCAATGTATTTTTGTGCGGCCCTGCAAAATTAGTTTACGAAGGAAAAGTAGATTAGCACATGCTGAAAATAAGCCAATAAATGCCCTGATATCCTAAACCTTTGAGAAATATTGTTGAACGTTATATATTTGGTTACCTTCTATTTTCCGTCATATTGAGAATACAAATTATTCAAAATTGAAGCTTCAATATATTTATACTGTGTATTTTTTACACTATCTTTTCTTCAAAATGGCTGTTTTCAGAAACATCATGTGGAACTTTTTGCGCTAAAATTAACGCTATTTAACATCTGTCTCAATTAATTTACATATGATTTTCTGCCAAAAATAAATCACTAAAAGGCTCTTGAATAGTAGCTTATCGTCTATTTAGACAATTCTAAGATCAAAAATAAATCAATCGATTGATTAAATGACAGAATTTGGACAGATTTATTTTTTTTTAGGCGCTATTTTTGGACAGAAATCAATAACTCAAAATCTACATTTTGACAACGCTTTCAATCCGGAAAAAATTTAAACACACAAGAATACCCCATGAGAAAAGTAACAACTCTCTTTTTTAGTATGAGCATTGGAATGCTTTTGGCATCCTGCGGAAATAATGATGATGCAAAAAAGGCGGCAGCAGCTGCAGCGGCTGGCCCTCAAGCTTACCCTGTTTTTGCCGTTAAATCGCAAACAACGGAATTAAACTCTGATTATCCTGCAACAATAGAAGGAATTCAAAATATTGATATCCGTCCTAAAGTTGATGGTTTTATTGATAAAATACTGGTAGATGAAGGTGCGGTTGTAAAAAAAGGTCAATTACTTTTCACCATCATGGCACCACAATATGAACAGGAAGTTAGAACAGCAAGAGCTGCAATCAGCAGTGCGGAAGCTGACGTGCATGCTGCTCAATTACAGGTAAATAAAACTAGACCGCTGGTAGAAAAGGATATTATCAGCAAATATGATCTAGACGCGGCACAACTTACACTTCAAAGTAGAAAAGCAGCTTTGGCACAAGCAAGAGCCACTTTAGCAAACGCGCAGGTAAATCTCGGATATACATCAATTACTAGTCCTGTCAATGGTATTGTAGGTAGCATTCCATTTAGAAATGGAAGTTTAGTAAGCAGTTCTAGCACAGAACCGCTAACAACTATCGCAAATACATCCAAAGTTTACGCTTATTTCTCCTTAAATGAGAAACAGTTATTAGATTTCTCTAAAATTTATAAAGGCAATACGTTGGCGCAGCAAATGGCTAATATTCCGGCAGTAAGCCTGGTATTGGCTGACGGAACAGTTTATGCCCAGAATGGAAAAATTGAATCCATTAACAGTCAGATTAATACAAACACAGGTTCTGCCAGCCTAAGGGCAACTTTCCCAAACCCTATTGCATTATTAAAATCTGGTGGAAGTGCTTCTGTAAGGATTCCACAAAAGGTGGAAAATGCCATTTTAGTCCCTCAGAAATCAACTATTGATTTACAGGGTAAAAAATTCGTTTATGTTTTAGGCGATTCTGCTAAAGTCATCAGCACCGAGATCCAGATCATGGATTTGGCAAAAGATAAATTTTATGTGGTAACCAAAGGATTAAAAGCTGGAGATAAAATTGTTTTGGAAGGCTTCCAATCGCTAAAAGATGGTGTTAAGATTAAACCGGAAGAAACAAATGCCGATACAGTTTATGCTGATATCAAGTAATAATATAATCTGCACAATCACACGATCATCAGTGTAATCAATATTAAATTATGTTTAAGAAATTCATAGAAAGGCCGGTTTTATCAACGGTTATATCCATTATCATCGTTATTCTCGGTGTTTTAGGTTTAGCTACATTACCGGTTTCACAATATCCTGAAATAGCACCACCAACGGTGCAGGTTTCAACATCATACCAGGGTGCGAACGCCGACGTTGTTATGAACAGTGTTGTTGTTCCGCTGGAAGAGCAAATCAATGGTGTGGAAGACATGACCTACATGACTTCTACAGCCAGTAATGATGGAACAGCAGCCATCACCATCAATTTTAAGTTAGGAACAAATCCCGATCTGGCTGCAGTAAACGTTCAAAACAGGGTTGCCCGTGCGACTAGTTTGCTACCAGCGGAGGTAACAAAATCCGGTGTAATTACTGCGAAAAGACAAGCCAGTAATGTATTGATCTTCGGTCTTTACAGTGATGACCCTTCTTACGATCAAAAATTTTTACAGAATTACGCTAACATCAACATCATTCCCCAAATTAAGCGTATTAATGGTGTGGGTGATGCAAGTGCTTTTGGAACGCTGGATTATACCATGCGTCTTTGGTTAAAGCCCGATGTAATGGCGACCTATGGATTGGTTCCAAGTGACGTAAATACTGCTTTGGCAGATCAGAACGTAGAGGCGGCTCCAGGTCAGTTTGGAGAACAAGGCGACCAGGCTTTTCAATATACTTTAAAATATACAGGAAGATTAAAAGACGAAGCACAGTTCGGGAACATCATTATCAAAACTGCTGCTAACGGACAAATTCTCCGCTTAAAAGATATTGCGAGAATTGAGTTAGGTGCACAAAGTTACGCAAGCGCAGTAAGTTTCAATGGTAAGCCAGCATTGGGTATTGCCATTAATCAAACCGCAGGATCAAACGCAAAAGAAGTTATCGAAAATTCGATTAAAACTTTAGATGAAGCGCAGAAATCTTTCCCCAAAGGTGTTCACTATTCAACATTAGTAAACGTTAACGATTTCCTTGATGCCTCAATTGAAAAGGTAATTCATACACTAATAGAGGCATTTATTCTTGTATTCTTAGTAGTATTTATTTTCTTACAAGATTTCCGTTCCACGTTAATTCCGGCAATTAGCGTTCCGGTAGCGATTGTAGGTACCTTCTTCTTCTTAAGCCTTTTCGGCTTTACCATTAACTTATTAACTTTGTTTGCACTCGTACTCGCCATTGGTATTGTCGTAGATGACGCAATTGTGGTAGTGGAGGCGGTGCACGCTAAACTGGATGAAGGGTATACCGATGCTAAAAAAGCGACGATTGATGCAATGGATGATATTAGTGGTGCGATTATTTCAATCACACTGGTAATGGCTGCAGTATTTATCCCGGTAAGTTTTATCCAGGGATCTTCCGGTGTATTCTATAAGCAGTTTGGTTTAACGCTGGCAATTTCGATTATCCTATCCGCCATTAACGCCTTAACTTTAAGCCCGGCGTTGTGTGCCATATTTTTGAAGCCACATGCTGATGACCATGGAAAAAAGAAAAACTTCTTAGAGCGTTTTTACGCAGCTTTTAACACTTCTTTTGATGCTGTAACCAATAAATATAAAAAGTCTGTAAGTTTCCTTTCGCACGCCAAATGGATTGTTGGTTTAGGTATTTTATTATTTACCGGAATTTTGATTTGGACGATGAATACCACCCCAAAGGGTTTCGTACCTAATGAGGATTTAGGAACGATCATGTCTGATATCTCATTGCCAGCAGGTACTTCTCAAGAAGAGACCAACATTGTCATCGCAAAGATTGACAGTATTGCTCATGGCATTCCAGAGATCAAAAATACATTAAGAGTTGTTGGCCGGAGTATGATTAGTGGATCCGGAAGTTCTTATGGGATGGTAATTTCAAGACTAACTCCATGGGATGAGCGTAAAGGCCGCGATGTAAAAGTAATTATTGGCGAATTATTTGCCAAAACAGCCAACATTAAAGGTGCAAAAATTATCTTCTTTGCTCCTCCAACGATTCAAGGTTTTGGTACAAGTGGTGGTTTCGAATTTCAATTACAGGATAAAACCGGTGGAGACATTAAGAAATTTAATGATATTGGTAACGGATTTTTGGCCGCTTTGAGCAAAAGACCAGAAGTTCAATATGCTTCAACGTCATTCAATCCTAATTTCCCACAATATCAAATTGATGTTAATGTGGCGAAAGTTAAACAGGCAGGCTTAACTGTTGCTGATGTTTTAGGTGTAATGCAAGGTTATTACGGTGGTGTTTACGCTTCCAATTTCAATAAGTTTGGTAAACAATTTAGGGTAATGTATCAGGCAGATGCCCAGTATCGTTCAAATGAACAGACACTGACTAGAATCTTTGTTCGGAATGGTAGTGGACAAATGGCACCTGTGTCTGAGTTTATTACTTTAACAAAGGTTTACGGACCTCAGGCCATTTCACGTTTCAACTTATTTACATCAATTTCAGTTACCGGGAACCCAAATGCTGGCTATAGTTCCGGAGATGCCCTGAAAGCGGTACAGGAAGTTGCAGCTCAAACGTTGCCCGCTGGTTATGGTTACGAATTCTCAGGTTTATCACGCGAGGAAATAAGCGGAGGAAGTCAAACCGTATTTATCTTCTTGTTATGTATTATCTTCGTTTATTTTCTATTAGCAGCACAATACGAAAGTTATATATTGCCTTTAGCGGTGTTAATTTCCCTTCCCATTGGTTTAGCTGGGGTATTTATCTTTGATAAGATTTTCGGAATCGATAACAATATCTACACGCAAATCACATTGATTATGCTAGTTGGTCTACTCGCCAAGAATGCCATTCTAATTGTAGAATATGCAGTGGATAGGCGCAAGAAAGGAATGAGCATTGTGAATGCTGCAATTGACGGGGCTACAGCACGTTTACGTCCAATTTTGATGACCTCGTTCGCATTCATCCTCGGTTTACTGCCATTGATGCTATCTTCAGGCGTAGGTGCAGCAGGTAATAAATCTATTGGTACGGGTGCTGTTGGTGGTATGCTTATCGGAACACTGTTTGGCGTATTTGTAATCCCGGCTCTATTTATTGTTTTCCAGAGTTTACAGGAAAGAATCAGCAATAAATCGCCTTTTGAAGAAGGAATTGAAAAGGAACAAACACCAGAAGAATACGAATTGGCGACCAGTCAGAAAAAACATTAATATTTAAGAATATATGAAACCTAGATATAAGTATTCCATTTTAATCGGCTTCACCATCTTAACTTTAAGCGCTTGTGTAACTAAAAAATATGAGCGCCCGCAAGTTAAAAGCGAAGGATTATACCGGGATAAAAATACAACAGATACAACAACCATGGCAGATTTACCCTGGAAAACGTTGTTCTCTGATACCACTTTGCAATCGCTGATTCAGCAAGGAATAAATCAAAATTTAGATTTAAAACAAGCCATTGAGCGCATTAGAATTTCAGAGGCAACCTTGAGACAGAGCCGTGCTGCATTTCTGCCAAGTTTACAGGCCGATGTTTCGGTTACCGACGCGAAGCAGGCGGCGGCAGCCTTAAACTTCCCGGCTGGGATTAACATCAATTTAGAAACACAAACCTATAGAGCACAGTTGAGCACAGCCTGGGAAGCAGACATTTGGGGCAAACTGGGAAGCGCAAAAAGATCTGCTTTCGCTACATTACTACAAAGTGATGCGGCAAAAAGGGCTGTTCAAACGCAGTTAATTGCAACAATAGCCAATAGTTATTACACTTTGTTAGCGCTTGATAAACAATTGGCAATTACAGAGCAAACGATCAAGATCAGGGCGCAAGACGTAGAAACGATGAAAGCGCTTAAAGAAGGCGCAGTGGTAAATGGAGCGGCAGTAGTACAAAGTGAGGCAAATTTATATGCCGCAGAAGTAACACTTCCTGATTTGAAAAGAAGCATCAAAGAAGCAGAAAATGCTTTGAATATCGCCTTGGCACAAGCCCCAGGTACTGTTAACCGTACAACTTTAGATCAACAGGTTGCATTTTCTAATCTTCAGACAGGAGTTTCAGCTCAATTATTGCAAAATCGTCCTGATGTTATTGCTGCTGAATTTGGTTTCAGAGCTGCTTTTGAAAACACTAATGTTGCTAAAACATACTTTTATCCGGCACTAACTTTAACAGCCGCGGGCGGTTTAACGAGTTTACAATTAAATAACTTTTTCGATAATTCGATTTTCTATAATTTAGTTGGTGGTTTAACGCAGCCGATATTTGCTAAAGGAGCAAATAAAGCCCGTTTAACTACTGCACAAGCAAACCAACAAATTGCATTTTATACCTTTCAACAAGCCCTTTTAACGGGCGGACAGGAAGTGTCTAACGCGTTATATGCATATCAAACGGCAGAAGAAAAAGAAGCGACCAGAGCAAAGCAAATTGCATCTTTAACTAAAGCGGTAGATTTTACTAAAGAACTACTACGCTATAGCTCTGCGACAAATTATACTGATGTATTAACTTCAGAACAAAGCTTATTAACAGCTCAATTGAGCGGAATTAATGATAGGCTTCAAAAACTACAGTCAGTTGTAAATTTATACAGGGCTTTAGGTGGCGGCTGGAAATAAGTATTCAGAAATTTATAATGAGAAAAGCATTACAGTTAGCTGTGATGCTTTTCTGGTTTAATGCATTTTTTTTTAAAGGTACATTCCTTTACTATCAATAAAACTGATCACCTTATCTGGAAGAAAAAACTGGACATTCTTATTTTCTTTGATTGACTTACGGATGAAAGTTGAAGAGATCTCCATGAGCGGCGTATCGGTAAAAAAGATCGCCGGATGATCTTGCCATTCGGTTACATCTGCACCAGGACGCGGATAGACATAAATCTGATAGTTCTTCAAAAGTACTTCGTAGTTTTTCCACTTTTTAAAAGAAACCAGGTTATCTGCCCCCATAATCAAAACAAATTCCTTTGATGGAAACCTTTCATGAAGATAGGTTAAAGTATCAATCGTGTAGGAAGGCTTTGGAAGGGAAAACTCAATATCACTAACGCGAATATTTTCTGATTTCTCAGTAGCCAGATTGGCCATCTCCAGCCTATCGTACATATTGGCAAGGCCACTCTTTTCTTTCAATGGGTTATGAGGCGAAACCACCAGCCAAACCTCTTCAAGTTCAGTGTGATTGGCCATATAATTGGCTATCACTAAATGTCCGGTATGAATTGGGTTGTAAGAACCGAAGAAAAGACCTGTTTTTAGTTTACGGTTTTCAGTTGACATTTTTCAGTTGACGGTTAGAATGCAAACAATTAGATAGATCCATATTTTTCTGGATTATTCATCATATGATTTAATAATTTCCCAACCTCATCACCTTGTTCTACAAGTTTGATATAATCTTCTTGTGATAAATATTTGCAGGCGACTGCAAATTTCAGCCAGCCTTTCGTTTCGCTGTTTTCTATATCTCTATCCGAGAGTTTACTGATGAAATGGCCTTTATATCTTCGCTTTCTATAGGCTTCAACTAAATAAATATTAGTTGACTTTGAAGATCTCCTTATTTGATCCGTAAGCGAATACATTGCTTCTCTTAGAAAAGATTTGCTTACATCAAATATAGTCATGGATAATTCAAACGATTTTTTATAAACCAGTAAGTCATAGAAATCACCCATATATCTTTTATCCTATCAGAATTATATGCATTTAGCTATTTACCCAAAAACTGATAACTATAAACTGTTAACTGCTACCTATTAAGAAACTCTTGAACCAACCGCTCTGCTTCTGCACAAGCTGTTGCTAAATCGAAGTTCTTTAAGATTACGTCAAATTTATCTGCGTAAAGTAACTCTTTTTCGGCTTTGATAAAACGCTCCTGAAGCTTTTCCTGACTATCTGTTCCTCGGCCACTTAAACGCTCTTTCAATACTTCTAAAGATGGTGGCTGAACAAATATAGCAAGTGCATCTTCTTCATACTTTCTTTTCAGGCGGATACCGCCTTCTACATCAATATCGAAGATTACATGCTGGTCGTTTTCCCAGATCCGTTCTATTTCCGAACGTAAGGTACCATAAAAAGTCCCGTTATAAACCTCTTCAAATTCAACGAATTCCTGATGGGCTACCTTATGCAAAAACTCTTCCTTTGTAATAAAATAATAATCATTTTCATGGGTTTCATCACCCCTTGATTCTCTTGTTGTAGCTGAAATCGAGAAACTCAATTCAGGAAATTTCTTCAACAGATGATGTACAATTGTTGTTTTACCTGCTCCTGACGGTGCTGAAAATATGATTAATTTACCTTGTTTCATTTTTTTAAACTTAAAGACTAAAGCAGAATGCTAAAAGCTTTACCTTTGAGCATTCTGCTTTACGCTTTTTATAGTACGTTCAGTAATTGTTCTTTAATTTTTTCTAATTCCTCTTTCATTCCAACCACAAACTGCTGCATTTGTGCATCGTTGGCTTTAGCTCCCATGGTATTGATCTCCCTTCCAATTTCCTGAGATATGAAACCTAACTTTTTACCATTAGCTTCTTTACTGGCTAATGTTTGCAAGAAATAATCACAGTGACTTTTCAATCTGGTTTTCTCCTCCGTAATGTCAATCTTATCAATATAATAGATTAATTCCTGTTCAAATCGATTTTGATCAATGTTTACTTTACCTACAGCGTCATCAAGAAATTGTGCAAACTTATCCCTGATTGCCGTAATTCTTCTAGGCTCCAACTCTTCAACTGATTTAAAATAACTTAAGATGTTGGTAATTCGTAACTCAAGATCTGACTTTAAAACAGCACCTTCATCTGCCCTAAATTTATTGAAATTGGTTAACGCAGCATTAAATATCTGATAAAGATTGTTCCATTCATCTTCGCTTACACTTTCCTCTTTATAACTGATTACATCAGGAAAGGTTAGAGCTGTTTGCAATAGATTACTACTTCCTGCATTTAACTGATCATTAACAGCAATAAGTTGATTATAATAATGGCTAAGCAACGCAGTATTAATTGTTGCACCGGTAACTTCGCCACCAGCACGTTCTACATTGATGCTTAGACTCACTTTTCCACGTTCGATATCTTTACTGCAAACGTTGCGCAGAATCAATTCTTTATCAGAAAAAGCTTTAGGATATTTTAAGTTGAGTTCAAGAAACTTGCTATTGAGCGATTTGATTTCGACACTATACTTTGCATTTGCATAATCGGCTGTTGCTAAGCCGTATCCTGTCATGGATTTTATCATGCGCAAAGATAGAAAAATTAGTTTAGAGTTTACAGATGGCCTTTTAGGTTTACAGCTGATAAGCAAAATTAGATTGATCAAAATTGCTTACAACTTAACTTTATTTAACAATTCAAGAGGACGACAATAGCTACTTTTACAGCAAACAGCTCATTACGATGAAAGATCATTAATGGCCCATTTTGACTTAGCTTTCATTAATAAGGGAAAGCCATGCTCAGGAAATGATGAGTATTAGGACCAGTAGTTCTGAAAGCGCAGCAATTTAGCCGTCATACAAACAAGAAAACTTATTTGCTGTTAGTTGAGAAGAATGTAAGAAAGCTTATTTTTGAAAAAAAGCTCTGGCCTATATTTCAACTTTCCAAATTCAGTAGCAATAGCGTTATTTGGATGAGAAAGAAAACTGCAAGCGATTGAGCGATGGCTGGATGAAGAAGAAAGCAGAGAATAATATTACCTTCAGTTTAAGCTTGGCTAAAGCAAATACCAAGCTAACTGGAAAACCGTTAAAGATTTAAACTTGAAAAACACAAACCTGATGAGTTTTTTTAAAATAACATTATTCCTACTTCTTCTCTTCCTCTTTACCGGCAACTTGGTAAAGGCGCAGGAGCTGATTATAAAGGGAGTAGTTTTTGAAAAGGGCACTAATTTAAGGGTAGCACTTGCTGAAATTACCAATCAGCGAACTCAATTTGGAGTCGGAAGTAATGATCTCGGTTTCTTTCAAATCAGGGCAAGTATTGGTGATACGTTACTAATTACAAAAAGAAACCTGATGGATCAACAGATTGTAGTGAAAGGAAGCGAGGATATTTTAATTTATCTTGTGAGAAACAGCACCATGCTTGAGGAGGTTACAATTGTTGGAAGCACTAAAAAACAAGATTTAGAAGATCTAAAACGTGAATTTAGAAATAAAGGCGTTTACAATGGCGGTAAATCATCAGTTTTGTCGTCAGTATTTCATCCGCTAAATGGATTGTATAACTTAATTGGTAAAGACCCCAAAAATGCACGCAGATTTAATCGCTATGCAGATAATGAATTAAAGCAAACGCAGATTGATCAATACTTTAATGGCACCATTATTCAAAACAATACTAACTTAAGAGGAAAAGCTCTCGAAACTTTTATGCTTAATTATCGTCCTGGCTATGAGAAAGCACAACATTGGAACGTTTATGACTATATTAAATACATTAAAGAATCTGCAAAGAAATTTGAAGAAACACCAATTAAATCGGATGAATTAAATCCAATTAAATAGATAAAGCTTCACATGCCTTTTCGGCAGCTAACTTTTCTGCATTTTTCTTGTTATAATCTCTACCCGTACCAAATTTTTCGCCCTCAACCAATGCGCTGATTGTAAAAAGCTTGGCGCTTTCACCCTCTCCATTTTGCACCAATTCAAACATTACGTCTTTACCATGGCGCTGGCACCATTCAATCAGTTTACTTTTAAAGTTGGTTTCTGTAAGTTCCAGCGTGTGAATATCAATATGCGGTTTAACAATTCTACGAAGTAAAAATTCCTTTGTAAAATTGTATCCCTTATCCATATAAATGGCACCGATAACGGCTTCGAAAGCATCGCCTAACATGGAATTATGTTTGGTTTGAATACTTACAGATCTCTGGTCAAATTGAATTAATTTATCAAATCCAATCTTCTTAGCCAATTGATTCAAGTTAGCCCGGTTAACAATCTTAGAGCGCATTTCTGTTAAAAACCCTTCTTCTTTATAAGGATAATGCTTAAAAAGCAGCTCAGCAATCACCGAACCGAGAACTGCATCGCCTAGAAATTCTAAACGTTCGTTGCTACTTCTGCTTCCATTTTTTAAAACTTTTGCAACAGAGCGATGTCTGAACGCCATCTTATAAAGCGTAACATTACCTGGTACAAAGCCTAAAATATTTCGCAGCTTTTTCACAAACTCCTTTTCAGGAGAAAGATAGAGTTTATATAATTTAAATATCGGCATTAAACAAATAACACAATTAACGGCTAATGAGCATATTTAACTAAGTTATCTATTTTTAATTAGCATCCAAAATTATATAACCAAGCTGTTTTAATTAATCTTCGTATTTCTTGAAAATCACAGAAGCATTATGACCACCAAATCCAAATGTATTACTCAAAGCTGCTCTAACTTCACGTTTTTGCGCTTTATTGAAAGTAAAATTTAGTTTCGGGTCAAAAGCAGGATCATCTGTAAAATGATTAATTGTTGGAGGAACAATATCATTTTTCACAGCAAGAATTGCAGCAATTGCTTCAACAGCACCAGCGGCACCCAAAAGGTGACCCGTCATTGATTTGGTAGAACTGATGTTTAACCGATAAGCATCTTCACCAAATAATGTACCAATGGCTTTGGTTTCACTAATATCACCAAGTGGTGTAGAGGTACCATGAACATTGATATAGTCTATATCAGCGGTAGTCATTCCTGCATCTTTAAGTGCATTCGTCATTACCATTCTGGCACCTAAACCTTCGGGATGTGGTGCAGTGATGTGATTAGCATCTGCACTCATTCCTCCACCTACAAGTTCAGCATAGATTTTTGCTCCTCTTGCTTTGGCGTGTTCAAGTTCCTCGAGAATAATCGTTCCAGCACCTTCTCCTGCTACAAAACCATCACGGTCTTTATCGAAAGGACGAGAGGCCGTTGCCGGATCCTCATTGCGTGTAGATAGTGCGTGCATAGCGTTGAAGCCACCCATTCCTGCCTCGTTAATAATAGCCTCAGAACCTCCACTGATAATTACATCAGCCATACCCAAGCGGATATAGTTAAATGCATCAATCATTGCATTAGTTGAAGAGGCACATGCCGAAACAGTTGCAAAATTTGGCCCACGTAAGCCATATTTGATAGAGATATGCCCTGGAGCGATATCAATAATCATCTTAGGAATAAAAAATGGATTGTATCTTGGCGTACCATCTCCCTTAGCGAAATTTGAAATTTCATCAAGAAAAGTTTTCAATCCACCTATGCCAGCACCCCAGATTACGCCGATTCTGTTGGTATCTAATTTTTCAAAATCAAAACCACCGTCCTTCACTGCCTCATCTGTAGCTACTAAAGCATATTGTACAAACGGATCAAGCTTGCGGGCTTCCTTTTTCTCCAAAAAATCTTCAGGATTAAAGTTTTTTACCTCACATGCGAATTTAGTTTTGAACTTTTCAGTATCAAAACCTTTAATAGGAGCAGCGCCACTCACCCCGTTAGTCAATCCTTCCCAAAACTCGGGAACATTATTGCCTATAGGAGTGAGCGCACCCAACCCTGTTACTACTACTCTTTTTAATTCCATTTATACTGAAAAAGCGTAATTCTATTTAACGTTTTTTTCCAAATAAGCGATTGCTTGACCAACTGTACCGATGGTTTCAGCCTGATCATCAGGAATAGCTACATTAAATTCTTTTTCAAATTCCATAATCAATTCTACGGTATCTAAAGAATCTGCACCCAAATCGTTGGTGAATGAAGCCTCTGGCGTAACTTCGCTTTCGTCAACACCTAGTTTTTCTACGATAATAGCCTTAACTCTTGAAGCAATATCAGACATAATTTTATAATTTAATGGTTAAATAATTCTGTGCAAAGAAAAATAAATTCTTACAATTTTCAAATGTTTTTATTTCACTGCCGCAATTTGGCTCTGAAATAACAAGCGAATATAGAATTAGTTTTTTAATTTCGTTCTGTAAATAATTTATTTCGATTTGAACAGAACTTACCTGAAATTAACCTTAGACCTTGATTTTATACTCATTGCGATCACAGCTCCCCTAAAAGACTATGTACTATGCCACAAAATTAATACGCGTTTAAACACACAATTTGAAAAAATTGAAGATCATGAAATATTTTTTAATATTGATGAACCCGCCTGGAGTTTCTCCAAATATTACTTTTTTGTTGAGCAAGGTGAGATAGAATACTATTTAATAAGCAACAGAAGCAGCGACGGACTGCTCATTCCGGAGATGGGAAACGTCGATTTTTTCATCATTATAAAAGAATTTATTGATCAGGAAGATTTGAATTATTTAGTAAACGGATTAAACAAACTCCCTGATATTCAGGTAGCTGCAAAGATAGATCCAACCAAACTAAAAAGCAAAGAGAATTTGGTAATATAAAAATTATATACTTGGTGTATTAAATACACTATATTTGATGGTTATAAACGACGAAACAAAGAACAAAATATATAAAACTTAATGCAGTTTAATTATTTTTTGATAATAATTAGCGCTTCAATTAACTGCATTGTTAAAATCACTTAATTAAATGAAACCTTTTCATTCGAGAACTAAAATTGTAGCCACACTTGGGCCTGCATCAGCAAAACCAGAAGTATTATATAGTATGTTTAACGCTGGTTTAGATGTTTGCCGTCTAAACTTCTCACATGGATCTCAGGCAGATCATCAGGCAGTTCTAAATACTATCAAAGACTTAAACAAAAAATACGACTATAATGTTGGTATACTTGCCGATTTGCAAGGTCCAAAAATTCGTATCGGTTTAGTGAAAGAAGGTGGTATTAACCTTATTAATGGAAAAACAACTGTTATTACCACTAATGAGTGCATTGGTAATGAAGAAAGAATCTACATCACTTACCAAAACTTCCCTCAAGATGTTCAGGCTGGTGAAATCATTCTTTTAGATGACGGGAAGCTTCAGATGAAAGTTATTTCTACCAACTTAAAAGATGAAGTAGTTTGCGAGATTGTGCATGGCGGAATTTTAACTTCTAGAAAAGGTGTAAACCTTCCAAACACAAAAGTTTCTATCCCATCTTTAACACCTGAGGATAGGGAAAACTTAGAATTTGTTCTTGAAAATGATGTAGAATGGATCGGTCTATCTTTTGTGCGTAAGGCAGAAGATATTATTGAGCTTAAAAAAATAATCGCTGAGCGTGGCAAAACTGCACGTGTAATTGCTAAAATAGAAAAGCCGGAAGCGATTGCGAATATCGATGAGATTATTGCAGTTACTGATGGTATTATGGTTGCCCGTGGCGATTTGGGTGTTGAATGCCCGATGGAAGAAGTTCCATTATTACAAAAAATGATTGTTGCTAAGTGTAGAGCTGCTTCTAAGCCAGTAATTGTTGCTACCCAAATGTTAGAGAGTATGATTACTACACCACGCCCTACCCGTGCAGAAGTAAATGATGTGGCTAACTCTGTTTTAGATGGTGCTGATGCGGTGATGTTAAGTGGCGAAACTTCGGTTGGAGAATTTCCGCTGATCGTTATTGAAACGATGCAGAAAATTATTCAGAACATTGAGCAAAACAACTATCCTTTCAACCCGGATAAGTTTTTAAAGCCAAAATCTCCTTCATTTTTAAGTGATGCAATTTGCGATTCGGCTTGTTTCCTAGCTAAACAAACGAATGCTGTTGGTATTGTTTCGATGACTTTAAGCGGTTATACTGCATTTGAAATATCTAGCCATAGACCTGAAGCATTAACGTTTATTTTCACTAGCAATAGAGCCTTATTAAACGCTGTAAGTTTACTTTGGGGTGTTAGAGGTTTCTACTATGATAACTGGGAAAGTACAGACAATACAATTATCGAAGTTAATGAAATTTTAAAAAGCAAAAAATTAGTTAAACAAGGCGATATATTGATCAACACTGCAGCCATCCCGATGGAAGCGAAAGGAAAAACCAACATGTTAAAAATCACAGTGGTTGATTAATCACTTGCAATTTATATTAAACGCCTTGTTTTCAGCGAGGCGTTTTTTTTTGATCTTATTTTACAAAATGTAATCCCCAATATTTATCCAAGTTTAAAGGTTTTCCGGGATTAATGATTACTGGTAAAAGTCGTCTCTATTATTGAAAATATTGATGTAAATGTCAATAAAAACTATATTTTTGCACTCCACTAACGGAGAAGTGTCAGAGTGGTCGATCGAGCACGCTTGGAAAGCGTGTGTACTGCAAGGTACCGCGGGTTCGAATCCCGCCTTCTCCGCATTAAAATAACTCATTTTATATCTCGCTGATTGTTCTCTCAAAATTATTTGCAATAACAATCAACGAGTTATGAGATAATGATTAAAAAAATGATTAGTTATGCAAATAAACGAGATTTAGTTTCTATGTTTGCATCCTCGAAAGAGAATAAATTCTAAGTAAAACAGCAAAACGGAGTGGTAGTTCAGCTGGTTAGAATGCCTGCCTGTCACGCAGGAGGTCGCGGGTTCGAGTCCCGTCCATTCCGCAACAAAAGCCTTAACTTGAAAAGTTGAGGCTTTTTTGATTTATGACAATAGTATATTTATATTTCCGCGCAATCAATATATAAACAACATCGTCCCAAAAATTGCTGTAGGCAAAGCAAAATAAATCAATTAATAATCCAGCTTTTAAATAATGATTGAATTTGAATATGCAGGAGTAGTAACATTTTTTTCACAAAATGCATTGATTTATTCAGACTTCCCCTGAAACTATCCGAAACCGGAATCAGGTTTTTATCGATAATAAGTATCTTACCTTCAATGCCGTCTATTTTACTCAAGTAAATGATGAAGGATCGATGGAGACGCAAGAATATCCCTTGAGCGAATGTGAAGTCGCAAGAATTTTGACCACCGCAGATCAATATGATTTTCGCAGTTTTTTTTTACACCTACCTCTGCGAAAATCCCAGAAATCTGCGGGACAAATTATTTAAACAATATCAATCATCTTTTAATCATTCCAAAACGATTTCTCAATTCCTTAAATAGACCTAATGCTGGATAGCAGTGTGGTAACATTGGAAGTAGGAAGTATTATAAAAACAGGTAGCAATAACCAACTTCCTAACTTAATTCATCATTCTTAAATAGTTTCGTCATAGTTTTGAACTCGCCTACTATGATTGCAAAGTATCAGTCGACGGTTCTGAACTTTCAGATTGAAATTATAAACTTTCTAACGAGAATTACATACTTGCAGTTAGCAGTTAAAAGTTATAAACTTGCAGTTCGCAGTTATAGACTTTCTTAGAGAAGTTATAAACTTTCAGTTCATAGTTCACAATGGTCGTAGACCATTATGAACTATGAGTAGCTTCTTTATTTTTTATCTACAGATAGATGGGATTCTAAATATTATAAATCTAGCTCCACTATGTGTATGGATACCAAATTTTCCGCCTTAAGTGGAGCTCACCGCAGGCCGCGGTCACTCCTTCTCTTATTTTTGAAAAAAATCTGTATCAAGTTTATTGATTAATTTATTTGCGTTCATCCTTTAGATCTGTAGTTAATTAAATAATGGCATATTAGTTGATTAAGCACAACCAATTAATTTTTATGCCCGTGTTCCGTTCAATATTTAGCCTCATCCTATTTTCTATGATATCTACATTAACTATAATTGCGCAACCTTTGCCAACAGAAAGCTACTACCCATGGAAGAGCAAAGCTGGCTTGTTTGGCTATAGCGATCAAAATGGTAAGTTAAAAATTGCACCACAATTTGAAGAAGCCAACCTGTTTGTTAACCAATTTGCAATTGTAGAGAAAAGTGGCAAAAAAGGTGTGATTGACAATACCGGCATATGGAAACTTAATTGTGAGTATGAGAATCTAGTACTCGTTCCACTCGGCACCAACACCATCGCAATAGCTTCCTTGCCGTTTAATGCCTGGTGGAAATTTAGCAAATGGAACTTCTTCCCTGGTTTTTCTGTAATGGGTAGTACCAGGGATAAAAGAATGGTAGACACCGAAGTACCTAAAAAGAACTGGAAAATTATCTTGCTTAATAATAATCAGACAATTATTAACTCTGATCATAAACCGACTGAGTACCCGTACGAGCGATCTGGCATAAGTGTTTTCTACGATAAAATTTTAATTACCAACAAACTCTATCATATCAATAATGGAAAAGTGAAGCTAATGGCGAAGGCAATTTTGCCCTTAACAGATACCACTGTATTGCAGAAAAAAGGAGATAGTTATCAGGTTCTAAACAAAGATCTTCAACCTCAGGATAAGACCATGTTTAAAGTTGCTAAAAAGATTTCTGTAGAGGTAAATGGAAATCGTTATCAGCTACAAACAGAAACCTTGAACAGTGGCACCAACAGTAAACCAGGATTTCTGAGAGATGAGCAGGAGCAGGTTTTTATAGATCCTGATTTAAGCAAACCTTTCCCAAAAAAGATTGGTGAATATTTTGATCACCAGATTAAAGCCGACGAAATTCTTAAAAATGCGAGGCTAATTTGTGCTGTACCCAACACCCCTTATTTTATCATTCAAAGTTTCAAAAATAATCGATCAGATTTTTATCTGCTTCATGAAAACGGTACCTGGGAAAGTGACAGAAGCAAAACGAAAGACTTCACACTTCGTACCAATAGCGGTAACATTGTGTATCCAAACGCTGCTGATTTAGGTCTGAAAAGCGAAATGCCCGATCATTTGACCATTAAGCGATTTGAAAAAATTCAGTTAAATAAATTCTGGGTTAAAGTATCGGCTATAAATCAAACAGCTGATGTTACACAGGTGGGAATTTATGATCTTGCTACCAAAAAATGGATCTTACCGCTACAATACAGTAGCCTTGAAATCATTGAATCGCACCCTGAATTGTGCCGTTTCGAACTTGAGAACGAAAGTAACTACAAGCATAAAAAGTATGGCATAATTAATCTCCTTACTAACAAGGTTACGGTTAAACCGCTATATAATAGTTTAACAACGCAAGCCAAAGCCGGGATTTATAATGGAGACAAATGGGATTATTTTTACATCAATCCACTTTCAGGAAAAGAGTATAGAGAGAATTAACGCACTATTATGTTTTACCACAGATGGGCACAGATAAACACAGATTTACACTTGTAACAACTATGCAAAAGGATCTATTGGAAATGTTTGTTATTTACTTTTCAATATCTCTACTTTTTCTTTCTCGCTTGCCAACGATCTTTCGTAAAGTTTAACAACTTTATCTAAAGGGTTAGATGTACAGTGTTGCCTAAAATCACCAGAACTACTATCATGGAAGTTATTGCTATAGTTAATTATCATATCATCAGAATAATTCTTTATCGCCTCCGCAGAAACTCCTAAAACCTTCGCTATTTTTTCGAGGGTAGAATCTTCAATTTCTTCGACTTGTTCTAATTTGCTAATGGCCTGATGGCTAATGCCGATTTCCATGGCTTTGGATTTCCGGCTATCACGCAATCTAAATGGTTAATTAACCTTCTGTTGACAAACATATAAATTACCTCCACGTTCTTATTTTAGAAATTTAATACACTATCGTTATGTCAATATTAAAGGATAAAGTAGCTATTGTTTCAGGAGCTGGTTCAGGAATTGGCCGTGCAATTGCCGTTACATACGCAAAAGAAGGCGCCAAAGTTATTGTTGCTTATATTAATGAGTCGCATGCTGATGAAACTGTTAAAATAATTCAGGAAAATGGTGGAGATGCTTTCACCGTGAAAGCAGACTCATCTATAGCCGCAGAAAACAAAAAACTGGTTGAAATTGCCGTTGAAAAATATGGCCGGTTAGATCTTGCCTGTAACAACGCCGGGATTGGAGGACCTGCTAAACCAACGGGAGAATACGAACCCGAAGAATGGGATAAGGTAATTGCTCTAAATTTAAACGGTGTTTTTTACGCCTGCAGGTATCAGCTCGAACAAATGGATAAAAATGGCGGAGGTTCTATCATCAATATTGCCTCAATGCATGGACAAGTTGCTGCGCCAAATAGCCCCGCATATACAGCTTCCAAACATGCCGTTGTTGGGTTAACCAAAAACATTGCTGCAGAATATGCGGCTAAAAACATTAGGTGTAATGCCATTGGCCCTGGCTATATTGAAACACCGCTTCTTTCTGCAAATCTGGATCAAAAATCAAAAGATGCAATTGCGGCTAAAAGCCCAATAAACCGATTAGGTACATCGCAGGAGATTGCAGATTTGGTAGCGTTTATCAGTTCAGATAAATCATCATTTACTACCGGGAGTTATATTATTGCAGATGGTGTTTACACAACCATCTAAAACTATACATCATAAAGAGTTTGTATGATCTGGATGGTTTTATTATGGGGTTTATTTACTACATCTACTTAAAACTATCCAGATCATACAAACTCTTTACCTTTCTGTCTGCCCCCTGTTTTTGTATCAGCATTAATACTTAGTGATTAACAAAACAGTGGTAATTTTATCAGCAGAGACTAACTAAGATGATGAATAAATATTGGCTTACTGTAACCGCTTGTACACTGGCAGTTACCTCCCTGGCTCAACAGAAAACACTCACCGCTCAAGATTATCAACGGGCGGAAGGTTTTATGGGCTACAACACCTCAAAATTTGTAGATAATGCAATCATTCAACCCAACTGGTTAACAGGAGATCAGTTTTGGTATACCAAAAAAACAGCTAAAGGCTCAGAAACCTTTTTGGTAGATCCTATTAAAAAAACCAAAACGTTAACCAAAGCCTATGGCGATGTTGATGCTCCATCAGCTGGCCGAAGAAGGAACGGTGGCAATGAAGTCATTTCTCCAGATGGTAAAAAAGTAATCCTGATTAAAGAATATAACCTTTATGTAAAAGATGTTGCCAGTGGAAAATTAACCCAGCTTACAACAGATGGAATTAAAGATTACGGATACGCCACTGATAACGCAGGCTGGAAACATAGCGATGCACCAATTCTCAGATGGTCGCCAGACTCTAAAAAGATAGCTACTTTTCAGCAAGATCAGCGAAACTCAAGCGATATGTATCTGGTTACCACCAATGTTGGTGCACCAAAGCTAGAAGCCTGGAAATACCCATTACCTGGCGATAAACAAATTCCCACCATCAGGCGGGTGGTAATTGATGTGGAAACCCCAAAGGTTGTTTCTTTAAATATCCCGGCAGATCCACACCGTGCAACGCTTAGCGATGACATTTCCAGTAGCGGAACTTTTGATGATATCGACTGGAAAGCTGATGGTACAGAAGTGGCATTCGTTTCTACGTCACGAGATCATAAAAACGAGAAATTTCGCATTGCAAATACCGCAACAGGCGCGGTTAGAGAGGTTTTCGAAGAGACTGTAAAAACCCAATTTGAATCTGGCCGTGGCGCCATTAACTGGAGATATTTACCAGAATCTAAAGAAATTATATGGTACTCTGAACGCGATAACTGGGGACATTTATACCTTTATGATGCTACAACAGGTAAAGTAAAAAATCAAATAACCAAAGGTGAATGGGTATTGAGCCGCATTATTAACGTTGATGCAAAAAGCCGTACCATCTATTTCATGGCAAACGGATTAGATAAGATTAATCCTTATTTCGGCCATTTCTATAAAATTGATTTTGATGGAAAAAACCTAACCGATTTAACGCCTGACCCGGGAAACCACCTGATAAAGTTTTCGCCATCTGGAAAATATTTCGTTGATAGCTATTCTCAGCCAGATGTACCGCCAACCTTTGTTTTTAGAGACCTTAACGGAAAGCTGATTAACACACTGGAAAAAACCGATGTAACCAGATTAGCGGCAACTGGATGGAAAGCACCCACACCAGTTTCTGTTAAAGCGGGCGACAATAAGACTGATGTTTATGGTTTAGTTTTTATGCCAACTAAAATGGAGGCTGGGAAGAAATACCCGGTAATTGATTATATATATCCAGGCCCGCAGGGCGGAAGCGTAGGCAACTGGTCATTTTCTGCCTCTCGCGGAGATCATCAGGCTTTGGCAGAATTAGGCTTTATTGTGGTATTGATTGAAGGTACAAGCAACCCTGGCCGTTCCAAAAGTTTTCATGATATGAGTTATGGCAACATGTCTACCAATACCTTAACAGATCAAATTGCTGCAATTAAACAATTGGCAACGAAATACCCGATTGACACTGCAAAGGTTGGAATCTGGGGGCATTCTGGTGGTGGTTTCGCTACGGCAACCGCAATGTTCCGTTTTCCTGATTTCTTTAAAGTTGGTATTGCCGAATCTGGCAACCATGATAACAGAAACTATGAGGATGATTGGGGCGAACGTTACAACGGCTTAGCAGAAAATGTTGACTATGAAGCACAGGCCAATCAGAATTATGCTAAAAACCTGAAAGGAAAACTAATGCTTGTGCATGGAATGATGGATGATAATGTGCCGCCATACAATACCTTATTAGTTGTGGAGGCTTTGCAGAAAGCAAATAAATCATTTGATTTGGTAATCTTCCCAAATAGTGCACACGGTTATGGCCCATACTCGGCATACATGATGAGACGTCGCTGGGATTACTTTGTACAAAACCTTTTAGGGGCACAATCACCTAAAGATTATAAAATGCAAGGCACAGAAATTAAATAATAGTAAAGGGCTTCGAAATATCGAGGTCCTTTTTTATTGCCTAATCTGAAACCAATTGCAGGGATATGAGTTTATTGAGAAACACTAAAGGCAAATCAAAATGGGAAAAACAAGAAGTGAAAATCGCGTAATCATTACAGGTACAACAGGAATGGTTGGCGAAGGGGTTTTAATTCAGTGTTTAAACAGTCCTGAAATTGATGCGGTTTTGGTGATTAACCGAAAACCTTGTGGCTATGCGCATCCCAAATTAAAAGAAATCATCCACCAGGATTTTTTCAACTTCTCTCCGATCGAACAGCAACTTTCTGGCTATAATGCCTGCTTGTTTTGTTTAGGAATTTCATCTGTTGGGGTTGATAAAGATGTTTATTTCAAGATGACTTACAGCTTAACCATGCATGTAGCTAAAACTTTGAGTAGGTTAAATGAAAACATGACTTTCTGTTACGTTTCGGGAAGCGGCACAAATCCAAATGGTAAGTTGAGCTGGCAGAAAGTAAAGGGCCGAACCGAAAACGAATTAATGGAGTTACCATTTGAACAAGTTTTTAACCTTCGCCCGGGCTTTATCAAACCCATCAAAGAACAAAAATACGCCCATAAATTTTATAAGTTCATTAACTGGTTATTCCCGGTTGGAAGAGCAATTTCTAATAACGGCTTTTGCACAATGCAAGAACTTGGGAATGCTATGATTAATGTGTTAAGCCACAATAATGAAAGGAAGGTCTTAGAAGGGAGCGATATTATCAAACTGGCTAAAGAACCATCTTAACCTGACAGGTGTAGATTTTTATTGAGCCTGCATTAGAATAGATATCCTATGTGCAGGCTCAAGAGAATTATTGTTATTTTTTGTTATCAACTTTCCGCTGATTGTCTTTATTTGAAGTTTGATCAGATCGCTGACCGCCGCCATTGGTAATGCCTTGCATCTTCTTATCCGTTTTAAAGTCGTGATTTGCCCTGTCTGCAATTGAACTTCCCTGAACCGTTGGATTGTTTTTTGGTGTGCCCGTATTTTTCATAACTGTAAAATTTAGTGAATAATAATTTACTAAGCGTTATAGTATTAACCGATAAACAAACGATAGGTTTTTATTTTTTTAAGATTGATATAGTTTTGAGTTTGCCATCCTTCCTGAAATAACAATTAAATAAGCATAAAATTTCGTTTAGATCAACAAGCACTATATCTGTGTTGCGTTATAGATTTTTTGTATTAAATCAATTACTTGGATTGGTTTTTGTTTAATTCGCGTTTTGATTATTAATTTAGCATTTCAACAAAACACATTCGTGAAAAAGACCCTACTATTCCTGGCTATTTGCAGCTTGCTTACCTTTTCTGCAAATGCACAAAAGCAATCCTATTTAGAAATGTTAGCCAATCAACCAAAGTGGGTAGATTCTGTTTTTAACAAATTAAATCGCCGGGAGCGTATCGCACAAATGTTTTTTGTACGTGCACATACCAATTTAGGCCAAAAATATACCGATTCTGTTGGGCAGGTAATTAAGCGAGAACAGTTAGGAGGTGTAATCTTTTTTCAGGGTGGCCCGGTAAGGCAGGCATTGGCAACCAACGCTTATCAAAAAGTTAGCCGCGTGCCTTTAATTGTAGCAAACGATGGCGAGTGGGGTTTGGGAATGCGCCTGGACAGTACCATCTCCTTTCCTTACCAAATGGCACTGGGCGCCATCCAAAATAAAGATCTAATTTATAGAATGGGGCAGGAAGTTGCAAAGGATTTCAAACGCATGGGCATGCAAATGAACCTGGCACCAGATGCCGATATTAATAATAACCCCAAAAACCCGGTGATTAATTACCGCTCTTTTGGCGAAAACAAATACAATGTGGCCAATAAAACCGGCGCCTATATGAAAGGGATGCAGGATGCCGGGTTACTGACAACACTTAAACATTTTCCTGGTCATGGAGATACAGACGTAGATTCTCACTACGATCTACCACAGCTTACCTTCGGCCCTACACGGTTAGACACCCTGGAGATGTATCCTTTTAAAGAATTGATTAAGCAGGGTGCATCTGGAATTATGATTGCACACATGAATATTCCGTCATTAGATACCACCAAAAACCTGCCTTCTACCCTATCTAAGCCAATTGTAACCGGCATTTTAAAACAGAAGCTGGGTTTTAAAGGCTTGATTATTTCAGATGCGATGGACATGAAAGGTGTAGTGAAATATTTTAAAAATGGTGAGGCAGATTTACTGGGCATCATCGCCGGAAATGATATCCTGGAGCTTTCAGAAAATAGTGACAGGGCTATAAAACTGGTTCGGAAAGCTGTTCGCCAGGGCAGAATTGATATCAAAACTATTGATGAAAGTGTACGTAAAATATTAACCGCTAAATATTGGGCTGGTTTAGCAAAGCGAGATACTGTAGTAACCAAAGGATTAATTGCCGGTGTAAACCGGAATGCGAGTAATGCCCTGGTTCAAGAACTTGCCAATGCATCTGTTACGCTGATCAAGGGTAAAGATTATATCAAAAACATGATTCCAATCAGGAGAACTGCCATTATTAGCATCGGTGTTCCAGCGGTTACGAAATTCCAGAAAGAAGTTTCCAAAGGATTTTATAACTCTGTTTATTACGTGTTGGATAAAGATGCAAGTGCTACTCAAATTTCTAATATCGCCCGCGAAATTGGTGCTTTTGATCAGATAATTGTTGGTATTCATGATTCCCGAGCCCGGCCCGGAAATAATATTCCGCTCAACGCTGGGGTTAAAAACTTTATTAAAGAGCTATCTGGTAAAAACACGGTATTTGCGCTTTTTGCCAATCCATATAACCTTGCGGGATTACCTGGCTTAGAAAAAAGCAAAGGCTTAGTAGTTGCCTATCAAAAAGAAGATTACATGCAAATTTCTGCCGCAGCCGTAATCAATAATAGATTGGTTTCTACCGGAAAGTTGCCAGTGAGCATATTGCCAAATTATAAATTTGGAGACGGGCTTTAAGGTTTTACTTTGCGTTTTTCGCTCTCTTTGTTCGTTTGTCGATGATGGATGGATTGAATGGTAAAAAGTTCTAATGAAAAATTGGTGTTTATTTTTGGTGTTCTATCAGAAAGATAAAACAATTTCTTTCTAAAAGTCATTATCTAAGCATAAACATTAACACTATGATAGATCCAAAAGATAATTACTCGGAAGATCCTAACGATGCATTACGCAGAGAGGACGATGTAGATCACATCAACGAAATTGATGGAGATGACATTAGCATTGAATACGACAAAGACAAGTTAGCACAAGCCGATGAAGCATCGCGACCATCTTACGAATTAAACGTAGATGATTTGAAAGATGAAGAATAGCATTAAATAAGCCGCAGATTTTCAGATGTTAACGCTGGGAATTTGCGGCTTATTTCTTTAGTATTTCACCTTTCCACTTATTTAGCCTTTGGTTTATAAGTTTCCGGATTTACAGCGGCAACTGTCCAGCCATTTAGAAAGGAAGTGATTTTTTTAACATCATGTCCAACTTTCTTTTTGCCGTTTGCTCCTACCTCGTCTGTTTCCAGATAAGATGAGTTTTCGATATGTAGTACTGTTCCTTTCCCATCCAAGATTACGAAAACCGGGTAGCCAAATCTGTTCGGAAAGCCTAAATATTTCATGGCTTCATCATTGTGATGGTCTTTATCCCAATTAACCAATACATATTCGTAATTATCGGTAATGGCTTGTTTTAAAACGGCAGTAGTATCCACCAGCTGATGGAAAGCGATACACCAGGTACACCAGTTTCCGCCAACCTGAACCAATACATGTTTATTTGCCTTTGCCGCTTTTTCTGTGGCAGCCTTTAAATCGGCCATGGCATTTGCTTCAGGGTTGTAAATGTGTGCACCTGAAGTCTTCGCCTGGCTAAATGCTGCTGTAGAAATAAATACTGCAGCTATTAAAATCAATAATCTTTTCATATCTCTAAATAATAATGCAAAATACTAAAGCAGAATATTTTAATTGCTCAATCGCAAATTCTTTACAGTAGAAATACTTTTTACAAGCTTATCTTTGAGTTTCAATGGATTTTTTAGACCTACATACACACAAGGCTGCTAAACAGAATGGCGTTCAAAGCATCCAAAGTTTATCATTAACCAACGATATTTTTCTGGCCATGCCGAAGACAAAACCGATATCTATTGGCCTCCACCCCTGGTATGCCACAGTAGAAAACCTGGAACTTCAAATGAAATACTTGGAAGTTTTAGCGAATCAACCTAATGTGAAGCTTATTGGCGAATGTGGCCTGGATAAACTAAAAGGAACGCAGATTGAGCAGCAGATTATTATTTTAGAAGCTCAAATTAAGCTTGCAGAAAAATTAAAAAAGCCATTGATTTTACATTGTGTAAAAGCATTTGCAGAATTGATCGAGATTAAAGAAAGGTTAAAAGTGACTGTCCCAATGATTATTCATGGATTTAATAAAAATGAGGAATTAGGGCAGCAACTTTTGCGAAATGGATTTCTACTTTCATTTGGTACAGCCATTTTAAAAGAAGATGCAGGGCCCGCAAAACTCATTGAACAACTAGATCATTTCTTTTTAGAAACTGATGATTCTGCAATGCCGATCAGCGAAATTTATTTCGCTGTGGCAAAATTGAAAAACCGTACTGTTGAAGAGGTGAAAGCTCGTATTTTTACAGACTGGAAAAAATTAAATTTAATGTAAACGAACCTGAATTTCTTAGCTGCACCTAGATTATAATCCTTGACAGTGATGATTTTGAAGGTTAAAATAAAATAGTATGTCAGATGTTTCTTGGCTTTCGCGCTCGGCCCTACTTGTTGGAAATGATGGAATAGAAAAACTACAATCGAAACATGTTTTGGTTATCGGTTTAGGTGGTGTGGGGTCTTTTGCAGCAGAGTTTATTTGTCGTGGTGGTATTGGCGAAATGACTGTTGTAGATGGCGATGTTGTTGATCCAACCAACCGAAACAGGCAGTTGCCGGCTTTAGCCACGAACCACGGTGTAAGTAAAGCTGAAATTATGCAAGAACGCTTACTTGCAATTAATCCGGAATTAAAGCTCCATGTAGTAAAAACATTTCTCACGCCCGAAAAGTGCCGTGAAATATTAGAATCAAAGTTTGATTATATTATGGATTGCATTGATAGTGTGATGCCGAAAATCACCTTACTTTCTACTGCTTTGGAAAAAAACATTCCGATTGTAAGTTCGATGGGTGCCGGTGGAAAGATGGATCCAACGCGACTAAGAATATCGATGTTACCTGACACCTACCAATGTGTTTTCGCCAGTTATGTTCGAAAACGATTAAATAAGCTGGTTAACGCAAGCAGAATCAAAGCTGTATTTTCTACTGAGGAAATGGATAAAAATTCGATGATTATGACCGATGGCAGTAATTTTAAACGATCAGCCTACGGTACTGTTTCTTATCTACCTGCCGCTTTTGGTGGCGCCTGTGCATCAGTGGCCATCCGCGATTTGCTGGGTTTAAAAATAGAAATGGCAGAACGACCTGTAAGAATCAGCCATAAAACTTTAGCGAAGAAGAAAAATAAAAAAGTTAAGTAAAAGCCCCCCCTACGGGCACCACTCCAAAGGCATTACAAAACGCCTTAACCAAAATGATAACAAAATAGTACATGGTCGGAAAATAAATGCTATCCATTTCTCTAAAATCAGGTATTAATATATTAAAAACATAAAATACAGAATAAACACTATGCCTAAACCACTTAAAATTCTTCAAGCTTCTGCTGGGTCTGGTAAAACGTTTAGCTTAACGGCACATTACCTTACATTGCTTTTTTCTGGCGATAATAAATACCGGGAAATTTTGGCGGTAACCTTTACCAATAAGGCTACAGGAGAAATGAAAACCAGAATTTTAGAGGTTTTACTTGGACTGGCAAAAGGTAATCCATCAAAAAAGATAGACGATTACCGGAGATTGGTGCTGTTGGCTTATCCGCAATTAACTCCGCAAGAACTGCAATTCAAAGCAGATAAAATTTACCGTAAAATCCTTCACGATTACAGCCGTTTCTCGGTGAGTACCATTGATGGTTTTGTGCAAAAAGTAATTCGTGGTTTCGCTTTTGAACTTGGTCTGAATGCTGATTATAGTTTAGAAATGAATTATGATAAGGTAAAAGATGATTTGGTAAACAAGCTGGATGAGGCTTTAGATAGTAATAAACAACTTTTGCAGTGGATCATCGACCTGGCCATCGAACGCATTAGTGACAATAAAAGCTGGAACTATAAGTTTGAGCTATATAACCTCATTGGAGAAATTTTCTCCGAGCGCTTTCAGGTTTTTGAAGATGCTGTTTCAGCTTTGGGGCTAGAAAACATCGATGAACTTTTCAAAAAATACATCAGCGTAACCAAAGCTGAAATTAAAAATTTTGAAGAAGAAATTATCTGCTTAGCCACAGAAGCCAATGAAGCCCTTAATGTTATCGGCGTAGAAAATGAACACCTGAAGGGCAAATCAAGAAGCGGCCTAGCCAAAATCATTCTGATTGCCCGCGGCGATTTTTCAAAGATAGAACCACTTTTCCATTATATTGATGCCCCTGAAGAATGGTTTCAAAAGAATGCTAATTTTTCCGAAGCTTTTGAAGTGGTAAACCCGCTTCTTAAAAAGTTAAAAAACCATTACCTCGAACATTTACCGAACTATAGCCTGGCAATTGCTTTCAATAAAAACCTTTATTACTTAAGGCTGATGCAAGAAATTGCTTTGCTTTTAAAAGAATATCGTGCAGAGAACGACAACCTTTTAATCAGCGATGCACAAAAATTAATTTCTGGTATTACAGAAGATGCAGGCGATAACCCCTCATTTATTTGGGAAAAGGTGGGAAACCGATACCGCAACTTTCTCTTTGATGAATTTCAGGATACTTCAACCAGTCAGTGGGGAAGTTTCAAATCGCTCCTTACCAATGCCATGGCCACGCCGAGTGAGGATTTAATTGATCACCTAATTGTGGGCGATACCAAGCAATCCATTTACCGATGGCGCAATGGAGATTGGAACATTTTGCATAAACATGCAAAACGCGAAGTAGGGATAGACAATGTTTTGGAAGACAGCTTAGCAGAAAATTACCGCAGTACGGAAAACATCATCAGCTTCAATAATTTTCTTTATCGGGCTATCCCGCTTACCTTACAAAATGAGCTGAATGCTAACCTAGCAAGCAAACCAGAAACGATTTCAAGCTGGTGGGATGCCGAAAATTATACTAGCATCATTACTGATATTTACGGTGCATCTACACAGAACTTCGCTGCTAATACCCTAAAAGGCGGGACCATAAAAATTAAAAAATTTGGCAAAGAACATGTCCCGGACGAGGCGCGTTTCACGGAAACTGTTTTCAGAGATATTGCTCTAAATGATATTATTAAAGAGATAAAAATACTTAAAGATCAGTACCATTATGCCCTAAAAGACATTGCTATTTTAGTGCGGTCTAACAGTGAAGCCCTAATTACAGTTCGCAAGTTAATGGAGCATAAGCTACCGGTATTATCGGGCGATGCCTTATTGATTTCTAATAACTCCACCATACAATTAATCATCAATACTTTAAAAGTACTGATTGGTTTGGAAGCTCAAAGTGCACTTTACAAAGCAAATTGTATTGCCTTATACCATTCTCTACAAGAAAAAGCACCAGATGCCGGTCACTACATTAACCTGACCAGTAAACCGCTCAGCCAACTTTCTAGGGTATTGCCGCAATCACTTTGCGAAAACTGGCAGAGCTGGTTGCAATTACCGCTTGCAGAATTGGTGGAAATTTTAATTGAGAGTTACGGGTTAAAAACGCTAACTGCGCACCTACCATATCTTTTAGCCTTTAGAGATTTAACAGCAGCAGCTGGAAAAACAGGCGAAAAAGGAATTATCGCATTTTTAACCTGGTGGGAAGAAGATGGGGTCAAAAAATCTTTGCCCTCTCCAGAAGGGGCAGATGCTATCCAAATCATTACCATCCATAAATCTAAAGGACTTGCTTTCAGGGCTGTTTTTATTCCTTTTTGCAACTGGGAAATTAAGGGGAAAGCAAACGGAACATTTTGGGTCTCATCAGAAGAAACGGTTTATAAAGAGCTGAAAGGCATCCCATTAAAATACAATGAAGCTCTAGCCGATTCAGCTATTGCAAAGGCCTATTATGAGGAACTCCTTTATAATAATATGGATGCCTTAAATATGCTTTATGTAGCTACTACACGTTCAAAAGATTACCTCTACATCGCCACAATGGCTAAAAAAGAGTTAAAGCTTTCAAATATGGGCGATGTGATCAATTTAACTTTCGATAATGACTTTGATGAAAACGGTGTCTACGAAATTCTTGATTATATCTCGGTAGCACCCAAAAATGAGGAAACTGATTTTATTGACTTGAAACACTATCCAACTACAACGCGATTATCTGAGCTATACATCGCTTCTGAAGAAAAGCATTTGAGGCATCTGGTAAATATTGAAAAATCTGGTAGAAAGGGTTCTTTACTTCACGATATTTTGGCGAATGCCAGTACCGAAAAAGAGGTTGATAAATACATCACCACCTTAGTTTTAGATGGAATTGTACAGGAAGATGAGAAAGAAAATTTGAAATTTAAAGCGATGGAAGTTCTGGAAAACATCGATTTGAAAGCAGTACTCAATCGTGCCACAGCAAGTATTACCGAAAAAAATATCATAGATGTCAAAGGTAAACTCCATCGGCCGGATCGAATTTTATTTACAAATGATGAGGTAATTATTCTGGATTACAAATTTACGCTTACCGAAAGCGAGAAACATGTTGAACAGGTTGAAAAATATAAAAACCTACTGTTAAACATGGGACATAATAATGTTAAAACATATCTATTTTACGCCGTAAGCGGTAAATTAAAATTAGTGTAAATGATTAAACCCTTTTTACAAGAAGTTGCCGAAGATTTAATTGAAAAATTTGGAATTAATCTCCAGCATTGCGCTATTGTTTTTAATAACAAACGCCCCTCTGCCTATATGCAGAAATACCTGGCTGATATTATCAAAAAGCCATTTTTCAGTCCTTCGTTTTACACCATACAGGAGTTTTTCGCCACAGCAACGCCATATAAGATTGCAGATTTTTACCTGCAGTTTTTCACGCTTCATAAAATATACAACCAGTTACTGGCCGAAGAACAGCTGGAGCCAATTTCTAGTCATAAATTTTTCCCACTGGCAAAGATTATTTTGAGCGATTTCAC
>JAZBLB010000017.1:0-84107 GCA_037032985.1 Bacteroidota bacterium
TACATTTTTGCAGCTGCAGCTTTTTTAGCTTTGTGGTGTTTTTTGGTATGCTCTTTTTTAACTGTAGTTTTTTCTGTTTTTGCTTTAACAGGTTCTTTAGTTTGTGCACTTACTGCGTTTACTGCGAAAGTTGCTACTAGGGCGATCATTAATACTTTAATTGCTTTCATGTTGATATTTATTTAATGGTTAATAAACCTTGTGATTTGTTTAATAAATGTCCAAATATCAAATGAAGAATTAATGAAGTTATTAATGTGAGTTTGAAAAATGTACTGGCATACTTTTAACCTTAATAAATAACGGATACGAAGAAGGTCTACGCGATATAAAATGAATCAATTAATGTTTTAATCTATAGGTATTAATTGATTAAACTTTGCTACCGTTGGTACAGGAGCGTCTGCAGGATAAGTCGTGTAATTTACAGTCAACACACGATTATCAATATTAAACCTTGCGTTTTCAAATAAAACATAATTTGTAGGCGTATTTCTAATGATTTTCCCGGTGGATGATTTCTCGAGACTACTGCTGATATTAACCATTAACCGATCTCCCGATATGGAATATTTCCCAATAACTTCACTAATCCAGTATTGATTACTTTGATCCCTCATTTGCATGGAGAACTTGCCCCCTAAACTGAACGATAATCTTCTACTGTGTGCGCTTTGAGGAACTTCTTCCCATCCACCAGTTAGCACATCAGGTGGTCCTAATGGTGTTTTTTCTTTTTTACAAGAAATTAAAACGAAGGAAAGTAACATGAATAACCCGTTGATTAAAAGTATTTTATTTTTCATATCTATTGTAATTTTAAATGAATAAACGAATCTGCTAATTGATACGCTACACAAGACAATAAACAATTCAAAATAAATTTAATACTGGCAAACTTGCTGTATAACTGTGTTTTAGGTTTTAAATACCTTTATCAGGAATTAATAATGCGGTATAGCTTGTTGAGTGCTATAAACTTATCAACTCATTAAGCATCTTCCCCGTTCCAAACATCATCGTCTGCATGTTTAATTTCGTCATGACTGGCGGTTGACGTTTTAAATTCCTCATGATGATAATTTCTTTCCGGGTTTTCAGGCAACAAGTCGTCTGTATTCAAATTTGCTGTTCTCAGATGTTCAGGTTTTTTAACCTCAGGCAAATCATCATGAATCACTGAAGGGGTTAAAATCTTTTTTTCGGGGTGCAGGTTCTTTTCCATAGTGATTTCAAAAGGGGCAAATTTCAAGCCACAAGCAAAGATGAGTTTAATATCTTGTTAAATGCGTATAAACCGCAATTATGTTATTGGTCATTTTTAAAAGCAAAAAAAGCCTGCCGGAAGGCTATTAAGATATAGCTTCCGACAGGCTTGAATTCATACAAGAACTTTTAATAATTCCCGGTTACGCCTACTTCTAATCCGCGTAATTCTGCAAGGCCTCTTAATCTTCCTATGGCGGAATAACCCGGATTGCTTTGTTTAGTAAGATCATCGAGCATTTGATGACCATGATCCGGGCGAAATGGAATTGGCTGATCTCGTAAAGCATTCTCTTCTGAGATGGCTTTCATAATTTCATACATATTTACATCACCACCAAGGTGATCAGCTTCATAGAAACTTCCGTCTTCGTCTTTCGTTACATTCCGTAAATGTGCGAAGTACACGCGTTCTTTCACGGCATCGAAAATTTCGAGTGCATCGTTTTTCATTCCGGCACCCAGTGATCCGGTACAAAAACAAACGCCATTAAAGGCTTGATCTACTTCTCCGATAATGTATTTGAAATCTTCCAATGTACTGGCAATTCGGGGTAAACCTAAAATTGGGTATGGCGGATCATCGGGATGAATGGTCATTTTGATTCCTTCTTCCGTACACACCTTTGCGATAGAGTTGAGGAAATATTTTAAGTTTTCCTTTAGCCCTTCTGTTCCAATCACCGCATATTCATTGATACTTGCGCGCAGGGTTTCCAGTTCAATTTCCTTTTCATTTGGAATACCCATCAACACATTAATGCGGAGGTCTATAAGTTCCCGTTCACTCAAACTGGCGTGTTTTTCCTCTGCTCTTTGTAAAATTGATGCAGAATAATCCTGTGTTGCACTATCACGCTTTAAAATGTAGAGATCAAAAATGGCCAGGTCAATCCAGTTGAAATATAACGCTTTCGAACCATCTGTCATTTCGAGATCCAGCTGCGTACGCGTCCAATCCAGTACCGGCATAAAATTGTAACAAACCGTTTTAATGCCGCATTTAGCTAGGTTGCGAAGTGATTGATTGTAATTTTCCAGGTATTGATCTGCATCTGACCTGCGGGTTTTTATGGCTTCATGAACAGGTACGCTTTCTACCACAGACCAGGTTAAACCAGCTGCTTCTATCATTGCTTTTCGCTCCTGAATGTCTTCCAGCGGCCAAACTGCACCGTGCGGAATATGATGCAATGCGGTTACGATTCCGGTTGCACCCGCCTGTTTTACATCTTGCAAGCTAACCGGATCATTCGGCCCATACCAGCGCCAGGTTTGTTCTAATTTTTTATACTTCATTTTATATTTGGTTCATTGATTGGCAAAAAGCCAGTTCGGTACTTTATAGTTATTTGTAAAATGAAAAGCTTTCTTAGACCCCAGAAAAGGCACAGAAACCACCGTCGACGGTGATATTCTCACCATTTACAAACCTGGAGGCATCGCTTAGTAAGTAAACTAAGGCACCGATTAATTCTTCTGGTGCACCGAAACGCTTAAATGGCGTTTTTACAATAATGGCTTCTCCCCTTGCCGTTAATGAACCATCGGGATTTGTTAATAATGCCCTGTTTTGATTGGTAATAAAAAACCCGGGAACAATGCCATTGATTCTCAATTTATCCTGATAACGATTAGCCAGTTCCACACTCATCCATTTTGTATAACTATCTACCGCAGATTTTGCCATCGAATAACCCAACACCCGTGTAATTGCCTGGGTAGCAGAAACCGAGGAAATATTGACAATACTGCCGCCGTTCTTAGCAATTTCTTTTCCGAAGATTTGGGTTGGGATAATGGTACCAAATAAATTTAAATCGAAAACCTGTTTTAACGCGTTAACATTTAAGTCGAAGACATCACTACCCGGTTGAATTACGGCCTCGGCCACGTTGCCGCCTGCGGCATTAACCAATGCATCTATCCTACCGAAAGTTTCCAGGGTTTTATTTTTAGCAGTTTCCAGCGCTGCCTGGTCTAGTACATCGGCGATGATGTAAATGGCTTTACCACCAGCATCGTTAACTTCCTGCGTGCGCTGTTTAGCGACTTCTTCGTTTCTGCCGATTACAACAATAGTTGCTTCGGCAGCGGTGAGTCCCTGAAGAAAAGCTTCGCCCAATACGCCCGTAGCGCCGGTAACTACAACAACTTTATCCTTTAACGTAAACAGATTTTCGATTTTTTTTATCATTATTTAGTTTTTTTATTCGGTTTATTCCACTACAAGCGTGGTGATAGAATGTGGCAAGCTGGTAGTGGTTGCTGCATGTTGTTTAATCCACAAACTATATTTTAATTTTTCATCAGATTGATTCATCACCACCACAACCAATTTGCCATCTGTATTTAAGAAGGCAGTAGACTGTAATTTATCCCTGCTGGAAGCTGCGCCAATTCTTCTTGCACCGGGACGAATGAATTTAGAAAAGTGACCCATATAGTAATAAGCATTTGTGTAGATCAATTTGTCTTTTTTGGTATCTGCATGTACCGGTGCAAAACAGAAATTTCCAACGTGGTTTGGTCCGCCTTTTTCATCTAAAAGTATATTCCAATCTGTCCAGGCAGCAGTTCCGGCGTTAAAATCATTGATCATTGAATAACCATAGCGCTCACCTAACGTCCAGTCGTCTAATTTATTCACGTTGTATTTTTCCTGGCAGCCTTCTGTGAAAATCAATGCCTTATCAGGATAAGCCTCATGGGTTTGACGTAAGTTTCCGAACTGCATTCCGCTTCCGGTCCACGTTTCATACCAATGGAAACCGATTCCCCACACATATTTGGCGGCATCTTTATCGTTTAAGATTGTACTTGCTCTTTGAAAAATCTGATCACGGTTGTGGTCCCAGGCGATTAGCTTTTTCGAGGCTAAACCAGATTTCTGCAAAGTTGGACCCAGGAAATTCTTAATAAAATCGCGTTCCTCTTCTGCGGTATAAATACAAGATTCCCAGATCTGTTTTGCCATTGGCTCGTTCTGAACAGATAAACCCCAAACCGGAATGCCCATCTGCTCGTAAGCTTTGATGAATTTTACATAGTGGTTGGCCCAGCTCTGGCGATATTGAGGTAATAAATGGCCACCCATGATTAAGTTGTTATTGTCTTTCATCCAGGCTGGCGGTGACCAAGGACTCACAAATAAAGTCAGTTTGCCACCCGCTGCAGCAGTAGCCTGTTTAATTAAAGGAATTTTGAATTGCTCATCGTGTGCAACGCTAAATGTCTTTAAGTCTTTATCGTTTTCTTGTACATAACTATAACTACCGCTCGAAAAATCGCAACTTGCAATATTGGTACGTGCCAAGGTGTAGCCAATTCCCTTGTCTTTACTATAGTAAGCTTCTAATAATTCCTGTTGATTTTTTTTTGAAAGTTTAGCAAACGTTTCAGCTGAAGCATCAGTTAAGGCGCCACCAATGCCAACCATTGTTTGGTATTTAATTGTAGGATCGACAAAAATACAAGGCTCTGTTTCAAACGGTTGTCTGTTTTCAACAAAACTTAAAGTTTCCGTCTTGCTGATCCGGAAATCAGATTTTTCTGCCGTAGTGTATACGGTAACTTTTTTTGTTTCTACCTGGTAGCTTTGCGATGCCGCCGGCTTTGATTTCTTTTTTTGAGCCGATGCACTAAAAGCCGTTGCCAAAATCAATAAGATGCTCAAATTTTGTTTCATTGTTATTCTCATTTACGTTTAAACGCCATTAATCAGGCGGTTTTATTTCTATTATGGTTCAAATTTCCGAATAAATCCATCCATTCGCCCCATAATAAAATCATTCTTACGTATCTTTTTTATTGCCCTTTAACGCCAGTTGATGTTAACTTTTTATTGCTCAATTAGATAAAGCCAAGCGATAAAAGTAGTTAGCTGGCATATGATGGTTTATTTATATTTAGCTTGCATTTGATCGTAAAAGTCTTTCACCACATAAAAAGCTTTCTTTTTCTTTCCGGTTTCGCTTATTAAGCCTTTACGGTTCCAAAAGTTCTGGTAAACCGGGTGCTGCCTTCTCGGTGATCTAAAATCGGCCAGAATCCATGGGGTAACACCCCTTAGCGCTCCAATCTTGCTCAGCATACTAAACTGATTTTTATAAAGTGCCTCCTGGTATTCCTCACTCCATCTGGTATTTTCATCTCCATGGAAGCCACCCAGTGCATCACCACCAAATTCGCTGATAACTACCGGTTTATTGTATTTAATATCAAAGGTGTATTTGGCAAGTTCTGCCGGCGTACCGCCCCAGTACCAACCTGCGTACTCATTAAAGCTTACCAGATCGATTGCCTCGCCAAGCGGATCATTTAAAATCATGATATTGCCTTCGCGGTGTACTTCTAATGCAGCGGCCACCAAACGTGAATCGTCTAACGTGCGGGCAGTTTCTGCCAGGTTTTTCATAAAGCTTAAACGTGCATCACTCAATGGGGTTTCATTACCAATAGACCAGATTACTACGCTTGCCCGATTCTTATCCCGAACAATTAAATCAGTTAATTGCTGCTTTGCATTGGCATAGGTGGATGGATTTGTCCAGCTAATGGTCCAGTAAACTGGTACTTCTGCCCAAACCATCAGTCCCATTTCATCAGCCAAACGAAGCATTTCTTCATTATGCGGATAATGTGCCAATCGCACATAATTGCAATTCATATCTTTGGCCCATTGCAACATCATGCGCATATCTCCTTCAGAACGTAAGCGACCAGCTAAAAGCGGATTTTCGTCATGAATGGATACGCCTCTCAAAAAAGTGTTTTTACCATTCAATAATATACTATCTCCTTTCACCTGAATGGTTCTAAATCCGATTTTATCATTGATGTCTTCTTTGTCACTCTTGATATTTACGCCGTATAACTTCGGATTTTCGGGCGACCATAGCGCCAAATTATTCCAGGTAAATTCATCGTTAATTTTCCCTTCTGCATCTGTTTTGTACTTCTTTTCCAGCTTCAGTTCTGGAATGGATAAGGTAATGTCCTGTCCGGCAGTGGCATCAGCCAGTTTAATTGAAAAATTGATCAGGTTATTGTTTCCCTTCACCAACTGAAGTTTATAGTCGCTGATGAAATGGTCTGGAAATTCAGCCAGATAAACATCGCGGGTAATTCCGCCATAATTCCACCAATCAGTATTTACTGTTGGAATCTCATCTGGTTTACGCGTATTATCAACTTTTAAAATCAAGGTATTTTCACCTGGTTTTAATCTGTTGGTCACATCAAACTGAAAAGGCGTAAATCCACCCTTATGCGTGCCTAATTTTTTCCCATTTAAATAAACATTGGCTTCGTAGTTTACGGCGGCGAAATACACATAATACTTTTTGCCCTTTTCGGGTTTAGCATCAAACTTTCGACGCAGCCACACATTGCCTTCGTAGAGAGAGAGTTGTTCTGATTGTGAATTCCAATCTCCCGGAACATTCATTTGTGGCGAAAGGTCAAAATTATATTCAATCAGTTCTGTTTTATCTTTTTGCACACGATCATCAAAATAGCCTCCAGTGCCACTTTTAGATTGATCGAAAGGTTCGTGGCGATAATCATAATAACCGTTCTCATAAGGATCGACGATGTAATTCCACTTGCCATTTAAGCTTTGAATTTTTCTTCCCTGAATATTCTGAATAGCGTTAACCTGAGCATTTACGATAGAAGTGAAGAGCGAAAAGCAGATAAAAAGTACGGTATAACTTAATTTATGCATAACTGGTATTTTGATTTGTTAATTAATTGACTGTTTCAAAACTAACAATTAATTAACGGACGGTGTTTCTGAAAGCCATCTAAATAATAATTTTATCTTAAAAACTTACCAACTGCTTTTTGTTGGCAGTTCAGTGAATGGACCGATTGACGAATTTATAAAAGCATTACCCTAAAACATCCACAGGCGATAGAGAAAAGCAATAAATTGAATTGCCACGGCATTTCAAACGTTTGAAATAATTGTGAATTTTGCTTAACTATGCGTAGAGATTGGAACAGATGATTCGCAACACACCGGTAACACTTAAATTTCTGGCTGAAAAACTAAAAATGTCGGTATCTACAGTGTCTAAAGCACTTAATGATTACCCAACCATTAATGAATACACCAAGAAGCGGGTGCAGGAAATGGCGAAGGAGCTGCATTTTACGCCGAACAAATCAGCCATTAATCTGAAGGAAAGAAAATCGCGGATTATCGGCATTATTCTGCCCAATCTTTTGGATCATTTTTTTACCCGAAGCATTTATGGCGTAGAACAATTTGCGACTGCGAATGGTTACAATGTGATTATCCGGCAAACGCATGACGAGCTGGAAAAGGAAATTCAGGCTGCTGATATGCTTTTAAAGAGCCGTGTTGACGGGTTAATTATCGCGATTTCCAAAAATACGCAGGATTTTGCACACCTGGCGCAGTTTGAAAACATGGGAACTCCCGTAGTTTATTATGCCAGAAACCCGAGCTTCAATTTAAATTGTCATAAAGTTCTGGGCAATACCTTTCAGGGAAGTTACGAGGCAACCAAGTTTTTAATTGAAAGAAAGCATCGAAAAATAGCTTACCTAGGCGGACCGAAGATGATCAACTTTACCCATGATCGTTTCAACGGATATATTAATGCGCTGAAAGATTTCCGGCTGCCCTTCTCTGCAGGTTTGGTGGCCTACACCGATTTTGATAAGGAAAGTACCATTACAGCTATTCGGAATCTGTTCTCAGATCCTGAAAATATGCCGACGGCGCTAGTCGCGTTCAAGGAGCCGATTTTGTTTGATGCGATAAAATACCTTCGGGCTGTTAACCATCCCAAGTTCTCTGAGATGGAATGCATCGGGTTCGGCAATAACGCTTTTATCACTTACCTTGATGCTCCTCCTATTGCCTCCATCGAAGAAAATCCAGAAGCTGTAGGTGAAAACGCGGTTAGGTTATTGCTACGATTAATTGATCAGGAGGTTGAACTTATGGATTACCAGAAGATTATGGTTGACTGCAAACTGGTTGTTCATTAGCGTTTTATCAACTGATTTCGATAATGGTTTATTTTTTAAATGAATAAACCCACTTACCCCATAAACGATAATTTATCTTTAACATGACTGCGGTGTTTTTCATGGTAGATAAATGCACATACGATGAGCAAACCGGCTAAACCTTCAAAAGCAACGACTATTTGGGTGCCGAATTGATGAGCAAAGTAGCCCATTAATAAACTTCCAACAGGTAAAACACCTTGATAAGCCATGATATAATAGCTGAGGGTTCTGCCACGCATTACATCATCTGCATGTGTTTGCAGGTAGGTATTAATGGATGACGTTTGAGCCATTAAGCCCAGCGCTGCTAGTGAAGTACAGATTAATGCAGTAATCAGGGTTGGCGAAATCGCCAGTGCAATTACCGAAACGGCTAGTAATGCACCAGAAACAACGACAATTTTTTGCATGTTCTGGCCTATTTTTCGGCTGGCCATATAGATTGCGCCAAAAAATGCACCTAGACCTGCAGCACTTTCAAACCAACTAAATGTAGTGGCATCTCCGTTAAAAATATCTTTGGCAAATACCGGAAGCAGTGTGGTGAAAGGAATAACCAATAAGCTGGATGCAGCCATCATTAAAATCATAGAAGACAAATCAGGTGATGCGGTGAGGTAATCGTAGCCTTTCTTTAAGTCGATCCAAATATTTTCTTTTGACTTTGGCTGGGCAGTGAACTTTAATTTCATCATCATCATACAAACCAACACACCAATAAAACTGATAAAGTTGATCAGGAAACAAATGTCTTCACCAAGTGTACTCAGAATTACACCCGCTAAAGCTGGCCCTATTAGCCTGGTTACATTAAACATAGAAGAATTTAGTGCAATTGCATTTGGAAGATCTTCCTTATCGTCAATTAGGTTTACCATTAAAGACTGCCTTGCTGTTACATCAAATGCGTTCACTAATCCCTGTACCAAAGACAGCGCCGCAATCCAGAACATGTCATAAACTTTAAACCAGATCATTGCCGCTAATGCACCTGCTTGTAACATCAGCAAGATTTGTGTAATCACCAGGATTTTATATTTGTTATGCCTGTCTACGTAGCTTCCGGCGAACGGAGCAAGGATTAATGATGGAATTAGGCTTAAGAAAGTCATCAAACCCAACAAAAATGCAGATTCTGTTAAACGGTAAACCAACCAGCTTACGGCTACGCGCTGCATCCACGTACCGATCAGCGAAACTGCTTGTCCGGTAAAAAATAATCTATAATTGTAATGTTTAAGGGATCTGAAAATACTCATGTTTAAATTAGTAAAGTAACTTTACAAAGTTAAAAAATTTAGTGATATGATTAAAGCCTTAATTCTTCAATTTTATCATGCCTGGATCATAAAATCGCACTTAAAGCGTTCAAATGTATCGAGCAGTTAAAATAATTACCATTATATTTGTAAAGTATATTTACCACATATGTCGAAACAAACACAGGATATTGCAGCGAAGCTAAGAAGCACCGTTACCCGCCTCACCAGGCAGTTACGTAAGCAGAATGTGAGTTCGGAATTTAGTAATGCGGAATTATTAACGATGTCTTTATTGGAACAGCACGGAAAATTGCTTTCTACTGAGCTTGCTGAAATGGAAAGGGTTTCTAAACAAGCAATATCCCAGATCATCAACCGCCTTTTCGCAGCCCAATGTGTAGAAAGGCTCCAGGATGAAGGTGATAAACGAAAAATATACATTAGTTTAACCAAGCTCGGCGAGAAACACATCATCGCCAGCAGGAAAATAAAAGAAGAATGGCTGGTGCAAACGATGGAGAAAATATTCTCGCAAGAAGAGATTAATTTAATTCAGGCTTTCCTTCCCCTACTTACCAGATTGGTAGAATATAACGGAACAAGGGTATAGTTTTACTTTCTCATTATTTAAATAAGCCGTAACTTGCGGCTTCAAATGGCATTACACTTTACTTCTATTAATTCTGGCAGCAATGGAAATTGTTATTACATCGGCAACGAAACGGAAGCCGTTTTGGTTGATGTTGGCTTGACTTGTAAAGAGGTTGAAAAGCGAATGTTGCGCCTGGGACTTTCAATTGATAAAGTAAAGGCGATCTTCATATCCCACGAACATAGTGATCATATTAAAGGACTGGCCGTATTTGCCAGGAAATATAAACTTCCCGTCTACATCAGTGTAGCAACATTACGAAGCAGCAGGCTTTCCCTTGATGAGCAATACACTTTTAATTTAAAGCATAATCAAAACATCCGGATTGGAAAACTTAACATCACGGCTTTCTCAAAATTTCATGATGCTGCAGATCCTTTTTCTTTTACAGTAGAATGTAATGATGTACGGGTGGGTGTGTTTACCGATATTGGTTCAGTTTGCGATAGACTGGTAACCCAATTTAAACGCTGCCATGCTGCATTTTTGGAAGCTAACTATTGCGCCAATATGCTGGCAAACGGCCGATACCCTTATTTCCTGAAACAAAGAATTACCAGCGGTCGCGGACATTTAAGCAACGCGCAGGCTTTAGACTTATTTTTAAATCACCGTCCCGATTACATGACGCACCTGTTGTTAAGCCATCTTTCAAAAGATAACAACGATCCCATACTCGTGGAAGAAATGTTCAATAATGTTGCTGGAAATACTTTGATAAAGATTGCTTCACGAGAGCAGGAAAGTGAAGTGTATTTTATTTCTAACACTACAAAAGCGGAAAACACCTACTTTTTCGATCCTAGTCTACATCAACCTGAGCAGTTGAACTTATTTTAAGAAAAACCTCTCTGATTTCGGGTTGTGCAGTAATTTTTGTCGATTTTTTTCCAGTATTCTGTAAAATTAATACAGGTTATCCTGAAAAAGATAGCTGTTAAAAATTTTTCTGTGCAAAAATTCATGCAATATTTGCAAGTAATTCATTTTGTTCACGCCAAATTCGCGGAAAAATCCAGGCATTTCGGGCGCTCATCTTCTCCCAAAATAAAAAGTTGCTTTTTGCGTGGGGTTTCGATTGGGTAAGGTTTCAATGCTTAATTGAAAACAAAAGAAACGATTAATAAGCATTCTCTTTATATTTCTGGCTTGTGTATGTATTCCAATACATATATATGTATATAATAAATAATACAATTGAAACTAAACGATGATTTGGCTAATTTGACTATAAATGAGTATTACTTTCACTACGCGATTCTATATTTACATCAATCGGATTTAACTCTTAAATACCGTTTTTCCATAACTACAAAGTTTCTTGTTTTAGATTTAAACCCCTTAAATGAGTCATAATTAACGTTTTGGTAATTAAATGATAATATCTAAGCGGTATCACTTCCCAATTTTAAAAACTAGGTTTGTATTATAATTTAGCGATACAGGTAATTTAAAAATTTGTTATCAGTTATTTTATCAATAATTTTAGACCATAGCAATCTTACAATATTCACTTTATTCATTACAGTCACCGGACCATTTTTACCGTATCTGATTTATATATTTGACTTATTAGTAATACAGTTGATTTGACAGGATAACTACCTGTTTGACGCTTGCAGTAAACCAACGAATGACCTTATTAAATCTTTCAATATTGGCGAAATCGATTTGATTGATTACAGAACTAAACATCTCCACACCCATGAACAAACATTTACTAATTGGGATCACACCCTTCGAAATTCCGGATGCACGACTCGTACTAAGTTTGACAAAAGCAGCTTGCTTTCCCGTTCTTAGTCTGGGGCATGACCGCGATAAGGCTCAAAAAGCATTGCACACTTTGAGCGCACGTTCTGCTATAGACTATGGCGTTTGCTTTAACAGCGAGGATTGTCAGGATATTGATTTGCCGGCAGCTGTGAGTTTAGTTATTGCCCCTTTTGGCTTTAAGTTTAACTGTCAGCCCGCTGCTCAGATCATTTATCAGGTATTCGATTTGGAGTCTGCAAAAAAAGCTAAAGCGGCTGGGGCAGCGGGTATCATTGTGAAGGGGAATGAAGGTGCAGGTAAAGTAGCCTATGAATCGTCTTTTGTACTCTTTCAACGGATTATTAAGGCGGTTGAAGACATCCCGGTATGGGTTCAAGGTGGGGTTGGTCTGCATACTGCCGCATCGCTGATTGCACAAGGAGCATCCGGAATTATTCTGGATAGCCAATTTGCTCTTTTCGCAGAGTGCTCCGCTCCTGCTGAGCTAAAGTCAATTTGTGGAAAGCTGAGCGGGACTGAAACTAAGTTAATTGATCATCACCGGGTATTGATTCGCCCGAATTCCCCGCAGCTTTCGGAAGATGATCAGACCCATCAAAAACTGAGGGCCTATTTTGGAGACTATGATTTAAGTACCAATTACTTGCCTATGGGCCAGGATGTGAGTTTATCAGTTGATCTGTATGAAAAGTACAAAAAGCTTGATAAGCTGATCTTTGGTTTCAAGGCTTCCATTTATGGACATTTAAAACAAGCAAAATCGCTAAACGCCATCAGTGCAAACAATGCGCTTGCAACAGATTTAAATATAAAATATCCAATAGCCCAGGGTCCGATGACCCGCGTAAGCGATGTACCACTTTTTGCAGATGCGGTTTCAGAAGCTGGTGCCCTATCGTTTGTGGCACTTTCTCTTCTTAAAGGCACAGCTGCAGAAAACCTGATTAATCAAACCAAAGTGCTTGCAGGCAACAAAACCTGGGGCGTAGGTATCCTCGGCTTTGCACCACAAGAACTTCGCGATGAACAACAAGAATACATTCTGAATGCGAAGCCGCCAGTCTTGTTAATCGCCGGAGGAAGACCGTCCCAAGCCAAACCTTTCGAAAAGGCCGGAATTAAAACCTTTTTACATGTACCATCAGCAGCCTTGCTGGATATGTTTTTGAAAGAGGGTGCAAAAAGATTTGTATTCGAAGGCAGGGAATGCGGTGGCCACGTTGGGCCGCTTTCCAGCATGGTACTTTGGGAGAAGCAGATTGAACGACTCTTAAAAGAAGATAAACCGGAAGAAATCAGTGTGTTTTTTGCAGGAGGTATCCACGATGCTTTTTCGACTGCATTTATTTCTATCATGACTGCTCCACTTGCGGCAAAGGGAATGAAAATCGGTGTGCTGATGGGTACTGCGTATTTGTACACTAAAGAAGCGGTAAGCACTGGTGCAATCCTAAACAAGTTTCAGCAGGAAGCCATGCAGGCGCAAGAGACCATATTGCTTGAAACGGCACCAGGGCACGAAACAAGATGCTTAAATTCCGCTTTTGCCAGTCATTTCAACGAAGAGAAAGTAAAACTCCAAGCACAGGGAATTGATAAAAAGGTAATCTGGGAGAAACTGGAAAGCCTGAATGTCGGCCGTCTTAGAATTGCTGCCAAAGGGATTGAAAGGCAAGGCGATCAACTCATCGAAATCGATGAATCGGGACAAACTGCACTCGGCATGTATATGATTGGTCAGATAGCACCGATGCATAAAGAGGTAATCTCCTTAGTGGAATTACATGAAGATGTTGCAACTAAAAACTTTGACTATATTAATCGGGCGATCTTATCAGATCCTCCAAAAAGTGAATCGAAGTCGCTGGATGTTGCTATTGTGGGTATGGCTTGCATTTTCCCAGGTGCAAAAAACCTGGATGAATACTGGAGAAATATCGTGCTTGGCAAAGATTCGGTTACTGAAGTACCTGATGAGCGCTGGAACAAGGAGCTATATTATAATCCCGATTCTACTGCAAGTGATATGTCCCATTCTAAATGGGGTGGTTTTATTCCTAGAATAGACTTCGATCCGCTGGAATTTGGTATTCCGCCGCAATCCCTTGCCGCAATCGAGCCTACTCAATTGCTCACGCTTTTGGTTGCAAAGCAGGCCATGCAACATGCGGGTTATGCATCGCAAGGTGTAGATAAAGAAAACGTATCTGTAATTATTGGGGCGGAAGGTGGAAATGACCTAGCCAATAGTTATAGTTTCAGGTGTTTCTATAAACAAGTTTTTGGTGAGATGCCTGCAGAGGTAGATGCTGCACTTCCTAAAATGACAGAAGATTCCTTCCCGGGAATTTTAGCCAATGTGATTTCTGGTCGCGTAACGAATCGGTTAAATTTAGGCGGTAGGAACTTTACGGTAGATGCTGCCTGCGCTTCCTCTCTCGCTGCTATCGACCTCGCCTGCCAGGAACTGTTCCTCGAAAAATCAGATATGGTATTGGCTGGTGGTGCTGACCTTCATAATGGCATCAATGACTATTTGATGTTTTCGAGTACGCACGCCTTATCAAAAAAAGGAAGATGTGCTACCTTCGATTCAGAAGCTGATGGAATTGCGCTCGGTGAGGGTATAGCAATGGTGGTTTTGAAAAGACATGAGGATGCCCTGAGAGATGGAGATACGGTTTATGCAGTCATTAAAGGAGTTGGTGGTTCAAGCGACGGTAAAAGCCTAGGTTTAACCGCCCCCCGTAAAAACGGACAGATCAATGCTTTGGAAAGGGCTTATAGCCAGGCTGGAATTATGCCTTCTGGAGTAGGGTTGATCGAAGCACATGGCACAGGAACAGTTGTGGGCGACAAAACGGAGGTGAGCGCCCTTACTGATATGTTGAACGAAACCGGCGCAACCGCTGGTCAAACACATTTAGGATCTGTAAAAACGCAGATCGGCCATACCAAATGTGCTGCCGGAATTGCCGGATTGATCAAAACAACACTGGCATTATACCACGGAATTAAACCACCAACAATTAATTTAAAAACACCGAATAATTTTTATAACGCCAAAACCAGCCCTTTTGCTTTTCATACGGAGGCAGGTTTATGGCTGGATGACAAACGTTACGCTGGGGTAAGTGCGTTTGGTTTCGGCGGAACAAACTTTCATGCCGTACTGGAAAGCGGTATAAATATTGAAAACGAACACCCTATTCTTAAATCATGGCCTTCTGAGTTGTTTGTTTTTAGAGGCGATAATTACGACGAGGCTAGCACATCGCTGGCAGATCTAAAAAGCTTATTGGATATAAATGATCAGATTGCACTGCAGGATATTGCGTTTAGTTTGGCAACGGGCTCACAAAAGGATATTCAATTGAGTATAGTTGCCAATAATCCAGAAGATCTGGTGATGAAAATTGATCTTGTTCTATCTGGTATTGAAAGCAAAGACACTTATAAAACCAATGCAAAAGCTGGTAAAGTCGCATTTTTATTTCCTGGTCAGGGCAGTCAGCGAATTAATATGGCAAGAGACCTTTTTGTGGTTTTCCCTGAGATGAGGAAACTACTTAAGCATCACCCCGCTTATGAAAAGATTCTCTTCCCAAATACAGTATTTGATGCCGAGGCTGCGAAGATCCAAAAAGAAAGCATCAAAGATACACGCATGGCACAGCCGTTATTAGGCATTGTAGATCTAGCCATTGCAAAACTCCTCCAATCTTTTGGTATCCAGCCTGACATGGTTGCGGGCCACAGTTACGGCGAGTTGCCAGCGCTTTGTTTTGCTGGTGCTTTTGAAGATGATCAGCTGGTTAAACTGAGTGCCGATAGAGCCCAGTCGATTTTAAACGCCGTAACGGATGGAGATCCTGGAAGCATGCTGGCCGTAAGTGCAAAACGCGAAGAGTTGGCTGGCTTACTATCTGGTATAGAAAATGTTTTTCCGGTAAACTTCAATTCCCCTACCCAATGCGTAATTGCAGGATCAACCCAAGGTATTAAGAATCTGGCCGCGAAATTGAAAGATGCGAAAGTTTCTTTCCGCCAGTTGGAAGTAGCGTGTGCTTTCCACAGTCCTGTAGTAGGAGAATCGAAAGCACTTTATAAGGAGATTTTATCAGCAGTTTCTTTCCAGAATATCAAAATACCTGTTTGGTCAAATACCACGGCGAAAGAATACCCAAATAATGCTGAAGCCATAAAAGAGCGGCTAACGGAGCATTTGGTTCAGCCGGTTCTCTTTGTCGATCAACTCACCAACATGTACGATGCCGGAGCCAGGGTTTTTATAGAAGTTGGACCAGGCAAAGTGCTCAGCGGACTTACAAAAGCTTGTATCGGCAAAGACGAAACCATTCTATCTACTGAAGACCAGGGCCAGAACAAGTTAAGTAACCTCCTAGGAACGTTAGCGAGCTATATTTCTACAGGAAGATCAATTAACCTAGAGAAATTATTTGAGGGCCGGTCAACCCGGTTTATTGAGATCAACAATCCAACACTGTACAAAAAAAGTCCTGCCATCTGGTATGTTAATGGTCAGCATGCAATACCATCAACAGGAAAATTACCAGAAAACGGCGCTGCTCCAATTACTAAACCAATCATACTGATGAAAGAAACACAAAGTCATAACATTAATCAGCAAGTTCCATCATCTGCAAAAGATTTGATGATGCAGGAATATTTGCATAGCATGAAAGCGCTGATTCAGGCACAACGCGATGTGATGCTTTCGTTCTTGGGTCAGAACCCATCAGTACAAATGCCTACTTATCAGCAGCAGCCTACAGCAAGTTTTCAGCCGCAACAACCTATTAAAATTGAGAACCAACTGAATGGCCAAATGGAGATCTCGCCGGTGATGGAAGTAAAATCTGCGGTATTGGTTCACAAAGACATTAAGCAGATGCTTTTACAGCTAGTTAGCGATAAAACGGGCTATCCACAAGAAATGCTCGGTATGGAAATGGATTTGGAAGCCGACTTAAGCATCGATTCCATTAAACGGGTAGAAATTATTGGTGCCTTACGTACAGAACTTGGCGGATTTTCTGAGCTAAATCTGCCTGACGATAAGATAATGGAACAGTTAGCAGGTTTAAAAACGCTGAGTAGTCTGGTAAACTGGATTACAGAAAATACCCAGCAACAGCCACCAGAAATTCAGGTGGTAATTGCTACGAAACTTGCAGAACCACAAAAGCTATCTGTTGATCAGTTAACGGTAGCGATACTTGATATTGTGAGCGAAAAAACAGGCTACCCTAAAGAAATGCTCGGCATGGATCTGGATCTTGAAGCCGATTTGAGTATCGATTCGATAAAGCGGATGGAGATTATCGCTTCACTTAAAGAAAAGGTGGGATTTGGAACGCAGGGCGATCAAGCTGATGACCTGATGGAAAAACTAGCCGCTATTAAAACGCTTAAGAGCCTGGTTAACTGGATTGCTGATGTAGAAATAGAAAGTACCGAGGTGTTGATAGAAGCTAAAAAGATAATAGAAGAAAGTATCGATAACCAAACCGTTAAGGAAAAGCTTTCCCGCTTGCGTTTCGAACTTACGCCTGCCGCACTTACTATTACAGAAGCCGCAATTTTGAAAGGACAACGCTTCGCAATTACTAACGATGGCGGCGGACAAGCCTTAAAAATTAAAGCCATGCTGGAAAAGCATGGGGCCATTGCTGATATTGTAAATTTTGAAGATTCATTGGATCATTACCAAGGCTTGATCATCTTGAATATGTTCGAGGCGCAGAACAAAGTCGGTATTTTAGATCATTTCTCTACGATTAAAAAATTAAACTTTGAAACGGTAAAGTGGGTGTATCTGATCGCAGATACTAAAAGATATTTCAATGCAGAATCCGATATCTCTTTCCTTAGAAACTACCAGGGCTACTCTGGTTTCTTCAAGAGCCTGGATCGCGAATATGAACATACAAAATGTCGGTTCATCAGCCTGGAAACTAAAATGTCTGCAGATGAAATTGCAAATGTAACCTTGAACGAAATTCTTAATCCGGATAAACCTTCCGAAATCATCTACAACGATCACAAACGCCACATTATGGAGTTGGTACCGACACAACTAAGCACCGAAAGCGGTGAACATCATATCAAATTGGATAAAGATGCTGTTGTGATGGTATTAGGTGGTGCTCAGGGAATTACTGCAGAGCTGATGATTCATTTCGCTAAAGATTATCCTTGTAAATATATCCTGGTCGGGCGATCTGCAAACCCACTGTTGACTGCTCATGTAGCAACTACGAAGTTGGAGACTAAAGATGAAATCAGGCAATACCTCATCCAACAGGGACAGTTTTCTAAACCAGCTGAAATTGAACAGGAAACCAACCGCGTTTATAAAAATAACCAAATCCTGAGGTGTATCTCCACGCTTGAAGAAGGCGGTTCTACCGTAGTTTACGAATCGCTGGATTTAAGAGATGAAGATGGCTTAACCCGGCTGATTAATCAGGTTTACCAGGAATATGGCCGGATAGACGGTGTGGTGCACGGTGCTGGTTTGCTGGAGGATAAATTATTCAGCAGCAAAACTTCAGAATCTTTTGAACGGGTTTTCGATACTAAAGTAACCCCTTTACGTGTGCTCGCTGAGCAACTGAGACCTGAAACCCAGTTTGTAATTCTCTTCTCCAGTATCGCATCCGTTTACGGCAACCGCGGACAGACAGATTATGCAGCTGCGAATAGTGTAATGGATAAATACGCCTGGGCACTCAAACAAAAAATTAAAGGAAAGGTAATGGCCATTAACTGGGGGCCATGGAAAGGCGCAGGAATGGTTTCACCCACCCTCGAAAAAGAATACCAACGTCGCGGAATTGCTATGATTCCTTTACAAGATGGAATGGAAACCTTCCTTAACGAATTGAAATACGGTAACGAGAGCCAGGTTTTAATTATGGCTGGCAATACCTGGACCTAAATCGCACTAAAAACTATGACGAAGAAGAGCGATGTTGCCATTATAGGAATGTCTTGTGTATTCCCCGGGGCGAAGAATGTACAAGCGTTCTGGGAAAATATATTAAATGGGATAGATTCTACGCAAACTGTTCCTGCAAATCGAATAGATCCCGTTCATTTTGATCAGTCGGCTACCGGTGTAGATCGTTTTTACTGCAATAAGGGAGGCTTTATTCCGGAGTATAGCTTTGATCCGCAACGCTTTGGAATCCTGCCACTTGCCGTTGAAGGTACAGAACCTGATCATTTAATTACACTGGATTTGGTGCACAGTGCGTTGGAAGATGCGGGTGTATTCGAACGTAACTACAAGCTAGACCGCACAGGGATTGTAATCGGTAAAGGAAATTACACAGGGCCGGGCGCTACCCGAGCGATCGAAATTGTAAGGACAGGCGAACAAATTTCGAGTGTTTTGAAAGATCTTCTTCCACAACTATCTGACGAAGACCTGGAGAAAGTAAAACGCGAATTTCAGTTAAGGAAAGGGCGTTTTACGGCTGATACTGCGATGGGATTGATTCCAAATCTTGTAGCATCACTTGTTGCCAACAGGTTTAATTTGGGTGGGGTAGCGTTTACATTGGATGCAGCCTGTGCCAGTTCACTCCTGGCGATAGACCATGCCGTTCAGGAACTTAATAGCGGACGCTGTAATATGGTGGTTGCGGGTGGTGTACACCTTGGGCAAAACGCCGCATTTTGGAGTATATTTTCGCAATTGGGCGCGCTTTCAAAGCAAGAAAAGATTAAACCTTTTGACCAAAATGCTGACGGGCTGATTATTGGCGAAGGCTGCGGGTTTGTGGTATTGAAAAGATTAGCGGATGCCATTAGCGATAAGGATAAAATCTACGCAGTTATTAAAGGAATTGGCGTAAGCAGCGATGGCAGCGGAACCAGTGTAATGAGTCCTGCAGTAAAAGGCCAGCTTAAAGCTGTTGCTCAAGCCTGGGAAAATTCAACCTTATCACCGCAGGATATTGGCTACCTGGAAGCACATGGAACAGGAACACCGCTCGGCGATAAAACAGAAATTGAAACATTGAAACAATTTTTTGGCAAGAATAATACTTTGCCGAGAGCTGGAATAGGTTCCGTAAAATCAAACATTGGACATGCAATGCCAGCTGCAGGAATTGCCGGGCTGATTAAAACGACCCTGGCTTTATACCATGGGGTAATTCCACCTACTTTACATTGCGATGAACCCTTAGCCCAGTTGGAAGAAACCCGGTTTTCTGCTGTTCAAAAGACTATTAATTGGGAACAATCAGGATTACCAAAACTGGCTGCGGTAAACGCCTTTGGTTTTGGAGGCATTAACGCTCACGTTGTTCTGGAAGCTTTCAATCAACCTAAAAAAGATGAAGTTCTGGTACTTGCCCGTGAGACCAACCTGGCTTTACTGGAAGCATTGGAAAATGAGGATTTCAGCCTCGGCAATGGAAATTTTCGCGTTGCAATTTTTAATCCAACAATGGATAGAATCAGGAAAGCGATCAAAATTGTAGCCAAAAATAATCCCTGGAAAAATAAACAAGACATTTGGTATAGCAACAATCCGCTTCTGAACGGAACTGGAAAAATTGCTTTTGTTTTTCCAGGTTTAGACGGTTTATCTGGTGGCGAAGTAAACAGCGTTGCTGATTATTTCGACATCAATATTGATCAACAAAAAACCCAGGCTGGCCTGCTGAGTGATGCCCTTCAAACCTTAAATAAGAGCAGTATCCTGGATCAGGCACTTAAAGCGTTGGGCATTAAATCAGACATGAACGCTGGTCATAGTTTAGGCGAATGGCTGGCAGCCAGATCCGCTTCATTAGCTGAAGAAAATTCAGTTCTCAACTTGCTTAAAATATTAACCCCGGGAACATTTGAGTTAAAAGATTCCAGGTTTATTGCCATTGGCTGCGGTGTTGAGGCGCTTGGTTCAGTGTTAGATAGCATCCCGGAATTATACCTTTCTAATGATAATTGCCCGCAACAAGTTATTCTTTGCGGCAGTAAAAAGGCGCTGGAAGAACTGGTGCCAATTTTAAAAACGAAACAAATCTTTCATCAGATTCTTCCATTCCAATCTGGATTTCATTCGCCTTTTGTTGCCGATAAACTCGATTTGATTTTATCGGGCATGGAGGAAATGCAGTTCAGAAAAACGACCACACCGCTATGGTCAGCGACTACGTTGGAGATTTATCCGGAAGGTTTCAACGCCATCAGGCAACTGAGTGCTGAACATTTAATTAAACCTGTGCGTTTCCGCGAACTTACTGAGAAATTATATCAGGAAGGTGCAAGAGTATTTATCCAGGTAGGTTCAGGTGGTTTGACAGGTTTTATAGATGATACTTTAAAAGGCCATGAAATAAGTACCATCAGTGCTAACGTATCTATTCGCTCCGGTATTGCACAGTTGCAAAGGGTTTTAGCGGCACTATTTGTAGAAGGAAAGTCGGTTGGAATGGAATTTCTGGATCACATTAAACCATCTGCCGGAAATAAAGCTAACGGGATAAAACTCGTACTTGGTTCGCCTATCATTCGTCATCTTCAAACGTTGAAAGAACTTCCGATCCAGAAACAGCCGAAGTCAAAGCCAGTATTTGCAGATACCTTTCATCCCGTTCTAAACGCATTTAATGAGAATGTGCTGGAAATGATAAATATGCAGGAAGAAATGATTGCGCATTTTGGGAACATGGATTTCAGGCCGGAGCCAGCTGCAGTTTTTAAAAGCCAGCCACTTGAAACGTTGATCCGCCAGCCGTTTAGCCAACAACTTGATGTCAGCTTAGAAAATTGTCCTTACTTAATTGATCATTCCTTGTTGCGGCAGCCAAAAAACTGGCCAACGGTAGCAGATATGGACCCGGTAATTCCGATGACTATGATTTTTGAAGTTTTTGCGGAGATTGCCAATGCGCAGTCCCCTACCGAAAAGGTTCAGAAAATCATGAATATGCGGGTGTTTCAATGGATGAATGTGGTAAAGCCTTTTCAGGAAACCGTAACCGGAGAATGGAAGGATGATCAAACGGTTTACCTAAATCTAGATCGCTTCGCTAATGCGGAAGTGAAACTTGCAACAACCCTTAACCTAGCACCAAACCGACAGTTTGATATCGGGCAAAAGTTAAACATCGACCGGACAAGTGAAGAAATTTACGAGGCCCACATGTTTCACGGACCTCAATATCAGGGTATTAAAAAACTACTGGCTGTTGGTAAGAAAGGAATTACTGGAATTATCGAAGCAGCCGGAGGAAAGGGTTCCTTATTGGATAATGCAGGCCAGTTATTCGGTTTGTGGCTGCAACTCACGCTAGAAAAAGACCGGATTGCTTTCCCTGTAAAGATAGAAGAAATAGAATTTTTTGGAGACATGGCCGATCAGCATGGAACCTTTGAATGTACTTGCGTACTGACGGATTTGAACGATGAATTTGCAACTGCCGATATCGTGATGAAAAAGGCTGGCAAGATTTGGTTAATCATTTCCGGCTGGCAAAACCGACGTTTGGAGATTGATGAACCACTTTGGAATGTATCAATGTCTCCATTGCACAACCGTTTGTCAGCAGAAATCTCACCAGGCATTTTCCTTTTTGGTAATGCTTATTCGAGAGTGGTTTCCTGGGATTTTATCCTGAAAAGATATTTCAACCAAACAGAGAAAAAACACCACAACGAGTTGTTGCCAAATAAAAGAAAAACCTGGATGATCAGCAGGGTTGCCGTAAAAGATGCGGTAAGAAACCTGCTAAATACAGAAAAAAAGGAGGCCTGCTACCCCATTACTTTCGAGGTTTTCTCAGATGAATTCCGCAAGCCACACGTAAAAGGTGGCTTAACAGATGGAATACATATCTCGATTGCCCATAAGGATACTGATGCAGTGGGAATTGCCCGGTTTGACAGGCCGGTTGGGATAGATATGGAAACCATAGAAGAAAGAAGTCCTGCGTTTTTGGATTTGGTTTTTAACGATCACGAACTGGAACTGTTGGCTACGAAAGATAAAATAGAATGGGCAACCCGTTTTTGGGTAGCCAAAGAGGCTTATGGCAAATTCTTAGGCAAAGGCTTACAGGGAAACCCTAAAGCGTACACCATCGAAAAGATCAGTGGAGAAGAAATGACCATTAACAACATCACAATCAAAACAATTAAACATAAAAACTATATCATCGGATGGACGCTTTAACGACTACAAAACTAAGCAGCGAAGAGATTTTTGATCTCATGAAACAATTTATAACAGAAGTAATTGGGGAAGAGTTTGTGGAGGAAATGGACATTACACCAGAAAGTTCATTCACCAAAGATCTGGAAATGGATAGCATTGAAATCGTCTCCTTTTCAGAAAAAATCAAAGCCCACTTTGGCGATCAGATTGACTTTACCGGCTGGTTGTCATCTATGGATCTGGATCAGCTCATCAATCTGAATTTAGGAATGATCATTTCTTACATAGAAGAATGCCAGTCATAACTATAAATAACAGGTCTGTGCACATTCAGGAGCTTAATAAAACGGCATCTGAAACAGTTGTTCTCGTGCATGGCATGTTTAGCAACTTGTCGGTATATTATTTCAACATTGCACCCATTTTGGCTACCCGGTTTCATGTGGTGCTATACGATTTGAAAAGCCATGGCATGAGCGAAAAAACGTTGACTGGGTACGACTTAGATAGTATGACAGATGACTTGTTCGCCCTACTGAATACTTTGAAAGTGACTCAGGTTTACTTAGGCGGCTATAGCTTCGGGGGATTAATTGCTTTAAAAATGGCCATTCGTTTCCCAAGCCTCATCAAAAAACTGGTCGTGATGGAAGCACCTGACCCAAGTGATGAAAAAGCAAGAGGCATTATTGAAGAATATAGCAGGGAGTTTCTAGAGTACTATGTCGAAAATTTCACGGATACCACCAAGGTAAAAATGGGTAAAAGACAAATGGAAAAGAACCACCGCATGTATGAATACCTATTTTATCAAACTTCGATCAAAGATGACATGATTTTGGAGAAAAACTTCTTTGAAGATGAAGCGATCAAGAAACTAAATCAAAAGGTTTTATTGCTTTATGGCTTAACATCCAGCTGCATTAATGCTGGCAAATACTTGAACCAACAGATTGAAAATTCTTCAATTCAGTTTGTTGATGGCGACCACAACATTCCAATTCAGGAACCACAGCTCATTGGTGAAGCACTGTTAAATTTCTTCACAGACCATTAAAAAATATTACATGTATGGCAAAATTTGTATTCATTGTACCTCCATTAACCGGCCACATCAATCCAACATTAAGTTTGGGGAGCGTTTTGTTAGCGCGTGGCCACCGCGTGGCATGGATAAGTTTAGATCAGTCACTTGCCGAGAAGCTACCGCCAGCTGGCGAACTGCTATTAATTTCATATGATGAAAATGATCAGCAAAAGAAGCAAGCAGAAAAATACCTGGATCTGATTACTAAAAAGATTGTTTACGGAATAGACAGTGTGAAATTCTTATACGAGGAGGTTTTGATTCCGTTAAACCGGCACAGTTACAAGGGGATTTTGCTATTGCTGACTCAATTTGAACCTGATCTGGTGATCACAGATCATCAAATGTTCGCTGGTGCGATGGCTGCTTTTAATAAAAATTTACCTTATGCAACCTCAGTTACGGCACCTGCAGCCATTAAGGTAATGGATGAATTGCCAAAGGTTCATGAATGGGAAGTGAATCAAATTTTAGCTTTGCAGCAGGAGTTCGGTATAGCGCAATCAAAAAACCTGGCAACTTCAGACCTTCTTACGTTGATTTTCACCTCAAAAGAATTTTTTGGAGAAATGGAGTTGCCGGAGCATTTTAAATTTGTTGGTCCAGTTTTTAATCGCCGGCAGGCTGAAATTCCATTTAACTGGCAAGCATTCCAATTCATTAGTCAGCCTAAAATCTTAGTGAGCATCGGCACTACTTTCGATCATGAGCATAAGAAAAGTTTTTTTAGCAAAGTGATTGAAGCCTTCGCTTTGGAAAATATCCATGTTATAGTAGTTTCAGACCCGGATTTATTTGACGAATGGCCAGCTAATTTTACCGTCCAAAAGCAAGTGCCTCAAGTAGACTTGTTGCCGAATTTAGATGCTGTAGTTTGCCATGCAGGCCACAATACGGTTTGTGAAACGCTAATGAATGGGCTTCCTTTAGTGGTGATCCCTATTGCTTATGACCAAAGCCACGTTGCTGGCCGCGTATTTCGTGTAGGTGCGGGCGAACGCTTAAATTTCAATAGGTTCAAAGCTAAGCACTTGCAGGAAGCTGTAAACGCTATCCTTCACAACCCATCTTATCGTGAAGCATCAATCCAAATCAGACAATCTTTTATCCATGCAGGGGGTAATGATACTGCGGCCAATTTATTGGAAGAAGCCTGTTACAAATCCGTTCAAATATTTACCAGCTAAACTCAACTTATATGTCTAAATTTTTATTTGTTGTTCCACCCTTTTTCGGTCACATCAGCCCAACGCTCAGTATTGGTGCAAGTTTACTCGCCCGTGGGCATGAGGTAAAATGGTTTGGGATTACCGCTTTGGCAAAGGCGCATCTTCCAGAGGGCGGGGAATTTATTTATCCGAAAGATGATTTGCTACCTTTTGCGGAAGAAATTGATCGAATTTTAAAACGTCAGGACGATGGGCCTGCGTGTTCGGGTCCGGAAGTGATGAAACTGGCTTTAGAAGAGACTTATGTACCCTTTGCGAAAATGATGATGCCTGGACTCCATAAATATGTTGACCTATGGAAACCAGATGTCATCATCAACGACTGTATTACCTTTGCAGGTGCCCTTTGTGCCCATTTGAAGGGAATTCCTTCGGTAACGACCACCCCTGTTCCACCGGATGTTATGGGAGATACCGCGGCAAGTGCACCGAAAATTTTTGAATGGCAGCAAAACCTCATTCTGGGTTTACAGCAGGAAGTCGGTATTTATGGCAATGAAATTCATATCCACTCGCACCAGTTGAATATGGTTTTCACTTCGCAGGCTTTTGCAGGCTTTGATGAAAAATTGCCGCATATGCAATTTGTGGGGCCAGTTAAAGGAAGACCGAACCTTGCCCCTTTTGATTGGGAAAGATTATCAAAGGCCACAACGCCTAAGGTTTTTGTTTCCTTAGGTACGTTATTGGTTGATATCCGTGCTGCTTTTTTTCAAAAGTTAATTGATGCATTTGCAAATGAGCCAATTACCATTGTTGCGGCAACAAATCCAGATATTTTCGAGAAATGGCCAGAAAATTTTATTGTCAATGGCTTCGTTCCACAGTCCGAACTGATGCCATATATGGATGCCGTAATCTGCCACGGAGGGTTTAATACGGTTAATGATACTTTTACAAATGGGTTACCCATGCTAATTACGCCAATTGCCTACGACCATTTTCATACCGCAAAGCTGATTGAGCAAGCTGGATGTGGAATTAGCGTCAGATACAAGCGACTTAGGATTTCAGACCTTAGAGATACCGTTTTCGAACTATTGGAAAATCCGAAATACCGTTTGGCTGCAGAAAAAATCAGAGATACCTTCATTGAGGCGGGCGGAAACGAAAAAGCTGTCGAATTACTGGAAGATTTTGCAAAGAATAACAGTGTGTTAGAACCAGCCTGATCCACACTATGAAAAGAAAACTACTCTTTGGCGAAAGAATGCTTTATGGTGACGGACAAAGCCCGTTTAACATGGTAATTCCGCTGAAAATTAAAGGGCAAATCAAGCTTAATAAGCTCGAACTTGCTTTGTTAAAAATCCAGAAAAAACATCCTTGGCTTACCGCATCTATTATAACAGATAACGATAAAAGACCTTGGTTTACAACTCAATCAGCCGAATCATTTAGAGTAAATATTCGTATTGTTAATCGTTCTGGCGATGATGACTGGAAACGGGAATCAGAAACGGAATGGGCTAAAACATTTGATACGTCTCGGTCGCCCTTGTTCAGGGTAACCTGGATAAAAGGTGAGGAATTTTCAGAATTTTTACTTGTTTTTCATCACTGCCTGTGTGATGGTTCCACAGGGATTTCAATTTTAAAGGAATTTCTTTTTCTGGTGGATAATCCTGAAACTGAAATCGGTGAAGAAATTCCGATTCAGGGCGTTGAGGATATTGTTCCGGCAAAGGTGTTGAAGAGTTTTCGGAAGCGTACCAAACACAGCCTAATCGGCAAAATCGCAACTCTGGCATTATGGATTATCCCCATAAAAAAAGTCGCAGTAGATAGGAAACGTGATTACATGCTGCACTGGAAATTTGACGAGCAATTTAGTACGGCTATATTATTGTTCTGCAAATCGAATAGTTTTACGGCAAATACGCTGTTGAGTGCCACGATACTCAAAGCCTTTAAGGAGATTTTAGCAGCTAAATCTTTCAATAAAATTTCACTCCCGGTAGACATTCGCAACTTAAATCCGCTAATAAAAAAAGACCACGTTTTCGCCTTTGGATTGATGATAGTGCTTTCCGCCAGCAATAGTGCAAGTTTTCTGGAAGGTGTCAAACTTCTTCAGGAAGACGTGAACCATAAACTGGCAAAACTAGATCCCTATTCCTTAATGATGATGATGGAAGCCTGTCATCCGTCGCTAGAAAATTTTAGCAACCTATTAAAATATGGTAAAACAAGTAACGATTGCATGTTTTCTAATTTAGGAAAGCTGGAGATTGCGCATGAGTATGAAAACTTCCAGCTGGAGACCATTTACAGCCCTTCTGTAATAGGTCCGTTAGGGAATACCACTACCATTCTCACGTCGACGTTTAGGAAACAGATGGACTTTTCCTTTATGGCCAGCGAAGGATATCTTACTTACAACGATGCAGAATTAATTAAGGGGAAAGTGATTTCACTTCTCAAAGAAAATATTGGAACATACCATTAGCGATATGAATAGAAAATTAATACTCGGGGAAAGAATTATGTATGTTGATCCTGCAACCCCTTTAAACTGTGTCTTTACAGCGAAAATATTGGGTGAGATTGAGGAACAGCATATCAGGGCAGCACTAGATCAGATCCAAAAAAAACATCCGCTACTGAATATGAAGATCGAGATGATTAATAATGCACCTCATTTTGTGTTAAATGAAAGTATTGATCAAATACCCATACGAGTAGTTGACTTTATTTCTGATCAGGATTGGCGCAGAGAATCAAAAACTGAATGGTATAAACTTTTTGATCAAAACAATAAGCCACTTGCCAGATTGGTCTGGATTAGAGGTCATCTGGAATCGAACCTGATATTGGTTTTACCCCATTGTATTTGTGACGGTGCCACAATTGTAAACCTGATGCAGGAATTGTTGACACTAACAGACAATCCAAGCCACGAACTCCTTCCATACTCAACCTTTTCTTCCATTAGCGAATTATTGCCAGCAGGTTACTCGCCGGAGCACTACATCAAGCGTAAAACTTTTGCTGCTTTAGGGAGACTATTCTTTCTTTTCAAATCATCCTCAGAAAAGAAATGGAGCCAAAGCAATTATGCCATCAATTGGAAATTAGGAAAGGAAGAAACACGCACTTTCATCGCAAAATGTAAAGCAGAGAAAACAAGTGTACATGCAGCCATTTGTGCGATGTTTATCTCAGCATTTAAAAAGCTGAAAAAAGACAAGGCAAATGGAAAAGTGATTTGTCCGGTAGACATCAGGCGATTTATACCTGAAATCAAAGCCGACACCATGTTTGCATTTGCGCCAATTGCAGAACTGAAGGTTGCAAATAAAGAAGATAACGTTTGGGAAAACGCAAGGAGTCTAAAAGCTGATCTTGATAAAAAAATCGAAGAAATGAACGTGCCGAGACTACTTCAAATGAGTGAATCTTTTCATCCACTTGCAAGCAAAATGATTAGTTTTCTTCGATCTACAAATGGCTCCCATGATATTACGCTAAGCAATATGGGTTTGCTGAACATCAAGCAACATTACAAAACCTTTAGCGTAGAAACCATTTACAGCCCCACAGTTGCTTTTCCCTGGAAAAACGCAAATACTCTTGTTGTGAGTACGTTCAACAATCAGCTTGATTTCTCCTTTATGTCTGATGAAAATTTTTTGAAAGAATTTGATGCCATGCTCATTAAGGCAACGGTATTAGAACAGATGACCGCTCACCATAACTGGCTTGCCAGTGCTTGATTTTGAAAACAATAATAGGTTACGATGGCGAAAATTCGTTAGAAAAACCCTATTGATCTATTTGATACCGAACGTAACACTGAATACAGTAATTCCATACTTCGCGCTTAAAACACAGTCGTCTGTCTACCTGTTTTCCGGTGAGCAAAATCTTGCCCGATTTTTACTGCCGATGTCTTTACTCCTTCCCTTTCTAATCACGATAGATGTTTTCAAAAAAATAAAAGCAATGCAAAACACCATGTCTTTGCATTTCGAATGCAATAATATATTGGAAGGAAATGTGAAAATGTTTAAGTTGGCAGGGCTACATAGCCTCTACACAATGCTAATCATCCTGTTAATTTTAGCTTTAATTCACTTTAGCTTTCCTAAAAACTTCAACTTTGGAATCATTACTTCGGCTTTATCAGTCGGTATCTTGGCTGGTTTTTATTCCATTACTTTTTTCTTTTTATCCATTAAGAAAATAAGAGCAGTACACTTGAAGCGATAGTCAGGACTTCTTGAAGCAGAAAATTGGTTTTGTGACAGGATGAAGACTAAAAGTTAGCGATTGATCTTTCTTAGCATTAAACATCATGGAAAAGAGTTAATTTTTGAAGGCCATGAAATTAAAAAACAGATTTTTCAATAAAACTTAAAAAATTCTAAACTTTATTTTCTTTCGTCCGGTTCTATCTATACTTCATAAATAGTTTGTTTGGTTTATATGGGGCTCAAGGATTTGAGCCCCTTCCTTTTTTAAGCCAGCTCAGTATTCAGATCTGCTAAAATTATTACCCAAAAATATATTAAGTTGTAAAATTTGAACTACATTTGGTTTGAATCTCCCCCTATTCGTTTTTTCAACTTCTAATTTAAATTATATGGAAACGAGTAAATTCTCAAAATTCAGTGCCGAGTTTTTGGGCACTTTGGTATTGGTATTAATGGGTTGCGGTAGCGCCGTAATTGCGGGGGCAGATGGCACAACAGGTGTTGGCTTGTTGGGTATTTCGTTTGCGTTTGGTCTTTCGGTTGTAGCAATGGCCTATGCGATTGGTCACATTTCAGGTTGCCACATTAACCCGGCTATTTCTATCGGGATGGTGGTTGCAGGTAGAATGAAGGCTACTGAAGCAGCCTACTACATTCTGGCGCAGATTCTTGGTGGCATTGCAGGTGCAGCGCTTCTTTACCTCATTGTAAGTAATCAGGCAAATTTTGTCATGAAAGATTGGGCATTGGGATCGAATGGCTGGGGAACAGGCTATTTATCTGAATATAACCTGGTGGCAGCATTTGTTGCTGAAGCTGTTTTCACCTTCATTTTTCTTTTGGTCATTTTTGGTGCAACATCAACTAAAAATATCAATGGTGGCTTTGCTGGTTTAGCAATTGGCCTGTCATTGGTACTCATTCAAATTGTTGGCATTAAAATTACCGGCGTTTCTGTAAATCCAGCCCGTAGCATAGGTCCTGCAATTTTATCGGGGGGAATAGCACTAAAACAAATTTGGTTATTCATCGCTGCCCCTATTACTGGTGCGGTTTTAAGTGCAGTGGTTTGGAAAACCGTTTTAGAAAATAACTAAATATAAAGTAGAAGATAAGGGAAAATTAATCTTCTCTTATCTTCTAATATTCGTTTTTAAAGGTTTTTTACAATGGCCTCATCTGTAGGCTTGGTTTTAGAGCGGAAACGGTGTACCAACTCTCCTTTTTCATTGATCAGGAATTTCTCGAAGTTCCACTTAATATCGCCTTGCTCTTCCGTATTGGTTTGAGATGTAAGATACTTGAACAAAGGACTAATGTCAGCGCCTTTTACACTACTCTTCTCAGCAAGCAAAAATGAAACATTATATTTTCCTGTACAGAATTCTTTGATCTCGGCGTTTGTTGAAAATTCCTGACCACCGAAATTTCCTGCCGGGAAGCCAATTAAAACCACCTTTTTGCCATATTGCTTCTGAAGTTTTTCCAAATCTTCATACTGAGGTGTAAAACCGCATTTAGATGCAGTGTTTACTATCATAATTTTTTTGCCCTTAAATTTTGACAGTTTTACTTCTTTTCCGTCAATAGTTTTAAAGCTGAAATCGTAAACATTTTTTGGTGGATTTGGAACCAAAAAGTTCAATAGGATTAAGATTGTGCTGATCATCGTTTTTTATTTTTATATACGAATATAAGTACAAATAGTTTTTACAGCTATGTTTTACTTTTATTATTATCAATAAAGCATTTTTGTAGGTTAAGATGGGCTATTCGGAGATGGCTTGCTTTAAGCAAAAGCGGCTCAAATTAACCACTATGCACTAGAAACTTATTTTACGATGCTAAAGGAAAGATCGAGACAGGATTATGGCTAAAGCGACCGGGTATTGATTTTTTGCACTCCATGGAAAAGCCCCTGATTTATAAGGATGTTTCTGCAGAATATGGTCCTTGTTAATTTATCACTTCAAAAAAAAATAGCATTAAATACTGCGCATGTTTTGATTTCTGCTTTAATTATAGCTTTATTTGCACAAAATCGAATTCATGGCCAAAAACTTACTCATCGTCGAATCACCCGCAAAAGCCAAAACTATTGAAGGCTACTTAGGTAAAGATTTCCTTGTGAAATCCAGCTATGGCCACATTCGGGATTTGGTTAAAGGTGATATGGCCATCGACATTAAGAACAACTTCGCTCAAACTTACGAGGTGCCTGCTGATAAAAAAAGTATGGTGGCCGAACTTAAGAAATTAGCGAAGGAAGCCGAAATGGTATGGCTAGCATCCGATGAAGACCGCGAGGGTGAGGCGATTTCATGGCACTTATTCGAAACTTTAGGCCTTAAGGCAGAGAAGACAAAAAGGATTGTATTTCACGAGATTACAAAACCTGCCATCTTAAAAGCGATTGAAAGCCCAAGAACAATCGATTATAATTTAGTAAATGCCCAGCAAGCCCGTCGTGTTTTAGACAGGTTGGTTGGCTTTGAACTTTCTCCTGTTTTATGGAAAAAAGTTAAACCTTCTTTGTCTGCTGGTCGTGTACAATCTGTTGCGGTTCGCTTAATTGTAGATAGAGAAAGAGAAGTATTAAACTTTAAAGCTGCTGCCGCTTTTAAAATTACCGCTCAGTTTTCTACCGGAAAAGGCAGAGAAGTGGTGAAAGCAGAGCTGCCACAGCGGTTTGAAAGTGAAGCAGATGCAGAAAAGTTTTTGCAAGACTGTGCAGCCGCTAAATTTGATATTACCAGTTTAGAAACCAAGCCTGCTAAAAGAAATCCTGCTGCTCCTTTCACTACCTCAACTTTACAACAGGAAGCATCACGTAAGTTAGGGTTTTCTGTTGCCAGGACTATGCAGGTTGCGCAACGACTATATGAAGCTGGAAAGATCACTTACATGAGAACCGATTCGGTAAACCTATCGGATACGGCTTTAGCAGCTGCTGAACAAGAAATCAAATCGGCTTATGGAAATCAATACCATCAGCCGAGAAAATATAAAACCAAATCGGCTGGTGCCCAAGAAGCCCACGAAGCCATCCGCCCCACTTATTTCGACAGACACACTGTTGATGGCGATATTTCAGAGAAACGTTTGTACGATCTGATCTGGAAACGATCTATTGCCTCGCAAATGAGTGAAGCATTATTTGAAAAAACGACTGCACAAATAACGGCATCAACAAGAAAAGAACACCTTGTTGCCGAAGGTGAAGTACTTAAATTCGATGGTTTCCTCAAAGTATATTTGGAATCTACTGATGAGGAAGAAGGCGAAGAGAAAGAAGGTGGCGCTATTTTACCGCCGTTAGCTAAAGGTCAGGAGTTGTTTTTAAACGAAATGCAGGCAACAGAACGTTATTCTCGTCCGCCTGCAAGATATACTGAGGCAAGCTTGGTAAAAAAATTAGAAGAATTAGGTATCGGCCGTCCTTCAACGTACGCACCAACCATTTCTACGGTTCAGAATCGTGGTTATGTGGTGAAAGAAGACCGGGATGGCAAGCCACGTAAATTCACAGCCATCGTTTTAAATAATGGAACTGTGAAGACAGAGATCAAGTCTGAAATAACGGGTGCTGAAAAATCGAAACTCTTCCCTACTGATATCGGCGAGGTGGTAAACGATTTTCTGGTTGAACACTTTAAAGGTATCGTAGATTTCAATTTTACCGCGAGTGTAGAGAAAGAATTTGATGAAATTGCACAAGGTTTACAAGAGTGGACTAAAATGCTTCATTCTTTTTATAATCCTTTTCACTTAGAAGTTGAAAATACGTTAGAAACTGCTGAGCGTGCTACTGGTGAGCGTTTATTGGGTTTAGATCCAGCTACTGGCAAAAACGTTTACACAAAGGTTGGTAAATTTGGTCCGCTGGTTCAAATTGGTGAGCAAGATGACGAGGAGAAACCGAGATATGCCAGTTTGATGCGAAATCAATCTGTGGCAACTATTCAGTTAGAAGATGCGTTAGAACTATTTAAACTGCCCTTCTCACTCCCAGAATTTGAAGATAAAGAGGTGATGATTGGCGTAGGCCGTTTTGGGCCTTATGTGAAATGGGGCGAAAGCTTTATCTCACTTCCAAAAAATGAAGATCCCTTATCGATCACTTATGATCGTGCAGTAGAAATCATTCGTGAAAAAATGGATGCTGATGCACCAATTGCTCATTATCAAGGCTTAGGCGTTACAAAAGGCAAAGGCAGATTTGGCCCTTTTATTAAATGGAATGATTTGTTTATCAATATCCCTGCGAAAGGATATGACTTCGATAATTTGTCTCAGGAAGATATTGAAACATTGATCGGTAAAAAGGTGGAAAAGGAAGCAAACCGCTTTATCAAAACCTGGGAAGCTGAGAAAATTTCTATTGAAAATGGTAGATGGGGTCCATTCATTCGTTTTGGTAAGCTGATGCTTAAATTGAGAAACAATGAAGCTACCAAACAAAAATATACGCCGGAAGAACTGGCTGACATCGATTTGGAAGTGGTGAAGAAAATGATTGTTGAACAAGTACCAAACGCCTTCGAAACAAAAAAGAAAGCACCAGCTAAAAAGAAAGCGCCGGCAGCAAAGAAAGCTGTAGCTAAAAAGAAATAAATTGCGAGCAAAAAATAAGGAACAAGGCTAAGAGATACAGTACTCTAGCTTAACATCCTTATTCTTTGCTCCTTTATCTTTAGTCTAGAAATGAAAGCAGATTTACCAGAAAATACAGTTGAAGATATCGCCATGGCGGTGGTGCTGATGGGCGAAACACCTGAAGTAAAAAACTGGACAGTTTATTTGGTTAACCTCAAGGAAGAGCCGATTACTAACGTGTTAATTAGCTCAAAAGGTTATGGAGAAAAAGATGGCAAGCCGGTGAAAACATCCGTTTTACGGCATTTTATTGGCGATATGTCAGCACAGGATTTTAAAGGTGTAGAGGCAATTGATCCCGAAGTATTTGGTTTGACGAATGAGTATTGGTTGAGCTATTATATAGGCACAACTATTTACGACAAAAAATTTATTTTTCTCCCTGAAAGCATTGTTGATACGAATCTGATTAAAATCCCGCTGGTTAACAGGCCTGGAGTGATGATTAAATAAGTATTAAGTGCTAAGTTTTAAGTATTAAGTCTGGAGTCATTGATAGTTGGCGTACCTTTTATGGTTTAAAAGGTTAGAAGTTTAGAGGGTTAGGAAGAAACAGCGCTCCAGATTTTAAACGTAGAACATCTAAGCGCCCAAGACTCTAGACTATTAAACTAAAGACTTTGAACTACAGGCTACAGACTCCGAACTAAAAACTCACCACTCCCAACTCCTCTTGCGTCCAAGACTTTAGACTACCGACTGAAGACTATCACAAACTACTTTTCCAGCACTTTAACCGCTTGTCTGCCGAGTAGCTTCCAGCCACTTTTCTCTTTACTCCAAATAAGTAATATATATAGCTTCACATTTCCCGGAACGTTTTTATCATTGGTTTTCGCATTTAAGGTATGACGAACCAAAGCTGTTTTATTTTGAATAGTCACCGTTTGATCGGTTAAGTTGATGTCAACAAAATCAGATTCTCCGGAAATCAGTGAATGTAAAAATTCCTGCTTGGTTTGCACCTTACCACTAGAGTGACCATAACTTAAATTACTTAAAATTAATTGGTCTAAGGCCGCGCTATCAGGAGTAATCATAAGTTGCGACAGCTTAGCTACTGCCTCCTCTACTCCTGTTTTTTGAGCAAAAACCAGGTTTGCACTTAAAAGAATGGTAGAAAAAATTAATAGTTTCTTGATCATATCTGGTAGAATTGGGTTGATTTGTAAACTTATCCAATTCATTTTAAAGGAACAAATCAAACGCAGGAAATTTTGTAAGGATCTGATTTGTCAAAAATTTTATAGAAGAATTTTCCTTTCCAACATTAGCGAAGTTGGAACGGAGCAACGGATCGTTATGATGCGTATTTGATACCATTAAGAAAAAACAAAAAGACTTCTTAATCCTACAAATAAACTCCAATTGCCTCTTACTTTTCCACATATTTGTATTAACTCAAAATTTTAATCTACTTTCATTCACATCTAATTAAAATTTGAAAATGGAACAACCATCTAACTATCAATCGTCCTCCAAAAAGAAGTTTATTTTCTTAGGCTTGTTGGCAGTTTCAATTGCTGCAATTCTTTTCATTTATTTCAGGCACAATAAGAAATCAAATAAAGATAATCAAGCATATGCTAAATATATTGAAGCCTACACCTCGGGAACAATCTCCAAGAAAAGCTTCATTCGAATACATCTTGCCAACGTGGCAACCGGGATGCAGGACTTAGGAAAAGCCGATTCTCGTGAGTTATTTGACTTTTCGCCTTCTATCTCTGGAAAGACTTACTGGATTGATCCTCAGACCGTAGAGTTTAGACCTGATGAAAATCTTAAACCCGGCAAAGCGTATGAAGCAACATTTAAGTTGTCAGACGTATCAGCCACAGAGAAAGGATTGGAAGATTTCGATTTTGAATTTAAAGTGATCAAACCGGGAATTATGCTTACTCAGAATGGTTTGGTATCCCAGAACAATACATCTCTGGACTATATGAAGCTGACTGGCGAGGTAGCTACTGCAGATGCAGAAGAGACAGCCAAAATTGAAAAGGTAATCGAACTGGATTTCGATCAAAAACTCAAAGTAAAATGGCAACATGATCCGGCAAAAAACACCTCTAAGTTTACCATAGATAGCATTAAGAAAAAAGCAGCTGATCAAAATTTAAAAATAGAATGGGATGGTGATGCTATTGATGCAGATCAAAAGGGAGAAGAAACTGTCAGAATTCCTGCCTTAAATAAATTTGAGGTGCTGGATATTAAAGCCATTCAAGGCGAAGAAGATTACGCTTTAGTTCAGTTTTCAGAACCAATTGGCGTTGGCCAGGACCTAACAGGGATGATTTCTCTTGGCAATTTAAGTGATTTAAGATATACGATAGACGCCAGCCAGGTTAAAATTTATGCTGCCGAAGCGCTTAAAGGCAACTACGCTTTGAATGTAAATAACGGCATTGAGAATATTAACGCTAAAACGCTTGCCGTTGGAAAGACAGCAAATTTGGTTTTTGAAGATAAATTACCAGCTGTTACCATCTCTGGAGCTGGCACAATTTTGCCAAATTCTGATAAGCTGGTGTTGCCATTTGAGGCGATCAATCTAAAAGCTGTTGATGTCACTGTGATTAAGATTTATGAAAATAATATTCCTCAATTTTTTCAATCCAATAGTTATAAAGATGGAAATGAGCTTAGAAGAGTAGCTAAGCCTATTCTTCAAAAAGTTATCCGTTTGGATGAGGATAAAGCTTTAAATCTCCATAAAAAAAATCGCTTCACGTTAGATCTCGATAAGATGATCCGTACTGAACCAGGAGCGATGTATCGTGTTACCATTGGCTTTAGGAGAGAATATAATGCCTACGAATGCAAGGCAAATGATGAAAAAGCTGAAGAAGGTGAAGATAGCTATTATGGTCAAAACGAAGGTTTAGGAGACAATATAGATGAAGACGATGATTTTTGGCTTCGTTATAGCAGTTACTATCCGGCAAATTACCGTTGGGATGACCGCGATAATCCATGTACACCCTCATTCTATAGTAACCAGCGTTGGGCAAGCCGAAACTTACTGGCTTCTAATATTGGCTTAGTGGCCAAGCGTGGAAACGATAATAGCATGCTTATTGTTGCCACAGATCTGTTAACGGCAAAACCATTAAGCGAAATTGAACTTGAACTAATGGATTACCAAAAACAAATCATTTTTACCACTAAAACAGATGGTGATGGTTTTGCACGCTTTGATTTGAAACGTCAGCCTTTTCTGTTGATTGCAAAAAACGGATCTGAACGCGGTTACCTCAAACTCGACGATGGCAGTTCGCTCCCTTTAAGTAGGTTCGATGTTGGTGGCGACGTGGTGCAAAGTGGTTTAAAAGGGTTTATTTATGGAGAAAGAGGTGTTTGGAGGCCAGGTGATAGTTTATTTGTATCTTTTGTACTTGAAGATAAGCTTAAAAAACTGCCAGCCAACTATCCGGTTACGATGGAATTATCAAATCCGAAGGGGCAACTCTACAAACGTCTGATTAATGGTAAACCAGTAAACGGATTTTATACTTTTAAAACTGCAACAGAAAGCACATCTCCTACTGGTAACTGGACGGCAAAAGTAAAAGCCGGAGGTGCAACGTTCACCAAAACTTTAAAAATAGAAACGGTAATGCCAAACCGGTTGAAGATCGATTTCAATGTTGGCAACAAGCCTTATCTCAAAGCAGGAACATCGGCTGCTACCCTATCGGCTAAATGGCTATTTGGCGCAGCTGCACAGAATTTAAAAGCTAAAGTTGATGTTAATTTGAATACTACGGAAACGAAGTTCAAAGGTTTTGAAGGCTTCAGTTTCGACAATCCTACCGTGATTTTTGAATCGCAGGTTAAAACCATTTTCGAAGGATCATTAAATGCTGCAGGAACCGCTCAGATCAACACCAACCTGAATGAAAATAAAACTGCTCCTGGTGTGTTAAGGGCAAACTTTACCACGAAGGTGTTTGAACCGGGTGGCAATTTCAGTATTGATAACTTTAGTATTCCCTATCACGTTTATAGCAGCTATCTGGGCATTAGGCCAGAGAAAGGTGATAAACTAAGCGGCATGCTGGTTACCGGTAAAGACCATAAAATCGAAATTGTAAATGTAAATACAGACGGAAAATTGGTTGCCGGAAGTAAAACTGTTCAGGTAGAACTATACAAAACACAGTGGCGCTGGTGGTGGGAACAAGATGATCAGTTTACTTTTGCCAATTTTACGCAAAATGAATATAACAAGCTGGTCGAAACGAAACAGGTAACTTTATCAAATGGTAAAGGCAGTTGGAATTTACGGGTTGATGAACCTGAATGGGGCCGATATCTAATCTTGATCCGCGATTTAAACGGTGGTCATGTTACCGGAAAATCTGTCTATGTAGATTGGCCTGGATGGGCACAGCGTGAGCAGGGATCGAATCCAACAGAAGCATCTATGTTATCGTTTACCGCCAACAAAGAGAAATTTACGGTTGGTGAAGACATCACTTTAACCATTCCAACTGCAGAAAATGGCAGGGCGCTGGTATCTATAGAAAATGGAAGCCGCGTTTTAAAAACATTCTGGATTGATACGAAGGCTGGTCAAACACAATATCAGTTCAAAGCTGAGAAAGAAATGGCACCGAATGTTTTTGCGAACATTACGTTGCTACAACCTCATGCGCAAACTGTAAATGATTTGCCAATCAGGATGTACGGAGCCATTCCAATTGCTGTGGAAGATCCGCAAACCATCTTGAAGCCAACGATTAAAATGCTGAATAAAATCAAACCTGAAACGGAAAATACCATTACAGTCGGTGAACAAAATGGAAAGGCCATGACTTATACCATTGCACTGGTTGATGAAGGCTTACTGGATTTGACAAGGTTTAAAACACCAGATCCACATGGTGCATTCTATGCCCGCGAAGGTTTGGGCGTGAAAACCTGGGATTTATTTGATTATGTATTAGGTGCCTGGGGCGGTAATTTAGAAAGAATTCTCAGCATAGGTGGTGATGGATCAATTAACAAAAATCTAAATCCTGCCAAAGCCAATCGCTTTAAAGCAGTGGTTAAATTTATGGGTCCATTTACCATTGGTAAAGGCGAAAGTAAAACACACAAGTTTAAATTGCCACAATATATTGGTGCGGTTCGGGCAATGGTTGTTGCTGGTCAGGATGCAGCTTATGGCTTTGCCGAAAAATCTGTTCAGGTGAAAAAGCCGCTAATGGTTTTAGCTACGCTACCGCGGGTAATCGGTCCGGGAGAAACTTTCACCTTACCCGTGACTGTTTTCGCTACCGAGAAAAATCTCAAAAATGTTTCCGTTCAGCTGCAGGCCAGCAATTTAATTGTTCAGGGAACCAACAAGCAGCAACTTTACTATAAGCAGACTGGCGAACAAATGGCGTATTTTGAGGTGAAAGCACCAAATACCGTTGGCATTGCTAAAGTAAAAGTTATTGCACAAAGTGGTGGAGAAAGAACTGATTATGATGTTGAGATGGACATTCGAAATCCGAATCCTTACATCACAAATGTTGTTTCTGCAACAGTTCAACCAGGTCAAAAATGGGCAATCAACTACGCTCCTATCGGGATGACGGGTACAAATTCTGGATCATTAGAGGTTTCTTCCATCCCGGCGATTAATCTTAAAAAACGATTAAACTATTTAATTCAATATCCGCATGGTTGTATCGAACAAACCACTTCGGGTGTGTTCCCTCAATTATATCTGGATAGATTAAGTGCTTTAACCGAGCAACAGAAAGCTGTGACAGAGAAAAATATTAAGGCTGGAATTACCAGAATAAAAGGTTTCCAAACTACGGATGGTGGGTTATCTTACTGGCCTGGAGATGCAAATGCAGATGAATGGGGCAGTAATTATGGCGGACACTTCCTCGTGGAAGCGCAAAATGCAGGCTATACCCTTCCTGTTGGTTTGCTGGATGAATTACTCCGTTACCAGAAAACAAAAGCAGCGAATTGGGCGCCAAATAGCAATAACTTCTACGGCGGCGATTTAGCACAGGCCTATCGTTTATATACCCTGGCCTTAGCTAAGAAACCTGAAATGGCAGCGATGAACAGGTTAAAAGCTTTCGAATACCTATCAGTTTCGGCTAAATGGCGTTTGGCAGCTGCCTACAAACTTGCAGGCCAGAACAATGTAGCTCAAAATATGATCCGTGGTTTAGACACATCAATCCAGCCTTACAAACAATTAGGTGGAACTTATGGATCTGATGTTCGCGATCAGGCAATGATTTTAGAGACCTTAACATTATTGGGTCAAAAAGCGAAAGCAGCTGGTTTATTGCAACCATTGGCGGCAAAATTAGGCGAAAATACCTGGTACAGCACACAGACTACTGCTTACAGTTTGCTGGCGATTGCTAAATTCTGCGGTGCTAACCAGTCATCAAATAAATTGCAGTATCAGTATGTTTTAGACGGAAAATCAGCATCAGTTAGTTCAGGTCAATACCTAAACAGTACGGCGGTTAACTTCAAAGGAAATACCACATCAGTAACCAATAAAGGAAGCAATGTCTTATTTGTGCGTTTGGTATTAGAAGGGCAGCCAGTTGCGGGTCAGAACAATTTCTTGCCAAACCGCCCGGATGTATTGGATATGAATGTGGTTTATAAGCGTTTAAATGGAACCATCCTAGATCCAACCACCTTGAAACAAGGAATGGACTTTTATGCAGAGGTAACGGTGAAAAATCCGGGTAGAATGGGTTATTATGAGCAAATGGCACTTACCCAAATCTTCCCGTCAGGATGGGAAATTATCAATACCAGGGTAAATGACAACCAAAGTATCCTAGCTTCTTCTCCTTTCACTTATCAGGATATCAGAGATGACAGGGTGTTTACCTACTTTAATATTCGAGAAAATGAGCGTCTGGTTTATAAGGTTCTGCTAAATGCATCTTACTTAGGCAAATACTATTTATCGGCTGTTCAGTGTGAAGCCATGTATAACAACGATATTTCTGCGACGCAGGATGGAAAGTGGGTTCAGGTGGTGAAGTAGTCTGATAATAACTTTGTCTTGTGCAAATTATAAACGAAAGTAAAATTTACACTCGTATCCAATATGAGTGTAAATTATTACTTTATTTACACTCGTAAATAAAAACGCAGGTAAATGTTATACTCATTATGAAAAACTTTAAGAGCGATATTCCTTATAATCACTTACCTGAATTGCCACCGAAGTAAGGAGATTGTTGGGAGAATCTGGATTCCTCAGATCAACAAAAGTGGCCAAGGAAAAATTGTACTTCAACTATAAATTAGTTGACATTTTAGAACCTCATGATCAAACCTAAAATACCAAAGTCATTTCTGATATCAGATCTCATTTGCTTTGCATTATTTTTGGTTTTTCTGCTATTATTACCAGGCAAACTTTTTAAATCGCCAACATCATTTGTAATCGAGGCCAATAATGGCAATTTACTTAGTGCTGCAATTGCCTCCGACGGACAGTGGCGTTTTCCTGTGGCCGATTCTGTGCCTGTAAAATTTAAAGACTGTATCATTGCATTTGAAGATAAGCGATTCTATGACCATTTCGGTGTGGATTTTTTAGCGATGAGTCGCGCCATGAAACAGAATTTTAAGGCAAAAAGTGTGGTAAGCGGTGGAAGCACCTTAACCATGCAGGTAATTCGATTATCCAGAAAACAAGATAGAACGATCTGGCAAAAACTTTATGAGATTATTCTTGCCTTCAGACTTGAATTTAGATATGCTAAGGAAGATATTATTGGTTTATATGCGGCAAATGCACCATTTGGAAGTAACGTAGTTGGCTTGGAGGCAGCAAGCTGGCGATATTATGGCCGCGATCCGAAATTACTCTCATGGGGGGAAATGGCAACGTTAGCGGTTTTACCAAACAGCCCTTCTTTAGTTCATCCTGGAAAAAATGCAGCTCGGTTGATTAAGAAAAGAAATGATCTGTTGGATAAACTGGCGAAATTAAAATATATAGACCAGGGCACGGCCAACTTATCCAAGTTAGAACCAATTCCTGGTAAACCACTCCCATTGCCACAAAATGCCCCGCATTTGTTAAACCGGTTTAAAGTCGAAAGAGCCGGACTGGAAATTAAGTCTACAAGAATAACATCGACCTTAAATGAGGAAATCCAACTTAAAGTAAACTCAATCTTAAAACGTTATAACAAGCGATACAGGGCTAATGATATCAACAACATTTCTGCGCTCATCTTAGATACAAAAACAGGCAATGTGGTAAGTTATGTCGGAAATATTTATCAACCTGAAAACATTGAATTACTCAGTCATGTAGACATGATCAAAGCACCCAGAAGCCCTGGAAGTACTTTAAAACCGTTGCTTTATGCCAGTATGCTCAACGATGGATTCATCCTTCCGCATACACTGGTGCCAGATGTACCTACGCAAATAGCCGGATATTCCCCGCAAAATTATGATCTGGGTTATGATGGTGCCATTGCGGCAGACAAGGCGTTGAGCCGGTCTTTGAATATTCCTGCGGTAAAGATGCTGCAGCAATATAAGTATGAACGGTTTTATGACAAACTTAAAAAGCTTGGTATCGGTACTTTGAATCAGCCTGCTGATCATTATGGATTATCGCTAATCCTTGGTGGCAGCGAAGTAACCATGTGGGATCTGGCAAATACTTATATGGGTATGGTGAGAACGTTGAACCACTTTAATGCTTACAAAGGCTTGTATGATCCAAATGATTACAAACAGGCAACCTATTATCGCAGAACCAATAAAGACGAAAAGGATTACCAGCGAAACTCATTTTTAGATCATGGTGCGATTTGGGCAACTTTTAACGCGATGGAAGAAGTAATGCGGCCGGGAGATGAAGGCTTATGGGAACAGTTTTCTTCCTCACAAAGGGTAGCCTGGAAAACAGGAACAAGTTTTGGATTCCGTGATGCATGGGCAGTGGGCTTAACCCCGAAATATGTTGTCTGTGTTTGGGTTGGCAACGCAGATGGAGAAGGCAGACCCGGGTTGGTCGGAATTGAAGCAGCTGCTCCTGTCCTATTTGATATTTTTAGGTTATTACCCAATGAAAAATGGTTTGAAACGCCAAAAACAAAATTAAGGAAACTTAAGGTTTGTAAACAGAGCGGCTATAAAGCCGGCGAATATTGTCCTGATGTAATAGATGAATTTGTACCAACTGCCGGAGAAAAAACGGCTATCTGTCCTTTTCATAAAATTGTTCATTTAGACAGGACTGGAACTTATCGGGTTACAGACCAATGTGAGACAGTTACAAATATGCAACATAAGAGTTGGTTTATATTGCCACCAGCAATGGAGTATTATTACAAGATCAAGAACAGTGATTATAAGAGCTTACCTCCTTTTATGTCAGGTTGCGAAAGCAATGGCGGAAATAGTGTAATGGAGTTGATTTATCCGAAAAATAATGCAACCGTTTATATCCCGATAGAACTCGACGGAACCAGGGGCAAAATAATTTTAAATGCCGCGCATCGCAATCAAAACTCCAAAATTTACTGGCACATTGACAATGAATATTTCGCTACAACCACTAACTACCATCAGTTTGCAATTAGTCCGCCGCCAGGCCGACATACGCTTACGCTGGTAGATGAAAGTGGAGAAAGATTGGTGCAGGTTTTTACCGTGCTGGATAAAGATAATAAAAGAAAAAATTAAGTTTGATAGGCGGACATTTACCTAAATAAATACCCATTTTATGCGCTGGAAATGCGAGTAGGGAAACCGCACCATATATTTCGGCTGTTTGCGCCTTAGTTCAAAATACCCTAAAACTAAACTCAGCTTGAGCACCATCAAATATGGATAGTGCTATGTGCTAACATCCTTGTGCTATCTCCAATTATATTTCCGTTTGCTTCACCACAAGTTCCCTTACCACTGTACCGTATACAATTAAATATTGCGCAATTATATGCGTTGCCATGATGATTACGCCAGCTTGAGGTAATGGAAAGCTGAATCTGTTTATCGCCATTAAACCATCAGATAAGAGGAAAAACAAAGTACCTGTCAATATCAATTGAAAACTTGATAAGTTTACTTTTCCAAAGCGGTTCAATGCCATAATCGCCATAAATGTGATAATGATCGCATAGATCAAAACCACGAACTGTAACGCCCTAAGAAATGGCTGCAAATAAAAAAATACGCCAATACATGATATAATCAATGCACTGGTTCCCCAGAGAAAAAATGGAATCTTCAACCCAGGATTAGACTTATGATCTAAAGTAAATGCCCTGATGTAGAAGATGTAGCAAAGCAAAACAGCCACTATTCCAAAACCGGACAGACGTGAATGACCATTTGAAAGCATCAGCAAAGCATCACCTATTAAACTGAAGAATAAGCCAAAGAATATCCGTCTGTGGAAACGCCCTTTGAGGTTTGTTGCAGCATAGAGCCACACCAACAGCGTTATTATTACGAGTGGCGTAGCGAAATTCCGCATTGAGATACTGCCAACCGCCTCGGCATACAATTGAAATATTGCGGTTATTGCGAATATGATAGAGAAAATTTTAGTTTTCATTTAAGTTTTTTCGTGAATAGAAACCAAAATGATAACTACCAAATGAGCGGCTTCGCCACTGCTAGCAAACCTGTCTCAATTTCTTCGTGATGATCTGACCACCTTCCTGAAGGCCAAAAATCAGCATTAAAAAGTCATCAGTTTCCTGGATGGCAATATTGACAACAATGCCGGATAAACCTTTATCATCTACTATGGTATCCCCTACTTTGATCTCTAAAAGAGTTGAGGTGGGCAGGTTATCATTTATCAGTATCATTCCTTGGTATAATTAATGTGAAACAAGTTTTATCGGCGTTAGAACTCACAGAGAGCTCACCGCCATGTGCATTCGCGATTTCAGAGGCGATGTACAGACCCAGACCCAGACCCTTTTGATTCGGTTCCACTTCACCTCTTGAAAAGGGTTGAAATAACCGTTCCATTGCTGCATCCGGAATTTTTTTCCCCTCATTTGCCACGCAAAGATTGAATTCTTTATCGTTGCTAGAAGCTGTGATTTCAATAGTAGATTCTGGCGGACTATAACTCAGCGCATTTCCTAATAAATTGGAAAACAGTTGCGCCACACGTTTACCATCTGCAGTTACGGGAGATTGAAAATCGAAATTAAGTTTGATTTTCCGATCAGGTGATACCGCCTGAATTTCATCGACTACTTGAATCAGAATTTTTTCCAGATCTTCATCAGGGCTCAGCGAAATAGAAATACCTCCGCCTAATCTGCCACTGGCAAAATCAAGCATATTTTCTATTAATCCGTTCATTCTGTAGGAGGAATCCCGAATAATATTCACCAGGCGATGGCTTCGTTCCTCATGATTTAATCGGTCCAGCAATTGGGCACTACTTGAAATTGCGTTCAGTGGATTTCTTAAATCATGGCCAAGAATAGCAATAAATTGCTCCCTCAATTCTGCGGTTTGTAATTCCTGCTGAAGTTTTTCTTCCGATAAAGCCAGCTGTTCAATCGCATCTAAATGGAAAGCAATTAAATCAGCAAACATCCTAAAAGTACTGATTGTAGCAGGGTTATTGATTTTCGCCGGTGCTGGATCTATTGCGCACAATGTACCAAAGAAACTGCCATTTTTTAAAATGATGGGCATCGAAATATAGCTCATAAAGCCATAGATTTTCGGGGTTTCGTGATGCGAAAAAATTTCATCTGTAGCAACGTCCTCAATTACCACCTGGTTATGGTGTTGCCTGATTTCATTACAGATAGTCGTTTCTAATTTTAATTCGCCTCCTTTTACCAATCCGAAGTTAATACTATCATTCACTTCGCACGCAATCCACTTATCACTTGTAACCCTGGCTACAGCAGAAAAGCCCATGCCCGTCATGTTACAAACAATTTCAAGAATATGTGCTACGGCTGGAATTTTACCTATTGCCTCGATATCGTTCAGGATGTTATTCTGAGAGTTCTGCAAATCTTAAATTTAATTTTTAGCAAAATACTAAATTTAAAACATTCATAAAAATCAAAGGCAACTTGTGTCACATGTTTTACATTACTGACGTTGCGCTTAGAGAAGGATTTTGCTTCGTTGATAACACAAAATCCCATTTTTTTGGTGAACTGGACTTAACTTACGAGCTAGAGCATTATAAAGAAAAGAGGCTGCACCATAAATGCGAATTTCATCCCAAGCCTGCGCAAAGCACTAGAAAAATATTTCTATTGGTGTGTTAACAAGCTCAAGATGAAATCGCGATGAAAACAATCCGTTACGATACCGCCTCTTAAAATATATTTAGGCTTTTAACAAAGCTGGTTTTTCATGATATGTTTTCCAGAGTAATTCGCCGAATAAGGTATTTGACCAGGCAAACCATGCTCTTGAAAAGTTTGCAGGGTTATCTTTATTAAACGATTCGTGCATAAAGCCTTTGCCTGCATGTGTTTTTTGCAGCGTATTAATGCATGATTTGATTTCTGTTTCATCTGAAGATGTCAATGCACGCATGGTGATACTCATCGGCCAGATCATATCCTGCCCAACGTGCGGTCCGCCAATCCCCTCTGCTGCAGTCCCTTTAAAAAAGTAAGGATTATCGGTAGAAAGCGCAAACTTCCTGGTGTTTATATAAATTGGATCCGCTGCATCCATCGCACCTAAATATGGCAAGCTTAATAAGCTAGGCACATTGGCATCATCCATCAAATAACTACTTCCAAAACCATCAACTTCGAAAGCGTAGATTTTGCCATATTTTGGATGTGTAACAATGGCATATTTTTGCAAAGCGATATTTACTTCATCGGCCAGGTTAAGCAAGTTGCTTTCCAGCGTTTTATCCGGGTGGAGGGCTTTAATCATTTCTGCAGCATGTTTTAAACTGGATACTGCAAAGAAATTAGAAGGGATTAAAAACGGAAAAATCGTGGCATCATCGCTCGGACGGAATGCAGAACAAATTAAGCCTACTGGATTTACAGGAAAACCATATCCGGCCATTGGCAATGAATCTGTGGGCTTTGTGGTTTCGCGCTGAAAATGGTATGGCCCGTGACTTGTTTTACGTTGTTGCTCTTTGAAAGTTTTTAAAATGGCTTCGATCCCTTTTTTCCAATCGGCATCAAAAGGAGCTTTATCTCCTGTTTTTTTCCAATAGTGATAAGCTAAACGGATTGGATAGCAAAGTGAATCAATTTCCCATTTACGTTCATGTACACCTGGCTGCATAGCTGTATCATCAGTTTTCCATTCTCCTACTTTATTTGCATCGCCATAAAAAGCATTCGCATAGGGATCTTTCAAAACACATTTGGTTTGATGATTAATGACGCCCGCAATTAATTTCTTGAGTGCCGCATCTTCATTTACAAACTGTAAATATGGCCAAACCTGAGCAGAACTATCGCGTAACCACATGGCGTCAATGTCACCGGTAATTACATAAGTATCTGGGCGACCATTTTTTTCAGAATAGTAAACCGTTGTATCTAAAGTGTTAGGAAAGCAATTTTCAAAAAGCCATGCCAGTTCAGGATTTTTTACGTTGGCCTGGAAAGTTTTAATAGCCGCATTTACAGCCTTACTTTGGAAATGCCTTTTTTCGGCAGCAACACGTACAACTGGAAACTCAGGCACTAATTCTGCGGCAAAAGAAAGCTTTGATGCCACCATACCTGCACCGAGCAATCCTGTATTCTGAATGAATGTTCTTCTTTTCATTAAATATATATTTTTATGATTTGGTTAAATTTAAAGCTGCAAGCCTGGCATATATTTCTAAAATTCCAGCCTGCAACAGCAAGGTCTTATCAGCTTCCCTCCCTAAAAGGTTCCGCTCATCCCGTTCCATTTTCCATACCCGATCTGCATCATCGATAAAGAACTGCAAACGCGATGCATCTTTTTCTACTCCATACAACGCTAAATAGCCCCGCAATAATACTGCATTAAACCAATAATGACCGGGTAATTTTCCATTTTTGTAAAATCTTTTTTTGGCAGCTGTTGCAAGGAGTTTCGCCTCATTTAAGTATTTAGCCTCCCTGGTGATTTTATAAATCATCACATTCGATTCTAACATGGTACCGGTATTATAGGTATAAGCTGCAGAATCTATTTTTAAGGAAGAAACGTTAATTGCATCGTAAAAAACACCATCCTTGCCTCTTAGCGTTTTATTCGTCCAGTTGTAGACTAACAGCGCTGTGTCCAGATACTTTTTTTCTTTTGTCGCCTGATAAAGTTCAAGGGAAACCAGAATATTCGGACCGTTGGAACAGGTATTTTTGGAGGTTTTCTCATCTTCCTTCCAATACAAACCACCACCTGTATTATTATCGTAGCCGGTTAACAGCCAGGTGTAAATCTCTTTGGCTTTTTTTAGGTAAACTTCTTTTTTTGTACGGGTGTAAGCATTGAGATAAGCAATGGCAATCCACTGATTGTCATCGTAAAATCGTGAGCTTTTTTCGACATAAGATTGATAGGAAGGAGCTGGAGAGGCTGTGGTATAATATTGATCTATCGCATTAACTACCGACTGCATTCCATTGTTTTTCTTTATCGATTCCGTTTCATTTTTTGCCTGGATGAGCGCACAAAGCGGCCAGAGGTAAGAATAAGGCTTTTCATGTTTACCAATATTTTCAAGGTATAATCCACGGTCTCCCGCTACAAAGTACTTGTCTATATTTTGCTCGATGATGTCGATTCTTTTTAAATATTCCTGCTTAGTGGTTTGAGCAAAACAATTGAATGCTGCTAAGATGAGTATCAGGCTAAGCATCGCCCGGGCTGTGTAATACCGCATTGATGTATTTATTTTTTGATCTGATTTCTGTTCATTAAATTTATTTGCGCAAGAAATGAATGCACTCATTCTAGCGATCTCAAAATGCATCTGATTTTCATTTGGCTAGTACGTTAACAAATATTAATAATTTTTAATTAACATCAAAATTGAAATCCCTATTTTAAGTCTTCCTAAATCGTTTTTCTAAAAGCTAATCAATTTATTACAAAGAACAGCAGTAGATAAGGTTTTGCTGGTCTTTCTTATTTACCGCAAAGGTGCAAAGGGTTAAGCGCCAAGAAAAAATAAGGATAGCCTAAATTTAAACGACAGCGCAGGCAGAAGAAAAGCACAGAGAACACAAAGCTTCAGTATGTTTTTACTAGGTATTAAAGTAATAACTCATTGCTTAATCATTTAATATCTTCTCACATATAGTATTAACGATGGTCTTCTTTTATTTTGGCCAAAAAAAAACCGCTGGCAAGGCCAACGGTAATTACCACAAACGAGACAGTGGAAGTTTTATTTTTTTGGTTTCGCACTCATGTAGAACGTGAGTTTGCCACCATTGGTAATATCGCTATGTTTGATGCTGTTGTTGGTGATCTCCTTCCCATTCAGCATCACTTTTTGCACATAAACATTTTTATCGCTTTGGTTTAATGCCTCCACCGTAAACGTTTTGTTATTCTCCAGATTAACCACTGCTTTATTCACCAGCGGACTACCCAAAGAATAAACATCAGCGCCTGGTGCTACCGGATAAAATCCCATTGCAGAAAACATATACCAAGCACTCATTTGTCCGCAGTCATCATTACCACCCAATCCATCAGCCGTTGGCTTGTACTGCATATTTAAAATGTGACGAATTTGAGCCTGACCTTTATAAACTTCATCAGTCCAGTTATAAAGATAAGCCACATGGTGTGCTGGTTCGTTGCCATGAACATAGCCACCAATAATGCCTTCGCGGGTAATGTCTTCAGTATGTGCAAAAAATTCATCAGGTAAATGCATGCTGAAAAGCGAATCTAATCTGGCAGCAAACTTCTTTTTGCCGCCCATTACTTCAATAAGCGAAGCGGGATCATGCGGAACGAAGAAACTATAGTTCCAGCTATTACCTTCGATAAAACCCTGACCTTCTGTGTCTTTTGGATCGAAAGCTTTCTTAAACGTTCCATCTGCAAGCCTTGGGCGCATAAATCCTGATGCAGCGTCATAGTTATTTCTCCAGTTTTGCGAACGCTTGATGAACTCATCGTACACGTCGTTGCGGTTTAACTTTTTTGCCAGTTGTGCTATCGCCCAGTCATCATAAGCATATTCTAAAGTATTCGAAACGGATACTCCACTCCTTTCCGCCGGTATATATCCCTTATCCATGTATAATCCGATCCCTTCATAATCGCGATGCTTCGCTGTTACTACACAAGCATCGAGCGCTTTGTTGGCATCACCACTGTATGTTCCCTTTATAATCGCATCTGCAATTACAGAAACGCTGTGGTAACCACTCATGCACCAGTTATCGTTTGCATAATGCGACCAGATCGGTAACATATGCAAGCTGCTCTGGTCATAATGGGCCAGCATAGATTTTACCATATCATTACTTCGGCTCGGCTGCATAATATTAAAGAATGGATGCAAAGCCCGGTACGTATCCCAAAGCGAAAAAGTAGTATAATTGGTAAAGCCATCTGCCTTATGCACGTTCTGATCTAAACCTTTATACTCTCCATTTACATCCGTATAAGTAGTCGGATTAATGAAAGCATGGTACAATGCCGTGTAGAAGTTGATTTTGTTGTTGTTCGAAGTAGTTACCTGAATTTTATTCAGCTCCTTATTCCAGGTAGATTGTGCCTGTGCTTTGACATGGTTAAAGTCCCAGCCTGATATTTCACTACGCATGTTTTGAAGCGCATTTTCCTGACTAACCGGCGATAGTGCAAATTTAACCTTAATCTGTTCGCCTTCGTTGGTATCAAAATCAAAGAACATCTTTATTTTCTTTCCTGCAATTTCAGGGAAGTTTTGATCCTGGTTAAATTTGCCCCAGAAACCCCTGTAGGCTTGCTTCGCATCGTAACTTTTTCTACCATAACTTTTAAAAGGTTTCGAAAAGCTCATGGCGAAATAAACTGTTCTGGTACGGGCCCAGCCATTGGTTTGGCGATATCCGGTAATTAAGGTATCATTCACTACACGCACATAAGTCCACACGGTTTTGTCTTCATAATTGTAGATTCCAGCCATCAAATCCAAAATGATGTGCGATTGATCTGATTTCGGGAATGTATACTGGTGCATGCCAACCCTGCTCGTGGCGGTAAGTTCGGCCGTGATATTATCATCATCCAATTTAACTTTATAATAGCCCGCTTCTGCCGTTTCGTTGGCATGACTATAAGCAGAACGATAGCCACTTTTTGGCTGATCTGCTGTTCCCGGATTTAACTGGAGTTTGCCTTGTGTAGGCATAATTAAAAAATCACCTAAGTCTGAATGACCGGTTCCACTAAAATGCGTATGGCTGAACCCTACTATGGTTTTATCTTCATACTTATAGCCCGCACAATATTTATATACATCGCCATTATACTTTCCATTAACTTCGTAAGATAAGGTGTCGGTTTCAGGACTTAATTGCACCGCACCGAAAGGTACGGTAGCACCCGGATAAGTATGCCCCATTTTCGAAGTGCCAATAATCGGCTTAACATATTGTACCAGATTCTGCTGGGCAGATGCTAGAAAAGCAGAGAACAGCAGACCAGGCAGGAGAAATTTTTTAATCATAGTTTGTTTAAATTGAACGTTGTCAACGAAAATTCTAAGGTAGAAAATAAAATTGTAATCTCCTCAATCATATAACTAAAACGTTTAACTTAAATTAAAATGTTATTATTAATTGATAAATACATTGTTTTATTTAATCCTGCACGTATTACTTGACTGATTATCCAGAAGTAATATCACACATGTGCCATTTATATACTTCGCTTACTTCCCGCCCGATCAGCTTTTTACAAGTAACTGACTTGCTTTAAAAAAATTGAGGTAAATAAATCTTATTTTTGCAGCCTATAATTTAAAGATGAGTAAACACGGTAGAATTCTGGTTGCCATGAGTGGCGGGGTCGATAGTTCAGTAGCAGCAGTGATGTTGCATGAACAGGGTTATGAGGTAATCGGTTTGACTATGAAGACCTGGGATTATGCAACTTCTGGCGGAAGCAGTAAAGAAACTGGTTGTTGCTCGCTCGATAGCATTAATGATGCCCGCACCCTTGCGGTAAACTATGGTTTTCCTCATTATATTTTAGACATCCGCGACGAGTTTGGTGATTACGTAATCGACAACTTTGTGGATGAGTACCTTGCAGGAAGAACACCAAACCCCTGCGTATTATGCAATACCCACATTAAATGGGAGGCTTTACTAAAAAGGGCCAATAAATTGGATTGCGAGTTTATCGCAACAGGGCATTATGCTAACATACGTCAGCAAGACAGTGGAAGATATGTAATTTCCAAAGGCAAGGATGAAAATAAAGATCAGTCTTATGTGCTTTGGGGTGTTTCTCAGGAAAACCTTTCCCGTACCAAATTTCCATTAGGAAGTTTTGCCAAAGCCGATATCAGACAGATGGCCATGGATATGGGGCAAGAAGAACTGGCTAAAAAATCTGAAAGCTATGAAATTTGTTTTGTTCCTGATAACGATTATCGTTCATTCTTGAAGCATAAAGTAGAAGATTTGGAAGATCGCGTGGCTGGTGGAAATTTTATACTCAGTAACGGAATGGTTGTTGGTCAGCATAAAGGTTATCCATTTTATACCATCGGTCAACGTAAAGGTTTAGGTATCGCCTTTGGCGAGCCGATGTTTGTTACTCAAATATTACCAGAAAGCAATACGGTGGTTTTAGGGAAGGCGGATGAACTGGAGCGGAACGAAGCGATGGTTCGAAACATCAACCTGATTAAATATGCCAGCATCGAAGCACCGATGAATGATGTGATTACTAAAATTCGCTATAAAGATGCAGGAATGTTAAGTACGATTGTTCAGGAGAAAGATAATATGCGGGTGGTTTTTGATCATAACGTTTCCGCAATTGCGCCCGGCCAGTCTGCTGTATTTTACGAAGGCAATGATTTACTGGGCGGCGGGTTTTTAATTTAAACCGTTTCAACAGAATACGAATCCCGACTGACAACAGTCGGGATTTTTTTTTGACCGCTGATGTAAGTTTTTACTTTCGTGAGTAAAACAAAAAGCAGGCTAAGTTTCTTTCTTAATCAGAAATTTATCTATCCTTAATTACCGGCACAATATGAATCACATCAAAAGACCATTTCAACCCATTGAAAACTACGGTATCATCGGTAATCTGAAAACCTGTGCGTTGGTCTCCTTAAATGGTTCAATCGATTTTATGTGTGCACCAAAATTCGATTCTCCATCCATATTCGCTACGATGCTGGACAGACAAAAAGGAGGATTTTGTGCCATTGAGCCAGAACTGGAAGACTTAACAACCAAGCAGCTTTATTTTCCGGAAACAGCCATTCTACTCACCCGTTTCTTTTCAGATTCCGGGATTGGTGAGCTTACCGATTTTATGCCCGTTTCAGAAAATCATATATCTTTGCCGAGTGCAATTGTTAGAAAAATAAAAACCATCAGAGGCAGTATCAATTATAAGTTTAGTTGCGTGCCCCGATTTGGCTATTCTGAAAGCGATTATGAAGTAAGTGAAGAAAATGATGTTTTAACGTTCCACTGTGCGAAAGAAGACATAAAAATTAAGGTTTCAGCAGATGTGCCGCTTATCGTTCGGAAGCAAAATGGTTATGCCGAATTTACCCTGAAGGAAGCCGAGACTGCGACGATCGTTTTAGAATTCTTGAAACCTGAAGAAGAAGGCCAGCCACTATCCTATTATATTAACGAGGCATACCAAACCACTAAAGATTTTTGGATTAAATGGACCAATAAAACAAATTATAGTGGCCGACATGGTGAGCTGATCAGGCGTTCTGCCATTACACTCAAATTGTTAACCTCAGTAGAATTTGGATCAGTAGTAGCTGCTCCGACTTTCGGATTACCAGAGGCCATTGGAGGCGATCGAAACTGGGACTATAGATTTACCTGGATTCGGGATGCAGCATTTACAATGTATGCGTTTTTAACGCTTGGTTATTATGATGAGGCAACTGCTTTCATTGACTGGATTTTTGGCTTATGCCAGAAAATAGACCTCCAGTTAATTTACCAGATTGATGGAAACCCAAATATAGAAGAAACGGAACTGAAACAATTTGAGGGTTACCGAAAATCTAAGCCGGTGAGAATTGGTAACGGTGCAGCGCACCAGATCCAAATCGATATTTATGGCGAACTGATTGATACGATCTACATTTACAATAAATCATATAAGCCAATTACTTACGAATTCTGGACCTTAATTGAGAAGCAAATTGCGCAGGTAATAAAGAACTGGAAAAAACCTGATCATGGTATCTGGGAAATCAGAAGTGCAAAAAAAGAATTTCTACATACAAGGCTGATGTGTTGGGTTGCCATGGACAGGGCGATAAAGATAGCCCAAGACCGGTCGTTTCCCTATCCTGAAGCAGAATGGCACCAGGTTAGAAGCGAAATTTACAACGACATTTATCACAATTTCTGGAATGAAAAACTGGGTGCCTGGGTACAATACAAAGGAGCAGAACATGTAGATGCCAGCGTACTGCTGATGCCTTTAACACATTTTATTTCTCCTCTAGAGCCTAGGTGGTTATCTACCATGAAAGTGATCGATGATGAGTTGCTGTTGGATGTATTGGTTTACCGCTATAAAAACGGCTTTAAAAATATCGATGGTTTGGAAGGAGAAGAAGGAACATTTAATATGTGTTCTTTCTGGTTTATCGAAGCGCTGGCTAAAAGCGGGGAGCTAGACAAAGCAGTAGAATATTTTGAGAAGATGATTGGTTACTCCAATCACCTCCTCTTATTTAGTGAAGAACTTGGTAAAAAAGGTGAACTACTTGGCAATTTCCCGCAGGCATTTACACATTTAGCGCTCATCAGTGCAGCCGTAGAACTGAACAAACAAATTAGCCGAAAGAACGGAAAGAGTTGATATCAAATCAACTATTGTTCTTCGTAATGATAAGTTAGCCCGCCGTCTACGTAATAGGTTGATCCTGTTACGTAGGCAGCTTCATCTGAAGCCAGAAAAGCAACCACTGCAGCTACGTCTTCTACTGTTCCCATCCTTTTTAAGGGAATGTTACCGATTACTTTTTCAAGCTGTTTTTTATCCGCTAATAAGTCTTGATTAATCGGAGTTGAAATTGCACCCGGAGCCACATTGTTTACCCGGATTCCAAATGGTGCCAGTTCGCTGGCCAAATTGCGGCTTAACATTTTCAAACCGCCTTTACTTGCGCAATAGGCAGCAAAATGAGGGAAAACAATTTCTTCGTGCACCGAACTCATATTCACAATTGTACCTTTCTTTTTGGCCTTTCTGCAGTAATTAACAAAAGTCTGCATACCAAAAAACACCCCCTTAAGGTTCGTATCCATTACCATGTCATAATCTTCTTCGGTAACCTCCCAAAAGTCAGCTTTGGTTTCTAAGCCGGCATTGTTAACTAAAACATCTAGCGAGCCGAATACCTCAATAGCATCATTAACGAGTTTTATAACCTCTTTCGTTTTACTCACGTCAGCCGCTAAAAATTCGGATCTTCTTCCCATTGCTTTGATCTCGCTAATTAATTCTTCCCCACGTTCATCAAACTTTCTTCCGTTCAGGATAATGTCAGCCCCTTCTTTAGCTAAACGCAAAGCACAAGCTTCACCTATGCCCTGACTGCTTCCGGTAACTAATGCAATTTTATTTTTGAAACGCTCCATGTTTATTTTATTAAGTGATATAATTTAACCTATCGTGTATATATGATTTCATCAATCCTGTTATCCATTTCATCATCTTCAGGAAGATTTTTTAAATAGAATTCTTCGTAATATGCCTTTACAATGGCTGCCATAGGCGTAGCTAACAATGCTCCTGTTAAACCGAACGCAGCGCCCATAGCCAATAACATCACCAATGATGATACGGGATGGATATTCATAGTGGAAGAACGGAGCTTTGGCATTAAAAAATCTGATACCATTTCATTCAACAACAAGAAAAATAACAAACACCATAATGCGGTTAACGGACTAATTGAAAGTGCTACCAAAGTAGGTGGAATCGCCATAATGTAAAAACCAAGCTTTGGAATCAATTCTGAAAAGAAAGCCAGCGCCGCCCAAACCAAAGCCCCGGGAACATTTACGATGGTTAAAAAAGCGTAAACCAGAACTGACTGGATGGCACCACCGATTAAATTTGATTTCATCCAACCTACCAACATGATGGTAGTGTGCTGCAAGGCAAGCTTAGCGCTATCTCTTTTTCTTGGTTGAAAAAGCGAAAGATATAACTCAACAATCGGCTTAGGATGACTTACGTAAAAAACAATGAGACAGACAAATACAATAAATAAAAATATCCCTCCAATTAATCCAAAAGAAAAACTGCCTAGCCCGACGATTGTCTTTCCAACGGAAGGGATAGCAGATCCGATTGAAATGCCGCTATCTTGAATTTCGCGGTTGAACTCAGGATAGTTCTTTAAAATAGACGAGATATGATTAGAAGCAGAAGTATAATAGCTAGGCAAGTCGCTGATTAATACATCCAGCTGATCTGTGATGTGCGGTATAATGAGCCAACCCAATCCGATGCTTACACCAAAAATAATGACGAACATCATCAGGCTGGCAAGCCACCTTTTCATTCCTTTTTTTTCCAACTTACTCACTGGCGCGCTAATGATAATCCCTAACACTAAGGCAAAGATCACCAGTAATACAATAGATATAATTTTAAAGGTAAAGAACAATAACAGGGTGAGTCCAGTAATATAAAGAATAGTAGATTTTATGGTATCGAAAAGAGTATTGTTTTTAGGCAGGCTCATGAGCAATTTTTATAATACATTAATCAAACTGAGGAATTAAAAGTTAAAGTTTGAGCGCTAAACCAGTACTATTTTTTCTATAGCGTCGGCATCCTCGCAGCGAATAAAAATTACCTTTGGTGCATTTAGATTTTTGAATCGCGTTTTGAGCTTGGCAATAAAGCTTTTAGAGTTGGTTTCCTTAACAAGAGTAATAGCTAAAGCATCTGCGTTACCGCGCACCTCAATAATTTCGGTAGGATAAACTTCTTTAAGCTCACGTGTAAATTCCATAATCAAGAAACCAATAGATCAACTTAAAGTTTGATTTTCGTGATTAAATATCCCTGGAAGGATCTGACGAAGACCAATATGGTCCTGACGCTTTGGTTACGATCATCTTCATCAGAAAGAAGAGCTGACAAATTTATACTGCAAAAGCGGGAGTCATGAATGCTAAATTCGGATTAGCGCTATTTTATAAAAGTAAAAACCAGAGTCGATGGTCAGCTCTGGTTTTAAAATGAATTATAGAAAAAGTTTTTCAATTAGATGAATTTGTTGAGGAATTCAAATCATGCGGTTAACTCACGTAACCATTCAATACGGCATAACGGATCAAAGCTGCAGAATTTTTGGCGCCTGTTCTGTCAATCAATGCTTGTCTGATCCCTTCCACGGTTCTTCTACTGAGAAAAACCTGCTCTGCAATTTCCTGATTCGTCATTCCATTTGCAATTAATGCCAGTACCAACTGCTCCCGCTCAGAAAGGGCCAACCGGGCTACGCCTTTCTCAGGCATATTGGTTAACTGATGGTTAAAACGTTCCAGCACGCCAATGCTAAGTTCTGAAGACAAATAGCGTTTGCCATTTACCACCTGGCGCAAAGCAAATAAAAGTTCCGCTTCGTCTACGTCTTTAGAAAGATATGCCCTGGCGCCGGATACAAAAGATTTTGCTGCGTATTTTTCATCCTCCAGTATGGAGAGCATCACCACATTCATGTTGGGATTTATTAATCGGATTTCAGAGATCATCTGAATGCCATCCATCTCTGGCATAGCCACATCAGTCAAAACGATGTCGGCCTTTGTTCCAATTCTTAAAAGTTCTAAAAGTGCATGTGCGCCATCTACTGCTGCCACAACCTCTAAATCGGCATGTTGTTTTAATAATGCCTGTAACGATCTGCGTACAATTTGATGGTCTTCTACTAATAATATCTTAATCATAAACTTTGGTTAAATTGGTCTGGTCTATCTCCAGACCCAATAACATTTACCTAAATGTTATTTTGGGAGCATGATATAAAATACCGTTCCCTTGTTTAATTCGCTTTCGAACCAAATTTGCCCGCCATGTAAATCAACAATTGCTTTGATGATGCCCATCCCGAGCCCATGCGATTCCTCTCCTATCAACCCCCGTTTAAGACCCTGTTCTCCCCTGTCGAAAAGTGAAGAACGCATCGAAGCTGGAATTCCACTTCCATTATCAGCTACGGATATGAGTACTGTTTTTTCCATTTCCTGTGCAGAAAGGGTAATCTTTCCCTGTTCTCCGGTAAACTTAATGGCGTTAGAAATCAGGTTATTCAACACCTGTAGAAACTTCATGCTGTCCAGTTGCATGTATATTCTGTCAGACTTACAGTTAAAAGAAAATTGTTTCTCTTCTTTCAGGCGCGATCTTCTGTAAAAACGAATCAGGTCGCGTAATTCCCATACCAAATCTACTCGTTCTTTTTTAATGGCCACTTCTGATGATTTTAGGAATTCCTTATTGATTAAGCTCCTCACCATCTTCATATTCCTTTCGCACATCTCCATAATGAATGACAACCCTTCGGATAGATATTCTTCACTTTTTTCTTCGAGACCATTTGCCATTGACGATGCGGCCAATTTCATCATGCCGAATGGTTCTTTCAGATCATGCGAAAGCACTTCGAGCGCAATATTCTTACGATTGTTGATTTGTTCAATATGAGTTTTGTTACGTCTATCCACCGTAATGTCTTCTACAACCCCGCATAACAAATCTTTTCTACCTTCTTTTACAGGGCCAATGCTTGCTTTCAGGCATCGCTCATTTTCTCCATCCAACAACAATCGAAATTCATATTTCTTAAAAACCTGATCAGATGAAAGCTCTTGAAAACAATACCCCACGAGATCCTGATCATCTGGATGCACCAAATCAAATAAAATAGTTGGCGAGAGCCTAATGTCTTCAGGCCTTACCTGCCAAATGTCTACTAATGCTTTATTGAAATACAAAAAAGTACATTCTGCTACATCGTAAACAAAATAGCCATCAGTTGATTGTTCTCCAAGTTGATAAAAAAGATCCTGTTGCATTGCCTTATTTTTTGATTGATATGCTGTTTAACTCATCCTGGGCCAACAGTTATAATTCAAACAAAGGGTTTCTAAAAATGTTTACGATGGCTGGTTTGAAGCTTCTATACCTCTGTGAATTAAAATCTCCACCATACGCTTTAAATAGAAAATATCAAATGGTTTTGCAATCAGCAGATCCTGTCCGCAATCGGGTACATCCTCATGGATAACTGCAGACGAGAGCAAAATCAGGGGTACCTGTTCGATGGTTGACAAAAGCTTCAAATCCTGACAAATCTCACCTGCGTCTTTAGTACCCACCATCACCAGGTCAGGCTCAAATTCCTCAAGCAACTTGTTGATGTTTTTCGCATCTGCAACCGCCTTGATTTGGTAATCCTGATGATCAAATACAAATGAAATCATCTCCCGGATGCTCTCATCATCATCTATGAGCAATAATTGTTTAGATAGGCGCATAACTTAAAAGCTCAAATCTATATATAATCAAGAATTAGCGCTTGAGTATATGTACGTGAATTTACCGCAAAAAGTGTAATAAATTGACTACAAGGCACTTTTTTGTTTTAAAAACTGCACAAGCGCATATCACAGTCTGATCACCTGATCGTGGTTGGCTGATGCATGAGTATGTAGATAGTAGGTGGTAAAATGCCCTTTATCAATACGAAAACCCACCCCAATATTTATCACTAAAAAGGTTAAACTTTGAGGTGATGATGGTTTCCGTGTTATAAAAAGGATTAACAGCTAACGATTATAAAATATAATGTCCTGATTTTCAAATCCTAACTTCACCACCTGGATAGTTTAACAAGAATGTTAAAAACTAATGTCTGATAATATAAATGAGGAAACTATTTTTGCAGCAATGTTGTCACAATACCAAATCTTATTTTTTTTTGAAGGCGAAGGATTAGTTATCCTGGAACTGAAGCGAAATGATATGCCTGAGGGTGCAGATTTGGCTGAAATTTTCCACTGGCTTTATTTGGAGAAGCAATCTCAGTCATTAATAAAATTATGGTTTAGATCGATGGATTCTTCTGCGGATATCGAAGAACGTTTCTTTGAGCAGGGCTACCTGAAGTTTAATTCAAGGGAAGCCACCTTTATTGAAAAATACAATTCAGCACAACATAAGTTAATGAAGTACGATGTTGATTTGGTAGGCGAAGAAATTCATGCGGTGATCAAAGACTACCTGAAACAACCTTAAGCGTATTTTGGCATTCGAAGATTGTTTCCATCAGCCTTTCGGTAGAAACTTTTTGTGGCTAATCCTCAGATATTAATGGCTAAGGCATCCAACTTGTCTAAAATAATATAGATTTGTATACTTTAACTCCTCGCCAAACAGATTAGCCATCCGAAACTAATAGTGTATAATGCTCAATAAAGACCTTGAGAAAGAAAATGAGTGGGTATTCCAATTGAAAAATGGAAATAAACACGCTTTCAAGGTGATTTACGAACATTACAGCAATGGCATTTTTTCAAAACTATTAAGGATGACCAAGGATGAAACTATTTCTGATGATCTGCTTCAGGAAATTTTCATCAAAGTTTGGGAGCGGAAAGCACACATCAATCAAGACTATTCCTTTAAAGGGTGGATTTATAAAATCGCACAGAATTCAGTCTTCGATTATTATCGAAAACTCAGTCAGGATGAGAAATTACGTACTCAATTAACCATAACATTTGCAGACCTCTACGAACACACAGACGAATACCTCTTCGAAAAAGAACGTTATCAAATATTGAACGAAGCCATTCTTCAGCTGCCTGCACAGCGTCAAATCATCTTTAAACGATGCAAACTGGAAGGTAAGAGTTATGCCGATGTTGCAGAATCCTTAAATATTAGCGTTTCTACAGTCAGCGGACAAATGGTAAAGGCCATGAAGAGCATTAAAGATTACGTATTCTACAATTCCAAAGAGTTTCTGCTCTTTTGCCTGGCTATTTATTTCAAAAGATAGCAGAACAAAAATTATTTTAAATTATTTTCATTTAAGAGTAGTGTTTTTTCAGGCTTCCCGCGTATAACAGGAAATAGTTTATGAAAAAATACAGCCAAACACATCAATTATATCAACGATTTGTGAATAATCAATCAACTTCAGCTGAACTGGAGCAATTATTAAATGACTTCGGAAGTATTGATGAGGAAGAATTAAAGAATCTTATTGAAAACGCACTTGATGAAATTAAAGAAGATGAAATAGATGAAGCGAGAGCTGCGCATTTGGCGAACACCGCTGTGACCATCATGAGCAAGATTGAACAGACTAGTCTAATTGAAAAACCCAAAGTTGCTCCGGGATTTTTTAAAGTGAAGCGCGCAACTATCTTCCGAATCGCAGCGAGTATTATCTTAGTGATTTCAATTGGTATTTTTGCCAAATGGTATTTTGTAGAAAAAAATGAGATTCGCCCGGGTGGAAGCTTTGCGACATTAATTGATGGGAAAGGTGAGCATTTCGATCTCACAAAAGATAATGCCTTATCTGCCCAATGTTGCGTAACCATTACAAAAGCAACTGACGGCAGAATAATATACCAATCGATTCCGGGAGAAGATAAGACAGCCAGTACACTTAATAAAATCGTCACGCCATTGGGTGGAAGGTACAAAATTACTTTATCCGACGGCAGTTTGGTGATCTTGAACTCCGGTTCCAGTCTCGAATTCCCAATTGGTTTTAAGGGCGCAGAAAGAAGGGTGAAACTGACAGGCGAAGGATATTTTGAAGTTACCAAAGATGCCGCAAAACCTTTCATTGTAGTGGCCGGAACAAAGGTGGTGGAGGTATTGGGTACCAAGTTCAATATTAGCAGTTATGATGATGATCAATTCTGGAGTACTACCCTATTGGAAGGTAAAATCGCTTTCAAAGATTTAAAATCAACGGAACGCGTAATTTTGAAACCAGGCGAACAGCTATCTGTTGAACACGGAAAAGCCAGTCTGCAGGAAATTGATGCTGAAGATGCTATGGCCTGGAAAGATGGGAAATTCGTGTTCAAGAATGAAGATTTAGCAACAGTGATGCATAAAATTAGTCGCTGGTATAATGTTGGTGTAGCGTATAATAATTTACCAGATCGCCGCTTGTATGCTAAAGTAAGCATGGATGCCAGTTTGAACGAGGTGTTGAGAATGATCTCGATAACTACTAACCTAAAATTTAAAGTTGAGGAAAGGAGGATCATTTTGGTGAACTAAAAATAATAAACCTGAAGCACTACCTACAACTTATTGAATCAAACCAACTAGACTTTATCAATGACAATTTTTACTTATCTGGCCAGGCACAGGCAAAGATTAACCAAACGTGCTACAACCTTATTATTACTGTTCCTTTCCTGCTTAGCCATTAACCAAAAGGCACAAGCGCAAGCCACCACCTATTCTTTTACCTTTAAAAACACGCCACTACAAACGGTAATTGCTGAGGTTACTAAGAAGACAGGCTATGAATTTATCTTCGATGCCAGTTACCTTAAAGATGCTAAGCCTGTAACCATCACAATAGTAGCCGCTACTGCAACCGAAGTTTTCGATTCGATATTCAAAGGGCAGAATTTTAGCTACGAAATTAATAACAAAACCATTATTCTTAAACCGATTTTTAAGCAAGCCATCGCAGGGCCAAAGGTCAATATCAGCGGACAGGTAATTGATAGCCTCGGTGGAACAATACCTGGTGTAAATGTACACGTAAAAGGATCTAACTTCGCTATTCTAACAGATGTTAACGGAAGGTTTAGCATTGATCTAAATCCATCAGAGAAAACTTTGCTCTTTAATTATGTTGGTTATAAGGAAAGAGAGTACACCATCGGCACCAATGCTTCTGGTAGTAAAATCAGTATTGTTTTAAGTCAGAATGCAAATTTATTGGAAGAAGTAATTGTAAATGGCTTTAATGCGCAAAAGAAACTTTACGATCCGTCTGCATCTACAAAAGTTGGCCTAAAAGTACTCGAAGAACAAGTTAACACAGGTTTGTTAAGCGCTTTGGAAGGCAGAGTGGCAGGCTTAAGCTATCAGAAAAGTCCAACAGGTTTTGCTCCTGATAAACCCATACTTCGAGGAATAGGAACTTTTTCCCTCGTTAATGTAGGGGTTAGTCCATTGATAGTAATTGATGGTTTACCTACTGAATATACTTTAGATGAGGTAAATCCATATGATGTTGAATCAGTTACGGTTTTAAGAGATGCTGCGGCTTCATCAATTTATGGCTCCAGATCTGCTAATGGAGTAATTGTAATTACCACTAAACAAGGAAAACTTAACACAACTAAATTAACTTTCAATGCGGATCTATTCATCACTGAAAAGCCGGATTTGAGTAAAATGCATTATGCATCTACCAGTGATTTGCTTGATTTTGAAACGGCAGTATATAACTCAGAAAGATCAAGATATGCCACTACAGAAAGTATGTTTGCTGCATATGGAGATATTAATAACGGGACGATAAAATATTATTCACCGTTATATCAGCTTTACCGTACTCAGGCGAATGGAACTGTTAGCAATGATCAGGTTAACAACACATTAGATCAATGGAGAAAAAATAATTACATGCAAGAATATGTAGATAATGTTTGGCAAAATGAGGTTAGGAAACGTTATAACCTTTCTTTGAGCAATGCATCATCAAAAAGTAACACTTTCTTATCGCTCAATTATGACGAAGGTCAGGAAAGAATCATCAACAATAAAAATCAAACCATAAACCTCAATTTCAAATCATCTTACAATGTTCAAAAGTGGTTGACCGCAACATTTGGCTTAAATGGCACTTATGACAGAAGAGAAACTACAGATGCATCGTATGACAATATAAACATTCAGGAAAGTTATGCCCGGATTTTAGACGAGAACGGGAACCGGATAATTACAGATTATGTAAATGTTTTAGATGGATTTGTTTCTGATGGCTATATGAATGCATCAGCACTGGCAAAGGTAAAGTCGAATCCTGAATTTAGATCTTTTGGTTTCAACATCCTTGATGCCTTAGACGAAGGCATAACCAAACTCAAATCGTTTAAGATAAGAAGTTACGCTAATCTGCAGGCGAAACTTTACGAAAGCCTAACTTTAAATTCGCAATTTCAGTTCGAGAATACAAACAACAGTAGGGAGACCTATTATGGGGCCGACAGCTATAAAATGCGATATGCCTATAATATGTTCACTGGTTATAATACAACAACCGCGAGGTATGTGCATAATTTACCTGCCGGAGGCCGGTTTAATCAGCTAGACCAATCTACCAATAATTATACTTTCAGAAATCAGTTAAGTTATAATAAAGGGTTTGGTAAGGGACAGGATGAGCACTATATTTCTGCCATGGCAGGTGTAGAATTTAGGGAAACAAACATCCCACGCGGATTAGAATCTTTACGATATGGTTATGACCCGGTATTATTAAGTTCTATAAATCTCGATAATGCTTCGTTGAATACGACAGGCATTGCAAGCTACTTTGGGGGTAATAAAACTTTAGGTCTCGTGAATCGTAATCAAGTCCAGGTAAAACACCGGTATGCGTCTATGTTTGCCAATGCATACTACACCTATTTAGGTAAATACAACTTAAGCGGCAGTGTGCGTGTAGATCAGGCAGATTTATTTGGTGTTGACCCAAAGTATAAAAACAGACCACTATGGTCAGCTGGTTTGGGTTGGAATGCAAGTAAAGAAGAATTTTTAAATTCTATTGACTGGATCAACCTTATAAAAGTAAGGGCTACTTACGGCATCAATGGCAATGTTGATCAAAATTCATCACCTTATTTAAGGGCTACGCGGCGTAATGATGTTCTTTATCCTTCTTTGGTATATACCAATATTTCTGAATTGCCTAACCCAAAACTCAGATGGGAAAAAAGTGCCACAACAAATTTTGGTATAGATTATTCATTTTTGAATAACAGGTTATCTGGCAGCATAGACCTTTATAATAAAAACAGTACAGATTTATTAGTTACTACAAATTTAGATCCTACTGTTGGAGCATTAAGCCGAGTACTTAACAATGGCGCTTTACAAAACCGTGGTGTTGAAATAACAATAAATGGAAATTGGTATAAAACAGACGACTGGAGTTTCAATACCACATTAATTTACGCATACAATAAAAACAAAGTAAAAGAAGTAAATAATGCAGTAAGTACCGCGTACAGCTATATTTCGGCACCACTAAACCATTTCTATTCAAACACTTCTTATAATACGCTATATGCTTATAAATATGGGGGGATGGTAAATGGTTATCCATATTTCTTAGATCAGAATGGACAATCTAATGTAGTTTTTGACGCTAATGGAAATCCAAGTTCAGTGAAGGAAATAACCAGTCCGAATGCACTCGTTAATCTAGGACAGCTTGATCCGAAATACACGGGTTCCATTTCACAAAGGGTGAGGTTCAAAGATTTTGAACTGGGCGCTTTGTTTATTTATTCTGGTGGCAATAAACTTAGGAAAGATGTGACTGATTTTGTCTCAACAACCGTAACAGATGAAGACATTAGCCGGAGATGGAACGCTGCTGGAACGTCTGACTTACCAAGACTATTAATTGATTACCCTCAAAATCTAACTAACAGAGTTCCTGTAGCAACTACATTATCAAACTTATATAAATATTCTGATCAACAGATTTTAGATGCAAGTTATATTAAGCTTAGAAATGTATCTCTTTCTTATAATCTCGCAACCAGTATTGCTAAAAAACTAAGCTTAAGTTCCGTTAAGTTAACTGCACAAATTAACAACCTCTGGTATTGGAGTGCAGCAGGTGATGATATAGATCCTGAAGCCTACTCATACAATAGCGGAACAAGATCATATAGCATACCTAAGTCGTTTATTTTTGGTCTAAACGCTAACTTTTAACCAACCCCAATGAAAAAATCATTAAAATACATAGTTATTCTGTCAGTTATTTTTTCTTTGTCTTGTAAGAAATACACTGATCTTACGCCAACTGGTTCACTCCTTGTAGAAACTACCCAAGATTTCTATAACCTGGTTGCATTACCCAACCGCGGCTATCCAATTAATAATTTCCAATACCTGGTAGATGATATGTGGATGAAAGAATCCAACGTAATTGGAATCAATAAAAATATCGACATCATCAATTTTACCTTCGATGAAACGGAAAGCCGTACGGATAGATTAACCTCATCATCATTTTATAACCAGGCTTACAAGTACATTAACCAGTGGAACATTATTATTTCTTTGGTTGACAATAGCAAAGGCGATGCAAATCTGAAGGAATTGGCTAAAGCCGAGGCCAAAATATTTCGGGCATACGATCATTTTTTACTGGTTAATACTTACGCAAAATCATACGATCCGGCAACGGCTGCAACTGATGGTGGGATTTGTTTAATGGAGAAATATGACCTGGAAGCGGTTCCTGTAAAATCAACAGTAAAGGATGCTTATGATTTAATCCAGCGGGATATAGATGAAGCCATTCCGCACCTTCAGGTGCAACCAGTAGACGTTTACCATCCCGGACTGGCTTATGCCTGGGCCTTTAAAGCAAAGGTTCATTTATTTAAGAGAGAATATGCTCAGGCTCGTGAAGCTGCATTAAAATCACTGTCTTATAATGATAAACTTTTTGACATGGTAGAATACACCAAACAAGGTGGGCCAACAGCCTTATCTGTACCAGCCGCAAATAACCCGGAAGTATTGAGCTATCAATACATGACGGGCTACAACGAAATGAGTTTCGGATACCAGTATATTGTTAGCCCCGAATTGAGAAGTTTATTCGGAACCAATGACGCTCGTTTCAATTTATTCTTTAATAGTTCAAACGCTTCGTTTCTAGATATCGGCTCAGGAACAGCCTATCATTCTGTTGTCTATACCCGCTTCTTCTATCCTACTGTTGGAATGAAAACGCCAGAAACCTATTTAATTCTGGCAGAAGCTTATGCAAGAGAAAATAAGTTAACAGACGCCATTGCCACGCTTAATAAACTTCGCGTAAAACGCATCACCTCAGGGATTGTTAATTTATCTGTGCCTGCAACTGTGAAAGAAACAATGGACCTGGTAATTACAGAACGTAGAAAAGAATTGCTTTTCGGCTTCAACCGCTTCTTCGATTTAAAGCGCTTCAACACGGAAGCTGATTACGCAAAGACTGTTATCAGGAAATTCCCGATTGTCAACAAAACCGTGCCTCAGCAAACCTATACCTTAAAACCAAACTCAAGGTTATACATCATTCCCTTCGCGCAAGATGTAATGAAGAAAAACCCCGCTTTAACACTTAATACCGATGAGGTAATCAATTACAGATAGACATAAATACACAAATGAAACCATTCTTAATGACCATCTTATGCGCGCTCTCCCTCAATGTTTTTGCTCAAGAAAAGAAAGACTCCACACAAGTCAAATCTACAATAGGAAGTTATGATAAGATTGCCACCAAACAAGCGATTTCCAAAAATGGCTTGTTTAAGGTGCTTTATAACGATAATAAGTGGTACTTCGAAATACCCGATAGCTTGTTAAACCGATATGTTTTAACGGTAACCCGTTACGTGAGTACGCCACAAGGACTAGGGAATTTTGGAGGCGAAGAAGTGAACGAGCAAACGGTATATTTCGAGAAAGGCTTTGGCAACAAGCTGTTTTTGCGGGTCGCTATTTACAAACAGGCCGCCATGGATGAAACTTCTTCTATCTACAAAGCTTTGTCAACTTCGCAGGAAAATCCAATTGTTGCTGCTTTTGATGTTAAAGCCAAAAACCCTGAAACCGGTAGTGCGGTAATAGACGTTACTGACCTGTTCAAAAAAGAAAGTCCGGTGGTGTCCATCCCTCCCGCAGTTAAAACTGACAAAAAATTTGGAAGTCTGGCTGAAGATCGCTCATTCATTGAAACCATCAATGCTTATCCAATCAACCTGGAGATTAAAACCACCAAGACTTATGGCGTATCCGGTCCCGGAATATCTGCTGCGGCAGGAACAGGTAATGTTACGTTGCGCCTAAACACCTCGATGGTTTTATTACCTAAAGTGCCAATGCAGAAAAGACTTGCAGATGAACGGGTTGGATTTTTTAATAACAAGTATATTCTGTTCGACGAAAATTCACAACGCGCACAAGCACAGTATTTTATTCAACGGTATCGATTAGAGCCAAAAGACAGCGATTTGGCGAAATACAAAAGAGGTGAACTGGTAGAACCAAAGAAACAAATCATTTACTATATCGATCCTGCTACACCAAAGAAATGGCGGCCATATCTGATTCAGGGAATTAACGACTGGCAGAAGGCTTTTGAACAGGCAGGTTTCAAAAATGCAATCGTGGGAAAAGAATGGCCTGTAGCTGATACAACCATGAGCCTGGAAGATGCGCGCTACTCTGTAATCCGTTATTATGCTTCAGAAACGCCAAATGCTTATGGACCAAGAATCAGTGATCCCAGAAGTGGTGAAATTATAGAAAGCCATGTAGGATGGTACCACAACGTGATGAAGCTGGTTCAAAACTGGTATATGATACAAGCTGGCGCAGTTGATCCGCGCGCTAGAAAAATGAATCTGGACGATGATTTAATGGGAGAGTTAATTCGATTTGTTTCTTCGCATGAAATCGGTCATACTATTGGTTTAAAACACAATATGGGTGCGAGCAGTCAGACACCGGTGGAAAAACTTCGCGATAAGAAATGGGTAGAAGCGAATGGCCACACCATTTCAATTATGGATTATGCACGTTTTAATTATGTAGCTCAACCTGAAGATCATATTTCGCCTGCCGGAATCTACCCACGAATTGGCGCCTATGATAAATGGGCCATTGAATGGGGCTATAAAAACATTTTCAATGTTAAAAATGAATTTGAAGAGCAAACTGTTTTAAAGAAACTGGTACTTGAGCGGTTAAAAGCCAATCCACGACTATGGTTTGGCGGAGAAGGAAAAGATCAGGATCCACGAAGCCAGACAGAAGATTTAGGTGATGATGCCATTGCCGCCAGTGATTATGGAATAAAAAATCTTCAGCGGATTGCGCCAAATTTAGTTGCCTGGACTTTCGAATCTGGTGATATGTATGATAACCTGAAAGAAATGCACAAGGCACTAAAAGTACAATATACCAAATACCTGTATCATGTTATGAAGAATATTGGAAACAGCTACATCACAGCGAGAAGTGCCGATGAAGTGGGTTTAGTGGTTACTGAAGTGCCTGCAGAAAAAGTGAAACGGGCTGTTGGATATTTAGATCGTCAATTGTTTAACCCTCCCCTGTGGTTATATCCAAAGAACATTACAGATCGATTGGAAACCAAACCTATGGATGATATTTCAGAACAGCAAAATCAGGTTCTAAACACATTGTTGAGTCCAGGCATTTTGTATAATCTGGGACAAAAAGCTTTAAACAGCCAAAAGCCTTATCCAGTTGCAGAATTCCTAAATGATCTCGGTGCAACCGCCTGGCACATGAATACTGGAGACGCAATAAAAGATGCGTACTTGAGAAATCTGCAAAGGGCTTACTTGGAAAAACTGGCAAGATTAATTAACCCAAAAGATGTGGAGGATGGTAAAGCGATGTCATTGTTCCAGCGGAGTGATGTAAAGCTAGAAGCTTTGGCACACATCCAGAATATTAAAGCAAAGGTGAGCCAACTGATTCCTTTAAGTACAGGGATAACTAAAACACATCTGGAAGACATGCTTGCAGAAATCAATAAAATAATCAATAAAAACAATAAGATATGATCAAAACATTTGCTACGCTGTTAATTATAGCAAGCATTCATTCGGGAGCCTTTGCGCAACGAGATTCAAATAAAGAAGTAGCCACACCTGAATTGGCAGCCCAACGTGAACTCAGTAAAAAGAATGTAATTGAAAGCTATCTTCATATTAAGCAAGCATTAATCTTATCAGACTCCCTTTCGGTATCAAAATCTGCAGAACAGTTCGCAAATGTTTTGGCGAAATTCAAGTTCAAAAAGTTAACACTGGCAGAAATGAATGAGGCCACAACCACCAGAGCAGAGATTAAAAAGCTAGCTACCGAAATATCAGCTACGCGAAATATTACTAAACAGCGAAAAGCCTTTATTCAAATGTCAGATCAATTTTGGAAAATAGCAGATAAGGTAAAACCATTAAATACACCTCTGTTTCTGCAGATGTGTACAATGACAGGAGAAACATGGATTAGTGATCAGGAGAAAATAGAAAACCCTCTTTATCCAAAAAACATGTTAACCTGTGGTATTGTTAAGGCAAAGCTGGATTAATCAATTGCTCAGCTGATTTCAACGGAAATAATTTAATGAAAGAAAAACATTTAGTACGACTTTCTGTTAAGACTTAAAAATCACAGACAATGGATCAAGGGAGAAACCACAAAAGAATTGAAGATTCAAATAAATTGGTCACCGCTACAATTGTGCTTGGAATCATGATGCTCCTATTTATGGCGATGATCAGGTAAAATTTCTCCTAAGTATGGTTTGATTTAGTTTCGATATTCACATCCCAGTATCATAATTAGGAAGCTTCGCAAATTGCGAAGCTTTTTTATTTCACAACTCCTCGGCTTTCGAAATTTACTTGAAAATTATAAAAAGGTTATCGTGTTTGGCCTTTCCAAAGACATTTTAACAGTCAGTTTCTAACATATTTCCATAAAATACTGGCTACTAAAGAATTATTTTAACTAACCACTTGGTAATTAAACTAATTTTCCCTAAATTGACATCAATAAGGATATAATAATCAGAATGTTATGAAAAATCTCTCCATTTTCATCCTAGCCTGTCTGATATCAACCGGGTCAGTCTTTTTTTCCGAGACAATTGCAGCTCCAGAATTGGGTATCTCCACCATCTTACTGGTGTTTGGAATTGCAACATGGTATTTTATCAATCGCCAAAGTCGTACCATAGAAGATAAGTAACAACTGCAGTAACTTATTCTTGCTCTTACCATCTCAATTTATAAGTGATGGAATGGATAAGTCTTTAATATTTTTTAGACGCCATTTTTTTTCACAACAGCAACTGTTACCATAAGTTGACCTAGATGCCTCATGGTATGTTCGGCCGCGTGGAAAAGTAGACCAATTACCGTAGATGGTAAGCCTGCCCTGCCCACACCTCTATATTCAGTTAATGTTGATTCTTTGGTGTGTTTAAGTTGTTCCAGTGCGAGATCGACCTGGTGATTAAATCGATCTACTAATGACGCCACTGAAAGGTTAGAATCTGGATCTTTTCCTTCCGCATACAATTGCTCAAACTGAAATTCAGATAAACCTTTTGCTTGTGCATAAGTAAATACACGGTCGAGCCCGCCGCTTAAATGTTGGAGATGAAAACCCGCTGAAGCCAAGCCGGCCGGTAGTATCCAAAGCAGATCATCTGAGAAGTCCGCTAAGTATTCGTTAAGCTCCTCCCTTGCCTGAACCAAGGCGTGAGCTACGGGTTGAAGCAACGGTGGTATTTCGGGTAGCGGTCCGCGCTGCCAAACTTCAAGTTTCTGAGACATAAATTATCCTTATAACCCAAATCTAAAGAATTTATGTTTAAAGTATCATAATGTATTCTTTTCCAGGAACAATTAGTCAGCGTACAAACTGAATGACAAACTTTAGACGTTAAATAACGTTTTATTTTAACAAGCCAAAAGATTTAATTATCTCTTGATTTAATTTTTCTAATTTTAAAGCCTAATACTAATTACATAGCATGTCTATCCGTTCACTTTCGTCACAACAATTTTCTCAATACCACGAAGCACTTTCATCAGCTACTGATGCAAAAAACAGTTTCTCTGCTATAATCGAGTTATATCAGCGTTTATCAGTTAACGAATAGGAACTGGAATCATTGCAATTTGCTGCAGCGCTGAATGAGATCCAGTCTCAATATGATTTGCAGAAAGATTCGTTCAAAACGGAACACCAGGTATTAAAGAATGTGCGCAAGGCAATTGATGAAAGAATTTTAGTTGTTGAACAGAAACTTTATTTGGGCCTCCCGGATGATTTGGCAGAAATGGACAGATTAATTGCCGAACAGGAAGCGATTGTTGCTGATCAGGAAGACCTCAATGAAAACGAGTTAGCGCTGATGGAAAAGATGAGTAAGAGCGATATCAGCTACGGAAAGAAACTGGCTGCGTTAGATCAGTCAAAATCTAACCGCGATCTTCCCTTAAAAACAAAGTTGGAACGACAGCTCTTACAGGTAGCAGCAGCAGAAAAACAAAATGCTTTTCGAACCGGCTTAATTGCAATGGCGGTTGTATTGCTCATTCCAATTATTTTAGATTACCTGGCATTTATTCTTGGGCTCAACGGAAAAAGCGACACCAGACTAATTTTTTCACATTACGTATTTCTGATTTCATTGATCGTTATTCAACTTTTCTATACCGATAAGATTAAGAATAAAATTTCTACCTTCTTAGCTAAGAAACAGGGTGAGGTTTTTCTTAAAGAAATTTCAGATTCCCTTGAAGATATCGAAAAAAGTAAACGTAAGTTAAACAACAATCGCTCTTAACAATCAATTGAAAGTAATGTACCCGTTCTTTAACTGTGAGGCAAATGGAGTTTGCTTTGGTTAAGGTACTACCGTATAAAAAAGATAAGAGGCGAAAATTACCAATAACACAATTCCCTGCTGTACGTTAGTTTTGCCTGTAGCAAGAGAGAACATAATCGTAATCATAGACAACAGCAACAACACAGTTGAGCTCATATCAATACCCAGAGTAATGGGCATTCCAAATATAATCGATACTGCTGCAACTGCAGGGATGGTTAGCCCAATACTAGCCAAAGCAGATCCTAAAGCAAGGTTCAGACTGGTTTGTAATCGATCAGCCTTGACCGCATTGTATGCAGCGAGCCCTTCAGGAAGCAATACAATCGCAGCAATAATTACCCCAACTACAGATTGTGGTGCCCCGAGTCCCACTACCATAACCTCTATATCATTAGAAAGGTACTTTGCCAATAACACTACGGTAATCAAACTTATTACCAACAAAAATAAGCTGCCAAACGTAGTCGCGCGGTTTGGTTCTGGAACATGCTCTTCTCCCAAGGCGGAATTTTTAGGTAAAAAGTAGTCCCTATGGCGAACGGTTTGCATAAATATGAAACCGCCATACAAAACCAAAGAAACAACAGAAACGAATACCAACTGGCTTACGGTATATTCACCAATAGCACCACTAATAGTGTAATTTGGTAAAATAAGTGTAAGTACGAGTATTGCCGAGAGAGTAATGAGCGCCGCATTTACACCCTGAAGTTTATAGAGCTGCTCTTTGAATTTAATCCCCCCTCTTAACAAACACAAACCCACAATAGCGGTAAGAATGATCATTACCGCTGCGAAAACAGTGTCCCTCGCCAATGCCTTAGTTGCTTCGCCACCAGCAAGCATTAGCGACACAATAAGACCAACTTCTATCGTAGTGATGGCTAAGGCAAGAATAATAGTTCCGAATGGTTCACCAACTTTGTGTGCAATTACCTCTGCATGATGAACGGAAGCCAAAACGCTACCAATTAATAAAAATGCGAGTATAATCCTAAACCACCCTCCCGATTCTATGCCCGTAATAAAATATGCTGCGATGCCTAAAATAGGAAGTAAGATTGTCCATTTGGGTAGATTGATGTTCTTCATAGCTTAGATTTAATTCCCTTACCTAACAAAAAACTGGATAGACGGTTTTATTTTATCAAATTCCATACAGCCGTTTTACGCTTCTAAATGCTTTGGAAATTTAAAAAATGCCACGTATCTTTATCATTACCAATAGAAGATGCTTTGTCTTCCTTTTATATCCTAAACTTGTCGTTATGCTACTTTTCGCTGTGCCGCTGTATTTGATCGTTTTTTTTGGATGGTTAATCTATGCTGGCTTTATTAAGAAAAATTTAAGGCAGAATTTATCCATGGTGTATTTTGGTGGTGTTTTTACCGTAATTTGGGTAGTGATTTTATTGATATCATTTTAAAGTATTTGGCAAAACCAAAATCTTAACCCCATCCCAACGTGTGTTTCTTTAACACTACAGGTTTAGCCAATAAGCTGAAATCTTGTGAGAAATCATGACTAAAGACTCTGAAATTCACAGGCCATTCATCTTTTAATAAACATATTACGAATCTTGAAAATATCCCCTCAAAACTGCTAAAGCTAATGCCTGCTTTGCATATTACCAAATACTCCTGGTCAGATCTGGTGACCACTTCCTGAATTTGATTATTCCATCTTGAAATTAATGCCGCTGGCAGATTATTAAAATTCTGCTTTTCAATAAAGGCAACTATTTCATTAAAGAACTGTACAGAAAAGTCTTCTCCACTTAACTGACGCCAGCTACCTTCAATTTTATCAATGCTACCCAACAACTCTCCATCAAGCACCACACGCCAAGGATCATCAGGAGAAAATTGAATCACCTGATAAACCGAAACTGTAGCATCTACATCCGATAAAAAATATTCTAATTCTATCATAAATCACCATCTCCCTCAAATAGTTTCCAAATATAGCAGATTAATACTAACAATAATAGTATTAATTAAACGAGGATTTGCAGATTTTGCTCATATTTAGTGCCTATACTCAGTCCAAAGAACTTTAAAGCTACGAAATTAACGATTAACTAAGATATTTAGCTTTTAAGTGGGTATCAATCATTGCTAATTGATAAGGATGCTTTGGCTATCCTTTTCCTTTAGGCGAAGATTGTACTTAACATGTAATGTTGGAGGCCTCAGAAATGTTTCTGCTATTTACTTATCTCTGTTACAATACAAATTTTGGCACAGCATTTGAATTTAATCCATTAACACACAAATTAAATCTGATTATTATGAAAAAGTTATTAATCATCTCCGCGATTGTAGGTATCGTGGCTTTAACATCAAATCAATCTAAAGCTCAGGTAAGTCTTAATGTTAACATCGGAACACAACCAGCTTGGGTTCCATCCGGTTACGAAAGTGTAAACTACTATTATTTACCCGAAGTTAATTCTTACTATTATGTTCCTCAAAGACAATTTGTTTACTTAAACGGGAATCGCTGGACCAGATCAAGGTATCTGCCGACACGTTACAGGGGATATGATTTGAACAGGAGTAGAAAAGTAGTAGTTTATGGAAACAGTCCTTATCGTAGCTACAATACTCACCGCGTAAAATATTCAAATCATGGTAATGTATATCGCTCTTCTTATGGTGGCGGAAATAGGGTGCGTTATAACAATGCGCCGAGAAGAAATGAATTTAGATCTTACCGCGTAGAGAATCGCCATAATGATAAACACTGGAACTCAAGAGGTCCAGGCAGAGGACACAAAGAAAAACATGGAAGACATTAATTAGATAAAACTAATTACCTAGCCGGAAGATACATCTTCCGGTTTTTTTATGATGTAAGGGAAACTCAAATGAATAGCGTGTTAACAGAAACAGCCGGAATCTCTTCTGGCTGTTTCTGTTATAAGACTAAAGATTAACCTACTAAGTTAATTATGCTTTTGCCGGGCTGTTTTCTTTACTGATCTTCAGTTGTGCGTTAATTCGCTCTAAAACATCATAAATATCAAACGGCTTACTAATATAGTCATTGGCAAACGCTGCTATCGCTTTTTGTTCACTGTTATTTTGCGCAGACATTACAATAATGGGAATGTGTTTAGTAAACATATCTGTTTTTAAATCTTCGCAGATTTCTGCACCATTACCATCTGGCAACATTACATCAAGTAAAAACAAATCTGGCATTGCATCTTGGATATTTTTTTTCAATTCGGCGAAAGAAGATGATAATTGTAATTCAAACCCCTCCTCTTTCAAAAGAATTTCAATTACATTTCTGATTTCCTGATCGTCCTCTAAAATGTGTATTCGTTTAGTTTCCATATTCAAATTATATCGTTTTGGTTTCTTGCATAAAAATAAATTCTATACGATAGTTACAGTAACACCTAAACCTTCTAAATGTTTTACAATTTGTTCAGAAATTCCCTTATCGGTGATGATATGGTCTATTTCTTCCAATCCGCAGATCTTCCCGAAGCCTCGTTTTCCAAATTTGGTAGAATCTGCGAGAACGATCGTTTTCTGCGAAGCGTTAATCATTTTTCTATTCAAATGCGCTTCCATCGCATTGGTAGTGGTTAGTCCAAAGTCTAAGTCAATTCCATCAACGCCTAAGAACAGCTTGTTAAAATAGAAATCCTGAAGAACCTGTTCTGCGTAAGCTCCCATTACAGACGATGAACTTTTTCTTAAAATCCCACCCAGTTGGATAACATCGATATTAGGTTCACGCATTAATTCCAATGCAACATTCAGCGCAGAAGTTACCACCGTTAAATGGGTCGACGGCGTAATATTTTTCGCGAAATAATAAACAGTCGTGCCTGAGGCAATTACGATAGAATCGTTTTCATTGAGTAATGCAGCGGCAGCAATGCCGATTTTATTCTTTTCTGTTGATTGAATTTTCTCTTTTTCGTTTACAGGCCGATCGACAGTATAAGGATTATTTACTGTTGCTCCGCCATGCGTTCTGAACAGTAAGTTTTTATCTTCAAGAAGTTTTAAATCCTTTCTAATTGTAACAGAAGACACTTTCAATTCCTTACATAAGTCAACAACATTAATGTACTGATCTTTCTGCAAGCGACTTAAAATAAACTGGTGCCTCTCAGCCAAATTCATCATAAACTTTTAGTTAGTTAATTCTCCTGCAAAATAGCAAATAAAAATCTCTATAGATTTGATTTGCTTAAATTTTTAATAATTTTTTAATCTGGAGGTTATATTATTTCGAATTTGATTTCTTATACTTGCGTATTGTTTCGTTTTATTATACATACACAAAGTGAAAGAAACCTCCAACTATATTTTGCCTGCAAATTCTGAATGGGATCTTGTCATTATCGGTGGAGGTGCAACCGGACTGGGCACCGCACTGGATGCAGTGACACGTGGTCTGAAAACGCTTTTGGTTGAGCAGTCTGATTTCGCTAAAGGCACATCCAGCCGAAGCACAAAACTTGTTCATGGCGGCGTTCGTTATTTGGCGCAAGGCGATATTGGTTTAGTGAGGCGTGCACTTAAAGAACGAGGACTCTTGCAGTTAAACGCCAATCATCTTGTACATAAAGAAGAATTTATCATTCCTTGCTACAGTTGGTTTTCTCTATTGAAGTATTTGATCGGTTTAACACTTTATGACTGGCTTGCCGGAAAATATTCATTTGGCAAATCAAAATTATACAGTAAGGACGAAACGTTAGCTTTGATGCCTGGTATAAAATCTAAGGGGTTAAAAGGCAGTATCCGGTATTTTGATGGTAAGTTCGATGACGCCCGCTTGGCAATTAACATTGCCCAAACTGCAATAGAAAAAGGTGCGATCCTTTGTAATTATACAAAAGTCACTAACCTGATAAAAAATGATAAGGGTGAGGTTACAGGAGTTGAAATTTTAGATACACTTACGCGAAAACGAGCCACTGCAACGAGTAAAGTCATCATAAATGCTACAGGTGTTTTCGTGGATGACATTTTGAAGATGAATGATCCTCAGACGAAAAAACTGGTTCGGCCAAGTCAGGGGGTTCATGTAGTCTTGAATAAAGACTTTCTAAACACCAACGCTGCCTTGATGATTCCTAAAACTTCAGACGGACGAGTGCTTTTTGCCGTTCCCTGGCACGAACATTTATTGGTTGGCACTACCGATACACCATTAAATGAACACGATTTAGAGCCAAGGGCTTTAAAAGAGGAGGTTGAGTTCATTTTGAACACTGCAAGCGACTATTTTACTAAAGCCCCGCAACAAGATGATATTCTAAGTGTATTCTCTGGTTTACGCCCGCTTGCGGCACCAACTAATAGTGATCAGAACAATACAAAAGAAATTAGTCGCGATCATAAACTTATTGTTTCGGCAAAAGGATTAATTACGATCACCGGAGGCAAATGGACAACTTATCGAAGCATGGCCGAAGAAACAGTAGATCTGGCCATCAGCCATGCGCAGCTGAAAGCAACTGATTGCATCACTGCTAATCTACAGATTCATGGTTGTCGTGCTTTTAAAAGTGATCACTACCTTGATATCTACGGTTCAGACCGCTCAGAAATAGAGAAATTATTAAAACAGTACCCGGAATATAATAAACAGCTCCATCCAGATTTTCCCGAGACAGAAATCCAGGTACTTTGGGCAGTTAAACAAGAAATGGCTAAAACCGTTGAGGATGTATTAAGCCGGCGCTTAAGAATCTTATTTATTGATGCGTTGGCAGCGAAACAAATTGCCCCCAGAGTTGCCGCAATTTTGGCAAGTGAGTTACAACACAATCAGGCGTGGGCAATTGAACAGGTAGATAGTTTCAACAAATTAGCAGATGGCTATTTATATGCACCACAAAAACTAGAATTGGCTGGATAGCAAAAACTTAAAAATTATGAGCAAGTATATTCTTTCTCTCGATCAGGGAACCACGAGTTCGAGGGCAATCGTTTTTAACCATGATGGCGAAATCATCGCCATTGCACAAAAGGAGTTTACTCAAATTTACCCCAAAGCTGGTTGGGTAGAACATGATCCGCTTGAAATTTGGTCAACACAGCTGACGGTTGCGACAGAAGCCATCATCAAAGCTGGTTTGTCTGTTTCAGATATTGAGGCTATCGGCATAACCAATCAAAGGGAAACCACTGTAGTATGGGATAAAGAAACAGGACAGCCAGTATATAATGCCATTGTTTGGCAAGACAGGCGTACATCTGTATATTGCGATGAAATAAAGGCTCAGGGATTATCCGACAAAATCCAACAGAAAACCGGTTTAATTATAGATGCTTATTTTTCTGCCACTAAGGCTAAGTGGATCCTGGATAACGTAGCCGGAGCCAGAGATAAAGCAAACGAAGGGAAACTCGCCTTTGGAACCATAGATACTTGGTTAATCTGGAAATTAACTGCAGGAAAAACGTTCGTTACCGACGTAACGAATGCATCAAGAACGATGCTGTATAATATTCACACGCTCACCTGGGATGATGAACTGACGGATTTGTTTGACATCCCGAAGAGCATGTTGCCAGAAGTTAAATCTTCTAGCGAGGTATATGGGGAAACCGCCGGGAAAATATTGGCCGCAAAAATTCCCATTGCGGGAATAGCCGGTGATCAGCAGTCTGCTCTTTTCGGTCAAATGTGTACAGAGATTGGCATGGTTAAAAATACCTATGGCACTGGCTGCTTTATGCTGATGAACATTGGTGAAACACCAAAATTATCATCAAATAACCTGTTGACAACCATCGCCTGGCAAATTAACGGACAAGTGAACTATGCTTTAGAAGGTAGCATCTTCATTGGCGGTGCAGTTGTACAGTGGTTAAGAGATGAGTTAGGTTTAATTTCTAAATCCGCCGATGTAGAAACGCTTGCACAACGTGAGAAAGATACCAACGGTGTTTACATCGTTCCGGCATTTGCGGGTTTAGGTGCTCCACATTGGGACCAACATGCCCGCGGGACCATAACAGGCTTAACACGCGGAACAAATAAATCGCATATTGCAAGGGCTGCATTGGAAAGTATTGGCTATCAGACCATGGATGTATTAAAAGCCATGGAGGCCGATGCAGGAATTGAAATTACCGAATTGAGAGTAGATGGAGGCGCAACATCCAATAATTTATTAATGCAGTTTCAGGCCGATTTATTGAAAAGTAGTGTAGTAAGGCCAGAGGTTACTGAAGTAACTGCATTGGGCGCTGCTTATTTGGCCGGACTGGCTACCGGTTACTGGGAAAGTATTGAGCAAATCAGATCGCAGTGGAAGATTGATAAAACATTCAAGGCTGAAGAAGGTGTAGATAATACAGAAAGAATTAAAGGCTGGAACAGCGCAATTAAGGCCTCCCGGATCAGTGTTGGTGACTAAATCAATAATAACATAAACTAACCAAATATCGATTATGACAGAATTCGTTGCAGAATTAATCGGCACAGCCCTACTCATTTTATTGGGTAACGGTGTGGTTGCAAACGTGGTACTTAAAGGTACAAAAGGAAATAACAGCGGTTGGATGGTCATCACTACAGCCTGGGGGCTTGCCGTCTTTGTTGGTGTGGTTATTTCTGCGCCCTATAGCGGAGCACATTTAAACCCTGCAGTAACCATTGCCCTGGCCATTGCACAAAAATTCGACTGGATTAAAGTACCTTATTATATTCTTGCACAATTATGTGGTGCCATGATAGGATCTTTTTTAGTTTGGGTGGTGTACAAAGATCATTTTGATGCAACAGACGACGAAGGTTTGAGGGCAGCACCATTTGCAACTTCACCTGCGATCCGAAATCTAAAGTCAAATCTTTTTTCTGAAATTATTGGAACTTTCGTACTGATTTTCGTGATATTTTATTTCACCAACGCCGAAATGGGATCTGATAAAACCCCTATTGGCTTAGGTTCGTTAGGCGCTTTGCCAGTTGCATTTCTAGTGTGGGTGATTGGTTTAGGGCTAGGAGGAACAACTGGTTATGCCATTAATCCTGTGCGAGACCTGGGACCTAGAATTATTCATTCGATCATTCCGATGAAAGGAAAAGGAAGCAGCGACTGGTCATATGCGTGGGTACCTATTGTTGGTCCGGTAGTTGGTGCAACACTTGCTGCTTTGCTTTACATGGCCTTGCTAAAATAAGCGCAAGATTCCTTGCAGCTAATATGTTGCAGATTACCAGATCATCACAGGCAAATTTTATTACCTTTGATATAAGACAGCATTTGTGAATATCAATGCTTCTACTAACCTAAATATCAAACTTTGCACGATTATTTTCTTTTTATAGATACCGAAACTTCCGGCTTACCAAAGAACTGGCGTGCCCCCTATTCAAAAGAAAATAACTGGCCGCACATTCTGCAAATCGCCTGGATAATTTTCGACAGTAACTATATCGAGGTTAAAAGAGAAAATCATTACCTTCAAAATAATGGTTTTTCTATTGATAGGGCTGCGCAAAAAATTCATCACATCACCAACGAATTCTTAGCTATTAATGGCGAGCCAGTTAAACCCGTAATGCAATCGTTTTGTGAGGACATGAAAAAGTTCAATCCATTAGTGATTGGCCATTTTATCGAACTGGATTTTCATATGGTTAACGTGGAATTGAATAGGTTGGGGATAGATAGCATTTTTGAAAATTCTACTTTCTATTGTACCATGAAAGCAAGTGCTGATTATGTTACTAATTCTATTATCAGCCACTTGAAACTTGATAAATTTTATACCATTCTATTTAATGAAGAGCCTGCAGAGCATCACAATGCGTTGAGTGATGCCCTGAATACATCAAAAATTTTCTTCCATCTTTTAAAGGATAGAAAAATAAGTTTAACTTCAATTTATAATCAGGAGCAAACATTCATTAAAGTATCAGACGGATTAGAGATTTCACCTTTTAGACGTATCTTACAGCGACTATTCCCATGGACAATAAGCTAGCAGATAAAATTTATACTTCAAGAATCGGAGACATCACGTTTAAAAAGATTGTACGATGTGCTCCACAAACCCCTGTTTTCGAAGCAGCTACGCTGATGGCTGAAAATAAAACCAGTTGTTTATTTATTGAAGATCATTCAGGTAATTTCATAGGATTTGTTACAGACATTATTCTTCGGGACGAAGTGATTGCAAAACGTTTAGATCCGCAAATTCCAATTAGCGAAGTGATGGATCCAAATATTGTCACCATTTCGCCTGATGCCTTTGTTTACGAAGCCATTCTGATGATGTTTAGCAAAAAATCAAGATATTTGCTGGTGAACGATAATGGCCAGTTTGTTGGTTTTTTGAGCCGAAACAGGCTTTTAAGCGAACAGGCCGAATCACCGCTGGTATTTATTCAATCCGTTAAATCTGCGGTAAACACTTCAGATTTAAAAGCGAAATGGCAAAAGGTTCCGCATATTGTAGCACAGCTTTTAGATAGAGGCGTACATGCAAAAATTGTTAATGAAGTAGTTACCACCATAGCAGATACAATATCCCTTAAGATTATTGAAGAGGTGATAGACAAATTAGGCGACCCCCCTGCGAAGTTCGTGTTTATGGTGTTAGGGAGTGAAGGTCGAAAGGAATTGAGTTTAAAAACAGATCAGGATAATGCCATTCTTTATGAAGATACTGATGAAGACCATCGTCCGGCGGTTCGATCCTATTTTCTTGATTTTGCCACACAGGTTTCTGATAAGCTAAATTATGTGGGGTTTGTGTATTGCGATGGCGATTACATGGCAACTAATCCAAACTGGACCCACTCATTGGAGCATTGGAAATACAATTATAAAAACTGGATTGAGGAGGCATTGCCAGAAACGGCGGTAAAGTTTGCCGCTTTTTTTGACTGCAGGGCCATTTACGGCGATTTATCTTTAATGACTGGCTTACGGACATTTGTAGATGAAGAACTTCAAAAACCGAGTGAAAAGTTCTATGTCTACCTGGCGAAAAATGCCTTGTTGTATGAACCACCTTTAACCTATTTCAGAAACATCCGTACACAGAAAATTGCGAAACGTGAAGTTTTTGATATAAAAACTGCCATGACACCCATTGTGGATTTGGCCCGGGTTTACGCGTTACAAAATCGAATTTTCCAAAAAGAAAATACCGGCGAACGAATGAAGGCGCTAAAAGAATTAGGGATTTTTACCGAGAAACAATACAATGAACTTTCTCATTCTTATTATTACCTGATGGGCTTAAGGTTGAAGCACCAGGCTAATCTAATCATAAACGATCAGGCAATTCCTAATAATTTTATCGACATCAATTCCCTCACTAAAATTGAAAAAGTAACTTTAATCGAAATTTTCAAAATTATCCAGGATTTCCAAAGTGGAATTAGAATGAAGTTCACGAATAGTTTGAATTAGGATTTGGATTAAAAGGCTTTAGATCAGTTGCAAGCTTTCGCTGGGAAAACATTTGCGTATCTATAAAAATAAGCTTAGAAAACCATACCTATATTTGGGCCTTAATGACTGCTACTTAATCTGGCGCCACCAGTTATCCCGCAGATCAAAATGAGTAACGCAGATTTTAGTTTCCGGTTCTGCGGAAATCTCCGAAATCAGCGGAACAAATTATTTTATTAATAGCTCAAATTGATTTTGAACATTATCCGACGGCTTAAGGCGATGTAGAGTTTTGCCCGCGGATCAAAATGAGTTACGCAGATTTATACTACTCGGTTCTGCGAAAATCTCCGAGATCAGCGGGACAAATTATTTCATTAATAATTCAAGTTGATTTTGAGCATTATCATCGACAGCTTAACGCGATG
>JAZBLB010000017.1:84207-122877 GCA_037032985.1 Bacteroidota bacterium
CGATGCAAAGTTTTGCCCGCGGATCAAAATGAGTTATGCAGATTTTACTACTCGTTTCTGCGGAAATCCATTGCTAATTATTTAACTGAAATAATTAGCAATAACTTGGTGGATAAATCAGCAGAATTTTCCTCATTCGCTAAAGACCAATCCGTGTAATTCATGTAAATCTTTGATGTAGCGAATTAAGAAGATTTAATTAAAACAAAAAAAGAGTTCCGGTTCCCGGAACTCTTTTTAAAATATGATTGTCGCCTAAGCGAAAATTTCTATTTTACTGCATCAATTACAGCTTTGAAAGCTTCTGGGTGATTCATTGCTAAATCAGCCAATACTTTACGGTTTAAACCGATTTCTTTTGAAGCAAGTTTACCAATTAATTGAGAGTAAGAAATACCGTGCTGACGAGCACCTGCATTAATACGTTGGATCCATAATCCGCGGAATTCTCTTTTCTTAACTTTACGGTCACGGTATGCATATTGCAAACCTTTTTCTACTGTGTTTTTAGCAACAGTAAAAACCTTACTTCTTGCGCCCCAATAGCCTTTGGCCATATTAAGGACTTTTTTCCGTCTTCTTCTCGAAGCTACTGCGTTTACCGAACGTGGCATGTTGTTGTTGTTTTTTGGTAAGCGGCGTTCCTTTTTTTGGGAAACTTAAGGCCTGATACCTGGTGAATTAATAAATTACTTTCCGATGCAAAGCATACGTTTAACGTTACCTGAATCTGCGTCTGTTACAATTCCTGCATTTCCAAGAGCACGTTTACGTTTAGTACTCATCTTTGTTAAGATGTGACTTTTGTATGCTTTGTTTCTTTTGATTTTACCTGTTCCAGTAAGCGAAAAACGCTTTTTAGCACTGGAATTGGTTTTCATTTTTGGCATAACCTGTTTTTTAATTTATAAACCTATTTTTATTTTTTTGCTACTTTAGGCGCAACTGTCAAGAACATACGTTTACCTTCTAACTTAGGTAATAATTCTACTTTACCTACATCTTCCAAAGCCTGGGCAAATTTCAACAATAAAATCTCTCCCTGTTCTTTGTAAACAATTGCTCTACCTTTAAAATGCACATAAGCACGAACTTTTTCACCGTTCTCTAAAAAGCTTACCGCATGTTTCAATTTAAACTGGAAATCGTGATCGTTCGTATTCGGTCCGAAACGAATTTCCTTGATTACAGTTTGCTTCGCATTAGATTTAATTTCTTTCTGCTTTTTCTTTTGCTCGTAAACAAACTTGCTGTAATCGATAATTCTACAAACTGGTGGTACTGCATTTGGAGAAATTTCTACCAAATCCAATTCCAAATCATCAGCAAGCGCCAAAGCTTTTGCCAAAGGATAAATCCCCGGTTCAACATTATCGCCAGCCAAACGCACTTCAGGCGATTTAATGTACTGATTAATGTTATGCTCTGCTTCTTTTTTCTTAAAAGGTGGACGCGGTCCCCTGTTAAATCCTGGTCTTCCTAATGCCAAATGTGTAACTATTTAATTTAAACTGTTATTTCTTTTTTTAATAAATCGCTGAATTCCTCCAACGTCATTTCTCCTAAATCTCCCTCACCATGTTTCCGTACAGAAACCTTTCCTTCTGCCATCTCTTTATCGCCGATAATCAACATATAAGGGATCTTTTTAACTTCGGCATCACGAATTTTACGACCAATTTTCTCATCACGAAAGTCAATCAGCCCGCGAATATCGGAATTATTTAGCTCATCTAAAACTTTTTTTGCATATTCTTCATATTTTTCTGAAATAGGAAGGATTATGAATTGCTCCGGACTTAGCCATAATGGGAAGTTCCCGGCACAATGCTCAATCAGAACGGCGATGAACCTTTCCAGAGAACCAAAAGGTGCACGGTGAATCATTACAGGTCTGTGCTTTTGGTTATCACTACCAGTATATTCAAGTTCAAATCGCTCAGGCAAATTATAATCTACCTGAATGGTTCCCAACTGCCATTTTCTACCCAACGCATCTTTAACCATAAAATCTAGCTTAGGGCCATAGAAAGCCGCTTCACCATATTCCACAACGGTATTTAATCCTTTCTCAGCAGCTGCTTCGATGATCGATTCCTCTGCAAGTTTCCAGTTCTCGTCATTCCCGATGTACTTTGATTTATTATCAGGGTCGCGAAGTGATACCTGTGCGGTATAACTATCAAATCCTAAGGATTTAAATACATAAAGCACTAAATCGATAACTTTTTTAAATTCTTCTTTTACCTGATCAGGGCGGCAAAATAAGTGTGCATCATCCTGAGTAAATCCTCTTACACGTGTTAAGCCGTGTAACTCACCGCTTTGCTCATAACGATATACCGTACCAAACTCAGCAAAGCGAACAGGTAAATCTTTGTAAGATCTTGGCTTAAACTTGTACATTTCACAGTGATGCGGACAATTCATCGGCTTTAATAAAAACTCCTCTCCTTCTTGTGGCGTTTTTATTGGCTGAAAACTATCTTTACCATACTTTTCGTAATGGCCAGAAGTGATGTATAAGTTTTTATTACCGATATGCGGCGTAACAACTTGTTCGTAACCGTGTTTTGCCTGTGCTTTTGCTAGAAACTGAACTAAACGTTCTCTAAGTGCAGTTCCTTTAGGCAACCACATTGGTAGCCCCATGCCTACCTTCTCTGAGAACATAAAGAGTTCTAATTCTTTACCCAGTTTACGGTGATCACGTTTTTTAGCTTCTTCGATCATTGCAAGATACTCTGTTAGTTCGCTTGCTTTCGGAAAAGTTACGCCATAGATACGGGTTAACTGTTTTTTAGTTTCATCACCACGCCAGTAGGCGCCAGCAACGTTCATCAGTTTTACGGCTTTAACAAAACCAGTATTAGGAATGTGTGGTCCGCGGCACAAATCTGTGAACTGACCTTGAGAATAGAAAGTGATTTTGCCATCTTCCAAACCATCTATCAGGTCCAATTTGTATTCATCACCTTTTTCTGTGAAGTATTTTACGGCATCGGCCTTGCTTACACTTTCACGAGTGAAAGTTTCCTTTTGCTTAGCCAACTCAATCATTTTAGTTTCAATGGCTTTGAAATCATCAGAAGAAAACTCCTTTTCGCCAAAATCTACATCATAATAAAAGCCAGTTTCAATGGCCGGACCGATACCAAATTTAGTACCTGGATATAAAGCTTCTAATGCTTCTGCCATTAAGTGGGCAGACGAATGCCAGAAAGTTGATTTGCCGGCTGCATCATTCCAGGTTAATAGTTTAACTGAAGAATCAGCTTCGATTGGACGTGTGGAATCCCAAACTTCACCGTTCACTTCGGCAGCTAAAACGTTACGGGCTAAGCCCTCAGAAATTGATAATGCAATTTGATGGGCAGATGTGCCCTGTTCGTACTGACGAACGGAGCCGTCAGGTAAGGTAATATTAATCATCTACAACTATGATTTGTTCCTTGTGCTTTACTTTAGCGTGTCGAAACGGTTTAAAAAAAATATACTTTAAATCACATACAAAGTGATCTTTTATCGTCGCGAAGATAAGAAAATTTATTGCAGCGTTATTTTACCCGGGAAATTATTTTTATGGAATTTTAAGTCTGGGTATTTTGGATAGAAAAGGTTGAATAAAAGGTATTTTCCCATCGCTAATGATTCGAAAAGCGTTCGTGAGAAGAAAGTAAATAAGTTCAAAACGCATCAATAATTCCTGACACTCTCCATGAAAGCGATGAATTGCCTGCTTCTGCGCAGAATTACCCTCGAAGTAGCAAAATGCTTATCAATAAAAAAGCCCTTCGAATGATTCGAAAGGCTTTTAGATTAGATTATCAAACTAGTTCCCTGGAACTGCGATTCGCTGCGTTCCACCACCTGGTCTATTTTGTCTGAAACGTTTCATCATATTATCCATTTTGACTTTATATTCACCTTCTGTAATTAACCTCGCTTTTTTAGGTGGGGTAACATCTTTGCTGCTCACTCCTCTAAATTCTATGCTTTTCGCTATGGTTGAATTTCCCTTACCTTCAATTGCCAATACGGCGCCTTCAGTCCACATTTTAGGATTTGGAGAAAAATTAAACCCTAAATCATTGGTGTACCAGATGTGTGTTTCTTCAGTTACTTCCTTATCCATATCTAAAATCTTAACAGATCTGGTAGATTTCACAATTACTTCCTTGCAATCAAAGCCGATAATTTTCTTTGTAGCGTCTGTTTTTACCACTTCAATTTTAGGCGCTGCAACCGGTTTAGCTTTCGTGGTGTCACCTGAATTTCCACCACCCATTCTAAATGATCCAACAGGGCCTGAAGTTGATAAAGTGAGTTTACTTGGCATATAATAAGTGGTATCACTTAAATCAAAAACTTCTGTCAGTTTTTGATCAGCAAAGCTGTAATAATATTCGCGGTTCCCAGCACCACCACCAAAACGCATCATCATTCTACCCATTCCGCCACCGCCTCCACCTGCCCCATTGCTATCTTCCATATCTTCTACAGGCATATAACTTGCGTTTGTAGCCGTAAATAATAGCTCGAAATTGCTTTTAGCTGCTGATGGCATTCTGGCTTTCATTTGTTCGGGGATTTGGAAACCACTGGCAGCAGCCATTGCAGCCGGATCAACTGTTGTTTCAAATTGAATGGCACCCGATGTTTTCTTTTGCGCATCTGCAACAGATGCTATAGAAAAAACGCTTAACAGTGCGAAAATTATCTTTTTCATGTTTTGTTCTTTTGGTTTTAGAGGTAGGCGTAGTCAAAAGGTTTAATCAGGATTTACAGATTCACTAAAACTTAAAAAGCCATCAAAACGATCTGGTTAATATTCTGTGCTTTCCAGCCACCCATTACATAAAACATCTGCAATGTGCATAGTTTTGATAGGCAAATTATTTTTTTCAATGTACCCTTGCAAGTGCAGCAAACATGATAAATCTGTAGAGATGATATAATCAGCGTTTTGAGCCAGCGCATGATTTACTTTTTGCTCAGCCATTGCAGAAGAAATGGCATCGAATTTAACTGCGAATGTTCCGCCGAAGCCACAACACATATCGGTATCCTGCATCTCTAACATTTCTAGGCCATGAACTTTTGAAAGTAACTGACGGGGTTCGTCTTTAATTTTGCATTCCCTAAGCGCACTGCAAGAATCATGGTAAACTGCTTTACCTTCTAACTCAGCACCAAAGTAATCCTTCTTCGCTACGTTGATTAAAAAGTCTGAAAGTTCCCAGATATTCGATTGTAAATTTCTACACTTATTGTGCACTATGGTGTTGGTAAACAAATCATTATAACCACCTTTTACCATACCCACACAAGAAGCGGATGGTGCAACTACATAGGTGTTTTCTGAAAAATCATTTAAAAATTTTGTCCCTACTTCCTTGGCTTCATCCCAATAACCTGCGTTATAGGCTGGTTGACCACAACAGGTTTGCTTAGAATTATACTCCACCTTACAGCCTGATTTTTCTAATAACCTCATGGTATTAAAAGCGGTTTCTGGATAGAGCTGATCAACAAAACAAGGGATAAATAATTCTACTTTCATCATACTTAAGGGACAAACTTACAACTTTACTACTTCTTTGCTTTCGTTTTTCCTTAAGATTAGCAAAAAGATTAAGCCAACAATGAAAAATGATGCCAAGGCAATAATGGAATAACGAATGTTTCCTGTTAAATCTTCTATGTATGCAAAACTAAATAGACCAATTACAATGGCCAGTTTTTCAGTAACATCATAAAAGCTAAAGAATGAGGTACTATCAGGTGTATTTACGGGTAGATATTTAGAATAGGTAGAGCGAGAGAGAGACTGGATTCCGCCCATAATCAAACCCACAATAGCGGCTAATGAATAGAATTGAATTTCATTAGTGATGTAATAACCATAAACGCAGCAACCGATCCATACCAGCACCACCATGATCAAAATATTTACATTGCCTATTCTTTTAGCAAGATGAGACATCAGTAAGGCGCCCGGGATAGCAACCAATTGGATAATCAGAATCACAGCAATCAATTTAGCCGTTCCAAGTTTTAGCGTTTTCTCTGCAAAACCTGCTGCTGCCAGCATAATGGTTTGGACGCCCATAGAGTAGAAGAAAAATGAAAGTAGAAATCCTTTTAACCTCTTGATTTGTTTAAGCTGTTGCCAAACTTTGGATAGTTCGCTAAAGCCGTCTTTAATAATATTTGTTTTTACTTTATCAGCCTGTGGTGTTCCATTTGGAAGAACTGAGAAAGGAATCTGAGAAAAAGCGATCCACCATACGCCTACTAACAAAAATGATAACCGCGGTGGAAACGAAGCATCGGTAATTCCGAACCATTCCGGCTTCATCACAAACAAAAAGCAAACAAGTTGCAGCAGTACAGAACCAATGTAGCCATAAGAAAAACCTTGTGCACTTACCCGATCCTGATGTTCTTCTGATGCAATTTCCGGTAAATAAGAATTACTAAATAGCACGCCGCCTATATAGCCCATTGCTGCCAGGGCAAAGAAAATGATACTTACTTCAAGTGTATCAAGCTTAAAAAAATAAAGTGCCATACAAGAGATACCACCCATATAAGTGAAGAATTTCATGAATGACTTTTTATTCCCTCTTCGATCTGCGATGGAGGATAAAACGGGCAGCGCTAAAGCCATAATCAGATAGGCAAAAGACAAAGCATAATTGGATAGTGAAGTATTAACGAAGGTTCTCCCAAAGAAGGTAACCTGATCCCCATGTTCTTTCGTTGTTGTAATAATGGTATAATAGGCTGGAAAAATGGTAGAGGTAATTACGAGATTATAGGCAGAATTTGCCCAGTCGAAGAAAGCCCAGGAACGAATGGTCTTTTTATTGTTTTTTGCTATCATTAATTCGAAGTAAGGTATGGTGGTGAATTTGTCTCTTATATTGATTATAATTTCGATCATAAAAATAGAAATAGCTTCGAAAAGTCTTATTATAAAGTCTATGATTCAAAATGTCAAATTCAAACGGAGATGAGGTCATTAATTCCCTATAAATTCTTAAAAGTTTTTGATTGATCATAGGCTCATCCTTTTTAAGACATCTCAAGCCGAAAAAAAACATATCATTCTGATCAGTTTCTTCTTTCTCTAAATCAAAAAAAGCAAATACCTGCTCATCCAAATTGGAATGAAAAACCTCTACATCGTTATTAATTCGATCAGTATATCGTTTGATCAAAAAATCTCTATCCGCATCTATGTTCAATGATATTAAAGTTTCTAAAATCTCATTTCCATTAAGATTTGTTTCCCAAGATGAGTTTTCAACGTTAAACAACTCGTAAAAGCATGCATAAAATGAGAACTCAACATAATTCTTATTTTTAGAAAAATCACGCCGTCCATAATGTAAATCTATCTTTTCTATTAGCTCCGTTTCATGGGTAATCATAAATACATTTTAGTTTGTATTGGCTAAAGATAATATTTCTTCCCATCTGTTTTAATCTTGCCCGCATCTAATAACTCTCGAATGGCATTGATGCGCTCATTTTCGGTCCCCATTTTAATTCTGCTTACCAAATCATCCAAATTTAAGTGTTGCTGTTGAAGTAAGGAAATGATCTCAAAGTCGATCTCATCGTCAATCTGCTCTTCATTTTCAGCTTTCTTTTCGGCAAGACAAACGTCGCAAACTCCGCATTTGGTTGCATTATCTTCATCAAAATATGAAAGTAACTGAATACTTCGACAGATCTTGGTAGATGCGTAAGCAATTACCGCATTTACTTGCTTAAGCAGGATCTCTTTTCGAAGTTCAAGATATTTCACATCTAAATCGAAGTGATCCATATCCACACGAGGGCGAACGTATTGTAACTGTGGCTGGTCGGTTTGTTGGATATAGGTAAGTAATTCTATCGATTGTAATTTGTTCAGCAGGGCGACAATCTCTTTGTAAGAGAGACCCGTTCGCTGTGCTAAATCAGCCTCTTTAATATTTACAAAGCCATCAAAAGCACCCCCATGTGAGCGGAGAATGGTTTTGATGATGTTATCATAAGCCTTATTTTCAATTTGAAAGCGATAAATATCTTCATGGCTGGCAATGAACATCATTCTGGAAGGCAGGAAAATGCTTTCTGATAAGGTGAGGTAACCGTCGTGCTCTAAAAACTTCAGACCAGATAATGTTTTTAAAACACTAATGTTAAACCGTTTACAGAAATCAGCTATATCAAAGGTAAAGGTTAAACCCTCACCTGCTCCAAAAGCAAGTTGAAAATAGTTCCCAAGGTAATGGTATATTTTTCGAATTTCTTCTGGAGATGGAAAGCTGTCAATATAACGGGTTTCAAGATTCATGATGTCTGACTGATTGGCTAATAAAACTGCGTAGCTTCGTTTTTCATCTCTGCCTGCCCGTCCGGCTTCCTGGTAGTAGGCCTCCAGGCTTTCGGGCAAATCTAAATGTACAACTGTCCGTACATCAGCTTTATCGATGCCCATTCCAAAGGCATTGGTAGCCACCATAATGCGAATTTTATTTAACTTCCAATCTTCCTGTTTCTGAAAGCGGATGTCGCGTTCAAGCCCAGCGTGGTAGAAATCTGCCTTTATTTGATTTCGGTTTAAAAAATTAGACACCTCCGCAGTTTCCCTTCTGTTGCGAACATAGACCAATCCAGTGCCTTTAACATTTCTACAAATTTCAATTAGCTTTTTATACTTATCTTCTTTATTAAAAACAACATAGCTTAGGTTATCTCTTGCGAAACTTTTAACAAAAACTTTTGGGTCAGTCATCTCCAGCTTCTCTACAATATCCCTTCGTACAAAAGCAGTGGCGGTGGCAGTGAGTGCAAGTACCGGAACGTTAGGGTGAATTTCCCTTAACTTGGCAATTTGCTGATAAGGCGGTCGAAAATCATATCCCCATTGGGAGATGCAATGTGCTTCATCAACAGCAATCAGGTTTACATTCATGTAGGAAATGCGCACCTTTACCAACTCAGATAAGAGTCTTTCCGGAGACAAGTACAAAAATTTAATTTTGCCGTAGATGCAGTTATCCAGTAAAATATCAATTTCTCTTTTCCCCATTCCGGCATAAATGGCTATGGCTTCAATCCCTCGCGATTTGAGGTTTTCCACCTGGTCTTTCATCAACGCAATTAAAGGAGAAACCACGATACAAATCCCCTCTTTAACAAGAGCGGGAACCTGAAAACACACGGACTTGCCTCCGCCTGTAGGTAGAAGTGCTAAACTGTCTTTTCCTTCTAAAACGGAAGTAATAATATCTTGCTGTAGCGGTCGGAAAGCAGCGTAACCCCAGTACCTTTGTAAAATCTCTATGGCTGTCATAAATCGGCAGGATCAAAACTATAAAATTTATACGTAAAGCAATAGTATATTTACAATTGTCGCAAAACCCTTTTGCAAAAGATTATTAACTTTGGTACTTATATATTTACATGTTAGAAACTCAATTTATAGAAATAGTAAGCTTGATTAAAAAATCAAGAACAAATGCTATTAAGGCTGTAAATAAGGAACTTATTGATATATATTGGCGTATTGGTGAGTACATTGATAAACGCATTAGCGACGCTGATTGTGGCCAATTAATTGTAAAGCAATTAGCCGACTACCTTCAACTTAACGAGCCTCATTTAAAAGGATTTTCAGATAAAAATCTCTGGAGAATGAGACATTTTTCTCAGAATTATAAAGATGCTCCAAAACTCTCATCACTGGTGAGAGAAATTTATTTCTCTGCCGAAAAAGCTTTCAAAGACAGCTATATATTCGAATTTTTAAATCTTTCAAATAACTACACTGAGAGTGAGTTACAAAGAAATTTGATAGAAGAGATGAAAAACTTCATTCTTGAACTTAGAAGACAAAGACAACGAAGTGGCGGAATATGCTTTGAGCAGAAGTTTATCACCCACCATGGTTTCAGAATATCAAACTCAACTTCCAGATAAAAAACTTCTTCAACGAAAAATACACGAACTATTCCGATAATATAAAATGAAAAAAATCTATTTCCTCTGTGCGCTCTCCATCCTATTCTTTACTTCAACTGCCCAGGAAAAAAAATGGGACGTAGAAAAATATCAGGGTACCACAAAAAATTTCACGTTAAACACAGATGAAGGTACTTGGATGAACCTCGATGTGAGTCGGGATGGACAAGAAATAGTTTTTGATCTGCTGGGCGATATCTACACCATGCCAATGAGTGGAGGGCAGGCAAAACTAATTAGCGGTGGCATTGCTTATGACGTACAGCCCAGATTCAGCCCGGATGGAAAATACATTTCGTACACCAGTGATAAAAGCGGTGGAGATAACATCTGGATCATGAGCCGCGACGGATCAAATAAAAGACAAGTAACTAAGGAAACATTTAGGCTATTAAATAATGCTACCTGGATGCCTAACAGCGAATATTTAGTTGCGCGTAAACATTATACCGCTGGTCGCTCCCTGGGTGCGGGGGAAATGTGGATGTACAACATTAATGGTGGCGAGGGTGTGCAACTTACCAAACGCAAAAATGACCAGCAAGATGCGGGGGAACCTAATGTTTCGCCCGATGGTCGATATCTTTACTTTAGCGAAGACATCACGCCTGGGCCAAATTTTGAATATAGTAAAGATCCAAACGGAACAATTTATGCCATTCGCCAACTGGATCTAACTACAGGCAAATTGATTACATTAATTAACGAGCAAGGCGGTGCATGCCGTCCGCAGGTTTCGCCGGATGGAAATTTAATCGCTTTTGTAAAACGTGTTAGACTAAAATCAACCCTGGTGGTGCAAAATATCAAAACCGGCGAAGAGTGGCCGGTAAATGAAGATCTATCTCATGACCAGCAGGAAACCTGGGCGATTTTCGGGGTTTACCCTAACTTCTCCTGGACGCCAGATAGTAAAAGCCTGGTTTTTTACGCAAAAGGTAAAATCAGGAAAACTGAGATCGGAACATTAATCAATTCTAATATTCCTTTTCAGGCAAATAACGTTCAAACGGTACAGCAGGCCTTGCATTTCGAACAACAAGTCTTCGATAGTGAATTTTCTGCAAAAATGCTAAGACAATTGACGACCTCACCTGATGGCAAAACAATCGTGTTTAATGCAGCAGGATATTTGTATAGACAGGAATTACCAAACGGAACACCGGAGCGTTTAACCAACGGCCAGGATTTCGAGTTTGAACCTGCATTTAGTCCTGATGGAAAGTTTATAATTTACACCACCTGGAGCGATGAACTTCGCGGATCTATTAAAAGAACGGATTTAAAATCAGGAAAAACCATTACGCTTAGCGATGAAAAAGGATTTTATTATTCCCCGCAATATTCTACAAAGGGTGATAAAATTGTTTTCAGAAAAGGGAGCGGAAACGATGTGCTGGGTTATAACTATGGCCGCGGTACAGGAATTTTCACCATGGCTGCGAACGGCGGTGCAAAAACATTAGTTTCAGATAACGGCATTCGGCCACAATTTAACAATACGGATTCTCGGATTTACTTCCAGAGCTATGCAGACGGGAAAAAAGCATTAAAAAGTATTGATTTAAATGGTGGAAACGAAAGAACGCACTTCACATCGCAATATGCCAATCAATTTGTGATTAGTCCTGATAATAAATGGGTCGCTTTTAACGAGCTATTCAACGTTTACATCACCCCTATGATTAATGTAGGTGCTGCTCAGGATGCATCTGCAGGAAACAAATCTATTCCTGTTGCCAAAGTAACTACCGATGGTGGAACATACATTCAGTGGAGCGCCGATAGCAAAAATTTACACTGGACATTGGGTCCGAAATATTTCACGATTGATGTAAACAGCGCTTTCAATTTCGATGCTAGCATGCATAAGGCCGAAGCAACTTCAGTAGACATTAATTTGGTTTTAAAATCGGATAAGCCAAGTGGAATAGTGGCGTTGAAAGGTGCAAGAATCATTTCGATGAAAGGTGATGAAGTGATTGAAAACGGGATCATTTTAACCGATGGAAATAAAATATCCGCGATTGGGAAAGCTGATGCTGTTACCATTCCTGCTAATGCAAAAGTGATTGATGTAAATGGTAAGACCATTATGCCTGGTATTGTTGATGTTCATGCGCATTTGCGCACCAGCCCGGATGGTATTTCCCCTCAAAGCGATTGGAGCTACCTGGCAAATCTTGCTTTTGGTGTAACCACATCTCATGATCCCTCAAGTAACACAGAGATGGTTTTTAGTCAGAGTGAGATGCTGAAAGCAGGCAGGTTGATTGGCCCCAGGGTTTACTCTACCGGTTCTATTTTGTACGGTGCTGATGGTGATTTCAAAGTGGTAATTAATAGTTTGGAAGATGCATTAGCGAACTTAAAACGATTGAAAGCAGTGGGTGCATTTTCTGTTAAATCTTACAATCAACCGCGAAGAGAACAGCGTCAGCAGATTCTGGAAGCGGCCCGTCAGCTCAAAATGGAAGTGGTACCAGAAGGCGGCTCTACATTTTTTCACAACATGAATATGATTGCTGATGGACACACCGGAATTGAGCACAGCATCCCGGTTTTACCGGTTTACAAAGATGTTACTACACTTTGGAATAATACCGACGTTGGCTACACTCCCACTTTGATTGTGGCATACGGTGGTCAATGGGGCGAAAATTATTGGTACGATCGCACTAACGTTTGGGAGAATGAAAAATTAATGGCCTACACACCTCGTGCCATTATTGATGCTAGAGCAAGAAGGAGAACTACTTCAGAATACAGCGATTACAACCATATTGACATCGCGAAAGCGACTAAAAAAATTGCAGATGGTGGCACAAAAGTAAACTTAGGTGCGCATGGTCAGATTCAGGGCTTGGGTGCACATTGGGAATTATGGATGTTTGTTCAGGGTGGATTTACGCCACTACAAGCCATTAGAAATGCCACACTAAACGGTGCCGGTTATCTGGGTATGAGTAAAGAACTGGGTTCATTAGAAGTAGGTAAGCTTGCTGATTTAGTTATCATGGATGCAAATCCTTTGGATGATATCCGCAATTCTGAAAAAATCAAATACGTAATGATAAACGGCCGTTTATACGACAGTGCAACCATGAACGAGGTGGGAACAAGAGACAAACTTCGTGGAAAATTATGGTTTGAAAACGCCAGAGGGAATGGCTATATCGTTCCAAATGCTGAATCTGAAACCTGGACTTTTACGGTTCCACACTGTGATTAATCCACTATTTATTTAACTATATAATCAGAACTTCGGAAGAGCACTGATATTATCTTCCGAAGATCTAATTTGTTATCCATAAAAAAAAGCAACTTATACAACATAGCGCCTGTCGTTTTCCTCCTGCTGAGTTGCGCCGTCTTTTCCCATAGAGACTATTATTTACTCGGAATTCCTACAGTTAATTTATTCATGGTCTTGATTGTTATAACTGCTATCACGGCTTTTATTTCACTGCGGAAAAATAACAAATCAGTCATTGCTTGGATTGTAGCAATTTTGACATCGGTGATCATCATTTGCATGATCCTTTTCATCTCACTCTTTAAAATGAAGATGTAAATTACTCATTCTATAACGTTGATTTGAAGTCTTAAACTAAAATACTAGGATCAGAATGACAATTTAAATCAAGCCATCAGATAAGCACAGCTTAAATCATCAAATCTCGAAAATTACAGCAACAATAGCCCGTAATCTCTTAAAGTATTGATGGGTTTGGAATACCAGAAGAGCTCGAAATTTTGCAGTTCTTTTTCGAAATCAGTTTTAACTTCCTGAAAAGAATAAGTTTGACCTGAAGCAACTTTGATCTGATCTAAAATGGAAACAAGCCACTCCCCTTCATTCTTATTCGTCTGAATGGTAAATGTTTGTTTTTTATCATGAAAGGTAAGTGTGGCCATTTCCCACGAATTTCCTTTTTTTGTTTTTACAAAATACTCAGCTTCAGGTTTAGTACCTAACCAAACTACCTTAGCAGTAGGTTTCGTATTAAAGCTTTGATCTTCAGTTAACGCTTTTTCAATAAAGTCAGCAGGTATTTTTGTCCTTGGAATTTTAAAATCAAACCAGTCCTGAAGCTCATAATCAAAACAGATTCCATGCATAAAATTGAACAGCGATTTTTTTAGTCCAAAGCTGAATTTATTATGATCAATCCCGGTTTTATCGGTATAATTAATATCGTTGTTAGCAAAGGTGCCAATGGTTTCGGTATCTTTAACTACACCGAACTTTTCAGGATAAAGGCCAACAGGACTATGAGCTGTCATGGCAAACTGGTGCCAGAAGCCAGATTGTAAAATGCCCATTTCAAACAGCTGCCGAACCATCTCAAGGCTGTCTACCGTTTCCTGAATGGTTTGCGTGGGATAACCATACATTAAATATGCGTGGACCATAATGCCTGCTTCGGTGAAGTTTCGGGTTACCCGGGCAACTTGTTCAACGGTTACGCCTTTTTCAATCAATTTTAATAAACGATCTGATGCTACCTCCAAACCACCCGAAACCGCGATGCAACCAGAGGCCTTTAGAAGCAAGCATAAATCAGCCGTAAAACTTTTCTCAAAACGAATGTTGGTCCACCAGGTTACGGCCAATCCGCGACGAAGAATCTCTAATGCAACTTCTCGCATTAACGCAGGTGGAGCCGCCTCATCTACAAAGTGAAATCCATTTTGCCCGGTTTTAAGGGAGAGTTCTTCGATACGATCTACAATTTGCTTGGCCTGAACTGGCTCGTAAACTTTTATATAGTCTAAAGAAATATCGCAGAAAGTACATTTCCCCCAATAGCAACCATGTGCCATGGTTAGTTTATTCCATCTGCCATCGCTCCACATTCGATGCATGGGGTTTACGATCTCAATCACAGAAATGTACTGATCTAGCAGTAAACCAGAATAATCTGGCGTGCCGACATCGGCTTGCTTATAATCTTTTCTATACGAATCATTTCGATAAACCACTTCGTCATTTTGAAGCATAAATGTCCGCTTATACATCTGCATTTCTTGTGGAAAAGCGCCGCCGATGTTCTGAATCAGTAATTCGATCGGCAATTCACCATCATCAAGGGTGATAAAATCGAAAAACTCAAAAACCCTGGGATCAGCAAGCGAGCGAAGTTCGGTATTGGGGAAACCGCCGCCCATAGAAATCTTAATCTCAGGGTGATGCTGTTTTACCCATTGCGCCGATCTGAACGCACTGTATAAATTACCTGGAAATGGCACGGAGATTAAGAATAACTTCGGCTGAACGGTTTCGATATAACGTTCCAAAACCGAAATTAAAATTTTGTCTATATAACTTGGCGCCTGTTCTAGGGTATGATAAAGCTCGTCAAAAGAGTTAGCACTCCTGCCCAAACGCTCTGCGTAGCGACTAAAACCAAAGTTTTCATCAACACATTCTACTATAAAATCAGAAATATCCTCCAGGTAAAGGGTAGCCAAATGCTTAGCTTTATCTTGTGTACCCATGGCCCCGAAAGCCCAGTCCAGTTCTTCTAACTGTGCAAATCTTGAAGCCTGGGGCAAGAAATCATCGCCACAAATCTGAAGTGCCAGTGTAGGGTTTTTACCTTGCAAAAAGTCGATTACTGAATCTATCGTTTTTAAATATTCATCTTTTAATGCTAGAATCCGTTTGGAGTTGGGGCTTACTGGCTTTTCGTTCTTTATAGAAAAAAGATCTAATAGGCCTTGCCTGGAAAACATTTTGAGGATTACCTCAATACCGAGATCGGCTTGAGTAGCCGTGATGTTTTTTGTGTTCAGAAATCCTTTTATATACGCCGTGGCTGGATAAGGTGTATTCAGCTGAGTGAAAGGTGGCGTGATGATAAAAAGTTCTGTCTTCAAAAGGAATATTTAAAATGCAAAAGTAATCGATTTTGTAGATTTTGAACCATTGAAGATGTTTTCTTACATTCTTTTAATGATTAGCTTAAGTAAGTTACTAAGAATTGACTGAACTAATTGTGGTATTTACCATTACCCAGGGTTATTGGAAATCGAAATTTTTGATTAGGTCGATAATGTGAAATTATCACGTTCGCAAAAGCAAAATGTAAACCAGTGCACTAACACTAGCTCATAGTTATTACCATTATTTGGGATAAATCCTGACATCTAAGACACCTAAGTCCATGGCAGCCTATAAATTAATTCATAACGGGAATATTTTGCTCTCTTCTGGGTTATTTCATTTAAATCTGCGTAATCTTTTCTTAGATCTGCGGGCAATATTAGCACCACGCTGATTTGGTTAATAATCTTCCGACGAAAAATCTTCCGACTATTTAGACGATTTTACTTTTATCATGCTGAACGGCTTATATTCTTAAATGCCGAATATGGTTTAGTGTGAGCCATTCATTACTTACAATTATATGTTATAATTCTTTACCATATAAGGCATGTAAGATCATTCAAGACCCTATCCGTATGAACACGCATTGAAATTAATGTATAACGCTGACATTTCATCTCCCTTCAGCATTTCATTTAAATCTGCGTGTTCTTTTCTTAGATCTGCGGGCAATATTTGCACCACGCTGATTTGGTTAATAATTTTCCGACTATTTAGACGACTTTAGTTTTATCATACTAAACGGCCTATATTCTTAAATGCCTAATAGCGTATAATCTTAGCCATACATCACTTACAATTATATGGTATAAATCTTTACCATTTAAGGCATGTAAGATCATTGAAGACCCATAGCCGTGTGAACATGCATTGAAATTAATGGATGACGGGAATATTTTTGCTCCCTTCTGGATTATCTCATTTAGATCGGCGCGCAATATTTGCACCATGCTGATTTAGTTGATAACTTTCAAACGCAAATATTTACCGAAGATCAAAAATGGCTTCTTAAAAAATTTATTACAACAAGTTTTTATGTTTTGAAAATGCAATTAAAAGCATTAATTCACGTTTTAAAAGCTACATCCACTTCATACCACTGCATGAAATTTTTGTCCTTTATCTTCACAATCCTTTTCCTTCAAACCGCTTCCGCTCAAAAGTCATTCGTTTTCCCTAAAGTGAAACAACAGGGTGCAAGCGTTTCGCAGCTCACGCCTGCTAACTGGACAGTTATAGCGCAGGTAGAAGGCGATTTGAATAATGATCAGCATGAGGATCTTGCCGTCATTTTTGAATCAAACAAAACCGCCGACGAAACGAGAACCTACGGAGACAATAATTCGGAAATTATCAAAGAGACCCAGAAGCCACGTATTTTAGCTATCTACTTTAAAAACACCATCACTGGAGGCTATCAGCTGTCTACCCAAAATAATGACTTCATCTTACGATCTGAAGAGGGTGGAAAACTGGGCGATCCTTTACAACAAATTGAGATAAAGGAGCAGCAACTTTTTTTAAGATTTAGAGGTGGTAGCGAATGGAGGTGGGAACTGGGCTACACTTTTAAATTTCAGAATAAAGACTGGTTCCTGACTAATGCGATCAACCTTTATTTTAATCAGAATACAGGCGACATGACGGAAAGAATTTACGATTTCAATACCCGTGAGTTATTTACAACTGTTGGAAATTTACATCGGCGCGATATTGCCAACCGCAGAACAAGCGAAGTACTTTATTTTTCTCAATTAAGAACTTTTAAAACTTTTAAAAAACCTTGGGCATGGGAAATTATGCCGAACGTTTATTTGTAATACTAGTCCTCTGTATCGATCCCCAAGATTGATTATTATAGTTGTTGAGCAATCACAAAGCCGCTTGCCCATGCCCACTGGAAATTATATCCGCCCAACCAGCCGGTAACGTCTAAACACTCGCCGCCGAAGAAAAGGTTAGGTATTTTTTTACATTCGAGCGTTTTAGAAGATATTTCATTGGTATCTATTCCACCACGCATCACTTCAGCTTTATCATATCCCTTATCTCCGGCGGGCTTTACTTTAAATTGATGAATGGCTTGATGCATCAACTGGATTTCTGCATTGGTTAGCGAAGCCACAGGCTTATTCAATGGAAGGAATTTACCTAATGCCTCCGTCAATTTCTTGGTATAAAATCGGTTGAGCAATGTAGACACCAATGTTTTTCCGTTTACTTTGCGCTCCTCATCCAGCAATGAAATAATATTTTCGTTAGGTAATAAGTTCAGATTAATCACCTCACCTCTCCGCCAGAACGAAGAAATTTGTAATACAGCAGGGCCGCTTAAGCCCCAGTGGGTAAATAAAATATTCTCTTCAAAAGAAATATTATCGTTGCTCACCTCGCAAAACACAGAGTTGCCAGAGAGTTGCGCAAACCATTCCTCATCTTTTCCGGTGATGGTTAACGGAACCAATGCCGGAGCCGTTTCAACGATATTTAGCTTATTTTTCCTGGCGAAGCGCAGGGCAAAATCTGTAGCACCCATTTTAGGAATGGGCAATCCGCCGGTAGCAATCACTAATTTTTCGGCAGTTAAAAAGACCGTTTTCCCGTTTTTCTCATAAGTTACCTTAAAGCCTTCCGGGAGCACATCTATATTGTTAACATCCGCTTTTGTTCTTATTTCTTGCCCGAAATCGGCACAGGCTGTGGTGAACATTTCCACTACATCTTTTGCATTTTTATCATTAGGAAACAACTGACCGAGGGTTTTTTCCTTACCGGTGATGCCGTAAGTTTCAAAAAAACTGATCGTATCATCAACGGTCCATTGATTAAATGCCGACTTTATAAAGTGCGGATTTACAGAAATAAACTGTTCAGGTGTGGCAGATTGATTGGTGTAATTACACCTTCCACCGCCAGAAATTAAAATTTTTGCGCCTGGCTTTTCGTTCTTTTCCAGCACAATAACCTTTTTACCAAGATAGCCTGCCTGCACTGCACACATTAACCCACAGGCACCAGCACCAATAATAATCGCATCTGCATCCATCATTAAACCTAAAATTGTTACTTTTGTACAAAATTAGCATAATTTTCAACCCCTCATGGCAAAACAGATAAGCGAATTAAAATTAGGTATTTTAGGTGGTGGACAACTGGGCAGAATGCTTATTCAACAGGCGATCAATTACAACGTAACTTCTTTAGTTTTAGATCCTGACCCGGATGCTCCTTGTAAACACATTGCAAATTATTTTGAAAACGGTTCCATAACCGATTTCGATACTGTTTATAATTTTGGAAAGAAAGCCGATGTAATCACTATCGAAATCGAAAAAGTAAATATAGAGGCATTAGAACAGCTTGAGAAAGAAGGAAAACAAGTGTTTCCGCAATCGAGAGTCATCCGTCTAATTCAAGATAAAGGTGTTCAAAAACAGTTTTTTAAAGAGAATGATATTCCAACTTCTCCCTTCCAGATTGTAAATACCAAAGAGGATCTTGAAAACAGCCCCATTCCTTTTCCCTATATCTTAAAATTGCGTAAAGATGGGTATGACGGCAAAGGTGTAATGAGGATCAATAGTGCTGACGATTTAAAGGATGCTTTTGATGCACCGTGCATTATCGAAAAGCTTGTTGAGTTTGAGAAAGAAATAGCGGTTATAGTTGCCCGCAATTCCAAAGGCGACATGAAAACCTTTCCGATGGTTGAAATGGAATTTAATCCGGAGGCCAATTTAGTAGAGTTTCTGATTTCGCCTTCTACCTATGCCGAAAGTTTGCAGCAAAAGGCAGAAAATATTGCTAAAAACATTGCATCAGCAATGAATATCACGGGCATTTTGGCCGTAGAGATGTTTGTTTCCAGAGATGGAGAAATATTAGTAAATGAGGTTGCCCCTCGCCCGCATAACAGTGGTCATCAAACTATTGAAGGAAATTATGTTTCTCAATTCGAGCAGCACTTAAGGTCTATCTATAATTTACCACTGGGCGATACCACAAGCATTACAAACGCGGTAATGATCAACCTCTTAGGCGAAAAAGGTTCGGAAGGTGTGGCTAAATATGAAAACCTGGAAAAAATTCTGGCTATCGATGGCGTGTTCGTACACCTTTACGGAAAAAAGTACACCAAACCGTTCAGAAAAATGGGTCATGTTACCATCGTCGATATCGATCGTGATAAAGCGATAGAGAAAGCAAGATACGTACAAAGAACCTTAAAGGTAATTGCTTAGACAAAAAGCACTAAGAAGTAAAGTACAAAGAGTAAGGAATAAAGAACAAGGAGTAAAGATTAAAGGACGAAAATCATAAAGCAATAAAATAGATAAAATGAGTGCTAAAGTTGGAATAATTATGGGCAGCAAGTCTGATTTGCCTGTTATGCAAGATGCTGCTGATGTTTTAAAGGAATTCGGAGTTGAATACGAAATTACGGTCGTTTCTGCGCATAGAACGCCAGAGCGTATGTTCACTTATGCAAAAGAAGCAGAACAGCGAGGCTTAAAAGTAATTATTGCAGGTGCAGGTGGTGCAGCTCATTTACCAGGAATGGTCGCATCGATTACCACATTGCCTGTGATCGGAGTTCCGGTAAAATCATCAAATTCTATAGATGGCTGGGACAGTATCTTATCTATTTTGCAAATGCCAAATGGCATCCCGGTAGCTACAGTTGCGCTAAATGCTGCAAAAAACGCAGGCTTATTGGCCACCCAGATTCTATCAACTGCTGATGCATCATTAACTGTAAAAATGCAAGCCTACAAAGATGAGCTAAGAAGGAAGGTTGAAGAAAGCGCAGAAAGCATGTAATTGTTCCCTCCTGCTAAATGATCGCTCAAACTGATGTTCTCAAACCAAAAAAGCATTATCAAATTCTTGATGGTTTACGTGGCGTTGCCGCACTTTTTGTAGTCGTTTTTCACACGCTTGAAGCATTCTCGATGGGAAATCGCTTTGAACTGCTTTTGAATCATGGTTATCTGGCGGTAGACTTTTTCTTTTTACTTTCTGGTTTTGTAGTGGCTTATGCCTACGATGATCGCTGGGAGAAATTGACTACATTCGAATTCCTGAAACGCCGGGTAATTAGATTGCAGCCAATGGTAATTATCGGAATGATCATTGGCGCGTTATTATTCTACCAAAGTGCAGGAGCTACCTTTGCCTCTATTGCGAAAACGACAATTTGGCAATTAATACTGACTATGCTTATTGGGTTTACAGTTATCCCCGTTTTGCCTCCTATGGATATCAGGGGCTGGCAGGAAATGCACCCGTTAAATGGTCCAGCCTGGTCATTATTTTTCGAATATATTGGCAACATACTGTACGCTTTATTCATTAGAAAGTTTTCGAAAATTGCTTTGTCAATTCTGGTATTAGTTAGCGCAGCCTTACTTATCCATTACACCATTTTTGGTACACAAGGTGATGTGATAGGCGGTTGGTCTGTTACACCAGAACAACTTAGAATTGGTATAACGAGATTGTTATTTCCGTTTTTTGCTGGTATTTTACTCTCCAGATTTGGCAAACCAATCACTATAAAGGGAGGCTTTTGGATTTGTGCCATTTTATTGGTTACGGTATTATCTATCCCAAGATTAGGTGGATCAGAAAACATTTGGATGAATGGAATCTACGAATCCATAGTCATCATTTTCATCTTCCCGTTAATTGTTTCGATTGGTGCAGGAAGCGGAATTATTAGTGGAACAACGACCAAGATCTCCAAATTTTTGGGTGATATCTCCTACCCGATTTATATTACACACTATCCCTTAATCTATGTTTATACCGCTTGGGTAATTGACAATAAAATATCGTTAAAGGAAGGTATTCCAATGGGATTATTATTAATTTCAACAAGCATCGCGATAGCTTACTTCAGTTTGAAATTCTACGATGAACCTATTCGCAACTGGTTACAAAAGAAATTTCTAAGCAAAAAATAATGTTAATTCAAACTGGGATCTATTGGGAAATTACTAACGTGCGCATATTTAGGGCCTAGATTTACAATCACATCACGCCAAAGTTTTTCGTCATCATTACTGAAAATGAGGTTAAGATCTGATACCTCACTTACCATCCAAGCGTTTTGTGCCAACTCCTGATCGAGCTGCCCGTTCTCCCAACCAGAATAACCCATAAAGAATTTAACTTCATGCTCTTCTATAGCATTTGAATTGATTAAAATTTTGAGCGTTTCGAAATTCCCACCCCAATAAAGGCCGTTCCCGATCGGTTCTCCACTTTGCAGTTTATCATACGCACGATGAATGAAGTGTAAGGTATCTGCAGCTACAGGGCCACCGAAGTAAATATGATTATCTGCCTGCCATAAGTCTTGCATCACATCTTTTAAAATAACATTTGCAACTTGATTTAAGATATAACCCACAGACCCGTCGGCGCCATGTTCAGACAGTAAAACCACAGATCTTTTAAAATTTGGATCAGACATAAAGGGTTCAGAGATCAATAAACGGCCCGTTTTCGGTTTTATATTATTAAGCATGACGATTATCATTTGTAGCACCATAAAAGATGCCTATTTTTGTTAAATGCAAGTTACTAATGAATTTCTACAAAACCTGCGCCAAGATTATAAAAGCGCCACGTTAGATGAGTCTGACGTAGATAACAATCCTATTACTCAATTCAAAAAATGGTTTGACCATGCCGTTGATGCGCAGATTCACGAGCCAAATGTGATGACCTTAGCAACCGCTGATAAATCTGGCCGTCCTGATGCTCGGATTGTATTATTAAAAGGGATTGATGATAAAGGATTTAGGTTCTTTACCAATTACTTAAGCGCTAAAGGAAAAGAGTTAAAACGAAATCCTTATGCGGCCCTTGTTTTTTTCTGGCCTGAGTTAGAAAGACAGGTTCGCGTTGAAGGAACGGTAGAAAAGCTTGATAAAGAAACCTCAGAAGAGTATTTCAAAGGCCGTCCAATCGCAAGTCAAATTGGCGCAATAGCTTCACCACAAAGTCAGGTAATTCCGAACAGGTCTTTCCTGGAAGAAAAGTTTGAAGATTTAAGGGCGAAAAGTGGAGATAAGGCTATTGCTAAACCCGCACATTGGGGTGGTTACGTAGTAAAGCCTATTAGAATAGAATTTTGGCAAGGCCGAAGAAGCAGGTTACATGATCGTGTAAATTTCGAGTGGATTAAAAATGAATGGGTGAAATCAAGATTGGCACCTTAAGTCGCTCTAAAATGAAATAGAGATCTGCTATCCAGCCGATCTCTATTTCTAACTAATCATTAACTAACCTAATTTTCAAGGAAGTGTCTTTATAAAAAACGTCGCTGAGCAACCTGCGACGGTTAATAGCATTTTTTTAAAAAGCAATTAAAATTTAATTTTGTTTGCTTAATGAATCAAATTTATCTATAAAAAGGTTTGGAAATGCGGTTATCGGTAAAAGCTTACATCGAATCGACCAAAGATTTTATTTAACAATGCCATGCTTTTATTTTAGAATTTTTTAAACAAACAAGCTTCGGAATCTCGAAGATTTAAGTATTGGCTAACCAAAATATCATATGATTAAAAACGTCGCAGTTATTGGATCAGGAACCATGGGTAACGGCATTGCGCATGTATTTGCTCAATTTAATTACCGGGTAAATCTGATTGATATTAAACAAACAGCACTTGATCTTGCATTAAATACAATAGAAAAGAATCTTGATCGCCAGGTTGCAAAAGGTACGCTTAACGAGGAACAAAAAAACGCTACGCTCCAAAACATTAGCACCTTTACCTCAATCGCCGAAGGCGTATCAAACGCGGATTTAATAGTCGAAGCTGCAACTGAAAACATTGATTTGAAATTGAAAATTTTCAAAGATCTTGATCTTCATGCACCGAAGGCTGCCATTCTTGCGTCAAACACTTCCTCAATATCAATCACGCAGATTGCTGCAGTTACATCCCGCGGAGACCAGGTAATTGGGATGCACTTTATGAATCCTGTTCCAGTGATGAAGTTAGTTGAAGTAATTCGAGGCTACCAGACCAGCGATGAAACGACTAAGACCATTATGGAACTATCAATCAACCTCGCAAAAACACCTGTTGAGGTAAATGATTATCCTGGCTTTGTTGCGAATAGAATCCTGATGCCAATGATCAATGAAGCCATCTACACATTATATGAAGGCGTTGCCGGCGTTTACGAAATTGATACCGTTATGAAACTCGGAATGGCTCATCCTATGGGGCCATTGCAGCTGGCAGATTTCATTGGCCTTGACGTCTGCCTCGCTATTTTGAAAGTGCTTCATGATGGGTTTGGAAATCCAAAATATGCCCCCTGTCCACTATTGGTAAACATGGTTGCGGCAGGCAAAAAAGGGGTGAAATCTGGAGAAGGATTCTATCAGTATACCGCAGGATCTAAGGATTTGATCGTTTCCGATAAATTCAAAAAATCCTAATTTTTTTAGCATTTTATTTTATATTTGCGTTATGAATGAAAATCTTGATCCGGATGCAAGCAACCTGAGCCCTACAGATAAAGATATTGAACGGGTACTCAGGCCACAGGCTTTTGAAGATTTCACAGGTCAGGAAAAGGTAATGGAAAACCTGAGGATCTTTGTTCAGGCAGCAAAGCTTCGCGGCGAAGCATTAGACCACGTATTGCTACACGGCCCTCCTGGTTTAGGTAAGACTACCCTTTCTTATATTATCGCGAATGAGATGGGTGCTGGTATTAAAGTAACCTCTGGTCCTGTGTTAGACAAACCCGGCGACTTGGCCGGACTTTTAACAGGACTTGATGAAGGCGACATTCTTTTTATTGATGAAATTCACCGTTTATCGCCGCTTGTTGAAGAGTATCTTTATTCGGCGATGGAAGATTTCAAGATTGACATTATGCTTGAGACCGGGCCAAATGCAAGATCAGTTCAGATTTCATTAAACCCATTTACATTAGTTGGTGCCACAACCCGTTCCGGTCTGCTTACCGCACCACTAAGGGCCAGGTTTGGTATTAATTGTCGCCTTGCTTATTATGATGCAAAACTATTGACAACGATTGTGCTCAGGTCGTCAGATATTTTAAATACCCCGATTAGTGATGAGGGCGCATTTGAAATTGCACGTCGGAGCCGGGGTACGCCTCGTATTGCCAATGCACTTTTACGCCGGACCAGGGATTTCGCACAAATAAAAGGTACAGGAAGCATTGATCCTGAAATTGCGAATTATGCTTTAAATGCGCTAAATGTGGATGAGCATGGTTTAGATGAAATGGATAATAAAATTTTGACAACCATTATTGATAAATTTAAAGGCGGACCAGTTGGATTGAAAACTATTGCGACTGCAGTTGGTGAAGATGAAGGGACTATCGAAGAAGTATATGAGCCGTTTCTTATCCAGGAAGGTTTTATCATGCGTACATCCCGTGGCCGGGAGGTAACAGAAGCCGCATACAAACATTTGAAAAAGAATTATCCGGCACAAACTGGAAAGTTGTTTTAACGATATTCGTATAAGGTAAATGGACAATAATTTATTTTAGATCTACGTCTCTTATCTGCCAAATTTGTGAGAAAACTTACTAATCGTTAAAAGATTGACATTAAACCTGACTTGAGTTTAGTTACCCCTTATTAAAATGATGTAAGGCGCCGATCGAAATGGATCTTAACCGGCATGAACCTATAACATCCTTTTAAATCTGCGTTTCTTTTCTGCGAATCGGCGGGAAAAGTTAAATATTGATTTAAATTTAGCATTGACTAGCCGCAACATTCGACTAAGTTACTGCGATTCATCTAATCCATATGCTTTTCTGAAAATACTGTTTGCGATGTTTCCAGAATTAAAAGTAACAAGCAAGCCAAGTTTGTAGCCAGATAGTTTCAGGTATGTAATTAATTGCCTATGGTGTAAATTGCTGATCATTTCCACCGATTTTATTTCAACAACTACGAGTTCTTCGACAAGTAAATCCAACCTGTACCCAACATCAATTCTTATCTCATCATATATCATTGGCAAAATTACTTGACTTCTCACTAATAAACCTGATTTCTGAATTTCGTACTTTAGCGCGGCTTCATAAGCTGATTCCAATAGTCCAGGCCCTAATGTATTATAGACCCTAAAATTGATCCCCTAATGATATATGAAATTTCATTTTCTGTCATCTAGCAAAATATAAAAAATATTCCTCTTTGGTGTTGATCAGACTTTAATCTTCATCAAAGTTTCTTTTAATTTTATCAAACATTTAACACCCGAAACCGTTCAATTAGGGTAAAACCAACAAATTATGAATATTGAATTACGTAAGCTAACGCTCGAAGATTATGCTGATTTAAAAGAATCGATGCTCCAAGCCTATGATAGTATGGGTGGCTCTATCTGGCCGAAATCAAGTATTGCTAAGCTTTTAAATATTTTCCCTGAAGGTCAACTTTGTATTGCTGTAGATAATAAAGTAGTTGCCTGCTCGCTTTCTATAATTGTTGAATATGATGAGTATGGCGATCGCCATACCTATAAACTAATCACTGGCGATTATTCTTTTTCTACGCACGATCCAAATGGAGATACATTGTATGGAATTGAAATATTTGTACATCCTGATTTCCGTGGATTAAGATTGGGCCGAAGACTTTATGAAGCCAGAAAAGAACTTTGCGAAAGTTTAAACTTAAAAAGTATCATCGCTGGAGGAAGAATTCCAGGTTATCATACTTTTTCAGAAACATTAACGCCAAGACAATATATAGATAAAGTAAAGGCGAAGGAAATTTATGATCCTACCCTAACCTTCCAAATATCAAATGATTTCCACGTTCGGAAAGTATTGAAAAACTATCTTCCTGGCGATAAAGAATCAAAGGAATTTGCCACACTTATTGAATGGAATAACATTTATTACCAGGGAGTGGATGCTTCTGCGAGATCTGCAATGACTATACGCCTGGGTTTAGTTCAATGGGAAATGCGTTTATTTCCAGACATGGATGTTTTCTATGAACAAGTGGAATTCTTCGTTGATGCGCTAAGCGGTTACAAATCAGATTTCATCATGTTCCCTGAGTTGTTTAATACACCTTTGCTTCAACCCTATAATCACCTTCCGGAAATTGAAGCGATGCGCAAGCTGGCGGAAAAAACCCAGGAGATTGTAGACCGAATGCACGAATATGCATTGAGCTACAATGTGAATATCATTACAGGAAGTATGCCATTGTTGGAGAATGGAAAGCTATATAACGCCACTTATTTGTGCCACAGAACCGGGAAAATAGACGAATATAGAAAAATCCACATTACGCCGAATGAGCAGAAATACTATGGAATGATCGGTGGCGATAAAGTGCAGGTATTTGACACGGATTGTGGTAAAATCGGAATTTTGATTTGTTATGATGTCGAATTTCCAGAGTTAAGCAGAATATACGCTGATCAGGGAATGCAGATTTTGTTCGTGCCATTTTTAACGGATACTCAAAATGGATATACGCGGGTGAGACATTGCGCACAAGCAAGAGCAATCGAAAATGAGTGCTATGTAGCGATTGCAGGTTGTGTTGGTAACCTGCCAAAAGTAAATAATATGGATATTCAATTTGCGCAATCTGCGGTTTTCACGCCTTCAGATTTCGCATTCCCTACCAATGCTGTAAAAGCAGAGGCTACGCCTAACACAGAAATGGTACTGGTGGTTGATGTTGACTTACACCTTCTTGATGAATTACATCACTATGGTACTGTTAAAGTGCTGAAGGATAGACGCACAGATTTGTATCAAACAAAATTATTAAAATAAACAGATTGATCTTCTCTTCAGAGTTGACATAAAAAATGCCGGTTGCATCAACAACCGGCATTCAATCTAATCTAAAGCTACTTATTTTCTTAGTGCAAACCATACGATTAAGCCGATGATTACAGCAACTGGCAAAATCCATTTCAAAACAGAACCTGCTCCATTTTCATCTTTTTCAGTTACAGCAGGCTTTGCTGGTCCTGGATCTTCCTTATGATTTTCATAATCTTGTTCAATTGGTTTAGGAGCTTCTCCTGATTCCGTATGCTTAGGATCTATATTTTCCATATGTCATTAGTTGAGTGAAGTCGTCACACTATCATTTTTTTGATTCTGTAAGCAACACAATTAATTAATTTAGTTTATGTAAGGAGAACACGCGATTAATCAAAATGTTTTAAATCCTAAGGCTTATCTTTGTATCTCTGTGTACAATAATGCTGCAAAATATAGTCAACTGATCAAGGATGAGGCAAAACGCCTTGGTTTTCTGGATGTTGGTATTTCCAAAGCAGAATTCCTGGAAAATGAGGCGCCAAGACTAGAAAAATGGTTAACTCAGAATCATCACGGAGAGATGAAGTACATGGAGAATTACTTCGATAAACGCCTTGATCCCAGGCTACTGGTGGATGGCGCCAAATCTGTAATCTCCTTATCTCTAAATTATTACACTGATGAAAAGCAGGTAGATCCAAACGCACCAAAGATATCTAAATATGCTTATGGAAAGGATTATCACACGGTGATAAAAGATAAACTGAAAGCCTTAACTTATTTCATTGAAGAAAATATAGGCGCAGTTTCTGGTAGAGCTTTTGTAGACTCTGCCCCTGTGTTGGATCGTGCCTGGGCGAAAAAATCCGGAATCGGCTGGATCGGCAAAAACTCAAACCTGATTAGCAAAACGGAAGGATCTTTTTTCTTTCTTGCCGAGTTGATTATTGATTTGGAACTTGACTATGATCATCCTTTTCAAACCGATCATTGCGGAACTTGCACCCGCTGTTTGGATGCCTGCCCTACTGATGCCATTATCGCCCCTCAGGTAGTAGATGGCACAAAATGTATTTCGTACTTAACCATAGAGCTTAAGAATGAAATCCCGTCAGAATTCAAAGACAAAATGAGTAACTGGATGTTTGGTTGCGATATTTGCCAGGACGTTTGCCCCTGGAACCGGTTTTCTAAGGCGCATAACGAAGAAGCTTTTAAGCCTGAAAATGGCTTATTGGATTTGACAGCTAAAGAACTCACAGAAATTACTGACGAAGTTTTTAAAAAAGTATTTAAGGGATCAGCGGTAAAACGGACGAAGTATAATGGACTTAAAAGAAACATAGATTTCCTTAAGCCGGAATGAGTTTAAACAAAAAGGCCTCTCCGCACAGGAAAGGCCTTAATTTTTAATTGACGAATTACTAATTCACATTAAAAGTATTATCTCCTTTAGATTTATCGGGAACGTGGCTACTTCCCATCACAACTTTCTTCAGCTTTTTAGTTGTTTTGATTTCAATTGTTACCGATTGGTTGCCTTTCTCCCAAACGCCAATAGTACTGTGGTTTTTTTCTGTCGACCCATCACTATAGGTTAACGTTAAGTCGATAGGAAGGGGTTTTATTCCTTTATTTTCTACAGTTACAGTATATCCTGTATTGGTTTTATCAACAGATTTAATTCCTAAATCTAAGATTTCACCCTCGAAAAACCACGGTTTCCAAAACCAATTTAAGTTTTTACCACTTCCTTCATTTATGCTGTTGAAGAAATCATATGGCATCGGATGTTTACCATTCCAGTTCTTAATATAGGTGTGAAGCGCCTTAGTAAATAATTCATCTCCCAAATAATCTTTCACAAATAAATACGCTAAACCAGGCTTTGGATAGGAATTGGTAAACGATGCCGAACCTTTTAAGTCGGGTGTCAACGTCATAATCGGCGAATCGTCTTTATTGCCAGAAGCAGCTGCTGTTGGTTGAATTCCATATTCATCAACCATAGTAGAATCAATCATGGGAGAAATCAGCCACTCACCTATCGTAGCCCAGCCTTCGTCCATCCAGCCATATTTGGTTTCATTTATCCCCATGTAAAATGGAAACATGGTATGAAAGATTTCGTGGTCAGTTAATGTTATGGCATCTTCGCGGCTATCTACCGGATTATCATTCACCATCATTGGATATTCCATTTGATCTAGCCCATCAAAAATAGTTTCATGGTTATAAGGAAATGGCCATTTAGGAAATACAAAACTCATGGATGAGACCGTTTTACGAGCGAAATCGATGACCTCATAATAATCTTTATGTTTAGGATTGAACACTGCATCTACCCTGGTTCTTCTCTTTGTTTTCGGATCAACAACCAGGCTGGTAGACTTCCATAAGTAATGATCACTCAACGCAAAAACGAAATCGGTAACATTCACCGCTTCAAACCTGAAGGTATTGAAAGCATTGTTTTTAGTTACCTTTTTGTTGGTTAAATCCTGATCAGTAATCACATCAATTACAGCATCGTTTTTTTCTGCTGATGCAATTCTGGTTACAATCTGATCCCGAAAAACATCACTTGCATTTTTTAGATCTCCTGTAGCCCATACGCCAAAGCCACCCGGAACAGTAATTTCAGCATTAAACTGATCAAAGTCATTATAAAATTCTTCCGCGCCGGTGTAAGGAAACTTGTTCCAACCATCTACATCATCGTAAACGGCAATTCTTGGAAAAAAATAGGCAACGAAATAAGAACCCTCATCCACCTGCCCGGTTCGCATATGCGAGCCCTTATTCAAAGTGTAATGATAATCAATATCAAATGTGATTGTCTTTCCGGGCAAAACCGCCGGCACGTTAACGGTCATATTCGTACCGTCTATCTGATAATCACTTATTACATTTCCGCCAGCATTCAGCTTCTCTATCGCTACGCCTTCTCCCAAATCAGATTCGGCAAATTTCGATTTCCTTGGTGTTCCTTTTTTATACAAATTTGGATACAACTTAAACCAGATTTCCTTTAACGTATCGGGACTATTGTTTGTATAAACAACGGATACTTTACCTTTTAGTAAACGGCTGGCTGGATTGAAGTCTACCTTTAAATCATACTTGGCACTGTTCTGCCAGTAATTTTTTCCTGGCTTTCCGTTCAGGCTCCTGGTAGCTTTCTGGTAAGTATTTTGAAATATAGGTGCTATTGGCAATTGTGTTTGTGCCTGTATCGAAGTTCCGATTAGCAGGAAAAATGTGATAATTTTAAATATTTTCATCTTGTTGTTAAACTAAAAAAGGCACAAGAAATAGTAATATCATCTTGTGCCCTTTTAATCAGTATTATATTATTTACCAAATTTCATCTTTAACTGTTCAATCATATCGGTATTGATTGGTTGCGCAGGTTTCTCTGGTTTTGGTTGTGGTTTCTTGAAAGCAGGGCGATCTTGCGGAGCATTAGCTTGCGGTTTTGGTGCTCTGTTTTCATTCTTTTTGGCATTAAACTTTGCCCACTCTTCGTCTAGCTTTTTCTTAGTGTATAATGGGAAATCGCCATTTTTCATCCAGGCGTAGTAACTTGGTTCTGCTGCAAAAACCTGTTGAGCTGTTTTACCTTTGTGCTTTCCGAAATTAAAACATACTTCTTCCTGGTCGTTATAAACCATACGGCCAGCGAAATCAACTGGTTTATTGATATTTGTAAACACATGCAGCGCATCTACATCATTCACAACTGGTACACTTTTTACACCTTGTTTGCTTTCAAATTCGGTTTCTTTGTACATTTCCAGTTGACCTAACAATACTTTGTAAGTAGCAATTACGTCTGCCTCGGCAGCATGTGCATTCACTAAATCTTCCTGGCAATAAAACTTGTATGCAGCTTTTAAAGTGCGTTGCTCCATCTGGTGGAAAATATTCTGTACATCTACAAATTTCCGTTGACTCATATCGAAATCGATATCAGCCCGCAGAAATTCTTCTAACAACATCGGTATGTCGAATTTATTTGAATTGTAACCTGCCAGATCGCTATCGCCAATGAATTCTGCAATTTCTTGAGCTAAAACTTTAAAGGTTGGCTCGTTGGCAATATCCTCATCGTAAATGCCGTGAATTAAAGACGTCTGCAAAGGAATCGGCATTTCTGGATTAATACGCCAGGTCTTAACAATTTCGCTACCATCAGGCATGGCTTTCAAAACAGCTATTTCCACTATTCTATCAGCTCCTACATTTATACCAGTTGCCTCAAGATCGAAAAATGCTAAAGGACGCTTTAAATTTAATTTCATCGGTTTTTAATATCAGATTTAGATGATCCTGCGTTGAGCTTCATCCATTAATATATATTTATTCAAAAGTGCTAAAAAGGATTGATTTGTGAGTACATCATAATTTATTAATTCAAAATATTTCATTGTTACTCTTGCTAACATTAAATTGCGCAAAATTACGTTTCAAATGAAAACCCTCTTATTACCGCTCATGCTGTGCTTTCTGGCACTATCCTCTCTCGCTCAAAATTTCACTTACGGCCAGGCCACCTATAATGATCTGGAATTTGACAGAAATAAAATAGACAGTAATGCAAATGCCATTGTGCTCAAGGAGTTTGGAACGGCTTCTATCCAGTTGGATGACATTACAGGACAGACGGAGCTTTTTTTTGAATACCACATCAAGATTAAAATCTATAACAAAAATGGTTTTAATAGTGCAAATGTCACTATCCCGATGTATAAGGATGCTAATCGGCAGGAAATTATCACCGATTTAAAAGCATCTACCTTTAATTATATTAATGGAAATTTCGTGGAGACTGTAATGGATAAGAAGGCAATTTTCACCGAAAACAGATCAAAATATACCCAACTCACCAAATTTACGCTACCTAATGTAAAGGAAGGTTCTATTATTGAATATACCTACAAATTAAAATCACCAAGATTATTCAATTTTAAAACCTGGGAATTTCAATCAGATATTCCAAAAGTCTCCAGTGAATATCTTGTTTTTATCCCAGGAATTTACAATTATAACGTGTCATTACGGGGTTTTTTGAAACTTACCGATCAAAAATCTGAAATTTCAAAAGAATGTTTGAGGATAAACGGCGCTAATATAGATTGCTCTAAAATCAGTTACCTGATGAAAAATATTCCCGCATTTATTGAAGAGGAAAACATGACTGCACCAAGCAATTTCAAATCTGCTATTTATTTCGAGCTTTCTGATTTCGTTCATCCTAACGGGAATAAAGTATCCTATACAAAAACCTGGAAAGATATAGACTATGAGCTAACTTCTGATAAATCTTTTGGTGCCCAAATGAAGCGAAAAGACCTTTATAAAGATTTGATCCCAGTGATTATTAAAAATGCTTCAACCGATATTGATAAAGCGAAGGCTATTTTTGACTACGTTAAAAAACAAATTAAATGGAACAACTACTACGGTGCTTTCTCTGAAGAAAGCATTAAAAAGTCTCTGGAAACCAGATCTGGCAATATCGCAGACATCAATCTGAACTTGATTGCCGCCTTATCAGCCGCTAACCTGGATGCTGAAGCGGTGATCTTATCGACCCGGGAAAATGGAAACATCAACAAGCTATACCCCATTATTTCAGACTTTAATTATGTGGTAGCGAAGGTGAATATTGGCGAGAAAAGTTACCTTTTGGATGCTTCAGAACCGCTTCTTCCTTTCGGATTGTTACCATTGAGATGTATAAATGATCAGGGGCGTGTGATTAACTTAAAGAAAGCATCATATTGGATCGACTTAAAAGCTAGTCAAAAAGCCGCTACCAGCTACCTTTTATTTGGAAAGCTAAGCAGCGATGGTAAGTTAACAGGCACGCTGACTACGCATAGTCAGGGTTATGCCGCTTACAATAAGCGGAAGGAAATTAAAAAATTCGGTTCTATAGATGAATACGTAGAGAAGATTGATGAGCGTTTACCAAGAATTAAAATTAATCAACATCAAATTAACAACATTGACAGCCTTGAAAACGTCCTCACCGAAATATACGATGTGGAGTTTACGGTGAATGACGGCACCAATAATCAGCAGTTTTACATGAGTCCATTCTTTATTAATGCCATTACTAAAAACCCTTTCAACCTTGATGAAAGAACTTATCCTGTTGATTTGGGAGCTGCTACCGATGAGAGAATTGTGATCAGCATTGTTTTGCCTGATAAATATGAATTACTCGAGAAACCGAAGGATATGGCCATTGGCTTACCTAATGCCGGTGGCAAATATTTACTTACCACTACTTTTGAAAACAACACCTTGTCGTTCAGCCAGGTGCTTCAGTTTAATAATGCCATTTATGAGCCCGAGTTATATCTTTATTTAAAAGCGTTTTACAGCAAGATTATCCAAAATCAAAAAAGCGAATATCTACTTAAGAAGGTAAACTAAATGAAATCGATCGCTATATTTTTACCGCTTCTGTTGCTATCCTCCCTCGTATTTGGACAAATTAGTTATGATGCAGACTTAATTACTCCCCAACTTCGTAGCCGCGCAAATGCATGCATTCGGAATGAAGAAATAACCGTTGACATGAGGGCGCCGGATAATGTGATCCGTTTACATAAGAAAGTGATTACAGTTTTCAATCAGAATGGAGATGATGATGCCCGTATAATTGTCGGGTATGATAAAAATACGTCCATCAAAAGCATTAAAGGCGAAATCTATAATGCCGGAGGAATTATCACCAGTAAATTTAACCAAAATAACTTTTCTGATGTAAGTGCTGTTGATGGATTTTCATTATTCATAGACAGTAGGGTAAAACTTTTCAATCCATCGGTAAATCAGTACCCCTACACTATTTCGTATGAGATTGAATCTCGATCCAAACAAAATTTAATTATTAAGGACTGGATACCAGCGATAGATAATAATGTATCGGTAGCGAGAAGTTGCTATACTTTCATTAGCAAACCAACAGACCAGGTTAGAGTAAAAACGCAACACTATAATGGCGAGCCTACTGAAACCGTTGATGATAAGCAGAAAAAGCTGATGTGGCTGATCAGCAATATTTCCGCCACCAGATCAGAGCCATACAGTCCCGATCCAGAAGGATACTTAACTAAAGTTCAAATTGCACCCCAGCAGTTTTATTATTACGGCCATAAAGGGAGCTATAATAACTGGGGAGATTTAGGCAAATGGGTTTATGAAGATTTATTAAAAGAGCGTTCAGCGCTGCCTTCATCCACCATACAAGTGATCAAAGATTTAGTGAAAGCAGAAACTAGTGATAAGGAAAAGGCCAGAAAGATTTACCAGTTCCTGCAGGAAAAAACACGGTATATCAGTGTGCAAATTGGAATCGGTGGTTTCCAGCCTGTTACAGCTAGTGAAGTTGACCGCTTACGTTACGGTGACTGTAAGGCGCTGGTAAACTACATGCAGAGTTTGCTGCAAGCCGCCGACATTGAATCTTATTATTGTGTGGTAGAAGCAGGTTCATTAAAAAGAAATCTTGATGAAGATTTTGCCAGTATGGCACAGGGAAACCATATCATTTTATGCCTTCCACTAAAAGGAGACACTACCTGGCTGGAATGTACGAACCAGAAAACTCCTTTTGGATTTTTAGGCGATTTTACAGACGACAGAATTGTATTTGCATGCACCCCGGGCGGTGGAAAATTACTTAAAACACCTAAGCTTACTTCTCAGCATAACTTGCAAGTTCGTAAAGCATCCCTTACCGTTACTCCTGAAGGAGACCTTATTGGCAAAATGAATACAATCTTTTCCGGTTCGCAATTCAGCAATCGAGAATCTATTGTTAGTCAACCGGATCCAGAACAGCGGAAGCTGCTGAAAAACTACTATAATGTGGATAACATCAGCTTTGAGCACGTATCTCTTAAAGAAACAAGAACAACAGAACCACAGCTGAGCGAAGACCTGGATTTAAGTGTAAAACGTTATGCAACGATAAACGGCAATAAGATGTTTCTCCAGTTAAATCCTTTTAATATACAACCCACAGCACAGGAAGTCCGAAGCCGAGTATTACCTGTTTATATTAACCGAGGCTTTACTGATGAAGATACGATTGCGTTTCAGCTTCCAGAAAATGCAAAAATCGAAACGCTGCTTTTAGAAGATAAAGCGTTCAATAGCGTTTTTGGCCAATACCAAAGAAAGGTGAGCAAAAATGGAAATAAATTGATTTATTATAGAAAACTGGTTATTAACGATGGTACCTATCCCGCTCAGAAATATGTTGAATTCTCAAAATTTATCAATGATGTAAATCTTGCAGACCATTTGAAGCTGGTACTTAACTTAAAATAATAATACCGAGCCCAATTCCAATAATCATAATTAAATACATTAAGATTTCAGTTGATGCAAAACGTTTGTATTTTGTCCAGAACGAATAGTCATGATCTTGATTTGGCATTTCCGCAAATTTAGGAGAGCCAAAAATAGCTAAAATTAATTATTTATCAGGCCGATATTTCGTAATCTGTTTAGCCATTCCTTTAAAGAGCACCAGGTGGAATGGCCACATGGCATACCAGTACATTCTGCCCCATAAACCACGCGGCCGGAAGGTTGCAATTTGCGACAGGTAAGCTTTACCATGAAAATCTACTAATTTTAGTTCCAGCCAGGCCTCCCCCGGCACTTTCATTTCGGCATAAAGCAATAATCGTTTGGTTCGCTTATCTGCAAGCAATACCCTCCAGAAATCTAAAACATCTCCGGCCTGCAAGTCAGTGTTGTTTGTTCTGCCCCGCCTGGTACCAACTCCTCCAAACATTTTATCAAGAAAACCTCGAAATTGCCAGAGCCAGTCCATATAGTACCATCCCCTGTTTCCTCCTATACTCCAGATATTTTCAAAAACTTCCTCCGCTTTGCGGTCGAATTTCATTTTCACTTTGTATTCTAAAGTTCCGTTTTGGGGAACCTTGATTTGATCCATGAAATCGGTATGTAAATAACCTCTGTTCAATGCATCCTTCCAACTGGAAACTATAGAATTCTGGTCTATCTTCTCAAAAGCGAGATGTAAAGCTTCTGCATAGGTGAGGCACTTTCTTGGAACCACCTGCTGGATTCGATTGTCTTTACAAACCACCTCATTTTTCATACTATCGACCAGACTTCTTGCCAGGGAATAAGGTACAGGCGTAATCATATTAAGCCAAAGCGATGATAACCTTGGCGTTAAAACCGGAACTGTGATAATCCAGCGTTTAAGTTTACGTTCTCGTGCGTAACCTAACAACATATTTCGGTAAGATAAAACGTCAGGTCCTCCGATATCAAAAGTTTCATTAAAGGCTTTTTCATTGGCTAATACGCCAATTAAATAAGCCAGAACATCTCTGATGCCAATCGGCTGGCACAATGTTTTAACCCATTTGGGAGCCACCATGATGGGGATTTTCTCTGTCAAATCCCTTATAATTTCAAAAGAGGCACTTCCGGAACCAATAATAATGGCAGCCCTCAGAATGGTACAAGCAATGTTAGAGGATTTCAACTCGTCTTCTACCGCTAACCTGGATCCTAAATGTTTGGATAAATGCTCATCATTAGCAATCCCGGTGAGGTAAATAATTTGCTTGCATTGCGTATGGCGAATAACAGATGAAAAATTTTCGGAAGATTTCTGTTCCATATCAGAAAAACCCTGATCACTGGATGACATAGAGTGCACAAGATAATACGCAACATCAATATCTTCTGGAATCTCTGACAGTGAGTCCAGGTTCAATAAGTCTCCGGAAATAACAGTGACTTTAGCAGCAGGATCAGAATGTGAAATAAATCTTCTCTTATCCCGCACCATGCAAACCACTTCATGATTTTGCTCTAAAAGTAGAGGAAGTAGTCTGGTTCCAATGTATCCGTTTGCGCCTGTTAATAAAATTTTCATTTGGATGGTATTTAGTGATTAACAGATATTTGGCAAGTTTGTTAGGAGAAACATCCAAAAATTGTGGAGTTAAAATCCTTTGTTAAAATGACTGAGTCACTAAAAAGTAAAACAGTTTGTAATTATACACCTACATATTTGGTAAGCACAACAAATGTTTTTATCTTACGTATTAGTTTTATAATTTACAAAATATTATTTAATGAGAAGAAAAATTTCAGGCATTGCTGCGATTTTAGTGGGGATTAGCATTGTCGTTTCAGGTTGGAAAGCGGTGGAGGTTCCACAAAGTCAGCAGCAGTCCATTATCAATGTCGCAAAAGATAGCGTCTACAATCATCATATTTTAACAATCTATCATGCAGCCAATCTTGATTCTGCAGGATTAAGTGAGGCGGTTTTTGAGAAAGCCCTTACTGGTTTCTACAATCTCAAATATTCTGGTTTAACACAGTCGAATGGTATTTTAACGATTGCTGATTTTGATCAGGAGAGCTGCAAAAAACGTCTGTATATTATGGATTTAGAAAATAACAAATTGCTGTTAAACACTTGGGTAGCACATGGCCAGAACAGCGGTGGCGATAAACCTGAATGTTTCTCTAATATTCCAAGTTCCAATCAGAGCAGTCTGGGTTTCTACATTACCGGTGAAACATATATGGGCAAACACGGTCGCTCTCTAAGGCTTGATGGGATGGACGTCGGATTTAATGATCAAGCGAGAGCTCGGGCAATTGTATTGCATGGTGCAGATTATGTTAGCCAAAAATCAATAGATCAACTTGGAAGATTAGGCAGAAGCCAGGGTTGTCCTGCAGTATCTTCTAAATTGTCAGATCAGGTTATCACAATGATTTCAGGCAGAACAGTCCTGTTCATTAATAATTCTGGGCAGAATTATAATTCTCAATTCTTAAATGAAACGCTTGCAGCAAGCATGGTATCCAATCAACAAGAAGTTTTCGCTTCAAAATAGTAA
>JAZBLB010000018.1:0-120276 GCA_037032985.1 Bacteroidota bacterium
AAGCCCTTCGGCGGCTAGCCGAGGCAAGTCAGCGCAGCGGAAAAAACAACCTTGATTTCAAGCTAGCGCAGCACAAAAAACACCCTAGCCAGCGCAGCGGAAAAAAAACTAATCAATTATACGGCGTAACCACCACCGGACCAATCAAACCCGACGGCATCACCCCCCAATTCGCAGCATCAAACGGCTTATAATCAATATTCACAAAATTAATCTCATGATAATTCCTCCATTGAATCTTCTTAATATCCATATCGCGAATGCGATTCGCCATTAAATTAACCACCTCAACTTTAATTGTGTTACGCCCAGCTTTTAAATACTTCCCAATGCGGGCCTGAAACGGAATACTCCATAAAATTCCCACTTCCTGTCCATTAACCCAAACCCTGGCACTCTCATCAACCTGGTTTAAATTTAAAATATACTCTTTAGCAGATTTTGCAGCGAAATTGAAAGTAGTAGTATACACACCCGTACCAGAAAAGGCAGCCAATTTCGGATCCTTTAAATCCGTCCAGGAAGTAAGCTTATTCAGGGTTTGATCGGCCGGAAGTGCTGGTCCGCCATCAGTGAAATGCAGCGACCATGGGTTATTTAAACTTATCGGTGCAGAAGCCTTATTCAGGTAAGTCCAGGCCGTGTTGTGCGAAGGCGCGTTAGATACATTTAGAAAAAGTGCCTCACCAGATTTAATCTGTACCCGCACCTTATTGTTTTGCATTGCCGCGGCACCAATTAATCCGCTTTGCGGATCAAGAATAACAGCTTTACCCATTGCATTTAAAGGTAAATAAGTATCAATATCTTTTGCCGTATGGTTTACCAGGTAATAAAAAGTTTGGTTATCACTTTTCCTCCTGATAAATTTTAATCCCGAATCAGTAAGTGCTTCCCTTTTGATGTTTTGCTGAACAAGTGCTGTCTGAATATCTTTCGCTAAAATGATTTCACCCTTCCCCGTTTTGAACGTAGCCACATCGTTCCCGCTGAAATTGAACTTGGCCAGCGTGGCTTTTAATTTCGCTCTCCTGTTTTGCAGATCATTTAAACCAGGTACATCTTTCGGCAACTCCTGGAAAATTACAGTTGCGCCATTATTCGCTAACTGGATAATCTGATCTAGTGTTTCTAAACTCATCAGCTGACTAGCAGGAATAATTAACACTTTATAGGGAGCAGCATTTTCTGCCGTTTGAAGTAAATTATGAGAAGTTTTCGTTTTACTTAATAACCTGTCAGAAGCAAAATCAAAAGCGTAACCCGTTTTTGATAAATCTTTAGCGAGTTTATAAAATGCTGAAGGATGCAGCCATTCATCCACATCATGTACCTTCAATGCCATGTCTAGCCCCTTCGCTTTGTTCCATACATCATAAACCGGCCAATAAATGAGCAGTTCATTATCTGGCTTTCCGGCCTGCAGGATAGACTGGCAACGGGCAATATAATTATTTAAGCCCTGTGCATGTGGCCAAAGGCTGTTGTTGGGGTTCATTTCTACTGATGCATAAAACAACCAACCCGGCCAGGGAATATTTTGAGGAAAATTGGTGGTTCCATGGAAAAAAACGTGGTTGATGCCTGATAAAAATAACGCTTCTGCCTCTGGTTTACATTGCGAATAAGAAGTTTTAAAATGCTCGGTAAGCCAGGTAAAAGTTTCTGAAGAAACCAGGTTTTTACCGTTGGTATGTGCAGCAGAAGAGGCAAATTTGCTCATGATCGGATCTGGATCAACATTTCTGATATCGGCAGCATCTCTGCGCAAACCCGGAATATCAAAAGCACTGGAGCCAAAAGTTTCGGTTTCAGGAATATCTACAGCACCGTAAAGATCTAGCAAGTTGCCGGGAGAACCATGCGATTGGTTTTTGGTGAGCGATTTTAATCGATGGGCCCAGCTTGTCCAGTTTTTAGTAAAGTTGTTTAACAACAACTCATCCATTGTTTCGCGGTAATCTGATTTTAAACGGGCAATGTTATCATTGGTAGAATCTTTACTCACTAGCTCTTTTAAATAACTGGCAAGATCGTAACCCCTGTTTTTCTTAAATTCTGCAAAGAAAGTGGGGGTCCAGGTAGCGCCGTACACTTCGTAACTATCGTTAAAGAAAGACCTGATGCCCTGTGGTTTATTGCTAAAAGAATCTGTAAACCGCTTTAAATAAACATCTACAGATTTTTTATCGAGGTGATCTAGCGTAAAGCCTTCTCCACCCGGTGCGGCGCGTTTAACCATTTGCCTGGTTTTGCCTGCAAAAGCAGCATAAATATTCCAAACACCAGACTTAGGCGACCATGAAAGTTCGCCATTTGTTTGAAGCGATGGGAGCAGGTTTTCTGTTTCGCCATTTGGCCCATAAGCAGTTAAGGCCTGGATTTGTGCAAAATCTTGCTTGGCTTCTTTAAGCTTAATGGGTTCGGTTAAATGCTCACCAGCACTCAGTTTATAATCTTGTATAATCAGTTTTGTTGCGGCAAATTCCGGCTTAACCTGCGGCCCTCCGAACGGCCAGCCTGTTCCGGTATTCATATCTACACCCATGCCAAGTGTATTTGCTTTTTTCACTGTGTAATGAAGCGCATCCATCCATCCCGGCGAAAGGAACTGCAAATATTGCTTTTCGAAGCCAACAGCGCCATAAATTGGCGTAATCTCTACCCCACCTAAGCCAGCTGAAGCATACTTTTGCAAAACGAAATCGAGGTTTTTGTTATCTACGGCATTCCCCATCCACCACCACCGTGTCCAGGGTTTCATCTGGCTTTCAATCTTTGGCCAGGAAACCATTTGTTTTGCGGGTAACTGTGCATGCGCGATATGAAGACTGGAGATACCAATGAGGAGCGCGAGCAATCGTTTCGTTTGCATAATCATTAATCTAAATGAAAAACCAGTTTTAAGGGTTGTGATACCGGAGAATGATCAGGATTGGTTTCCATAATATCTGCCATATAAGCCCACCATTTTTGAACAATTTCGGTACTTCCTAAATCTTGTGAAGAATTGCCGTTTTGTTGCTGTACGGCAAATAAAGTACTGATTTCTTCATCTAAAAATATGGAGTAATCGCTCACACCGTTTTCTTTGAGTAAGGCAGAAAGCGCCGGCCAAATCTCATCATGGCGTTTTTTATATTCTTGCTCGAAACCTGGTTTAAGTTTCATTTTAAAGGCAATTTTCATTTCGTTTTCTTTTAATTTTAATTGAGCATTGCACTATGGTTTGCTGCAACCACTACAGTGTGGATGCCATCGCTCACAGATTCTTCACTGCGTTTTGAATAAGAAGTCCTTTAACCTACAACAGGCTTATGCTTGAGCATTACTTAACATTCAACACAATATCTGCCACATTACTTCCATCCGTTTTTACCCAAAGTACCTTGCTTTTTGCATCAAAATACCAGCCTGCATTTCTATCTAACGGCTCTGCACTTTTAAGCATTTTGAGTTTACTATTGTTCTCAGAAACCGCTATCGGCGCTTCGCCCTTATTCCAATGAATTTTAGCTAGGTATTGATGACTGGTTGGTTTAAATGCACCTGCTGGTTTAGCTATTTTTAATACCAAAGCACCAGTAGTTAAGGATGAAGTAATCTTTGTTATTGCAAAGCTGCCTGTTTTGTAATTTGAGCTTAGATTATCATCTTCATAAAGATCATATTTGGATTCACCATGAGGATATACATCTAAAGTGATTACGTTAACAGGCTTTTCATCACTGTAAGCCATCTCGGGTTGCATCGGGATAATGCTTCCGGCTTTTACAAAAATTGGTATGGTATCTAGCGGTGCTACCACGTGTCTGTAGGTTTTGCCTTCATATTGTTCGCCCGTCCAATAGTTAAACCACAAACCTTCTGGCAAGTAAACTGAACGGGTAACCGCACCTTTTGTAGTTACCGGGGCTACCATTAAATGATCCCCAAACAGGTACTGATCACCGATTTCGTATACATTTTCATCATCCTGATGGTTTAAAACAAGAGCCCTCATCATCGGCAATCCGGTTTCGTATTGCTGGTGCATACTGGTATAGAGGTAAGGGAATAACCGATAACGCAAAAGATCATATTTCTTGAAATTTCTCAGCGCATCTTCCCCATAATTCCAGGGCTCTTTATACCCCGGATGATCCATTCCAAAAACCAGCGCAATCGGACTAAACATGCCAAACTGCACCCAACGGATGTATAATTCAGGATCTGCCTGATGTTCAAATCCACCCATACAATGTGCCCATGAGCCTACGCCGGAAAGCCCAACGTTTAAGCCCGCCTTAATTACCGGCGCAAAATATTGCCATTCGCTTGGCCAGTCGCCAGCAAAAATATATGGATAACGCTGAATGCCCGAATAACCTTCGCGGGTTTGGTTTAGCCCCCTAAAACCGTTGAATTTTTCAAACTCCAAAAAGGGCGCCTTTGCATAGGCTACTGGGAAAAGGTTGTGCAGACGTTCTGCTTGTTTTCCTGTTGGCCCTACCTTTTCACTTTCATTTGCCAATGCTCCGAAAGCACTTCCCTCATCAGTTTTCAGAAATTTAGCACCCAATTTGGCTACCCGCATTACACCATTATCCCACCACCATTGTGTGGCTTTCTCATCAAAAAAGTTAACAAACTCCCCTGGTTTTCCATTTTCTGGATAGGTATAACCTTTGGCTTGTGCCTGATCTAGCAGGTTCAGCTTTTTTGCATTATCAAACCGCGGCCGAAGGTGCAAGCCCACCATTTTATAATTCATGGCATAAATGCTATCAAACATGCCTTTTGGATCTTTAAAAGTTTCTCTCCACTCAAACGATGTTGCACCTTTACCACCAATTTCTCCAAACAACCTCCAGGTAGAATCTAACCAAAGCAGATCAACCGGAATACCTAAAGCCCTGTATTTTCTGGCAAGCTCAACCACATATCTATCTGATGTTTTTTCTTCGTGCCCCCAGGTGCCGCCGCTATAAGTACCCGCATGCAAACCCAGCGCAAACTGCGGTAACATCGGCGATTTACCGGTAACAGCGGTATAAGAATTTAATATGGAGGGGAAAGTTGGGCCATAAATAAAGTAATAATCCAGCTCTCCATCAGTTGCCTTGAAACTGTATTGATCTTTGTTGGTTGCGCCCATATCCCACTGGGTGGCAAAAGAATTATGAAAGAAAATGCCATAACCTTTGGTGCTCATAAAAAATGGAACCGGACAATAATTGGCTTCCAGAATATTGTAAGCGCCTACGGCATGTGGTAATCCTTTCCCGCGACCAACATTTAACGTTACTTTTTTAAAGCGTCGATCCATGAAATCCATCCGCTCGCCGAAACCGAAAAAGTGTTCATCTGCCTGCAGTTTCTTGGTGACCCCAACCGTGGTATTTTCTTTGGCAATTGATCCGTTTGTTTCTGAAGTAAGCAATTTTCCCTTTAAATCATAAACATCAACTTTGAAGGGCGCCTTATTAACTTTAACAATTACCTTGCTGGTGCTTAAGATAAATTGATCTTTCTTTTCTTCTACCTTCGCAGTTACCTTCTCCCAATCGTATTTGATCACCATCAGGTTTTCATTTGCTTCAAACTGGCCAGTCCAGCTGGTTCTGATCCGAAACATTTCCGGTGTACAGAGATCAAGTTTTACCTCTCCTTTTGTAGTGGTAAACGAAATGGCGTTTCCTATTCTTTTGAAACCTGATTTATAATCGCCTATGGTTTGCGAAAAAGCAATTGATGACCAGAGGATCAACACAAAAGCCAGAATTTTATTCATCATTTTTAATGGGATTACCCTTATTATTTCATTTTATAAATTTCCGTACCGGCCAGTAGAAAACAGCCCAAACCGTAATCTTCAAAATCTGGCATGCTGGTGTAGCTTACCGGCTGGCCATCTTTCGGTTCTTTGCCCGTTCCTTGTAAATAACCTAAAAATCCATTTTTATGTATGGCTTCTTTAGTCATTCCATTCCATGCTTTGGTAATAATAGGCAGGTAAGTAGCTTGATCTAAAATGCCTTGATTCACGCCCCAGGCCATTCCGTAGACAAACAAAGCGGTTCCAGAAGTTTCCTTGCCGCCAAAATGTGTCGCATCATGTAAACTTACATTCCAAAAGCCATCTGCCCGTTGTAAAGGCACTAAAGCTTTAATCATTTCATGGTAGGTTTTTAAATATTCATCATAACCGGCAGCATCTTTAGGCATGGTTTCCAACACGCGAACAAATGCGGCAACCACCCATCCGTTTCCGCGAGACCAGTAGCAATCTTCGCCATTCGGCTCTTTGTAAGGTGGAACAAAATCTTTATCCCGCCACCAAAGTCCGTCTTTCGCATTGTACAAGCCACCGCCCTCAACGTTTTTGCTGTGCAGGTACATTTTGTACATGTAATTATAGTAAGTGGTATCGTTATAGACTTTTCCAAGTTTTGCAAACACGGGCATCGCCATCTGAAGTGCATCTATCCAGGTCCAGTCGTTTACTTTGCCAGATTGAATCATCAAATCCATTGATGCTTTAATGTCTTTAATCCGTTCAGGTTTTTTATCAATGTTATAAAGATCGATATACGTTTGCCCGCAAGCCTGGTCATCCCCATTACGGGTTTTAATGCCGTTTCGTAAACCCCAGTTGTGTTTTTCTCCCCATTGTACCGCGTAATTATAATATTCTTTGTTGGGATGAATTTGATACAGACTCATTAACCCTTCATAATAAACGGCCCTGGTCCAGATGTTACTTGGCCTTTCTCTATTTGTTACGATCGATTTTCCTGCATCTGGCCACTTGTTCATAAAGTAGGCATTGGTTGTTTTTAATACTTTCAACAACGCTTTCTTTTTCGGTAGCTTTTGTGCAAAAAGTGCTTGCGAAAGCAAGCTGATGACTAAGGTAGAGCAGATTATAAATTTCTTCATTGCAATGGTATGGTTAATGTTTTGCGTTTGTTAATTGGTTTTTGGTTTCGGTTTCAACTCATCCGGACTATCTTTTGTAAAGGTATCGAACTGAATCTTCGACGGACTTTCAAAAAGATCTTTTACAGTGTTGAAAGAAACTTCATATTTAGGATTGAAATTTTCGGAGCTCATATATTGCTGAAGGCTGAAATAAAGTTGTTGTGCCGCAGGCGAGTCTTTCAAATCTGGAGAAAGGTTTGCACTGGAAACAATCAGTTTTCCCTTACCCACTTTGGCCTCTAAAACTAAGGCTAATCTGCGATTTAAAAACCAGGTATCAATAGGCTGAATGATTGGCCTGAAGCCAGATGGAAAATCTTCGAGATTCATGGTTTGCGCTTTATTCACAATTTCCCACCATTGCATATCGCTATGTCCTGCTGTTGGGAAGTTGGCTAAGGCCGGATTTTTCGGATCGCAAAGAATGCCTAACGTATGCGGCGGACGCATTTTAAACCAGGAAGTGTTCCAGAAAACAGGCAAAAACGTTTGCACCACTTCTTTTCCTTTCACTACTTTTCCTGCTGCATTTAGAAAAACGTTCCCCCCTTCGTCTAAGATCTTTTTTGCCTGCTCATCAAAGTTTTCAGTATAATAAAAGTTTGCTTTAGGTTTTGGAAGTACTGCAGGATAAACCCAGAAATTCCAGTCGTTGGCAAATTCAGTTCCATCAATAGACACTTCCAAATTAAGCTGAGTGGCTTTCTGAATGGCATTTAATGCAAAATGAATATCGCCTATTGGAATACAATTGGCAATTGGTAGGTCTTTCTGATCAAAACTTCCCTTACTTAAAACCACACCAGATGCAGATTTAATTTGCCATGAAATTTTAGCGTTAGTTAATGGCGCCTTACCAAAATGAGCCACCTCTATTGATGCATCCAGATTTTCGTTATTGGTATAAACGAACTTCGGTACTTTAAGCAAAGGAACGGTACTGTTAGAGAATCGTTTAAATTCTTTCGCTGTAATGTAACCTTTTTCATCCCAAAAAGCATCCAATACGCCAACCAGGGCGGTTCCCTGACCCGGATAATCATTTAATGAAAGTAATTGGAAGCCATTATAGTTAGGTGTTCTTAACGCTTTTTCGATTTCATTTTTATAACACAGTGCCTGTAATTTACCAGATGCCATTAAGAAATCCTTTGCCTGATCTGCCATATCATGGTCTGCTAAATCTTCCTGAAACATTTCGAAATTCTTAGCGCGGTAAACGCCAGTATACTTTTTCATTTCTTCGAAATTTGGAAACACGCAATATTGGCCCATTTCGTGTGCTACAAAAGGAACGGTAAATTGCTCAATTTGCTTTGCGTAAGTAGAAAAACTTTCAGGCCTTTTGCCCCAGTCTAAACCTCTTGCACCCGCACGCACCATAAATTCGTTGTTCGGAATTACCGGCCAGCTTCCACCAACTGATGCGCCTGTATAAAGTCTTCTCGAATCTTTCGCTTTCCAGTAGTTATTAAATTTTGTTAAATATTCCACCTGTTTTCCGCGGGGTTCATTACCGTACGCCATCATACAAAAAGAGGCATAATTGCCATAACTTTTGGTCATACGGTTGGTTTCATCGTAAATAAACTGATCAATTGGTTTTCCTTCTCCAATTGAAGAGCCGTGATTGGCCCAGCTTGGACCTTCGGGCTGTAAATAAAACCCAGTTAAATCTGCAGCAATAAACGCCGCTTCTGGCGGGCACCACGAATGGAAACGCATATGGTTTAATCCATGTGCCTTAGAAATCTTAAAAATTCTTTCCCATGCCGCAACATCCATCGCCGGATAACCAGTTAAAGGAAATTCACAATTGTTCACCGTGCCCCGCAAAAAAACTGGGCGGCCATTGATTTCAAAACTTCTGCCAACTGCTTTGAATTCGCGCATTCCAAACTGAACTTGCTTTTCGTCTTTTTTGCCATCTTTTGCCGATAAAACTGCCGTTAAGCGATACAGTGCAGGATCAAATTCATCCCAGGTGGCAATCTTATCACCCATTGGCAAATCGATTTCTAAAGTGCCAATGCCATTTTTTATTTCATAAGGAACAGTGAGCGATTTCACCTGAAGGCTGCTTTTTGTATTAAAAGTTTTTGCAGAAAGGGTAACTTTTCCGGTGGAAGATGCATTCGCAGCTCCCTTCAGTTCAATTTTTACCCTGGCAGATTTTCTTTTTAAATCCGGATAAACCTGGATATCTTCAAAATAAACTATTGAACGCGCCTGGAGGAACATTTTACCCACTACGCCGTTCCAATTCCCCTGGGTATGGTCTGTAAGGCTATGAGAATCCTGACCAACATTGATGGCTTTAATCCTATTATCAATACGCAATGTAATGGTATGTTTTCCAGGTTTGAGGTTAGCTGGTAGTTCGAATTTCTGCGCAATAACGAAGGTAAACTGCGTACCAATTTCTACATCATCTATCCATACCCGCGTTTCTGAATGTGGGTATTCTAGTGATAAAACCGTGTGCTGGCCTTTCCAGTTGGCAGGAATTTCTACATCTTTTTGATACCATGCAGCACCGGTATAATGTTTATGAGGGGTAAGCCAGAAGGGAATTTTTAAATTTCCAGGCTTTCTGTATTTTTCTAAACGGGGATGAAAAAAGTAAGAACTATCGTAGATACTGCCTGTCCATTTTGTCTTCAGTGTGATGTCGTCGCCTTTGAAGTTTTCTGCCATGGAGCCTGGTAAGTTAATGGTTTCGGGCAAAGCCGATGAATACCACTTTGCCTGTACCCCTTCATCATTGGCGTCGATTTTGAATCTCCATTTACCATTTAAAGAAATGGTTTGGGCGGAGATATTAGCAGAAAAGATGGTTAACATGCAAAGTGCTGAAACTACCCACCTGGTAAATGATAATATTTTTATGTACATATTTTAAGCGAATTGAATGCTAAGCACTCTTCATATTTGGTTAAAGCCACTATAATAAGCTTAAAAATGTGGTTAGGCAACCTGTAGTGTCCTGCTAAACTCAATCCAATGGTATAAAATCGTTTAAATTAGCTTCATAGCCCGTGTAAAATATTTGCGACGGTGGAAAATTGAAGTTGCAGGCAACTGTATTTATTTTAAAATTTAACCAAATCGTCATGCTGAATTTAGTTCAACACCTATCTTAATTATATCCTGAGTGAAGTTAACAATGACTACGATGGACGAACCTGCTATCACCACCCTGCTATCCGGCCCAGGAAATGATGGATGGAGAAAACGTTTAAAGCTTCAACCACAATCTTTCAAACCACCACTACCCAAGGCAGCGCGTCCTCTCCCGATTTTTCATCGGGTGCTTGTGCTGCCGAAATAAAGCTTTAACGATTTTATCCGACATCAGTTCCAAGCCTTGGGTTTTGCTTCTTTTTGCCAAGAAAAAGAAGATAGCCCTTCGGCGGCCAGCTGAGGCAAGGTTGTATATTGAGGCATAATAATGTTGCTAGGTGAGTCACAAACCAATAAACGACGTAGTTCAATAACCACCCCGCCCTTTGGGCACCCCTCCAAAGGAGGGGAATCGCAACCGCACCCTAGCGATCGACATTCTGCTATGGCCGCCTCGCTATCACCACCCCGCTATCCGGCCTGGGAAATGATGGAAGGAGAAAACGTTTAAAGCTTAAACCATAAATTTTCATACCATCACAACCCAAGGCAGCGCGTTCTCTCCCGATTTTTCATCGGGTGCTTGTGCTGCCGATCCAGAAGCTTTAACGATTTTATCCAACATCAGTTCCAAGCCTTGATTTTGTTTCTTTTCATCAAGGAAAAGAAAACAGCCCTTCGGCGGCTAGCCGAGGCAAGCCAGCGCAGCGGAAAAAAACCCCTACAATTTCCCGAAGGGAAATAAACCCACACCACCAATTACTTCAAATAACCCATTAACCGGTTAGCCTTTAACATCTTCAATCCCTTAACCACCATCTCTGCATTCAACCTTGCTCCTGCCTCATTCGTATGCGTATGATCTTTCTCTGTGAAATAGTTCTGTACCTCTCCTGCAGACAAATTAATATACCTATCCTTAATTAATTGATTCAGCGGAATAAAATCAACTTTCTCCGCTTGCGCAACCTCCTTCGCCCAGTTTGAATACCTATCATCTACTAAAATTACTTTCCCCTCTTTTACAGGGTTTCGAGGAATGGAAGAACATACAATCGGTGTTGCACCTTTGGCTTTAACGTCATTAATAAACTTCCGCATATACCAACCGTAGGTGTATACTACTTCCTGTTTTTTCTTAATCGGGTTGTAGGTATCTTTACTTTCCATTCCAATTCCGCCAATGGTACCGCGGGCACGGGCCGTATCATCCAGCGGACTGCTATCATTGTGGCCAAACTGCATCATTACAAAATCGCCTTTTTTAATTTTCACCAAAACAGCATCCCACAAACCATTGGTTTGAAAAGTTCTGCTGCTGGTTCCTCCCAGTGCATCATTTTCAACAATAATTTTGTCTGAATTGAAAAAGTCGCCAACAAAACTTCCCCATCCCCATAAAGCGCCATCGCCTTTTCCTTTCCCGTTCTTAACGGTTGAATCACCAATTAAAAATAGTGTTGGTTTTGGGTTTTGTTTAAAAATAATACAGGATGAAAAGATGATTAATGCACTGAATAGGGTGATGCTTAAATATGCTTTTTTTGATTTCATGGTAACGGTGTGTCTTATGTTTAAATCCTCGCAGGTTCAGTTATATCTTTTTTAATCATTTCAAACCTCACAGGCTTGATTTACACGGATATTTTCACACCTGCGAGGTCTAAAAATTAAATTATAACAAATAGTTCTTCAAATTACATCCTTTTAATGCCTTTATCCCTTCCACAACAGATTGGGCATTTACTTTAGCGCCTTCTAAATTGGTGTGGGTATGGTCGCCCGGAAAAAATGCCTTTACTTTTTCTGGCCCCAGGGCATCGTATTTGTCTGCGGTGATTCTATTCAGGTCGACAAAATGCGCATTTTCCTGTTGTGCGACTTCTGCAGCCCATTTGCCAAAATCCTGATCGGCGCGGAGTACCTTTCCGTTTCTAAATTCATTTCTTGGAATCATAGAAACCACAATTGGGGTTGCGCCTTTGGCTTTTGCTTCACGCACGAATTTGCGAAGGTACCAGCCATAGGTATGCACCGTTTCTACTTTTCCATCCGGCCAGGTCAATACTTTGGTTTCTTCGCCCGTACCTTTCAGAACCCCTCTTCTTCCTGCCTTCGTCGTATCTGGAACGCTCCCATCGTTGTGGCCAAATTGCATGGTGACAAAATCACCGGGCTTCAAAGTTTCCAAAACTTTATCCCATCTGCCTTCTGATAAGTAGGTTCTTGTACTTCTGCCCGCCATCGCATTATTTTCTACATGGATTTTAGTGGTGTCAAAAAGTGCCGCAATTGGCGTTCCCCAACCCCATGTTTCTTTGTTCGAGTTCCGAACGGTAGAATCGCCGATGGTGTGTAAAGCAGGCTTGTTTTGCTGGATGAAAGCGGTTGCAGTAAACATGACTAAGGCAGCCAATAGTAATTTTATCTTTTTTGAGTTCATTTTACGTGGATTATATTCTCTTTCTTATTACTGATTTAACAGCTAACTATTTTCAATTAGAAGTGAGGTGTGTGCTTTCGGTAAACCACTTATTTTTTGGTTGCAGTTTCTTCACTGCGTTCTAAATTAGGTAAGTTCCTAAAAGCTTATCTATTCTCTACTATCAACTTCACAGATCCAGCTTCCAAACCATCAGCTGTTGCTTTTACTTCGAGATTTCCGGCAATATTGCCTTTAATATTAGCCATTACCACACCGCGATAGGCATGCCGTTGTTGTGTTTTATACATTTCATGGCTGGTAATACTTCCATTGTCAACAGCATCAATAATTCCATTTCCTGAAAGGGTAAATCTGATCAGATTATCTGCATTAGGACAAATATTTCCCTGCTCATCGTATACCTTCGCTGTCACGAAAGCAACATCATCCCAACGGCTACCTATTTTATTTTTATCTACACTCAGTATTATTTTGGCCGGAGCACCAGCAGTTTTCAATTCTTCAGCAGCAACCTCTTTCCCCTTGTTTTTACCTACCGCTTTAATCGTTCCTTTCTCAAAAGTTACCTCCCAAAGCCTCGGAGAATCGTCCGCTGGCTTAGGTTTGTTTCCTAAAGATTTTCCGTTCAGGAATAATTCTACCTCATCACAGTTACTGTAAATGGCAACTTTAGCATCATCATAAGTATCAAAATCTGTTGGTGTCCAGTTGTTAATCCATTCTCCGGCACCTGCATTTTCTTCTTTTCTAACGATGTGAACTGTCGGCTTTTCAGCCCACCAGCTCTGGCGTTGCAAGCTTTGCTGTTTCCAGCTTCCTATACGATCAAATAGACCTTGTCCGTTGGTAATCTGTGGCCAATCCGCTTCCCCCAGGTAATCAAAGCCTGTCCATAAAAATTGTCCAGCCATAAACGGGTTATCACGGAGTGCCAAATATTGCTGAATAACATGTGTATTTTCTGTTCCAATTACCTTTAGACTAGGTTTTTGATTGTGCAAAGCCACCAATTCATTTTCACGATAGTTTTGCCCTACCACATCCATTGTCTCTGCGAAACCATTGGTATATACTTTTGAATTTGCAGGGCGGAAGAGCGCCATAGTTACTGGCCTGCTCGGATCTAGCAAATGCACGAGATCCTGCTGATCTTTATATTTTTTAAAACCCTCCGGACTATTTAAATCGTCATGAATTTCATTCCCGACACTATAAATTACGATCGATGGATGGTTCCGATCCCTCAGCACCATATCTCTGGTGTCCTGTTCCCACCATTCTTTCCAAAAACGATTATAGCCCTTTTCCCCATTGTTTTTAGCTGATGTCCAGGTATCAAACGTTTCATCCATAACTAAAAATCCCATTTGATCGCAAAGATCTAAAAACTCTGGTGCTACAGGGTTATGAGCCGTTCTGATGGCGTTTACCCCAGCTTCTTTTAATTTATTCAGCCGAAATTCCCACACACTTAAAGGTACCGCAGCACCAACTGCGCCGCCATCATGATGCAAACATGCACCTTTCAGTTTAAAATTTTTATCATTTAACCAGAAACCAGTGGCGGCATCAAATCTAAAGCTCCGGATTCCGAAAGTATTAAACTGATCATCAATAACCTTGCCTCCAACAATTACTTTTGTCAGGGTTTTATAGATAACAGGCGTTTCCACATTCCATAGTTTTGGATTCGAAACCTCAATATCCTTCACTATCTTAGCAGTCTTGCCCGCTTCAATAGTTTGTTTTGTTTGTACTGTTTTAATAACTTTTCCATCCGGATTAACTACTGATGTTTCTAAGGTGAGTTGACTTGCCTTCCCAGATTCATTAGAGATTGATGTTTCCACCTTCACTAGGGCTTTTTGAGCAGTTGCACTCGGCGTGGTAATGAATACGCCCCAATCATCTAAATGAACCAAATCTGTTGACACTAAACGCACGTGACGATAAATTCCTGCTCCAGTGTAATAGCGTGAGGCTGGTTGAACTGTATTGTCTGCTTTTACAGCAATAACATTCGGTTTTCCTTTCCCAAAACTGAGGTGTTTACTCAAATCATAATTGAAACTAATATAGCCGTAAGGTCGCTTGCCCAGATAAAAACCATTAATCCATACCTCACTATTGGCCATCACGCCATCAAATTCTATCGTTACTTTCTTACCAGCTAAACTTTCATCGAGATTAAAAACTTTACGATACCAGCCGATTCCAGAAGGCAGATATCCACCACCGCGGGCGGTGAGGTTTGTTTTATCATAGGCGCCTTCAATGCTCCAATCGTGTGGCACGTTTAACTTCCGCCATTTTGAGGCATCGAATCCGATCTTCTCCGCTTCGGGAACATCCTGCTGAATAAAAGACCAGTCGCTATCGAAGTTGGTAATTATTCTTACTTGCTTCGGTGACTGTGCGAAGGCAACAGCTTGCATCATAAGCAAGAATAAAAAAATGGTAATGTTAGGCTTTCTAGTCATAGTTATTTCTTTCTTTCTACAAGTAAAATATGCGGTTTGGGGGCTTTCTTCATTCCATAACCGAAATAAAATCCAGTATGCGGTGGCTGGTTATAGCCAACATTCTGCCAGGCAATACTCAGCCGATACTGAGGATCATGCATCAACGTGTAATTCCGGTGATCCGTTGGGATAGTTGTGGTGTAAATTCTTAAACTTTGGTTATCATAAGATCGCAAAATCAATTCCTCACGCCAGTCGCCAAAAATATCTGCGCTTAAAGCGGGGGTAGATTTAGTCCAGTTGTTGGAAATGGCACCGTTGGCTGTCAATAACCGGCCTCCATGATATTTGTCTATGTGATTGCCGTCTAAAAGTTCGCGGGAAAGATCATCATCCCAATAAATTAAAAAGTTAGTGGATTGAGGCTGTTCACCTATTCGATTTCCTTTAATATCGTACAAACCATTAGCGCCAGACCACCACATTTGCGCACCAACTCTGGTATTGTCGATGTTATCGGCCACGCCCCTGCCCACATCTTCGTCTTCTGATCCATGCCAAAGGATTTCACCTGTTTTCGCATCATAAACTGCAGCTCCAGGTCCTTTTGTACCCTCCTCAATTTCATGCACACCAAAAACTTCCAGCCCTGGTCGCTCTGGATCCAGGTCTGATACATGAAGTGCATCGCCGTGCCTTAAACCTGTAGTATATAAGCCCTTTCCATTATCATCCACACACATGGAACCAAAAATAATTTCATCTTTCCCATCGTTATCTACATCTGCTACACTCAAATTATGATTTCCCATTCCCGAATAAGGGTTTCGTCCATCTTTGGAATCAAAAACCCACCGGGATGTTAGTTTGCCATTTTGCCAATCCCACGCTGCCAGCACCGTTCTGCCGTAATAGCCACGGCACATCACAACGCTTGGATGAATGCCATCTAAATAGGCAATGCATGCCGTAAAACGATCTACCCGGTTTCCAGAATCGTCATTCTTGCCATTGCCACCTTTACCACCCCATGCGCCAATATTTCCGCGGCCGGGAATGTAATCTGTTGTTGCTAAAGCTTCGCCGGTTTTACCACTGAAAATGGTAAAGAATTCCGTACCATCTAATATCTTACCATTTTTATTCCGATAATCTTTTGAAGCATCTCCAATTACTTTCCCTCTGCCATCAACTGTACCATCGGCAGTTTTACAGGCAAATTCTGCAAGGCCATCACCATCTAAATCGTATACCATAAACTGGGTATAATGTGCCCCTTCCCTGATGTTTTTGCCTAAATTAATTTCCCAAAGAAAAGTTCCATCCACTTTATAGGCCTGAAAAACAGGAGGATCGGTGATGCCGTTAGATGAATTATCGCGTCCTCGTCCGGTTTGGTGCAAAATAATTTCATATTCTCCATCGCCATCCAAATCGCCTACTGATGCATCATTGGGCGTATAACCTGCTGGTGTACGCAGTGGTATGGTTAAAAATTGCTGCAAAGGCGTTTTTGCCGCCAACACAAAAGCACTGCTGGCTTCTTGCTCCTTGTTTGCTATAATTGCCTTAACCAAGTATTGATGCGCTACATTCAGATTCACGCTAGCATCTACAAAATTGGTTCCTTTGCTCAATGGCATTGCATTTAACTTTTTAGGTGCTTCACTCCCCGTTTTGCGGTAGAGATTGAAAGAGATATCATCTGGTTCTGTACCCAGAATGCGCCAGCTTACAAAAACCGAATCTGATCCATTCCGAACAGCGACTACGCCGCGACCTAATTTTTCCATTTGCCTTTGGGCATGTACTTGCATGGAAAAGGTAAGCGTTAACAGCAAAAATAATATTGGTAATTTAAGGCACATTGAACTGTAATTTGATGTGGCGATGTTGTTAATTTATTGGACTGAATAATTGACTTTTGCAGAAGCGGCTACTCCTTTTTCTGAAATACCATCGGCCTTTACCACCACATTCCCTTTGTTATCTCCATTATAAAAAGTTACGGTGGCAACGCCATTTTCATTTGTTTTAATTACCGGCGACCAGAAAATTGTGGTTCTTAAATCTTTATTTTTTGTAGCAGGTTTACTGTAATTTGGAGAATAAAAATCTCTGGCTGTGTAGTAACCATTCAGGTTGATGTTGAGCAAATTCAAATTTGCCCCGCCCAGGGCATTTTCTTTTACATTCAGGCTAATCAAGTAGACATCCTTATTTGAATTATCTACCAGATGCTGCACCCGAACCTGATTAATCTGATCCATGCGCAAGCTATAATAATCAAATCGCTGGTTGATCAGCTCTTCTTTTGAATTTATTCTGATCCTGGGCCTGATTTTCTTTCCGTTGGATAAAAACGTAACCCCTTCGTTACCGACCGAATCTACATCATCAGCTGGATAGGCACCTCTTACCTTTGTAACGATGAAATGTTCCAAACCTTTAAAAGAATAGTCTGCAGGCGTAATATTAAAAACCTGTTCAGGGTCTCCGTACGTTATCATCGTTTCATCAAACAACACCACCTTTTTATTTTTATCGGCCTTCACTTCTACATCATTCAGACTAATGGAATCGCCAAATTTGTAACTGCGGTTGTAATCCATTCTTTTGCTGATCTCTGCATCGATATTTTTAGCAAAGTCCTGAAGTCCGTTTTTGAATGGTATCGTAACTGGCTTTGACACAGAATCAATCTGCAGCCAGCCGCCCTTTTTCCCTTTATCATCCTGGGAAGATATTTTAATTTGTTGATTTCCATACCAGTTCAATCCATCCAGGAAATAGTTTCCATTCTGGTCAGTTTTAGTGGCATATAATTTCTGTCCGTTAAAACCCGAGCCAAAAAGGGTAATATTCATGTTTGGTAGTGGTTTATTGGCTAGTTTCTCCCTTACCGAGCCGGCGATTGTTAACCCAGGTTCAGGCAGGTAAGAAATTTTTAAAGTGGAATCGGCGAGCTTTTTCCAAAGGTAATCTCGCCAGCCCTGCGTTAATAAAAGCAAATCAAGCTGTTTAAAACGGGAAGGATTTTTAGCATCAAAATATTGATCTGCATTTTTAATTTCACCTTTCACTTCCGATTGCAACATCAAATAAGAAACGATGTTAGTACCGTCGTCGGGGATTAAACCATCAACAGCAGCCAGCGAAAGAGATGCTTTAGCCAGCTGGCCAGAAAGATCGGTAGCTTTAATATTTAAAATAACTTTTTCGCGTGCCTTATAACTGGTTTTGTTCGGTGTAATTGTAAAAGTATTTCCGGTATTGTTGTGAATATAGATAAGCCTTTCGCAATGTGGCCGGCCAGCATCATCAGTCAGTGTAACCACTGCAATACCTTCCGGAAATCCATTTTTTGGAATAGACACTGAAATCATTGATTTCTCTAATTTAACATTCCCTGTGTAGATGTGATCTCCGGCATGTTTTATAGTTACCGTAAATGATTTTCCAGTCATTTCGTTGAATGCACTTTCGTTAGCACTGATGGTTGCCTTTAGATTTAGAGAATCAGCGGTGAGGTGCAAAACCAAACCTTTAGCCAGAATTTTTGGTAGCTGGGCAACTATCTTTTCTTTTCCAAAAACGGCCTCAACCCGGTAATTCTCGTTGGCTTTTGGACTAAATGCGAAGATCCCCATTCCGGCTTCGGTACTTTGAAAGGAGGTTATGGTATCACCTTTAGCGGATATCACACTCCCCTTCGCGGCCAAACCGTTCCCGAGGTTGTCATTGGTTTTAAAAGCAACCAGGCTCGTTAATCCGGCAACTAAAGATCCGCCTTCGGGGAAGAAAGCAATAGATTTTTGATTGTTGCCAGTCGCTCCGCCAACTGGTTTTTTATCTGCGTTTCTGGTAGCGTATGTTGCATTTTCATTGAGGTGATTGGTAATATAAATACTTTTCTGAAACACAAAATCATCGCCAAAATTACGCATCCAATTGGTGTAAGCGCGAATGTTATACCAGCCGGAGGGAACAGAATCAAGCTTAAAATCACCTTTCCCTCTTCCATTCTCCAGCCTGATGATCTTCTTATTTAGAATGGCTGAACCAGGATTAATCAATTCTACATACAAATTGCTGCTGGAAGAAGTAAGATTCGCCCCTTTTGCATTGACCAAGTAGGCGCTAAACCAGAGGTCTTCGCCAGCGCTGTAATAGGTCCGGTCTGTTTGTAAATATGCTTTTTCAAAAAACAACTTCATGTTTTTTGGATCTGTCGTTTTTTGTTGTGCCTGGGCAAGAATTGCAGTGCAGACAAGGCAAACAATCAGGAATGCTTTTTTAATACTCATCGTATATTATTGATCAGATGTAACTGAAATTTCGTAAACTTTCCCTGCTGCCGTTTCTAATGTATTGCTGAAATAAACACCCCTTTTCACTTGTTTAGCGCCAGTTGCTTTGATACCTGTATTGGTTAAAAGGTTTAAAGTGCCCCCATTGTTTGATAAAATTGATGCTTTGCTGAGCTTTCCGTTTGCCCAATATAAATCGACCACAAAGCCTCCACGTGCCACTAAACCCTTCACACTTCCTGTTTTCCAGGCTGTTGGTAAAGCAGGCAATAACTGCAGTTGATTTAAGTGACTCTGCAAAAGCATTTCTGAAACCCCTGCCGCAGCGCCAAAATTGCCATCAATCTGGAATGGCGGATGCGTATCAAAAAGATTGTTTAACGTAGAATTTTTTAATAATTCCTGGTACATCTTGTAGGAATGATCGCCATCGAGCAACCTTGCCCAAAAATTTATTTTCCAGGCTTTGCTCCAACCGGTGCCCGCATCGCCGCGAATTAAAAGTGTTTTTTTGGCTGCGTTAGCATAAACGGTATCAATTAAAGGAGAAATTTCTCTTCCAGGGTGTAAACCAAACAAATGGGAAACGTGGCGATGTTGCGGGTCTTCATCTTCAAAATCTCCATACCATTCTTGCAGGTTACCTTTTTTACCGATTTGAAGCGGACGAAGGCGATCTCTTTTTGCGGCCAAAAGCTTTGCGAAGTCTGGATCTATCTTCAATATTTTTGCGGCATCAATCAGGTTGTTAAAAAGATCACGGATAATGGAAAGGTCCATCGTAGAGCCAATAGTGACCACCTCTTTGCTCCCGTTTGGTAACACATAACTATTTTCTGGTGAGGTTGATGGCGCGGTAACAAGGTAACCATCTTTTTCCACCAGCCAATCCAGGCAAAAAAGTGCAGCTCCCTTCATTAACGGGTAAGCTGTTTCTTTCAGGTATTGCTGATCGCCTGTAAATAAGTAATGCTCATAGAGGTGCTGCGAAATCCATGGGCTGCCTAACGACCAATTGGCCCATTTCGGATCTCCGCCGCCTTCGCCAACAGGATTGGTTTGCGCCCAGATATCTGAGTTATGGTGTAATGCCCATCCCCTGGCACCGTAATAATTCTTAGCCGTTTTTTCGCCATTAACGGCCATGTGTTTAATCTGCTCAATTAGCGGTGCGGTTAACTCTGAAAGGTTAGTCGCTTCGGCAGGCCAGTAGTTCATCTGGAGATTGATATTCGTAGTAAAATTACTTCTCCATGGCGGCCTGATGGATGCATTCCAGATGCCTTGCAAATTAGCCGGAATGCCGCCAGGCCTTGAACAGGAAATTAACAAATACCGCCCAAATTGAAAATAAAGTTCTTCGAGACCAAAATCTGCTTTGCCTGTTTTATATTGCTGCAGTCTTTCATCAGTTGGTACATCGGCCATTAAACTGCCTGTATTATTGATATTGATAGCCAGTCGGTTAAAATATTTTTGATAATCCCGAATATGGGATTTCTTTAGTGATTCGAAACCTTTTGAAGCCACATTATTAAGGAAACTTAAGGCTTTTGCATTTTCATCAACACCATCCCGATCCGGGTAGTGATCAAAACCGTTAAAACTTGTTGCACCAGAAATGATCACTAAAATTTCTGTTGCATCCTTCACATTCAGCAAACTATCGGTGCTCAGTTTACCATCAGTACGGATCACTTTTACCCGTGCCTGATAACGCATTCCATTATGGCGAAGGCTATCAGTATAAATAAAAGGCTTGGTATCCCGGGGTTCATCAGAGGTTATTCTCGCTTTCCCAGTTAAAACAATTTGGTTATTGGCTTCAGTTTTTACCTGATGCTCCAATTCGTCACACAGGCCAAAACTTACATTCAGTGCATTTTTTTGATCAGCCGTTAACCGCATTACGATCACCTGATCAGGGAACGAAGCAAAAATTTCTCTTGTATATTTAACGCTGTTTACGGTAAATGAGGTAGTGGCGATGGCATTTGCTATATCTAAGGTTCGGCGATAGTTGCTAATTTCACCATCAATTTTTTGCTTTAAATTTAGATTAGCGAGCGGCTGGTACATGTTGGTATTGGGTCCCTGCATCTTCTGCATCAGCTTTACGGTTTCGCGGTTATTCCCTGCAAAAAGCTGTTTCCTAACTTCGGGAAGATATTTTATAGCATCGGGGTTTGGATTAGGATCTGCTGGTCCGCCAGTCCACAACGTTTCTTCATTTAACTGAATGAGTTCATTTTCAACACGGCCGAAAATCATCGCACCGAGTCGCCCATTTCCAATTGGCAAGGCTTCATTCCAGTTATTAGACGGTTGTTTATACCACAAAGTTTTGCTTAGCTGGGTTTGCTGTGCCTTCAAAGTAGTCTGCAAGCAAAGTGTCAACACCATTGAAGTGAGGTAAAAAAATCTCATAATAATAATTGGTTAGTGAATAATTCTTACTTCTCTTCGCTATGCGAGACATTGATCAGCGCACAATTTAGAGAGTAAATTTATAAGTCGCGTCCTGTGGTATCCTGCTCAAATTAATGTTAAGATGCTACAGTGATCTCTGGAATGTAATCATCCAGGCTTATTTCCAAACATACATAAAAAAGTTACTTAGTATTAAACCTAAACCAGATGCTTCTCTTCACAATTGGCAATTAAAAGTCCGCTTTTAACATGACAAGATGATAGAATTAAGTTTTTTAAAAAATAATCGTATATATGACGTTTATTATCTTAAATCTTTTACTTTTACATTTAGTAATCGACCAAATATTAAACTTAATGAAATCAATCACCACATTAAAACGCATAGGCTATACCTGCATTTCCGCTTTGCTAAGTGTAGTTGGTATCCCGGCTGCCTTACATGCACAAAACACAAAAATCATAAAAGTTAAGCTCGATCAACCCATTGCAAAGGTACAGCCTAATATGTGGGGTGTATTTTTTGAGGATATTAATTTTGGCGCTGATGGCGGAATTTATGCAGAGCTGATTAAAAACAGGTCTTTCGAATTTACAAAACCCCTAATGGGCTGGACCATTCAGCGCAAAAAAGCGAATGAAGGTGAGATTCTGGTTGTAAATAGAAAAGATGTTAATGCTGCAAATCCACGCTACTTGCAGATCAATAATGAAAATGGCGTTTTTGGTATTGTTAACGAAGGTTTCAAAGGCATTGGTGTTAAAAAAGGCCTTCGCTATAATTTTTCTGTGATGTATCGTCAGGTAAATTCTGGGGTTAAATTGCACCTGCAATTGTTAAATGCCAATGATCAGGTAATTGGGGAAGGGAATTTATCACCAGAAAAAACGGGTGAGGAATGGAGTAAGCAATCAGCAAGTTTTACAGCTACAGCAGATGAACCTAAAGCAAAATTCGCCGTAGTTTTTGAAGGAAAAGGCAAAATTGATGTCGACATGATTTCCTTGTTTCCTGGAGATACCTGGAAAAACCGTCCGCAAGGTTTACGTAAAGATATGGTACAGCTTTTGGCCGATATGAAGCCGGGATTTATTCGCTTTCCCGGAGGCTGCATTGTAGAAGGAACAGATTTAGCGAATCGTTATCAGTGGAAAAATACCATTGGTCCGATAGAAGACCGCAAAATGATTATTAACCGCTGGAACACTGAATTTGCCCACCGGGCCGCTCCTGATTATTTCCAAAGTTTTGGCCTGGGCTTTTTTGAATATTTCCAACTTGCAGAAGATATCGGATCTGATGCATTGCCGATCTTAAATTGTGGTATGGCTTGCCAGTTCAACTCCGGTGAAGTCGCTTCTTTAGATGAGCTGGATCCTTACGTACAGGATGCCTTAGATCTTATCGAATTTGCCAATGGCGATGTAAACACCAAGTGGGGAAAAATGAGGGCAGACCTTGGTCACCCCAAACCTTTCCATTTGAAGATGATGGGTGTAGGTAACGAAAACTGGGGACCTCAATACCTGGAGCGTGTGGCAATTTTTACCAAAGCCATTAAAGCGAAATATCCTGAAATTAAATTGATCAACAGTTCAGGAACAGATCCCGAAGGTGACCGTTTCAATTTATTAAATACTTCATTAAGAGCAAACAAAGCAGATTTTATTGATGAGCACTATTACCGCCCGGCGGATTGGTTTTTGAAAAATGCCGGTCGTTATGATAACTATCCAAGAAACGACACAAAAATATTTGTAGGAGAATATGCGGTACATGCAGATAAAAACTACGTAGGCAGCAACCGCAATAACTGGCAAAGTGCTCTGGCTTCTGCTTCTTTGATGACAGGCCTCGAAAGAAATGCAGATGTGGTGCAAATGGCTTCATACGCCCCGCTTTTTGCCCATATTGATGCCTGGCAATGGGCACCCGATATGATCTGGGTAGATAACCTTCAATCTTACGGTACGCCAGATTATTATGTGCAAAAGCTTTTTTCTACTAATAAAGGTACAGACGTAGTTTCGATTACGTTGGATGGTAAAAATGTTATTGGTCAGGATGGGCTTTATGCTTCTTCTGTTTTAGACGCTGGTAAAAAAGAGTTGATCATTAAAATTTCCAACAGTTCTGATCAGCCACGAGTGATCGATTTCGATCTCGAAGGAAAAATGAAATTAAAAAACAAAGGTACCGTAGAGGAACTGGCAGATACTAATTTGAATCAGCTGAACTCATTTGCCAATCCTGAAGCAGTAAGTCCTAAAAAATCTGTAGTAAAACTTAATGGAAAGAAGCTTAACGCCAGTTTAAAGCCTTACTCTTTCAGTGTATTTAAAATCCCTTTCAACTAAATCTTTCTAACCAAATGATAATGAAAAAAACATTCCTCTCATTAGCCTTGCTTTGTAGTGGCCTCTTCGCCAATGCGCAAAAGGAAACCTCGCTCAGCATTCAACCTGCTAGCGACCATACCGTAAGCAAACACATCTACGGACACTTTTCTGAACATTTAGGCCGCTGTATTTACGATGGTTTCTGGGTTGATGAAAACTCTACTATTCCGAATAAAGGCAGAATCAGACTTGATGTAGTAGCGGCTTTGAAAAAAATTAAGGTGCCAAACTTACGCTGGCCTGGAGGCTGTTTTGCTGATGAATACCATTGGAGAGATGGAATTGGCCCAAGAAGTCAACGCCCAAAAATGGTGAATACCAACTGGGGAGGTGTAACGGAAGACAATAGTTTCGGCACGCACGAGTTTCTTGACTTATGTAAAATGCTTGATTGCGAGCCTTACATTGCCGGAAACGTAGGCAGTGGAACGGTGGAAGAAATGGCCAAATGGGTAGAATATTTAAACTTCGATGGTGTAAGCCCGATGACGGCAATCCGAAAACAAAACGGGATGGAAAAACCATGGAAAGTTGCTTTCTGGGGCGTGGGGAACGAAAGCTGGGGTTGTGGCGGCAACATGACCGCTGATTATTACAGTGATTTGTATCGAAGATATGCTACGTATGCCAGAGACTATCCTGGCGCACCGCTAAAACGCATTGCCAGCGGTGCCAATGCAGAAGATTACAAATGGACAGAAACCTGTATGAAAAATATTGGAGCGGGGAGAATGTGGGGACTTACCCTTCACTATTACACTTTGCCAACCGGAAAATGGGATGCCAAAGGTTCAGCAACTAAATTTGATGAAGAACAGTATTTTAACACCATGAAAAACTGTTTGCGCATGGAAGAAATCGTGACTAAACATGCTGAGATTATGGATAAATATGATCCTAAAAAGAAAGTTGCGCTGATTGTGGATGAGTGGGGAATCTGGACCGATGTAGAACCGGGAACTAATCCTGGCTTCCTCTATCAACAAAATAGCTTACGTGATGCTTTGATTGCGGGAACCACACTTAACATTTTCAATAATCACTCAGACCGTGTGCGAATGGCGAACCTGGCACAAACCATTAATGTACTACAAGCATTAATTCTGACTGAAAAAGACAAGATGCTGCTTACCCCAACTTACCACGTGTTCGATTTGTACAAGGCACACATGGATGCAAAGTATTTACCAATCAAATTTACCAGTCCTGATTACACGTTAGGCGACAAAAAAATCCCGGCTTTAAACGTTTCGGCTTCTCAGGATTCTACAGGTGCAATCCACATTTCACTGGTTAACCTTGATCCAAAAAATAAGATCTCATTAAACACTGATCTTGGCGATTTAAAATGGAAAACAGTAACGGGACAAATTTTAACTTCTGCAAACCTGACGGATGTAAACACTTTCACCGCAGCAAATAAAGTTCAAAATGCAAAATTCAACGGTGCAAAAAAATCTGGAAATGCCCTTAAAGTCGAACTTCCTGCACAATCTGTAGTGGTTCTGGAATTAAAATAACTTAATGATGAAATATAAAATCCTAGCCGCTCCCCTATTGTTTGTGGCCACGCTACAAACCGTAACTGCCCAAACGAAATATGAAATCAGTAGCCCTGATGCAACGCTCAAAGTAAATATTATTTTAAAGGATAAGCAACTGTTTTACAGCGTAAACAGAACCGGCGCCGAAGTTTTAAATACCTCAACGTTGGGATTGGTTCGGGGAGATGCAGATTTTTCAAAAGGCCTTGCCGTGCTATCTGTTTCTAAAAGCGAAACTGTAAAAGACACTTACACCTTAAAAAATGCAAAGCGTTTAATCAATAACTATACGGCAAATAAAAAAGTGATTCATTTAGAAAATGGATCTAAAAAGAAGCTTGATGTGATTTTTCAGGTTTCGAATGATGGCATTGCCTTTCGCTATTACTTCCCGGATCGTGATTCAAAAATCAATCAATTAAGCGAAGAAAAAACATCCTTTCACTTTTTTGAAGGTTCCAAAGCCTGGATGCAACCAATGTCTGTAGCCAAAACAGGCTGGGAAAGTACAAACCCATCTTACGAGGAATATTACAAGAAAGAAATCAATGTAGGTACTGCTGCACCAACCGAGGCCGGTTGGGTTTATCCTGCATTATTTAATTACAAAGATACCTGGTTGCTGGTTTCTGAATCTGGTTTAGATGGCAATTATTGTGCTACCCGTTTAAAGCAGAACGCTCCTGATGGAAATTACTCAATCGGCTTTCCAGATCAGCGTGAGGCTTTTACGGGCCAGAACGTAAATCCTGAATCTACTTTACCCTGGTATACACCCTGGCGCATTATTGCCATCGGAAGTTTAAAAACCGTAACCGAATCTACATTGGGTACAGACCTGGCATTCCCTGCAAAAAGCAATATCAATCCAGATCAGTTTCGGCTGGGTAAAGCCTCTTGGAGCTGGATTAATTTAAAGGACAACTCGATCAAATATGATATACAAAAGAAGTATATCGATTTTGCTGCCGATATGAAATGGGAGTTCTGCCTGATTGATGTAAACTGGGATACGACCATTGGTTTTCCAAAAATGCAGGAACTGGCAGATTATGCTAAAGCTAAAAATGTTGGTTTAATTCTATGGTATAATTCTGCTGGCACCTGGAATACAGTTAAGTACACCCCTAAAAATAAACTAAATGTTAGGAAAAGTCGCTTACAGGAATTTGCCATGCTCCAAAAAATGGGAATTAAAGGCATTAAAGTTGATTTCTTTGGTGGCGATGGACAATCGATGATTAAGTATTACCTCGAAATTTTTGAAGATGCAGCCAAATTTGGTTTGAGTGTAAATTGCCACGGCGCAACGCTGCCACGTGGCTGGCAACGCACTTATCCAAACCTTGTCACCATGGAGTCAATCAAAGGGATGGAATTTATTACTTTCGAGCAGGAAAACGCAAACGAAGAACCAGCACATGCAACTACCATTCCTTTTACCCGGAATGTTTTCGATCCGATGGATTTTACACCGATGTCGCTCAATAAGCTCCCTAATATCAATTTAAAAACAACCAGCACATTCGAGTTGGCCCTCCCGGTTCTTTTTCATTCAGGCGTACAACATCTGGCTGAAACACCGGAGGGTATAGCAAAAGTTCCGGCTTTTGTTAAAACTTTTTTACAGGAATTTCCGGCCAGCTGGACAGATACGAAACTAATAGATGGCTATCCCGGTAAGTTTGTAGTGATGGCCAGAAAGGCAGGAAACAAATGGTATATCGCAGGCATCAATGGTGAAAACACGGCGAAAGGCGTTTCTTTTGATAGTTCGAAATTTGGTAAAAAAGCAAAACTGATTGTTGATGGTAAAGAAGACCTTTCATTTGTACAAAGTGAATTGAATACCGATGGTAAAACAACAGTAAGCATGAAGCCTTATGGTGGCTTTGTAATGGTAGTGGAATAAAGTCTATTATGAAAAAAATATTTTATACCGTAGCATTGCTCCTGACGTTTTTTGTAAATGTTCAGGGGCAATCTAAAAAAGATGTTTACGTCTTTGCTTATTTCAAAAATAACGGGCAAGATGGTTTGCACCTTGCTTACAGCAACGATGCTTACAAATGGACAGCCCTAAAAAATGATTCTTCATTTTTGAAACCCGCCGTAAGCAAAGATAAATTGATGAGAGATCCTTGTATCATCCGTGGTGCTGATGGATGGTTTCATATGGTTTGGACAGTGAGCTGGAAAGATAAAGGAATCGGTTACGCCCGTTCCAAAGACCTGATCAACTGGAGCGAGCAGCAATTTGTTCCGGTGATGGCAAAGGAAGCAGGCGCACGTAATACCTGGGCGCCAGAGGTAACTTATGATGGTTCTACCAAAACTTATATGATTTATTGGGCCTCTACAATTACCGGTAAATTTCCAGAAACCGCTTCTCCAATGGAGGATGGCTACAACCACCGGATTTATTATGTGACAACGAAGGATTTCAAAACATTTTCAGATACCAAATTGCTTTATGAACCCGGATTCAATGTCATCGATGCTTCTATCGTGAAGGATAAAGGCCGGTTTATCATGTTTCTGAAGGATGAAACCCGCGAGCCTGCGCAGAAAAATATAAAAATAGCCTACGCAGATCAACTCACTGGTCCTTATCAAAAAGCCAGCGAACCTATTACCGGGAATTACTGGGCGGAAGGACCTACAGCGGTTAAAATTGGAAAAAACTGGCTGCTTTACTTCGATAAATACCGTGATCATAAATACGGCGCCATCTTATCTTCAGATTTAAAAAACTGGGAGGACGTTTCTGATCAAATTTCATTACCAAAAGGGATAAGACACGGAACCATTTTAACCATCACACAGGCTGAACTGAAAGCTTTATTAAAGCAATAAGCTGAGGATATATTTTAAAGTGAGATTGATGATAGTCTACAGACTCATTTCGATACTACACGCCTCTTAAAATCTTTAAACCCGGGGTGTTTAAACAAGATAATGGATAAATACACCTAAAACGAAAAAACCGACTGTCGTAAAACAATCGGTCTAACTTCAAAAATTAATCTATACTAAAAAATGTAAAACTTGTGAAAACACCGGTAACATTTAAATCGCTTAACAGTTATAAATGTTAAAACTCTGCTAAAAACGAATCCTCTTCTTACCCGATAGGTTTCAGGATTCTTACATTTCGGACACTTATACGAAGGAACACTCAATTTTAGGATGATTTAATAAGGGAATAGACATTACTTAACGAAAATAACCGTTTTTTGCGTATAAAAAGCTGCATTATAGACCTAACTAGCAGATAAGTCGATTAACAAATGATTTTTAGGGGTTATTTTAATGGTGAAAGATTTATATTTTAAAGTTCATTTCATATATCTGAATAATAAAACTTTGATTAGCAATACAATCCATACACTTTCTACGTTTAGTTGCATATGAAACTGAACAAATATTTATTCTTTGCGATTACATTAGTTTTAATCAGCAACATGCGCGTTTACGCACAATCAGCCAAACCTGCAACCCCGCTGGAGAGTAACCGAAAAAAGATCGATTCTCTGGATAAGCAATTGATTGAGTTACTCGCCAAGCGCGAACTCGTTGTAAAAGAGATCGGCATCTATAAAGCTAAAAATCATATTCCTCCTTTACAGCCAGCCCGTTTCCAGCAAGTACTTCAAAAGAATATAGAAGCGGGTAAGAAACAAGGTTTGTCAGAAGACTTCATTACTGAAATTTTTAACGCTATCCACAAGGAAAGCCTTAAAATGGAAGAAGACATCAAAGCCCTAAATCCATAACCAAGTATTCAACAAAATTATATCCAGGGAGTTTGTCGAAGGCTTTGAACTCAACACCTTTGACAAGCTCCTTATAAATAGAAATCTGGCTCAACCCCTTCAGTTTATGATTTAATTTGCTGACGTGATTGCAACTTCAGCACCTTTCAGGGATTTGGCTTTTACTTTTAACACCATTTTACCCACTTTTTGAGTAGACTGCACTAAAATCACCAATTTGCCGCTAAAGAGTTTCATGGTTGGCTGGTGGAACATCTCCAGTGATGTCGCATCACCATTGCAAACTGCCTTAAACTTCCCCTCGCCTGTTACTTCAAAATTCAACCTTTCGTTTGTTGTAGGACAAGGATTGCCGTTCTTATCTACTACAGATGCGGTAACAAATGAAATATCTTTCCCATCAGCAACAATTTGTTTGCGGTCCGGATCAAGTACAATGCGATAAGGTTTACCAGCTGTTATTTTGGTTTCTTCTGCAACTGCTTTGCCCTCTTTATCGTAAGCTACAACCTTTAATGTTCCAGGTTCATATTTCACATCCATCCACATTAATCGGTATCGGTTTTGAGGCGTTGCGTTACTCTTCTTTTGAATACCGAGGCTTTTGCCATTTAAAAAAAGCTCTGCACTTTCGTAATTGGTATAGGCAAATACCGGTGTAGTTTGTCCTTCTCTACCTTCCCAATTCCAATGCGGCAACAAGTGCAAAGTTGGCTTTTCGGTATTCCATCGGCTTCTGTAAAGGTAATAGCGGTCTTTTGGAATTCCGGCTAAATCGCACATTCCAAAATAAGAACTACGCGATGGCCAGCTTTCATCATATGGCGTTGGTTCGCCGAGGTAATCGAAGCCTGTCCATACAAATTCACCAATTACCCAAGGCTTATCATCCTGCATCACAAAGTCATCATCAGGCACATTAGACCAGTCGCAACATTCCAAATCATAAGAGGAACTTTGGAAATCGCTATACATTTTATTCTTCGCTTTCACCACCGGAAATTTATAAATCCCTCTGGAACTTACGGTTGAAGCCGTTTCAGAGCCTAACAACATCCCTTGTGGAAAAGCTTTATAAGCATCATCATACAAATGAACACGATAGTTTAAACCTGGAATATCCAGCAATGCCCCAAAACCAGAAGCCATGGTGGCTTTCACCTGGTCCATACCAACTGTAACCGGGCGGGTTGGATCTTCGCGGTGGAAAATTTCCTGTAACCACTTTGCCCGCTTTACGCCTTCTGCGCCAAACTGGTCTGGCACTTCATTTCCAGAACTCCACATTACAATACAAGGGTGATTCCTGGTTGCCTTTACTAAATTCACCACATCTTTTTCAGCATCTTGCTGGAAGAAGCGGTGATAACCATTTTCAACTTTGGCTTTCGCCCACTCATCAAAAGTTTCTGCCAGGAACATGAAACCGAGCTCATCACATAGTTCCAGTTGCTCTAAAGATGGCATATTATGCGAACTGCGAATTGCATCGCAACCCATATCCTTTAAAATCATCAGTTGCCTACGCAATGCAGCAACATTAACTGCTGTACCCAACGGACCCAAATCGTGATGAAGGCAAACTCCTTTAAATTTACGAACGGTGCCATTCAGGCTAAAACCTTTGCCTGCCACATAACTAATACTTCTAATACCGAAACGGGTAGTCACTTCGTCTAAAAGTTTATTGCCCTGGTACAAGCGTGATACCGCAGTGTAAAGATATGGCGTTTCCGGGCTCCACAAATTTGGATTTAACACTTTAATATTTTGATCTGCTTCATTGCCGAAGAATGTCTTCGCGGTGTCGCTCATCACCAACTGGCCTTTGTTATCCAAAATTTGTGTAACCAGTTTAGCACCGGTTGTAGACAGTTTGGTCTTGATGTTTACTTTCGCAAAAGCTTTATTTACTTCTGGCGTAGTGATGCTCACTCCCCACTGCTCAATGCTCTCTTTATCTTTTGTTATCAGGCGCACATTGCGGTACAATCCGGCACCGGGATACCAGCGAGATGATTTGGGCTGATTACTCAAATGCACAGCGAGTACATTCTTCTGACCGGCCAGAACATGGTCTGTGATATCGATATAAAAATAGTTGTAACCATAATTCCACTCGCCAACCTTTTTACCATTTAGGAAAACTTTTGGCTCACTCATTGCCCCATCAAACTGCAAGATGATGCGCTGTGTTTTTGCACTTGCAGGTAAGGTGAAAGTATTGCGGTACCAGGCCTCGCCGATGTAAGGTAAGGCACCCGTTCTACCAGTTTTCTCACTCGGCTTTGATTCCCCGTTTTGTACAATCGCCACCATTTGCTTATCGATTTCCTTATCGAAAGGACCTTCTATTGCCCAATCATGAGGTACGGTAACCGCTTTCCATGCACGATCGTTGAAGTCTTTTGCAGACGATGCGTCATTTTTGCCCTTAAAAAATTTCCATCCATCTGTGAGTAACACTTCGGTTCTTTGCTGACTAAAAACAGTTAACGTTGTGGTAATGAACAGCAGCATTAAAAACAGAATTCTGAACGGATAAGATCTATGCATAATTTTAATTGGATGCTGTTGAACAAGTATTTTGATTTTCATAAATGATCAAGATAAAAAGAATATGGTATTAAGCCTTTCGCAAAGCGATGCGTATCGCCGTTTTTACAAAGCTTACTTTAAATAAATAGATGATATGGTTAGGCTGATGGGTTCTATGTTTTCGCTACTTTCAAAGATAACTTCCAGTTTTTCCATATTTTTCAGATCGAAATCTCCTTTTGTTGGCGATTGATAATGAAGCGGAAGAAAGCCAGGATAAGGTCGTGGCAATAGTAATTGTTGATCGGCCTTGAATTGGTTTAGCGGCACCTCCACTTCCTGAAATTCCGGACTGGCTGAAAGCATTTTCGAAAAGAAATGGGTACCAGCATCAATCAGACCAACTTTAACCTTCGTATTTTTAACGTTGGTTTTTAGCCGGATGACCAAAGATTTCATCCCTGTCAAATCACTAATTCTTCCCGCAAGGTAATCTGCAATATAAGTCTGAAAACCCAAAAGCGATCCCTTTTCAGGTGCATTCATTGAAAGTTTCAACTCCAGATTCAAAGGATTTTCAGAAGAAGTGAATTCCATTTTATTGTTCTTCCAATCGGGATTATAGAGATTAATATTGTTACGGTCTGTGGTAGGATTAAAAATTTCCAATCGCGCATTCTTAGCCGCTACGTAGGTTTGATAACTTTCTGTCTCTAATTTATCCCAGGCGTAAGGATTGCCTGTGGTATTCGCTGGAAAGGTGACGAAATTTCCGTCAGCCTGTTTTACCATTATTTTATAGCTCAGTAAACCAGGTTTGAGAAACGTAGCAGGGATAGTGGCGCTTAGGTTGTTGTCGTGGTCCTTCTTAAAGCCCAAACTTTTCCATTCGCCAACAACATTGTTCAGTTCTGCAAAAATAGAATCTTGTTTGTTTAAACCAAAAACTTCGGCATGAAGCACCAAATCTTGCTGCTCACTTGCTGTTTTAAACGCAGTATGTTTAATAAATACGCGATTTGAACTTGCCTTTGGTGCGACAAAATCTCCAAGCGAAATGTTCTGGTAAAAATCTTTGGCACTGAATGTCGATTTCAAGCCTTTTCTCAACAATAGATAGGTTCCTGGAGTAATTTCAAATTTCCCATCGCGACAGGTGTTGGTGTAAGTATTCCCTGTATTTAAGCCTTTGATATCAAACTCATTTCCAAGGTCTGGGAGGTTAATTTGCATATCAGATGTATTCCAGCCAATTGCAGTCACCATTTTTTGGGGCGATGCCTTTGCAAAAGGATCGCTAACGGGAACGGCATCAGGCATTACTTCCAGTCGCCACACGCCATTGACCACCTGATCAACAAAATAAGCTCCGCTCCCACCATAACTCACTAAAGACGAACTGCCTACACCGGCAACATGTTCTATTTTGGCAGCATTTAATGGTTTTGTCTGGGTTGAGTTGGTATAATAAAAAGCTTCGGCGGTATTCATTTCGCTGAGCGATTGCTGATAATCTAGTCTGAAATTGCCAAAATTGGTTTCGCTGGTTTGTTTTACCAATCTTGGAAGCTGATGAAATACTTTCGAAGCAATTAATAAACTGATTGCTTTAGCTGGTGTATAAGCCAAATTTAAATAGTGTGTTTGGTATTCTGTGTTCCCATAAGCGGTTGCAATTGGATCGTAGGCAAACTGAGTAGCCCATTGAAAACCCGCTACACGAAAGCTTTTCGCCATAGCTGGGTACATAATGGGTGCCATCACATCGCCAGCATCAAACTCATAAACCATTTTTGCCCTGTTTTTAAAAGCTGGAATACTATCGAAAGGAATCTTGTAAGCTGCCACATTCGGGAGGAAGTTACCTTTCAAGGTATGTCCGGCAACTAAACCCGTTGGGTACCATTGAAAGCTATGTCCTTTAACATTCGCCTTTACAATTGCGGCAGCGTATTTTGGAGACTCGCTAATGTTATAAAATATGGGCTTGGTCCACCCTGTGCTTTTAATGGCAGCTGCCATTCTGTTGATGTAGTTTGTCGTGATTTCTGTTGCGCCGCTGTGTTGCGGTTCGTTGTTCACCTCTGTGGCTAAAATATCAGGATCTTGCTGATAGGTTAAGCCTGTGTATGGATTTTTATGCTTGAAGAACTGTTTCAGGTAATTTTCCTGTGCTTTGAAAGCTTCTTCATTAACGAGCGCCTTTCCTTTTCCATATTTAGTAGAAAAACTTCCCGTGCGTTCGTCTTTTTCAGGATAACCATTTCCCCAGAAGGCGATTGGCGTAACGAGCGTTTTAATTTTTCTTTTTTTCAGCTCTGCTAACAGAAAATCGAACAACCGTAAGTGTTCGTTATTGAGGAGGTTTCCGAGGGAATCTGAGATTTCAGTATCCCAAACATGTACCCTGAAAGCGTCTAATCCTAATCTGGAAAAATGGTAAACATCATCTTTGATCGCCTGTTCTGCCGTAATGCCTGTTTTAAGAATGGCGCGGTAGCCATAAGCAAATGGTGCGGTATAATTGGTTCCGAAAAAGGCCGCTTCCTGATGGTTTTTCTCCCAACGGATTACGCCTTTGTTGTCTACGTAAATGCCCTGCTTATTTTGAGCCGTCGCAAGAAAACCTAAACAGTTCAAGATGAAGAAAAGTAAACTTCGTTTAATAAAAATCATATGCGAAACGAGCGGTAAAATAGCCGGACCCGATGCGCCCGGCTAAAAACTTTGTATTAATAATTGATGAGATTATCCTTTTTAATGAGTTGCAAATTAAGGCAAAAACGCATCCATTGCAACTGTGGGTTTTCCAGAATCATCAAAGGCACCTAACTTGTAGCCATTCCAACTGTTGTAAGATTGTGGTTCCCAATAAAAAACGCCCAAACCTTTATTGTTGGCAAGCGATTTATTTTTAGCCAAAATATCTTTGATAAAATCTCTACATGCTACCGCATCTGTAACGGGCATGCCAACCTCACAAATCATTACTTCAGTGCCATAACGTGCAACCATATCATTCATATTGGCTAAACATTGCGTGTTTTTGGCAGACCAGTCTGCCGCTGTTGGGTAGAGCGACATACCCACTACATCCCATTTTGCACCATTGGCTTTTAAGCCATCAAACACCCACCTGAACAAGCTGTTATCAAAACCATTAGAAATGTGCACCACTACTTTTGAACCTGGATTTACAGACTTTACGCCATCATAACCCGCTTGAACCAGTTCAGCAAAGTTTTTCATGTTTACAGATGCCTTTCCGTCGTTCCATAACATTCCATCATTGGTTTCATTTCCAACCTGTACCCACTCAGGGATAATGTTTTCGGCCTTTAGCGCAGTTAAGACAGCAACAGTATGGCTCCTCACCGAAGCTTTTAAGGTAGTAAAATCCTGATTGGCCCAAGCTGCAGGCTTGTTCTGCTGTGCAGGATCTGCCCATGAATCACTATAATGAAAATCGATTAACAAACGCATGTTTGCGGCTTTCGCACGTCTCGCTTTTGCCAATACATCTGCAGTATTATTATAGCCTGCTGTTGGATTCACCCATACCCTTAGGCGAATGGTGTTGATGCCTTTATCTTTTAAAATGGTGAATAAATCTTGTTGTACACCGGCACTATTGAAGAATTTTCGCCCTGCGGCTTCCATTTCAGTAACCCAGCTCACATCTGCACCTCTGGCGTATGTACCAACCGGATCTGGCTGGGGATAGATTTGTGTTTCTCCTTTTATTGTTTTCTTACAGCCCAGGCTGGCAATGAGGATGATAGTAAACAAACCCACCCATTTTATATATTTTACTTTGAACATGTCGATTTTATTTAATGGTGTAAGTATAGTTTCCATCGCCGGCACTCAAATCAAGCGTCACGGTAAAAACACCTGTTTTGGTTACCGGGATATTGATTCCACCCCAGCTTGGTGCACCTGCAAACATTAAATTACCTGATGAATCTACTTTATAGCTGATATCATAACTGCCATTGCAAGTAAATACAAAAGATTTACCGGCAGTAAGTGCAACATTTGAAGCTTCCAGTTTACCGGTTGCGGCATTAAAATTAAGTGGAGTTGATGTCAGGCTCCAGCTATTGTCATCACCAGAAATAAAGAACTTTACCGGTGTATAACTGATAGTGAGTGCATCAACATCTGCATTAACTTTGAGGTAAGCAGGTGATGGTGTGAGGTATAAATTACCACTATTAAGGCTCATGGTAGTTGCCGTTCCGCCCCATCCATATACTTTGTTTGGATCTAAAGTAGAAGCCAGTTGAAAGGCATCTCCACCGAAACCATCTGCGTTTGGCAAATTGAGGTAGCCTTCGTATTTGCTGTTAAATTTAGCGGAAGTCAGCAAAAAGCCGTTTGTTCTTGTAGCAGGTGTTTTCCATGAATTGCCACCTTTAACCAATAATGCTGGATATTCTACAATGGCTTTATACGGATTTACGGTTAACGTGAGGGTAGCATAAACTGGTTTAATTGTAGAAGCCAGGCCTGTATTCTGATTCACCTCTGCTTTTAACCTTACCGCCACTGTACTTACTGTGCCTGTAGGTAAATTAAGTTGTACGCTGGTGAGCGAATTAAAATCTGCACCTGTATAAACTTTCGATAATGAACCTTCTGGAAGTTTTACCACTATTGCATTTGCCCATGCATTTGCACCACTGGTATCAGCAGGAAGCGCAAACTCAAGGGAATAAGTCGGCACGACGGTGGCTGCGAAATTTGCGGCATTGAAACTGAAAGTAACCACATTTGCTGCATCGGTTGCAGCGGTGAGCACCACAGCCGAGGCCGAACTTTTAAAACCAAGTGTTGCAGCCGAGGGCACGGAGATCACATTGCTGCTTTCCTCTTTTTTGCAGCCGAATATCACGGCGCAAAAAAGAAGTATAATGGATAATTGATTAAATATTTTTTTCATGTTGTGAAGCGTTGATTAATAACCTGGATTCTGGCGAAGGTTTGGGTTGGCCGATAGATCTGTTGGAGGCAATGGATAAAGCGAGAATCTGCTGTTCACTGCTGCTCCGTTTCTTACGCCGCCTTTCCATGCCCATAAATAAGCGGCGGTAGTAAACTTATTGTAACGAATTAAATCCGTTCTTCTAAAAGCTTCATACCAAAGTTCTCTTCCACGTTCATCTAAAATAAAATCAGTAGTTAAAGCACTTGAAGTAATGTTTCCGGCAGCACTTCCATTATAGGCACGGGTACGAAGTCGGTTTACATAATCTAAAGCCGTGGTTAAGCTTCCGCCTGTACCTCCCCTTAATACTGATTCCGCATAAGTGAGGTATGTTTCGCCTAAACGGAAAAGCGGAAAATCAATATCAGAGAAATCTTTTGCCACATCTTGGTGAGGCGCTGGCGCTCCTGAGCGTGTTTTGTTTCTGTATTTTGTGCTGGAGTATCCATCTGTAGAAGTATACAGATCGTTTACCTCCAGGTTTTGCCCGGTCATATAAAACTGTGCCCTGCTATCAGTAGCACCCGTTCTGTCTGCAAAAAGGTTAACGAATTGTTGCGTGATCCTCAATCCACCCCAGCTTCCGCTTGAGCCAGAAATATCGCCAGGTACTCCTGCCGGACCATGCATTAAATAAGTGGTGCCACCGAAATTTTGCGTGCTGGCGCCATCATAGTTAATGGTTAAAATGAATTCGTCTCGGTTTAAATGGTTATCTGCAATGGTTAACTCGCGGTAATTATTGTGCAAGGCATAACCGGCAGTGGTAATTTTGTTGCAATAAGTAATGGCATCTGTATACCTGCCCGTTCCAGTGTATACCTCAGCATTAAGGTATATTCTGCTTAACAATGCCCAGGCTGCAGCTTGATCTGCGCGTCCATATTCATTTGTTTTTGCAGCAGGAAGTTCTGTTTCTATCGCTTTAAGTTCTGTTTCTACGTAGTTAAATAAATCTCTTCGCTGAATCTGCGCAGGCAACGCCGTACCTCCAATTTGTGTAGTTTCAGTTACCATCGGCACATTTCCATAAAGATCCATCAATACAGAATATTGATATGCCCTAATGAAACGCGCTTCTGCTCTGAACCTTCTCACTTCTGTTGCATCTGCACCTGTAATTCCGCGTTTGTTTAAATTATCATCTGATGATTGATTGATAAAATCATTACATAACGTAATCTGAAAGTATGACCGATAATATAATCCGTTGATGATGGAGTTGCTTGATGACCAGGTCATTTCGTGCAGACCTTGAATGCCACCATCACTTTGCCAGGACCATACTGCTTCATCGGTTGTTAATTCCTGCAGGTTCCAGTATAAACGGAGGAAGTCTGAGTTACCTTCATCTCTGATGATTTCCGTTGGAATATCCGGCTGACCTACTGAGGCATTCCCGGTAAGGGCAAACGCACCGTAAACCTTCGCCAAAGATTGTTTGTAACCACCCACGCTGGTGTACACATTATCGGCAATTAAATCGTTAGTTGGAGTCAGATCCAGCTTGGTACAGCCAAGCATTAAAATTGATGTACTGCAAAACAGGATCATGATTTGTAAAACACGTAGTTTCATATATTTTTTATTAAAACGGTTCATCTTATTTGTGTAAATCGTTAATAATTAAGATTTAAGCCAAAAGAATAGATACGCGGCCTTGGATAAATATTATTATCTACACCCGAGGCTACCTCTGGATCGATTCCCTTGTATTTGGTGATTACAAACACATTCTGCACACTTGCGGTTAGCTGTAAATTGGCCTTACTTTTAAACAACTGACCAAAAGCATAACCCAAATTGATATTATCCATCCGGAGAAAAGATGCATTCTGCACATAATAATCACTAAATAATTGTTGCGTCTTGAAATTGGTAGCCAAATAGTTTGGCGATGCATTTAATATAACTGGCGTACCGAGTACTTGCGCCAGGTTTCCGCTCTGGCTATAATTATTGTTATAAACATAATTACCCAAATTAGCCCTAAGGGTGAATGACATGTTCCACTTTTTATAGCTTAAATTGTTACTGAAACCCAAAAAGAATTTCGGATCTGCCTGCTTGCCTTTCTTTAAATCGCTTGCAGTAATGGTACCGTCACCATTTTGATCTACATAAACGCCTTCAATAGGATTTCCGGCCTGATCATAAACCTGCTCAAAAAGGTTAAAAGTATTTTTTGGTCCGCCAACGGCATTAATCTGACTAAACTGACCGCCAATTCCACCTGCAATTTGTCCACTTGGAAAGCCGGGATAATTTGGATCGTTAGGCACAACAGTAAGATTGGTAATGGTATTTTTATTATACGTACCATTTAAACTGAAGTCCCAGTTAAAATCCTTTGTTTTAACTGGATTGAAGTTTAAGGTCATTTCTACCCCCTCATTTTTCATATCGCCAACGTTCACTACAGCAGTTGCTGCAAAATTGGTTCCGGCAGGTTGAGGAATTCTATTCAGTAAATCATTTGTTTTTCGCTGATATACATCAATACTTCCACTAATTCTGTTGTCAAACAAGCCAAAATCTACCCCAATATTAGCGGTTGCAGTTTCTTCCCATTTAATATTGGCAATGTATGCGCTTGGGCGGTACATTTGATAAAAGGTATCGCCAAACTGATACTGCGCATTTAACGCACTTAATCCATAAAATGATAAATAACCATAGTTGTCTATCCCATCCTGCTGGCCTGTAATCCCGTAACTGGCACGAACTTTCAGGTTTGAAATGGCTTTAATATCTTTTAAAAATGTTTCATTTTTGGCAGTCCAGGCTAAAGCGACAGATGGAAAATTACCATATTTAAAAGCTGGTCCGAAACGTGATGAACCATCGCGACGAATCGTTGCTGTCAGCAAAAAGCGTTCGTCGAAGTTATAATTTAATCGTCCAAAATAAGAGATCAAACGATACTGTGGTTTATTAATGGGAAACGCCGGATCTGAATTGGCGACCTTATTTCCTACCGCATCGAAAACCGGATAAAAATATTGAGTAGTTAAATAATCGTTATAGGAATAACCCGCTGTAGCATCTATTCTGCTCTTGATTGATTTAAATTCTTTCACATAATTCATGTAAAAATCCAGAACGGTATTTTGCCTGTTGGTTTTATACTCATTGCTTACACCATTGCTTAAAAAAGCTTCTGCAGCATTTGGATTTACGAATACATCGCCTTTGCCGGTGGCCACATCATAAGCGGCATTCACATTGGCATGGAGTTCTGGCAAGAAGTGAAACTGATAGTCCAGTTGTAAATTGCCAATGCTTCTTAATGGGGTAGCCCGATTTTCGCGTTGTTCTAATAACCCTACCGGATTTCTGCCAATAAGATTAGCGGGTAATGATGAATTATTTGGATCTAACCATTCCCAATAGCTATTGAAGTTTGGTCTGTTGGTATAGGTGGCCTGTGTTGGATCGAAACTTACGGCACCTCCAATTGCCGCGGTATTGGCAAAGCGTGTTTTTTGCATGCTGCCTTTTAAGTTCAAATCTACTTTTAGGTGATTATCAAAGAAGCGTGGATTAAGCACAAGCGCCGCCGAGGTTTTCTCCAGCTGATCTGTTCTCAAAATCCCTGTTTGATTCTGATAACCTAAGGATATGCGATAAGGAAGTTTTTTAATTCCTCCGCTAATGCTGAGGTTATTATCGCTAGAAAATCCGTCCTGGTAAATCAGGTCTTGCCAATTGGTGTTAAAACCACCGAGCTGGGCTTTCTGCGCTGCCGTTCCGCTCTGGTTGACAATCGTGCGAATCTCATCTGCACTAAAGACTTCCAGTTGCTTTACAATTTTAGAAATGGAGTTAACGGAGTTAAAACTAACTTTCAAATCATTACTTAACCCTTTCTTGGTCGTAATGATGATTACCCCATTTGATGCCCTTGCCCCGTAAATTGCTGCCGCTGATGCATCCTTCAAGACTGTAAAGCTTTCAATATCATTCGGATTGATGAAACTCATCGGATTGGAAGCACCCGAAACGGTTCCTCCCTCCAAAGGGACGCCATCAATTACATACAAAGGATCGTTGCTTGCGCTTAATGAAGAGCCGCCACGAATCCTAATGGTACTACCGGCCCCGGGCTGACCACTGTTTGAGGTAATGGATACACCCGCAACCTTGCCCGAAAGCATTTGCTCTGGTGTAGTGATGCTTCCTTTCTGGAAATCTTTCACGCCTACTACAGCCACTGAACCAGTTAAATCCTGTTTTCTGGTGGTACCATAACCCACCACTACTACATCATTTAAAGTAGAAGCATCTTCGATAAGGGTAATGGTTAAGTTGGTAGTTTTAGAAACTGGAATTTCCTGCACTTTGTACCCGATTGAGGTAAACACTAAAGTTCCGCTCGTGGGAATTTTAATTGTGAAGTTTCCATTTCCATCTGTAGAAGTTGCGGTAGCCGTTCCTTTTAATCGAACGCTTACCCCAGGCATACCCAAATTATCCGGAGCCGTTTTTACCACGCCGGTAATTGTAGCCTGCTGTGCAAAAAGAAATCCATGGGTAAAAATCAACAGCAAAAGCATGAACATTCGCTTGTTACTATTGAAGAAAAAAGTAATAATCTGCATAGAAATTTCGGTTAGAATTATGGATACAAATAAAGCCTTTATCCCTCCAGTCGCTTTGTGCTATCGTGCATTCTTTTTGTGCTATTCGTCATAATATCGCCCTATTTGCTTATAAATCATACATTATCGATGCAAGACGGTAAAAAATCAATTACATTTGAAAACCAAAAATCTGAGCCAATCAAACCTGTAAATGATTCGTCAAGCTAGTGCTATTTTGTTCGTTTTTTTCTTCATACACTGTATGAATGGCCATGCGCAAAATCTAAAATTCAAGCACATCAATGTAGAACAGGGATTATCAAACAGCACCGTTGAATGTATTTTTCAGGATCACCGTGGTTTTCTCTGGTTTGGTACACGAGATGGTTTAAACCGTTACGATGGTAACCAGATTGCAACATTTAAAAGCAACGGTAAACCAGGCAGCATCAGCGATAATTTCATCAGGTGCATCATCGAGGATCGGCAGCATAACTTGTGGATTGGAACTTCAAATGGTCTTAATAAATTTGATCCGGAAAAAAACATCTTTACCCATTACACCAGTAACAGCCCGAACAGTAATATCATCTCCACTATTATAGAAAACAAACAAGGGATTTGGGTAGGCACTTATGGTGGGGGACTTTTCAAAACAGATGAAAAAAATCAACGCCTTGCTCCTTTTCCCTATCGGATAGACAATGGCGGACGAAAAGATTTTATCAACGATTTGTATAGCGATGGAAATGCACAACTTTGGATAGCCACTGATGCTGGCGTTGATCTTCTACATACCACTAATCGAAGGGCAACCACTAAATTAAGTGGCTACAAAATTAGGGTAATTGAAAAGGCCCGAGATGGTTCTTTCTGGATGGCAACGGAAGAAAATGGCCTGATTCACTTTAACCCAAAGGGTAACGCAGTTAAAACCTACCTGCACGAAGAAAAGAACAACAACAGTATCGGCAGTAACCTGGTGCGGGCAATTGCATTCGACCAGCAGCATAACATTTGGGTGGGCGGCATTAACGGTGGATTGAATCATTTCGACCCTGCCACAGATCAGTTTACGCATTATGAAAATAAGGCTGGTAATGCTTCGAGCCTCTCGCAGAGAACGGTTTCGGCATTGTTTGTAGATAAACAAGGTAATTTATGGGTAGGCACACACCGTGGCGGCGTAAATCTTTATAGTCCGCAGGCAGAAAAATTTAACTTATTCAGGCAAGAGCCAGAAAAAAACAGCTTAAGTTATAATGATGTAAGGGCTTTTTATGAAGCTGAAAATGACGAATTATATATCGGAACAGACGGCGGTGGATTGGATGTTTACAATAAGAAAAGCAGATCCTTCAAGCATTATCGGTTTAACCCTTTTGATGCTAAATCGATCGGCGCTGATGCCATTTTAGATATCACAAATACCAAAGGCGGTTTATTAGTGGGCACTTGGGCAGGCGGATTAAACCGCATGAATGCCGACAGAACGTTTACCCGGTTTAATCACGATGATAAAAATCCTAATTCCATTTCTTCTGATTATGTACAAAAATCTTTTGAAGATAGCGAGCATAATGTGTGGATTGGTACCTATTACGGCGGCTTAAATATCTTTAACCCTGAAAGAAATCGCTTTAAACGGGTTATAGAGGGTGCAAATGGAACGCGCCTGGCTGGCAATAATATCGTAGCGATAAATGAGGATCATGAAAAAAATCTTTGGATTGGCACCGACGACGGCGGACTGAACCGGTATAACCTAATAACAAAGGTTTTTACGCATTACTTCATGGAAGGTGGTAAGAAACCGGATTTGAGGGTAATTTTTGTCGATCGAAAAGGGGGGCTGTGGGTTGGTCAGGCCGGACTTTACCGATTCGATGCACACCGCAATAAATTTACGATTGCTACACAAAGGGCCGGTCTTGCCAGTGATTTTATCAAGGGCATTACTGAAGATGAGCGTGGACATCTCTGGATTTCTACTGCAAAGGGTTTAATACAGTTTAATCCACAGCAGCAAACTTTCAAAAAATATAATGCTGCCGATGGTTTGCAGGGTTTGGAATTTGAATCGAATGCTTTTTTGAAAACCAAGCGCGGCGAAATGTTTTTTGGCGGCATTAACGGATTTAATTCCTTCTTCCCAAAAGATATTAAAACCAATGGATTTGTGCCTCCTGTTTACCTTACCGAGGTGAAGATTTTTAATAAGGTAATTACGCCGCAAACGGATGAAGCAATTTTAAAAAACGACATTAGCTATACGAAAAGGCTGGACTTAGATTATGATCAGGCAACAGTTGCTTTTCGCTTTGCTGCATTGAATTATGTATCGAGCGAAAATAACCATTATGCCTACATGCTCGAAGGTGAGGATGAAGAATGGATTAATATCGGCAACAACAGGCAAGCAATTTACACTAATTTAGATCCTGGTAATTATACTTTTAAAGTTCGAGCGGCGAATAATGATGGAATCTGGAACAAGGAAGGTGTGGCAATTGAACTGCATATCTCCCCTCCTTTCTGGGCCAGTTGGTGGTTTAGGCTCGCAGTAATGGCAACTGCAATTTACCTCGCCTATTTGGCTTTGAGTTTCAGGCGCAGACTGGAACTTCGTAAAATTGAAGAAGAGAAAAGGGAAGAAATTCATCAAACGCAGCTTCAGTTCTTTACTAATATCTCCCATGAATTCCGTACGCCACTTTCTTTAATCCTTGGTCCTATTGAGCGTTTGCTGAATGAAGATACACAAGAATCTTTTCAAAGTTATTACAATACTATCCACCGAAATGCTAACCGTTTGCTCAGGTTAATAAATGAATTAATGGATTTTAGAAAAACTGCTTCCGGGGCATTGAAACTCAACGTAACTGCAGGGAATCTTAATCTTTTTGTAAATGAAATTGCAGAAGAGTTTAGGGAAATGGCTGCTGATCGAAACATCAGTTTCACAGTAGAAAATGGAAATCTGCTGGCTAATGTGTGGTTCGACCGGCAGATTATTGAAAAAATCATTCTCAACCTGGTAAACAATTCACTAAAGTATACACAGGCGAATGGGGAGCTAAAAATCCAGGTATTAAATTCGCTGAAAGGGATAACGCCACTTTTTGAAAACCAATTGGCTATCGGAAGCGAATACCGAGGTACTGAATATGTGTACTTCCGTGTGATTGACAGTGGAATAGGCATTTCGAAAGACTCGATTCAGCATCTCTTTGAACGATATTACCGGATTACAGAGTCGCACCTGGGCTCTGGTGTGGGTTTAGCCTTTGTAAAAAGCTTAACATTGCTGCATAAAGGACTAATCAAGGTGTCTAGCGGTCGGAACCAGGGAACAGAAATTATTATCGGCATCCCGATTTTAGAAAGTGACTACAACGCTGAAGAACAGTTTAGCCGAAGCACCACAGCTGGCGGCACCCGCTTGGAGAGCATTTCCTATCAAAATGAAATGGAAAAACCTGCTTTAGTAATGCCCGCTCAGATTGACCACCAGGAGGTGCCAAGCATTTTAATTGTGGATGATAACGACGAGTTGAGAACCTTTTTGAAAGATACTTTAGCACCGCAATATCAAATTCTAGAGGCTGCAGATGGCATAAACGGCGTACACATTGCGCAGCAGCACCTACCTGATCTAATTATTAGTGATGTGATGATGCCAGGAATGAATGGCACAGCTTTTTGTAAAACCATTAAAGAAAACATAGAAACGAGCCATATTCCTTTCTTAATGCTGACAGCCAAAAACAGTGTGGAAGCTGAAATTGAAGGTGCTGAATCTGGCGCAGACCTTTATTTTACCAAGCCTATTCATACAAACTTACTCCTCATTACCATCCGCAACGTTTTCGAACAGCGACAAAAAGTAAAAGATCATTACTCAAAGAATAAAGAGATTCAACCGCGGGATTTGGTGCATTCAGAGAAAGATAAACTTTTTATGAATAAGCTGCTGGCGATTATTGATGCACAAATGGTTAACCCGGAAATGGATATTGATTATTTGTGTAAGGAAATTGGCATGAGCAGAACCAAGCTATATCAAAAACTGAAAGCCATCACCGGGCAGTCCATTGGGGAGTTTGTTCGCTCAGCAAGGCTACGTAAAGCGGTTGAAATTATGAAATCTGAAGATGTTCTAATGACGGAAGTAATGTACAGAATTGGAATTCAGACACAATCTTATTTTACAAAAGCTTTCAAAAAAGAGTTTGGGGTTACGCCAACGGCATATATTCAAGGGTTGGAAAAGAAATCTTGAGATGATCGCTAGCAAGAAAGATGACTTTCGTTCCTTGCAGAGAAGACTTCCTCTATCTGATCTGTTGTTAAAAGGCTGGACAGTCGTAGTCATGTTTTGCCACGGAACCACTGAAACCACAGAAAAAGATCAATCTATATAAGTTGTTATATAAAAAGAATTATGGTTTTCCTGAGCTTAGACAAAATCAACAGCATAAATGAGCAAGAACATATTGGCGGCTAGTAAGGGAAGCCAGTGGAGCGGAGTTTATTATTACATGTTGCAGAGGTGTAATTAATTTTGCCACGAAACCACGGAAAATATTCATCTATATAGGGGTAGAAGAATCATTCAATGTATCAGGAAAAACATTGAGTGGCCAGCAGAGCAGAACTAAAAACGAAATGGCTAAGAGATCACTATGTTTTTAAAGTCTCCAAACCTTCCAAGAATAAAATCGTATCATTTCCGATTGTTTGAAACCAACTGTTTACAACGTTGTTAAAGAGTTGTTGACTTTAACACTCAGTGTGTACAACTCCTTTCATTTCAACGATAAGCCTAATGAAACAAAACATCTCCCCACTCACCCCAGAAGAAGAAAAACTATTTGGCGATTTGATGCCTGAAGAATTGAACGAGGTATTGGATTCCGGTCTCAAACGACGGCATTTCCTGAAACTGATGGGCCTCGCTTCAGCTGGTTTATTGGTGAGTCATATGGTCGGCGCTGAACAACTGTTTGCCCGGTCGATGGAAATGGAAGACATCCCTGATTTGATGCCTGCCGCAATCGAAAATGGCATTAATGTGAGCTTTAAAGTGAATTCGAGCAATAAAAAGGTGTTGATTGATTCGAGGATGACCTTGTTGGATACACTCCGGGAACGGATAGGCTTAACTGGATCAAAGAAAGGATGCGACCATGGTCAGTGCGGCGCCTGCACAGTTATTGTAGATGGCAACCGCGTACTGTCTTGCCTTACACTTGCCGCAACTTGCGAAGGAAAATCGGTGATTACCATAGAAGGTCTGGCGAAGGAAAACGAGTTGAACCCAATGCAACAGGCTTTTTTGAAACACGATGGTTTCCAATGTGGATTTTGCACACCCGGACAGATTTGTTCTGCTGTAGCGCTGATGAAAGAAGCAAAGGAAGGCCAAGCAAGTTTTCTTACTAAAAATCTTCGAGATCAACCTAAAGCGGTAATGCTATCGGATGATGAAATTGCAGAGCGGATGTCTGGAAATATTTGTCGTTGTGGCGCCTACCCAAATATTATTGCTGCAATTAAAGAAGCCCAAACCGGAAAAAACATTGAGCAGAACTGGCTCTCCGCCGACTAACCTTAATTATTAGCTTATGACCCCATTTAAGTTTTCAATAGCAGACAATCCTTCGGCAGCGATAGGTTTACTCCATAAAAACAATAATGCCGAATTTTTAGCAGGTGGAACGAATATTCTGGACCTGATGAAAGAACATGTGGCAAACCCGACAGAAATAGTTGATTTAGGCCGATTGCAGTTGAATGCAATTACCCCGGGAGCCGCAGGCGTTAGCCTAGGTGCTTTGGCTAAAAATACAGCGACGGCCAATCATCCGTTCGTCAGAAAAGAATATCCAATGTTAAGCAAGGCAATTCTGGCTGGTGCGTCAGCGCAAATTAGAAATATGGCAAGCAATGGTGGGAACCTCCTCCAACGTACCAGGTGCAGTTATTTCTACGATATTGCTATGCCCTGCAACAAACGAAATCCGGGCAGCGGTTGCGCCGCGATGGAAGGATTTAACAGAATGCATGCCATTTTTGGCTGGTCGGAACAATGTGTAGCCGTTTATCCATCAGATATGGCAGTTGCACTCTCGGCTTTAAATGCAAGCGTAAAGGTGATGCAGAAAAACGGTACAGAACGAGTTATTCCTTTTGCTGATTTTCATGTGCTGCCTAAAGACCGTCCTGAAAAAGATAATAGCTTAAACTTCGGGGAGTTAATTACCTCTATTGATTTGCCGAAAAATAATTTTGCAGGCCATTCGGCTTATGTTAAAGTGCGAGACCGGAACTCTTATGCATTTGCACTGGTTTCGGTTGCCGCAGGTTTTGATTTGCAAGGGAGCACCATTACCAATGCACAAATAGCCATGGGCGGGGTGGCTCATAAACCCTGGAGGGCTTTGAAGGCAGAAGCGTTCTTGAAAGGCAAATCTGCAACTACAGCAAATTTCGCTAAGGCCGCAGCTTTAGAGATGGATGCGGCGAAACCACTTTCCCATAATAAATTTAAGGTCGAAATGGGGAAACAAACGTTAATAAATGCAATGGAAATCGCTTGGAAAGGTTAAGATTCTGAAGATATGAAAGAGATTAAAAAGATTATCGGACAGGGCATTGACCGCATCGATGGCATTATGAAAATTACCGGAAAGGCCAATTATGCTACCGATTACCCGGCAAAAAACATGGCCTATGCTGTCCTTTTTAAAAGTACGATTGCTGCCGGGAAAATTACCAGCATCAATACTGCTCAGGCGGAGAAATCTCCAGGCGTACTTAGGGTTATTACCCATGAAAATGCACCAAAGCTGAATGTGAAAGGTGGCCTGCGTGGCGGGGCACTGCTGCAAGGACCTGAAATTACTTTTCACGGGCAACATATTGGGATGGTTGTTGCCGAAACTTTTGAGCAAGCCACTGCCGCCGCACATTTGATTGAGGTAAAATATCAGCAGGCTAACGAAGCGAAAATCGATTTCGAAAAGTTGGCAAAGAACCCCGAAATGCCTAAAGGAAAAGAGCTCGCAGACTTGGTAAAAGGAGCCGGAAAGGCTGCGATGATAGATGCTGAAGTGAAAATAGAACAGGAATATGAAACGCCGATTGAACACCATCACCCGATGGAACCTCATTCAACTGTAGCAGTTTGGGAAGGAGAAAATCTGACCCTGTATAATGGATCACAAATTATTAATGGTGCACAAACGGCGGCGGCGGCAACACTTAATTTAAAACCAGAGCAGGTTCGCATCGTATCCCCGTATATAGGTGGCGGCTTCGGTTCTAAAGGCGGGCAATGGGCTAATGTGGTTTTAGCAGCTATTGCCGCTAAAATGGTAAACAGGCCTGTTAAACTTGCACTGACGCGCCAGCAAATGTTTAATTCGGTGGGCTTGCGACAAAGGAATATTCAAAAAATTAGCCTTGGTGCGACAAAGGAAGGCATATTAACCACTTTGGCTCATGAAACAGTTTCACACACCGCGGTTGATTTTGAATACATTGAGCCTTGTGGAGATTGCTCCAAAATAATGTATGAAGCGCCGAACTCACTCATCTCCTATCAGGTAGTACCAATGAATCTGATCCTCCCTACTTATACCAGAGGACCAGGAAAATCTACCGGCAGTTTCGCGTTAGAATCCGCAATGGATGAGTTGGCGCATCAACTTAAAATGGATCCGATCGCTTTGCGGATTAAGAATGAACCAAAAAAAGATCCTTCCAACGGAAAGCCATGGAGTTCCAGGACAACAGTTAAATGTTTAGAGGAAGGTGCAAAGGCCTTTGGCTGGAACAACCGTAAACAAATTCCAGGAACTCATTTCGACGGTGATGATTTGATTGGCTATGGCGTAGCCTGTGGTACTTATCCTGCCCGTCAACGGGAAAGTTCTGCTGCAATCAAGCTTACCAGCAAAGGTAAACTTGTATATGCGGTTGTGGAAATCGCCGCATCAGATCTTGGTACTGGAACAAATACTATTCTTGCTCAAACTGCTGCAGATGGTCTTGGCATTCCGGTTTCCCGTATTAACATCAAACTGGGAGATTCAGACCTGCCACCTGCTGCCGGATCGGTGGGTTCTGTGGGGGCATCAAGTTTTGCAAATGCGGTGAATGATGCCTGCACCAAAATTACGGATGAATTGATTGCAAAATCAGCTAAACAATATTTTGTGAGGCCTACAGCAGCTGACGTGATGACCGCTGAAAACATTGCTGATTTTGAAACGCAAAGTACTTCAAAGGCACCAGCAGAAGCTGAACAATACTCAGCGCACAGTTTTAATGCAAACTTTGCGGAGGTTAGAATTAATAAGAATACCGGAATGGTGAAAGTTACCCGCTTTCTGGCTGTGACGGGTGCAGGGAAAATTCTGAATCCTAAAACAGCACGTTCGCAAATTATTGGTGGAAACATTTGGGGTATCGGGATGGCGCTAACTGAAGAATCTGTAATCGATCCGAGATATGGCAATTTTGCCACAAGATCTTTTGCTGATTATCATGTGCCCGCAAACCTGGATGTTGGCAAGTTAGATGCCATGTTTATTAACGAAGTGGATTTGATTCCAAATAAAATGGGCGTTAAAGGAATTGGTGAGGTAGGAATTGTTGGGGTGGCTGCCGCGATCGCAAATGCAGTTTTTAACGCTACCGGAAAAAGAATCAGGTCGTTACCCATCACGCCAGATAAGTTGCTGCCCTCGTAAAAGGTGAGCGACTTTAATGGTTATGTAGTTTCATTGTACTGACCAAAGGTCGATTAATTTGATTTACAAGCCAAAGTTACTAACGTCAATCGCGCTTATGTGATTAGCGTTAGTAACTTTAGCATAACATCAGCGCGAGGCATCTTTCCGGCAATCAAAGCAATCTATCCGACAAAAAAGGTTCACTAATGGTCTGTCTCACTTACCAACCTTGACATTTTTCTTTCTTTTAAAGACGCACTGCCAGAATCTATTTCTTTTTTGGTGACACCAATCCGTCATATCATCCACATCTGAAAGTTCTTAAACAACAAAGGGTGTAAGCATTTAAATACCTACACCCTTATCGCTTTGCAGCGCACACCTCAACTTAAGCAGAGCTTATTGTCCCCAGCTTACCTGAATGTTGTTTTCCTGAGCATAAGCCTTACCTTTTTCCATTAAAGCGGCATGTTTTTGTTCAAAGGTTGGACCATATTTGGTATCGATAGCTTTTATAATTTCATCTTTTGCGCCTTGTTCTGCCTGGGCGTCGCAAAGTTTCGCATAGGCTAAATATTCGTTCTTATAAACCGGAATAACATATTCATACAATTCGATGGCTAACTTTTGAATTTCTTTTTGCTCATCGCCAGATGCTGAAGTCTTCTTTACTTTATCAAGAGACTGATCTAAATATAGAATCTGGTTATTGATCATGGTAACAGCTTCATTTCCTTTTTTCTTACTTGATGGGATGTCTGGAAATTCCTTTGCTTCATCTGCAATATGTCGTGCTAAGTCAGCACTGGCAAAATCATTAATCGTATTGGCGTTTAGCACATTAATCTCAAAGAATTTTTCTGGCGTTTCAGAGCATGATGATAAGAATAGAAAACTAAGGATTAAAGCAGATAAAATTTGTTTCGGGTAACGTACGTTTAGGTTTTTCATCATTTTAAATTAAGTAATTGCTTGTAAATTTGAGTTGAACCGTTAGCAAAAATAATGCCGCATCCACCTTTTCTAGCGTTTTGATATCTCCGCAATAGCATGTAGTAACTCGTAATCATACTCGAAATACAACTCCAAATCACAGATAAAACGTTAAATTAAGCTTATTAACCTGGAATAATCAAATGGCAGCCAATTTTAAGTATCTAGTACTGTCTTCGTTTTCCGGCACGATAGTATACATCGGCTATGGTCCTTTGAAAACTGGCGATCAGCTCGGCTCTTTTTACCAGCATATCCATTAATTTCGTTTCGCGCGAATTAATCAGGAACAGATTACTTTCACCCAAGGCAAATTTCTGCAGTTCTCCATTCACCAGCATCCGTTGATTTTCTACATTTTTAGTCAGCAATTTCACCTGAATTTGCACGGCTTTCATCTCTGCAAAAGCAGTCATTACACCCGTTTGGATCTCGCGTGTAGTTTGCTGCAAACCATAAGCGATTTCTGCCTGCTGGATTTTAACTTCCCTTAGTTTCCCGCGTTCTTCCCTCAAGAAAAGTGGAAAAGAGAAATCGATTCCAACTTTATAATTGGCAAGTCTGAAATCGTAACTATCTGGCACATAACCGAAATCTCTTCTTCCGGCAAGAAAGTTTCCTTTTACATTTAGTTTAGGCTTGAGCATTTCTAAACGATATTTTTGTTCGATTTCCAATTTGGCAGATTGGCTTTTAATTTTTAGAATTTCCGGATGAACATCAGCAGCCTGCAGAATCAAAGTATCCAGTCTGAGTTTGTCGGCTATCTTTTCTGTTTCTGCCACTTCTTCTGGCACGGCATCTGCCGGAAGTTCTTGCGGTTTCCCTTCTGAACTCCAAAGGTAATTGGACAGTAAAAGCCTAGAATTGGTTAATTTAACACTGGTTTCCTGAAGCTGAATTTCCCTATCCTGTAACACTATCGCTGCTTCTACCGAATCTATGCGAGGTTTATCTCCCAGAATCACTTGCTCACGAATTGCCCGGAAGCGTTTCTGCGCCAGCTCCACTCCTTCTTTTGTAAATTTACGCTGCTGAAAAGCAAAATACCAGTTCCAGTAATCTTTCATTGCATTAAACCATACGCTATTTATTTGTGCAACTTTCTCCGCATCGGCATAGCCAACCATAATTTTTGCTTGTCTTAGGGTACTTCTGCGGGCATCAATCAGCAGCCCCTGACCAAGTGGAATACTGAGACCTACGCCAGATAATCCTGTGCTACTGGTCCGGCTTTCCGGATTATTGTAAACCCCAACGTTCCGATCATAGCCAACGTTTAAGTCGGCACCACCAAGCCATAATGGCACTTTAAGCTCACTATTCCAGTGGTTATAGTAATCGGTGCCGCCGAAAGCTTTTTTACCGAAGGAGGCAATTAATGCCGGGTCGAATTTACCCAGCGACTGGAGTACTTTCGCCTGTGCTTCTTTGCTGAGTAGGCTGGCTTGTTTCACTATCGGATGGTTAAGTAGCACCAGTTCCTGCAAATCCTTCACCAAAAAAGTTGCGCTGGTATCTGCACTGTTGAGCTGCTGGGCAATTACCGGAGTAAAAATGCTATTCAGGCTGATGATCAGCATCAAGATCAGGTAATTGCTTCCTCTTTTAATCCGCATAAGTTTATAAGAAAATACTGTAAACAACATTACCGATTATTGATATTATCTGCGGTTGGTGCTTTATCAAGGCTTGGCGGAAAGCCGTTTAACTGCCGCCAGATTTCATACCATACGGGAACAGTTCTTAAAATAACCCTGCCATATACACCAGAACCTTGCCTAAGCTGGATTGGCCAGGGCTCGTCATTTTTGGGAATTTCGCGAAGCTGCCTTACCAAAATCCGATATTTTCCATCAGTACTTACGCGATCAATCACTGAAACCTTGCCTCCGAAGGTACCTACTGCCACGGATGGCCAACCCGAGAACTGAACCGATGGCCAGCCTTCGAATTGCAAACGGACATTGCTACTGTCCAGAATGAGCGGAACATCCATTGCATCCACATAAATTTCTGCAGCTACCTGTGGTGAAAGCGGCTGAAGTGTTGCAACAGATTCTCCTTCTTTAATATTCTCCCCTATCCCTGCTTTTAACGTTTTAACAATGTAACCATCCTGTGGTGCCCGCACCACGTAAAGGTCTCGCCTGATGTCTACGTTCGACATTTCATTTCTCAGTCTTGCAATTTCCTCTCTTACTGAAGCCCTCCCTGAAAGTGCAGAACTTCGATCTGCTTGAGCTGATGCGAGTGATTGATTATATTTTGCCCGAATATTATCCAATTCTATTTTGGCATTTTCCAAATTCTGGCGTGAACTGTTTAACTTGTTTTCCTGGCTCACTTCTTTCGCCTTGTCTTCCTGAAGTTTTAGCCTGCGGGTTTCGATATCAGTGAGCGAGAAGAGTCCGTTTTTGTAACCTACTTCATAACGCTCCAGCCTTGATCTGCTGGTTTGATAAAAGTTCTTTACCGCGATTAGTTCGGCACTATCTATCCTTACTGTGTTTCTTGCTTGCACCACTGTGTTTTCTGCAGCTGAGAGCTGAATGCGCAAGCCATTAGTGAGGGCTGTAATTTGTGCATTAGTGGCCGATATTTTTTGTTCTGCCGCAACCTCTCCTCCGCGTTTAGCAGCCAGTTGTTCATCCAGGCGTTCAGGAAGTTCTGGATTGAAATAGGATTGGTTTGTTTCTGAGATAATGAGGATGGTGTCTCCCTTTTTCACTTGTTCTCCCTCTCGTACTGCCCAGTGTTCAATTCTTCCACCTATTTGGTTTTGAATGGTTTGCGGCCTGTCTTCCGGCCTCAAGGCGGTAACAGTTCCGCGGCCAGAAATGGTTTGTCTCCATGGCAATAATAAAATGATAATAAACAATATGGATACCCCAATCATTACCCGCCCTAAAAGTCGTGGGCCGCTTGACGAGATGAGGTTCGCCATAGAAAGCGAGGAGTTTTCGTCTACGTTTCTTGCGACTGTTTTTTTTGATTCGTTAACCATTTCCGTGGTCTCCTTCCTCAATTTCAAGATCAGTCACTACGGCAAGTTTTTCACTTCCTGTTACCATATCAAATACGGTATTTAGACTGGTCATGAGTTTCTCTACTGCGTAGGATATTTGTACGATAATTACTTCTGCAGCTACAAATTGTCCGAAAGTCATTTGTCTTTGCACTACAAAATAAGATCCCAGCAGCAAGAGCCCGCCCATCAAAATGGTTCGCAAGACTACTGCACTTGCGAAAAGCCTTTTTAAGATGCTGAAGTGCTCATTCCTTGCCCCAATATATTTAGCGGTAATTTCATCTGTAATAGCCATTACTTTATTCATTTTCTGTGGGTTCCCCCGGTGTGCATCAAGGTCTGACGCTACACTTTCCAGGTAGGCAACCACTTCATATTTATATTCTGATTCTTCGATGCTTGTTGAAACACCCCGTCTATAATAAATGAGAATGATGATGCCGATGCAGAGGATGGTAAAAATACCAAAGCCTATGAATACAGGGTGATAAAACGAAAGCAAAATGGCGCTAAAGAAGATGAGTACCGCAGCGGCAACGATGTCAATCAAAAGCTTAGTGAGTCCTTTCTGAATCGTTAACACATCGAAGAATCGATTAACAAGCTCCTGGGGATTTTCTCCTTCCAGTTCCTTTTTTTTAATTCTTGGTAAGCGATAGGCAAAACCGAGCGCAGCTTTGATGAATATCTTTTGTTCGAGAAATTCAACTAAGGTTAGTTGCCCTAATAAAAGTATTCCCCCTACAATAATTCCGATCAGTATTGCTGCAATTAAAATATAGGTGGAGCTGTACATCGAACCGTTTGAAAGCAAATTGAATACTGCGGCAGTTCCAAGTGGAAGCGAAAGCCCGATGATTCCAATTAGTCCGGCATAAACAAAAATATAGTTAATGGTGGATCGTTCGGCGTGCAGAATTTCGACAAGGCGTTGCCAGGGTGTGGGGCTGTTTGCTCGGTGGTGCTTTTTCATAAATCTAGAACGTAACAGCATTTTTATAATAATGTTTCGCCGAGGAGATAGAAATATTGTATTGCAAGAAAAATAAATCTTATTATTCCTAATGGCGCTAAGGCGACGGGATTTTCAGGCTATTTAAATCTGAATTGACAGTAAAAGTGCTGGCAGTAAAAATGCAATAAAATGCAACTATCATGCCCTCGGACTGGGCTTTGACTGGAATGGGCTTGCGGTAGGAATTAGGTTTTCACGGTAGCGAATAGCAGTATGACTTGGAGCAGGTTTTAAATTTAAAAAAGCAATTTACATAGCACATTTTTATTCTAATCTCTCAATTTTTAAAGAAAAAACATCGTGCTGCATTCCTCTCGAAATCAACTAACCAATCACTTGCTGTATCATTTTCGAAATTTTTTATTCCCCAAGCTCCCATATTCAATTATTTACATTAATAAAATCTAGCTAGATCAAAGCCCATTTCTTTAGATAATTCGTAATAAGACTTTTCAGAGTCAAGGTTCAGATCTGAATATACCTTATTTCTTAATTTAGGAAAATTTCTAAGATACATTCTTTTAAAGCTTTCACTATAATGTTCACCTGAAATTAAGTGATTTTGGTTCTGTAAAAAAGCAGTTTCGTTAGCAATAACTTCTGGAAGTTCAGCACTCCAATCTATCTCAAATTGATCAGCATCATCATATTTTATGTCAAAATAAAATTCACCCCTTAAAAGCTTTACACTACCATTTGAATTTGCTAATATTTCGGGAAATTCAATACGCTCATAATCAACACGTTTGCTATCAAATTTACCCCATTTCAAATTATTATGCTTTGAATCTATCCTGTAAATAAAAACTCCAGGAATTAACACATTAAAGCTTTTCGGGATATCTTTACTATCATAAATTCCGCTGTATACTTCTAAAAGTTGACAATCTTCAAAAACATCGAAGTATGATTCTTCACCTGGCTGACTTTGAGCGATTAAATATTGTTGCTCGACATTAAATAAGATTCTACCAAAAATATATTTATTATCTGGCAGTTCTAAATAAAATACATCACCATGGTTTAATTTATTTTTCATTTTAGATAAAAAAAGTAGATTTAACTATTTTTTTCTCCAAGTTTATAAAGTTGATTCTCCAAATAAAAATGTATTAGTGGAAAAATTTTACTTATCATAAAATCTACCTAAATCAAAACCCATCTCTTTAGAAAGTGCATAGTAAGATTTATTAGGATCAATATCTAAACTAGTATATATTTTATTTCTTAGCTCTTGATTATATAGTAAATCGCGATCTGTCAAATAAACTGGCCATCTTATATCTTCAGGAATTAGATCAGTTCTTTTTTGAAAGAATAAACTAGAATTCGCTATTGTAAGTGGTACATTCATCATACTTTTATATCCAATTTCATCAGCAACTTCTTTTGTCAAGTTTGTATTAAAGGCCAGCTCCCCCCTACATAATCTTACTTTATTACTTCCATAATTCAGTTGTTCAGGAAAATCTACTTTTGTATAATCTACTAATTCATTGTGTAAAATTCCCCAATTTAAAACATTGCTTTTAGAATCAATATTTTTTGTAAATACATGAGGCAATAAAATTTTTAACGAATCAAAATCATCTATTTTATCATAAATACCATCATACATTTCAACAAGTTGACATCCGTTATAAAACATCCTTAAATAAGGGAAATAATCGTTCGAAAGCTTATTTACGTCTACAATTTTATGGTACTGTTTATCTACATCAAATAAGATTCTACCGAATACATATTTCTCTACATTATTTAACTTCAAATAGAAAATATCACCAATATTTAATTTACGTTTCATTTTTAAGGACATTTTATAATTTTACTAAAATAATCAAATTTCTTTCTTGACAGCGCATTGATCTTATTCCATATGTATGCTCCAGCCATTTTTCCTTTAGTACTATATTTTGAGATATAATGTTGTTCTCTAGCTGCGGTCTGAAAGGTATTCCAAAATCCACCATCTATTACTTCATATGCTAATTTGTTTTGATCAATTCGCTTCTGTAAAGCTTTTTCTCTAGCATGCTGTGCGGCTCGTTTTTCCATACCCTGTACAGTTTTAACAATGTATTGTGTTTTTTGGGTTATTGGATCATAATAACGATAAATCTCTGTATACCTAGTTGACAAGTCATTAAAAATTGAATTTGCAAAAGGATTCCCATTATGAACTAAAATATCTAAAGGAGATACGTAGTAGGTATGTACATCTTCAACCTCTAAATTATAAGTTTCGACTCTACCTTTTCGACCTGCTACTTTAGCTACTGTTCTGACCCTACCATCAGCATTACTTAATTTTATTCCTTCATAAATTTCGCCAGCTGCAATCCAATCATTATGATCTACAGACCATAATCTGTGAGATTTTGTACATTCAATAATTTCATCTTCAATATGAAATACGCATAAATATTCTGATTGACTTTCGTAAGTTTTTAATACTTTTTTAAGGCTATTTTCTCTTGTAATTTCATCAAAGGCAATAACCACATCACCCTCCTTAATTTTTTCTATTGGCGTATATCCATCTGCTATTTTAACTAAAGTACCAGATGGAAAGCAATGAACAAATTTCGCTAAATCATCCCATGTCTTAGCAATGTTTTCTGCTGCTTCGGTAACAATTTTACTTACACAAACTCCAGCACTATTGTGCACCAACAATTCCTTACTACTCACAAAGTATGTATGGGCTTTTTCAACTTCGAAGTTATAAACTTGTTTTTTGTGATATAAAAAATTTACTGATATAATATATTCCCAATTTTCTGCTCTAGTTTTAATTTCATCTCCTATTATAAGATCAGCAGCTTCTTTCCACCCTTTACGTGTATAGAATGGGTGCTCAGCAGTAGTCTCTACGATTTCATCACCAATTGTAAGTTCAATGGTAGCATCCACCTCATTCTCCATTGTACTAATAACAGTTCGGAGCTCGTTTTTGTATAAATCTTCATCCCAGGCCCAAACCTCATCGCCAACGGCTACCTCTTCTATATTCTTGTATCCTTCTTTTACCGCCACTTTTGTTCCGGCCGGAAAACATGCAAACACGCAAACTTTCATTGTAGCTTTAGCAATATCATCTACATGTTTAGCTACTCCTTTAGCTAACGCATTTGCACCTTGCTTGGTTAACACTTTACCAGCACTTTTTAGGGCAGCCTTTCCGGCTACTTTTAAACCCGCCTTTAACCCGCCTTTGGCTGCGGTAGAAGCTGCAGTAGTGGCGCCGAAGCTTACCAAACCTGCCACATCCATTACTAAAAAACCAACATTTACGGCAACCATCCAACCGTCGCCTTTTGCCGCCGAACGTACAATGCCTATTATACTACCTACAACGGGAATGAGTTCTGCGGTATCCCACCAGCCCCAGCCTTCATCTTCCTGTTCTTCGCTATGCTCATCAGTCATCCCTTCCAAATCTTCCGGGCTAACGGGGATTTGTCCGCTGGTCATGAATTCAATTTTACCCCCAACACTACAGGGCAGTTTTGATTTAAACAGCAGTGTTTCTTTCCCTTTAATTTTTACTTTATAAGTATCTGTCCAGTCTGTTGGAACTGGCGTACAGGCACCGCCTGTAATACTACATACCCCGAATGAGGGGATATTTGCCAATGGAATTTTATCAGCCTTGGTACAAGCCATGCAGCCATTAATCTTAACATTCTGATTGGCCAGCCCCTTAAAAAAATTAGGAGCGGCACCTTTATCACAATGACAAACGGCCTGGTCTACAATATATTCTAACTCATGTGGCATAATCTTTTAGGTTATATCAGTATCACTAGAATTAATTCTGATTGTAGTTGTTCCGTTCATTTTAACATCAGCACCATCTATTTTGGCTTCTGTACTTCCTTTGAATGAGGCTGATGCGGTGGTACTTTCCAAACTCACATCTGTTTTGCCGGTTATGGCTACGCCCATTGTAGTAGCATCAAGCGTTATACCTTCCGTATCCGCCGTCGCGGCAATGGTTTTCTTTGCACTGATGGCGATGGTACCTTCTCCACCTCCTTCTTCGCCAGGTTGTGCGTTAATGGCAATACTGTTGCTGGCGTTAACAATAAAATCGGTGGTATTAATGGTAAATTTGTTTGGCGCGGTGAGGGTAACTTCTCCGTTCCCATGCATGGTGAGCACGTTGCCACTAGGATCTTTCACATTGATGCTCCCATCGTGATCATTCATAATAATGGTATTTCCACTTCTGGTGGTGAGTGATTTGGTTTGATTGGTTTGACCACCACCTGAACCGATTTTTCCATGAAATATTGACCCTATAACAATGGGCCTTGCAACATTACCTTCTTCAAAGGCAATCACGACCTGATCTCCTTTTTCCGGCACAAATGCAAAGCCTCGGTTTTTACTTACTTTCTCACTACTTCCGGCATCAGGCGTAATGACCCGAAGCCATTCCGTTACATTATTGGTTAGGCATTCCCATTTAAACCTGACTTTGATCCGTCCCTGGCCTTGAGGATCGTTATTATCGATCACATCCGCCAGTTGCATATCAGGCTATGGTTTCTTATAACTGGTTACCTGGATGCGTTCAGTTGTGGATACTACACCTTCAAATGTGTTGTGGTACTTGCCTGTTCCATCAAGATTGTGGGTAATACTGGTAATTAGAAATTGACCTAAACTCTCTGTTGCAAAAGCAACCTCCTGCCTAATGCTCATGGTAATTGCGATGGTGCCGATGCCCAGTTCACAATTATCGCCACTGGCGTTCACCTTCAATAGCTCACTAATGTTTGCCTTTTCTTCATTCTCTACATGGCTTTTAATGTCGCCATTATTGTCTACCCTGATTAATGAAGGCTGATTGAAGGTTTTGCTATACATCAGGTTGGAAGCTTTTATGGCATGGGCCAGATCTGGATTTCCATCAGCCTTTCCACTGCTTTCGCTCTGTAACATTTCATCCTGTTTGGGGTTGTAGGCAAAACGTTTATTTTTAATTGGTGCAACTTCCATTGCATATTGAAGGTTGTGCACGTCCCGTCCGTAAAATAAGGCGATATCTTTTTGCACATCGGGTTTGCCAAAGTTGAGTTGCTGCCCATCGTAGTAGAGCCACTCATGGTATTCTCCAGATAATCGGTTCAGGAATTCCCAATCACTTTCCTTGTACTGAATCAGGTAATCTATGCTGGATTGTCGACTTGCGTTCGTTACAATTTTTAAGTCGTTGGCTGGAGTATCGCTGGTAGCCAGTTTTACAATGTCGTTCAAATCCTTATCCAGATAGGATCCCAGGTCTTCGCTACGATCTATTAAAATGGTTGGACTGTAACCGCTCACAATCAAAACGCCATGGTAACCATGACTTTGCGCCAGTTCTACCCGGGTTACCAGACCTGAAAAATGCTGGAGTTGTTCTTGCGAATATCCAAAGGATGCAGTTAAGGTTTTACCTACAAAATCGCGACTATCATTCAGGTGAATTAAACCCGGAGCGCCCATTTGATCGTGATTAAACCGCAATTCGAAATAATGGTGGCTGTTGAATGCCTGTTGCAGGCTGAAAGAGGCAAAATGGTTGATTGCCTTATCTTCTATATTGATCTCGGTGATGAGTTTCTTTTCCATATTTGTTTCAAGCTAATTTGCAACAACAGTGAAGAAATTTGAATGCTGCAACATCCACCATGTGAAATGAAAGATCTATTTCACTGACAGGTAAGATTTTACTATCCCTCTAAATCAGCCATTTAAAACTAATAACCTCTATAGTAAAGATGAGAAATTTGGTAAACCGGAGCATGAGGTCGTGTTAATTTATCTATCTAATTGATAATAGCAAGTATAATACACCAAAAAGTAACTGGCAGGGCCAGTCACTTTTTGATGATTTCTATTTTGAGAACTATGCTTTTGGCCAGTCGTTTTCGTGCTCTGCATTACCCAATTTGAGTTTACGCGCAGATACTACGAAGGTCAACGTCATTGGTGTATTATCATTTACAGCGATACCCTCGCTATATCGGATAATGTAACCATCTTCAAAAGTCAATTCTTTCATTTTAGCGTCTTCTTCTCCTTTTTTGAAGACAATCGTGCCTGACTGCGGCTTGTATTGGTTATTCACCATCGATTCGATTACCGAAGTGTCTTCTGTAGATTCGATTTCGATGTTAATGGTTCCACCATATACACCTGATGACGGACGACCCTTAGCGTCTACATCTCTGTTTAATGAAAAGCTGCACTGTAATACATCAAATTCCTTTGAACCTAATGTTAATCTGGTTTTAAATGCCATTGTGGTAAGTTTTTAATTTTTTGAAAAAATGAATTGTGGTTAGATGGGTTATAAGTTTAGATGGGTTAGATTAAATACGATAGCTAAACAATACTAACCGCTAACCCATACTAACCTTTCCCTTCTACGCTTTAGGCCAATCGTTTAAATGCTCCGCATTTCCGAGTTTCAGCTTTCTGGCTGAGATCTGGAATTTCAGTGTCATCGGATGATCGCCAATGATGTTAATCCCTTCGGAATACTTCACAATGTAGCCATCTTCAAAATCGACTTCCTTCATTTTGGCATCTTCTTCAGATTTCTTAATTAAAAGGGTTCCGGTAATGGGTTTGTACTGGTTATTTACCATCGCTTCGATTATTGAGGTGTCTTCGGTTGACTCGATCTCAATGTCGATGGTGCCGCCGTAAACTCCGGAAGAGGGTCTTCCTTTAGCATCTACATCGCGGTTTAATGCATAGGCGCAATGAAGTACATCGTACTCCTTGCCCGAAAAATTCAATCTAGCTTTGAAAGCCATAGTGTCTAAATTTAAAGGTTAAATAAATAGGTTAATGTAGCGTCCGCTACATCAATCGCTAACCAAATATTAGGCCAATTAGCACCTATCTCATTCATAACGAACCAGTAATAGATTGACTTTTTAATAAAAACATGCAATTGATAATGGAAACGCAGTTTTTCTTCGACAAAAAAAATGTATTTTTTTGATCCTGGTATTCGTAATACTTCTTATACAACCATGAAATGCGGAAAGATTGTAGTGTTTCTGGACAAATTGGGGATTTTTTCTACAGGCTAGTCGTTGCTCGTTTTTCGTTTTTCGTTTCCTTTATTCGTTTAAGGCATCGTTCAAATTTTGTAATTGGCTGAAGTTGGTTCGCTTTAGTCTTTAAGCTTTCATTCCTGCTTTTGACATAACTCACTAATTATCAATAGCCCCAACCGAAACGTACTCGCGTAGCGCCCGATTGATTGGTAACGGAAAGTGTGATACCCGCACCTGCTCCGCTTTTGTTTAATAAACTGTAGCTGTCGCCATCTCTAATTCCGGGCCAGTAAATACTGGATAAATTTGTGTTTTGAAATACATTTGTAGATCCTACAATGTACGCAACCTCGTTATCACTGCCCACTGCTCCAGTGTAATTTTTACCAGTCGTCATCCCGGCGCCGAATTCTGTTACAATCGTTCTTGATGCATAGGCACCAAACCTCGAACGCCAATTGGCTTCCCAATCACTTTGTGTTCTAACATTCCAAAATGCATAATTATGTAGTGCAAGTAAACAGTCTTTAAAACGGATATCTGCGCCTATCCCATTTACATCTTCAGAATAACCTGTACCTGACAGCAGAATTCTGTTTCTTGGAAGATTTGGAAACTTTGCTAAAAACTGTTCATAAACTGCACTTAACTGTGCTAATGAATAACCGTAAGGCTCATTAATCACTTCTATGTACACATCACTTTGCTGACCATATTTATTGATAACGATGGTCCACATCTGCCAAAAAGCATCGAGATTATCGATCTTACCATCCTTAGTGGCAGCACTTTCCCAGCAAGATAGAACAACCTTTAATTTTTTATTAAGTGCCTGATCTATTGTGGCATGATAAGCCGTCCACCACCGCTCTGTTACTGAAGGTGGGTTAATTGGTAGCCGGATTGCATTAACACCTTGCAAATTAGCCATTACACCATTATAAATGGCATTCGACTTTGTAGCCACCGTGGCATAATCATCGCCAGCTTCTAAGCCTGACGGGATTACCCATCCATCCACAAAGTTATCACGGGCATCAGCCCAGTTTACACCGGAAATTAGCGGATGTACAGCCTGATTTGCGGAAATGGATTGTGAAACCTCTACTGCTTCCTTGGTACAAGCTGATAAGACCAGACTTAAGCCTGCAATCCATGCGTAATTTCTGATGCCCATGATATTTGCTTTACATTATTTGATTTTCAGTATTCTGATCATTTTTTCACTTCTGTAACTTCATCTAAAATTGGTTTAGTTAAACTGCTGAGCACATTAACTTCTGGCTTGTTCAGTTCTAATACAATGATTTCATTTGGTCCTTTTTTCAACCATTCTGCAGGCAGATAAATGGTTTGCTGCGGACCAATGCTCCAATATTTACCAAGGTTATGCCCGTTTACCCAAACTACACCTTTTCCCCATTTCCTTAAATCCAGGTAAGTATCTGCTGGCGTATTTACGTTAAATGAACCGAGTTTTAATACCGGAGAATCTCTTTTTGCTTTCTCAGCATTGATTTTAGCGGCTTCAACTTTGTCAAAAGGCAGGGAGTACATCGTCCATGATTTTAGGGGTGTACCACCGAATGATACCTGGCCCACAATTCCTTTTTTATTTTTGAGCAGATTAGGTCCGAAGTTAATCCTGCCCATGTTTTCGACAAAGATCTCCAGTGTATGTGTTCCGGAAGGTACATCAAGCAACAAACTTTCCTGGCCCAATCTCCGGTCTAAAGTTCCTTTCCTCTTGCCATCAATATAGATAATGCCATAATCGCGAAGGCCATCAATTTTTAAATCTGCTTTTTTACCACCTGTGATTTTTGTTTTATACAGCATGTAACCATAGGCTTGGTTCATGCCTTCAAATGTTAGGGGTTGCTCACTTACTTTTCCCTGAGCCAGCTGATCAAATATTCCCACCTCCTTAGTAAATTTAATCTGATCCAATGCGATGGTTGGTTTCTGTTGGGGCACTTCCGGTAATTTTTGATCTTTAGGCAAGTGCTTTTCGATAACCTCTCTAAATTTCATAAACTTATCCGTCGCATTTCCAGCCTCATCAAGCGGCGCATCATAATCATAGCTGCTAATTTGCGGTTCAAAAGGGATGGTATCTCTGAAGTTTGCACCATTCATAAACCCACGCGTGCTTCCTCCATGGAACATGTACATATTAATCGAAATTCCGCTAGAAAGTACGGTATCTAATTTTCCGGTATATTGTGCGGCCGGTACTTTATGGTGAGGCGTTCCCCACCAGTCAAACCATGCCGGATACCATTCTGCAATAAAGAATGGTCCTTTTCCATCGTTCAAACTCCGAACAGCCTGTTTCACTTTTATCGGATTATCCTGTCCGTTAATGGCTGGCATTAAACCTTTCAAATGACCTTTAACGATATCTTTTTCCGGATCACAAGTATATAATAAACCGTCAAAACCGGCATCTACAAACATCTTGCGGTTCATTTCCAGATAAACTTTATCGGCACCATAAGAACCATACTCGTTCTCTACCTGTACCATGATGATATTTCCGCCATGGTTAACCTGAAGTGGCGCCAGTTGTTTACCAACCTCATCAATGTACTTTTTGTATTCTGCCAAATATTGTTTTTCGCGGCTTCTTACTTCGAGGCCTTTTTCATTTTGCAACCAGTAAGGATAACCCCCAAATTCCCATTCGGCGCATACATAGGGGCTAGGTCTGAGGATTACCCATAAGCCTTCTTCTTTCGCAATTTTTACAAATTCAGCGATATCGTTGTTGCCTGTAAAATCAAATTTGCCTTTTTCTGGTTCGTGGAGATTCCAAAAAACATAGGTTCCAATGGTATTGAGCCCCATTGCCTTTGCCATTTTCATTCTGGCTCTCCAGGCTTCTCGTGGCACTCTCGGGTAGTGAATTTCGCCGGAGATGATCTGGAAAGGTTTATTATCCAGCATGAATGTGCTGTCTCCAAGTGTAAAAGTATGTTCGTTGCTTGCTTTTCCACAGCCAAAAAGCGTTGCGGCCAGCAGCAGCGTATTTAAAATAAATATCTTTTGTTTTTTCATGGTGTTTATGTTGAGGAATTTGCCGTTAAGTGCATTCCTATTTTTGTTTATTCGCAATAATGGTGGTAACGGATTTAGCAGGAAGTTGAAATGTTCCAGGCGCTACTACTGAACGGGCCAAATTTTTACCTTCGGCAGTGGTATAAATGGTTACGTTTTTTTGTTTTCGATCTATTCCTTCCAAATCAAAGCTGATGACATCGTCGCTGTTATTTACTGCAACGGTTACCAATTCATCTGCTTTAACATAGGCTGAAACGTAAAAGTCTTTTTCATCAGAAAGCTTAAGTTCAACTCTTTTACTTCCTGGCTGGATGAAGCGGCTATAGTTTCCAAACGCCCAAAGTGTTTTACTGTCATAGACTTTCCCATTGGTTTTGCTATTGTCAATGTAAACGAGTCCGTCTTTATAATCACCGGTTGAAATGGCCAGCCACCATTGCCAGGATGTGGCATTGGCATAGGTTAAATCGTGGTGAATCAGTTTCGCTATAAATAGTGCAGTCGTCATCCCCAGGTCGCGGCCTTCTCCTTTTAAAAGACTATCTCCTAATACGCAATACTCTGACATCCAGAACCGCAGCTGATCATATCTGGCCACCTCTTCCTTTACCGCTTTTCTTATCGCTATGGCTTTCTGTTCCGGACTTGTTGTAAAATAGCTATGTGCGGAAATGCTCCGGTCTACGTTCTTCAAATTCCCGATATAGCCTTGTGAGGTAGGATTGAAAAAATATTCAATCTGTTTACTTTTTGCAGTATCAGGGTGATTGGTGAGGTAGTTTAACTGACCCGCATCTGCGATCTGAATTTTTGTTTTAAGCTGTGTTTTGCTTAATTCGGAACTCAACTTTTTGATTAATACCGCCAGTTCCCTGTTGGTATAAGGGCAACCTTCCTGATTTCCTTCATTCCATTTCCACTGTGGTTCATTAACCGGACTTAAGTATTCCAGTTCTACTCCTGTTTTCTTTTTTAAAATCTGGGTAGTTTTGATCAAATCCCTTGCAAAATCATCTGCTTTGTTAAAATTCAGATTGGTTTTTCCATCGCTTGAAAAGGCTTTATTGTTGAGGGTAAAATTTACATGTGGACTATTGACAAAACCCAAAAAATGCTTCACTCCTCTGGTTTTGGCGGCATTCATAAACCACACTTGCCCAGGCATAGCATCCTCATTATATGTGTTATTTACATTGAGGAAGGATTGTTGTCTTCGCCATTCATCGCGGATGCCGCTGGCTTTTCCTTGTTCTGCACTTCCTCCGCCAATAGCAAAACGCCAGAAATTAAGACCAATTCCCAATGGGTTTCCGGCTGCATCTGTTTTAGTACTAAAAAGCAGGTCGGCCATTTTATTTTTTTCTGCATCTGGCCATAAGCCTGCAAATTGACAAGTCCAGGCATCAGATGCACCGAAGCCTTCTATCGTTTGCGCAGATTTTTTATCATCTACTTCTGCGGTGATGCTGCGCCGGTTTTGAGCCTTTAGCATAATCGGAGAAACTATCCCCGGGAGTACAGCTAAAAAAAATATAAGTGATTTCCGTAGTAAAAAGCGATTCATTTGTGGTAGGTGGAAATACGCAAGAAGCATGTATCTAAACGGACATCAGGCAGAAGAAATTTTCATGTAATCTCAGAATTGCAATGATGTAAATGCTTCAAAGCGTTGGTTTACAATAGGTAAGAAAGGCTATATCCTAATATTAAGATACAGCCTTATTAAATTTAGTAACCCGGATTTTGTTCCAGTTTACCACCCGAAGATAAAATTTCGGCTCTTGGAATTGGTAACCAGTATTGTTTACTTTGGAAAGTTTTACCATCAAGTGCAACTTTAGTTGCATAGGTTAACGTGTTTCCAGATTTTGTTACGATAATTCCCGAAGCAGGTTTACTTTCTACCTGTGGTGCAATTTGCCAACGGCGAACGTCATAAAAACGATGTTCTTCGAAAGCCAGCTCCACTCTGCGTTCGTAACGAACAGCATCTCTCATCTGCGACTGGCTCAATCCGCTAGCCAATGGCGGCATGTTTACATCTGGTCTTGCTCTAACCATATTAACAGCTTGCCTGGCGCTCATAGATGCTCCGGCAGGAACCGCATCGGGTCCATAAGCTTCATTTGAGGCTTCTGCAAAGTTTAACAGCACTTCAGCATAACGCATGTAAATCCATGGTTGTAACCCTGCAACATCCCATGGGTTATCAATTGGATATGCATCGTTCATGAATTTCTTTAAGTAATAGCCCGTTTTAGTTGTGTTCCAGTTTGAGTTACCATCCTTACTGTCTTTTCCACCCGGAACAAAAGCTTCCATATTTCTTCCCCGGTAATTCGCTCCATCATAAATTACAGTATAGCCAAATCTTGGATCTCTGTTTTGATAAGGCTTAGCAGGATCGTAACCAGAGCCGGTTTCTGTAATGGCTTTACCACTTGTGGTTTGGTAATCATCTACCAGGTTTTGTAAAGGTGTATTTCCTCCCCATGCATTGTAACCGTTAGGCCCGTTGGCAATTTCAAGGCATACGTGTCTGGCATTGGTAGTGAATAAACGTTCAAAAATTACTTCGTTTGTTTCATTTACCAGGAACATATTATTGTAGCCACCAGTATAAATACCGTATTTGTTTAAGCTGATTACTGCCTGAGCTGCAGTTGCTGCATCTGCCCAGGTTCCGGCATTGTAAAGTGGACTTGCGGCATAAAGTGCCAATCTTGATTTTAAGGCCAGCGCGGCTCCTTTCGTTGCTCTTCCCAAGAGCCATGAACTGTTATTGTTGGTTGGTAAAAGTGCTGCAGCTGCATCCAATTGTGCCAATACATAATCGATACTTTCTTTAAGCGTTGCCCTTTTAAAAAGCGCATCATCCTGCAGGTTATCGTTTAACTGCGTTATTTTATCGCTCATTAACACGGCACGTCCATAGTTACGGATGATGTCCTGATAACGGAAAGCCCTGATAAATTTCAGTTCGCCTTCAATTAAACGTTTATGGCCCGCACTCATGTTAATTTTAGAGAGCACGTCTAAAGCGTAGTTACATTCGCGGATGCTGCGGTAACTTCTAGACCAAAAAGAGGCTGTACTACCTAAATTATCCGGAGAAACCTGTCCGCGTTGCATTGCCCAGCTTCCGTCATCATTGGTATAGATGGATTCGTCTGTGTAAGAACTAGACATGCTGTATTCAAATCCGCGACCGAAGCCAGGATTGGATCCCTCTCCTTCTTTGTCCTGTAACCTCGGGCTTACGTAACGGTTGAGTACAAATGCTTCAAAAATAGTGGAGTCATTTTCTACTGATGCAGTACTGATTACTGAAGTGGGTGTAATTTCTAAGAAATCTTTTTTACAAGATGCAAACAATAATGCTGCACCAAGGGTAAAATATAGTGGTTTATATACTTTCATGATGTTAAAATTTAACGTTCGCGCCTATGTTAATGATTCTTTGTTGTGGATAGAACTGGCCACTTTCGCTGCTTCCTTCCGGATCGTAATCTTTTACTTTCGAAATGGTGAACAAATTGAAAGCACTTGCATACAATCTCAAGCCAGAAATTTTGATTTTAGAAAGCAAGCTGGTGTTGAAGTTATAACCCAGCTCCACATTCTTCATCCTGAAGAAAGACGCATTGTTTAACCAAAAGTTATTGCGGAAAGCGCCGCCACTAATGGCGTTTGATGCCCGTTCTGTTACCCTCGGAAAAGTGCCTGCATTATTGGTTGGCGAAAATCTGTTATCAGCCCAGCTGCTGTAAAAATTACCCACACTACCAGATTCTGGCAATACATATTGGCTTACGCGAGACTGACCCGCAAAAAGCACCGACACATCGAAGTTTTTATATGATGCATTTAGGTTTATACCATAGGTGATTTGAGGAACGTTTCCATATTTACTTCTGGTTTGATCTTTGAAATCAATCACGCCATCTCCGTTAAAATCTTCATATTTTAAATCGCCTACTTTTGCACCTGTAACATGTGGATAAGCATTTAATTCATCTGCATTACGGAAAATACCTAAAGAGTTGAAAAGTAAATAACTGCCAATCGGCTGACCTGTCTGACGCTGATAATCAAGCGTACCTGCAGCTTCATCTATGAAAATAATTTCGCTTTTAGCATAAGTCATGTTTCCGGTTACACCCCAGTTAAAGGTCTCTCCAGAATGGTTATAACCTAAACTGGCTTCTACACCTGAACTGTTAATCTTGCCAATATTTTCTGATGGCACTAAAGGAACAATCGCCGGATTATTTGACTCTGGAAAAGGATTCACGATTCCGGATGTTGCCGGAATGGATGCATTTCTGGTTAGTAAAATATCGCTGCGTTTCTGATTGAAATAGATCGCTTCTAAAGTGAAGTTTTTCAAGAAAGTGGCATTAATCCCAATATCCAGCTTATTTGCTCTCTCCCAACCCACCTGTGGATTGGCTAATTTAATCAGGTTTAAGTTGGGCTGAATTACATTTACACCACTACCCGGGTTAGATCCAACAAACCCGTTTCCAACCAAAGTATAGTTATCAAAGTATTGGTAAGGTGCAATTAAATCACTCCCCAATGAACCGTAAGACGCCCTGATTTTTAAATCATCGATAAAAGAAACGTGATCACTGAACCATTTTTCTTTGCTCACACGCCATGCACCCAGAATGGAAGGGAAATAACCGAAGCGATTTCCATCAGCAAAAAGTGAAGATCCATCTGCACGCATCTGGCCTTCTATAATATACCGTTCATCGTAATTGTAGGCGATTTTAGAAATATAACTCTGACGTGGATAATCTGTACTGCTGCCTGAATTTCTTAAATCTGTAGCTGCCGTACCGCCTTGTGAAAGTTCTGGTAAAGTGGTTGAAATGTAATTTAAACGTTGTGCGTCAAAAATTTCATAACGTTGTCTGCTTTGCTCATAAGCTACAAAGGCATCGATACTGTGCTTGCCAAATTTCTTTGCATAGTTTAACCTCACGTTAGATGTGATTAGACTGGTGTTTTCCTGAGATTCGTACAGCGTAGCTTTTCCATTGCTACCGCCTACAACTATTGTATTATAATTTCCAGTCGATTGATCATAAGAAAAGAGGTTATAAGGCTTGTTGAAGTTTTTCTTGAAGTTGGAGGTTTTGTCGACCGAGAAGAAACCATCAACAGAAAGTCCGTCTACACCTGGAATTTGGTAGCTACCTCTTAAAATGGCATTGAAAACCTGTGTAGGGTTTCTGGCCGTACCACCAAGATCGCTTACCTGAACTGCCGGGTTATTGTTTTCGATACCTGTTGTAGGCAAACCGTTTGGATAGAATGCACTCACAATTGGCTTTGCCCGGTAAATAGAACGGAAAATATCACCCGCACCAGAGGTCGGGAACAAACGATTTTCTTCTCTTCCTGAAATTCCTAATCCAATTTTCAGTCTTTTAGAAATGTTCGCATCAATATTCGATCTGAAATTATATTGTTTGTAACTCGCTGCACCATTTTCGTAAATCGCATCCTGGTAAATTTTACCCAGCGACAAGAAATATTTTACGTCTTCTGAACCACCACTTACCGATAAACTGTGCTGATTTTGTAAGGCAACACTTTTTAAGGTTTGTCCGATCCAGTCTGTATTCGGGAATAAAAGCGGATCAGATCCATCTCTAAACTTCTGAATTTGTGCTGGTGTATAAGACTGGTTTAAACCGCCAGAAGGATTAGAATCGAAGTTTATTTCATTCATTAACTGTGCGTAAGTTGCCGCATCAGCCATTTTTGGCAGTCGCGTTGGCTGACTAAAACCCTGGTTGAAGGTATAGCTTACGGTAGGTTTTCCAAGTTTACCTTTTTTAGTCGTAATTAAGATTACACCATTCGCTGCACGGTTTCCATAAACCGCTGCAGATGCATCTTTCAAAACCGAAATGCTTTCTACATCATTTGGATCAATCCTTTCCAGACCGCCCAATTGCCCGGGAATACCATCAACTACCACTAAAACATCGGTATTGGTTGTGGTACCTAAACCACGAATTAAGATTTTTGACCCATCATAACCCGGTTCACCGCCCCTATTGTTGATTACTACACCGGCTACTCTACCAGCAAGTGAGTTGGAAAGATTTGGTTGCGGACTTTTTACCAGGTCGCTTCCTTTAACTACGGCAACTGAACCAGCAAGTGTTGCTTTTTTCTGTGTACCGTAACCCACTACCACGAGTTCATTTAAAGATTTAGAGTCAGGTGCAAGTTGTGTATTTAATGTCGTTTTACCCCTGGTTGGCACTTCCGAGCGGGCGTAACCAATATAGGAGAATACCAGGATGGCACTTTCATTTGGTACTTTTATGGTGTATTTACCGTCACTGTTGGTTTGGGTAGCTACTGTTGTTCCTTTAACCGCAACACTTACGCCTGGAAGAATACCACCATTTTCATCGTAAACGGTTCCGCTTACGGTTATTTCATCTTTAGCCTGTAAAGGATTTGTTGCGCTTAGATGTGCAGATGCCATCGCCACCTGGGCAGACAACAAAGAAGCACTACTGAGGGATACAATGAACAGCGTTCGTTTCGCACTGCGATAAAACAAAACAGCTTGGCGCTGTAAAACTTTTCTCATGTTGGTTTAATTTGGTTACTTAATAATTAGCATTTGTTTCGATGACTTTCGGATGCCTCACTGTTTGGGTGAGGCATAACCAAAGGTTTGTTGGAAAACATTGCTAAATTCTGCCAAATTAGACTAAAGGAAAGGGGGTAAACAGCTATTATTAGCGGGGTAAAAACATCAAAACACGCGTTATTTACCAGCGCTGACGCTAAAAGCTCCTTTTGGAAACGATTTGGCGATTTTTTTTTTCGTCAGATAACCAGCAAGGAATTTGGGCTTCCGTTTCAAAACTCACCTTAACCATTGCAGCTGAATGCATATTAAAATTTGAGTTATAATTAAAAAAAACAACTACTTTTCCACCCGACCAGCCGCGTAATTTACTACTTTGTTTTTTTGAAATCCGGATCGATAGACTGGTTGTTGGTGAAATTTTTACGGTATTTTTTGATATAGTCTGATGGATTCATGTCGAACACTTTTTTGAATTGTTCTCTGAAATATTTGATATCACTCATGCCGACAGTGTACATCGTTTCCTGAATGGTTTTATCACTGCTGATAAAGATCTCTGCGGCTTTTCTAAGGCGAATAAACCTGATGAAGCTGTTAGATGAATGGCCGGAGACCGACTTAATTTTGTTGAAAAGGTTGGCTCTGGACATTCCAATTTCTTCAGCTAACATTTTGATGTTAAAATTTGGGTCTTCAATGTTTTGTTCTACAATCCTAATGCAATTTTTCAGGAAGTCTTTATATTCTGCTGAAATTTTTGAACTGGTGGGATTCAGGGTAATTTCGCTGTAGAAATACTTTTGAAGGCTGTTTTTACTTTTCAATATACCGGCTATCCTGGCCACCAGTAATTCTTTATCGAACGGCTTACTAATGTAATCATCCGCACCGCTTTCTACTCCCTTTAACTTAATCTCTGCCGAGGTACTAGCGGTTAACAGCACTATTGGAATATGGCAAATGGATTCATCTTCTTTCACGATACTACAAAGTTCTATCCCACCCATTCCCTGCATCATTACATCGCTAATTACAATATCCGGCAACGCTTCCCGAATAATGACGAGGCCACTTTCACCATCGCTGGCTTTATAAATCTGATATTTTTCTTTGAATACCTCTCCCAGGTAATCTGCAATTTCTTCGTTATCATCTACAATGAGGATCGATTTTTTCTCTTGCGCAAGCATATCGCTCAGGATCATTTCCTTTTTCTTAACAGGTTCATTAAGCAGGTCATCCTGATTCAGTTCCTTTAGAAAAGATGAAGTCTCCTGCCGATCAGTTACAATGAAAGCTGGATTCAGGTGAGAATTGCCTTTTTTCAGCGAAATCTCGAAAGCCGTTCCCGGCCCTTCGTTGTTTTGGCAGCTAATGGTACCGCTATGCATTTCTATAAAATTCTTTACCAAGAATAACCCGATTCCAAAGCCATTTCCAAGTGATCGGCCTGCGGTAGATTCCTGGTAAAACCGGTTAAATATTTTCTCGGTCGCATCTTCTGCAATACCACAGCCTGTATCTGTAATTCTGATATTCACCTTTGCTTCCGTTTCTTTAACTTCTACAGCAATACGGCCACCATCAGGCGTAAATTTAAAGGCATTAGACAATAAATTGAAGAGCGCAATTTCGAGTTTCTCCCTGTCCGCACAAACGTCAATGCGTTCTGTTGCCGAAATAAAATCATATTGAATGTTTTTACTCCGGGCCTGGTGGGCAAAACAAAGAAAAACCTCTTTTAATAATGCAGTCAGGTTAAGGTTAGCGGCTTTAAGTGTATCGCCTTGTGCATCTGCCTTTCTAAAAAGCAATAACTGATCTACCAGGCTTAGCAGTCTTTTAGCATTTCTATAAACAATATGCATGCTACTGGTATCCAGATTTTTAGCATCCTGATAGAGCAACTCTTTTACCGGATTAATAATTAACGTAAGCGGTGTTCGGAACTCGTGAGAGATATTGGTAAAAAAAGACAGTTTACGCTCATTCAATTCCTTCTCCTTTTCGCCTTCGATATGCGCGATTTTGATCTCATATGTTAGTTCATCCTGCTTTTTCCGATATGAAATATAGGTGTAAGTGCCGGCGCCAATGGCAGCAATATAAAGTAAACAAGCCCACCATGTTAAGTACCAGGGCGGATTAATTTTGATAACAATGGTATAGCCTTCATTATTCCAAACCCCATCATTATTAGATGCTTTTACCTGAAACCGATAGGTACCGGGATTTAAGTTAGTATAGGTAGCCTTTCGCTGATTACCTACGTAATTCCATTTTTTATCAAAGCCAACTAAACGGTAAGCATACTCGTTTTTCCAGGAATAGGCATAATTGAGTGCAACAAATTCTATAGAAAAAACACTCTGATCATAGTTTAAAGTAATTTCTTTGGCAACATTCAGGTTCTGTTTTAAAGGCCCGTCTTCTCCAGGCACTACAGCTTTATTAAATAACTGAAAATCTGTAAGGTAAACCGGCGGCGGCACATGGTTGAATTGTATTTGAGTAGGATTGAAGGAAAAATAGCCTTTGTTGCCTGCCACAAAAATTAATTTTCCATTACTGATGATGGTGGAATTTGCTAGTGCGCCATCAGCCTCATCAAAATTCCTCACCTTGTTACTTGTTGGATCAAGGCTGGAAATTCCACTTTCGGTGGCTAGCCAGATTTTCCCGTCTGCATCTTCTGCAATATCATTGAATACGTTGCTGGCAAAACCATCTGTTTTCGAATACACCTGTAATAAACCGCCTTGAGGTGAAAACTTATTAAGCCCATCTGGAGTGCAAACCCAGATATTTTTTTTCGAATCGGTGTAGATGGCTTTAATAATATTGCTACTAAGCCCCTTGCCACTCCCATTAATGGTTTCGAGCGCACGGAAGTGCTTTGTTTTGATATCGAAAATGTTTACACCGCCACCATAGGTACCAATCCATATTTTTCCATCGGCTGCTTTTGCCAGTGCATATGTATGGTTATTGTTAATGGATAATGCATTTTTTGGCTGATTATAAAGGTGTTCAAACTGATTAGTTTTACTATTATAAATTTTTATTCCGGCATCGGTAGCCAGCATGTAGATGCCAGGCTCTATCTCGAAAATATCTCTGAAAACATCCTCATTAAATAAATTGCCTATAGCAGAATGGTGGAAATGATGGGTAAAACGATTGTTTTTCGGATGGTAACTATCAAACCCATTTTCGGTAAGGATCCATAAAATTCCATGGCTATCGAAATAGAGTTTCAGAATTTCATTGCTCGTGAGGCTGTTTGAATTGCTCTTTTTGCCGAAAGAAACTATTTTTCGGGAATGCTGATAGATAGCAAAGAGGCCGTTATTAGTCCCTAACCAGATCACAGAATCGCGTATCACCACACTCTTCACTTCACGGTTGCCAAGCGGCAGCAGATTGATATTAAATTTATATTGCTGGTGGTCGATCTTTCTAAGTCCGTTGCGCCCGTTAATCCAAATGATTCCATCTCTATCCTTATAGCTATCGCCATAAGAGAAGTTTGGGATATCATTAATCTTATCCCAACTCCCTATGCGGGTATTGTACCAGTAGAAACCGTTATTACCTCCAACCAACAGGAGGTCTTTACCAGCTGGCATGATGCTGAAAACAGAGTAGTTTTCCCGATCTGGGATTTCGATTTTCTGAAATTTAAGGGTTTCAGGATTGAAACTGAAAAGTCCATCCCAATAGGTTCCTACCCAAATGTTGCCGTCTGCGGCATAAGACAATGCCCAAACATCATTGGGGTTTTTAGCGCCAGGCTTTTGATACTGCGCATAATTGGTAAAAGTTTGCTTCTTCTTGTTAAAACGATTCAATCCTGCGCTCCAGTTGCCCAACCATAAATCGCCCTGTGCATCTTCGATAATCGAATTCACTGACTTTCCAACCAGGCTATTGTTACGTGCTGGGTTGGGTTTATAGACTACAAAACCTTTACTTACACTTATATATTGATTAAAGCCATCATCGGTTCCTATCCAAGTTTTACCATTTTTATCACATAGCACAGACCATACTTTATTATTACTTAAAGAATTAGGCTGATTATCCCGGTGCACAAATCTGGTGAAGGTTTCAGTAAGTGGGTCCAATAAATTCAAACCATCCATAGTGGCCACCCAAATCTTTCCCTTTTTATCTTCTATAATCGCGTTAACAAAGTTGTTGGAAATTGATGAACTATCTCCTGCTTTGTTAGCAAAAGTCTTAAAAGTGTAGCCATCAAAACGGCAAAGGCCATTTTCTGTACCTACCCAGATAAAACCTCTTCTATCTTTCAACGTGGCGGTTGTATTTTTGGAGGGTAATCCATCATTGGTAGCATACGTTTTTATTTCACTCGTATACTGCCCGGGCGTAAAAGCGCTGCTGATTTTCTGCGCTACAGAAATATTGATATTAAGGAAAAGAAAGCAGCTTAAAGCAACTGTTCTTATAAAATTCATTCTTATATGCTTAGACTTCAAAAATTATCATGCCGGGAGCGCATTCAAATAATTAACGAATATAGCTTATTATGTATTAATCTGGTTACACCCCGCAACAAAAGCGGCTCAACCACCTTCTGCTTCTGATTATTTCAGGACTATAATTCTACAAAAGGCGGATTATTCTAATGCCATTTTAACATCGGCGATCATTTTTTCGACTTATCCATTTATTGCAGTGAATTTGACGTTTTGATGAGGAAAAATCTGGTTTGGAAAGCGCTGACCCTGTTGAAAGCATATATATTTGCAACCATCATCATGGAAGGATTAAGAAAAAATTTACTAAAAAGCATTTTTGCCCTCATACTGTTGGGTGTCTTTGCCTTAAAAGTTTTTGCTTTTTCTATTTCTTATTTCTCCACGTCGGCCAATGCATTTTCTATTGAAAAAAATGCAGAAGAAAATAAAGACAAGGAAGAGGAGGCATTAGAAAAAACTAAGAAGAAATTACTGCTGTACGAATCATCAGTTCTAGATGCTGCACACTATTTCTGTTTCACTCATTCTCCTGTTCAAAACCAACACTATCATGTTCGGATGGATGCACACCCGCCTAAAAGTGTGCCAACGCCTCCTCCAGATACTTTTTCTTAGTCTAAAGGAGCATTCGAATTTACTGCGCCGAAGCTTAATCTTTGGTACTAACTGTAAACGATCAGCTGTTTGTTGATTTAATGTTTGCAAGGTAGATTTGCTACCGCTCCCTGATGCCGCCAGTTATGGTTGCATGTTCAAGTTTATTCCAAACCAAAGTTAAAACAGACAATGAAAAATCATCACGTTGCCGGTGCACCGACGCCCTGGCAAAGACTGGTACGCATGCTTTATTACGAACGCAGCACCATCAATTACATTTACATTTATGCGATGTTAATTGGCCTCATTGGCCTCTCGCTCCCTCTTGGTACCAGTGCAGTTTTCAACCTGTTATCTAACGGTGCCATGTACAGTTCAACCTATATCCTCATTGCCGTTATTTTAGTGGGCATTGTTGTGGGCGGGTTACTGTTAATCGGTCAGCTTACACTGGTAGAAGTGATCGAACAAAAGATCTTTGCCAAAACAGCTATTGAATTTGCCTTTCGCTTACCGCGGATCAAAAAGAAGGCGCTTGAAGGCGAAAATCCTTCAGAAATGATTAATCGCTTTTTTGATATTTTAACCATTCAAAAAGGCCTCACCAAATTGCTGGTGGATATTGTTGCGGCTGCCGTACAGATATTCTTCAGTGTAATTTTACTTTCTTTCTATCACCCTGTATTTATGGTTTTTGGAATGTTTGTTTTAATTGCAATTATTCTGATCCTGGTGTTGTATTATCGCCGTGGTGTGGAGACCAGCATAGAAGAATCTGAATATAAATACGAGGTGGCAGGCTACCTGGAGGAGATTGCCGCAGATTTGGATACTTATAGAAACAGTAAGGAAAAGCGGAAGGAAATCATCAACCGCACCGATCAAATTACCGCAAATTACATTCAGGCAAGAAACGATCACTTTTCCATATTGAAGAAATTTTTCATCAGTGCTGTAGCTATGCGGACGATTTTAATGGGCTCGTTATTGCTTTTAGGATCCTATTTCGTAGTGGAAAGACAAATGACATTTGGCCAGTTTGTGGCTGCCGAAGTGATTATTGTACAGATTAGCTATGCCATTGAAAAACTGATGACCAATTTAAATACCGTATTCGACATGGTAACAGGAAGCGAAAAACTGGCTGTGGTTACTGATCTTGAATTAGAGGAAGGAGAATGGAATAATGGGTAAAATGAGCAACAATCTAACTCAGATTAAAAACTGGGAAGAATTATCTGTGCATGCCAATGGTAAAATACTGAATGCAAAAGGGCCCAAAATGCTCGGCAGGGTACTCCTGCTTATATTTATATTCTTTGCCATTTTGCTTTTTCTCCCTTTCCGACAAACCATTCCCGGGCGGGGTACGGTAACGGCATTACGACCTGAAGATCGCCCGCAAACCGTTCAAAATCAGATTGGTGGAAGAATTGAACACTGGGCAGTAAGAGAAGGACAAGAAGTTAAAAAAGGTGATACGATTTTAGTGATTTCGGAAACCAGTCAATCTTATTTCGATCCGGAACTTCCTACCCGGTTGAATGAACAACTCGATGCAAAACGTGGAAGCGAAAGCGCAGCAGTGCAAAAAATAGATGCCACTAAAGGGCAGATGAAGGCATTGAGTGATGGTTTACGCTTCCAGATGAAGGCTGCAGAAAATAAATTACGCCAGGCTAGAAACTATGTAAGCATTGATAGTGCAGAGCTACTTGCCGTTCAAAAGTTTTACGAAACCACAAAAACGAGGCTGGCACGCTACGAAACAGGTTATAAAAACGGCCTTTTTTCCCTTACTGATATTGAAACCCGGAGATTGAAACTTCAGGAAGATAATGCAAAAGTGATTGGACAGCAAAATAAGCTGAGCAATTCTACTCAAAATCTGCTTAATGCAAGTATCGAACTGGATAATATCCGTGCGAAATATCAGGAATCTATGGCGAAGGCACAATCAGACATGAGTTCTGCAATTTCCAGCAGGGCAAGTGTTCAGGGTGATATTGCGAAATTACGAAATGACATTTCTAATATCAGTATCAGACGAGGGCTTTACGTAGTACGGGCACCTCAGGATGGTTTTGTGGTAAAAACGTTAAAAGCAGGAATTGGTGAAAATATAAAGGAAGGCGAATCAGTGGCGACCTTACAACCTAAATCGCCGATGGTTGCTGCAGAACTCTATGTAAGCGCCATGGATGTACCTTTGATTTTGGATACCAGCGATGTGCGCTTACAATTTGAAGGCTGGCCATCGGTGCAGTTTTCTGGCTGGCCATCAGTAGCAGTCGGAACCTTTGCAGGCAAGGTTTCTTCCATAGATCGGGTAAGCAGTACTGGCGGGAAGTATCGGCTTTTAATTAGTCAGACTAGTCCGGTGCCTACAAAAGACGAACCATGGCCAGTGCAACTTCGCCAGGGGTCTGGCGTTTACGGTCGGATTATTTTGAGATCGGTACCGCTATGGTACGAAATCTGGCGACAATTAAATGGCTTCCCACCTAGTTTGGAAAAAGAACCATCAGATGTAAGTAAGGATAAAAAATAACTTTGTAAATCATCATGAAAAAAGATTTTAAAGCGCTCTTTGTCATTACAATCATGTTGCTTTCTGCAATGGTGACAAATTATGCCCGGGCGCAAAATACTGTGCTTGTTAAAAATGAAACAGACACGTCGAAAATTTTTGAACTGGAAGATTTGCAAATGCTCGTTTTCAGGTATCACCCGGTAATTAAACAGGCTGCGTTATTAAGCGAATCGGCCAGGGCAAATGTGCTGCAATCATTAGGTTACTTTGATCCTGAACTTAAGGCTGGTTTTGCGCGGAAGCTTTTCGGCAATACCGAATACTACAATAAATGGAATAGCGAATTAAAAATACCACTTTGGCTGGCTGGCGCTGATTTAAAAGTAGGCTATGACCGCAATGTGGGTAGTTATGTAAATCCGGAAAGCCGTACCAATTCTCAAGGCTTATCTGCAGTGGGCTTGAGCATTCCATTAGGCCAGGGCCTGCTAATCGATGCCCGGAGAAATACTTTGCGCCAGGCAAAAATAATGGTAGAATATGCAGAAGCAGAACGCCTGAAACAAATTAACGCGGTTTGGTATGGTGCGGCTAAAGATTATTGGAACTGGTATTATGCCTATAAGCAATTTGCCCTGATTAATGAAGGCCTAAAGTTGGCAGAGCGTAGATTTACTGCTTTAAGCAGGCAAACGTTGATGGGCGATAAGCCAGCCATAGACTCTGTGGAAGCATATATTACCGTGCAGGAAAGAATTATTCAAAAAGAAAAGATGAAAATTGAGTTGCAAAATGCGCAACTTGTGCTTTCTAATCACCTTTGGAATGAGAATGGAAATCCGCTGGAGCTTCCATTGGATGCAGTTCCAGAGAACATTGATGCCGCCAGGGCGAAACCAAATCCACTACTTCTAGATACATTAATTGGTCAGGCTGCAAACGAACATCCGGAATTAGTGAAGTTAAGAACTAAGGGTGCACAGCTTGCTGTGGAGCGAAGTTACCGGCAGGAATTGCTAAAACCGAAATTGAATGTAATGGGAAATTTGATTTCCAGCAGAACCGATTTTAACAGCGTTATTCCAGGATATTACGATTTTAACTGGAGTAATTATAAGGTGGGTATAGAATTTGCTTTTCCCCTGTTTTTAAGGTCAGAGCGCGGAAAGTTAAGGGAAGTTAAAATTAAACAACAGGAACTTAATTTTGATCTTCAGCAGTATGGAAGAACGATCAGGAATGACATCACCACTTCTTACAACGACCTATCGGCTTATGCCGCACAGTTAGCCGTTCAGATTAAAAGCATTCAGAATCAGCAAATTCTGGTTACAGGAGAAAATCAAAAATTTAATTTAGGAGAAAGCACGCTTTTCCTGATCAATAGCCGGGAAACCAAGTTGATTGATATGAAAATTAAACAGGAAAGTATGGTTGCGGGCTACCAGAAAACCCTTGCAGAACTTTATTACAAGGCTGGAACAAGGCAAAATATTCAGTTTAATTAAAACAGGTTTTTTGCTGCATAGGAACAATGTTATGAGGTAATTTTCACGCATCAGTTAGCGTTTAATGACCATATACTGACCTGCTTAAATTAGGTTTGCATTTTATATTATGTGTTTATTTGCATATTTATCGATAAACAATGATTTCGATTTCATTTTTGAAAATCAGAAAGCATTCGATAATAATTTATTTGCTATTACCCAGTGCGTTAAAAACAGTGTTACATGAATAAAAGTCCCATATCAAGATTTTCGAACCATTCCGAAGACTACCAAAAATACAGACCGCGATATCCTGAAGCGATTATCACCTACCTGGAGCAAAATATCGGGCTAAACAAAGCGCAGTTGATTGCAGATATTGGATCTGGAACGGGTATTTTCACAGAACTGTTGCTCAACCATCACTATCAGGTATTGGCAGTTGAACCGAATGCGCAAATGAGAAGTCAGGCAGAAACCCGGTTAAAGCAATATCCTAAACTCAAGCACATCAACGGAATGGCGGAGCAAACTGATATAGCTGCACATACTGTAGACTTAATTACCGTGGCGCAATCTTTCCATTGGTTCGATTTGATACAGACCAAAGCAGAGTTTAAGCGAATTTTAAAGCCTGGTGGACATGTGCTGCTTGTATGGAATATTTTACAGCGAAAAAGTCAGTTTTTAAAAGCTTATCAGGCACTAAAGGATAAATATACCGATAGAAAGCCCTACGTAGAAAAGCTTGAAAGTGCACGGATTGAAAGCTTTCTCGGGCCGGCTAAAATTGTGAAGCAAGAAATTTACCATAGCCGCCTGCTCGGTAAGGAAGAACTTTTGGGTTATTTCAGGTCATCAAGTTACTCCCCTATTCAGGGCGAAGCAGGCTACGAAAAGTTGGTAACCGAAATCGATCAGCTTTTTAGTGAACATGAGCAAAATGGTTTTGTTAAGCTTGAATACGACGCCAAGCTATTTTTCTCTTCTTTAGAATAAGACCTAAAAGAACAAAACCCAGACGTTAAACATGTCAGGGTTTTTTAATGATCAGGGTAACCGGAAAACAACGTTTCTAACTAATATCTTCACTTCATTTGTTGCCTTCCAATTTTACTATATATTTATCGAATGAATACGTTTCACCTCACTGATATCTATATCTATCCAATTAAATCGCTGGGCGGCTTTAGGCTGGAAGAAGCAATACTGGAAGACAAAGGGCTTCAATACGACAGGCGATGGATGCTGGTTGACCAGGAAGGAACATTTATTACCCAAAGAAAACACCACCAATTATCTTTGTTGCAGGTTCAAATTAAAGGAGATAAATTATTCGTTTGGCATAAGGAAAATGATCAAGAGGAAGTATCTTTCTACCTTACTGAAAACAATGACGAGTGTATTCCCGTAACCGTTTGGGATGATGCCGCTTCAGGCTTCGAAGTAAATAAAAGCGTAAGCCGTTGGTTTTCTGATTTTCTTCAGTTCGAGGTAAAACTTGTTTGCATGGCTGATGAAGAAAAGATTTATGTCGATCCAAATTATGCTTCCAAGGGAGAAGTTAAAAGCTTTTCGGATGGTTATCCTTGCATGATTATTGGTCAATCCGCACTTGATGGTTTAAACGCAAAACTCGCGGAACCTGTAAAAATGAATCGATTCAGGCCAAATTTCGTTTTTTCAGGCGGGCCAGCACATGTGGAAGATGGTTTCAAAACTTTTAAGCTGGGAAACGTACTATTCTCTGCTGTTAAGCCTTGTGCAAGATGTGTGTTAACAACCGTCGATCAGGAAACAGGCGTGAAAGGGCAGGAACCATTAAGAACATTGGCTACCTACCGCACGCAGCATAATAAAATTATGTTTGGGCAAAACCTGCTTCATGATGGAGTAGGGCTGATAAAAGTTGGCGAAGAACTGAAAATAGAAAGCTGGAGGTCAGTTGATTAACAAAAATTACGACTTTGTTATAATTATCTAGAATAATTATAACGAATTTTGGTTTGCCGGAACAGTAATCATACTATAAGTGGCGCATCGTCAGATGACAGCGCTGCTCGCTCTAATTTGATCTTATTGGATAAGGGATAATCAATAAGGTGCAAAACTAATTGGCATACTTACTGTTTAACGCTTAGAAACTAGTGTGAAGGCACCTTATATGACACCGTTCTTTCAGGTTGACCGAAGTAGTTAAAGAGGTAGCAGAAACCTCAAACCAAACAGATAAGAGCTTAACGAAGCATAACTAATGAATAATTTTAACCAGGATTACACCGCATTTTTAAAAAACTTTGAACAAAATTTAAAACATCTCTTTCAGGAAAAGCATGATATCGATCAGTTGAGTCTGCAAAGAGGTCTTCCGCCAGAATTACTTAAAGAAATCATGGATCACGTTCCGTTATCGGTAGCTGTTCCAGCTGCTTTCGGCGGCAGAGGATGTAAGGTTAAAGAATGTCTGGGTATTCTTTCAGCAGCTTCTTATGAATCATTATCGCTTTCGCTTACTTTTGGTATTAACATCGCCCTTTTTTTAGAACCGGTTGCCAAATACGGCAATGAAGATATTAAAAAAGGAATCTTTGATCGTTTTTTACACGACCAAAATATGGGCGGTTTAATGATTACCGAACCTAATTTTGGAAGCGATGCTCTTAACATGCGTACTACCAATGTGGCGACAGCAGACGGCTATAAAATTAAAGGGACTAAACATTGGCAAGGCCTTACCGGAATGGCCAATTACTGGATTGTTGCCACTAGAAATGAAGGTAATGACGGTTCCCTGTCCAGAGATATTGACTTTTTTGTTTGTGATGATACTAAAGCCGCACAAAAAATAACTGTAGAAGAATATTATGATAATGCTGGTTTGTACCTGATCCCTTATGGTCTAAATCAACTTGACTTAACTGTTCCAAAGAGTCATAAATTGCAACCAGAAACTACCGGCATTAAAATGATGCTGGATATCCTCCATCGAAGCAGAATGCAGTTTCCAGGTATGGGAATGGGCTTTATTAAGAGGATGTTGGATGAAGCTTACAACCAATGTTATAACCGAAAAGTTGGTGTTGGCAATTTGCTGGGTATGGATAATGTTAAATTCCAGATTTCAAGGCTACAGGCAGCATATACCATTTGTTCGGCCATGTGCGCAAAAAGTTCATCAATTAGTGGCATCCAAAATAATCTGGCAACTGAAGGACTTGAAGCCAACACCATGAAAACTGTGGTAACTGATCTCATGCAAGAGGCTGCGCAGTTATTGGTTCAGCTCTCGGGTGCAAAAGGTTATCGTACCAGTCACATCGGCGGAAGGGGAATTATGGATAGTCGCCCTTTTCAGATATTTGAAGGATCGAACGAAATGCTATACGCACAAATTGGTGAGATGATTATCAAAGCTATGAAAAAGCAAAAACAGCCTCAGCTTTACCAATATTTAAAAGAATTCTCACTTACTGCTAAAGCCACTGATCATTTCAGGAATGGCCTTTCTTTTAGTCCGGAAGAACAACTGGCGCAAAGAAAACTGGTTGACCTTGGAAGAATTGTAGCGAGAATCATTTGCGTAGGTTATGTAATCGAACTTGGTGAAAAAGGCTTCAGAAAAGAATTGGTTGCCAACTGCATCATCATGCTTCAGCAAGAAGTTGCCAGCCTGATTACTTCCCTTAGGTTTAACAATGCAGTTATCGAAGTAAGTGACTATCATATGGATAGCTTGTGGTTAGATTTCGCATAACGAAGTAGAATTGAACCTTATTTTATTTTACTTAATGCCTTAATGTTTAAAAATAAACCGATTATTTTAGAATCGTGATAGCAGACGAAACATTAAAGCATTAAGTACTTTAACGCATCAACGATTTCGATAATTTGTAATGTCTAAATAACCATGTTCGATTTTTCTGCTCATTTTCATCAAATAGCGCATTCAGTATATTCAACCTTTCCTACTTTTCAATCACCTGTTTATTAAAGTCTAATAGCATTCATTTCGCTAGCTGTTACCCTACAACTTCAAGATATAAGTCTGATGAATGAATAATACAGCGGTTTCTATGCAGGATGGATCAGGATGGGTTAGTAAAATAAAAGTCCTAACCTCGTAACTGCAATTAACCAAATATATTCAACACGCTAAAAAAAATACAAATGTGCGACTCTTGCTTAATTTTTAGAAGAAATCTTCCCTAAAAAACCCGGCAAATCGTGTATTAAACTAGATAACCAAACCAAAAATATTTCGAGCGCAGCCGGAAGGATACAGATTTCTTTTATCACAAATAATTTACAAAAAAAAGAATGTCTCCTTTTGAAGCATAGCGATCGTTAAATCTCTATCCTGAAATGACAATAAAACAAATCACATAAGATCTTGAAGTGATCAGGTCTGGTTATCCCAGACTGGCTAAAACAACTGATCCTTTTTTCAATCATCAGAATATGCTTTACGCAACCATTCTGATTTACTAACTAAATATTTCTAATCAATAATTAAAACCTATGTATTTTAATTTACATTCCAAGTCCCTTCATCGGCGAAATGCATCTGGCGGTAAAAAGTTCCTGATTATGGGAATCTCTGCCCTTTCACTGATGATGGCGAGCACATCTGTTAACGCTGCCTTCACCTTTAAAAACGAACATCTTTTTACTAAAAAACGATCAAAGAACTTTGATGAAACCGTAAAGGGGAAAATTACTGATGATAAAGGCGAAACGCTGGTAGGTGTTATTGTTAAAGTAAAAAATACAACTTTAGTCACCACAACAGATGCTAATGGTGCCTTCTCCATCACCATTCCTACAGGAACGGCTAACCCGGTTTTAGTGGTTTCTTACGTGGGTTATACCACACAAGAAGTTGCAGTAAACGGACGTGCCACGATTACTATTCAGATTAAAAGTTCTATCAACGATCTTGAAGAAGTGGTAGTAGTGGGCTATAACACGGTAAAGAAAAGTGACTTAACGGGATCTGTAGTAAGTGTTGGTGCGGAAGAAATCAGATCAAGACCAGTTACCAATGCTTTACAAGCCATTCAGGGTAAAGCAGCGGGTGTAGACATTACCTCAAACGAGCGCCCAGGACAGTTGGGAAGTATTTTAATCCGTGGTGTACGCTCGTTAGGTGCAAGTAATGCTCCTTTATATGTAGTAGATGGGATTCCATTACAGGCAGGCGGGATCGATGCCATTAACCCAAATGATATTGAAAATATCGACATTTTGAAAGATGCATCAGCTACTGCTATTTATGGTTCACGGGGAGCAAATGGTGTCGTGTTAGTAACGACTAAAAAAGGTAAAGCCGGAAGGTTAACAATGGACTATGTGGGTACAGCAACCATCGAAACCTTACAGGATCGTATGGAAATGATGAACTCCGAACAATACGTTCAATTTAGAAGAGATGCATTTCGCCGCGTTGGCGCCTTAAATCCTAACGCAGCAGCTAATTCTACCTATCCGGTAGTACCTACATTAGCTGACGACAGAAGAATTTTTGCCGGAGACCCTAACGTAATTGCCAATATCGACCAAGCCTGGGCAAACGGCACCTATGATGGTAGCTTAATTCCAACAACTGACTGGGGTGATTTAGTCACCAGAACCGGCATTACCCAAGATCACGTTTTAAGTGTAAGTGGTGGTACTGATAAAATTAAAGCCTATGGATCATTTGGTTATTTAAATCAAACAGGAACGCAGTTGGGTCAGGATTTTGAAAGATACAGTGGAAAATTAAGCGTTGAACTTAACCCGGTAAAATGGTTTAAAATGGGCCTTAATTTAACGGCAACATATGGCTTACAGAATTATGGCTTCCAGGCGGCAAGTGCATCTGGTGCCGGCAACATTTATGCTGCTGCACGCGGCATGCTCCCTTTAGCCATCCCATTTGATGCGAATGGAAACAGAATTAACTTGCCTGGAGGGGATATCAACATTCAGAATCCAGTCCTTGAAGCAGATTACAACATCAACTTGCGTAAAACATTAAGAACTTTGGGCTCCGCATTCGCAGAGGTTAACTTGGTTAAAGGATTAAAATACCGCATTAATTTCGGGCCTGATTTTTCTAACTTTTATAATGGACGGTATCAGGATGCGCGTTCTGTAAATCGTGACGCCGGCGTACCAGGATCTAATAACAACTTTGCACAATTGGATCAAAACAATAGATTTGCTTATACCCTTGACCATTTATTATACTATGATAAAACGCTCGGCAAACATAATTTCGGAGTAACCCTATTGCAAAGTTCCTCCTCTTTCAGGAATGAATCCTCATCCATGAGGGGAAGCAGAATCAACCTGGCTGCACCACTGTGGTACGGATTAGGAGGCGCAAATATTACTGCACTAGATGCCTTTGACACAAGCCTAAGAGAATCTACACTAAACTCTTATATGGCGAGGGTAAATTATGGCTTTAATAATAAGTACTTGCTAACTGCTTCCGGCCGTTGGGATGGTGCCTCACAATTAGCTGCTGGTAATAAGTGGGATTTTTTCCCATCCGCCGCTTTTGCGTGGCGAATAGACCAGGAAGAATTTATGAAAGACATAAAGTGGGTTAATTCACTTAAAGCGAGGTTAGGCGTTGGTAGTACCGGAAATTCATCTGTAGATATTGGCAGTACACTGGGACTCTTACAACCACTTACTTATACTTTCGGTAGTGCAGCACAAGTTGGCTATGTAGCTTCTGATGCTTCTCTGGCGAATCCAATTTCATTCCCGAATAAATTATTAAGCTGGGAAAAAACACTACAATATAATTTAGGTATCGATTTTAGTTTATTAGGTGGCAGAATCAATGGTTCACTAGATGTCTACAAATCAAACACTACCGATTTAATTTTGCTTAAGGACATTGCTATCATAAACGGTTATCCAACATCATACGACAACATCGGCGAAACAAAAAATAGGGGTTTAGACTTGACTTTAAATACGGTTAATGTTAAAACAAAAGATTTTACCTGGGAATCTACGCTGAATTTCTCAACCAGTAAAGATGAAATTGTTAAACTTAACGGTGGTGATATGGTTACAAACCGTTTCTTTCTCGGACAGAGAAATGGCGTTGCTTACGATTTTGTAAAAGATGGAATCTGGCAAAATACGCCCGAAGATTTAGCTGAGATTGCAAGGTTTGGAACTAATGGTGCAAACTTTAACGTTGGAGATATTAAAGTTAGAGATTTAAATGGCGATTACAGAATTGACGCCAATAACGACCGTCAGGTATTGGGCCATTACAATCCAAGCTGGACTGGTGGCTTAACCAACACGTTCGGTTACAAAAATTTCGATTTATCCATCTTTATTGTAGCAAGATATAACTTCCTGATCGAAACTGGTGCAGAAGCACTACAAGGTCGATTTGCTCAACGGGTTCTAGATTACTGGACCCCTACAAACCCTACCAACGATTATCCTTCACCAAATTATGCAAGTGCTTCGGGAGATCAATATAAAAGTTCCATGAACTATCAGGATGGATCTTTCATCAAGATCAGAAACATTTCACTGGGTTATAATTTTGCAGAGAATATGGCAAAAAAATTAACACTATCTAGGTTAAGGGTTTATGCACAAGCAATTAACCCAAGCTTGATCTATTCAAATGTTAAATGGATCGATCCAGACTTAGGTGGTTCTACATTTAACAGAGGTGTGGTATTTGGAATTAACGCAAGTTTTTAACATTAATACTAATGGTGATTATTAAGAATTAAATTTTAAAAATCCCACAGTACAAAATAAAATAATGAGATGAAAAAAATTATAAATTTAATATCTGGCGTTGCTTTACTGGGTGGCTTAATGGTCTTGCCTACTTCCTGTAAAAAAAGCTTTCTTGATGAAGAAGTAATTAACGCCCGCAATACTTCAGATTTCACTACCACTCTTGGTCTAAATGACCTGGCGGTGGGGATGTATCAAAGTCTAAAATTTCACTTTAATTATACATGGGCTTATACCAGTACCAATTACGGTGTTGATGAATTTACGGTAGGTGGAGATAGAACTGAGCAAATGTGGAACTCTTATGATGGAACTTTAAACTCATTTAATAGTGATGTTAGAGCCGTTTTTGATAATATGTATACCAACATTAACTCAGCCAACATTCTAATCAAAAATGTACCTATCTATTATGAAGGTGCCGATAAAAATGCCCGCTTAGGCGAAGGTTACTTTATGCGTGCCTTCGATTACTTTAAGTTAGTGAAGCAATATGGCGGAGTTCCATTACAACTGGAATCTTTAGAAGTAATTAAAGAAGAATTTACAAGAAATTCGGCTAAAGAAGTGTACGATCAGGTAATTAAAGATTTTACACAAGCTTATGATCTACTCCCTGCTACTCCTAGTCAACCAGGTAGAATCACTAAATGGGCAGCTGCTCACTTTTTAGCCAAAGCTTACTTATTCCGTGCAAGCGAACTTTATAACGACTGGAATAGTGATACCAAAACTGCAGATCTTCAGAATTCGGTGAGATACGCTGATCTGGTCATCAACAGTGGCGCACATACTTTAGCAAACAATTATAGTGACCTTTGGAATTTTACTACAGTAGACGGACCGAATGAAAACAACAGAGAGATTATTCTTGCTGCACAATTTTCTAATAATACGGCTACACAGGGCCGCTACGCAAATCAGGTACATTTGTATTATCCTTCAGTGTATCAAACCCTTCCGGGTATGGTTAGGGATATTGCAGGCGGACGTGAATTCCAGAGATTGAAAACTACAGACTATGCAATTGATGTTTATGACCGTGTAAACGATTCGCGCTTCTGGAAAAGTTTTAAAACGCGGTATATTGCAAACAATGCCGCTAACTTACCTAGATGGACAGCTGCTAATGCCCCAACCCCTGCTCAGGTAAATCAACCGAAATTCACTGTTGGTCAGGAATCAATTCTTTACATCGTAAATGATGCTGGAGATACACGTTATACCAGCACGAACATTGCCTTACGGGCGCCAAGTATGTTTGTCAGGTATTTTTCTGGCCAGCCGCAAAGCTATTTAAATGCACATGGAAATTATGGCGTAAGTCAGTATGTAGCTTTATCTAAGTTTATGGATGGTTCCAGAAATTTAGTGGCCTCACAATTTGGTCAACGAGATGGGATTTTAGCAAGATTAGGTGAGACTTATCTGATTGCTGCTGAAGCTGCCGGAAGACAAGGTCTATATGGACAGGCGATTGCCTATTTAAACAGGGTTCGCGATCGTGCAGCTTATAAAGATGGTGAAGATCGTTCTTCGTATGTTGATGGCGGTATTTCTTACAAAACCAATCCGGCGGTAACCAATGCTAATGTTTCCTATTCAGATAGAAACACCTATTTCGAATCGAACAATATTCCCGTGAGCACTACAAACACCTTGACGCCAATGCACTTAAACAGCGAAGCTGATATCTTTAATTCAAACAAAGAATTTTATGATAGAATTGGCGCAGTTTCTCAAGCGGATAAATTTACGGCTTTCATCCTGAATGAGCGTTCAAGAGAGTTAATGGGCGAACTTCAAAGATGGGAAGATCTTGCCCGGACAAAAACATTAATAGCAAGAACATCAGCTTTTAATGGGGAGGCAAAACCACAGGAGAACAAACATTATTTAAGACCAATCCCTCAATCTTTTCTAGATGTAATTAAAATAAACGGTGCTGCTTTATCCCCTGCACAAAAACAGGCTATACAAAATCCAAACTGGTAGATTCAAGTAATTTTCATTCAAAGCGCAATTGGTTCGAGGCCGATTGCGCTTTTCGCTTTAAAGACCGTTTCCAGTTTTCATTCTTTCAAACGATTGAAAGTACTACTAAGTTCATTTGTAACAGATCTATGGCACATTTTGCAGGATGGAACAGGATGGTTTACCGCTTTATTAACGGTAAAATCGTATCAGTAGCTAGCCAAATATCATTCACTGCTTTCCGCTTTTGTCCATTGGCGAAACCGGCTGATCTGATATATTTTTAAGCTTATTTTTTTGCTTATAAAAGGTTTAGTTGCCCATTCAAATCAAATCAATATTAATCACTTAAAATACTGCACGTTAATCCATCCGCTAAATGAAAATGCTCAAATTTTTCTTTTTGTTGTCTTTAAGCCTAACAATTGGCTACATGCATGCTCAAACCAATAGCCCGGTTCGGAAAACATATAATTTTAATCCGGGATGGAAGTTATTCGTGGGTGATCAGCCTGGTGCAGAAACTGTTGATTTTGAAGACTCAAAATGGCAACAGATAACGCTGCCCCATGCCTGGAATGAAGATGAGGCTTTTCAGAAATCAATAGAAAAATTATCTACCGGAATAGCCTGGTATAGAAAACACTTTAAAATAGCGCCTGCCAAAGACCAAAAAATATTCCTGGAGTTTGAAGGGATCAGGCAGGCAGGAGAATTTTACCTCAATGGTAAATTCATCGGCAGACATGAAAATGGCGTTACTGCTTTTGGCTTCGACATCAGTGATTTAATCGAAACCAATAAAGACAATGTTCTTGCTGTACGAATTGATAATGCCTGGAATTACAGAGAAAAGGCCACTAACTCCGGCTATCAGTGGAGCGATAAAAACTTCAATGCAAATTATGGCGGTATTTCTAAAAATGTTCGTTTGCACGTAACCGGAAAACTTTATCAAACCTTGCCGCTAAATGCAATATTAAAAACAACCGGAAATTATATTTATGCTAAAGACTTCAACATTACCGGCAGATGTGCAATTGTGGTATCAGAATCAGAAGTCAAAAACGAGACACCTAATCCACAACGAGTTAAATACGAAGTGGAAATCAGAGATGCTGATGGAAAGCAGATTAAAACATTTAGTTCTGCTGCACTAAACATTCCGGCAGGAAATACCACAACACTTAAAGCAGAAGCTTTAGTGACCGGGCTCCATTTCTGGAGTTGGGGCTATGGTTATTTATACACCGTTACCTCCCGTTTGCAGGTAAACGGCAGTACTGTAGATGAATTAAAAACAAAAACAGGTTTTAGAAAAGGCGAATTCAAAAATGGCATGGTTTATTTGAACGACCGCGTATTGATGATGAAAGGCTACGCACAACGCACCAGTAATGAATGGCCTGCCATCGGCTTGTCGGTACCCGCCTGGTTAAGTGATTACAGCAATGGTTTGATGGTAGAAAGCAATGCAAATTTAGTGCGCTGGATGCATATAGCGCCCTGGAAACAGGATGTAGAATCTTGCGACCGGGTAGGATTAATTCAGGCCATGCCTGCCGGAGACGCAGAAAAAGACGTTATTGGCGTACGCTGGGATCACCGAAAATCAGTGATGACAGATGCCATTATTTACAATAGAAATAATCCGAGTATCCTGTTCTACGAGTGTGGTAACGAATCCATCAGCGCTGCGCATATGGAAGAAATGAAAGCCATTCGTAATCAGTTCGATCCGCATGGCGGCAGGGCAATTGGCTCCAGGGAAATGCTGGATATTCCCGCTGCAGAATACGGTGGCGAAATGTTGTACATCAACAAAAGCGCAAGCAAACCGCTCTGGAGCATGGAATATGCTCGCGATGAAGGTTTAAGAAAATATTGGGATGAGTTTTCACCGCCTTTCCATAAAGATGGCGCTGGCCCGCTATACAAGGGAGCTGATGCCAGCATTTACAACCGAAATCAGGATTCTCATGCCATAGAAGACGTGATCCGGTGGAACGAATATTATCAGGAAAGACCTGGAACAGGGTCCCGGGTGAGCGCCGGCGGGGTGAACATTATTTTCTCAGATTCCAATACCCATTACCGCGGAGAGGAAAATTATCGCCGAAGCGGAGAAGTAGATCCGATGAGGATCCCAAAGGATGCATTTTTTGCACACCAGGTGATCTGGGATGGCTGGGTAGATACCAAGAAAACGGGGATACATATTATTGGCCACTGGAATTACAAACCCGGCGTTAAAAAGAACATTTATGTAGTAGCCTCTGGCGATAAAACGCAGTTATTTATAAATGGAAAATCTCTCGGTTTTGGGACTAAAAGCGATGGATTTCTTTATACATTCAAAAATGTGAGTTATCAGGCGGGAATACTGAAAGCCATATCTTATGATACCAAAAATAAGAAATTGGCAGAAGCAGAGATCAAAACTTCAGGAACACCTGTGGCACTTAAACTCTCAAAAATGCAAAGTCCAACCGGCTTCAAGGCAGACGGTGCAGATCTTGCGCTGGTACAGGTAGAAGTAGTTGATGCCCAAGGGAAAAGATGTCCGATAGCATTAAACATGATTAATTTTGAACTAAACGGACCAGCCGAATGGCGTGGAGGCATTGCACAGGGTTCGGATAACTATATTTTAGCTAAACAGTTGCCAGTGGAAGGTGGCGTTAATCGCGTTCTCATTCGCTCAACCACTACCCCAGGCAAAATTAATCTTATTGCAAAGGCAGATGGATTGCAACCTGCGTCAATTATTTTAGAAACCCTACCCTTTCAGGTTCAGGATGGATTATCTACTCAACTCCCGGCAGACGGTTTGCCATCAAATTTAAAAAGAGGCGCCACACCTGCTGAACAAACCTACCAGGTAACCAGAAAAGCAGTGAAAATTATCAGTGCTACCGCTGGTGCTAATGGCGATAAAGCGAAATTTAGTTATGATGATAACGAATTGAGCGATTGGGTTAACGACGGCAACATCAGCACAGCGTGGATTAAATATGAACTCGAAAAAGCAAGTACCATCACTCAGGTTGCCTTAAAAGTGAATGGTTTTAGAACAAAAACCTACCCCATCCGCATCTTGGTTGATGGTAAAGAAGTTTTCAAGGGCAATACCATTCCATGCCTGGGATATTTTACGGCAATCTGTAAGCCAGCTAAAGGAAAAACGGTAACTGTACAGTTGTTAAATGCTGGAGAAGCGACTGCTGAAAGCGAAAAAATTGGCGTAGAAGTAAATGGCAAAAAACTGGATGATGGTGTAGAAAGAGCTGAAACGAAATCTAAAGGTGGCTTGAGTATTATTGAAGCCGAAGTTTATGAATCGAAATAGAATGTTATCACCATGGCGATGAAAAAGCACTTTAAACTGGCAGTAATTATCGTATTATATTGCTTTGGAACTGTAAACATCTGCGCTGCCCAAAGCAAGGCAGATATTAAGATCAATTTCGACCGCAAAATTGCTGAAATGAAACCCATTTGGGCTTGGTTTGGTTATGATGAACCGAATTATACTTACATGAAAGATGGGCAGAAATTATTAACCGACCTTTCAAAAATAAGTCCGGTTCCGGTTTATGTGCGTACCCACAACCTATTAACATCTGGAGATGGCACGCCGGCCCTGAAATGGGGCTCCACAAATGCCTATACAGAGGATGCAAATGGAAATCCGGTCTACAACTGGACCATCGTCGATTGTATTTTCGACACCTACGTAAAACGGGGAATGAAACCCCTGGCTCAAATTGGGTTTATGCCCGAAGCCTTATCCATCAAACCTCAACCTTACCAGCACCAGTGGAAACCCGGCACCCGTTACGAAGAAATTCTGACAGGCTGGGCCTATCCCCCAAAAGATTATCAAAAATGGGGAAACCTGGTATATGAATGGGTTAAACATTGCGTAGAAAGGTACGGACAAAAAGAAGTAGAAAGCTGGTATTGGGAAGTTTGGAATGAAGCTGATGGTGCCTACTGGAAAGGTACACAAGCTGAGTTCTTCAAATTGTACGATTATGCTACTGAGGGCTTGAAAAGGGCCCTTCCGACCGCCAAGATTGGTGGTGCAAATGTAACGGGAGGCGGAAGCAGGTACTTAGATGCGTTTTTAAAACATTGCCTCACTGATATCAACTACGTTACCGGTAAAATCGGTTCTCCACTGGATGCAGTTTTATTTCACGCTAAAGGATCGCCGAAAGTGGTTAATAACACCGTAGTGATGAACATCCGTACCGAACTTCGAAATGTGGAAGCTAATTACAAAGTGATTGGCAAATACGCCCAATTAAAAAATATACCGGTGATTATTGGCGAATTTGACCCTGAAGGTTGCGCCGCCTGTGGCATGTCTACCAACCCGGAAAATGCCTACAGAAATGGCACCATGTATTCAAGTTATACTGCTGCGGCATTTGCTAGACTTTATGAATTGACAGATCAGTACCAGATCAATTTGCTGGGCGCTGTAAGCTGGTCGTTCGAGTTTGAAAACCAGCCCTGGTTTGCTGGATTCAGAGACCTTGCCACCAACGGAATCAACAAACCAGTTTTTAACGTATTTAAAATGTTAGGTATGATGAAAGGCAATCGGGTTGAAGCCACCAGTAATCAGATGTATCCATTAAAAACGGTACTCGATTCAAGCATCAGGAAGGCAACTGCAGATGTAGGTGTATTGGCTACAAACGATCAGCAATCTGCCTCCGTTCTGGTTTGGAATTATCATGATGAAGATAAAAAGGGGACTGTAGATTCTGTATTGGTAACCTTTAAAGGCTTAATTAAGAAACAAGTGGTGGTAACGCAGTACCGCATTGATGATCTGCATAGCAACTCCTATGAAGCCTGGAAAAAAATGGGCTCTCCACAACAACCAACAGCCGCACAAATTTTAACACTGTCCAAATCAAATGAATTGAAAACACTTGGAAAACCGGTAAAATACAACACTGCCAGCGGTCCTTTTAAATTTTTGCTACCCAGACAAGGCGTTTCCTTATTGAGTATTAAATGAAAATGATTTTATGAATTTTATTTACACCAGAGCCATTACCATACTATTGTTATCCCTATTTTTCGGCATAACAAATACAGCACTTTCGCAAAATATTGAAAACGATTCCTTTTGGAAAACGAAAGATGGCCAGCCAATAAATAGCCAGGGTGGCGGCATTTTCAAATTTAAAGATCCAAAATCGGGTATTAAAAAGTATTATTGGTATGGTGTACATTATGCGGAGGCTGATCTTTACCGCAATGATCCATCGGTTACACAGCAGAATGCCACTTTCCAATCAGTAACATGCTACAGTTCTACCGACCTCACAAATTGGGAGAAAGAGGGCGATGTACTTACTAAAAGTGAAACCAATAAAACCATGAAAACGTGGGTTGGGCGGCTAGGTGTGGCGTATGTAAATGAGCTTCAAAAATATGCTATGTTTGTTCAGCATGGCAAAGAGGTTTTAATCGCAGTTTCCGATTCTCCAACAGGTACTTTTACCACTCATCAGCACATCAACATGGAGCCCTTGATTGGCACATCAAACACAGGTGATCAAACCGTTTTTACAGACGAGGACACAGGTAAATCTTATCTGGTGTACTCTTACGGCCGTGGAAGAAACAAAATTTACATTTCAGAAATTGGGATAAAAGACGGGAAGGTTAACCTGTTAGATTGTAAGCAAATTTTTCAGGGCGAGAGCCGTGAAGGAAATTGCATGTTTAAATATAAGGGTAAGTTTTACATGTATGCTTCAAATATCTATGGCTGGGATGGCTCCCTGGCCTACTATTTAGTGGCTGACAATATTTATGGCCCCTACCTCCCAACCAATAAAATGTTGGTAACAGCGGGCAGTGAAGCAGATTATGCACACGTATCGCAAACTGGTTTTTTTGTGAATGTAAAAGGATCAGCAACAGAAACAGTGATTTACTGCGGCGATCGATGGGCTAATTTCGCAGGAAATGGATTAGGTTATAACCAGTGGTGTCCCCTATCTTTTGATGGTTCAATCCCTTATTTCAATTCGCTTCACTCATGGATCTTAAATGAAAAAACTGGCGAATGGAAGGTTGCAAAAAACAACAATTACGTTAAGAATGGCAGTTTTGAAGCTGATCGTAAGCGGATTCCAAGCGTAGTTAAACCAGTTCAAACGGCATTAACCGGATGGGAAACGCAATTCATTAAGGGCAATAAGGCAAGTTTGGACAGCACAAAATCCCCGGATTTAAATCACTTTAATACTCAAGCAGAAAGAAAAGTGGTAATTGGGGAAAAGAGTTTAAACATCAGTGATCGAATCGACTTTGATCGTAAAGTATCACAGGTGATTGCATCCTCTCCTGATGTCGTACTGCCAAATGGCACTTATCAACTGTCCGCAAAAATTAGAAGCAGTAAAGGCTTCAGCCTTTTGACGATGTATGCGCTAAGTGGAAATAAGGAAGCTAAATTTGCAATTAAAAATGAGCATACAGCATGGGAAACAATTTCCATAACCATCAACGTAACGGATGGAAAAGTCGAGATTGGATTTGTTGCCCACGGAAAAGCCGATGCGTTTTTTCTGGTAGATGATATTTCCCTGGTACGGACAAAATAGAATTCAAAACATACTAAAAAAAGCATGTCTTATCTCAGATTATTATTGTTAAAAGCGCTCAAGCCGGTCATACTGGTAACTATTCTGGTTATCAACGGTAGTGTTGCGCTGGCCCAACAACCTGGAAAAACCGATGTGATCTATTCCGGCCTGCCCTGGTATGATCAGTACGGAAATGTGGTGAGTGCACATGGAGGAAGCATTATTAAAGAGAAGAAATTATTTTATTTCTTCGGTGAAGCACATACCAATACGAGCAATGCTTTTGTTGGATTTAATTGCTATTCCTCCAAAGACTTGTATAACTGGAAGTTCGAAAAAATTGCCCTGCCCGTTCAAACCAATGGCAAACTCGGACCAAATCGCATTGGCGAAAGGCCGAAGGTGATGAAGAATCCACAAACCGGCGAATTTCTGATGTTTATGCATGTAGATACGCTTGGTTATAAAGATCAGTTTGTAGGTTATGCCACTTCCAGGAATATAACGGGACCTTACCAATTTAAGGGTCCTCTACTTTTTGATGGTAAGCCGATTAAAAAATGGGATATGGGTGTTTTTCAGGATGATGATGGCAAAGGTTATCTGCTAACGCATGGTGGAGTGATTCATCAGTTGAGTGATGACTACCATTCAATAGTTGCGGAAACCAATAAACAAATTACTAGGGGCTTTGAATCGCCTACCCTTTTAAAAAAAGGTAATATTTACTATTTCATAGGCTCGCATTTAACTTCTTGGGAGAAAAACGACAATTATTATTACACCTCAAAATCTCTTGCCGGGCCATGGGTTTCGCGTGGACTAATTGCGCCAAAAGATCAGCTCACCTGGAATTCGCAGAGTACTTTTGTGCTTAAACTTGCCGGAAGAAAAGATACCACCTATATGTTTATGGGCGATAGATGGTCTTACCCCCGCCAGCTTTCTGCAGCCACCTATGTATGGCAACCCATCCGGTTTGATCATGATGCCCTCTTTATGCCAAAGTATTTTGCAGCCTGGAACATTGATCTGAAAACAGGTTTATCAACTGAAAAAAAATTGGCTTTCCGCGAAATCAACAATGACAATCCGCAACTTAAATTCAATGGCACATGGAATGAATCAGTGACCAATAGCCATAAGGTGAGCCGTTCTGATGCTCAAAACTCATCTTGTAGTTTTAGCTTTCATGGCACACAAATCGGCCTGCAAACGGTTGTACTTCCAGATAATGGTTACGCGAACATCATCCTCACAGATAAAAACGGAAAGGTATTGGTTAAAAACCTTATCGATATGTATTCAAAAGTTCCTGCAGCGCGAATCGTTTTTTTAAGTCCAGTTTTGCCAAAAGCCGAATACAAATTAACAATTTCTACTGCCGGGGAAAGACCCAACTGGTCTGATAAGAAAAAAACAGTTTATGGCAGCACCGCCAATCACATTACCATTTCAAAACTGATCATCAAAGAATAATATTCGTATGCATTTAAAGAAATTAATTCCCTTCGTTGCCACTTTTGCGCTCGCCCTTCCCTATCCGGTGTTTGCCAACTTTATTTTTAAGAAGGATAACCCTGTAGGTGTTGCGATCGCTGCTAATGAGGAAGCTGTTGTAAATACAGCCCTGAATATTTTCCGTCGGGATTATCAGGCGGTATTTGCTGGCGAAGTAACCACCAGCAACAATGCGCAGATATTCCTTGGAACATTAGGAAATGGCTCTGCAGCGGAAAAAGAACTTGGTCAGCAAATTATTCAGCAGTTAAAATTGCACAAGGAAGCGTACGCCATCGAGGTAAAAAACGATAAAATTTTTATTCTGGGAAGCGATAGTCGCGGAACGGCCTATGGAATTTTGGAGCTCTCCAGGCGTATTGGTGTATCGCCATGGGAATGGTGGGCAGATGCCACGATTGAAAGGCGGGATCAGGTGGTATTAAAAAATGGCTTCAAGCTGTTTGAATACCCCTCAGTTGCACTTCGCGGTATTTTTATAAATGATGAAGATTGGGGTTTAACGCCATGGAGTTATCTTACGCACGAACCTTCTAAAATTAAAGGACAAATAGGTCCGAAAACCAATGCCAGGATCTTTGAACTGCTATTGCGTTTACGTGCCAACACCTACTGGCCAGCCATGCACGAAGTATCTGTAGCATTTTACCAAACGCCTGGTAACAAAGAGATGGCTGATCAATACGGAATAATTCTGGGTGCATCACACTGTGAACCCATGATGCGGAATGCGAATACCGAGTGGAAAATTGCTGGCAAGGGAAATTATGATTTTGTCAATAACCGCGATAACGTGCTCAACTTCTGGCAGGAACGGGTAACGGAACTCAAAGGCGCTGATAACTTGTATACATTGGGCATCCGTGGCGTACATGATGGCAAAATGCAGGGTGCAAATACCCTGCAGGAACAGAAAGCTGCTTTAGTAAACGTACTGAAAGATCAACGGGAAATGATTAAAAATACCCTCAACAGCAATCCGGAAAAAGTACCCCAGGTTTTTATCCCTTACAAAGAAGTGCTGGATGTTTATCATATGGGGCTTCAGGTTCCGGACGATGTAACGCTGCTTTGGTGTGATGATAACTATGGCTATATCCGTCATTTCCCGAACGAAACCGAGCGGAAACGTAAAGGTGGAAATGGTGTGTATTACCATGTTTCTTACTGGGGCCGTCCGCATGATTACCTCTGGTTAGCGACCAATCATCCTGCTCAAATTTATACCCAAATGAAAATGGCTTATGATAAGGGGGCAAGAGACATCTGGATGCTTAATGTTGGGGATATCAAGCCGGCAGAATACCTGACAGAGTTATTTTTAGATATGGCTTGGAATATTGATCAGATAAAAGATAGTAAGGAAGGGTTGGATCGGCATTTACAAAACTGGCTAAGCAGAGAATTTGGAGTCAATAATGCTCCAGAACTTCTTTCCGTGATGAATGAATACTATCGCCTTGCGTACATCCGGAAACCGGAGTTTATGGCGAATACTAGAACTGAAGAGAAAGATGCTAAATTTAAAGAGGTATCAGATTTGCCATGGACTAAACAGGAAATAAAAATGAGAATTACAGAATATGAGGTCTTATCGAACAAAGTAATTGAGCTTTCAAAGCTTATCAAGCCTGAAAAACAAGATGCCTGGTTTGAGCTGATAGCATATCCGGTAAGGGCTGCAGCAGAGATGAATAAAAAACACTTGTATGGTCAGCTGGCGAGACATGGCATTGCGCCCTGGGCGAAAAGCGATGATGCGTTTGAGGCGATTGAGAAGCTTACTGCCAATTATAATGCGTTGGGAAATGGCAAATGGAAAAATATGATGAATGCACACCCAAGGGATTTGACAGTCTACCAAAAAGTACCTCGTAAGGATGCAAAAATGCCAATGGCTGAAGATAAAAAACCATTTAGGGTATTTAACGGTTTGGAATATTCGTCATTTAAAGGTGCTAAGCCTGTTAGCCATGGCTTAGGTTATAACAGCAGCGCCATCAGTTTGAAAAAAGGAAGTACGGTATCTTATGCATTTAAATACCTCCCTTCCAATGTGGTTGATATCGAATTAAATTTGGCCCCAAACCATCCGGTTGATGGAGAATTCATCCGTTATGAAATTTCGATCGATGGAAAGCCATTACAGGTAGTAGATTACCATACCGTAGACCGTAACGAAGAATGGAAATTGAATGTATTGCGCAATCAGGCGATTAGGATTACCAATGCAGCGTTATTGAAAAAAGGTGGTTCACATGTTATTTCCATAAAGGCTTTGGATGATGGTGTAGTTCTGGATCAGGTTAAGGTTTGGAAAAGGGAGATGAGGATCAGGATGAAGGATTTAGGAATAAAGAACAAGGATCAAAGCTAAAAGACTAAAGCTAAATGCGGAAAGACCAAAGTAGAAAAACCCAGCAGGACCGTCTTCTTGAACTTGATTGAGGATCTTTCTAACTAAATTTGATAATGGAATCGTCCTTGAGGCTTTTTCAGCCGACGAAGCAATCTCCATTGAAGAATCTATAAAAAGATTGCTTTGTCGTGCCTACTTTAATCACGAAAGTACCGAGATATTAGCCCTCGCTCTCATTCAGTGCGCAGCGAATAATCGCTGCGTTTATTCCACGCCTTCATTTGCCACTAATGCTTTCTACCCGTTAGCTACGAGAAATAACAATAAGGATTGTTCTCCGCTGGGCCGGCTAGCCCGCCGAAGGGCTATCTTCTTTTTCTTGGCAAAAAGAAGCAAACCGAGCTTTTCTGCGAGCTCATGAATGCCAATAAAAACATAAACAAATTATGAATAAACTCAAGGCTTGGAACTGATGTTGGATAAAATCGTTAAAGCTTTGTTTCGGCAGCACAAGCACCGGATGAACAATCGGGAGAGGATGCGCTGCCTTGGGATCGTGGGGATATGAAAGAACGTGATTTAAGATTTAAACGTTTTCTCCTTCCGTCATTTCTGAGGCCGGATGCAAGGTCGAAATAGCATGATGAGAATTAGGATGCACACTTAGATTTATAACAACAAGAACGACGATCGCTATCAATGTCCAACAAGGCCAAACCACCGTTTCTTCGTTCTGCTCTTGGTCCGGGATGGTCAATTTTTTTGGATGGCACTCACCTAGCCTATCTACAGACTTGAATAAAAAAGTTGCGAGCCGGCAGTTTTGTTTCTTTTGCTGTCAAAAGAAAAAAGCCCGTCTGGCGAGGACAAAATAGAATCATTTTAAATCAAAGCGTAAAAGACTTTTTTTTGGCACCATTCATCTATTGGCTGGTGTCATCACCTGTTGAAAACTTTTCCCCGCTGCGCTGCCTTGCCTGGGCTAGCCGCCGAAGGGCTCCTACCTTTTTCTTAATAAAAAGGTAGCCAAAACCGAGCTTTTCTGCGAGCTCATGAATGCCAATAAAAACATAAACGACTTATGAATAACTCAAGGCTTGGACCTGATGTCGGATAAAATCTTCAAAGCTTTATTTCGGCAGCACAAGCATCCGATGAAAAATCGGGAGAGAACGCGCTGCCTCAGGTAGTGGTATGTTGAAAGATTGTGGTCGAAGCTTTAAACGTTTTCTCCTTCCATCATTACCCAGGCCGGATACCAGGGTGGTGATAGCTAGGTGTTAGCCACAGTGACCATAACCACGCCAAAAACGCTAAACAAAAAACGAACAACGGCTTTACTTTACCACCTCCAGAGCCTTCCCATTAACCATCACGTTTTCAAACTTCACCTCATCATATTTATTAATAAGCGTGGGCTTTTCGGTAGTTACCTCTACGTTTTTAAATGTAAAATTCTTGAGCTGATCTAGCGGATTGCCCTGCATTTCCCCAAACTTGGTGCTCTTTACCTTAATATTCGACATCATGATGTTTTTGATGATTCCGAAGGGTTTTTCATTGCTCCCGGCCAGGTTAAAAAACTGACTCCAGGGGTTTAAATCGATCACAGCACCGCTGCTTCCGGTTATATTATCTACAGTGATGTTCTCGAACAACTGAAACGTATCACCACGCATCTTAAATTTCAAAATCGGACAAGTATTATTCACCACACAATTGCGCATGGTGATGTTTTTAGCATGGATGCTTTCGCTTCCGAGTGTAAGTGTAGCGTGAGCCGGACCGAAAGTACAGTTTTCAATCAGCACATCTTCTACAATGCCATTCTGTGGTAATTTGTGTGCTGTTGGTCCTTTCCCACCTTTTATTACAATTGCATCATCATTTACAGAAATGTAACAGTTGGTGATGGTTACCCTTTTACACACATCGATATCTACACCGTCTGTGCTTGGTGCTTTTACAGGTTTAAATGGCGAACGGATATCTGCATGATCAATTATCACATCATTGCACTGATACAAATGAGTAGTCCAGAAACCAGCGTTGCACAGCTTTATATTCTGAATTTTAACGTGATCACTCTTCCAGATAAAGATCAACCTGGGTCTGCTCACCTCCAGATTAGTAGAGTTTTTCCCAATCTTTTTCATGTCTTCTCGATGCGTCCAGAATGTTTTCCAGAACTTTAAACCATTTCCATTAATGGTTCCCGGGCCAGTGATGCTGAACCCATCTACACCATATGCATTGACCAAGGCGGCATAATAATCAAGGCTCTGGCCTTCCATGCGGGATGGAATAAGTGGATAGTTCTTAATCTCATCAGACCCTTTCAGTACCGCACCTTCTTGAAGCATTAAAGCCGTCTTTTTCTTAAAGAATAGTGCGCCGCTTAAATAGGTTCCCTTAGGAATCACAATCGTTCCTCCTCCTTTCGAAAACGCCCTGTCAATTACTTTTTGAATGGCTTTGGTTTGAAGAACAGTACTATCCTGCTTAATTCCAAATTTAGTGATGTCGTATTCCTGAGCATTCACTGCGTTTAAAGAGATCAAGATTAAAAAGAGGGCAAAAAGTTTTTTCATAAATGGTGCATGCAGGTTTGGTTAGCGCTTATATTGAGTTCAGAGTAACTGTTAATTAAGCACTAAACAAGAGTGATAGTGATGATTAATATTTGGTTCCAAAACGGTTTTCGATCCGATTAGGTTCAAATATCTTCAATGTAGGCTTCAAATGCATCCTGTGGTATCCTGTAAGTCTGCATCGACCATCCATTACCCCCACTACTTCTCACGAATTAAATAAATAGTCTTCACTCCTCTTACAGCGGTCCGAAAAGCTGAAGAATGGAGAAGGGCGGGATCAGTAATTGCTGTACTTATTTTGATCAACTGATCGGTTTGTGCTTCTATTTTCCATTGTGTTTGACCGGCAATATTGGAATTATCAATCAGCAAACGCTTTTCAGTTGCGTTATTCAGTACTTTATACCCAGAGGTGATCACATCGGATTTCAGCACATAACTTAATGTCAGCTGAGATTTTTCAAATGTCCAGTAAGTTTTTATTGCATCGGCTACGCTGTGAGACACTACCATTCCATAAGCATCATACAGTTCAAAATCATAACCACCGGTAGCCCATTTCCCATTTAACGAACTTATTGAATCAGCGCTTTTGTCCTTTTTGCAGGAAAAAAGTAAAAGCAATACCAGTAGAAAGGGCAAAAACTTTTTCATCATGATTTTGATAATAAATTTAAAAATAAAGATCTGTAACCACAAGTCAGCTTTGTAACAAAAAAAAGCTTCCATCCTTTTTAGTTGGATGAAAGCTTTTAATGATTGTTATTTCCATTCAAATGGCAAATACCAGTTGTCTGGATTCATCAGCTTTGCTCTTGCCGTAGCTGCATTGGGGTCTCCATCTTTTAATAACTTCTGGTAAACCCGTTCTGCAAGGAAAGCCGGATTATTTTGTCTGCGGGCAATGCGCAGTAAATCTGGCCAGCGGTTTCCTTCAAAAGCGAGTTCTAAAGCGGCTTCGTCAATCAGTTTGCCTTCTAAGCCAATCACATCTGTCTGGAAACTAATATTTAAAGCCGTCACTCCAGCACGGTTTCTGATCCCGGTATTCCGGTACCATGCACTTCTGTAATCGCCATTAAATCGGGCATCGAAATTGAAAGGAAAAGCATAAGGTGAAGCCATGGTATTAATTTCTTCGAAAGATACAGGCGCAGCAGCTCCGGCAGCAGTTCTGGTACCTACATAAAAAGTATTGGCGATACCAATATTTAAAAAGGCCCAACCCAATTTACCTTTTCCGTCGCGATTAGCTGCTTCAGACATTCTTAAATGTAATAATGCTGCGCGATAAATACCCCATTTGCCTCCTTTATTTAAATTAGAAACCGGAACTAAATTATCGGTCAACTTGGTGATCGCTGGTCCGGAGGTAGTGGTTTCATACGATAAACGACCCCTGGCATCATAAGGAATTCCATTGTATTGCCGTTGTGCATTCCAGTTATCTATAGCCGCATTCGAAGGCTTAATTAAATATTTTCCATAAATCGGTGAACAGAATTCAATCATCGGGTTCCCTGGTTTGAAACTCGAACTGTAAGGGATCCCCCATAAAAACTCCATGTTCCAAACGTTCCCGGTATTTGGAGAACTGAACATGGTTTTCCATCCCTGATCATAAAGGAGAGTACTTTCATCCTGAGATCTTCCGTATCTAACTGACTGATCGTTATATGAAGAATTAAGGTAATAACCAACTTTGTAAGCATCAAAAGCCAAGTTAATATTGGTATTATCATTCTCCACATTCATTATTTTATGGTAATTTTCTGCAGCCTTCACATAATTATTATTCCACAAATACAAATCACCCAATACAAAAGGTTTGCAGATAAATATTTTTTGCGTGTTATTCCCATCAATCGTAATGACTAAAGGATTACCCGACGGATATGCATAAACTTCCTTGTAGGGTAGCTTTTCGGTAAAATCAATCAACCGCGTTAGCAACTCATCGAAGGGTATGCGCGGATAAGTGCTGAGGTTTTTAATATCATCAACATTCTCTATTGGCTCTGTAATGTAAGGCACGCTACCATATTGAATACCCAGTTGCAGGTAAATCCAGCTTCTTAAAGCGCCCACATCAGCATAATGTTTGTTGTAATCATCCTTACTCATGCGAAAATTATCAGCCATGATTTTAAAGTTTTTAAGGATATCGTTACAATTTAAAATCACTTTGTAATACGGTCTTGGATCGATATACGGATTGTCTTTCGTGGTGGTGTGATTAGCCAGCTGTTTTAGATAACGATCTGCATTTGCGGTTACATCCACCAAATCTGCCCGCAATTCATTTTGTAAAATATAAGTTTTTTGCAGGCTTAGAAACTGGCCATACAGGCCGATTACTGCTGCATCAGCATCTGCCACATTCCGGTAGGCATTGGTAATATCCAATTTATCTTCCGGCACTTCATCAATTATTTTTTTGCAAGACCATGAACTTGTTGCAAGTATGGCTATTGTAAACATGGCGACAACTTTTTTATTAAAATCCATCTTCATCATTTTATCAAATATCAATTATAAACCAATTCTAACCCCTAATTGTACCGATCTGAATTGTGGTTCCAGTGTGGTATCAACGCCCTGGGTAAAAACACTCCCGTTGGCACTAAACTCCGGGTCGTAACCTAAATAGTTGGTAAACGTTAAGAGGTTATTTCCGGTAGCATAGATTTTTGCGTACTTAATGGCCTTGGTTTTTAAAGGCACATTATAGGTTAGATTTACAGAACGGAGCCGTAGGTAAGAACCATCTTCCATCCACCGGTCGGAGAATTGCGTATTCCCCATTGGATCGCCAAAACTGGCTTTAGGTACATTGGTTACCTGCCCCTCGCCTTTCCAGCGGTTTCTGATGATGTTGGATTGGTTGTAATAAGCATCGCCAGATTCCAGCACTGAACGGGTGTAGTTGTAAACATCATTTCCTAATACAAAGGATACTAACAGATCAAGCGACCAATTTTTGTAACCGAAAGTATTGTTGAAACTCCCAAAAAGATCAGGATTTGGATCACCAATCACCACGCGATCTGCACTATTAATAATTTTATCGCCATTGGTATCTACAAAGCGTACGTCGCCACCCTTAAATGGAAGCGTAACGCCAGCACTGTTTTCGATTGACAATCCAGCTGCAGCCGCTTCGGCATCTGTTGAATAGACTCCATTGGTTCTTTGACCATAAAATAAATTAGCGGCCTGACCAATCCGGGTGAGGTAAGTACCATCAGCATAAGTGGTTAAAATATCTTTTCCGCCAGGTAAATCCTGAATTTTATTTTTATAAGTACCCAGGTTTATTCCTAAATCCCATTTAAAGGTTTTGTTAAGAATACGTCCATTTAAAGCAAAGTCGAGCCCCGAGGTTTTCATACCACCCTGATTATCGATGTATGAATCGATGCCACCAACAGCCGTTACAGGAATGTAAGCGAGCATTTTGGTGGTTGTATGGATGTAGTAATCCAAACTTAAGTTTAAACGTTCGTTAAAAAAGGAAGCATCTACACCAGTATTAATTTTGGCTACCTGTTCCCATTGAATGTTAGGATTGGCGATATTTCCACGCACCAATCCTTGTAAACCAAGTAAATTCTGAGAAACGTAGTATTGCCTGTTGTTGTAATTACCGATATCATCATTACCTACTAAACCGTAACTCATGCGTAATTTCAATAAGCCCACCTCCTTATAACCCTTCATAAAATCTTCTGAAGAAACTAACCAGGCACCACTAATGGCTGGCAGCACAGCCGTTCTGCCACCAACAATACTCAAATCTCCTTTAGAGTAGCTGATGGTAGAAGCACCATCTCTTCTGCCAAAACGGGAAGAAGCATCTACAGCGAGCGCAAAATTGAGGTAGTATTTATCCTTGTAATTATAATCTGTAGTGAAATAGGTATTTAAGGAGTTCCAGTTGCCGATGTCACCTCCGAACATACGTAAGGCAGCATTACTGTTCCCGATACTAATTAATACATCAGTTGCAGAATTGTATCCAATGGCGAAATCCTGCTCGCTTGAACTCTGTGAGTAACGCGAGCCCAATTTGATATTTAAATGGTGGTCTTTAGCAAATGTTTGATTATATGCAAAACGCAAATCATTGAAAACATTTGAATACCTGATTACCTGAGAACCCAATTTACTATCACCAATGGTATTATCCAGCACTTCATTTGTAACGCCTTTTCTAGGGATGAACAGGGTTTCCTGTGTTTTATCGTAAGCAAGTCCCGTTAAATTGGAAAGCGTAATGCTTTTCGATAATTGATAATTGAAGTTGATATTTCCAAAAATACGATAGGCTTTTTTTTGGTTCAAACCTTTCTCAATTAAAGCCCGTGGATTACTCACACCGAGTGTATCTGCATCGGCAAGATTTGGCGAAACTGCACCCGTGCCGCTAATTTCGTTTCTTGCCAGAAAGGGTGCTTTAACCAGAGAAAGGAAGATTGGATTAGTACGTGGAGCAATCCCCTGGTCTTTAAGTGCCTGTTCGGTATAGCTGAAAGATAGATTGGTATTGGCCTGCAGTTTTTTTGTCAGGTTTAAATCACTGTTGAAACGCATGTGATAGTTCACATTGTTTGTAGAATCGATAATCCCTTTGTCTTTGGAGTAACCTGCCGATAAGGCATACTTTGCGATGTTATCTCCACCACTTACTTTTAAGAAATAATTCTGATCAAAACTGCGTTTGAAAACTTCTTTTTGCCAGTCTGTATTTTGATGATAAACAGGATACAATGGATTAGTAGCTGGGTTTTGGTCATCATTCATGAAAGGTAATGCAGCAATTGCACCGCTGCTTAAGCCCTGGCTTTGTAACACATCAGACAGGTAAGTTCTGAAATCCCCGCTATTCATTACAGAAAGCTGGCGCGGAACGAGATTCATACTGCTGTAAGCCGAAAAATCAATTTGGGTAGCTAGATCCTGCGCATGGTTAGTGGTAATCACCATTACGCCATTTGCAGCTTTGGTCCCATAAACGGTTGCAGCCGCAGCATCTTTAATTAAAGTAATGCTTTCGATATCGCGTACATCAATAAATTGCAATGGATTGTTGCGATGTCCTGCCGTAAGCGATGATCCATAAGAATTTGCATCATAGATCATCCCATCTACCACATAGAGGGGTTGGTTGGTTCCATAAAGTGAAGTAAAACCACGAACGAAAAGATCTGCACCAATGCCTGGCGTACCAGATCTTCTAATGGAATTTACTCCAGCCATTCTGCCCTGTAAATAGCTATCCATGGTTTCACCATTGTTGCTCCAGCCACCTTTTGGGTTGGCTGTTGAAATGGCTGACGAGGTACGGGCCAGATTTTGCGTACCTGATGGCAACACTACCTCTGTAAATAGCGAGTTATATTCTGTAGGATATATTTTAATTACAGCCATTTTACCAGCGTGAACCGCTAGCATCTTGGTATGATAACCGGAATTGCTAATTAAAATGGCTGAATTTAAGTTGGGTACAACGATAGAGAATCTACCTTTATCATCAGTTAATGCGCCAGAAAAATCTGTTACAGTAAGTTTTGCCCCAACTATGGCTTTATTGGTATAGCCATCTACAACAGTTCCTGTGATCTTTTGACCAACCAGTTTTTTCTGCCGTATTTTTACCGTTGTGGTATCGGTGCTGTATTTGCTGGAGTCGGTAGCGATGGTATCGGTTTGCTGTGCGCCTGCTGCAGCAGCATACATTAAACCGAATAAGGCCAATGATAATCCTTTTTTTATAATGGTAAAATGATACATAGTCAATTTTATTTCAGAATTATTTGCTTATGGAAGAATAGGTTCAAATCTTAAATAATCCAGTATTAGCGTATTTACGTTAACTGATGTGCTGGTAGCCGAAGTAAGTCTCAGATCCAAAAGACCGTATTGTTTAGGAGAATAGTCGCCCAAATAAACTTCATTGTAGTTTAATGGGCTTACCAGTTGTGTGGCAAAAAGATCATAAACTGGCGCCTCAACAGTAGAGGTTAGCGGATTAAAAATGAAATATCGCTGGGTGAAAGCCGCCACTTGCGAATCTCCGGCAGCACCGGAAACCGCACGGGCATAAACCTTATACTTTACTAAAGGTACTCCACTTCTTTGATAGCGGATGTAGTAATCGGATACCCCATGATTGTAAACTTCAATATCCCGGTAAGGAATATTGTTATTATCTAGTTTAAGCCTATAAAAAGTGTTCCCAGTTCTGTCTGCCCTAAAACTTGTGGGGTTTTCGCCTTCAATCTTGAATGTTGGCACTTTATCTTTCAGCCTGAATGGTAGCGCACTCATCACGTATACAATTCCATTACTGGCGCGGTAAGACTTCACTATTGCAGATTTTGAAATCGGAATTTTAACTCCCCGCAGAGACAATAAGGTGTCTGGCAATTTATCTGGTGTAATTAAACCCTTTACCGTAAAATCTCGCACCAATGCAAATTTATCCACTACAGAGAAGTATGGCGTAAGCTTGGCCGTTTCGCTGTTAAAAGCAGCATCCTGAAGCATAAAAAAGGTATACTGCTGATTTTCTACTCTCAAATCAGCAACGCTATTCCAGTATGCATTTCGGGAAACCAACGGCGGATTAGGCGCAAAAATAGGTGCTCCGGTAGTGTTATACCCAATAATCGTGGCGTTTGCAGTATCTACTACGAAAGAAGTAACTGTGCTGATGTAAGCTGTTTGTGCAGGAGCATCGGTGCTATTCAGCATGTACTCCCAAATATTTAACCGGCTTGGTACCGCCTGGTTTATTGCATAAACAACACCATTTTTAACAAACTGGCCTTTGCCAGAAACAGTAGCATCCTCGTATTTATCGCCAATAATAATGGCAAATTTTTTATTCAATAGTGCCACTTTAACGGTATCCGTGAGTGTTTTTGGTGCGGTAATGGTAGTTAAAGCAATGTGATTTGCCACGAAATCTTTAAGCCGCACCGGATCAGCAACAATGGCGGCGTCTAAACCTGCAAGCGCGTCGTTTGTAGGGGCCCAAACAGAATAATTTTGTGAGGAACTTAGTAACTGGTCATAGCCTGTACTTCTCAGGAAATCACTAAACTTACTGAGATTAGGTTGCGCTGATAATTTTTGGAACACATCAACCGTGTTGTCTACATTAACAATTTCGATATGTTCATCCATCTTATCTTTACAGCCGTTTAGCGCAACTAAAATACTAAGCAACAGCAAGATATTTCGTATATTTTTTTTCATTTAGGATTTTCTTTATGGTTAGATTAAGTGATGCCGGAGACGAGCTCCGGCAACGATGTTATGGTCGCTTAAATGCAGTTCCTGATGTTGAAAAACGAGGATAATTCTGATCATCGTCTATCGGAATGAAATGAATCATATCCAGCCAGGTTGCACTACTTGAATTACCACCGCCAACAATGCTTAGTCTGATCCAATGCCTGTCTGTTGTTTGTATATCAGCTGTTCCAGCCAAACGGCCAACCATTTGATCCCATCCGGTACCGGTAATTTGCTGTTCACCACGAAGGGTACCCTGAAAGTCTGCAGTGGTAGCCATATATCGCTTAAAACCATTAGTTAACATCAACGGATCTGCTGAGACCGATGAAGACGTGGCTGATGTTACGCCTGAAACGCTCAATAGTTGTCTAAAATCGACCAAGTTTGGTAAAATTTGTTCTCCCGATCTACCTACATCTACCCCAACCTGAAAAACAGGTGCATTTCCGTTCTGTGCATAACATATCCATATTCTGTACCTTCCTTTAACCAACATTGGTGTTCGCAATTCAATCCATTGTGCGCGTAGCACGTTTGCTCCCATTGACAGGTTTAAATAATCATTTGCGTTATATTTTCGGGTAGCATTTGGAACAGTAACATAATCATAATTTTCAGGCGTGTTCAATTTAGACGGATCATTAAAGATAAGTCCGCTTAAATTACTTAATCCGTTAGCGAATAATGGAATACTTACTGCTGATGAACCTCTCCACCTTGGGTTTGCCCTTAATTCAGGTTGATCTGCTACATCAAAAAATACTGCCGATTGTACTCTCACTTTAATTGCAAAAGGCTTCTTCACTTCATGCAACACGCCGTTTGATGCCGTTACATCGCTAAAAGCCCTGTTAATTTCTACACCGGGTTCTACTACTCCATTAAATTCATCCTCGTTTAGCAAAACCTTTTGCCCGGAGAATTTGGTTGTGATTACTTCTCTGGGTGCAAGAGAGTAAATGGCGGGTGTGGTAATGATATCAGGAACGTAAGATGGACCTGGAGATATATGATAAGCCATATATAACCATAAACTATCTGCCTTACTTTGTGGGTTTCCTGTTCTTGAATACCGACTTCTGAAACTTGAATACGTGCTGAAACCTGCAGCTTTAAGTGCAGAGTCTGATTCCATAATTACAGTTTGAAATCTGCGGGTAGTGTCTTTAGCAGCAGCGCCTTCTACATTTAGAGAGTCGTAGAAGCCTGTTTCTTTCAGTGCTTGCGTAAAGTAAGTGTAGCGTTGATTGGCCTCTATACTCTTGGCCAAGGTAAGTGTGGCAGGATCCAATACATGATCGAGCACGTGGATAATGCCGTTTCCTACCCTTATATTAGACTTGGTAATTTTAGCGAGTTTATTTACGATATAGCTGCTCACACCAGCCTGATTTACTGCCCCTGTTTGAAGGTACTGGCCGTATAAAGTTATTTGTGGCAATTTACCATCTGTAAATTTATTGGTTGCCAGCGTGTCTGCCAGTAAATGAAACCTAATCATATTTTTGGCTTCTTCTACAGTTAAATCGGAAACAGCTGCTTTTCCCTTTGATTTTAGCCAGGCAGTTACCGCCACATTATCTGGAGCGAAAAATGTGTATTTGCCATATGCACCGAGAAATCCGGTAGATGCAGATTTGGTTATCACCTCCTTTAACAAAGAGAATTGCTCCGGGTAACGATCCAAATAGCCAGTAATATTTACGTCATCAGTTGTGGCCAATGTGAACGATTCCCTCTTACAAGCATTTATAAACACAAATATAAAGGCCAGCATTACCACCATAATGGCCAGCCCGCGAACATTAAAATTATTTTTCATCATGCTAATTATTTGGTATAAAATGGATTCTGAATCAATTGAGGATCAGCAAAAAGTTCCGAATCGCTTATTGGAAAGTAATGACTGTTAATATCCTGAAATTTTGTGATGGCAGACTGTTGTGAAGCAGGCGACACTGTTTCTGAAATGATACTGGTGAGTAATGATAATCTCCTGTAGTTATTGCGTTTGGCCACCCGAAGGATATCAAACCAACGTTTTCCTTCGAAAGCAAACTCACGTGCACGCTCTGCCAAAATATAATCTATAATGGCATCTTTATCTCCCGGATCTACTGTCTGTGCGGTTGCCGCTACTGCATTCCTTCTCAGCCTGATGTTTTCGATAATGGCTAATGCCTCTGCTCCGGCATTGGTTTCGGCAAGGGCTTCTGCTTTTAGAAGCAGTACATCTGTAATCCGGTAGGCCTGCCAGTTTATAAAAGAAGGGTTTTGTGCGCCCCATTTTATAATGGTCAGATCATTCGCTCTGTAAAATTCATCAGCACGAATATCAAAGTTCCGGTCAGGGTCTACGTCATCTGCAATAAATACTTCTTGAGGAACATAAGCAGATGCGGTGTACCTCTTGCGAGGCAAAACCAATAGATTAAAAAATACATTACTCACAGATGTTCCATTAGCAAATTCGAAAATGGTTTCTGTGGAGCTTCCATTAAAAAACACATTCGAATACCATGTTGAACTTGCAGGCTGCATGGCAAACAATTGTGAATTAATTACTTTATTGCATTCCGCAATACAGCCCTCATAATTGTCCATCCAGAGGTAAACATCAGCTAAAAGCGCATTAACAGTAAATTTTGTTACCCGTCCTTTATTGCTTTTTGTATTTCCATAACTGACTACCGCATTGGCTTCTGCCTGTTTAAGATCGCTAACTATTTGTGCCAATATTGCCGCAGCAGGTGTTTTAGGCAGACTTTGTAAATCTGTATCCTTGGTGGTGGCAGTCAATTTTAGCGGCACGTCTCTAAAGGTTTTAACTAAATAGAAGTACATCATACTCCTAAGGGTTAGTGCTTCCGCCATACTGGCGTTAAGCTGTTCAACGGTTAATGTTGGGTCTACATCCCTAACTGCCGGTGCATTATCCAGCACAGTATTACAATAATTGATGGTGCGGTAAAATGCAATCCATCTGCTTAAACTGTTACTCGATGTGATATTTACGTTAAAGACATCAAGCTCGTCGTTAACAGCACCTGGTCCGGGATCAATCATATCTGCACGAATCTCTCCAAACGTAAAGATGTATTCGGTCAAAGCCCTGTCGTTCACACCCGGCGGGGGCGCCAATAATGAAGCATAACAACCTGAAACAGCTGCCTGAACATCCTCTTTAGTTTTCCAAAATCGTTGTCGCGTAATTCCGTCGCGGGGCTGGGTATCCAACCATTTTTTGCAGGAGCTAGACATGATCAATACCATGACTACCGCAATACTATATATCGTTTTTTTCATGTTGGCAGGTTAAAAATTAGCAGTTAAACCGAGTGTGATTGTTTTGATTGGAGGCGTGGTCGAGTTATCCACTACGGTAGAAAACGTCGATAACCTTACTGGAACTTCAGGATCCTGACCGGTATATTTGGTGAAAGTAAGAATGTTTTCCATGGTTACATTAGCACTCAAACCTTTTAGACCAATGCGTTTCAGAAAATCTTTATTCACATCATATTTTAGGGTAACACTTCTCAAACGAAGGTATGAGCCATCTTCTACATAGCGGTCAGAGCCCAGAAAGTTATAACCAGTTGCATAGGTTGCCCGCGGCATATCGGTTACATCACCCTCAGCTTTCCAACGGCGTAATACCGCTGTACTCTGGTTACTAAAACCATACATATTGGTTGTACTTATTTTGGTACCGTTGATAATCTGGTAACCTGTTCTATAGGTGAAGTTGACCCCTAAACGAAGATTTCCATTGAAAGTAATTGCGGTTCCAAAGCCACCGGTTAAGTTAGGATTACCGTTACCGAGATAGACGACATCTTTGTAATCGATATTTCCATCGTGATTAATATCTTCATACATGGAATCTCCAGGTTGAAAAACATAATCTATTGATGGATAGCCGAAACGCATGAAAATTTGCTGTCCGTTGGGGCCGATAATCTGATTACCATTTTCATCAAGCGCAATGGTTGAATTTCTGTCTTTGTAAACACCTTTAAATTTGAAGCCGTAGAATGAACCGAATGGATTATTCTCCTGCAGGTAAACTTTGAAAACATTGTTTTGTAGAACAGCTGAATTACTTTCCCTCCGCACCAATGGCGATACCTCACGAATTAAGTTCTGGTTATGAGAAATGTTAAAATTGAAATCTAACCTAAGCTTTTTACTTTTTACAGCTGTATAAAACAAACTGAACTCCCATCCCTGATTATCCATTGTACCGCCATTAATATCCAGCGTTGAGAATCCATTGTAAGTTGGAATGGCTAAATCCTGATAAAAAAGATCAGTAGTTCGCTTGCGATAAACATCAACATCCATGTTTAGCCTGTTCTTCAGTAGCACAAGCGTTAAACCAACGTTTGATTGTGTAACTTTTTCCCAACGCAAATCTGATAATTCGATATTAGATGGGAATACGCCCGAAGAACCGAGGTAACTAAACCCATAATTCTGGTAGGTGTTGAAATAGGAATAATCATTTTTAGGCGCATTACCCACTACACCATAACTTGCTCTAAAACTTAAGTCATCTATATAGTTAGTCGTATTTTTCATAAACGGTTCTCCGGAAACCCTCCATCTTACGGAAGCAGAAGGGAAGAGACCGTAACGGTTATTCGGGCCAAATTTAGAATTCCCATCACCCCTTACACCAGCATTAAAAATGTATCGGTCTAAAAATTTATACTGGGCATTTAGCAATAGACCAACTGTACGGGTTTGTGCATAAGAAGAATAGGCAGAACCCGACTGGTTAGTCCTACCTTCAATAGATGGATCGGAAAGGAAAGAAGATGCCGTGTTGCTGGCAAACATTCCTTGCCCGGTTCTACGGCTATCATAACTATCAAACCTTGCAAATGCCACTAAGTTATGTTTATTACCCAATTCAGGTGTATAAGAAAGCGTCATATTGGTTGCCATGGTAAAAGAATCGCCGTCAGAATCGCCTGCGTAATTTACAATCGCTTCAGAAAATGGTCTTCCGGTAGCTACTTGTGGTAAGAATTTCTTCACCTTAGTATTATTAATATCTGCCTGGAAATTGGCATTTAACCTCAGCCTTTCCGGAATGATGACATATTGTAAGCTGAATTTTGGAATTATCCGTTCTCCCAGTTGTTTATTGCTGGCAGCAATAGCCATAGCCAAGGGATTATAAGTACCACCTACCCTTGAATTGGAAAAATCGTAAAGAAAGCTTCCTTGCGCGGTATTAGGCGGACTAAAATAATTAGATGTTAAATTTCCATATTCATCGTACTCATAAACCGCCTGGTTTGGCATTTTGGTATAGGCTACATCCCTTACATTGGCATCTCTTGAGCCACTTGGATATAAACTTTGATTATCAATATGGGTATAAGCAATATCTGCACTAAAGCGAATTTTTGTGGAAACGGTATAATCCAGGTTTACCCTGGCACTTAAACGAGCTAAGCTTGTACCTATAGTTGTTCCATTCTGGTTAAAGTAATTTACCGAGGCGCGGTATACTGCCTTTTCTCCACCACCCGAAATGGATAAATTGTGATCTTGAAGATACCCCACCCTTGTAATGGCTTCTAACCAGTTGGTGTTATTGCTATAGTTGTAATAATTGTAGGGATCATTTTGGTCGTACTGAAATTGTTTCGCAAAATCAGAAGTAGAAAATTGTCTCCCTGCATTATAAAACTCTTCCAGAATTAAGGAAGAATATTGGTTACCATTTAACATGGGGATGGCGCTCGGCTGCTTGGAGTACGAACCCTTAAAATTATAAGATATATTTGGAGGGCCCATTGTCCCTCTTTTGGTGGTGATCACCAATACGCCATTAGCCGCACGAGAACCCCAGACCGCGGTAGCCGCAGCATCTTTTAATACACTAATCTCCTTAATATCTGAAGGTGCAATGTTTAAAAGCTGTCCGTAGTTATTCTCATCAGAGGTAGCGAAATTAAAATCCGAAGGAATGGTAATGTCATAAGCCATCCCATCTACTACAATAAGCGGATCAACTGCACCGTTGATAGAAGATGTACCACGAATCCTGATCTGCATCGGTGCACCTGGATCGCCACTACTTGCCGCAATGTCTAAACCTGCCAATCTCCCTTGTAAAGCCTGATCAATTGAGGCAGCCTGCATGTCTTCTAGTTCCTTTGCGTTAATAGTAGAAACTGCAGAGGTTTGATCTCTTTTATCAATGGCCATTCCACTTCCATTATCTGTTTTCGCTCTTGATACGATCTGAACTTCATCCATTTGGTTATCGGCAGCTTCTAACTGAAAGTTAATTACTGACTTATCTATTGAAAGCGGGGCGCTCGATTTGTACCCGATATAAGAAACCGAAATCCGGTAGGTTCTATCGACAACGGGAAGAGAATAGTTACCATCAATATCTGTAGAAACGCCCTTAATTACGCGTCTGTCTTTGTCAATAATTACCACGGAGGCACCAATAATAGGTTGCTTATCCTTCTTATCAATTACCCTTCCTTTTACATAATTAATTTGTTGTGCGCTTGTTATAGACGACACCAACAGACAGCACAATGCAATAAATGCACTGTATGCAATTTTTCTAGTCATATTTGGTTAGAATTGATATTTTAAGTAAGTGTTAATTTGGTGTATTACGGTTCTGTTAGATAGCACGTTACTTCTATCATTAGCCCCCAATAACACATTTACAGTTGCCCCGGTTACATCTCTCAGTTGCAGGGCGTTTACCGTATTTATAGATACATTAATTTTAGCTGCATCACCGTTATCATCTTTCAATAAAGATTCGAACTGACCAATTTTTTCTCCATCACTTACCACGGTGGCTTTGTTAATGATGTGATACTGAATAAATTTATTAACCAGCGTTACCGAAATTCCATCTGTAGCTGTAAAATTCGGAACACCTGTAGCAGTATTTCCCGGTAATAATCCTGCACGAACCGCAGCAACAATTGCTGCATTTGTAGGTACAAAAACGGTATAATTCACACCGTCTGTTAAGCCAGTAATGGCCCCCGTGGTTTTATTATATAATAAACTGTTGAACAAATACTGAAAAAAGTTATAATATGGGGCTGCAGGTACGTTTCCATATTTTTCAATATGCTTACCAACCGGAAGTACGGTATAGGTTAATGCTTCTTTGCCATAAACTACTGCTCCATTTACAGGAGTAGTGCTCACTGAATCAACCGGAATAGTTTGTTTTGCTACTGCCACACTATCTTGTGTACCTGCTGATAGTAACCTGCCTCTTTCGTATTTGATATATTCACCATTAGAAGCTTCTAAAATTCCAGCGCCTGAAGTAAAATTTGGGACTGGTCTATTGCCCAGTGGAATGATATGGGTTTGAAGAATTCTTCTAAAAGCAGCAAGATCGCCCCGAATAGGCTGTGCAACAAAGAAGGGATCGTAAGTGAAGCCCATCCTTCTTAAGGTAGCATCCGGAATCGGAACAATAAGATACCGGATAGAAGGTGTTTTGAGTTGAAGATGAAGGTTGAAGTATAAAAGCGCTTGTTTCATGATACTGAAATCAGGATCGAGGTTTATATTTCCATAAACAGTTGAGAATACACTTGCTTCCTGACTTTTATTTGTACCGTAAAGAAAACCATTGCTGAGTACCTGTTTGTCGATAATATCAGCGGTAGTTTGTTTGGTTACATCACCAAGGAAATTTTGAGTAATTGCAAATTTGCTTGGCCAAACCGTAGTGGTGTAGAAATGCGAGTTTACGTAATCTCTAATCACATCAGGCGCAACAACATACAGTTCGTTTAAGGTTTTTACCCCTCTTTTACGCCAGTATTTGAGCAATACGTTTTTAGCATAAGCATCTACCGCTGCATTGTTTGGCGCTAAAATACTATATGAACTTTGCTGAGCATCATTTGCATCAGCTTTAAGATAGTTTTCATTATTGGGTGAGAATCCAAGCAGACTGCTGTAGCTTTTTACGTAAACGTTGGCGGCTTTACCACTTAATACCTGATATCGATTGGAGATTTCAGCATTTAAACTAAAAGTAACAAATTTATCAAGCAGGTTTTTGAATGCGCTATAATCCGGCTTACTATTTACATACTGATCGATGTTGAGTGGCGGTGTAAGGACCCTATCGATGATGTGAATTACTCCGTTTTCTGCAATGATGTTCTGCTGATCTGCTATTAAGTGCGCCGAAGCTACATTACTACCACTATACGAAACATTCGGATAAAAGAAATTGTAATCTGCTGCAGATAACCCTGCGAAACCCATAAATGGCGAGAAGAAGTAGGTGACGCTCTTATTGTTAAAATCTCCTGGGAAATATATGCCGTTGCGATTGGTAGCGATGGCTTTAATGGCATTGCCGTTAAGATCTTTATCATCATAAACGAAATCATAGTAAACCGTTCTTCTTCTAAAACCAGTGTTTTTCACAAAACCTTTAACAGAAAAGAAATCACTAAGTCGATCAGTTTTTTCACCGTCGTAAATCATCGAAAAGCGCACAATTTTAGTAGCAAGGTCTGTGGTTATTTCAGTCAGGCTATTCTCTTGCATGTAGATTTTGAAAGCCTCATCGGTGGGCGCAAAAACAGTCCAGGAGCCGGCCGTACTTAACGTTTCTTTATAATTGGCCTTATCTACACAGCTTAAAAACTGGGTAAAATTTCCCTTAGCCTGAAGTTGTTGATAGATGGGATCTGCCAGCGTTTCCGGGCGACCGTAGAATTCATCAAATTCTTTTTTCCTGCAGCTACTCAGAAAAAAAATAAATGTCAAAATGAAGATTAAAAATCTTGGTAAAATTTTACTCATAGCAATTTGATTGGATGCGAACGGCCAAAAAAAGAGTATGCAAAACGGTGTTCTACGAGGATCT
>JAZBLB010000019.1:0-118775 GCA_037032985.1 Bacteroidota bacterium
CTGTAGCCCGTAGGGGAATCGAACCCCTGTTTCCAGAATGAAAATCTGGCGTCCTCACCCCTAGACGAACGGGCCATTAAATAAGTCCTGAGTCGTTAGTTCTTAGTCTAAAGTCAATTCGACTTTGGACTTGGTACTGACGACTTTAGACTACCTTTTGGTAGCGGGGACACGACTCGAACGTGCGACCTTCGGGTTATGAGCCCGACGAGCTACCAACTGCTCCACCCCGCACTCTATACAATTCGTTTTTCTTAGAATTAAATCCTTAACTCTCTTTCCGAATTGGAATGCAAAGATATAATTCGTTTCTTTGTGCTGCAAATTTTTTTTAAAAAATATTTTAATGGCGCATAAAGCAGGTTTTGTAAGTATAATAGGTAAACCGAATGTAGGTAAATCCACCCTCATGAATGTGCTTGTAGGCGAGCGGCTTAGCATTATTACTCCTAAAGCGCAAACCACAAGACATCGGATTTTAGGAATCGTAAATGAGGAAGACTATCAGATCGTTTTTTCTGATACCCCAGGTATAATCAAGCCAAAATACAGTTTGCAGGAGAGTATGATGAACTTTGTCAATGGTTCTTTGACAGATGCCGACGTACTTTTATTTGTAACTGATATCAATGAAACACATGATGAAGATGATGTTTTGGATAAAATTCTAAACAGAGCTATTCCAACAATTGTCCTAATCAATAAAATAGATCAGGCTTCGCAAGATCAGGTTGATGAAAAAATTGGCTATTGGCAAGAAAAATTAAATCCCGTTTCAATTTATGCGATTTCAGCTTTGCACAAACATAATATTGAAGGGTTGTTGGATCGCGTGTTAGAAATGCTACCTGAACACCCGCCATATTATGATAAAGAAGATTTAACAGATCGTTCTGAGCGGTTCTTCGTTTCAGAAATTGTTCGTGAAAAAATCTTCCTTAATTATCAAAAAGAAATTCCGTACAGTACAGAGGTAATTGTGAAGAGTTTCAAGGATGAGCAACTTAAGAATGGCAAAGGCCAGATGGTTAGAATTAGCGCAGAAATTGTGGTGGAGCGCGATTCTCAAAAAAATATCTTAATTGGTACAGGTGGTAACATGCTTAAAAAAGTAGGTACTGAAGCACGGGTAGAAATAGAGAAGTTTTTAGATACCAAAGTCTTTCTAGAACTGTTTGTGAAAGTGATTCCAGACTGGAGAAGTAAAAAGAACTATTTAAAAAGCTTTGGTTACGATAATTAACCGTACCTTTGCAGCCCGAAATAAATCGGTTAGTAGTTGATAGTCAATGGCTGATAGGCCTAATCGCTTAAGCAGCTTGCTTAAGCACCACGACCATTAACTATAAGCCATTAACTATCAATTAGAATACCCATGAGTAATATTATCGCCATCGTAGGCAGGCCAAACGTAGGCAAAAGCACCCTTTTTAATAGGTTAACGGAGAGTCGTAAAGCAATTGTAGATGATGTAAGTGGGGTAACCCGCGATAGGCATTATGGAGTAGGGGAGTGGACAGACCGTCAATTTACGGTAATTGATACGGGTGGTTATGTTGCCAACTCTGAAGACGTTTATGAAGCAGCTATCCGCGAACAGGTAATGATCGCCATTGAAGAAGCCAGTGTTTTAGTCTTTATGGTAGATGTCACTACGGGCATCACTGATTTAGATGATGATATTGCCCAAGTTCTTCGCCGCAGTAATAAGCCGGTTTTCGTTTGTGCAAACAAAGTAGATAACACGGCTTTATATAGTGAGATCAGTACCTTCTATGGTTTTGGATTAGGTGAGATCTTTCCGCTTTCTTCTATGACTGGTTCTGGTACCGGTGAATTGTTGGATGAAATTGTTAAACACTTCGAAGATATTCCCGAGGAAGAAAATCAATTGCCAAAGATTACTATTGCTGGTCGCCCAAATGTAGGTAAATCATCTTTGGTAAATGCCCTGATTGGTAAGGAGAGAAATATCGTAACGGCCAATGCTGGAACGACCCGGGATTCCATTAAGATTCATTACAATCAGTTTGGTCACGAGTTTATGTTGATCGATACTGCTGGTTTGCGTAAGAAAACCAAGGTTAAAGAAAATCTTGAATTTTATTCGGTAATGCGTACCATCAAAGCGCTAGAAGAAGCTGATGTGGTGGTACTGATGATTGATGCGCAAGAAGGGATTGAAAGTCAGGACATCAATATTTTCCATTTAGCGGAGAAAAATAAAAAAGGTATTGTCATCCTGGTAAATAAATGGGATTTGATCGAAAAGAATACCCAAACGATGAAGGCTTTTGAAGAACAGATTCACGAACGGATTCGTCCCTTTACCGATGTGCCAATTGTCTTTACATCGGTGTTGAATAAACAGCGTATTTTCAAGGCGATCGAAGTAGCCCTTGAGGTGGCAAAAAATCGGGGTAAGAAAATCCCAACATCAAAATTGAATGATGTGATGTTACCTTTGATTGAGAAATTTCCACCACCAGCACTAAAAGGAAAACACATCAAGATTAAGTACATCACCCAAATTAACGGAACTTCTCCGATGTTTGCATTCTTCTGTAATCTGCCTCAATACATTAAAGATCCATACAAGCGTTTCATTGAAAACAAACTCAGAGAGAATTTTGATTTTTCGGGTTCGCCTATTCAAATTTTCTTCAGACAAAAATAAATTCAAAATTCATCGGGTGATTATAGGCCATGTGCTGAACTCATCCGATGACTTCTAGCTGTAACGGCCCCTTTCATATCTTCTCCACTGATTGCAAAATTAGTCCGCAAATCTATTTACATTTGTTGCATGCAGATTCAGGTACTTAACAGTGAGATAAATGATTTCGATACTATTTTTCAATTCTATGATATGGCAGTGGCTTATCAGAAAAAAGTATTTAATAAACATTGGCAAGGCTTCAGTAAGGAATTAGTTGAAACGGAAATTGAAGAACGCCGTCAGTACAAAATTCTTGTGGATGGTGCCGTTGCCTGTGTATTCGCTGTAACGTTCGATGACCTGCTCATTTGGGGCGATCGCGATCATAATTCCATTTACATTCATCGAATCGTTACCCATCCTGACTTTCGAGGGCTTTCTTTTGTGAAAGAGATTGTTAAATGGGCGAGGGAGTATGCCGCTGAACAGCAGTTGGAATACATCCGAATGGATACCTGGTCAGATAATCAAAGATTGCTCGACTATTATACCAGTTGTGGGTTTGATTATGTTGGTATTGCCGCGATGGAAAAAACCGAGGGTTTGCCCAAGCACTATGAGGGCATCAGCCTGAGTTTATTTGAAATCAAGTTAGATCAGAACATTCCACAAAAGGATAGGAACCTTTGCTAGGTAAAAGGCCCGATCAATCTATTATGTTAATTCAAGTTTCCAACTGAGCATATCAGCTACTTCACCTATTTGTAGAAAGTTGTTTTTTGCTAAGATAGCATAGGAGGCTATGTTTTCTTTTTTTGTTGATGCAAAAATAGCCCTTACATCAGGTTGATTTTTTGTCCATTCTATGATTCTGCCAATAGCCTCAGTCATAAATCCTTTTCCGCGATAGGCTTCATAAGTGCCATATCCAATTTCAATCTCTCCATGTTGATCGGGTTCGCCGACGAACGAAATATCACCTATAATTTGGTTTTCATCTTTGGCAATGATGATCCATAAGGTTTTATAGCAGTAGTTTCGATCCTTATCGGAAACCTCAGGTAATGTACTCTCCAGTAACGCTTCCTGAAGACCAGGAGTTATATTTTTTGTTGAGGGTAAAAGCCCGAATTCCTTCTCGAGTGAATGATCATCTCTGATGTATTTCAGAAGCTGGTTGTGATGAAGTGGCTTTAAAATGAGGCGTTCAGTTTCGATCATCTGATAACTATTTAATTTATGAATATAGAAACTCACTATCGATTAGGAAGGTTTTAGAGAAAATCTATTTTCAGAAAAAAAGGAAGATACTGTTAGAGACTCACAAATGGATGAGCCAATACTGACTAAAGATTGGCTAGCGCTTGCTTGACTGCATTATCAGTTTGATTTACTGAACGGTAATAACCGACATCACCTAAATAATACCGGCATAATAACGCTTTTAAATCATTTAGAATTACTGTTTTTGATCCATAGAGCTGCATGCGGTCTATGGTAACATTTTTCCGCTGAATATAGCCGATGAAGTCTTTAAAGTCGCTATCTCCTAACGTAAAGAAATTGATATTTTGTTCTACAAAACTGGCGCTGTAGCGGCTAGTGAGTACATTGAATACATAATCAGATAATACTTTCTTGCTGACTAGGTTGGCATAAAACTTATTATATCCGGCTGTATCAAGTTTTACAAAGATATCTGGCTGAATTCCTCCAGTTGTTTTCCGTTTATGTTGAACGTTTACACCTTCGTTATTTTCAATAGAATCTTGAAAAGAGGTTCGCTCGCCCGTTAATTCGCCATCGCTCATGCGTTCGTCTAACTCATGTTTATAGGCGTCATAGCCTTTTTTGTACGATTTTTGAATACTTCTACCAGTTGGTGTGTAATATCTGGCAATGGTTAAATTCAATGCAGAACCGTCCCCAAAGGCAAACTGCTCCTGTACCAGCCCTTTTCCAAATGAGCGGCGCCCCACAATGATGCCACGACCTAAATCCTGGATAGCTCCTGCTACGATTTCACTCGCTGATGCAGTATTCTCGTTAATTAGCACGGCAAGCTTACCATTTTGAAAGGCACCCGTTCCGGTAGAAAAATAATCTGTCCGAGGCTCGTGTTTACCTTGTGTGTATACAATTAACTTATTCTCGGGTAAGAATTGGTCGGCTAGACCTGTCGCTGCAGAAAAATAACCTCCACCATTGTCCCGCAGATCTAATATCAGCTTTTTCATGCCTTTAGCTTTCAAGTTTGCAGCCGCAACTGCGAAATCACTGTCAGTATTGGCACCGAATTTACTGATGCGGACATAGCCGGTTTCTGGATTAATCATGTAAGAGGCGTCGATACTGCTGATGTTTACTTTGCCACGGGTAACCATAATCCTGCTTTGTACCTGTGTACCACTGTGTAATAAGGTGACCCCAACGCCGCTACCAGCTTTTCCTCTAAATCTTCCTGTTAACTGTTCCTTCGGTAAATTTCTTCCGCTTACCGTGGTAGTATCAATGGTTAAGATTTTATCGCCCAGTTTAATTCCTGCCTGGTAAGCTGGTCCATCTTTCACCACACCGGTGACCATCATGGTGTCGTTTAGCATATAATATTCGATACCTACGCCCTCGAAGTTCCCTTCCAGATTATCGGTCATGTCCTGTAGATCGGTTGGGGGCAAGTAAACGCTATGTGGATCCAATTGGTGAAGAACGCTATCGATAGGCAAATTTTGAAGAGAATCCGTATTGATGTCATCAACATAATTTTTATTGATGATGTGTAGGATTTCCTCTAGCTTTTCATCGCTATTGCTAGCAAGTTCAGGCCTTCTGCTTACGCCAAATCCCTGATCTTTAATGAATTTTATACCCAAAAACATACCCACTATCAGAATCAACGAATAGCTTATGGCAATCAATATGTTTTTACGGGTATTCTTTTTCATTGGCGTTACGCAAATTTATGAAAATAAGCGGGTTGATATATTTTTAACTACAAATTCTTGCATTTTGTTTATAATTTTTCCTACAAATTAATTGTTCAAAGCTGCTCTTGCGAAATGATGATCTATATTTTTGAATTTTTAGGATCGTTTTTAAAAAAGATTTACCGAATTTTATCAAAAATAAAAATATGAATAGAGTTACCGAGCAAGAATCAAACTATAGCCACATTGATGAAATGTCGGTAATGGAGGTTTTGCAGGGGATTAATAACGAAGATAAAACTGTTGCCTTTGCTGTCGAAAAATCTTTGCCTCAAATCGAAAAATTAACTTTGGCTGTTGCTGAAAGGATGAAAAAAGGTGGTCGTCTTTTCTACATTGGCGCTGGTACCAGTGGCCGTTTAGGTGTAGTTGATGCATCGGAGTGTCCGCCAACCTATGGTGTTCCTTTTGACTGGGTAGTGGGAATCATCGCCGGTGGTGATACAGCGATTAGAAAAGCCGTTGAATTTGCGGAAGATGATGCTGTACAAGCCTGGAAGGACTTACAGGAATTTGATATTAATGAGAAGGATTGCCTGGTTGGTTTAGCCGCTTCGGGTACAACACCATATGTAATTGGTGGGCTAAATACAGCACGTAGACATGGTATTTTGACGGGTTGTATTGTTTGCAATGCAGGAGGCCCGATTGCTGCTGAATCCGATTTTCCGGTAGAGGTCGTAGTGGGCCCTGAGTTTATTACAGGTTCTACGAGAATGAAATCTGGAACGGCACAAAAATTGGTTTTAAATATGCTGAGTACTACGGTGATGGTTCAATTGGGACGTGTAGTTGGAAACAAAATGGTAGATATGCAGTTAACTAATCATAAGCTGGTTGATCGCGGTACTCAAATGGTGGCTGATGAATTGAACGTAAGCTATGCTATAGCAGCAGATTTATTAAGTAAGCACGGTAGTGTTCGCAAAGCGGTAGAAGCAGGAAAATAATTGAGTAGAGAATAAAAGAATGGATAAATAACGCTGTGATTAGATTTTTCAATTAATCATTTAACAATTTACACATTCAAAATGTAAACTAAAATGCACGAGATAGAGCCGTATTACCAGTGGAGAGATGATTATATTTCGGCAGAGGATGAGCGTTCCCCGTTTTACAATACCGAATATTCTGAGTTGTACTTTGATAAGCAGATTTATAATTTTCTGCTTCACCCGCAATGGGACGAGTTTGGTTCGAATACCCTCTACATGAAAGTATTGTACGCCGATTATGATCACAGTTATGCCATTATCGAATTTATTGGCGAATGGAACGATGCCATCAATAATGATATTATGCTATTAAAGCGCGACATCCTGGAATTAATGATGGACGAGGGGATTAATAAATTTATACTGATTGGCGAAAATGTCTTGAATTTTCATTCTTCGGATGATAGCTATTATGAAGAATGGTTTCAGGAAGTAGAAGATGGCTGGATTGTTGGGGTGAACTTTCAAGAACATGTGATCCGGGAGTTTAAAGACAACAATATTGATTATTACATCAACTTTGGCGGCACGTTTGATAACTTCCCATGGCGTACACTAAAACCGTTACAATTCTTTAATAAAGTTGAAGAATTGCTGACAAAAAGACTGAATTAAAGTATTATTTTTAAAATCATTTAACTACACAATAAAATGGAACAACAAAATTATCAATATCAAGACAATAGTGTTTTCGTGCAGGAAAACTCCGTGTCTAAAAAATTCTTTGCGAGCGTATTCCTATGGATGTTCGTCGCTTTGATACTATCGAGTGTATCGGCATTCTTTTTAGCAAATTCACCAGGCATTTTAGCTTACTTGGTTGCTGAAAAAGGGTTTACCATACTGGGTTACATCGCTATTTTTGCGCCACTGGGCTTAGTAATGCTTATGGGTGCCGCTATGCAAAGGCTATCCTTTCCTGCTTTAGTAGGTATATTCCTATTGTATTCTCTTTTGACAGGCGTTATGTTAGGCTTTATATTATTAATTTACACCTCGGCATCTATTGCGATTTGCTTCGTTGCAGCAGCAATTATCTTTGCTGTTATGGCAATAATGGGTTACACCACCGATGTGGATTTAAGCAAATTCGGACCAATTCTAATGGCTGGGGTAATTGGTTTAGTTGTCGTAAGTTTAATTAATTTCTTCATTGGCAGCGATACTTTGAATTACATTTTAGGTTTTGCTGGCGTAGCCATTTTTACGGCACTTACTGCCTATAAGGTTCAGGAAATAAAAAGAATTGGTGAAGGTTTAGATGAGAGTGGAAATGAAATTGCATTGGCCGACAGTAAAAAGTTAGCGATAATGGGTGCTTTATCACTTTACATCACCTTTATCAACCTATTTGTCTCCTTATTACGTCTCTTCGGAAACAGAAGGTAATTCATGCATACAGTCCTGACCATTAAATTTTATTGGTTTTGGGCTAATTACAAAACAATATTTTAAAGGCTGTGCACATTTGCATGGCCTTTGTAATTTTATTTGGTCCCGAAGCGATAAATTTTGGAAATGATGATGCTTTGTTGCATTTTTGTATGCTTATTAAGAAAGACGGAGGGATTAGACCCAACGAAGTCTTAGCAACCTGTGCCAACAAGGTGCTACATTCTAATCCCGGTTAACCGGGAGAAAGATAAGTTAAGGAAGTACTGTCCGGGTGCCAACTTTTTTGAATAAGCTTTTTTAAGTACTTAGTGAAAAGTGTCTGGTAATTAAACTTAATTACCAACCCTAATCAACTAAGTTCAAATGTAGTTTTATAAACTGTCGAATGTATTGATGATTTATACCACTACTAAACATGAGTATGAGCAGCATAAGAGCAGAATTAGAAAAACGTATTTTAGTAATTGATGGTGCGATGGGCACGATGATTCAACGTTATACACTTACCGAAGAAGATTTTAGAGGTGAGCGTTTTAAAGATCATCCATGTGATGTGAAGGGTAATAATGATTTACTTAACATTACTCGGCCCGATATCATCAAAGCTATTCACTTAGAATATCTCGCCTCTGGGGCAGATATTATCGAAACAAATACCTTTAGTACCCAAAGGATTTCCATGGCCGATTACCAGATGGAAGATCTTTCTTACGAGCTCAGCTTCGAGGGCGCGCGGGTGGCAAAAGCGGCAGCAGATGAATTTATGGCTGCAAATCCGGATCGTAAGTGCTTTGTTGCCGGTGCCATTGGTCCAACCAACAGAACCCTTTCCATGTCACCGAATGTAAATGACCCAGGTTACCGGGCAGTTTATTTTGACGAATTGGAAGCTGCTTATTATGAGCAGGTACGTGGGTTGGTAGATGGAGGTTCGGATGTATTGCTCATCGAAACCATTTTCGATACCTTGAATGCAAAAGTGGCCATTGTGGCCATTAAAAAATATGAGGAAGTAATTGGGCGCAAACTGGAAATTATGATTTCTGGTACCATTACCGATGCCTCTGGCAGAACTTTATCCGGACAAACAGCAGAGGCTTTTTTAAACTCGGTGATGCACGCAAAACCCTTAAGTATTGGTTTTAACTGTGCACTGGGTGCAAAAGAAATGCGCCCGCACATTGAAGAACTTGCCGCAAAAGCAGGATGTTATGTTTCGGCTTATCCAAATGCCGGTTTACCGAACGAGTTTGGAGCATATGACGAGCAACCCCATGAAACTGCCCATCTGGTAGATGATTTTATTGCTTCCGGTTTCGTGAATATTGTAGGAGGTTGTTGTGGTACCACCCCAGAGCATATTGGCTGTATCGCGGCAAATGCCAGAAAAGCAACACCCAGGAAAATTCCAGAAATTAAGCCATTTATGCGCTTAAGTGGACTTGAGCCGGTAACCATTACGCCAGAAAGTATCTTCGTAAATATTGGTGAGCGCACAAATATTACCGGTTCACCTAAGTTTTCCAAATTAATTTTAGGTGGTGATTATGAAGCGGCGTTAGCTGTAGCCCTGCAACAGGTGGAAGGTGGCGCGCAGGTAATTGATGTGAATATGGACGAAGGAATGCTTGACTCTGAGGCCGCTATGACCAAATTCCTTAATTTGATTGCTTCTGAACCAGACATCGCCAAGTTGCCCATCATGGTCGATTCCTCTAAATGGTCGGTTATTGAAAACGGATTGAAATGTTTGCAGGGAAAAGGTATCGTGAATTCGATCTCGCTGAAAGAAGGCGAAGATAAGTTCCGGGAGAGTGCCCAAAAGATTATGCAATATGGCGCTGCGGTTGTGGTGATGGCTTTCGATGAGCAGGGCCAGGCAGATAACTACGAGCGGAGAAAAGAAATTTGTAAGCGGAGTTACGATATACTGGTGCATGAGATTGGATTTCCCGCAGAGGATATTATTTTCGATCCCAACATTCTAACCGTGGCTACAGGGTTGGAGGAGCACAATAATTATGCGGTTGATTTCATCAATGCCACCCGCTGGATTAAGGAAAATTTACCCCATGCCAAGGTTAGCGGTGGGGTTTCTAATATTTCTTTCTCTTTCAGGGGGAATAATACGGTTCGTGAGGCCATGCACTCTGCGTTTCTTTATCATGCCATTCAGGCGGGATTGGATATGGGGATTGTAAATGCAGGGATGCTGGAAGTTTATCAGGAAATTCCTCCAGAACTATTAGAACGGGTAGAGGATGTATTGTTGAATAGAAGGGACGATGCTACTGAGCGTTTAGTGGAGTATGCAGATACCGTAAAATCTAAAGGCAAAGAAATTGTAAAAGATGAAGAGTGGAGAAAGGGACCTGTAGAAGAACGCTTATCCCATGCTCTGGTTAAAGGAATTGTAGAATATCTCGATGATGATGTGGAAGAAGCACGTCAAAAATATCCCCGTCCAATCCAGGTAATTGAAGGGCCTTTAATGGATGGGATGAATATCGTGGGTGATTTGTTTGGCGCCGGGAAAATGTTCCTGCCACAGGTAGTGAAATCGGCAAGGGTAATGAAAAAAGCTGTAGCCTATTTGTTGCCTTTCATCGAACAAGAGAAGTTGGATAACCCCGATCAGAACCAAAGCTCATCTGCAGGAAGAGTGTTAATGGCTACTGTAAAGGGGGATGTTCATGATATTGGAAAAAATATTGTAGGTGTGGTTTTAGCCTGTAATAACTTTGAAATTGTAGACATGGGCGTGATGGTTCCTGCACAGGAAATCATCAAGAAAGCTAAAGAAATAAATGCGGATATTATTGGTCTGAGTGGATTAATCACGCCATCTCTCGATGAGATGGTTCACTTCGCCAAAGAAATGGAGCGGGAAAAGTTTACCATCCCGTTAATTATTGGTGGCGCGACTACCTCGCGAATTCACGCCGCAGTTAAAGTGGCACCAAATTATTCGGGACCGGCGATACACGTATTAGATGCTTCCAGGAGCGTGACGGTTTGCAGCACTTTAATGAATCCGGAAGCAAAAGATGATTATGTAGCAGGAATTAAAGCCGAATATGATAAGGCGCGTGAAGCACATTTAAATAAGCGGTCTGACAAGCGCTTTAAAACGCTGGAACAAGCGCGTGAAAATAAATTTAAGATCAATTTTAAATCAGATCTTCCGGCGCCGGAATTTACCGGAACACGGGTATTTGATAATTATCCACTCGAGGAACTCGTTCCCTATATCGATTGGACACCCTTTTTCCATACCTGGGAACTGCGGGGAAGTTATCCTAAAATTTTCGATGATAAAAATGTAGGGGATGAGGCTAAGAAACTTTTTGATGATGCGCAGGCGCTTCTGAAAAGAATCCTCGACGAAAAACTGTTGACCGCCAGGGGAGTAATTGGCTTCTGGCCGGCAAATGCAGTCGGTGATGATATTAAATTAGAAGTCAGGAGTAAAGAATTAGCAGGCGAAAGTGAGAAGGTCGACCAAAACCAAGTAACTCAAGACTCCGGGCTAGTTACCATACACACCCTTCGCCAGCAGGCAGAAAAAGTTGACGGGCAACCTTATTATGCCTTGTCAGATTTTATCGCACCAAAAGAAACTGGTATTCAGGATTACTTCGGAGGTTTTGCCGTAACCACCGGTATTGGAATCGATGCTTTAGTAGAAGAATTCGAATCTAAGTATGACGATTATAACAGCATTATGGCGAAGGCACTTGCTGATCGTTTAGCTGAAGCTTTTGCGGAGCGTATGCATGAGCGGGTACGGAAGGAATATTGGGGTTACGCGAAAGATGAAAATCTTTCGAACACTGAATTAATCAAAGAAGAGTACGCGGGAATTCGTCCTGCACCAGGTTATCCAGCCTGTCCGGAGCATACCGAAAAAGGCACCTTGTTTCAACTACTGGATGCAGAAAATCAGATTGGTCTTCGTTTAACTGAAAGTTATGCCATGTACCCAACAGCAGCTGTGAGTGGCTTTTACTTTGCCCATCCAGAATCGAGATATTTTGGACTTGGCAAAATCACTAAAGATCAAATAGAGGATTATGCAGCACGTAAAGGAATGTCGATAGAGGAAGTAGAGCGATGGCTGAGTCCGAATTTGGCTTATTAATGGTGTAAGGTATCATTCTAAGGTTACTGGTTTGAATGTATATCCTAGGATAAGCGATCTTATAGAATCTAATGGAAAAAGGAAAGAGAATTAACCGGTTTAGCTAATTTGATATAGGCGGGAACTGTATCAAAACAACGTGAGTCAGCTTTCTGTGCAGTTCCAAAAGGGAAAGGTTTATCGTAACAATCCAGATCAGAATGGCGGCAGTATCAATACCATTTAATGTTGCTGAATGCTGCTTCAGGAATTGTCCAAATTATAAACTTACTTAAGAAAAATTAAAAGCTATTTTAATAACCCGGAAACAACATTAAAATTATTAACAGAAATATCAACTCTTATCAAAAGCTGGCTAAATAGACACTTAAATTTTTAAGCTGGAACCTTGAACCAAATGAAAATCACCAACCATATAAAAAACGCAAAGGGTAAAACCTTATTCTCTTTCGAACTATTGCCACCAATTAAAGGCCAGAGCATCCAATGGATATACGATGCCATAGATCCTTTATTAGAATTTAATCCGCCATTTATTGATGTGACTTCCCTGCGTGAAGATTACATTTATAAAGAGCAGGAGAATGGCTTGTTGCAAAAGGTTTCTTATCGTAAACGTCCGGGTACCATTGCCATATGTGCGGCCATTATTCATAAATATAAAATTGATGCAGTACCACATCTGATTTGTGGCGGTTTTACCAAAGAGGAAACTGAAAATGCGTTAATCGATTTACAATTTTTAGGCATCGATAATGTATTGGCTTTAAGAGGCGATGCACGGGCGGCAGATCACTCATTTATTCCCACAAAAGGTGGACATTGCTATGCTACAGATTTAATTCAGCACATAAAAAACCATAATGAAGGCAAATTTTTGCATGAAGATATAGAGACCTTTAAAAGTGATTTTTGCATCGGCGTAGCCGGATATCCTGAAAAGCATTTTGAAGCACCAAATTTGAATGCAGACTTTAAATACTTGAAGAAAAAAGTAGACATGGGCGCAGAATTCATTGTAACGCAGATGTTTTTTGACAATCAGAAGTATTTCGATTTCGTGAAGAAATGTCGTGAGAATGATATCAATGTACCAATTATCCCGGGTTTAAAACCAATTAGTACGTTAACGCAACTAAACGTTTTGCCTAAAATTTTTCACATCGACCTGCCGGAAGAATTAACGGATGCCCTATCTCATGCCAAAAGCAATGCCGAAGCAAAGGAAATTGGTACCGAATCAATGATTAAGCAATGTAAAGAACTAATGGATTTTGGTGCACCCGTACTCCATTTCTACACCATGGGACGGCCGGAACAAACAAAGCAAATTGCGAAGGCCATTTTTTAAAATTTAGGTTTACATCTAAAAGTTGTCCTTGTTTTTGATTATCGATAGGCATTATAAATGAACCACTTAAATAATGATTTAGCACAACTTGATGAAATTCTTCATCAAGTACAAAAGCAGGGTTTAGCTTATCTAACTAAACTGAACCATAGATCAACAACCGGTCAGCTACCTACGGATCAGGATGTTATTTTCAGGGAAGAGGGTCTGGGTACTCTAGCGGCTCTTCAATACTTCAAAGAGCGTTTCGAACCAGCAATGGTTGCCTCATCAGGGCCTAGGTTTTGGGGATTCGTGACAGGAGGAACCACCCCTGCAGCCATCGCTGGCGACTGGCTCGCTTCCGTTTATGATCAAAACACTCAGTCTGCAAAAGGAAAGGGAGATATTTCGGCGGTGATAGAGTTAGAAACCATCAAATTGCTTTTATCACTTTTTAACCTTCCGGATGATTTTTTTGGCGGTTTTGTTACTGGTGCTACTGTTTCAAACTTTACCTGTTTAGCAAGCGCCAGACAATGGATTGGTAAACAGGCCGGAAAAGATTTTGCAAAAGATGGCGTTAGTGGTTTAATAAAAGTTTTATCGGCCACACCGCATTCATCAGCAATGAAATCGCTCGCGATGCTTGGAATGGGGAGTAATAATATTGTTAAGGTTAATGTATTGCACGATAACCGTGAGGCTATGGATATAGCAGATTTAGAGGATAAAATTACTGCATTAAACGGCGAACCTTTCATTTTGATTTCTAGTGCAGGAACCGTAAATACGGTAGATTTCGACGATTTTGTGTCCATTCAAAAGTTACGGGAAACATATAGTTTTTGGTGGCACATTGATGCCGCTTTCGGTGGTTTTGCAGCTTGTTCACCACAACACCAACACCTTGTTGCCGGTTGGGAGCATGCAGATAGCATCACGATTGATTGTCATAAGTGGCTAAATGTGCCCTATGAAAGTGCTGTTTTCTTCCTTAAGGAGAAACATAAACTTTTGCAGATGGAAACTTTTCAGAACGCAAATGCAGCTTATCTGGGTAACCCGTTTGATAATTTTAATTATCTTAACTTTTTGCCTGAAAATTCCCGTCGTTTAAAAGCATTGCCAGCCTGGTTTAGTTTAATGAGTTATGGTAAATCTGGTTATCAGCGCATTGTCGAAAGCAATGCCGATCATGCTTTATCCTTTGCAGCGTTTATCAAGCTTAATAACGCGTTCGAAATGCTTGCGCCCGTACGTTTGAATACCGTTTGCTTTGCCTTAAAGGATGAAACCAAGGCCGATGAATTTCTTATTCGTTTAAATGCCACCGGAAAAGTATTTATGACACCAACTGTTTACAATGGCATTAAAGGCATTCGAGCAGCATTTGTAAATTGGAGAACATCAGCAGCAGATATTAAAATTGCTACTGATGAAATGAATAGAATTCTGACAGAACTTTAACGCAACTAGATTGTTTGATAGATTGTACAGCCTATATTTGTATTAATGAAGTTTACTGGTCTAAAATATTTATTGATCCTTTGTATTGCTGCTACCCTTTTTATGAAGGTTAGCAATGCACTGTCATATCTTAAATATTCGCCAAGCGAACTGGAGTATGCTTCTAATAATGATGATGCTACTGAAAAGGAGGAGAAGAAGGTGGAAACCGAATACTTCACTAATCATTTCTTTAATGTTACCAATTTGAGCGACTCGTCTATTATTGAAAAAAACGTGATCATTCCAGATCATTTCTTCTACCCGGTTTATTTTCCAGAGGTACTTACGCCTCCACCATCAGCATAAACCATTTTAATGTTGATCTTATATGCATTGCCTAAACGCGATCGCATTTTTCATTTTATAATTTATTCAAATACATCAAGGTATGAAACGAGCAATTTCATTCACGTTTGCGGCATTTTTAGTGATCGCATCGTTACAGATTAATGCCCAGGAAGTGGCACAAAATAATGTAAAACCAGTTACCAATTCATTGGAGACGGTTTCTAAATTACAACCCGTTAGCTTTAATTATGACAAGGCATGGGCAGAAAAACTGAAAATCTCTCCAAAACAGCAGTATGGTTTTATTGGAACTGAAGCGAAATCAGCTGTACCTGAAATCGTAACCGTACAAGCGAAAGACTATGCTGCGGGTAAAAATGCTTACCGCTCAGCCACGCTTACTAAGGTAGACTATGAAAGTTTAATCCCATTACTGGTAGGAAGTATCAAAGAGCAGCAACAACAAATTGATGCGCTGAAGCAGGAAATTCAGTCATTAAAATCCCGAAGTGCCAAGTAGAAACTGATTGTGAGGCTGGATATGATCCAGCCTTTTCTATTTCGTGACCTACATTACCCCTATATCATCGCGCGTATGAAATATTAAAGTCATTTTTTTATTATTCACTTTTGCCCTTTATAGTAGTATTTGTAAATCGATTTACTATAAGTTATTGACTGTGAGTTTTTTCGGCTTCTTCGGGCGATTTATATGCGTCATGATGACTGTTGTACCATTTGTATGATAGAACATTTTAAAAATTGAAAATTCCGTTTCTTTGATAAATTAAGCTCTGGTAGCTATTTATAGTGCCTGCACACTAAGTTATTTACTTCTTATATACACAATGAATACCAAATTTTCCGAAACCAAACCTAAATCGAGTTACCTCGTTCCACTCATCACCATTACGCTTTTGTTCTTTATGTGGGGATTTATCACCTGCATGAATGATATTTTGATTCCATATTTAAAGCAGCTGTTTAAGCTTACTTTTTTTGAATCGATGCTGGTGCAATTTAGTTTCTTCGGAGCTTATTTTGTCGGGTCGCTTATTTACTTTTTAATTTCTTACACCAAAGGTGATCCGATTAATAAAGTCGGTTATAAGAAAGGGATTCTTTTTGGTATTGTACTCGCCGCAGTGGGTTGTGTGTTATTTTTCCCGGCAGCAACCTATTCTATATATCCTTTATTCTTAGGCGCCTTATTTGTTCTAGGGTTAGGGTTTACCGTATTGCAGATTACTGCAAATGCCTATGTTTCTCTATTGGGCCCGGAAGATAGTGCTTCCAGCCGATTGAATTTAACGCAGGCTTTCAATGCTTTTGGTACTACTATCGCACCTATTTTAGGTGGACATTTGATTTTCGAGTTTTTCTCCGAAGCTGATGGAAGCTTTAGCGCCTCTGCAACACGGATTCCGTATTTAATATTCGGAGCCATTTTACTATTAGTTGGCCTTCTGATCTTCTATGTGAAATTGCCATCTTTCAAACCAGAAGAAGAAGAGCAGGCAAAAGGCTTAGGCGTGTTGAAATTCCCTCATTTAACGAGAGGAATCGTTGCTCTTTTCTGTTATGTTGGTGCTGAAGTAGCCGTAGGTAGTTTCATTATCAGTTTCCTTCACCTTCCGGAAATCAGCGGATTGGAGGAAGCCGTGAGCAAAAACTATCTTTCATTATATTGGGGAGGTGCCATGATTGGCCGTTTTGTTGGCTCCATCTCGCTGAATCACTCTTTAAGTCAGGGGAAAAAAGTCGTTTATATGTTGGGTACCGCTATTTTAGTGTTCGCCCTTATTTATGGTATTGTTGATTTAACATTTGCACAGATCAGTTTCTTCCTGGTTTTTATTGCATTAAACTTTATCGGCTTCCTGGTAGGGAAATCAGCTCCAGCCAGAACGCTAGCGATCTTTTCGACGATCAATGTCCTATTACTAATTTCCGTTATGGTCAACAAAGGTGAACTGGCAATGTATAGCGTTCTTGGAATTGGCATTTTTAATTCCATTATGTTTTCCAACATTTACACCCTTTCCATTGCAAAACTTGGTGTTTATACCAGTCAGGGATCGTCATTACTGGTCATGGCTATTTTAGGAGGAGCAATTCTTCCTTTAATACAAGGCGCAGTAGCCGATCAGATTGGCGTGCATCACTCCTTTATTTTACCCTTGGTGTGTTACCTGTTTATTTTGTATTTCGGTATTTATTGCGCAAAACATTTAAAGGGAATTGAGCAGACCAGCGTAAAAGGTGGACATTAATAGGATTTTTATTTACCAAAAAAGGTCGGAAAATTTCCCGGCCTTTTTTGGTACAGGTTATAGTGTTTATGCTTTGTTCAGCAGGTAGTTTTTAAAGCCTTCAAAATCTGCTTCCAACTGATCTGCATGTTTAGGCAGGCTTTCTAGCGCGGTCACCTGTGCGGGGATATCGATTTTAGCTGCAATATCCGAAGGGAAAATGTCTGGGAACTTACAGGCATGTGCTGTGGATAAGAATACCGCTGCACTCTCGTCGGCAGGGTTTTCTTCCCGGTATTTTTCTACAGCCAGATAAGCAATCGCCGTGTGCGGGCAAGCAACGTAATTTAGTTTCTGATCTAAGGTTTTAATGCCTTGTAATGTCTCCTCATCAGTAAAACGATAAGAGGTAACCACTTCTTTTAATTGATCAACATTCTGATCAAATAAATCCATGATGCGAATCCAGTTACTTGGTGCACCAACATCCATTGCATTAGAATAGGTTTGGGAAGATGGTCGAGTTTGATAAATACCACTTTCCAGAAAACGTGGAACGGTATCGTTAATATTGGTTGCAGCGATAAATTTCTTCACAGGTAGCCCTAGTTTGTAAGCCAAAAGTCCCGCTCCAATGTTACCGAAATTTCCGCTTGGTACCGCAAAGATCACCTCACTCAAGCCTCGTTTTTTCAATTGAGCATAGGTATTGAAATAGTAAAAGGTTTGCGGGATAAGCCTCGAAATATTGATTGAGTTAGCAGAAGTCAAGCGAAATTTGGCGTTAAGTTCGTCATCAGCGAAAGCTTGTTTCACCAATGCCTGGCAATCATCAAAAGTACCTTTCACTTCAACGGCCCTGATGTTACTTCCATTGGTAGTGAGTTGTAATTCCTGGATAGGACTTACTTTCCCTTCGGGATAAAGAATGGTAACCCGGGTATTTGGTACACCCAAAAAGCCCAACGCCACTGCGCCACCAGTATCGCCAGAGGTGGCTACCAGCACGTCTAAAAGTTGTTCGCCATCTTTTAAAAAGTAAGCCATTACACGGCTCATAAAACGGGCACCAAAATCTTTAAAGGCGAGCGATGGTCCGTGGAAGAGTTCGAGCACAAATGTTTGATCATCTAGTTGTATTGCAGGTGCCTCAAAGTTGATCGCCTCATCAATCAGTGCCTGTAAATCTGCTGCGGGGATTTCGTCCTTAAGAAGTGTGGAAGCCACTTTGTAAGCAATTTCTGCTAAAGAATACTGCGCGATGTTTTGAATAAAGTCTGCGTCCAGCTGAGGAATTTCAACGGGCATATATAAGCCTTTGTCTTGTGGCATGCTGTTAAAAACTGCTTCTTTGAAAGAAACGCGTAAATCTTTATTATTAGTCGAATATAAAATCATGGTTCGATGGTTTTGGCTTAATGGGATGGAAGACTTGATCGCTCAGCATTAAAAGCGTTGCTACCTTTTCATCCTCAATTAATTTCTATTTTCTTAACGATTATCAAAGACAAATTGAAAGTAGGAAGGCTAGGTTTTATTTGTCAACTAGCCTAGTCAACCAACTGTCTCAAATTACTCTCGGTCCTTCGGCGTTAACCGAGGAAACGTAAGCCTTACTATTGATGTTAATTTTATGCAAATGTTGTTGCTGTGCTTTAGTAATTCTTTTCGCTGTTTCTTCGTCTTTGGTTAGTGCAAATACAGACGGGCCTGAGCCTGAAATTCCGAAACCGATCGCGCCGTTCTCCATGGCAATGACCCTCATTTCTTCAAAGCCAGGAATTAGGATGGAACGGGTGGGCTCTACCAGCACATCCTTCATACTTCTGCCAATTAAATCGAAATCATTCATAAATAATCCGCTCACCAAACCTGCCACATTTCCCCATTGGGTTACTGCATCTTTAAGCAAAACTTTGCTGCGAATCATTTGCCTGGCATCTTTAGTTGGTACATCAACTTCTGGATAAACTATAGCGGCATACATTCCGGCAGGCGTTGGCAACGAAATTACATCAAGGGGTTCGTAACTTCTTACCAAAACAAATCCCCCTAAAATAGCAGGGGCAACATTATCTGCATGTCCATAACCACAGGCAAGTTCTTCTCCTTTCATGGCGAAAGGAACCAGTTCGGTTGGAGTAAGCAGATCGCCCATCAATTTATTGATGGCAAATAGACCGGCCACTGTGCTTGCCGAGCTTGATCCCAAGCCGCTTCCAATGGGCATTTTTTTGTGCAAATCGATTTCTACACCAACATCTAATCTGTTTACATGTTGCAAATAATGTTGAACACTGGCGCTCACTGTGTTTTTTTCAGCATCTAATGGTAAACGACCATCATCGCCTGTGATAGTTTTAATCACGACACCCGGCGTAGTAGTTAAACGCATTTCAACTTCGTCACCAGGTTCATTTACAGCAAAACCCAAGACATCGAAACCGCATACCACATTGGCAACGGTTGCAGGCGCAAAAACGCGGATCACACCAAAATCTGCTGACGGAGCCGTTGCTTGTTTAGTACTGATTGTTAGGCCCTCGGCAGGGTTTAAATTGTTATTTGACATTTTATATCTTTTATATTGCCGTTTTGCTTCGGATTTCAACCCGAGGTATTTTGTTTTTTTATTCCTAGCTGAGAACACTAGGGTATGAATAGTCTGATATTGCCCCTTAGGCTTTAATTCTCTTCAGATGGACTAAGGTGTTAGCGTTCCAACGTTGATGATATCAGCAAAAACACCAGCCGCAGTAACTTCTGCTCCGGCGCCAGGTCCTTTTACCACCAACGGGCGGGATTTATACCGATCTGTGGTGAATGAGATGATATTGTCGCTGCCAGAAAGCATATAGAAAGGATGGCTATCATCGACCATTTGCAGGCTGATTTCTACATTGCCATCTTCCAGTTTTCCGATGTAACGCAACACTTTGCCATCATTAGCGGCTTTATTCTTTAAATCTTCAAAGTAAGCTGCATTTGCTTTCAATTCGCTATAAAAATCTTCCACAGAGGTTGCATTCAAGCATGCCTCGGGTAAAATATTATCAATTTTTACGTCAGCTGCTTCCAAAGGATAACCAGCATCACGCGCTAAGATTAACATCTTACGCATAAAATCTTTGCCGTTTAAGTCATCTCTGGGATCGGGTTCTGTATATCCCAATTCCTGCGCCTCTTTTACGGTTTCATAAAACCCGGCCGCACCTTTAAAATTATTAAAAATATAAGAGATTGTTCCCGACAGGATGGCCTCGATACGGGCAACTTTATCCCCACTCATCATCAATTCTTTTAGCGTACGGATGATCGGCAAACCTGCGCCCACATTTGTTTCATAATAAAAATCTACACCAAACTTGCGGGCAGTATCTTTAAATGATTTGTATTGTGCGTAATCTGCTGAGTTGCCTTTCTTGTTGCAGGTAACCACAGAGATGCTGCTTTCAAAAATACCCTGATAAAATTCGATAGGGGTTTCTGCTGCGGTGTTGTCTACAAAAACACAGTTTGGTAAATTCATGGCTTTCATTTTCGCTACGAAACTTACCAGATCAGCTTGCTCTCCGTTTTCATTCAGGTCGTTCTCCCAATTATCCAGGGATAAACCATCTGCATTGAAAACCATTTTGCGGGTGTTGCAAATGCCGGTCACCTTTACTTGTAAATCATTATTCTCTGCGAGGAAAGGCATTTGTTCTTTCAGTTGGTTAAATAATGTTTTTCCGATATTTCCTGTGCCAAGGCAAAAGATGTTAAGTGTCCTTTTCAGATCCGTAAAGAAAGCATCGTGTACAGCGTTTACAGCTTTTGATAGATCATCTTTGCTGATGATTACGGAAATGTTATATTCTGAAGAACCTTGTGCAATTGCCCTTACATTAATTCCATTACGACCAAGTGCGCCAAACAAACGGCCACTCATGCCTGGCGTACGTTTCATGTTTTCGCCAACTATCGCCAATACGGCCAGGTTATTTTCAACCTCTGGTAAGGCCAGTTTATTGGCATCAAGTTCCAGTTCAAATTCTTTCTTTATTAAGACGATGGCCTGGCCAGCATCAGTTGGTTTAACAGCGAAGGTGATGCTGTGTTCTGATGAAGATTGAGTGATCAGCACTACATTGATTTGCTCCCTGGAAAGCAGAGAAAATAACCGTCCACTAAAGCCGGCCTTTCCAACCATTCCGCTTCCGGTAAGGTTAATGATGCTGATGTGATCAATTGAAGAAATGCCTTTAATCGGCAAGCTCGATGTTTTTACATCGCTCTTGATATAAGTCCCACTGAAATCTGGCTGGAAAGTATTTTTGATTACAATCGGAATTTTCTTCATGAAAGCAGGGATCATCGTTGGTGGATAGATCACTTTTGCACCAAAATAACTCAATTCCATTGCTTCGGTATAACTCAGTTCGGGTAAGGAGAAAGCTTTTTTAACAATACGCGGATCTGCAGTCATCATCCCGTTTACATCTGTCCATATTTCGATCTCTTCTGTATTTAGCGCAGAGCCCCAAACTGCTGCGGTATAATCAGATCCTCCGCGACCTAGTGTAGTTACCCTTCCTGATGCATTACTGGCAATAAAGCCGGTAACAAAAAGTACTTTATCTTTCTTTGCCTGATAAAAATCATTGATCAGGATTTCTGTTAATTCGGTATCTACCTTGGCCTGGCCAAAATTACTGTCGGTTTTTATGAGTTCAGAACCATTAACATATAATGCCTCAGAAAACTGTTGTGAAGCAATATGGGCAATCATGAAAGAAGAGCAACGTTCACCGTAGCTCAAAATCTGATCTTTTGTTTGTGCACTTAATTCGCGAAGATTAGTTACGGCCTGTAATAAATCTTCTAACTCGTTGAAGAAAATTTTTAGACGCGTAAACACCGGGTTTTGTGCGGCTGCAGGGAGCAGCGAACGGATTACTGCGAAGTGTTTGGCTTCAATTTCCTTTAAAGATGCGTCGTAATTCTCTCCACGCTCGGCCCTTTCGGCCATATCAGTCAGGAGGTTAGTTACACCACTCATTGCCGATAATACAACTACCGGATTGCTTTGTAATTTTTCTTTGGCTACTATGTTTAGTAGTGTTTTAATGTTCTCGGCCGAACCTACGGATGTGCCGCCGAATTTAAGTACTTTCATTAGTTCTGGTTTTAGTGAAAGCTGCACTTTTGCTGTTAATTGTTTTGGTTTAGTGCAGTATTCAGTGGTTTGGGTTTAAAAAAAAAAGCGTCCCGATTTGTATCGGGACGCTTTCTGTGTTTTGTATGTTAATTCAATTTACAACAAATTAGCCCCGCTGGTTTATCCCGGTGGTAATAATAATCGTTGTAATAATCGAAGTGTTAAAAATCATTGCTACTAGTGTATTTTGTACACCGTAAAGTAGCAGATTATTTTTCTTAAATGCAAACAATTTTAAATTTTATTTGAAAATATTTTAATAAAACGTTAAAGCCTATGAAATAAAGATATTGTTTTAACTAAAAACCAAGATGGTTTTTGAACGGACATTATGTTTTAATGATTTCCAGTTTCGTTATGATCTGAACAATATCGTTCAGATTCATCTAAATTGTGCTTTAATTTGTAGGTTGAGAAATGTGTGTTTAAAAACAATATCAAAAATGGATATGGAATTCTGGTTGATTTAGAATCTTATTAAAAAACGAATCCCATGAAAATATTTTTTTTTACTTTGATTTTAATTGCCATAAACGCTGCTGCCTATTCTCAAAAAAACGTTCGCATAACACTGGATTGTGCGGTAACTCCAAAGGGTCTGCCACCACTCTGGCTACTGGTATTTAAAAATAAAACTTTTATGCTAAAAAATGAATATACAAAGGCAATTAATACAAATACAATCGAATCAATTAGTGTGCTAAAAGATACAAAGGCTACGGCTATTTATGGCGCTAGGGGCGCCAATGGTATTGTTACCATCACCATAAAGAATGAATTTTCAAGAAAGGAGCTTAAAAGGCTGAAACCATATCTCGAGAGAATATAGTTTACGACCTTACCCCGATATAAATCTCCACTTCCGAATCTTTACCTTGCTGAGATTTTTCTCCATAAACTTCAAAATCGGCGTTATAGGTTCGGTATAATGCGATGTTGTTGGCCCAGATTTCTTGCCAGGTTGCTACTACCGCGTTTGGCATTTCACCTTTAGCGATATATCTTAAGAGCTTTTCGTTCACAATCTCTTTACCAACCAATCCTTCCGGGATATTAGCTAGCGAAGTAACTCGATGTCCAATAATAGTGGTATACCCGCCAGTATAATCGCTTTCGTAATCCGTGTAGATAGCATATACATCTTCACTTTCCTTATTTTGGATTAGTCTGGATATTTGTTCGTTGTAAAATCTTCCCCAAAGTTGACCTAAATCTGTAGCGGCCTGGTTATTTTGGTTACTCGTTTCTACTGAGATGCCAATAATTTTGAAGTTTTCCATGAGATAGATTTTCGACGAATATAGTTTATTATTCATGAAATTACCAGTTCAACCATCAACTGTAATTATCGTTAATGCTGGCTTTAGAAAGATTCGACTTTCATGCAAAAACCCTTGTCGTTAAACCTGATGGTAATGAGCATGCCTTCCGGTTTTACTATTTGAAGGCGTAAAGTGAACAGTAGGATTAACATTCTACTGAAATTCAGGTTTAGCTTTCCAAATTGTTCAATGGTTAATTACAAAACAATCACGGCAATCGTCTTAAATCAGTGGAATCATATTCTTACCTTTGTACTAATATATGCAAGGTTTAGTTATAAAATCTACGGGAAGCTGGTATAGCGTGTTGGCCGACGGCGGCGAACGTTACGACTGCCGCATTGTAGGCAAATTCAGGATGAAAGGGATTAAAACAACTAACCCCATCGCTGTTGGCGACAGGGTAAAGTTTGATCTGGAACCTGGCAGCAATCAGGGAATTATAAATGAACTGCTACCCAGGAAAAATTACATTATCCGCAAATCTATTAACCTAAGTAAGCAGGCGCAGATTTTAGCCGCAAACCTGGATATGGCAATCCTGGTGGTAACGCTTGCCTCGCCCAGAACTTCACTCGGTTTTATAGACCGGTTTTTAGTTACTGCAGAGGCTTATGATGTGCCCGCCGTACTCGTATTTAATAAGCTTGATTTGTTTAGTAAGGAAGGGCTGGAAATTTTACAGGAGTTCAAAGATATTTACGAAAACATTGGCTATGCAACTTACGAAGTTTCTGCTTTAAAAGGGATTAATATCCCGGTGCTACAGGATTTGATTACCGATAAGATTACCTTAATTTCTGGTCACTCTGGTGTTGGGAAATCAAGTCTCATCAATGCCTTATTGCCAGACCGCGATTTGCGTACGGGAGAAGTTTCTGATTGGAGTGATAAGGGACAGCATACCACTACGTTTGCTGAGATGTTTGAACTGCCACAAGGCGGCTTCATTGTAGACACGCCGGGAATTAGAGAATTGGGCGTAATTGATATCGACAAAGAGGAGCTGGGCCACTTCTTCCGGGAAATCTTCAAAACTTCTCACGAGTGTCGTTTTAACAATTGCAGGCATGTAAATGAACCTGGCTGTGCAGTGATTGAAGCTGTAAATAATGATGAAATTGCCATATCGAGGTATGAAAGCTACCTTAGCATTTACCACGGTAACGATACTCGGCATTAGTCTTCGGCCCCTAGATGAGGGAGTGAAAAGCCAAGGTGCAAAAGAAAAAATAACGTTTTGTTATAAACTATAGAAAGTTAAAAGCCCCTTTAAAGGGGGGTGGGAATAGATATGAAATTCAAATTAGGAGATTTTGTTCGTTTTGTTGATGAAAAACGTGAGGGTTATGTAACGAAGATTATCGATGCGCAAACATTGGGTGTAACCGATGAAGATGGTTTTGAAATTCCAGTTGCCATTAGTAATTTAACTTCTGTGCATGGGCATGGCGTAGTTGCAGAAGAGCAAGATGCTCCAAAGCCAGTTCATGTAAATGTGCCCTCTGTTAATAAAATTGAGAATGGCATTTATGTTGCCGTAGCTACGGATAATAAGGCTGGGAATGTTGTTCACTTTTACCTGTTAAATCAATCACCAAGTGTTCTTCTGGTAAGTTTGACAACAGAAAAAAAGGAGAAATATGCTGGTATCTTTCACGGTGTGATAGAAAGTTATCAGTCAGGTTTGGTTTATTCGGCCTCTCTGGCCGATCTAGACCTTTGGCCTGAATTTACTTTCCAGATTTTAGCAGCGGGAAAAACAGATACTAAACCTGTTGATCCGATAGTGATTCGCAAAAAGTTCAGGGCGAAAGATTTCTCTTCTGAGCAAAAGGAATTGCCGGTAGCTAAAAAAGGCTGGTTAATTCGTCTGGATGATTTGGTACCCGTTACTATCGATGCTCAGAAATTGAAGGAAAGTTTCTTTAAATCTCCGGCAGAGAAGAAAACCGTAGCTGCTCCTGCAAGGGAAATTGATTTGCACATTGAAAAGCTCAGGGATGATCATCATTTTCTGGAAGCTGATGAAATCCTGCAAATTCAGTTAAGCTATTTTCAGAATGCGCTTGATGCGGCCATTGTCCATCACTTTGATAAAATGATCTTTATCCATGGGTCTGGAAATGGAACGCTGAGAGATAAGATTCATAAGCTCATCAGTAAAAACCCGAATATCAAAACCTATATGGACGCCAGAAAAGAAAAGTTTGGCTACGGCGCTACAGAAGTTGTTTTTAAATAAATGCCGAAACGTTTAGGTTGGTTAACTAATAAAGCTGTAGATTTCTAAAAACTGTTTTAATTGTTAACGGAAAACCTCATTTCCATAATCAGGGTTTGCACCATGTTGTGAAGCTACGAAAGCGCCAACCTTGCAAGCCCTGTCTAAAACGGTATCAATAGGGTAGCCGTTTAAATAGCTTGAAATAAAAGTGGCAAGGAATGAATCACCTGCGCCAACGGTGTCCGCGACTTTAACAGGATAACCTTTGTGGTGATATAATCGGCCATTTTGCAAAACATAAGCGCCTTTCTCGCCAACGGTTAAACAGATCATGTCGATGTTGAAGCGCTGACTAATTTGCTTCAATAACTGTTCATCCGTGTTGCCCGTTAATATCAATTCATTTTTCAGGTAAATCAATTCGTGCTCATTCACTTTCAGGATATTGGCTTCTGCTAATAGTGTTTTTAACGTCTCCATGTTATAAAACGGTGGACGAAGATTAATGTCAAATATTTTGATTTTGGCATGTTTTAATAAAGTAAGGATGGTGTTTTTGCTTTTTTCGTTTCTACAGGTCAAACTGCAATATACCAAGGCATCAGCTTCTTTAACAGCTTCTGTGAGTTCATCAGTTAAGGTAATCGCATCCCAGGCAACGGGTTCAACAATGGTATAAGTTGCCTGATGCTGTTCATCTAGTTTTACCTCAACTGTACTTGTTGGGAGCGTAGGTTGTGTTTGAATTAAATTTGTAGGATATCCTTTCGAACTGAGGAAATCTATGAGTTCCCGGCCATTTGCATCATTACCAATGGCGCTAATGAAATGGCTGTTAATGTTTTGTTTATGAAGGTTCAAAGCTACATTCATTGATGATCCGCCTGCTTTTTTTCCTTCTGGAAAAACATCCCATAGTATTTCGCCAATGGCAATAACTGATTTTTTCATAGTTTAACTTTTGATCTCGCAATGTAGTAATTTGCGAAATAATCAACTACAAATTGACGATGTAATTTGATTTTTTACACGAAGTAATATCAATCAAAATGCTTATTCGTTGATTAAGCACCTTAACATTTTCAAATGCTTTTCTTATTTTAGGGATATTTAAATTTTTCAAAAACCTTACGCACATGATCAAATCCCTATTCGTTGTTCTTTTTTCCATCATTAGTATTTGTGCTACAGCGCAAACGCCAGCAGATAAACAAGCTATTTTAAAAGTATTGGAAACCCAGCGGCAGGCCTGGAATAAAGGCGATTTGGAAGCTTTTATGCAGGGTTACCTCAAAAGTGATAGCCTTCTTTTTGTTGGTAGCAGAGGGCCAACTTATGGCTGGCAAAAAACGCTTGACAATTATAAAAAGACTTATCAGGGAGCCGCAGGAATGGGGCAGCTTACCTTTGGGATTAAAAAGGTTGACTTTTTGAACAGAGATGTGGCTTTCGTTTTAGGAAGCTGGCATTTGAAGAGAGATAAAGATGAGCCAAAAGGCTACTTCACCTTATTATTTAAAAAATTGAAAGGAGAATGGAAAGTAATAGTAGACCATAGTAGTTAATTAAATCAAAATTTCGATTAAAGTTACTTCGCAATGTTTACCCCAATCGAAATTTAAAATGCTATTCTCCAAGTTTAAAATCCTTATAATAATAATCTTTGTCTTCATCAGTTAATAAACGAATTACCCTGCACGGGTTCCCGGCAGCAAAAACATTGTCGGGTATGTCTCTGGTTACAATACTTCCCGAACCGATGACTACATTCGATCCTATTTTCACGCCAGGATTGATCACTACATTTCCGCCAATCCAAACACTATCGCCAATGGTTATTTCCTGTGCCCATTCAAATTCCTGATCGCGCAGGTGTGCATGGATGGGGTGGCCTGCTGTATAGATAGAGACATTCGGTGCAATGAATACACTGTTGCCGATAGAAACCTTTGCGCAGTCTAAAATAACCAGGTTGAAGTTGGCGTAAAAGTTATGGCCGATTTCAATATTGTAACCATAATCGCAGCGGAATGGTGGTTCTACATAAAACATTTTCTCTGTTTTTCCGAAGAGCCTTTTGAGTAATTCTTTGCGTTGTTTGATAAATTTTGGGGCGAGGTTATTGAATTCGAAAGTGATTTCCCTGGCCTTTAACCTTTCTTTTGATAAGATAGCGTCTCCAGCCTGATAAGCTTTACCCGCAAGCATTTTTTCTTTTTCAGTGAGTGTGTTTTCCATTACCTCATTATTTGTCTGATCATTTTAAAGGTAGTAATTGTGAGCAAACGATCAATAAGCTTTGAATGTAAATGATTTAAAATCTTCCTTATTCATATAACAAAAGCGGAACCTCTTCGAAATCCCGCTTTTGTTATAGTCTTATAAATCTTAAGGTTTGCCTTTTGCTAATGCTCGTTCGGCAATTTTTACTGCTTTTTTCTCTCTCCAATGGGCATATTTTTCTTTGAAGGTCATTTTTATCAAGCTGTCAATTGCGCCATGAGTAAAAAGGCTCCAAACACTTGCTACTTTTCGGGTGATGGACTGGTCCCATGCACGAAGGCTGAGTGAAAATGAGCCATCGAGATATTTCATCCAGTGCCACATTCCTGTTGGCATAAATAGCGTATCCCCATGCTCTAAAAAAACCTCATACCCTTCAATGCCTTTTAATGCGGGAAATTTTTCAAAATCAGGATTGTCCACCTGATAATCTTCTAGAGCATAAGTGGCATTTGGAAGGCAGTACAAACGATCTTTCCATTTGTTATCAAAAAGTACGATGTGTTTTCTGCCACCAAAATGGGTATGAAAAATATGGGGTAAATCTATATCGTAGTGCAAGAAGGTGACCGAGTTAGATCCCCCAAAAAACATGGCTGGCATACTTTCGATAAAGCCACCCATTAAATCTTTAGGAATTTTTATATCATTGATTAAACTGGGGACTTTTTTAAATAAGTTGAAGAAAAAAATCCGCAACTCAGTTGGTTCACGTTTAATCAGGTCAAGATAATCGCCAAACTTCATATGAGCAGTTGCCGCATTAATTGGTTTAGACGGATCAGCTTTGGAGTTATCATATAATGGAACTTCCAGTTCACCACCAATCTTTTTTAAATATTCTGTTGTCCATTTTTCTCTTGCCGGCCAGTCTTTGGTTAGGCCCTTAATTACAAGCGGACGTTTCGTTTTCAAATAATTTTTTTTGAAATCCTCTGGAGTAATACTCTCAACGATATCAACAGGTTTTAGAATGAAACTCATGCGTTTAAAATCGGTTATTTGTCCCGAACAACAAAAGTGTAAATTTTATTTTACAAAAAGGATATTGTCCACTAAATGTGACTAAATTCACGTAATCACCACTTGACAGCTTCTTAACAATTTCTTGTTTTTAAGCCAGAATTTTGCTTTTTACAATCTCAGCGTAGGCTGCATCCCATAAATCAATGCGTTTCTGTAATGCGATTTTAGTTGTTTCTTCAGCCGCTTTCCAAAACTGCTCATCCTTTTCACACAATTTTTCTGTCATTGATAAAGCCAGGTGACTGTGATGATCACCATCTACTTCAATATGACGTTCCAGGTAATATTTAAAAATAGAAACTTGTTCCGGATTTGCACTGTTTAAATCATTTACCATGCTAAAAAACATGTTCGGAATTAAATCTTCGCGGCCAAAGGTGAAACTGGCGGCCTGAAGATGAGTTTTTCCGCTACTAATGGTCTCGAACGTTGCTTTTACAAAAGCCCTGGCCGCCTGTGGAACTTTAGCTAACTCAAATGCCATTTCGAAATCTCTGCCTTTCTTTATTGAAGTTAAGAAGTTATTAATGGGTTCCACGTTGGCGCCACACTGCAGCATGGCATCCAGATATAATTCGAAGTGGCTTTTGATGTTTCCGTCTGCATCTACATCACTTTCCTCTCCTGCTACAATCTCATTGATGAGCTGTCGGGTAAGGGCATCACCCACAGGAAACCATGGTAGGGTAGTGCAGGTTAAGTTAATTTGCAACGATTTAAGAAGTGACATGAAATCCCATACAGCATAGACATGATGTTCCATAAAGATTTGCAAATCTTCTAACTCATTAATCGCAGTGTATACGCGATGATTGATGATTTGCTGCCTAAGCGGCTCAATGTTTTCCTGAATTTTCAGAATATTAGGATGCATGTGTTAAGGGTTAAATGATCGATGACTAAGCAGGAAATTTGTTTCCAATTTTGGCACTTCTTTGGTATTTGTAAATTGATCTGTAAAATTACGTAGTAAATTGTTTAGCCTATCTAAAAATCAAAAACCTGAAAAACAGGTGACAAATGCATGCAGCTACAATCAATTAAAAAATTAAACGCCCTCACGAGTAAGTAAGGACGTTAGATTAAAAATCAACAGGGACTTGATATATCTTAAAAAAGAATGCTTTAGTTAAACAGAAAAGAGTTAAAAAAATAATGCATTCACCGTAGTAAATGCATTATTTAAATTGATTGAAAACTATGGCTTAGTTAGGCATTAAAACGCTATCAATAACATGGATAACACCATTTTTTTGATTCACGTTAGCAATTGTTACTGTGCTTGTTCCACCTTTTGCATCTGTTAGGATTAATTTTTTTCCTTGCATTGATGCAGTAAGTTTACCGCCTTCTACAGTAGTTAATTCTGCTTTACCACCACCAGCTTTAATTGCTGCTGCAATTGCTTTGCTATCTAATTTACCTGCAACTACGTGGTAGGTTAAAATTTTAGTTAATGTAGCTTTGTTTTCTGGTTTTACTAAAGTCGCTACAGTTCCTGCAGGAAGTTTATCAAATGCTGCATTTGTTGGTGCGAAAACTGTAAATGGACCAGCGCTTTTCAAAGTCTCTACCAATCCAGCTGCTTTAACCGCTGCAACCAGTGTAGTGTGATCTTTAGAATTTACCGCGTTATCAACGATATCTTTTGTTGCATACATTTCAGCACCACCAACCATTGGGTTTTTTTGAGCATAAACTTGAGTGGTAACCGCCATTGTGAATACGGCAAATGCCGATAAGATTAATTTTTTCATTGTTTCTAATTTTTAGGTATTTGTTATTTGCTTTCATTTACGTTGCCTTACCAATGCTTGGTTTTTTAGAATTTCAAAATAGATTCAAATTACTGATAATTAAGTATTTAAAATTATTCATCTTTCGGTAAATTGTCTTTTTTTGTTTTGTTTGGATTTTTGAGGAAGGCCATTTCGATCGAATCTTTGGCGATAAAAGCAAGAAGCCCGATGCATGTTTAAGATGGATCGGGCTGTGGTAATATGATTGAAAGTTAGACTATGTTACTTTTGTTAATCTAATCTTTTTAGAAAAGTAGCTGGGGAAAAAGCGTTTAAGGAAGATAGCCTTTGTTTCTTTTCCACCGATGTAAACCTCTTCTTTTTTTAATTTTACAGCTGTTAGAATCTGTTTTGCACATGCTTCAGCACTCATTCCGTTTGCTTGTGCATCATCCATCGTTCCATTGCTATTGCCATTCGCTGTTAAGGCGTTAACAGAAACGTTTGTTTTAATAAACCCTGGGCAAACAAGGGTAATGCTTATGTTCTGATCATATATTTCTGATCTTAAAGAATCAAAATATCCATGTAATGCATGTTTAGACGCAGCGTATGCAGACCTAAGCTGGGTGCCAAATTTCCCAAGTAAACTGCTGATCACTACAATTTGTCCTCCGCCATTTTTAATCATTACGGGCAACACCGCCTTGCTAAGGATCACAGTTCCCCAGAAGTTGGTGTTCATGATTTGCTGCTCGGTATTTAGATCAGTCGCTAAGGCCAAGGCACGCTGACTTAATCCTCCAGAATTAATTAATAAGTCTATGCTCCCAAAAATCCGAATCGCGTCTGCTGCTTTTTCTGTTAAAGTTTCTGTTTCACTTAAATCCAATGGTAAAACATGCACATTAAAAGAATTTTGGCAATTGCCTTTCACCCTAAAGAGCTCATCGCGGTTCCGGGAAGAAATGATTAGTTTATCTCCGGCTTTAAAATGTTCATAAACCAAGGCTTCACCAATACCGGATGATGCACCCGTAATCCATACAATCTTAGACATATATCTTTAATTATTTTTGAAATGATTAAGTTTCGAATAAGTAGATGTTGTTCGAACTCGTAAAATTGCTCCTGCTTTCATTCATTTCCTACTATAAACAATTCTGAGGCGATGTGATCAGCAAAAAGTTTACCACTTTCACTTAGTTTAATTTGATCATTCTCAATAATCAGCCAGTCTTTGTCTTTAAAAGCTTTGAGATTATGATTGGTTTCCTTTAAAAAATCTGGTCCAAAATCAGTTTTTATTTTTTTTAAATCTGTGCCCCACATCGTTCTTAATGAAGTCATTACATATTCATTAAACCTGTCATTTAATGATAATTCTTCCACTATTTCCGGCAGTTTATTTTCCCCCAATACTTGCATGTATTGCGCATTATTTGCTGGATTCATATATCGGTTCTGTCCATCGAAGCCATGTGCAGATGGCCCGATTCCAACATAATCTACGCCGCGCCAATAATTAGTATTGTGCACCGCATAACAGCCAGGCTTGGCCAGGTTCGAAATTTCGTAATGCTCAAAGCCGGCTGCCGTAAGTTGCTTCATAAGGATAACAAATTGCGCTGCGCTCTGGCTATCACTTACCGGGACCTGTTTTTTATTTCTAATGGCATGCGCCAAGGCCGTTTTTGCCTCTACTGTAAGGGCATACGCTGAAACATGCGGCACTTCGAGTTTAATGGTTTTTTCAATATTGCTCAACCATTTGGAATCTGTTAATAGGGGATAGCCATAAATCAGATCGAGGCTTAAATTTTCAAAGCCAGCATCCTGACTTCTCCTGATACAATTTTGTGCTTCATCTGCATGGTGAGCGCGGTTCATCCAAATTAAATCCTCATCGTAAAACGATTGGATCCCAACGCTAAACCTGTTTACCGGCAATTGTCTAAGTTCCTTGAGCTTAGCAGCCGTTAAGTCATCAGGATTTGCTTCAATAGTAATCTCTGCATTAGAATCCACCGAAAAAGTATGATTTACCGCATCGAAAATCTGTTGCAATGCTGCCTGAGATAAGATAGAAGGTGTGCCGCCACCTAAATAAATACTTCCTATCTGTCCGGAAGCCCGATCTTTTTTCATTTTAATTTCCTTGCAAATCGCATCTACCATTTCATTTTCGTATTTCAGCGAGGTACTGAAATGAAAATCGCAATAGTGGCAGGCTTTTTTGCAAAAAGGAATATGAATGTAGATACCGGACATAGGCACAAAGATACGGCATATTCTAAAACCATTTATTTTCTCTAGGTAAACAATGATTATTCAGCTACTTTTGCGTCTTTAAGTTTCAATTTACTGCATGCAGAGATTTACATACGTCCTATTCGCATTGATATGGTTCGCCAGTGGCGTTTCTGCACAAGAAACTCCTGTTGCTCCTGATAGTGTGGTTGTGGTAAATCAATATAGATACAAGCGGTATCGTCTTGATTCTGCTTCACTGGCCAGGCAAAAAATAGTTACAGATTCTATTATCCGTCATACCTGGGTGTTGCCTGATAGTGCAATTAACAAAAATGCACTGATGGATAGTGTGGAAAGGGCATTTCTTTTTCCAAAGCTTGATTTATTGGGCTGGCAAAAGAAATATTCACAATTTAAAAAGAAGGCTAATCCATACCAGCTAGGTAAGCAGATTCCAAAAGGAAATGTGGGTTTGCTGGGGTTTATTTTTGCCATGCTGGTGATCTTTGCCGTGCTTAAGAATGCTTTCTCAAAACAGCTATCGGCTATTGTAGAATCTTTTTTTAGTAACCGGATTTTAAATAATATCAATAAAGAAGATAACCTGTTTAGTTCCTGGCCATTTTTGTTGTTATTTATCCAGTTCGGATTTATTTTGGGCATGTTTTTTTTCCTGGTGGCGCAGTATTATGATATGTACCAAGCAAAGCATGGATTTAAATTCTTCTTTACCATATCACTAACAATCATTGTGTTTTATGCGTTGAAACTGATCATCTTAAGGTTTATAGGATACCTGTTCAATGTTCAGAAACCAGTGGGTGAATATATTTCCATTTTATACCTGAGCTATTTTAATGCTTCACTACTTTTCATCCCTCTAGTAGTCGCATTTGCACTGTCTCCGTTAAAATATGGTGTGATTTATATTGCATTGGCTTACTTGCTTTTAGGGGTGATATTTGCCTTTCAGCTCATTAGGGCGGGCATTACTATACTTTCTAATAATAAGTTTTCTAAAATGCATTTAATTCTGTACTTTTGCGCCCTCGAAATATGTCCTATTTTAATACTTATTAAAGCGATAGGATTGTAGCAGGAAAAAGGAAAATGCAAGAAAAGAACGACTCTAGAATTCGCAAAGTGAAAAGTATTTTGGTTACATTACCAAAACCTGAAACAGAAAAATCTCCTTACTACGATTTGGCGAAAAAACATAATTTAAAAGTTGATTTCAGGTCTTTTATACACGTGGAAGGTGTGCCTGCAAGAGACTTTAGAAAAGACAAAATTAATCTGGCTGATTTTACGGCTGTTATTTTTACCAGCCGAAATGCCGCAGATCACTTCTTCAGGATTTGTGAAGAAATGCGCTATGATGTTCCGGCTGATCTTAAGTATTTTTGCCTTTCTGAAACGATTGCTTTATACCTTCAAAAATACATCCAATATAGAAAAAGGAAGATATTTTTTGGTAAGCAAACTGCAGCAGACCTCGCTGAAGTGTTAAAAAAGCATGCCAATGAGAAATTTTTGTATCCATGTTCTGATGTAGCTACGGAAGATACCATGAAGTTCTTAGAAAAAAGTGGATATGATTTTACCCCTGCCGTGCTTTTTAGAACTGTAGTAAGTGATCTGTCTGATTTAGCTGAAGTATTCTATGATGTGATTGCCTTTTTCAGCCCATCGAGTATCCAGTCGTTATTTAAAAACTTCCCCGATTTTAAGCAGAATAACACGCGTATTGCAGCCTTCGGGACCAATACGAGTAAGGCTTGTGTAGATATGGATTTGATTGTTGACATCGCTGCACCCACTCCTGGTGTGCCATCGATGACCATGGCCATTGAAAATTATATTAAAATATCTAACAAATAAGACTACCAAAATTCTGTGGAAGTCAAATATAATAAGTGCGTAACCTTCAATTAATGAATTGGTTACGCATTTTCTGTTTGCGGTCAATCAACCTTAATTCCCTTTAAATCTTCTATTACTTGCCTACGTACAAACTATTTAAGTCAAATTATTTGCATTTGTTGATTATTGTAGTGATTTTTGATAAAATTGCTCCTAATCGTGCGTAGCACACTATAAAGAATATGAAGAAAATCTACCTTCTAACCATTGTGGGTATAACTGTATTACTGGCGAGTTGCGGTCACGGTGGCCAAGGTGAGCTAGTGGGTGCTTATAACCGGAAATTTAAGAATAATAGGATTCCTTTGGGGATGGTTTATATCCCACCTGGACACACCCCACTTGGAGGTTCTGATGAAGATATTACCTTCTCACAGAATGGACCAAGCAGAATGACAACCATAAGTGCATTCTTCATGGATCAAACCGAAATTTCGAATGCAGAGTACCGTCAGTTTACCAACTGGGTAAGGGATTCTATTGCCATTTCAATGATGGGTAATCCTCAGCAGTTTATGATGAACCCAAAAGGCAAGGGAGCAGCGGAAGCACTTGGTGGTGAAAAATACATCAACTGGAAAGCTGTCGGACCAAACGGTGCAAACATTTGGCGTAATAAGGGTAAAAAGGGCGCAGGTGCACAGGCTTCTCAGCTTGATGGAATGTATTATTCTGGCTTAGATGCATTGCCTGGCAGAAAAGAATTCGACGTGCGTAAGTTTGAATACAATTATGCAGAGCTGAACATGGATAAAGCAGCTTTAGGGCATAAAAATCCAAATAGTAAACGTCAGGATTATATTGATCGCTATAATGTCGCTATCTATCCCGATACAATGGTTTGGAAAACAGATTATTCTTATTCCCAAAATGATCCCATGGTTCGCGGCTATTATAATCACCCTTCCTATGATGATTATCCAGTCGTTGGTGTCAGCTGGGAACAAGCCAAGGCATTTTCACATTGGAGAACCCGTTTGTATGATGGCGTAGCGCAAGCGCGTAAAATGCCTTCTGGGTCGAGATCCGATTATAGATTGCCTGCAGAAACGGAGTTCGAGTATGCAGCCAGAGGTGGAAATACCAAAACCAAATATCCATGGGGAGGTCCATATATCAGAAACACAAAAGGTTGTTTACAGGCTAACTTTAAGCCAGGGCGTGGAGATTATTCAAGCGATGGCGGGATTTACACCGTAGGAGTAAGATCATATTTTCCCAATGATTATGGCCTTTACAATATGTCTGGTAATGTTGCTGAATGGACATTGACAGCATATAACAAGAGTGCATCTCCAATGCTGCATGATTTGAACCCTAACTTCACCTATGTTGCGGGGCCGAATGACAGCAAATACCTAAAGAGAAAAGTTGTAAAAGGCGGTTCTTGGAAAGATACAGGCTACTTCCTGCAGAATGCTGTTTCAACTTATGAATACCAGGATACCCAAAGATCCTACATCGGTTTTAGGTGTGTATCATCTTATCCGGGTACTGATCTAAGAAATTAAACTCAACCAAACAAACTATAACTTAAAGAAAAACATCAAATTTTATGGCATCAAAAAAACAACCAGGCTGGTTACACGTAGCGATTTCATGGGGAGCAAGTATTGTAATCGTTGGAGCTCTATTTAAGATTCTGCATATCGGTGGAATTTTTGGTAGTTACATGATTGGAGCAGGACTTGGGATAGAAGCGATTCTATTCTTTTTAACAGGATTCTTTCCGCCAGAGCCAGAACCGGCTTGGGATAGGGTTTATCCAGAACTTAGAGAAGACTTTAAAGGAGAGTTGCCACAGGCCTCTGCAAGACCCGTAGCAACAGTGGCAGCACCCGCAAATACCGCTGCACTAGATAAAATGTTAAGTGATGCTAAAATTGGTCCTGAATTAATTGAAAGTTTAGGAACAGGATTGCGCACCTTTGGTGATAAAGTGGCTGCAATATCAAATGTTGCTGATGCCTCAACTGCAACGAATGAATTTACAAGCAAAGTTAAAACTGCCTCAGCTGGTTTTGACAACTTAAGCGCATCTTTCGAAAAAGCAACAGCTAATTTGAAAGCAATGGGCGAAAGCAATGTAGATTCTCAGGCTTACCATGATCAGGTAAACAATTTAGCTAAAAATTTATCTGCTTTAAATGCAGTTTATGAATTAGAATTACAAGATTCTAGCGCTCATTTAAAATCTATGAATAAATTTTATTCAAACTTGTCACTAACGATGCAAAACTTCAACGAATCAATGGAAGATTCGAAACAGTTTAAAGAAGAAGTGAATAAGCTGGCTAAAAACTTATCATCACTAAATGCTATTTACGGCAATATGCTATCGGCTATGAATGGTCCACGTCTATAATTTGTCTAGTTTTTAATCTAAAGAAAAAGCTACATAAAACATGGCAGGCGGAAAAGAAACAACAAGGCAGCGGATGATCAATATCATGTATTTGGTATTGTTGGCTATGCTGGCCTTAAACGTATCAGATACTGTTTTAGATGCATTCAAAAATATCAATGATAGTTTGGATACCTCAAAAAACAACGTAAACTCCAGTATCAATCAACTTTTTTCGGCCTTTGAAAATTCAAAGCTGAAAGAAGAGCCAGCTCGTGCACAGCCTATATATGAAAAAGCCCAACAAGCTAAGGCCGCTGCTGATGAGTTGAATAATTATATTGAAGGAATTAAAAAACAATTTACAGTAGCCGGTGATGGAATCAATCCTGAAACAGGCGACCTTGTTAACCGCGATAACCTTGACATTGCTCAGGATATCATGATTAACAAAGGCGAAGCTGATAAATTAAAGGTAAAAATCAATGCTACTCGCGAGAAGTTAATCTCTTTTCTTGATCCTGCAGATCGTGCTACAGTGGCTTTCTCACTCGAAGCTAAAGATCCTGAACGTAAGCGCAAAGGCAACTGGCAGGCAACCTACTTTGGTGAGGGTACGCCACTAACTGCAGCGATGACAGTTTTGACCAAGCTACAGGCCGATACAAAAAATGCGGAAGCAGAAGTGGTGAAGAAGTTGTTCGGAAACATGGATAAGGCACAGGTTAATCTGGATCAGTTTGCAGCCGTGGCGGTTGCACCAACATCATATGTGATTCAGGGTCAGCCTTACACTGCGGAGGTATTTTTAACGGCGAGTGATTCAAGATCAACTCCTGATATTACCGTTAATGGAAATAAATTATCGGTTAGAGAAGGAAAAGGAACTTACACTGGTGGAACAGGTAGTGTAGGTGAATTCACCTGGGTAGGTACAGTTCGTGTTCGTCAAACAGATGGACAGGTGAAAGAATACAAAACGCAACCTCAAAAATATCAGGTGGCAAAACCATCAGCAACAGTTTCTTCTACCAAGATGAACGTTATTTATGCAGGTATTTCGAATCCTTTTACAGTTTCAGCTGCAGGTTTTCCCTTAGAAAGTATTAAAGCATCTATCTCTGCAGGATCGATGTCTGGCTCAAATGGAAATTATAATGTAAATCTTGCAGGTAGCCAGGTTGGTCAGGAAGTTTCAATTAATGTTAGTGCATCTAATGCTGGCAAAACGGTTAGTCTGGGTTCTCAGAAATTCAGAGTTAAGGCAATTCCAAAACCAGTTGCGAAAGTTGGCGGCAGATCAGGTGGCGATGTGGCATCTGTACAGTTGAAGAGCGAGAGTGAAATCGAGGCAGATCTTGATGATTTTCCCTTTGATGTGAAATTCAAAATTCAACGTTATAAACTAACAATTATTAAACCGCGTTCTGATGCCATCACGATTTCAGGCAGTGGTGGAAGTTTCGCTGGTCCGGTTAGAGCGGCAATAAATTCGATTACGCCGGGAACGAGAGTATTTTTTGAAGATATCGTTTCTGTTGGTCCAGATGGCCGTCAGAATGTGTTACCTTCATTAGCATTTACTGTTAAATAAGAATAAGATGAAAAGGATTTTAAGCATCGCTGTTTTCGCTTTATTTACAACATTGGCTTTCGCACAAAAAAAGCCGACGAAGTTAGCGCCAAAGAGACCCACACCAGTAGCGGCTGTGCCTGCAGATACGGTGAAGGCGCCAGTAAAAACAGCTAAGAAGAAGCTGAAGGTTCCACCAAAGGATGGTTTTTACGCACGTAAAGACATAGATAGTACAGAGATGGTTCCTTTGGCTGACGTTCGCGAAGAAGATGTTTTCTATGCTAAGCGGATTTGGAGAGAAATCGATTTACGTGATACGGTGAATTCTGCATTGAAGTCGCCAAAGTCTAGATTGATAGACGTAATCATTTCTGCAGTGAAATCTGAAGAGCTTACGGCCTATTCTCCTTTTGATAGCGTTAACAATGAGGATGATGCTTTTACTAATCCATTAGCTGCAGATTCTGCAATGATGCAAGCAGCCGGAACAGTTGAGGTTACCGATTCAAAGGCTGGTACAGTAACTACAGTTGCTAATGATCTTAATCCTGAGTCTTTCTTAAAATACAGAATTAAAGAAGATTGGATTTTCGATGTTAAGCGTTCAATTTTTGAGCCTAGAATTGTCGGGATTGCACCGATGAAGTTTATCGAATCTTCTAAACAATGGCAGCCGGTATTCTGGATTTATTATCCTGAAGCAAGAGAAATTTTAACTAAAAAACGTTTGGTAAATACAAATAACGATGCATCTACTCTAAGTTTTGATGATTTCTTTATTCGTCGGTTATTCAGCAGTTACATTGTTAAAGAATCTAATCCCGGTGATAATAAGCTAAGAGATATCATCGCAGATCCACGCCAAAGGTTATATGAATCTGAAAGAATTAAAAAGTCTGTTCTTGATTACGAACAAGGGCTTTGGGAATACTAAAAATAAAAGGCTTCGAATTTCGAAGCCTTTTATTTTAAACGGTAATTTCTTTACAGCATTGGGCTAGCCAGTTTTTATCTCTTCTTTTGTCATAGCCTTTGCTAATATACAATCAAGTTTACAGGTTATCTGTTGTCGATTCAATTACATTTTGAACAGTTACAGGCAGATTCGATAAGATATCATATCCTGTTGCAGATTCTACTGCATTAACCGTTGTACGGTAGGATTTCCAATTGGTATTTAAGCCATTTTTATTAGGCATATTTACGGTAATTACACGCGTAGATGAGCTCACGCGACTTAAATCATTATTCCCGTTAGGCAATACAACAATTACTTTCCATGTATTGGAAGGAACGTTAATTCTTCCGTTATCAATTGTATAGGTAACGCCACCATTGGTTCCTGTACCACCAGAACCATAAGAGCCACAAATAACATAAACTTCATTACCAGCGGTTACAAGTGAGCGGGTATAATTTTCCAACTCAGCCCAGGGTCCTTGGTTGTTGTTAGGCGCCTGTGGCATCATGTTGGTCATTAAGAATGTAGATGAATTCGATGCAACTGATGCAGTTCTGTCTCCGGATGGGCAATTATGACCACGATCGAAGCCAGAACCAGAATAGCTGCTATTTGATACCTGATACCAACCAGAAGGTAAGGTGTTGTCTGCTCTGAAATCATCCTGACGAGAAGTAGAACCTAAGTCGGATGAGCCGATATGCCAGCTTACCCAATTCGGTGTAGCCCTTGTTTTGCTGTAAGAGCTGCTATAATAAGTCCCTTGCATTAAATAGTTTTCAGGATTGGAAGTACTGGTTGTCGCGTTGCTTGGGTTTCCCATTAAGAGGTGGCTGTTGTCGCCTGGTGTTGTAGTTGGCGGATTAGTGGTGCCGCCGCCATCAGTGGCAATACTGAAATCATCAATATTAATGCGGGCAGTACCGCCACTAATTTTACGAATTTGAAAACGAACACTTCCAGTAATAGCGGTATTAAAAGTAACTGTTGATAAAGTGGAGGTACTACTGGTTATGGTGCTGCCAGATTGTATCCAGCTGGAACCGCTATTGGTGGAATACCATAACTGCCAGGTACTATTCGCATCTGTGCCATATTTAGCATGAGCAATACTCACTACACTAGCTCCGCTTACATTGAAATTCATGCTTAAAATACCTGTGTTACGGATTCGAACAGATTGGCTTCCATTTTTAGCGTCTGCCGGTAAATCACCAATCACAGCATCATTCAAGCTCCAGCTTCCGCTGGATAAAGTGACATTTGCAGTGGTATAGCTTCCTTTGGTACCAGATTCAAAACTTTCTGGAAATCCTGCTAAGATTGAGCTTGCACTGGCTGTAGCAGCTTTACTGTTTAATTTTTGTTCGAAAAGATCTGTCTGAGGTTGGATCTGATTTTCCTTTTTACAGGCGGAGAGGCCAAGGCACAGAACTACCATTAAGCTTACTTTTTTTAATGCTTTCATGTTTAATAGGGATTATTTGGATGATATGATTTGCTAGGTTTCTACAGCGAAAGTTTCGATTACAAGACAGGTGCCATCTGGCAAATAGCCAGTAATCAACACAGGGATTCTGCTTGTACCTTCTACTCGTGTAATCTGGATATCAGATAGATTTTGCATCAAAAAGCTATGAATTTCCTCGATTTTACGTGCATTTTGAACCATTATGGCGTCTGTTGCATCAACCATAGAACTCAAATGTTGGAAAAATGCATGGTGATCCAGTTGTTTGAGATTTCCGGGGGGCGATTGATACGCTACGGATATTTTCTGCAGTAATTGTTCAGGAGGAATCTTACCCCAGTTGGTCACTGTGAATGGGCTTTCTGATTCTGTAAAGTACAATACGCCCAATAATAGCTTGGTGATTGTAGCCAGGATGTTGTTATTCATGTAAAATTAGGGATGTGTTTACTGATATTAACAAGCCTAATTTATCGAAAAAATATTGAAGTGATACCAATATAAGATTAAGAATGTGTTAATGTTTACCTCATAACTTATTGGTGTACGTTTAAATTATGCTTCCTTAAAGTGATTAAGTAAAGTAATGACCTGTTTCTTATTCAGGATTTCTGAAAGCTCTTTTTCAGAAGCTTCTTTTATTTTTTTAACAGATTTGAAATGTGTTAATAATTTATCGGCAGTAGTTTTTCCAATCCCTTCAATTTGTTCAAGTTCAGTTTTAAGTGTACCCTGATCTCGTTTTTTCCGGTGGAAGGTTATACCAAATCTGTGTGCTTCATCCCGAAGTTGTTGAATGACTTTCAAAGTTTCTGATTTTTTATCCAAATATAGCGGATAAGAATCCCCGGGGTAGAACAACTCTTCCAATCGCTTGGCAATGCCGATCACTGTAACCTTATTCTCAATTCCCAATAATTTTAAGCTTTTCATTGCAGAAGAAAGTTGTCCTTTACCGCCGTCAATGATGATCAATTGAGGTAGTGGTTGGTCTTCTTCTAACATTCTCCTGTAGCGGCGGAAAACGGCCTCTTCCATCGTAGCAAAATCATTCGGACCTTCTACTGTTTTCACATTAAAATGCCGATAATCTTTTTTAGAGGGTTTGGCATCTTTAAACACTACAATGGCTGAAACAGGATATTTTCCCTGAAAGTTCGAGTTATCAAAACATTCTATGTGCTTAGGCAACTGGGTTAGCCGCAAATCATTTTGCATGGTGGTTAAAATCCGATCAGTTCTCAAATCTGGATTCAGCTTCTCATATTGATTTAGCTTTTCTTTTTTAAAGAAAAGCACATTTTTTTGAGAAAGTTCAAGCAGTTTCTTTTTCTCGCCTAGTTTAGGAACTGTAAATTTTAGCTGCTCGTCCTGTAATGAAGGCTCAAAAGGAACAATAATTTCTCTTGAAGTGCTGTTAAATTTCGTTCTGAATTCCAGCATTGCAGTGATTAATAACTCATCATCACTCTCATCCAGTAATTTCTTAATCTCGATGGTTTGGGTTTGAATAATGGTTCCGTTCATTACTTTAAGGTAGTTGATAAATGCATATCGCTCATCAGAGGCAATACTCACCACATCTACATTGGTAATAGCGCTGTTAACTACGGTTGATTTACTCTGGTATTTTTCCAGAACCTGGAGTTTTCTGGAGTATTGATGTGCCAGCTCAAAATTTAAATCTTCTGATGCTGATTTAATGATTCCTTTAACATCACGGATAACATTGCCAATTTTTCCATTTAAAATTTCCTTTATCTCAGCAATATTTTTATCGTAATCACTTTCTGTCTGGTAAGCCTGACATGGGCCTTTACAGTTTCCTATCTGATATTCCAGGCAGACTTTAAACTTTCCTTCAGCTATGTTTTGTTCATTTAAAGGTAAACTACATGTACGAAGGGTATAAGTTTCCTTAATCAAATCAAGGATAGTGTGCATCATGCCAATCGAACCATAAGGTCCAAAATAGGTAGATCCGTCTTTGATTACCTTTCGGGTCCAGTAAATTCTAGGAAAATGTTCATTTTTTACAATAATCCATGGGTAAGTTTTATCATCTTTTAAATTAATGTTAAACTTAGGCTGGTGTTTTTTGATCAGGCTGTTCTCCAGTAACCATGCATCAATTTCTGTATCAACAATGGTGAAGGTAATTTTTCTGATTTTGGAGACCAAAACCCGCGTTTTACCATTGAATTGTTGTTTGTCGGTATTGAAATAGGAACCCACACGGTTGCGCAGATCTTTAGCCTTACCAATATACATCAGCTTCCCATCCGCATCCCAATACTGGTATACACCTGGTTTATGTGGAATTGCTGTTAGTGCTGTTTTATGATCGAAACTGCTCATTGTTGCAAAAATAGGGTAATAAGAAGGAACCTTATCTAAAAATGATTTAGAATTAATTTTGTTTCAATAGGATGGCATTAATCCATCTAAAGAAGAGTTAGAACAGTAAATCGATACTATTTAAAAGATAACCCTTAAAAACCTAACTTTTCATCAAGTTCCGGATTCGTTTCTTCCTGCTGTTGCTGGTATTGGTTACAATCATATGTAATTGAAACACCAGATTTTGGCACCTCGAAATCAGCATGGCTAATTTTTAATGAAGGGTTAGCATATACACGCTTAATAAAGCCAGCGAAAATAGGTAGCGCAGTATTGGCACCTTCACCCTGGCTGGTGCTGATAAAGTGAAATGCACGATCCTCGCAACCGGTCCAAACACCAGTTACCAATTGTGGCGTTATCGCCATAAACCATCCATCGGAGTTGTTTTGTGTGGTACCCGTTTTGCCGCCGATGGGCGCATTAACTTTATATTTATAATTCAATCTCGAACCTGTACCACCAGAAACCACACCTTTAAGCATTCTCGTCATTACATAAGCAACCTCTTCGCTCATAATTGGTTTTGGTATTTCTTTCTGTGAGAATAACACAACACCGTTTTTATCTTCTATTTTAAGTAAATAGATTGGTTTAGTGTAAACACCTTTGTTTGCAAAGGCACCATAAGCACCTACCATATTATATATGGAAGAATCGAAAGTTCCTAAAGCGATAGAAGGGTAGGCAGGAACATTTGGAATCCCCATCTTCGTTGCCAGGGTAGAAACTGCTACTGGCCCAACCTGTTTCATCAAATAAGCCGTTACATAATTCTGAGAAAATGCCAAGGCTTTTTGAAGCGTAATGTTTCCGGCAAGTGGTTTTCCAGACGATTTAGGCGTCCAGGCTTCACCATAGCCATCAATGGTAACCGGAACATTAGCAACAGTATAGCAAGGTGAATAGCCGTTTTCAATGGCTACAGCATAGGTGAATGGCTTAGCTGTTGAACCAACTTGTCTGGTTCCCATTTTTACCTGATCATACTTAAAATGTTCATAATTAATTCCACCTACCCAGGCTTTAACATGACCATTGGTAGGGTCCATGGTCATCATTGCATTTCGCAGCAACATTTTATAGTACCGCACAGAATCGATCGGTTTCATCACCGTGTCTACATTACCCTTCCATGTAAAAATGGTCATCTCGGTTTTGGTGTTGAAATCTTGTTTAATTTCGTCGTCAGATTTACCTTCCAGTTTTAAAGATTTATAGCGGTCCGATCTTTTAATTCCCTGTTGAATTTGCAAATCTTTTCCTTTGAAAGGATTTCTACCTTTCCAGCTTGCCAAAAACTGTGCTTGAAGGACCTTCATGTATTCTTTTTGGGCATCTTCAGCGTATTTTTGCATGTCGTAATTCAGTGTGGTGTAAATTTTTAATCCATCACGATCTAAATCATAAGCAGAACCATCAGGTTTCGTGATGCCCTGTTCCTGGAATATATTTTTTATGTCGTTCTTTAAGACTGATCTGAAATAAGGTGCTATTCCATCATTCACTGTTGCTGCATTGAATTTTAAACCGAGTGGTTTTTCCTGTTCTTCGGCAAATTCCTGCTGACTTAATAACTCCGATTTCACCATCATTGCCATTACTGTGTTCCTACGATCTCTAGATCTTTCCGGATGACGGGTAGGAGAGTACATCGTAATTCCCTTTTGCATCCCCACCAAAGTTGCGGCCTGTGTGAGGGTTAGTTTATCAGGCGTGGTATTGAAATAAACCCTTGCAGCAGATTTTATTCCATAGGCCTGGTTCCCGAAATCTACCGTATTTAAATACATGGTGATGATTTCTTCTTTGGTATAGTTTCTTTCTAGTTTCACGGCTACAATCCACTCTTTAAACTTGGTAAGTACCAGCGAAAAGAAGTTTAGATTGGATTCTCTTGGGAAAAGGTTTTTAGCCAACTGTTGAGTAATGGTACTTGCTCCTTGTTTTTTGCCGATAAGGTTGTAACCGATAATAGTGAAAGTTCGTTTAAAGTCGATGCCCGAATGTTCTTTAAAACGGGTATCTTCTGTAGCGATTAAACCATTGATTACGTTTTCTGAAATGTCTTTGTAAGTTACGTTAGACCGATTTTGTACAAAATAAGTTCCCAGGGGGCGGCCATCTTCGGCAATGATTTCTGATGCCTGATTGCTTTTTGGATGTTCAATATCACGGAAAGACGGCAAATCGCCGAAGAGTCCTAAACCGATCATTGAAATGAAAATAGCGAAAAGTGCTATTCCGGCAATAAGTATTTTCCAGATGAGTAAACTATATTTTTTTGTTTCTTGTGCAGAAAGGGATTTATTCATTTTGTGTTGTAATTAGTTCAAAAAAGACCCGTTGCTAAGCCAATTTCAAGCTGCAAATTTATTAATTTTTAAAGAAAATGAACATTTTTGCTTTTTATCAAGCTTCCTGTTCTATTTGTAATTGTCTTTTAAAAACTCCAGATATTCATTTACACGTTGTCTATCTGTAAGTTTTTGGAAGTTCTCTTTGCTGATAATGAACCCTTTGTAAAGGTTGGCGGGAACTTTCATAATGTTTTTCAATTGCCCTGTAATACTGGATTCATATAATTTTGCATCTTCCAAATCAACAAAACTGGTAATGTATATTAACTGATCGTTATCCAACTCAATCAATTTATGCGCCAAATCATTATCTGGATAGTTACCACGATTAAATTGACCGATTCCAAAACGCGAAGAACTTAAAGTCAATGTGGCGTCGGCTACATCAATTACATAATAATACTCATCAGACGTTGCTGCACTGAAAATGCTTGCCGGCTTAGTTACATCTACAGGTTTCTCTTCAGCTGGTTTTTTTATTTCCTCAACCTTGTCACTTTTTCCCGCTTCAGTAACGTCAGTATTTAAAGGCTTGGCTGGCACTGAAATTGGTTTCGCCTGGCTCACAAACCGTGGTTCTTTCGAATCAAAATCAATCAATGCAACAGGTCTTTGTTTAAACTCTTCCAGGTTGGCCTCAATATATTTTAAGTGATCACGAACCAACGGTGTAATAATCATATCGTTGGCATAATTCGTGTTAATCGAATTAAATTCCGTTAATAAGGCATCCAGCTTTGATGTACGACCAACCGCAATGGCTTTTAAATAAGCATATTGTGGCGCCAAACTGTTATCAGGCGATGCCGAAATGTTTAGGTTAGCCTGGTTAATTACTGCTGCATAATCTTTTTTGGTATAAGCATCGAACGTTACATTATAATTGTTAATTGCAATGTTTTCAAGGTCGGTTTGCTTCGCCGAATAGGATGGATCCAAAATAATCTTTGCGAAATTACTTTCAGGATATTTCGTTAAAACCATTTGGCGGTATTCATTAGATTTATTTTCGTCAATGCTTTTAGCATTTAAGTACAAACTATAATAAATAGCAGCGAGGTGGTTATTTTCAGGGAATCTGCGTAAAAGCTCTAGGTAGATTTTATCTGCTTCTGCCTTATCATTTAATTCCTGCTGATAAAAACTGGCTATTTCGAAATAAGCATCTATGATCTTTTGGTTCGATGCTGTAAGTAATTCTGTTGTAATTGGTAAGGCATCCAGATATCTTTTCTCTAGAGAAGTTTGGTCTTGAGCGTTTTGGACAATTCCTTCGTTTGCAGGGATAATTTCATTCGCCACTTTACCCCCAGACATTACCTGGTTATTTTCTTGTGCTGATGATCTTGTGCTTTGCCTCCAGTTATCTTCTAACTGCCTGTTGCCCCAACGCTTCCTAAAATCTGCAAAGCCCGTGCTAATCGCTGTGTTGTTATTAAAGTAAAAAGTATTCCCAACGATATTATTCCCCGGATTTAGCGTCTGGTTAGGAAAGTCAGGATCATTAAGCATTTGGTTGGGTGTAAATCCTGACGGAGCTACTTCCACTTTTGGAGTCAAATATCGCTTTACCGTAGCCTCGCGCTCACTTACAGGAAGTTTTGCAAAACGTTGAGCAGTATCTTCTTTGCTAATTATCGTGAAACGATCAGTAAGGTAGGTGAGGTTTTCAGCTTTTTTGGCGATGCTTGTATAATCAGGAAAATTCTTTGGTAAAATCATTACCGTACTGTCGTAATAGCGTTTTGCATTTATATAATCATTAAATTCTTTAAAATTTAAATCTGCAACCCTTAGGTAAGACAATGCCTTTTGTGTTTGGTTTTTGGTGCTCTTTTGTATCGACTTTAAGTAGTTTTCCTCTGCCTTTTCCAGCTTTCCTTCGGTAGAAAACATTTCTCCGACCTGATAGTAAATCTGATCAGTGTAATCAAAGTTTTTGTCATCTTTTAATAGGGCGAGGAGTGCTTTGTCTTCATCAACCTTATAGCCGTTAATTAAGCCTTTTAACTTTATGCGCTGCAAGTTGGCGTGGAAATACATTTCAAAAGGCGCATTGCTGTTTTCTACTTTAGTAAAATTAATAAACGCATTTTGAAAATCTTTTTCCTTTTCCTGTAGTTGCGCCAGAATATACCTCCAGCGAATGCCTAATTGTTTCTCATTAGCAAGACGCACGGCGTTTTCCAAGAGTGAAATAGCTTCTTTATTTCTGTTTTGATAGATACGCATCTGTGCTGTTGTAGCAAGAGGTTCCGCAAGATCCTTTTTCAATTGATCTTGCGCACGAAGCATCGTATCTAGAATTTTATCTGCAAAGGCCATGTTATTCAATTCCATCTGGCTACGTGCTTTCCAATTCATGGCCATAATGAAAGTTTTCAGGTCACTGCTATAAGTTTTTGCGGTGTACTCGAAATACTCTGATGCAATAAAATAATTGCCTTTTAAGTAGTTTGCTTTTCCTAAAAGCATGTATGCATCATCGATATAATTACTGAAACTTTTATCGTTTATAATCGTTTGTCCTTTTGTAATTACTTCATCTAATTGCTTGTTTGGTGCGCCGGGTGTTAGCACTAGGTTTGTCTGCGGCTCGGGATCGAGGTAAACCGGAAGTATTTTCTCGTAGTTATCGATATAACTTTCGAGCAAATTATTGCGGTGTTCTGTTAAGAGCACATTAGAATTGTAGATGTAATTATATCTTGCCGTTAGGTTTTGAAACTTTCGGTCTACAGTGGTATCTTTATTGGCTACACAACCGTAAATACATATTAAGCCGATAATAGCGAAAAGGCGGTTTAAGCTTGAGGAGTTGCGTGGTTTCAATGACGTTAATTCTCTTAAGTATGATACAATATACAAATGTTTGCAGAATTACATTATTCAGCGATCAAATTTAATATTCAAAGTTAATTTAATTATTGCATTAAAAATGGAAAATCCTAAAGAAGAAGGTACCGGAAAAAGGGTAAATGCAGCAGCAAAATATTCCGCTATAGGTTTCCAGATGATTGCAACTATTGGCTTGTTAACTTTTATCGGTTACAAGATAGATGAACACCGCCAAAGTAAAACTAAACTCATTACAGCTGCTTTTGCCCTTGCGGGTGTGGGTATCGCGCTTTATCAAGCTATAAAACAAGCGACAAAATAGTAATTCTCTGTTATTTGGGTTAACTTGTTACGAATTGATTGAGCATCGCAACGAATTAGCAATCAACAATTTCAATAAAAAAGCAAGTTACATCTTTTAAAAACTTATCTTTGCAAAAGTTTTATTTCAAAGAAATTATTCCATTGACGCTAGCCAAATTCACAAGCATCTACTTTATTTTCGTTGGTATATTGATTGCTGTTATAGCTATTTTACCTATTCTCTTTCCGGAAAAGCAGATTTTAGTAAGGAATTTCTGGGTTGTATTTGGTTTCATTGCTGGCATCACCTATATCGCCTATATGCTGGTGGATATTGGAATAAAACGTGATCCTGAAGTAGGTATCATGGCAATTATGGGATCAATTGCAGTCAAAATGATTTTTTGTATGGCTTTTGTGCTGGTTTACATTATAAAAGCGAAGGGAAATGGGCGGCTTTTTGTACTAAATTTTTTTTCTGTGTATTTCTTGTTTACTGCCTTTGAAATATACTGTTTGTTACGTAACTTGCGCCACCAAAATTTAAAGTAAAAAACTGCCAATAAATGGATTGTAACCAAGTTTTTGTGTCGAAAGTTAAGAAGGTAATCTTTGTTTTTACGCTTTTAGTCGCGTTTTTATCTTTCAAAAATGATACTTTCGCTCAAGTTGATAGCGCAACTGCGTCACCTGATAGTGTTTTAGCTGAATCTGCTCATGCAGTTTCCGGAGAACATGGCGCTACTGAACATGGTGAAGAGAAATTTGAGCCTACCAAGGTAATCATGGAGCATATTGCCGATTCACACGTTTGGCATTTATGGGGACACACATCTATTCCGCTTCCTGTAATTTTATATACTTCAGGAGGTTTAGAAATTTTTTCTTCAGCAAATTTTCATCATGGCGAGCATGACTATCAGGGTACTTACAATAAGTATCGTCTTGTAACTGGTTTAAAGCAGAGCATGACTAAAGATATGTTCAATAAGAATATTAAGGTTGTTGGGGCTGACGGAAAGATTGACGAGGCTGCATCTGATACGGTGATTGATTTCTCGATCACTAAGAATGTTGCTGCGATGTTTATTTCGATTGCATTGATCGTAATTGTTTTCTCTGTAGTTGCCGCAGGTTACAAAAAAAGAGTAGGTAAAGCACCTAAAGGCTTGCAGTCTTTCTTAGAGCCGGTAATTATATTTGTTAGAGACGATATAGCCAAGCCGAATATCGGACATCGGTATGCGAAGTTCATGCCTTATCTTTTGACGATCTTCTTCTTTATACTCTTCAATAACTTACTGGGTTTGGTGCCCATTTTTCCAGGTAGTGCTAACGTAACGGGTAATATTGCATTAACATTTGTAATGGCTACAGCTACTATGCTAGTGGTAAACCTGAATGGTAACAAATATTATTGGAAACACATTTTAACTCCTGATGTTCCTTGGTGGTTATATCCAATTATGATTCCTGTGGAATTAATTGGTATTATTTCCAAGCCATTCGCTTTGATGGTTCGTTTGTTTGCAAACATCACTGCAGGTCACATCATCGTATTGAGTTTAATATCATTGATTTTTATTTTTAAAACATTGGCTATTGCACCGGTTTCTGTAGCATTCGTATTGTTTATGGATGTGCTGGAGTTATTGGTGGCATTTTTACAAGCCTTTATTTTTACATTATTATCTGCTCTGTTTATCGGAATGGCAGTAGAAGAGCATCATTAACGGAAAACTATTTTTTACAAATTATATAATTAAATTAGTTATGGTAGGTTCAATCGCGGCAATCGGTGCCGGTTTAGCAGTAATTGGTGCCGGTATCGGTATCGGTCATGTAGGTGGTAAAGCAATGGAAGGTATTGCTCGTCAACCAGAGGCTGCATCAAAAATTCAAACTGCAATGATTATCGCTGCTGCCCTTATTGAGGGTGCTGCTTTATTCGGTGTAGTAGTTGCTTTATTAGGCTTACAAGTTTAATAGCAAACTGGAATTTATAAACCGGGAATTCAACGATTGGTTGATTCCCGGTTTTAACAAAAAAAATTAGGTAAAAAAATATATAAAATGGAATTAGTAACCCCAAGCATTGGATTGGTTTTTTGGACCGCACTTGCATTTATCTGCTTATTAATATTACTTAGAAAGTTAGCATGGAAACCAATTTTGGGTGCTATCCATGAGCGTGAGCAAAGTATTGACGAGGCGCTAAATAAAGCTGAATTAGCAAAACAGGAGATGACCCGTTTAACGGCTCAAAACCAGGATTTGATGCAACAGGCCCGTGCTGAGCGTGATGAAATTTTGAAACAGGCTAAGACATTGAAAGATGGCATTTTAAATGAAGCTAAAAAACAAGCTCAGGTAGAAGGTGCTAAATTGATTGAAAAAGCTAAAATCGAAATTGAAAACCAAAAGAAAGCAGCTTTAGCTGAAGTTAAAGGCCAGGTTTCTACCTTATCATTAGAAATTGCTGAACGTGTTTTACGTGCGCAATTGGATGATAAAAATAAACAGGAAGCTTTAGTAGCTAATTTGTTAAAAGACGTTGAATTAAACTAAGTTATAAGGATTACGTTTTAAGTTTTAAGTATAGGATGTCATTGTCAGGTTTTCAACCAGCCAGTAAACTTACCGCTTATCACTTACAACTTACGACTCAAAATATATGTCAGAAATTAAAGTTGCAGGCAGGTACGCCAAATCATTAATCGATCTAGCTGTTGAAAACAATGCACTAGCAGAATCTTATAATGATATGGTTTTGTTCGAAAAAGTTGTTAATCAGACTCCTGAACTAGAGGCGATCCTGAAAAACCCCATCATGCCTTTGGATAAAAAAACAGGCATCTTGAATGGCATCTTTGCAGATAAAGTGGGGAAATTAACCTTGACTTTTTTTAAAACGGTTGTAAATAAAGGTCGTTCTGTTGTTCTTTTTGCTACCGCAAAGCAATTTATTCATCAGTATAACTTACTTAAAGGTATTGTTACAGCTGATGTAACTACGGCCACTCCACTAAGCACAACTGCTAAAGCGGAAATTATTGCGATAGTAAAAAGAGAATTGGGTGCTAATGAAGTACTGATTAACGAAAAGGTTAACGAGAAACTTATCGGTGGATTTATATTGAAAGTTGGAGATAAACAATTCGACGCAAGTATCGCCAGCGGTTTAAGTAAACTCAAAAAAGAATTGGCGCATTAGCGCAAGGTAACGCACAAAGCCAACAGGCTGAAAGCTGATGCAGAACCGGAAATTAAACATTAAATACGAGGTAAAAAGTATTGATTGCTAATTACTAAGTCTACAATAAACAGGATGCGCTAAGCGTGTGGCATTGAACGCCAACCGCCATGCGCCGAGCACTAAACATTTACAAAAAGATATAAATAGATTATGGTAGAGGTAAGACCAGACGAAGTATCGGCAATTATCAGACAGCAATTGGCGGGCTTCAAATCAGAAACCGAACTGGAAGAAGTTGGTACCGTGTTGCAAGTGGGCGACGGTATTGCCCGTGTTTACGGTTTAACTAAAGTTCAATCGGGTGAGTTGGTTGAATTTGCAAACGGCCTGCAAGGCATTGTATTAAACCTTGAAGAAGATAACGTTGGTGTGGTACTTTTAGGTGCTTTCGACGAAATCAAAGAAGGTGATACCATTAAACGTACAAAGAAAATTGCCTCTATTAAAGTTGGTGAAGGTATGCTTGGCCGTGTAGTTAATACATTAGGCGAGCCTTTAGATGGTAAAGGACCAATTTTAGGGGAAACCTATGAAATGCCTTTAGAACGTAAGGCACCAGGTGTAATTTATCGTCAGCCGGTAAATGAGCCTTTACAGACTGGTATTAAAGCAATTGATGCAATGATTCCAATTGGCCGTGGTCAACGTGAGTTGGTTATTGGCGATCGTCAGATTGGTAAAACTGCTGTTTGTATTGATACTATCATTAACCAAAAAGAATTCTATGAAGCTGGCGAACCAGTGTTCTGTATTTATGTTGCCATCGGTCAGAAAAACTCTACTGTAGCCAACATTGTACGTACATTAGAAGAAAACGGCGCTTTACCATATACGGTTGTTGTTGCTGCATCTGCTGCTGATCCTGCTCCAATGCAGTTTTATGCACCATTCGCAGGTGCTGCAATTGGTGAGTTTTTCCGTGATACGGGTAGACCAGCTTTAATTGTTTATGATGATTTATCTAAACAAGCAGTTGCTTACCGTGAGGTATCTTTATTACTTCGTCGTCCACCAGGCCGTGAGGCATATCCAGGTGACGTTTTCTACTTACACAGTCGTTTGTTAGAAAGAGCTGCGAAAATCAACGCGAATGACGACATTGCTAAAAATATGAATGATTTACCAGAATCGATTAAACATATCGTTAAAGGTGGTGGTTCATTAACGGCTTTACCAATCATTGAAACACAAGCGGGTGATGTTTCTGCATATATTCCAACTAACGTAATTTCAATTACTGATGGTCAGATTTTCTTAGAATCAAACTTGTTTAACTCTGGTATTCGTCCGGCTATTAACGTAGGTATTTCGGTATCTCGTGTAGGTGGTAACGCTCAGATTAAATCAATGAAAAAAGTTTCTGGAACGTTAAAATTAGATCAGGCTCAGTACCGTGAACTAGAGGCTTTCTCTAAATTTGGTTCTGACTTAGATGCAGCAACAAAATCTGTTTTAGATAAAGGTGCGCGTAACGTAGAAATGTTAAAACAAGCACAGTTTTCTCCTTTCAGTGTAGAAAGACAAGTTGCAATTGTTTATGCAGGTACTAAGAATTTAATGCGAAATGTTCCAGTTAACAAAGTAAAAGAATTTGAAACTGAGTATTTAACTCAATTGGAAATGCGTCATCCAGAAACTTTAGCAGCGTTAAAAGCTGGTAAGTTTGATGATAACATTACTGGAGTTCTAGATACAGTAGCAAAAGAAATTTCAAGTAAATATTAATAAGATTTGAGACATGAGATTTGAGATTTTAGATTGGACAAGAATAACGTCTCACATCTTGAATCTCACATCTCACATCTAAATAAAGAATGGCTAATTTAAAAGAAGTAAGAAACCGAATTGCATCTGTACAGTCAACGCAACAAATAACGAAAGCTATGAAAATGGTTTCCGCTGCAAAGTTGAAGCGTGCTACCAATGCAATTATCGCTTTGCGTCCTTATGCAACTAAACTAAAAGAAATCCTAGAAAATCTTTCTGCAAGTTTAGAAGGTTCTTCATCACCTTTTATTCAGGAGCGTGAGCCAAATAAGGTGCTGATTGTGACCGTATCATCCAACCGTGGTTTGGCTGGTGCTTTTAACATGAACGTTATTAAAGCGGCCAATAACTTAATTGCTGAGAAATATAGCGAGCAGTTGAAAAACGGTAATGTGAGCATTATTTCTATTGGTAAAAAAACACAGGATTTCTACGAAAAACGTAAATACAATGTTATTGGTAACAATAATGAAGTATATGCTGCATTAACATTCGAAAATGTCACCAAGATAACTGATGCGATTATGGCTGGTTTTATCAAAGGCGATTTCGATAAAGTAGAAGTGGTTTACAACCGTTTTAGAAATGCTGCTGTGCAGTTTATTACTACAGAACAGTTATTGCCATTGCCAAAGGCAGAAGAAGTTGCGAAAGCAGATACAAAGGCTTCTAATGTAGATTATATTCTTGAGCCATCACAGGAAGAAATTGTAGAGCAATTAATTCCAAAATCAATCAAAATCCAGTTATATAAAGCAGTTTTAGATTCTCATGCATCTGAACACGGCGCCCGTATGACTTCAATGGATAAAGCTACTGAGAATGCAGGGGAATTGTTGAAAGCGTTAAAACTTTCCTATAACCAGGCACGTCAGGCAGCGATTACTACTGAGTTAACCGAGATTGTAAGTGGTGCAGCTGCACTGAATGGATAAGACTTTAAAGCTGAAAGTCTTTAGTCATTAGTCGAAAATATACTTAAGCCCATTTCTTGATTGAAATGGGCTTTTTTACTATTCGTGTAACTGTAATCCAAAATTATTATACGTTTTTGTGATAATTATTGTTTCTGATCTTTAGGAAACAACTAGATTAGGCATTTGCCAGGCTATTTAAGGGGAAAGCCTTATAATATTCGGGCCCAGGCAAACAAGTAACACTACTTTTGTAGAGTATTTGTTAGCAAAAGTTAATTAAAAAACCTTGTATCTAAATGGAGATGATGCTGATGTAAGAGAGACATTAGCTATACCGATTGCTTTTTTCGGCGTACTACACAACAGCAAGAAGTAGTTTATGTTGAAAGAACGAAAGATAAAGATTTAGCTTGAGTTTAAATGGAGCGAAAGAGGAAAAAATAAAATTCCAACAACTTTTATGCAAGCTTATCCTGAAGCAGAAACACTAATCTTATCAGAAGCAGATAAAAGAAGTTTTTTAAATAGTTGATCGTTTGAAGATAAACTTAAGATACCCATTCTTAAATTGGAATGGGCATCTTACTTATTTTATAAGATTGAGTCATATTTACTCATAACTAATCTCAAATATCCATTTTCTAATTTTTTGCTCACGTTTTTTTGGTTGTAAACCGTTGCATTAAATTTAGCTTCTAAAATATATGTGCCAGACTTTAATTTCTTTAAACTTGTGATTTCAAATTTTGAATTCTTTTGAGCATCAGCGCTTAATTGTGGTGGTGTTCGGAAATCATCTGAACCATACGTTTTAAATCCATCAGAGAGGCTTATTGCAACACCATTTTGTATATTATCTCTACCATAGTCCAGCGCATAATTTCTCGTCCCGACTGTAAATAAATCCATAATATCTTTTGGCCTCAAAATCAGTGATTGCAACATCGAGGCTTTGTTATAAGTTTTAATAAACATTACATCGACTTTTTTCCCATCAGTATATATTCCATAATTCCGTGTGTATAATACAGAATCTTTAATACCAGATATATAATAAGCTCTGCCGACAATTGAATCTACTTTGGAATACGGTTGACGATTACTGGCTCCGTAAAAACTGGAAAATTCAGATAGCTTATAAGCAATCCCATCGATACTGTAAGAAATGCTATCGTGAGCATGTTCTAAAGGATCTTCTTTTTCGATAACTACCGGAGGTTCGATAATCGGATTGTCTTTCTTGCAGGCAGCAAGGCAAAGCAGAACCATACCTATATATGGCAAAATGTTTGTTTTCATAAATATCTAATTTGTGTGTCTCCAAAGCTATAAAAAAATACAGTCTTACAGGTAATTAAAATACAAACCAATTATTGTATAGCCCTTTCCAACTGATTCGTTAAATGTTATCTTACTGGAAAATCCAGGTTCAATTAAGCTGTATCTCAAGATTCTTAATACATTTGTCAACCAATAAAAAAAATGAAAAAATATATCTTTACATTACTAGCCGTAATTCCATGCTTTGCCTGGGCGCAATCTCCGGCAAGAGATTACACCAATGCTGTACTTTGGCAACAAACTTCAGGCGAGTACAGAGCCTTATGTTTCCAAGCCTATAACTTTGCCCGTTTATCATTAAAGGAAGCACTTTGGGCAGACACGAGTAAAAAACCCAATTGTGTGATTGTTGATATCGATTAAACCGTTTTAGATAACTCTGCTTTCCAAGGGCACGAAATTAAAAAAGGACTGAGCTATTTACCTAAAGACTGGACTGAATGGACAAATCTGGCTCAGGCCGACACTGTTCCCGGTGCAATGGCTTTTTTAAAGTTTGCAGCGTCAAAAAACATTGAAACCTTTTATGTAAGTAACCGCGATGAGAAAGATTACGCAGCTACATTAAAAAATCTGCAGCACTTTGGCTTTCCATATGCAGATGATGTACATTTGGTGGTCTCAAAAGGAACGTCAAATAAAGAACCGCGGTGTCAAAAAATGATAAGGGAAGCTTTTTGAGCAGTAAACCTGTAAACAAATAAGCCCATTTCTGGCTGAAATGAGCTTATATTTTATTAAAAATAAATGTTTTCTGGATTGATCTTTATCCTGATAAAGCCGTTTTCAATTTTTTTAATGTTAGTGCCATCTCCCCTATATACTGATGCATTGAATTTTGCCTCAAGGATGTATTTGCCCGATTTTAATTTCTGTAAATTTGTTATCTCAAATTTTGATTGACTTTGTAATTCTGGTTTTAATAATTGGTGGTATACTAGGCTACTGTATCCGTTTGTTTGTAGTCCATAATAATCTCCTTTAAGCTCAAAAACGATACCGCTTTGAGAATTATTTCTTGTAAAGTCCATCGCAAATCTACGCTCGCCAACTGAAAGTAAGTCTAATTTATCTCTAGGTATAAATAAAATGCCTTGATTGGTCTGTTGCTGAGCTTGATTTTTATTGTATTTTTTTAGAAAAGATATCTCAATTCCGTTTCTTTCCTCATCTTCAAAAAGAAACCCCCTTCCAAACATTACAGAATCCTTATCTCCAGAAGTATATTCTTTTTGCTTAACTAACGAATCAAGCTTTACATTAGCCAGAGCATTTTTTAATGAATTACTCCTATTTTCTGATTTTCTTTGAACTCTTAGCTTTCCGTCAATTATGTATGAAACAGAGTCTTTTAGCAACTCTAAAGGGTCGGGTTTTTCGATAACTACCGGAGGTTCAATAATTAGGTTGTCTTTCTTGCAAGCCGCAAAGAAAATTAGGGCAATAACTACCCCTAGCAAGTGTTTTTTTTTCATAGTAACTGATTTCATTTGTGTGTCTCCAAAGCTATCAAAAAATACAATTGTAACACACATTAACAGACAGAATAATTATAGCATCGCCGTTGTCAACTGATTCGTTAAATGTTATTTCCCTTTAAAATCCAGGTTCAATTAAGCTGTATCGCAAGATTCTTAATACATTTGTCAATCAATAAAAAAAAATGAAAAAATATATCTTCACATTACTCGCGGTAATTCCATGCTTTGCCTGGGCGCAATCTCCGGCAAGAGATTATACCAATGCGGTACTTTGGCAGCAAACTTCAGGCGAATACAGGGCCTTATGTTTCCAGGCTTATAACTTTGCCCGTTTATCATTAAAAGAGGCACTATGGGCAGATACGAGTAAAAAAACCAATTGTGTGATTGTTGATATCGATGAAACCGTTCTCGATAATTCTGCTTTCCAGGGGCACGAAATTAAAAAAGGACTAAGCTATTTACCCAAAGACTGGACTGAATGGACAAATCTGGCTCAGGCCGACACTGTTCCGGGTGCACTGGCTTTTTTAAAGTTTGCCGCATCGAAAAATATTGAAACCTTTTATGTGAGTAACCGCGATGAGAAAGATTATACCGCAACATTGGAAAATCTTCAACATTTCGGCTTTCCGTATGCAGATGATGCACATTTACTGGTCTCGAAAGGAACGTCAAATAAAGAGCCGCGCCGCCAAAAAATTAACGAAACGCATAATATCCTCCTATTGTGTGGTGACAATTTGAGCGATTTCTCTAACATTTTTTATCGCGAGAATAAAAAAACCTTAGACCAGGTTAATGCCAGTCAGGTGCTTTTTGGAAGTAAGTATATTGTTTTGCCAAATCCGATGTATGGCGATTGGGAAAAACCTTTATATCAGGGTGAAAAGCTTCGTGATAAAGATAAAGCCAAACAGCGTTTAGAACGATTAAAAAGTTACTAAGTATTTGTAATTATTCAGCAATAAGTATTACTTTTGCTGCATCATAAAAATAAGATTATGGAAAACAACGAATTAAAGCACAATACAAAAAGTATGCAAACGGCTAATCAGCCAGGGATTTATAAGTTAATGATTTTTGGTGTACTGATTTGTATGGTGGGTACTTATGCTCGTTTTGCATTTGATTCTTGGGTATTGTCTTTAGTTTCATGGATTATTTTATTCATTGGAGCAATTATTGCCATTAAAGGTGTATTCAAAATCTTAGACGCATAACTATTCCTCTTTAGATATAGAAGCCGATTATGACCGCATAATCGGCTTTTTTATTTTTATGATTTTCTGATCATCATACATTTCAATCTAATACGCCTGATGCTGTATATGGGTTACCTAAATCACTTTTCTGTATAAAGGGAAAATAGAGCGGAATAAACTAACCAAACCACTCACTTCCAATGGCCATTTGAAGCAAATATTATAACAATGATTAATTTTTTAAATATCAGAAATCATGAAAAGGAATATAATTGCTATCGCCATCATTTTAACTATGTTTGGTTGTCAGAAATCAAATCAGAAAAACGCTGACATAGCCTCAACAGACGAATTGAGCCCCAGTTCAATAAATGCCGACAGTTCCTCAGTACAAAAAGTAATTAAAACTGCAGATATGCGGTTTCGGGTAAAGGATGTTCAGCATACCAAGCAAGACCTGAGTTTGGCCATAAAGCAACAAGGTGGAACCGTTGCTGAATTCTCCATACAAAGTAGTGTTCAGGAAACAGAAAAAGTAAAGCAATCTACCGATTCTTTGAAAGAGATTACAGCTTACCGAACAGAAGGATATCTGGTTGCTAAAGTGCCATCAGAAAATTTAGATGATTTTACCAATACCATTGCTAAGATGGCTGTTTTTGTAGATAACCAATCGATGAAAATGGATGATCAAAGTATTACTTATTTATCAAACAAATTAAAGGCAGAAAACAGAGCAGATGCAGTTTCGAAAATTAATAAGTTATCTACAAAGAAAAGTGCCAGCGTAGGTACGTCACTTGCTGTAAAAGATGATTATATTGATAAAAAGATGGAAAATCTACAAATAGACAATCGGGTAAGATACAGTACCATCACCTTAAATTTTTACCAGGATAATACGATTAAAACGATGCTGGTTGCCAATGACAATATTTATGATTACAAACCAGCATTTGGAACCAGGTTATGGCTAGGTATTGTAAATGGTTGGATAATATTTAAGGAGATAATTCTGGCTTTGGTAAACCTTTGGATGGTGATTTTAACGGGATTTCTAGGGTTTTTCGTAATCAGATATTTCGTTAGAAAGAACAAAAAAGCAGTGGAATTAGCAACTAATAATCTACGCCCTAACCAGCATTAAATATTCTCACTGTCATTGCAAGATAGCCACTGTATCTTGCAATGACTCATCAATAACTATTTTTTTGTCTTAGCTGCCAAGCCTTTAACCTTTGTTTTGTTGTCGCTTACAAAAGATTCCCATCCAGAATATGTTTTAGATTTTCCTCCGGAAGAAATTTTTTGGAAGGAATGGCAAAGGGCAACGGCCAATCCATCAGTGGCATCTAAAAACTCAGGCGTTTCCTTGAAATTTAGTAAGCGTTGTAACATCGCAGCTACCTGTTCTTTGGTCGCATTTCCACTGCCCGTAATCGATTGTTTAATTTTTCGCGGAGAATATTCTGTAACTGAAATATTCCGGGAAAGTGCCGCAGCAATAGCTGTTCCCTGTGCACGACCCAGTTTTAGAAGTACTTGAATGTTTTTACCGTAAAACGGGGCTTCGATGGCTAAAACATCTGGTTTGTATTGATCAATAAGGACAACTGTTTTTTCAAAGATCCGTTGAAGCTTTAGAAACGGATCATCCAGATGGGTCATCTTCACTACCCCCATGCTTATAAGTTCTGTTTTATTCCCCTTTTCTAAAATTATGCCATAACCCATCACCGCCGTACCAGGGTCTATACCCATAATTACCCGTTCCTTTTTTTCATTCAACATTACAGCAATATTAAGCATATTTGCAAACTAAAAAGATAATCTTGACAGACAAGAACAAAAAAATATTATCATACCTTATTAAAGCTGCTATTGTCTTATTTGCCTTTTGGTTTATTTATCATAAACTGGTGGCGAATGACAACCTGCGTAATTTTAAAACTCTCCTGACTAATATTCCTCAGGTAGAAATTATCGTTGTAATCGGCTCTGTGTTGTTGCTGATGTTGGTAAACTGGTTTTTAGAAGCAGCTAAATGGAAAAGATTAATGACTCATATCGAGCGCATCAGTTTCTATCGCGCAATCGAATCAGTCTTTTGTGGCTTAACTTTAGCCATTTTTACACCTAACAGGCTAGGTGAATATGGTGGGCGTGTTTTCTTTCTTTCTCCTAAACGGCGGATTGTTGGAATCGTGGCCATGACCGTGGGAAACATTGGTCAACTGGTGCTTACAAATGTCTTTGGGGCTATCGCGGCATGTTTTTTTGTTTACCGGTTCATGCCAATAGATCATCTTGTTTTTACTGCTTTGGTTGTTTTAGCTGGTATATTTTGCCTATTTTTTGTGGTGTTCTACTTTAATATCAGGTGGTTAAACGGAATCTTGTTATCTTTCAAGTTTACTAGGAAATACAAGAAATTCTATAGTATTTTAAGTCGGTATAGAAAAGCAGAGCTATTCAGGATTATTCTGTTCTGTTTTGCCCGTTATGTGGTTTTTAGCTCACAATACTTTATTCTTTTTGCCTGGCTTATTCCAGGTTTACATCACCTTGATATCATAATGATGACCTGCATGCTTTTCTTCATTCAATCTGCCCTGCCATCTTTGGATTTATTTGATGTAGGTATCAGAAGCATTACGGCAGTAGAATTATTTAAACATGTAACTGATCACCATGTGGCTGTAATTGCTTGTACAGCGAGTATTTGGCTGATAAATATTATTATTCCTGCTATATTAGGCACATATTTCGTTTTTAAACTCAATTTTTTTGGAACTTCTAAGTCTCACTAGTCTATTATCTGCTGTATTAACGCTTGTTTATGGTTTTCTTGTGCTTACTTTTATAAGGGGTTGGCATAAACTCGTTAATTTTAATCCAGTTCAAACACCCCCCCGAACTAGCGTTTCGATTATTGTAGCAGCACGCGATGAGGAATTAAATATAACCAGAACAATTGAAGATTTAATTGCGCAGAACTATCCAAAACATTTAACTGAAATTATCTTTATTGATGACCATTCTACTGACAGGACAGCAGAAATTGTATTAGCTTACGCAAGCTTAGGTGTAAAATTAATCAGATTAAATGAAGACAGAGCACTTAACTCTTATAAAAAGAAGGCGATTCAGACCGCAATAGGAACGTGCTCGGGTGATTTAATTATCACCACTGACGCTGATTGTAGGATGGGGCCACACTGGCTCTCTACCATTGTAAATTACTTCGAAAAACATAATTACAAAATGATTTCATCTCCTGTGGCTTACTTTGAAGAGAAAAGCTTTTTTGAACGTTTACAGTCGCTGGAGTTCCTTTATTTGATTGGTTTGGGAGCATCCACTATTGGAAATAAGCAGCCATCAACTTGCAATGGTGCCAATCTAGCTTACGAGAAAAAAACATTTTACGAGGTTGGTGGATTCCAGGGAATTGATGATCTGGCCTCTGGTGATGACGAGTTATTGCTCCATAAGATTGCAGCAAAGTATCCCGATCAAATCGGGTTCCTTAAAAACAGAGATGCTATCGTGTACACACATGCCAAAGAAAATCTTCAATCGTTTTTACAACAGCGAAAAAGATGGGCTTCTAAAAGTACCAGATATAAAAATAAAGCCATCATTGTACTGGGGGTTTTCGTTTGGGTTTTCAATGTAAGCATTCTGGCTAACTTCATTGCAGGGTTATTTTTACCCGGCTTTTTGTTGGTTACATTTTATCAATTGTTAGTTAAAATGATTTTAGAAAGCTTATTTTTATGGGATGTTACCGGCTTTGCAAAGCGACGAAGTTTGCTCATATTAACCCCTGTTTTAACTGTTTTACACATTCTCTACATGGTGTATATCGGCATTGCCGGAAATAGCGGGAAATACAATTGGAAAGGTAGAATGGTTAGGTAATGGATAATAGCCCATCAAGAAAGGTTTGGTTAAAATTTAAACGAAACAGGTTGGCATTCGCTGGTCTCATTTTCATTTTGCTGTTAATGGCAATGGGAATTCTTGGCTACCTGATTGTTCCGGTAGATTCTCCAGATGCCAATACGCAAACCGTTCAGATCAGTAAGGCGCCGATGGGTGCTAAATTTAAGTTTTTGATCATTCAACGATATGCTAATATCGAAAATGTTAATTTTTTCGAAAGGATGATGTATGGACAAAAGTCGCGATTCAAAAGCATTCCAATCACTGCTTACAAAGTTGCAGGCAATAGCGTCTTGGTTCATGAATACATTGGAAAGGAAGAAGCCAGTAAAGAATCAGCTTATCAGCTTAAAGAACTGTGTCCAAATTGTTTGTTGCCTAATAAAATGGGAACGAGGGAGCAATTATTTGAAAAGAATAACATCTACGAGCAAACATTTCTGCTGGGTACCGATATGTACGGGCGTGATTTATTAAGTCGGCTAATTTTAGGAATCAGGGTTTCTTTATCAGTAGGATTGATGGCCGTGCTGATTTCGCTTTTTATCGGTATAAGTTTAGGTGCCATTGCCGGCTATTTCGGTGGCAGGGTTGACGCGGCAATCAGTTGGTTTATGAATGTGGTATGGTCTCTTCCGTCATTACTGTTGGTTATTGCAATCTCATTTGCCTTGGGCAAGGGTTTTTGGCAAATTTTCATCGCTGTTGGTTTATCTACCTGGGTAGATGTAGCTCGTTTGGTACGTGGTCAGGTAATGGCTTTAAAAGAAGTAGAGTTTGTAGAGGCTGCCAGGGCATTGGGTTTCAGCACCTCAAGGACTATTATTAAACACATTTTACCAAATATTGCCGGACCGATTTTAGTGGTGGCATCGTCTAATTTTGCATCAGCGATTTTATTAGAAACCGGGCTGAGCTTTTTGGGTTTCGGTGCGCAGCCACCAATGCCTAGCTGGGGTGGTATGATTAAAGAACATTATGGCTATATTATTATGGATGCAGCCTATCTAGCCTTGTTACCAGGATTAGCAATTATGCTGACTGTTTATGCTTTTAATGTTTTGGCCATTGGCCTTCGCGATGCCTTTGATGTGAAGGGACAAAACGTTAGCGTTTAGCATTCATTAAGATGTAAAACTTCGATTCGAAATTCGTTTGACAAAACTTAAGCATTAATCTTTAAATTTGTAAAATGTTGTTGAATTGTTATCAGGAAGAATTTTTAGAAGCAGGATGCGATGAAGCGGGGAGAGGTTGCTTAGCTGGGCCAGTATTTGCGGCGGCTGTGATTTTACCAAAAGGTTTTTATATGGAAGGATTGAATGACTCCAAGCAATTGAATCACGATCAACGGGATTTATTACGCCCGATTATTGAAAGGGAAGCTTTAGCCTGGGCAGTTGCCTCCTGTGATCATGAAGAAATTGATCAGATTAACATTTTAAATGCATCTTTTTTGGCAATGCACCGTGCCATAGAGAAATTACATACGCCACCTCAATATCTCGTGATTGATGGAAATCGCTTTAAAGCCTACCCAGAAATTCCACATTGCTGTATTATAAAGGGCGATGGAAAGTATTTGAACATTGCTGCAGCATCAATTCTTGCCAAGACGCACCGGGATGAATTTATGACCAGTTTACATGTTGACTATCCTCATTATAACTGGCAACAAAATAAGGGCTATCCAACCATTGCACACCGCAAAGCCGTAATGGAAATCGGGCTCTCTCCCTTTCACCGAAAAACATTTAATGTTCGCGATCCACAGTTGGATTTGTTTTCAAAAACCATTTAAAATTTAGTATTTTCACAGCATTGTGAAAATCTTATTAATAACCAAGCGGGTTCCCTTTCCGCCAAATAGTGGTTATCCTATTGTGGTTTATAACACCATGAAGGGTTTACTGCAACTTGGTGCAGATATTACTTTGTTTAGCCTAAATCCATCAAAAGGAAAGATAGATATAGAAGAGATTTCTGATCCTGTTTTTGAGCAAATAAAATATCACACGGTAGATTTAGTTACCGATGTTAACGTCTGGTCTGCATTTTTCAACATCTTTACCAATCAGTCTTACAACATTTCCAGGTTTTACAGTGAGGAAGCTGCCAATCAACTCGAAAATATTCTTCGAGAAAATGTTTTCGACATCATTCAATTCGAAGGACTTTTCGTAGTTCCTTATCTGGATATTGTAAAGGCAAACAGTAATGCGAAGCTGATTTACCGGGCGCATAATATCGAGTTTACCCTCTGGGAGCGACTTGCTCACTCTGAAAGCTTTCTACTGCGTAGAAAGTACCTCGCTTTTCTGGCTCAACGTTTAAAAGCTTACGAAACAGAACAAATTAACCGTTTTCATCAAATTTTTGCCATCAGCGAGCCTGACCGACAAAGTATTCTACGTTTTGGTTGCGAGGTACCCATGACTGTTTTTCCGGTTGCTATAGATTTAGAGCGTTATAAGGTGGATAAATCAAAGACCAGTTTCCCAACACTATTTCATTTAGGGGCGATGGACTGGCGGCCAAACCAGGAAGGGCTAGAGTGGTTTTTGGACGATATCTGGCCTGATATTGAGAAGCTGAATAAAGATTTACGCTTTTATATTGCAGGTAAAAATATGCAGAAGCATTTCTTTGAATATGATTCTGATAATCTGATTGTAGAAGGAGAGGTTTTCGATGCGGTTGATTTTATGAATTCGAAGGCAATTATGATTGTGCCTTTGATTTCGGGAACGGGTATGCGAGTAAAAATTATTGAAGGCATGGCCATGAAAAAATGTATCATTGCCACCACCACAGCTGCGGAGGGAATCAATTGCAAGCATGGTTATGATATCCTGATTGCAGACTCTGCCGATGAATTTTACCGGTCAATTTTGCAATGCATCATTAATCCAAAACGTTGGGTAGAGATTGGAGAAAATGCCCGAAAAACGGTTGAAACAGAACACGGCGTTTATTTGATTTCTGCTAAAATGCTCGAAATTTACCAACAACTAATCAATGCTTAAACTAAAAATCTAAGCTTATTAGGGTTTACTTTATACCCTTAGCAATCCTCTAAAAGCCCTGGCAGCATAATAAGATTGTGCTCCGTTGTGATATATAAAAACGTTATTGTACCTGAAATCTCCAAATATTGCGCCTCCAAGTGCCCTGATACTATCAGGGGTTTTAATCCAGCTAGAGGTTTTCTCATCAAATTTACCTAATTTCTGAAGCGCCCGATACTGGTCTTCGGTTAAAAGTTCAATGCCTATTTCTGCCGCCAAATCGATCACGCTATTCACTGGTTTGTTGTCTTTTCTGGCATCTAATGCCTCCTTATCGTAACATAAACTTCTACGCCCTTTCGGGCTTTCTGCCGAGCAATCAATAAAATGGTATTCGCCGGTCGCTACCTCTAACGCGACTACATCTGGCTCACCGCCTGTTTCTTCCATTTCGTTGAGCGACCATAGTTTATAAGGATTAGCCCTCAATCTGATTTCTATATCCGTCCACTTTAGCAGCTCATGTCTTTTCATGTTATCGGCGAAGCGCTTTTTCAAAAGATTGATTAGTTCTTCTGCTCTTTCTACAGATAGTTCTCTCTGATTACTCATATTTAAATTTGGTTAGTATGCTATTAGTTTAAAGGGATGATTGTTAATCACTTCGATAAAGTAAAAATACAATTTCAAGCTGAATTATTTATTAGAGATGGATTATGACTTTTGCGACTAGGCTCAATGCTTGGCAAGATCGAGCGGTTTAGCTATAGGCCAAAAATCCATCAAAATAAGCCCTTAAACATTAATGTTTTCTTAGTAGTTTTGCGGCAAATAAAGATTTGGTATGAACAATACGGCATTAACAGAAAAACACATCGCTCTAGGCGCAAAAATGGTTCCATTTGCAGGCTACAACATGCCTGTTACTTATGAGGGTATCAATGCAGAACATGCAACTGTACGTAATGGCGTAGGTGTTTTTGATGTAAGCCATATGGGCGAATTTATTCTTAAAGGCGAAAATGCTTTGGATTTAATTCAAAGGGTAAGTAGTAACGATGCGTCTAAATTATATGACGGCAAAGTTCAATATTCTTGTTTGCCAAACCAAGATGGCGGAATTGTAGATGATCTTTTGGTTTATCGCATTGACCAGAAGAGTTACATGTTGGTGGTTAATGCCTCTAATATTGAAAAAGACTGGAACTGGATTCAGCAGTTTAACACCAACGGTGTGGAAATGCATAATATTTCTGATAAAACTTCTTTATTAGCCATTCAAGGACCTAAAGCTGCCGATGCTTTGCAAACGCTAACTGATGTAGATTTAGCTTCTATGGAGTACTACACTTTTGTAAAAGGTACCTTTGCTGGTGTAGACAACGTTGTCATTTCTGCAACTGGATATACTGGTGCTGGTGGTTTTGAAATATATTTTGATAATGAGCATGCCGATAAAATCTGGGACGCTATTTTCGAAGCAGGTAAGGCACAAAATATTAAACCAATTGGCTTAGGTGCTCGTGATACTTTGCGTTTAGAAATGGGTTTCTGTTTATATGGAAATGATATTGATGATACCACTTCTCCAATTGAGGCTGGTTTGGGCTGGATTACTAAATTCTCAAAACCATTTACAAACTCAGCGGCATTACAGGCTCAAAAGGAAGCTGGAATCCAAAAGAAATTAGTTGGTTTCGAAATGATTGATCGTGGTATCCCGCGTCATGATTATGAAATTGCAGATGCAGAAGGAAACATTATCGGCAAGGTAACATCGGGTACACAGGCGCCATCTTTGCAAAAAGCAATTGGTATGGGTTATGTAACCAAAGATTTTTCGAAGGAAGGAACGGAAATTTTTATCAATATTCGCAATACGCCGATTAAAGCCAAAGTAGTGAAGTTTCCTTTTTATAAATAGATTAAAGTAGTGGGTATCAAGTATCGAGACAATCATCTTGATTCTTGATACTCAAGACTCGATATTCAGAATATGTCGAAAAAAATAGAAGTTTGTCTAACCCCTGCATTGATTAATTTATACGATATTGAAGAAAGTATCGTAGTTGTGATTGATATTTTAAGAGCGACCTCCTCCATCACCTATGGAATTGATAACGGTGCAGAAGCCATTATTCCTGTAGCCAACGTTGAAGACTGTTTAGCTTACGCAGACAGGGGGTTTTTACTTGCTGCAGAACGGAATGGTGAGGTGGTTAATGGTTACGATTTTGGAAATTCACCTTTCTCTTACACCAAGGAAAAAGTGAGTGGTAAAACTGTAGTGTTGACTACTACCAATGGTACCAAGGCTTTACATTTAGCAAATAAACGGGCTTATCAGGTTTTGATCGGATCTTTTTTAAACCTTGATTCACTTTGCCAATATTTGGCGACTCAAAATAAAAACGTATTGCTCTTATGCGCAGGCTGGAAAGATCAGTTCAATTTGGAAGACACATTATTTGCGGGCGCAGTGGTAAGTAAACTGCGTAAGCACTTTGAGCATTTCGATGATTCCAGCGTGGCTGCCGAAGATTTATACTCATTAGCTAAAGATGATTTGAGGAAATACCTTTACAAATCATCACATAGCAACCGTTTAGCTCAACTTAACATAGAAGATGATGTGGTGTTTTGTTTGCAACGCAACATTTGTTCCGCTATACCGGTTTTAAAAGGCGAACGCCTGGTTGCTTTAACGCATTAAAATAAAAGAACTAATGCCAAAATCCACGGGTATTGCTTTGGAAATTCGCTCTTCTGGATGAGTTGCTAATAGCGATTACACATTAGCTAGGCCTTGTCCAAATCATTCCTCGTGATATTGTTAGATTTATGATGGCAGCAAATATTATACTGTGTGTTATAAGCGGTGTTATCAATGGGTATGTGAATGCTCACACTACTTTGTAATCAATTGAGAGATGGTTGGACTATTCTTAATGGTTATCAATGCTTCCTCGTGGGCTAACCAATAAATATCTTCAGCACGTTTCATATCAAAGGTACTGATGGCGCCCAGGCCCTTTGGTTCAATGAGCATGTTACAAAATTTAGCTTTTCTTTCCATATCATGGTTAATAGACATAATCCCTGCACGCCCCATTAGGTTGGTAATGCCGGTGATTTTATCAACAGGCTTGAGGTGATTACAGGAAGAACCGATGATAAAATCGCAATCTCCCATTAAGGGTTCTATAGGAAAATTGTTTAAAATCCCGCCGTCAACATACATTTGTCCGTCGATCATAATTGGCTTAAATATTCCTGGGATACAACTTGAGGCGTGTATAGCCCTGATTAGTGGTCCTTTCGTGAAATAAACCAACCTGCCCTCACTAAAATTTACAGCAGCAATGGTCAGTGGGATTTTAAGATTTTCAATGGTATTCTCGGGGAAATATTCTTTTAGGATTACGGAGGTATTTTCAATGTTGATCAGCCCCAAAGATCCGACAGCAGGGCGAATAAATCGCCATAATTTTGTTTTAAGAAAAATATTTAATCCCTCTTCAGGGTCAATCCCTGCAGCAAAGAAAGCGCCTGCAATTGCGCCCGCACTTGTTCCGCTAATATGGCTAAAGGTAATTCCTAAATTGCTAAAAGCCTTTAAAACACCTAAGTGTGCTATTCCACGTATCCCTCCGCCTGATAAAACGATGCCAACTTTCATATATAGATTTCCGGTATTAATGATTGACAAGACATGTTACAAATTGTCTGCCAGTACTTACATGTGATCTCTATAAAGCTAAGATTATTTTTGTTTTGGTTTATATTTTGATTGGTTCAAAATCTTCTGCGCGTCATGCTCTGCCATTAGTTGTTGCAGCGTTATTTTGGGATTTTCTTTCATATATTTCTTCACAATCTGCCAACCCGTCCAGGTGCCTAACTTCGGTGCTGAATCTCTATTTTCGCCCAAACCTGGTGTAAAAGGGCCTTCAGATAGAAATACCTGAATTTTTTGATAATCGGTTTCGTAGAGGAAATTATTTTCTAAAAAGTATGCCCAGATGTCGCCTTCAAATCTTTGGGCCCATTGCAACTGTTCGTTGCTATAACCTATCTTGGTAGAATCTGTAGTGTTTTCAGGTAAAACCTGATCCAGAAAATAAAGGATCTTTCCTTGAAAAACCATCTTTGAAAGCAGCGTCCGGTTTTCATCAGGTTCTGGGAATAGTTCTTCGTGCGCATAAGTTTCCACCACCCGTGGTACAATATATTCAGGGGCAAATCTTCTGGATAAGTATAAGGGAACACTTTGAACAATCGCCTTATAAAACTTACTGTCTTTTCCCAAAAACATGTCTAAACCAATGCCCAGATAATTATCACCCACGGGCATTTGGTAAGCAAAACCAGATACAAACGAAACAAATTTTGGAAGTTTCGCCTTCGGATAATAGTATTTGATGTATTTGAACGTCTCCGTTAAACCTTGTTCCTGCGCATTCAAATCCGGGAAAATGCTGTCTACTTCTTTTGTGAGATCGGCATAGGCCTGATCTTTAAATAAGGTGCTCAGAACCTCGGCGTTACTATATTCCGGTGAACCAATCATTCTGTGAATATAATCATCATAAAACACACCATAATTTTTACTTAGCGTTTGATCAACTTCGGCGGGGTTTTTAGTTTTGGCAGCATAGAGGGTCTTGTCAAACCGATCAATCTTAATATCCAGATTTATATTGCTTATATCGGGCCGGTTACCTTGTTTGCAAGAAATAAATGCGATGGCAAAGAGAAAAATTAGATAAATTTGCCGGTGTTTTACGTTATAAATCATGTTCAACAAATATAAACACATACGCATGAAAAAAATATCGACTATCTTACTTTTATCGTTTTTAAGTTTTGGCGCTTTCGCGCAAATTCCAGCATTAACAAGTTACGGTTTCAGGTTAGGTTTAACAGCTTCACCAACTATCGGTTGGGTAAAACCTGAACAAGGTAAAACCGACGGCGTAGCTTTAGGGTTCTCTTATGGATTAATAGGGGATTTCAACTTTGCACCCAACTACAGTTTTTCCACCGCCTTAACCATTACAACCATGAACGGCAAAAGTACGGAAGTAGACCCAGCCTATATTAAAAGTTTGGATCTGAATGCCAATAAAAGTATCCCTGTAGCCTATGATTTGAAATATAAAGTTCAATATCTGGAATTGCCTTTAACCATTAAACTGAAAACAGAAAAGGATAACGGCAGACGTTTTTACGGGCAGTTTGGTCTATCGAATGCCATCTTATTGAGTGCTAAACAAGATGCCGTGAGCAGCACAGTGAAATTAAACGATGTTAAAATTGGTGATAACACTAAGTTTTACCGCGCGGGATTATTGATTGGCGGCGGGGGCGAGTTTGATATCTCTGGAAATACCAGTATTGTGGCTGGCTTAACGTTCAATAATGGTTTCACTAATATTACTACAGAGAAAAACAGGGATGTAAGGAATCATTACATCACACTCAACTTCGGCGTATTCTTTTAAAAATTGTTCTGTAAATATGAAAATAGCATTAGCACAACTGAATTATCACATTGGAAATTTTGAGGCAAATACCAAAAAAATAATCGATCACATAGACCTGGCGCGGCAGAAAGGTGCTGATTTAGTGGTTTTTGCAGAGTTAGCCATTTGCGGTTATCCGCCTAGAGATTTCCTGGAATTTGATGAGTTTATTGCGCTATGTAATGAAGCCGCGCAGGAGATTGCTAAACACTGTGGCGACATTGCCTGTATTGTTGGTTTACCCATTAAAAACGATATTCCTCAAGGTAAAGATTTGTACAATGCTGCTTACTTCATAGAAAATGGAAGTGTGAAAGCGATTGCTAAAAAAGCCTTATTGCCTACTTACGATGTTTTTGATGAATACCGTTATTTTGAGCCTGCAACCGAATTTAGCTGCGTAGAATTTCAAGGTAAAAAAATTGCCTTAACCATTTGCGAAGATCTTTGGAACATTAACGATAATCCCCTTTATGTTTCTAATCCGATGGATGAGTTGATTAAAGAGGAGCCAGATGTGATGATAAATATTGCGGCATCACCATTTTCTTATACGCACGATGATGCACGGATTAAAGTGTTATCTGATAATGCCAAAAAATACCATTTGCCTGTTTTTTATGTAAACCAGGTTGGCGCACAAACTGAAATTATCTTTGATGGTGGTTCGCTGGTTTTTGATGCCGATGGGGAAATGAAAGCTGAAATGAAATATTTTGAGGAAGATCTTCAGGTTTTTGATTTATCAGAAATTGAAAATGTTCGCAATAAATATCCAAAGACAGACCGGTTGACTGATGTTGAACAAATTCACGATGCACTGGTTTTGGGAATTAAAGACTATTTCAGGAAATCTGGTTTTAGTAAAGCTGTTTTGGGCTTATCGGGTGGGATAGATTCTGCAGTGGTTTGTGCTTTAGCCTGTCGTGCTTTAGGAGCAGAAAATGTGATGGCCGTGTTAATGCCTTCTAAGTTTTCTTCCGATCACTCTGTACAGGATGCCATCGATTTGGTGAATAACTTCGGGTGTATGCATGAAATCATTCCAATCAAAGACGTAGCTCAGGCATTTGACAATGTGCTGGCTCCTGCTTTTAACGGCCTGCCATTTAACCTGACCGAGGAAAACATCCAGGCCAGGACGCGGGGAACGATTGTGATGGCCATGAGTAATAAATTTGGTTATATCTTGTTAAATACTTCTAACAAAAGCGAGTGTGCGGTAGGTTATGGTACTTTATACGGCGATATGTGTGGCGCTATTGGCGTAATTGGTGATGTTTATAAAACGCAGGTTTTTGAACTGGCTAAGTACATCAATAAAGATCGGGAGTTCATCCCAAACAATACCATTGTTAAACCGCCATCTGCAGAGCTCCGGCCAGATCAAAAGGATTCTGACTCATTGCCTGAATATGATATTCTTGACAAAATTCTCTATCACCATATTGAAGAAAAGCATGGTTCAAAGTCAATTATTGCTAAAGGCTTTGATGAGGCTTTGGTGCAACGTGTTTTGAAGTTGGTTAACATTGCAGAGTTTAAACGTTACCAGACTCCACCAATTCTGAGGGTATCTCCAAAAGCATTCGGGATGGGAAGAAGGATGCCTATCGTAGGAAAATATATGATTTAATCCGGTAGATTGCCGTAAGTGCTTTTAGAAGACCATGCTGATTAAAATTATTTAATCAGCATGGTTTTATGTTTACGCTAAAGTTGCATCTACGGTAATGGATGTGTTTAGCAATTTAGAAATTGGGCAATTTTTCTCTGCATCAGCAACCAATTCGTCAAATTTTTCTTGAGATAAACCCGGTACTGTGGCGGTTAAGGTTAAATGTGATTCTACGATTTCTCCTTTTGATGGATCTAAGTTAATCTCACACTTAGTTTCCAACTTTTCTGCCGTGAAGCCAGCCTCAGCCAAGTTTGCAGATAATTTCATGGTGAAACAGCCTGCATGGGCTGCCGCTATTAGTTCTTCAGGGTTTGTTCCAACACCTTCAGCAAATCTGGAATTAAATGAATATTGTGTATTGTTTAAAGTTGTGCTTTGTGTGGTAATGTTCCCAGCACCTTCTTTAATAGAACCTTGCCAAACGGCTGTTGCATTTCTTTTCATGATTTGAATTTTATTTTGGTTGTTTAACAAGTAAATATAAATATATGTTTGTTGCGAAATGGTAATTCAGCGTTAAGAAATTTTTGTTTTACTTTTTTGAAATGCTTCAAATTTTGCGGATATAAAAGAAGCTGTCTCAAAGAAACAGCTTCCGGTACATTACGATCTTTTAAGTTAATGATCTGATTTTTTCTGTGAGGTTAAAGCGGATATAACGCTGCTGTAGCTTGTTTGTCTTTTGTTGATAAAACTGCCGCACCGCTTCCACATTGCCCACCGTTCATTAACGATTGTGCATCTGTACCGCCAACTCCCGGCACGTTAACTGTGGTAGACTGGTTCGTGTGTCTAAATGATATGGTGTGCCCAAATTCATGAGCGATTGTTCTTTGGCGTTGCGCTGTAGAATTGTTTTGAATCAAGGCCTGATTAATCCAAACCGTATTGCCTGCCAAACCATTTGATGTTGACAGGTAAGCCTGCCCGCAGGTCGAACTTCCAATGGTATTATCAACTTTAATTAGAATATCATATACGCTGCCTGTGGTAATTACAAATCTTAGATTAGAATTAGGCACAGTATTCCATTGATTAATTGCACCGTTAATTTCACTAGTCATGCTGGTAATTGACGGATCTATTTTAACACGTATATTTCTACTGTTGGTTACAATATAGCCGTTATAATACTGTTCTGTTATTGATTTGCCGTTATCTGCAGGAATTTCCATGGTTTTACTAAAGACGATGTCACCGTCCACGACATAATTATCTCCTTTTTCCACAATTTGAGCTGCTGAAAACCCAAGGTTTTTAATGTAAGCCAAAACCTTGTTGTGTTGAGCGGTTTCAGTTTGCTGTTCTGGAATGACTTCATTTTTCTTTGAACAAGAAATAATGAAAACAGAAAGCAGCAAAATTGCTGCGGCATTTTTAAATAGGTTCTTCATAGTTTAGTTTTTTGGTTTGATCGTAATGACTAGCCTTCGCTATCGTAAATATAGTATAAAAAATACAGAAATGTATTTATAAACTTTAACGAGTTAAGTTCATTTTATTCAATCCAAATTATATCCTAAACCCGGTCGTTTTGCTTGGTGATATTTCCCTTTATTGATTGAAGAAGTAAAAATCCAATGCCAATCATGATTGAAATATCAGCAAAGTTAAAAACACCTGTCTGGAAAATATAGAAATCCATGTGCATAAAATCGGTGACTGAGCCATGTAAAATCCTGTCGTATAAATTACCTATCCCACCGCCAATTAGAAAGCATAATGCGATTTGCATGCTTGAGTTCAGGTTGTTTCTGCTAAACAGATAGTATAAACCGTAGCCAAGAAAAAGTGCCGGCAGCGCATTTAAAATAAGTAACCTTAAAAAATACGGCATTTCATCGCCTAAGCTCAGAAAAGCGCCGCTGTTTTCTACTTTGGTAAGTGTGAACCGATCTTTGATAATAGAAATATGTTCATAGTCGCTGATTTTGCTGCGCACAATGTTCTTGGAGATCTGATCACAACCGAAATTAAGGGTTAGTAATAAGATCAATATAGACCACCTAAGGTTTTTGATTTGTTGCATTCGGTTAGTTCCGTTTATTAATCCACTTTTTGTATGGTATAAGCAAAGCTAATAATATAGCAGATAAACCAAATAGCTTGGCGATGATATCGCCACTCTTCACGTAAAAAGTAATTTCATCATTCAAATTAATATCACCTTTCAAAGCTGTTCGGGTCCACCATTTGGTGCTTTGTGTGATATCACCACGTTGATTGATGAAGCAGGAGATACCTGTGTTGGCCGACCTTGCGATATCTCTACGGGTTTCTATTGCCCTCAATTTGGCATACATTTGATGTTGATCTTTTCCCGATGTGTTACCCCACCAGCCGTCATTAGTAATAATAGCTATAAATTGTGCCCCATCTTTAACCTGCTGCCCAATCCAATCGCCCCATAAACTTTCATAACATACAACCGGCGCTACGCCAATTCCACTTTGTGCATAAAGCACACTAGGCTTATCTTGCCAGCCCCATCCGCCAACTGTGCCCCCCAGTTGTGCAAAAACACCGTCCAGAAAAGAGAATACTTTTGGAAAAGGCATTTTCTCTACTCCAGGTACCAGTTTTGATTTATGGTAAAACTGTACGTTGGGCGAATTTTCCACCTGCATAGCAGTATTAAAATTATCAAAATATATACCCTGGCGCTCATCATACTTAGCGGTGATGGTTTTTTTATCAGGATAAAATTTAACACTTTCTATCCCTGTAATTAAGGTGCCATTTTTATATTTTCCAAGGAAGTTCTGAAGGGTAATGAAATCTGGTGTACTGCGAATCTGTGCTTCATCAGCATAATTTGGAATTGCAGTTTCCGGCCAGATAAAATATTCTGTATTGGGTTGTCCGATCGAGTCTGATAGATGGGTAAGAATCCTGATTTGCGTTGCAGGAGGAATTTCATTCAGCTTTAAATATGGATCAATGTTCGGCTGCACAACTACTACGTTACTCGGCGTTCCCTTTTGATCTGTGGTATAATACCGGGTTAGTGATATGGAAATGGGAATAATAACAACCAAAGCCCAAATTCCGGTAGTTCTGAATTTTAAGTATCCGGTTTGCGATTTAAGCTTTTTATAGGCTTCGAAAGCAAGAATGTTGCTGATTAAAATCCAGAGTGAACCACCGTAAATTCCCGTATAATCATACCATTGGGCCAACTGGTGCATCCCAGCTAATCCATTTCCAAGTGTCATCCATGGGAAAGACAAATCCCAGGTTTGTTGCAGATATTCTAGGGCTATATAGAAAGAAATCAGGCCCAGATAGGCAATCTTCTTATTTACATATTTTCCTAGGCGATAATACAACCAAAAGGCAAAAGTCATTAATAATGCACCTAAGCCAAACGGGATCAAAGAAACTGGAATGGCTACAATCGGCCCGTTATAAGCACTAATGGCATTATATACCCAATAAATGGATGCTGAATTCCAAACTAGAAACGTTAAACCAGCGGTTAAGAAGATCCGTTTGCTTTGCTTTTTTTCTTCATTTTTGGCAATATTTTCTAATGCAATAAATAGTGGTACAAGCGCAACAAGTAATAATGGCGTAGTAAAGTGAATCGGTGGCCAGGCCAGCCAAAGCAAAAAAGCGCTCACTAAAGCGAGAATGTAAGTTTGTTTGTTAGACATTGCTGTTTTGATGAGTAAAGGACATATAGATAGCCGATTGCAAGCAGGTAATAGATTTCGGGAGATAGGTAATAGGTAATTGAAAATAGGTAGTAGGAAATTGATGTGAGGGAATATTAACTAGAAAACAGGTATGAGTAAATAGTTAATAAGCAAGAGAAAATAGTTAGGTATAGTGGCTATAAGGAAAAAGTGATGCTTCTTATATTTTTACTTTCTATTTCCATCTTTTCTCCCATTCCCTATTTCCCGCTTTCCATTCTGTTCTCTATTTCCCGTTCCCTATTTCCCAGTTACTTTTTCCACCTTCCATTCTATTCTTTATTTCCAAATTGCTGTCTTCTATATTTCTTTCTAAAATTAAAAGCTCTCTAAAATATTCGCTTTTTTAGCTTCGTATTCTTCCTGAGTAATTAGGTGCTTATCATATAAAGTCTTCAGTTTGCGTAATTTCAAAGTTGTTTCATCCTCTGGTTCTTCTACTACTTCGGCAATTTGAATAGGTTCTGGCTCCATCGGTTGCTCAACTGGTAGTTCTGCAAATGATTGTGGGCTAGGATTAATCGATGCTGCGGTAGCACGGTTTTCTTCAATCTTCTGCTGGTGCAATAATTCTTTGTATTCTTCCAATTGCTGGTTAGCAGCCTGGTGTAGTTTTCTCGCTTGTACTTTAGGAATAAATTCCGTCACAATATTCTCTCCATATTGAGGAACACAAATAAATTTGGAACCAAAAAGTTCTTCCTTAAACGAAACTTCCTTGATGCTTTTCCAGGAGATATCCTTAAAGTTCATGGTTAAGCCTAAGTTGCCTGGTTCGCAGTAAAAAATCCTTTTATTTGAAATTGCAATGCTATCCGGAAGCAAATTTACTGCTGGTTTTTTCTGTACTGCCAGGTAGAGAATTTCCTCACCTGTGGTTAAAAGGTCATTTAACTTTCCAATTACTTTTTCCACAGCTTTTGGATCTTGTTCATCGCTGAGAAATCTATCTATGCTAATCATAATGCTTTTAATTATTTGTTGAGGTTGTTTTTAGCTGCGCTACCGAACAAGTATGCTTTCTTAACATCGTATTGTTGGAAGAGATTCTTTATCTCTGTTAAGTGATTTGAAATTAAGCTATTCATACTATTAATTTAGAGGTATGCTATTCAGCGTCTTCGTATTTGTTTTTACTCTTTGTGGCGGGTTTCCCGGCTATGCAAATTACAAATTCTCCCTTTAAAATATTGTTTTCAAAGTGTGATTTTATTTCCATCAATGTACCCCTTACGGTCTCTTCAAACATCTTTGTCAGTTCTCTGCTCACCGAAGCCTGTCTGTCTTCACCCAAATATTGTGCAAATTCTTCCAGTGTTTTTAATAAACGGTGCGGACTTTCGTAAAGGATGATGGTTCTTTCCTCTTCCGCCAGTTTTTTAAATTTTGTTTGGCGACCTTTTTTTACTGGAAGAAAGCCCTCAAACGTGAAGGCATCTGCTGGTAAACCAGAATTAACCAGTGCGGGTACAAAAGCGGTTGCGCCCGGTAAACATTCTACTGGAATATCGTTTTTAATGGCTTCCCTAACAAGAAAAAAACCGGGATCTGAAATAGCAGGAGTACCTGCATCTGATATTAAAGCGATGTTTTGTCCTTCATTCAAAAACTTGATTATTTCTGAAGTTGCTTTGTGTTCGTTGTGCTGATGGTGGGAGAAAACGCGCTTATCAATCCCGAAATGTTTCAGCATAGGGGCACTGGTACGGGTATCTTCCGCCAGGATCAAATCACATTCTTTTAAAATCCGAATGGCCCTGAAGGTCATGTCTTCTAAATTCCCTATTGGTGTGGGTACGAGGAAAAGTTTGCCGCTCATAGTCAAGTATCAAGTATCAAGTATCAAGATTGAAAACTACAAACTGAAAACTGAAAACTCTTTCTATCTTTGTGAAAAAATTAAAATAATGCTGCAAGTTAACTATATCCGCGAAAATAGAGAGAAAGTTTTAGAACGTTTAAGTGTGCGTAACTTTAAACAACCAGAGTTGGTAGACCAAATCATTAAAATTGATGAAGAGCGTCGTTCTACTCAAACTTCTTTGGATGCGATTTCGGCGGAGGCAAATGCAGCAGCCAAGCAAATTGGCGATTTAATGCGTGCGGGTAAAAAAGAAGAAGCAGAGGCAGTGAAAGCTCAAACTGCTTCTCATAAAGAAAATGTTAAACGCATGGGAGAGAAGTTAACCGAACTGGAAACAGCTCAATTTAACTTGTTGGTTCAGTTGCCTAACTTGCCACATGATCAGGTTCCGGTAGGTACCACACCAGAAGAAAATTTAACAGTTTACACGCACGGATCTCCTGCAGAATTGCTTCCAAATGCTTTGCCGCATTGGGAACTTGCTGCAAAATATGATATCATTGATTTCGAACTGGGTGTAAAAATCACCGGTGCCGGTTTTCCCGTTTACAAAGGAAAAGGGGCAAGATTGCAGCGGGCATTGATTAACTTCTTCTTGGATCAGGCAATTGAAGCTGGCTATAATGAAGTACAAGTGCCGCATTTAGTGAATGCCGCATCTGGTTTTGGAACTGGTCAATTGCCAGATAAAGAGGGGCAAATGTATCATGCTACAGTAGATGATTTATACCTGATTCCTACCGCTGAAGTTCCGGTTACAAATCTATATCGTGATGTAATTCTTAAGGAAGAAGATCTTCCAATTAAAAATACAGCTTACACTCCTTGTTTCCGTAGAGAGGCTGGTTCATACGGCGCTCATGTACGTGGGTTAAATCGTTTACACCAGTTTGATAAGGTGGAGTTAGTGCAAATCACTCATCCTGATCATTCTTATCAAACGCTTGAAGACATGAGCAGCTATGTTCAATCTTTGTTGCAGAAGCTTGGTTTACATTATCGTGTTTTGTTATTGTGTGGAGGAGACATGGGCTTCGGCTCTGCCATGACTTACGATATGGAAGCGTGGAGCGGCGCCCAGGGCAGATGGTTAGAGGTTTCTTCTGTTTCAAATGTAGAAACTTTCCAGAGTAACCGTTCTAAAATTCGCTTTAAAGGTGCCACTGGTAAAACACAATTAGTGCATACCCTTAACGGAAGTGCTTTGGCTTTACCACGGATTGTAGCCTCTATTTTAGAAAACTATCAAACCGAGCATGGAATTAAGATTCCAGAAGTGTTGGTGAAATACACCGGCTTTGATATGATCAACTAATCATTTTTATTGCCAGACAGCATTAGCGTGGCATCAGGCGAAGTGCAATGTTAGAAATTTATAAAGCATAAAAAAAGCTTTGCAGCGATGCAAAGCTTTTCGTTTTATAGATAGATGTGTTTTTTGTGTTTGATTATAGAATCAAAATCAATAATAAGATGATGATGATAATTGCACCAACAGAAAGATAAACACCACCAGAAACGGCACGTGCCTGACCTTTTAGTTCTCTCAATTCGCTACGTAAAGCTTTGCGCTCTGCTCTAGTCAAGTTTGACTTATCCATGTCTCTGATCTCTTCTACACGGGTTTTGATTTTTTCTAACTGTAAGCTCTGCTCAGCAGTTAATTCAGTAGGATTTTTTGCAGGTTTGTCAGCGGCTTGCACTGAATTGAAACTAATACCTAAAGAGAAAATAAGGGCTAAGGTGTAAACGAATTTTTTCATAATTTTAAATTTTTTAGTGTTCGATGTCTAACTAACAAAAAACCTACCAAAATGTTCTGGTAGGTTTAAAAATGCTGTAGTTAAAATTTAAATCAGCTATTTAATTTCGAAAATCACATTAACAGTGAAGTTTAATTTAATTTTCTTGAAGTCGATTTCTGGTGCAGTATCTGCTGACATTTCAGCCATTGCAGATTTAACCATGAAGTTTCTATAAACAGGCTGTATAATATTGTCGCCACCATCCTGAATTTCAATTACACTGCCTAGTTTTCCATTGAGTGCCTCTACCATGTAGTTTGCTTTTTCCTTTGCAGATAGTAAAGCTTTAATTTTTAAGTCTTTCTTTAAGCTTTCAATTTTTGAGTAGTCGTAGCTTTCAATATTGGTATTCGCGATACCTTTAGCATCAATGTCTTCCAAAATTGCATTGAATTTATTCAAGTCGCTCACCTTTAACCTATACTGCTTGCTTGCCAGGAAATCCGGATTTTTCTTTTTAGAGGTTTGATCGTTCCAGCTGCTTAAATTACTAATGGTTAAGTTTTCTTTTGGAATACCAGCTTTTTGGATCGCTGAATAAAGTTGTTTCTCCAGTTCTGTAATCTCAACTTTTTTCTTGCCATTTAAATATTCCTTTAGTGAAATACCAATGTAAATAATGTCTGGCGTAACCTCGGTTTCCGCAGTTCCGCTTACACTGATTTTTCTACGGAGATCTATTTGTTGAGCCATGGCTGTAGATAAGCCTAAAAATGCAACTAGTGCAACTGCGATTAACTTTTTCATATGCTGTTTTTCTTTGTGTGTACTGTAATGATGTAAGTTCAAAGCAAATTCCACACCGAGATTAATATATATTTTAGAAAGCATGACTTCGTTATCATCAATATTTTATTAACAATCACTTTATGATCAGCAGAAATGCTTCTCGTAAAAGCATATCCTGCTAATGGACAGGTCTTTGAGAAATAAGTTATTCCGATAACTTAATGATAGCACACACTCGCTAAATTTTCTGAATAATATTATTTAGGGAAGAATTAACAACTTTAATTGTATCCATTTGAGCGGGAAAAGTCGTTTCGATCGAATGTTTTCGAAAAAGAAAAAAAATGCGCTAGGTTTTATGCTAAATAGACGGAAATATAAATGTTTATAAAACCTGGCGCAGCAGAACTTTTTCTGCAGATTTTTTATGTTATTGCTGTTTTAGTGCACAGCAATTTGAGAGCTGAACAGCGATTAAACTTTTGATACTTTAACAGCCGTCGGACCTTTTTGACCCATCTCTACTTCAAAAGTAACTTTATCACCTTCTTTAATTTGAGTAATTAAGCCATTTGCGTGTACGAAAATACTATCTTGAGTTTCAGTGTTTTTGATGAAACCATAACCTTTACTCTCGTTAAAGAAAGTTACTGTTCCTTTTTTAACCGGGTTCTCATCAATAATGTCTTCTTGTCTTGTGATACCAATTTGTACATCCTCAATGTTGAATACTTTCTTCTTCTTAGGATCTGGTGGAGTAGACGAAATGTTACCATTCTCATCAACGTATGCAAACATTTCTTCAAGTGCTAAGCCTTTTTTTGCATTAGACTGACGCTCTTCTTTTTTCTCTTGTTTGTCTTTTTGTTTTTTTAATCGTTTTTTTTCGTTCTCTTTTTTACTGTATGTTGCCTGAGATTTAGCCATATATATATAATTGTTTTTTGTTTTTAGAAAGGTGAGTGGAATTGAGATTTATACAAATATAAGAATACTAAATCAGAAATACGATTTTATTCGGAGCGATAACTATTTGTCATTCAATATTTGGTCTCTGTGATTCATTCTCTGTTTAAATAGTAATTTACCAATTCTTCCAAGTATTTTTGTTGATTTCATAAACGAAATTCCATTTTTCCGGTTCGCCATAATATGCAACCTCAATCTCTGCTATCTTTATTGCCCCGAGTTTTTCTATTGCTTTTTGAGAGCGGAAATTAGTAGCACCAATGTGTAGAATTACTTTGTCTGCAAACTGAAAGGCATAATCAACCATCAGTTTTTTCATTGCCCCATTAAAGCCTTTACCCCAATACTTGCGGGCAATAAAAGTATATCCGATGGCGATCGAATTATTTTCTTCGTCCCAATCATAATATCTTGAACTGCCTACCACATCACCGTTAGATTGGTCGTAAATGATAAAGGCACCTCCAGATTCTATCGCCCCACGAAAAAACGTCTGAAATACTTCTCTTTTGTAGCGGTCTGGATTCGGATGTTGTTCCCAGATTAAAGGATCTGATGCTACGCCATAAAGGCTTTCAAAATTACTTTCCTCCAGGGGAACAACTTTGATTAGTGTACTGGAAAGAGAAGGCTGCAGGTCAAAACTCATTTAATTGGTTATTAAAAAACGGCTGGTGTTAAGGCCAGCCGTTAATTTTGTTTATACTTTAATTCTTTTGTTTTTCATTAGTCAGGTGTACAAGCGGTTTGCATTATACAGTACATATAATCAACAATAGAAACGATCTTTAGTTTGCTAAACCTTCAATTTCAACAACCTCATTGGTATCTTTCTGATAATCTACCTGATCAACTTCGAAGCCGAAAAGACTTAAGAAATCAACACGGTATCCAGGTAAGTCACCTATTGCTGGTAAAGTTTCAGTTGTGGCCTCTTCCCAAAGTTTAGCCACTTTTGCCTGAACATCTTCACGCATTTCCCAATCATCTATTCTGATTCTGCCTTTTTCATCAACAGGAATTTCTCCACCAGTATATAATCTATCAGCGTATAAGCGTTGAATTTGCTCAATCGTTCCTTCGTGAATGCCTTCTTCTTTCATGATTTTATATAATAATGAAATGTAAAGCGGAATCACCGGGATTGCAGAACTGGCTTGCGTTACCAATGCTTTGTTTACGGAAACGAAAGCTTTTCCATTGATGTTTTTCAATTTATCGCCGATTTTGAATGCAGTTGCTTCCAGATCATCTTTAGCTCGTCCAATTGTTCCTTTACGGTAAACAGGTTCTGTTAAAGCAGGGCCGATATAAGAATATGCAACAGTAGTTGCGCCTTCAGCTAACAGATTTTCTGCTTTTAACGCATCAATCCACATGGTCCAGTCTTCGCCGCCCATTACGGCTACTGTATTTTCAATATCTTCTTCAGTTGCTGGTTCAATAGAAATGTCGGTTACATTTCCGGTATGGAAATCTACCGTTTTATTGGTGTAAGTACCGCCAATTGGTTTTAAAGTAGAACGATGCAAAACTTCAGTATCCGGGTGCTTTCTTACCGGAGATGCCAGACTGTAGATTACTAAATCTATCTGACCTAAATCTGCTTTAATTAAATCTAATGTGATCTGCTTAATTTCTTTTGAGAATGCATCACCATTAATACTTTTAGCATATAAGCCTGCTGCATGGGCTTCTTTTTCGAATGCTGCAGTATTGTACCAGCCCGGAGATGCAGTTTTGCCAGCCGAAGGTGCTTTTTCGAAGAACACACCAACTGTTGAAGCGTTAGAACCAAAAGCTGCAGTGATGCGTGATGCCAGGCCAAAACCTGTAGATGCTCCAATTACCAGTACTTTTTTAGGGCCATTGATTGCGCCTTTAGATTTTACATATTCAATTTGGTTCTTTACGTTTTGTGCACAACCATCTGGGTGGGCAGTTAAACAAATAAAGCCCCTCATTCTCGGTTCAATAATCATTTTGTTCTTATTTTACGTTTTTGTAATTCTTTAGATATGGATGTTTTCAGAAATAATGATCATTCTGAGTGCCAAATCTTCAACGAAGATAAATTTTTAATTGCGTAACGCTAAATGAAATTCAAATAAAGCAACTCAGCATCCTGAAAAGCGATTTAAAACTTACTAAAATTAATTTAATGTAAACTGCTTAGCTTTACACAATTTCGCTACTTTGATCGTTACCTAGGTAGCAACACACATTTGATAACCTTATGAGATACATTTTCTTAACATTTCTATTGCTTTCTTTGTTCTTGGGAAAGCTATCTGCACAAACACAGCACCAAAATTCTGGATGGTTTATGTTTGTAAATAACACAAAATTTAATCAGAAATGGGGATTGCAATTTGACCTTCAGGTGCGCTCAGCAGATGAGTTTGGACACGTAAGAAACACTTTGGTTCGGCCCGCTTTACAATACTTTATTAATGATAAAACCAATGTGGCGTTAGGCTATTTATGGCAAACCACGCAAAACAGGGTAGAAGATGCGCCGGATATGTTCCTGCATGAACACCGTATTTTTGAACAGTTCATTTACAACCATAAGTTAAAATCAGTTTTTGCAAGTCATCGCGTTAGGGTAGAGCAGCGTTTCATCGGACGCGCAAACCAAGACGTGTTCGCCCAGAGATTCCGCTATTTCTTTAGGTTGATTCAGCCATTAAAGAAAGTGGAGCCCGCTTTTACAAAAGGTGCTTTCGTAGCATTACAAAATGAGGTATTCTTAAATTTCCAAAATAAGGATAAAGTTAATAATAGTATTTTCGATCAGAACAGGCTTTATATCGCTGGCGGTTATCGGTTCTCTAAAAAAGTGGATCTGGAAATCGGCTATATGAATCAGGCGGTGAAAAATTTGACGAATCACACTAATAATAATATTGTGCAACTGGCTGTTTACACCAGGTTTTAATATCTTAAAGTCATTTTTCTATTTTCTACAATGTCGAGATGTTAAAATTATTGTAATTGACCCGACTTTTCGCTCAATTTGCGGCGTGAAGAAATACCTTATTTTAGTTTTAACGCTCTTTTTTGCAAAGCGGATGCAAGCACAAGAGAATCAAAACACTCCAAACTCAAATACGCCCAATTCAAAAAGCATCTTTAACCCTGAGCATAAGCGAAATTTTTCCCGCAAAGGTGATTTCTATTTTCATTGGGGATACAATAACTCCTGGTATGGTAAGAGTGATATCAGGTTTACCGGACCTAATTATGACTTCAAACTGCATGATGTTGTGGCTCACGACAGGCAATCAAAATTAAGCTGGGAATATTTAAATCCAGGATTAATTACCGTTCCTCAGTATAATATTCGTGTTGGTTATTTCATTAAAGATAATTACAGCATTTCCATAGGTTGGGACCATATGAAATATGTGATGGATATTCCACAAACTGTTGCCATATCGGGCCACATTGGAGCCAATATCACACCGGAAAATGTTCCGACAGGTACTTTAGCAGGAGATTATAACGGGCAAAGTATTAATGTTAAAGAAAGTATGTTAACTTTTGAGCATACTGATGGATTTAACTACGCCAATGTTGAGGTAGAGCGCTATGATGATATATGGGTAGCACCCGGCGGAAATACATCGCTAACCTTAGAAACCGGTTTGGGAGGTGGACTCATCGTTCCCCGTTCTGATGTACGTTTATTCGGCTTAGGCAGAAATAACCATTGGAATGTTTCTGGTTATGGCGCATCTGCAAAAATTGGATTGAAGTTTTACATTTGGAAACATGTGTATCTTCAAAATACAACGAAATTCGGAGCCACTAATTTAAAGCAAATTCATACTACAGGTTGGGATGAATATGATAAAGCCAGCCAAAAGATTAACTATGTTGAAAATCTTTCGGTATTAGGCTTTCAGTTTTAAGCTGAATTATTTTACTTAAAAAGTCCTGCATTCGTAGATTCCCCGCTTTTTCGCTTTGCCTTATGACTAACTTATGCACGTTGTTTGTTGAAAGTGTTGATCTATTTTTAAATGCTGAATACATGCTAATGCAAACTTCGGTGGAAGTTCATATTGATTTAAGTTTGCTCATCGCGTAATTTGAAACCTGATGAATGTGATTGAAATCTAGCTATTTATCCATAGGAAGTGAGTGTTCTCTGGGCTAAAAAGAGGAAAAAAAACGCCAGGAATTTCTTTCTGGCGATCGAGTAATTTGATGTTAATTATATCTTTTTCACTCTTCCAGAGCCTATAATCGTTTTATCAACAGTAGCGTTTCCAGAATAGTTAACATTGCCAGATCCGCTGATAAAAGCCTTGATGGCACGATCTGTTTTAATGGTTACCGTCCCTGAACCACTGATTGTGGTTGATAAGGTATTTGAACTAAAGGCTTTTCCTTCGAAGGCACCTGAACTGCTGATGACAATTTTTGCTTTGTCTGTACTTCCAGTGATGTTTAATGATCCGGAGCCACTAATTACGCCATGATAATTGTCTACATCAGCATTTGCTTTAATACTTCCGGAGCCACTTAAGGTTGTGGTTAAATCGCCGGTGCTGATCTTGCCATTTACAACGAGGTTGCCAGATCCGCTCACAGTTAAACTAGCCAGTTCTTGAGCGGAAACGTATGCTGTAATTTGTTTTCCTTCATATTTTTTAGACCAGCTGGTGATGCTGTTTTTCGGGCGGATAATCAACACGTTTCCTTTTACCTCTGTGATGATTGAAGCGATGGCTTCTGCATCTCCTTCTAACCGACAACTTTCTTTACTTCCCATGGTTACCACAACATTTATTGGACCTGCGGCGGCAATTCCATTGAAGTTTTCAACGTCTCTGTCATCATTATATATGGATGAAATGATATTTATTGGGGCTTTCGCAACTGCGTTGATGCTTGTTAATGCTAATGATGCAACTAAAACGATGAATAATTTTTTCATAGGTGTAGAATATTTATTGAATCTTGCCCGGTTAAAAAGCTGGACATTTATTATAAGACGAAGAAAATATTAAAAAGTTGCATTCGGGATCATATTTTGTCGGGAAAATAAAAAACCCATCGAAATAAGTTTCCGATGGGTTTTACTGTGAGCTGTTTAGCTAATTATTCCTTCTTCAATTTGATGTAAAACTGAGGATCATTTGTGAAATTCTCAGCATTTACGCTTGGATCAATTTTGATTGTCTTCCAGTTGTTTGTAGGTTTTAAAAGGGTAAAGGTATTTGCTTTTAGCGTTACCCGAATCGGCATATCAAAGTTTTGCACATCGGTGATCCAGCGGTAAGACAGCATGGTGCCATTAATTTTATATGCCAATACTGGGATATTCGCATGGCGAAGGTATTGATCAAAAACTTTATCTAGTTTCAAGCCGCTTTCTTTAGCAATATAATTTTCAATTTCTGCTGTCGTTACGGTTTTATGGTAGAAAGTCTTGTTTAATCCACGAAGAATTTGTCTGAATTTTTCATCGTTATTTATTAACTGACGGATGGTATGAATCAGGTTGGCGCCTTTTGGATACATGTCTCCGCTACCTTCTTTGTTTACCCCATATGGCCCGATAACCGGGATGTCATTCTCAATGCCTTTTCTGATTCCGATCACATATTCACTTCCCGATTGTTTGCTATCGGTACATTCCGTAAACAGCGTTTCAGAATAGTTGGTAAATCCTTCGTGTATCCACATATCGGCAATGTCTTTCGAGGTAATGTTGTTGCCAAACCATTCGTGGCCGCTTTCATGGATGGTAATGAAATCCCATTTCAGGCCATGACCAGTGCCACTTAGGTCTCTCCCTAAATAACCTTTCATAAATTTATTGCCATAGGCCACTGCACTTTGGTGCTCCATGCCTAAGTGTGGCGCCTGTACCAGTTTGTACCCATCTTTATACCATGGGTAAGGGCCAAACCAGTATTCAAAGCATTTTAACATGGGTTTTACATCTGCATCCCAATGTGGTCGCGCTTTCGCACTATCTACCTGTAAGGCCCAATAATCTATACTTAAGTTCCCATTTTCGCCGGCATAAATGTCTTGCCAGTGTGAATATTTTCCAATGTAAAATGTTACGTCATAATTGTTAATGGGGTTACTTACAAACCAGTTGTATTGTTTGTAGCCATCAGCTTGATTCACCGTATTCCGGAGTCTTCCGTTTGAAATCTCCTGCAGGGTTTCCGGTACGCTAATGCTGATTAACATGCTGTCTACCTCGTCACTTTGATGGTCTTTATTTGGCCACCATACACTGGCACCAAGTCCCTGACAGGCTACGGAAACAAAAGGGTTTCCTGCAGCATCTTTTTTAAATACAAATCCACCATCCCAAGGTGCATTCTTTGCCACTATCGGATTGCCGCCATAAAAAACTATAAATCTGTCTTTGCTACCTTTTTTAATGGCTTTCGGAAAGGTTACAAAAACGGCGTTGTACTCTCTTGTAAAAGGTACGTTTTTGCCCTGGTAAACAACTTTCTCTATTTTCAGGTTATCGAAAAGGTCGAATTGAAGTATTGTGAAATCCTGAGTTGCAGTGAAGGCGAATTCATTGCTTCCTGAAACGGTTTTTTGTTCCAGATTTATTTTCACATCCAAATGATAGTAATTAATGTCGTAGCAAGTGCGAAAAGGAGTAAGTGTTCCCCTTAAACTATCTGCACGGGCATTTACCTGATTTTTTCCAAGCATTTGGGCTTTTGCCTGCATAAGTGATAGGGCAAAAGTAAGTAGTATTATTAGTTGTTTCATTTTATTTAATTAACCACCCCCGCCCCCCTAAATTAGAAGGGCAGCGTGGATTCTGCTTTATAAATTTACTTTGTTCGTTATTATTGTTTTGTTTAATGTGATGGTTTTAGTTGGATATTGTGCTAAGACGGTTTATTTTGTATTAATATTTTACCTTTTTTAGTTTCGTCTTTTAAGGATATAGAACCGAGCTACCCTCCTTATTCTTCAAGGAGGGCTGGGGGTAGTTTCTTAATTCAATACCTCAATACTATCTATAACTATTTGAAATGCTGTCTATTTCTTCCAATATTTTCTTGATCGCCATCGCCTTAATTCGTTTACCATGTGCAAATATTAACACAAGCATAATCGAATTCTGGAATCATATGTTATTTTAATACCGAGATGGTCAAAAATGAGCTGTTATTAACATCGTGGTAAATCTTGTGTGTCGCTTTTTGAAAATCAGCAGGTTCTGCCTGATAAATATCCATGAACTTCTGGGGGTTACGATCAGCTAACGGAAACCACGAATTCTGAATTTGAATCATCATTTTATGCCCTTTTTTGAAAGTGTGTGCAATATCAGGCAGCGGATAATTCACTTTCGTAATGGCTCCCGGTGTAAACGGCTCGGGTTTTTCAAAGCTGTTGCGGTATTTTCCGCGCATAATTTCACCGCGCACCAACATTTCATATCCGCCCATTACCACGTTTTTAGGATTTGGTGTTGGGTTTGGCGCATTCTCAGGATAAACATCAATCAATTTGACTACATAATCTGCATCTGTACCTGTAGTGGACACTACGAGATTAGCGAGTATTGGTCCAGTTAGGGTAATGTCTTCTGTTAAAACATCCGTTTGATATACTTTCACATCCGGTCTGCGAGCGGCAAAACGTTGATCATCGATCATGTATTCCCTTGTCCGTCTTGCCTGAATTCCATCCTGGTATGGAACAGGATTATTTGGATCGCTCACATATTCGTCCCAGCTATCTGTTCTGCCAACTTTTTCAAAGCTAAGTTTTCCATTAGGTTGCAAATAAAGATTTTTAGTCTCCACATCTTTAGGTGGCCAGCTTTGAAATTTTTTCCATTCGTTTGATCCTGTTACAAAAATATTGGCTTCGGCAGCATTAAAGTCACCTTCTCCCTTCAAATAATGTTTGAAGAAAGGCAGTTCATATTGCTGTTGATAATCTATGCTCGTTTTTTTCTCGAATTGAATATCTCCAAATGAAGAACCATCACTGCGTACCCAACCTCCATGGAACCATGGGCCGGCAACCAGAATATTGTTCGCTCCGGGATTTTGTTTCTCAATCGCTTTATAAGTGTCGAAGGTGCCATAAGCATCTTCCGCGTCAAAAAAACCACCAACTACCATCACCGCGGGTTTAATATTTTTTAAATGCGGTGTAATTAATCTTGCCTTCCAAAAGGTATCTAAGTTTGGATGTTTAACAAGGTCATTCCAAAATTTAATGCTATCTGCGAAATATTTATCCTTTAAATTTTTAACTGAACCTGCTTCAAGGTAAAAACGATAGTTATCTTCGATTGGGAATTTAAATCCTTTTGGTCCATGGTCTGGTGTGATGGGTTTAGGACGTGGAACGCCAAAACTACCCATAAAAGAAAATGCATCCATTAAAAATAACACGCCCCGGTGGTGAAAATCGTCTCCAAGGTACCAATCTGTAACGGGCGCCTGGGGAGAAACTGCCTTTAGTGCCGGATGGGCATTAGGCAAAGAGGCTGTAGAGTAAAAGCCCGGATATGAAATGCCTGAAATGCCAACATTACCATTATTACCCTTAACATTTTTCACTAACCAATCAATAGTATCATAGGTATCGGTGCTTTCATCAATATCTTTTTTTCCTTTTTTGGTTGTTTGCGGACGAATATCTTCGAAAGTTCCTTCGCTCATCCATTTCCCTCGAACATCCTGATAAACGAAAATGAAGCCCTCGCGCATCAATGCAGGGAAGCTTCCTAAACTTAATTTGAATTTATCTTCCCCGTATGGAGCAACCGTATAAGGTGTTCTATTGAGTAAAAAAGGATATTTCTTGGTTTGATTTTTAGGAATATAGATGGAAGTGAAAAGCTTGATTCCATCCCGCATGGGAATCTGTCGCTCTATTTTCGTATAGTTCTGCCTAACATAAGCAGAATCATTTTCTTGGGCCAGTACCTGATTTGCGATAAACAGGCAGAATAATAGGCTGAAAAATCTGGAAAAATTCATTTGATTTGGTTTTTTTGAATAAAGTTTAAAGATAAGCGATTGAACAATCATTCTGTCAAACTTCTAGTAAAACGTTTGTTAGTGATTAAAGGTGCCTTCGTCATTATTTTATCAAAATTTAGTTAAATCTTGTTAAGAGACAATCTTTTAGCTTTTTTTCTCGTCATATGCTTAAATAAAATACACAAAATGAAAAGGTTATATAAAATGGGTCTGGTTGTGTTAGCTATAACCGCACTAATAATCACTGTAAACGTAGAAAAAGTTTCTGCTCAAAGACCGGGCAGAGGCGGTGGCTTTTCTCATGGCGGTGGCAGATCAGGTTCTGTGGCTTCAAGAGGAGGTTCAACTTTTCGTTCCCCATCAAACGGCAGGGCTTTTCAATCTCCGGGGCGTGGTGGATATGGCCAGGGCATAGGTAGATCAGGAATCAGATCGGAGCGTTTTGGACATATTTATAATCGTCAGGTTTATCGTGGCGGTAATTATTATAGATCTGGTTTTGGTTTCCATTCAGGATTTGGCCGACCATACTATCGCCCTTATTACAGCTATTACAATTTTTACAGGCCATTTCTCGGTATTAGAATAGGCGTATTGCCGTTTGGCTATTATCCATTTTATTATGGTGCTAATCAATTTTATTACTCTGGCGGCTTGTTTTATCAACAAAACAATAACCAATATGAAGTAGTAGTGCCGCCGGTTGGTGCAGAGGTTCCGAAAATTCCTGAAGAAGCGAATCTGGTAACCATTAATGGGGTAGACTATTATGAATACAAAGGTGTTTATTATACACAGGGTCAAAATAAGAATGGCGAAACGGTTTATTTGGTGGCAGGGAAAGACGGCGTTTTAAATACTGCAGATGGACCTGTAACAGCTAAAAATATTGGCGAGATAGTTGACGAATTGCCCGAAGGTTGCAGAGAAGTAACCATTAAAAGTGAAAAATACTTTGTTTCGCCTGATGATGTTTACTATGAAGAAGTGGTAGACGGAACCAATATTTCATACCGCGTAATTGGTAAGTTGTTCTAGTTGCTATTAACAGATCAAGGCTTTGGGAATGAGTTTCACTACTGCGATGCCTTGGTCTGTTAATTTTTCCTATTTGGTTTTAGGCTTTAATCTAATACCCTTCATCACTTGCCTTACTCCCTGGTAATTTCCCTACTTTTATACCATAAAACATCTGGTTTGAAAAAGGTCTCGTCCAAAGCTATTCTTACATCTTTCTCGTTAGTAATTCTATTTTCTTCGTGTGCAACACGTAAAAATGTTGCTCCGCGATCGAAGGAAATCACAATATCTTCAATTAAATTTTTGAGTGAATACATCTTGCCCTTAAATACCACTTTCCAGAATACGGTTATTGGCGGATTATCAGGAATAGATTATGATGCGAAGAACAATCAATACTTTCTAATTAGTGATGATCCGTCGCAATTTAGCCCGGCTAGAATTTACACTGCCAGTATCGCAGTAAAAGACGCTAAAATAGATTCGGTAAACATGCGGAATGTTTTATTTATTTCGCAGGAAGATGGAAGTCAATATCCAAAATATCAGTATGGTAAAAATTCAAAAGCGGATGGGGAGTCGGTTCGCTACGATTCATCCAGAAAGACCTTAATTTGGAGTAATGAAGGCGAGCGTTTGTATCGTCAAACGGATACCACTATCGTTCAGCCAGCATTAACGCTGATTTCACTGGCAGGAAAATATCTTGACACCATTCCGCTTCCGCCCGGTTTCCATATCACAAAGCAGGAATATGGTGTGAGGAAAAATGCCTTTTTTGAGGGTTTAACTTATGCCGATGAGTATAAAACCTTATATGCAAGTTTAGAAGAACCGCTTTATCAGGATGGCGAGCCGTCTGCATTTCAGTTCGACCAAGCACTTACCCGAATTTTGAAATTTGATGTAAATCAGAGGAAGAATACTGCGCAGTATGCTTATCCGCTTGATGCCTTGCCCATTAAGCCCAGCGTAGAAAGTGACTGGAACTTAAATGGAATTTCGGAGCTACTGGCCATAAATAGTCATACACTTTTAGTAATGGAAAGGGCCTGGGCTAAGGGACGTGATGACCATTCTTTTGTTAAACTTTATCTTGTTGATTTGAATGGTGCGGAAAACGTAATTGGTAATTCATCTTTTATCAAAAACCCGCCAAAGCCACTAAAAAAGAAACTGCTTTTTGATTTTGATACTTTAAATATGCATATTGATAATATCGAAGGGATTACATTTGGGCCAAAACTGCCAAACGGAAACAATACCCTGATGTTTTGTGTAGATAACAATTTTGGTAAAACGCAGGTACAGCAGTTCTTTTTATTCGAGGTGGCACCTTAATGAAATCTTCAGCTTAATATTAAATGAACAATTAACATGAGTAAAATAAAGGCATTATTATTTGATTTGGATGGTACACTAATTGACTCTGAAAGATTTCATTTCAACTGCTGGAATGAATTTTTGGAATCGTATGGTGTGCAGCTGGAGTTTAAAGACTGGATCGCCAACTATGCCGGAATTCCGTTACCTATAAACGCTAAAACCATTATTGATAAATATAAAATTGATGGAGATCTGACGCTGCTTATTAATCAGCGGGAGCAATTAACACTTTATGGATTTGAACATAAAGACATCGAATTAATGCCGTATGCCTTAGACTTTGTTCGTTTTTTTTACGAAAAAGGACTTACGCTTGCTGTTGTAACAGCCAGTCCGAGAGCAGATGTTGAAGCGGTATTTAAGAGAAACGGTTTATCAAAATATTTCACCTTATTTGTTACCCGTACGGATGTAAGCAAAAGCAAACCTGATCCCGAAAGTTACAATGTTTGTGTAGAAAAGTTGGGTTTTGCCAAAGAAGAATGTCTTGTTTTTGAAGATACCATTAATGGTGTAAAATCTGCAATGGCGGCCGGAATTACGTGCTATGCTATTCAAAGTAATGTACGGGCGCACCTTAAGCTTAAAATTGCAGATGAATTATTTCTCAGCTTCGCTAACGCAAAACAATTTATTCTGGAAAAAGAGATTGTCTAAGTCTTTTATATTTCGCTTTCTTATGGCCGATGAACCGGCCTAAACTTGTTCAAGTGTGAGTGCTATTTGGACTCGCTTTCGGTCTTGAAATCAACCAATCATTTCCTGTAGATATATAATTCTACCTAAAAGTAGGTAGAAAAAAATCGCTTTTCCTGGCGATTGTATCGTGCACTCTTCGTTCGTTTATTTGTAAATCTTTTACTAAAAAAATGATTGGGGCTGTAAGGGCTATTCCATGATGTTATTTGCTAGAAGAAAATTACAGTTTCATTGATTAAAATAATTTACACCCATGAAAAACAACAGGATTAAGACAACATTACTATCTCTTTTTGCTTTATTATTATTTACAGGCTTAATGTCTTGTAAAAAAGATGAAAACCAGGAGCCGGCTAAAACCTCGCACAAGGTGGTTTATAAACTGGAAGCATCTGCCGGAAGCGAATTGAGTGTAGTAGTTTATGGTCATGACACACAAATCACGTCGAATTCGAGCTTAAGCGGCACAACATGGTCTAGTCCGGAAATTACCGTTCCTGCAGGAACAGTTTCCTTAAACGTTACCGGTAGTGCAACAGGTGCGAATGCAAATTCCACGTTAAAGGCTCAAATCTATGTGGATGGTGAGTTGAAGCGGGAAGGCCTTTCCACAGGAACCGCACTTAGTGCAATTGCATCTTTTGGATTATAACATTTAAATTTATCGCCTCTATATTTTTTATATAATACAATTCTAGAACAGGTTTCTGATAATATCCGGGCCTGTTCTTTTTTTGCTTGTAATAATCATGATTAAATTAAAATGGAATTAGAATAAGCCTTGCTATACATTTTCATTGTAAAATTGTACTTCTTGAGTTAACCATTCAGTTTTTGAGGCTTCACCTTTCAGCCTTTTTTCGTTACATTTGAACAATAAAAATTCTAAAGAAATTATGCAATACGATGTCGTTGTTATCGGTTCAGGGCCGGGCGGTTATGTAGGCGCAATCCGTTGTGCACAGTTAGGTTTAAAAACTGCCGTTATTGAAAAATATAAAACTTTTGGAGGTACTTGCTTAAACGTGGGTTGTATCCCGTCAAAAGCATTATTAGATTCATCAGAGCATTATCACAATGCTGCTCATACATTTTCCACTCACGGAATTAACCTGAAAGATTTACAGGTTGATATGCCACAGATGATTGCCCGCAAAGACGATGTTGTTGCTCAAAATACTGCTGGTATCACTTACCTTTTCAAGAAAAATAAAATCGACTCTTATGAAGGTGTTGGTTCATTTGTAGATAAAAATACGGTTTTAATTACCAAGGCTGACGGTTCTACAGAAACGTTATCTGCTAAAAATGTGATCATAGCTACAGGTTCAAAACCAACAACATTGCCGTTTTTACCAATCGATAAAAAGCGCATTATTACATCTACTGAGGCTTTAAATATTAAAGAAGTTCCAAAATCGATGGTAGTAATTGGTGGCGGTGTAATCGGTTTAGAGTTGGGTTCTGTATATGCCCGTTTAGGTACAAAAGTTTCGGTAGTAGAGTTCTTGCCATCAATCATTGCTACAATGGATGCTGGATTAGGAAAGGAACTACAACGCGTTTTGAAGAAAAACCTGGGAATGGAGTTTTATATGGGCCATAAAGTTACAGGCGCAACCAATAATGGGGAAACGGTAACTGTTACCGCTGAAACTCCAAAAGGTGAAACCATTTCTTTAGATGCTGATTACTGTATTGTTGCGGTGGGTCGTACGGCTTACAGTGAAGGGTTAGGTTTAGATAAAATCGGTATTACGGTTGAAGAAAGAGGTAAAAAAATCCCTGTAAATGAACACTTGGAAACTTCGGTTACAGGCATTTATGCAATTGGTGATGTGATTACTGGAGCAATGCTGGCACACAAAGCGGAGGATGAAGGTACTTATGTTGCTGAAACTATCGCCGGACAAAAACCGCACATTAATTATAACCTGATTCCGGGTGTTGTTTACACATGGCCAGAGGTTGCTTCTGTTGGTTTAACCGAAGAGCAATTAAAAGAAAAAGGAACAAAATATAAAGCGGGTTCATTTCCATTCAAAGCAAGCGGACGTGCTAAAGCCAGTATGGATACTGATGGCTTCATTAAGGTATTGGCTGATGCAGTAACAGATGAAGTTTTAGGTGTCCATATGATTGGACCACGCGTTGCTGATGTTATTGCAGAAGCGGTAATTGCTATGGAATTCCGGGCATCTGCAGAAGATATTGCACGTACCTGCCACGCTCACCCAACTTACACCGAAGCATTAAAAGAAGCTGCTTTGGCTGCCACAGAGAACCGGGCTATTCATATTTAAAATTTACAATGCTGAATTTGTTTTTAGCATAATATACGAAACAGCTGGTAAGAAATTACTAGCTGTTTTTGTTTGCGCAACACCCTAAAGTTCCTGGTTTCATCAATATTAAATGGCTTACCTATAAGTGCATTTCCCCTGTTTTTGAGATGGAGAAATATTAGTTTTTCGTTTTAGTGATTTCTAAATGATAATAATGCTTTATTTTTTCAATTGATTTAAGGAACTTTGTAGCGTATAATCCGTTCATATAAAAACAATAATAATTTGGAAGAGAAAAAGCCAGCCCAGGAAAATTCAGTTCAAGCAGATAAAAAACCTGTATCAGCACAAAGCTCCCCAAATAGAATTCGATTAGCAGTTTCACTTTTCTACTTTGGGCAAGGAATTGCCTTTGCATCCTGGGCCAGTCGGATTCCTGATATTAAACATGTTTTAAATTTATCGGATGGAGAACTCGGAACTATTTTATTAGCGCTTCCGCTTGGGCAACTATGTACCATGCCCATTTCTGGCAGGTTAGTGACTAAATACGGTAGTAAAAAAATATTAACCATTACCGCACCACTTTATGTGCTTGCCCTCGGCAATCTTGGTTTAGCAACTGCTCCCTGGCATTTAGCAGCCTTTCTTTTCCTATTTGGTGTGGTCGGTAACATGTGTAATATCGCGGTGAACACGCAGGGTTCGGAAGCAGAAAAACTTTTCGGCCGGCCGATTATGACTTCTTTTCATGGCGCCTGGAGTATAGCCGGATTTACCGGAGCGCTGGTTGGCTTGCTGATGGTGAATCTCCACATTATTCCCTATTACCATTTCTGGATGATAAGCGGATTAATCTTTATTAACGTATTCTTCAATTATAAACACCTGGTGCCGGGCAAAGGCGCAACAACTGAAAGGAAACCTAAGCTTTTCACTATGCCAGAAGGCGCATTGATGCAACTCGGAATTATTGGCTTTTGCAGCATGGCTACAGAAGGGGCCATGTTTGATTGGAGTGGCGTATACTTTAAAGATATTGTGAAAGCGCCAACTTCGCTGGTTATTTTAGGCTATGCTTCATTCATGGTAATGATGGCCACCGGACGTTTTGTAGGAGATAGAATTATTCTGAGATTAGGCCGTAAAAAGACAATTCAGATCAGTGGTTTAATCATGTCTACCGGTATGTTTTTGTCTGTGTTTTTTCCTTACATCATTACCGCTACCATCGGTTTTATGCTGGTTGGGGTAGGGGTTTCCAGCATTGTACCTACACTTTACAGCGTAGCGGGAAAAAATGGAAAGGTATCTCCGGGAATTGCTATTGCGGTTGTGTCCAGTGTAAGTTATCTGGGTTTTTTAATGGGCCCGCCGTTAATTGGCTATATCTCCGCTTTATCAAGCTTGCAGTATTCTTATGGCGTAATCGGATTTTTCGGCCTTTTAGTGAGTTTTCTGGTTGGAAAAATCAAGGCTATCGAGTAGCCATTCATTCCCGCTTTATCAAGCCATGTTCCTTTAGTGCGGCTATCGCGACTTCAATAAGTCTGAGGTTTTCCTCCTGATGACCATGTTGCACTTCTACATTAATGTATGGGATATTGTTAATCATTGCGTACACAGATAGCGAACCATCATTTTCCGCAAATTTCGATTGCAGTATAACATTTACATTTGCTTTTTTCAGGCTGGTAAACAGGCGTGGTTCTGTAACGTAAAGCAAATCGTCTCCATCCATTTCAAAATTAATGTAAACAGAATCTGCAGTGCTTGATAAATCATATCCGGGTAGGTAAGACGAAATTCCAAAGCCGCCATCACCATTGTTGTGGAGCGTTAGAAAATAGCCGACCGATTTAGGGTCATAAAAGTTAACGATTTGCTTGCCAGCCTCGAGGATATATTTTTCTACCTCTCCTGAGCTATATGCATCTTTCTTTAAACGGGTTTTAACTCCTTTTTCAGTATAAATAGCATTAGGATCTATTCGATAGGGATCATCCATATGTGTGAAAGTATAATCTCTTACGCCGCCATATTGACTATCAATTAATTCACCACCACTCCAGCGGATATATTCAAATCCTGCCTTTACGCCTGTATCTTCATTATCATGAACTACTAAAAATCGAACGCCATTAGGCTTATAACTGTATTTTACCAGGGTGATATCCAGGTCTGCAACTTTAATAAAGGAGGAGTCGCTGGTCATTGCCGCGAAAACTGGTGGGTGTTGTGCTCGAACTAAAAGTGAAGCGCTAATTAAAATGAGGGATAAAACAACTTTAAACATATCACTAATATACAATGTTGATTATTATTTTGTTTGGTGTGCAATTAATTATCATAAATTGGAGTTTTATTTAACGTGAATGTGTTTGATAACGAGTCGATTACGGAAGTTTACAGCCATTGGTATTCCTCCATGTAAATAAAAAAGGCTGCCTTTGGGAGGCAGCCTAAGTGATTGTTAATCAGGATGAATTTATCTTAATGTTTAGTATCTAAATCGTATTCCAATACTTCTTTATGATCGTATGGTTCAACCATCAACTCGTCGATAGTTTTTCCTTTTTTGTTGAAGCCAAGTTTATCCAAGATGATATCAAAAATGAGATAGACCACAGGTACTACAATTAAGGTCAGGAATAATGAACTGGTTAATCCACCAACAATAACCCATGCCAAACCATTTTTCCATTCTGCACCTGCTCCACTAGCCAAGGCGATTGGAAGCATACCAAAAATCATGGCGATGGTAGTCATTAAAATCGGGCGTAAACGTGCATGGTTAGCTAAAACCAAAGCTTCGATTGTCGATTTTCCTTCGGCTTTCATCTGATTGGTAAAATCGACCAGGATAATCGCGTTTTTCGCTACCAGACCCATTAACATAATGAAACCCAAAATGGTGAAGATACCGATAGAATTATTAGTTAAAGCCAGTGCTAAGAAAGCTCCGATTAAAGCCAGTGGAAGCGAGAACATTACTACAAAAGGATAAACAAAACTATCATATAAAGCCACCATAATCAGGTAAACCAAAATAATCGAAGCCAGTAATGCAATACCTAAAGTACCAAAACCTTCTGCCTGGTTTTCCTCATCTCCACCCCAGGTGTAACTTACACCAACCGGAGCTTTTAGCTTCCCGTTGTCTTGCATTTCCTTCAATTTCGCTTTGAAATCTGCCACGATCGTTCCCGTTGGCCTACCAATTGACTGGGCTTGAACGGATACTGAAGTGGATTTGTTAAAACGCTCTAACTGGCTAGGCCCTGAGCCTTCTGTAATGTTAGCAAACTGCGATAATTTAATCTGCGCACCCTTATCATTGATGAAAATCAGGTTACGTACATCATCAATGTCTTTTCTGTTAAAATCCTGATATTGAATGTTGATGTCGTATTCGTACTCTCCTCTTCTATATTTACCATCAGTATTACCTGCAAAAGCAGTTTGCATCGTAGAACCAACAGTTGATAAGGTTAAACCAACAGACGACATTTTATCACGGTCTACCTGAACATTAATCTCTGGCGTTCCTTTCTCTACTGATAACTTAATCTCTGTTGCACCAGAAATGGTTTTTAATAATTTCTGAGCACCTTCTGCATATTTTAATGCACTATCAAGGTTTGATCCCATTACTACCAAACTAATCGGCGCATTCTCTGCGATACCCAAAATACTAATTGGCACCGTTTTTACTTTTGCTCCGACCAATTCTTTGGCTAACGCACGACTCATCTTCGTTGCAAAAACATCTGATGATAAACCTTCGCGTTCTTTACGGTCAACCAAACGAACATTGATCTCTGATTTGTATGCAGTTGCCTGGGTACCACCAAAATCACCACTGGCCTGGCCAACAGTTGTAATCAACTGCGTAATTTGTGGTTGTTTGCTTAAGAATGCTTCGGCTCGCTGCGTGTAAAAGTTGGTTTGCTCTAAAGGTGCGTCTTTTGGTAACTCAATTTGTACCAAGAATTCCCCTTTATCTGATTTCGGGAAAAACTCTGATCCAATGAAACCAGCTCCGGCTAGCCACATCGCAGCCACAAATAATACTACAACCGCTGCAATAGTACGTCTTTTATGGTTTAGCGACCAGTTTAATACGCCTGTGATCCAAATGGTGAATTTTTTTAATTGCTTTTCGAACCATAAAATAAAACGACCAAATATGTTCTTACCTTCAATGTGCTCTAACTTTCCATATCTTGAGAAAAGCAAAGGTACAATGGTAAATGAAGCGACTAAAGAAAGCAGAGTAGCGATGATTACCACGACGCAGAACTGGCGAAGAATGTTAGATACCAGACCAGAACTTACCGCAATTGGGAAGAATACCACCACAATTACCATCGTAATGGAAACTACGGTAAAACCAATCTCTCTCGTTGCATCAGATGCCGCGCGGACTTTGTTTTTACCCATCTCCATATGTCGCTGGATATTTTCTAAAACCACAATAGCATCATCCACCAGGATACCTACCACAAGTGATAGCCCGAGTAATGACATTAAGTTTAAGGTAAAACCAAATAAGCTGATCCCAATAAACGTTGCAATCAATGATGCTGGGATCGATACCATTACAATTAACGCGTTACGTAAACTATGCAGGAAGAAAAGCATCACAAAGGCTACCAGAATAACAGCTAGAATTAAATCGTGAATTACCGCATCGGCAGATTCTAAAGTGAATATCGAACTATCATTTACAATTTTAATATCAAGCTTATTAGCTGCATATTCAGTTTTAAGCTTCTCGATAATGGCATGCGTACCTTCACTCACTTCTACAGCGTTCGCATCACTTTGTTTAATGATCTGAATAGCGATTGAAGCCTTACGGTTAATCCGTGCCAGTTTTTCAGTCTCTTTTTTCGAATCTTGGACATCTGCTACGTCTCCCAAACGAATTTGAGCACCATCTTTAGAAGTGGTTAGCACCAAGTTTCTCAACTCTTCTATACTTCTGTATTTACCAGATAAACGGATTAAAACGTCTTGATTTTCGGTTTTAACGCTTCCGGTAGGGAAGTCTAAATTAGAACTTAAAACCATTTGCTGTACCTGGGGTACAGAAAGATTATATCCCTGTAGTTTATCAGCATCAAGCATAACCCTGATCTCCCTTTCAGAACCACCAACCAAATTCACCTGAGCAACACCTGTTACCCTCGAAATCACCGGGGCAATTCGCTGGTCAATTAAGTCATAGAATGATACATCATCCATATTAGCCGAAGCGGTCATGGTAATTACCGGTAAATCATCCAAAGAGAATTTACTTAATGAAGGCGTTTTCACATCTTCAGGTAAATCTGAAAGGATTGCGTTTACCTTACGTTGTGCATCATTTAATGAAATATCAATATTCGCTGCATCTGTTAAGGTAATGGTAACGGTAGATAAACTTTCGAAGGATACGGCATTAATTTTCTTGATGTTCTCCATAGAGGATACCGCATCCTCAATTTTTTTGGTTACTGTATTTTCTACCTCAGCAGGAGATGCGCCAGGATAGATCGTTGAAATCGATACTACGTTGTTTGAGAATTTTGGTAATAATTCATAACCCAACGAAAAGTAACTCAATAGCCCGAGCAAGGTAAGTGCAGTAAAAACCACAATTACCAGCGAAGGCCTTCTTATAGAAATGTCTGTTATTTTCATTTTATTTTTTTATGCGGTGATTGACTTCAACGCGTGTGCTGACTAACGACTATAAACCTTTGCCTTATTTAACAATGCTAACGGCTGTACCTTCAGCTAAGTTAATCTGGCCACTAATGATTACACTTTCGCCTTCATTTAAGCCTTCCATAACTTCAACATTGTCGCCTAAAATACGCCCTGTAACTACTTTACGAATCTTAGAAGTATTGTTAGATTTATCATAAATAAATACTTGATTGCTACTTACACTACCCACGAATGAAGTACGGGGAATTAAGATACTTGGTGCTTGTTTAGGGAAGTTAAATACTGCCGTTCCATACATACCTGCTCTTAAACTGTTTTTAGTGTTGTTAGTTACCTCAATTTCGATAGGGAAATTTAGAGAGGCATCAGCTTTAGGGGCGATAAAGGTTACCTTTCCAGAGAATTTTTCAGTTGGAAAAACAGTTGATTTTATGCTGATCTGATCACCTACTTTAAGGCTCGCAACCTGAGATTCGTTTACGTTTACTTTCAGTTTTAATTTAGAAACATCAACCAGTTCAAATAACTGAGTACCCTGAGCCGTTACAAAAGCACCAACTTCAATATATCTTTTATTTACGATGCCATTAATCGGCGATTTGATATTCGCATCACTTAACTTTCTTTGTGATGCCTGTAAGCGAAGCTTGGCATTTCTGGTAGCCAGTTTAGCCTGATCCAATTGCTGCTGCGTTACCCCGCCAGTTTGAAAAGAACTCTGATATCTTGCTTCATCTCTTACTGCATTCTGATAAGTAGCCTCAGCAGTTTCTCTATCTGTATTGATGATTTCTGCATCAAGGCGCGCTAATGGCTGTCCTTTTGATACTTTATCACCTTCATCAACATAAATCTTAGTGATTCGCCCGGCGTTTTCAGATAAAAAATTCAATTCTTGTTTTGGTGCAAAATTTCCATTTGCAACGAAATCTAAATCCACTACCTTTTTTTCTACAGAAGCGATACGAACGGCAACAGCGCCACCACCTTCAGCAATGAAAGCAGTTTTTGCCTCATTCTTCTTCTTGTTGTTTGTTAAAACATAAGCTATTGCTCCAAGGGCAACAACTATAACGACAATTACGATAATTATTCTTTTCATTTCTATTGTACTAGCGATTTAATATTTCCGTTTGATTTTATTAATTGTATTTCGGCTACTTTATAATTCAACAAAGCCTGTGTATAACTGTTTTGCGCTTCTGTTAGTGCATTTTCGGTATCAATTAGATCAGTTAAGGTAGCCAAGCCATTATTATAATTGTTCTGGGTGCTTTTGTAAATTTCCTGAGCGAGATCAGCATTTTTTCTTTGAGAATTGATCGTGTTCAGGTTATTTTTTAATTGAATTTTAGCATTTTCATAAGCCAGGTTTAACGAGTTTGTAGATTCCCTTCTGTCTACCTGTGCTTTTTTAATGTTTACATCTGCCTGGCGGATTTTTGAACGGGTTAAAAAGCCATTAAATATTGGCACTTTCAAGGTGAGGCCAATGGCTGATGATCCAAAACCGATAGCGGATGAATTGGAATTCAAAAAATCGAAACCACCACTTTGACTCGAATAAGTATAATTGCCAGATAAAGATAAGCTTGGATAGTATTCAGCCACATAAGCTTTGCGTTGTAGCGATAATAATTTATCCTGGTTATCCAATAACTTAACTTCTGTTCTGTTTGCTAAATCAATAGAATCGGTAAATACCGGCAATTGACTTACTGCTGTTAATTCTGTAACAGGTAGATTAATATCAGTTGATACTGGCATGCCCATTGAAAACTTCAATTGATTTTCCAATTGGGTTATACCATTTACGGCTTGCTCTCTTTGAGTTACCAGGTTTGTAAGGTTGACATTGATCCTGTCAACATCAATTTTTCTGGCTAAACCATTTTGATATTGGTTAGAGACAATTTTCTCTACTACTTTGACATTTTTGATGTTTGTGTCGATTACGTTTAATTGCTGTCTGTTTACTAAAACCTGATAATAATTGTTAGCTACCAGTTCAATAATCTGCTCTTCAGTTAACTGAGAAGTTAAGTTGTAGTACTCTTCGCTGGATCTTGCAGCTTGCAAGCCCGTAAAAACCTGCTGATTGAAGATTTGTTGAGAAAGTGCTACACCCGCAGAGGAGTTCCATTTTTGACCAAATTTTAGCGTTTGTAACTGACCGCCGAAATCAACAACCTGTTGCCCAATGATTGGATTATAAGTTAAACCGGCGGTGCCATTGATGGTTGGTAGAGCCTGAGCCCTTACCTCTTGCACTTTATATCTCCCACCCTCAATATCCAATCTCGCTTTGCGAATATTCGCATTGTTTTGAAGCGCAAAAGTAAGCGCATCTTTTAAGGTAAGCTGTTGTTGTGCAGCAGCCAGTTGAGGTAAAGCCATGCCGATAATCAGGACGAGCATTAATTTTACCATTTTTACTCTAAGCATAATATATTTGTTTTTTGTTTTTGGGTTCCTTATTATAACATACCTTCCTACAGGTATTAAATGCTTTCGCATTATTTTCTGATTTGTTAATGCCTATTTACAGATAATCCTTTGGTAAAAATAGATGACAGGTCTTTTTGCTTTTGGGTCATCTTGTTTACCGTTTTCTTATCTGGCAACAGGTCTTTTCCAAGTTCCATTATACACATGTTCGTTAATCCCATCAAACTTTCCAGGTAAAGCTCTGCGATGTGCGGCATGTTTTCATGCTTAATCTCTCCCTTATCCTGAGCCCTTTCGAAGATATCTGCATAGAAAGCTTTTTCTGAATCTTTCAATACTGTTAGCTTTTTCTTCATGGCATCATCATTGAAGATATCAGGAAGACCTTCTGAAATTCTCAACATAAAGTACTTCATGAAAAAGCCATTTCTGATTTCGATGGTCTGAAACAAAATGTTCTCCACCGTATCATCCGGGTTATATTTTTTCTTTAACAGATCGAAATAATCCGTAAATACTTTTTCAATTACACCAACAATTAAACTCTTCTTATCTGGAAAATAATAATAAAGGGATGGTTTCGATACAGATAGATCTTCTGCAATGTCGTTCATGGTTGTTTTACCAATCCCAAAATGGCTGAAACGCTTAATCGCACCTTCTATAATTTGTTCACGCTTTTTATCAGCTACAATCATTTTACTTTTTTACTTTCTGACTTTTTTAATATATTAGTCAAAGTTAGATTTAAATTTTCATTTCTTAATTAGTTGATTCACAATCGATCAACAACTTACATGTAGATGACAATTTGATTCGCTTTCAATTCATTTAGCTATATTTACGGCCATTAACGAAAAATAATGAGTATAATTTTCAGTATCCTGATCGTTTTGGGCACCATAGCTGTAATGGAATGTCTTTCATGGTTTATACATAAGTACCTGTTTCATGGTCCGTTGTGGTTTATGCATCAAAGCCATCATCAGAAATCTCATTCTTTTTTCGAGTGGAACGACCTATTTGCATTGCTTTTCGCAGCCCTTGCGCTTTATCTCATGTACATTGATCGAAAATATTTTGGCTATCGCTTTTTTATTGGTTTAGGAATTACTTTATATGGCTTAATTTATTTTATTATCCACGATTGGTTTGTACACAGACGGTTTAAAACATTTAAAAGCAATAACGGCTATCTAAAAGCGGTTAGGAAGGCGCATAAAATTCATCACAAAAATCAAGGCAAGGAACAGGGAAGGGCTTTTGGTTTGTTATTTGTTAATAAGAAACTGCTCAAAAACTAAATTTGATGAAAAAACGCTACCACTTTTTGTTATTTATGGGTTTAATGCTGGCGTTATCCTCTTGTGCGAAAAAAACAGATCAGGATCGTGCCATAGATTTGGTGAAGACGGCATACGAGGACTCTTCGCAAAATCTAAATTTTGAAAATTCAATCCTTGATAGTCTATATAATATCGAACCAAAAGCCTATGCGGATAGCATCAGGAAAGGAAATGAACTTGATTCTATTTTGGCTATATTAGAGTCAGAAATAGAACATTTCAGCAAGCAGCAATCGGACAGTGTGGGACGCATCAGCGCAAGGCTTACAAAAGATCGGTATCGTTTGCTGGAGACTGCCAAGGTGAAGCCGCAATTTATCGGTTGGAAATTAAATGGTGTGGAAACGGAAGAAGTAAAATCGAAAGTATTAAGCTTTAAATTCAATAAGGACATTACTGAAATCGTGCCGTAAGTAATTTTATTTTACTTTTGCAGCATAACTTCAAATCTGCCATGCTTCAAATTTTAGAAAACGTTTCTTTAAAGCCGTATAATTCTTTCGCTATAGATGTAAGTGCGCATTATTTTGCTGAGATTAAATCAGCGCAGGAGTTAAATGAATTATTTGAAACTAACTTACTAAAAACGCAAAAGTTATTGGTTGTGGGTGGTGGAAGCAATATTCTGTTTACGCAGGATTTTGACGGCCTGGTAGTTAAGATTGGCATTAAGGGACTTACATTTGAGGTCCATGGAGCTTATGTATTGGTAAAATCCGGTGCAGGAGAGGTATGGAATGACTTTGTTAACTATTGTGTAGCGAATAATTTCGCAGGTGTTGAAAATTTAAGCCTGATTCCAGGAACTGTGGGCGCATCACCAATTCAGAATATTGGTGCTTATGGTGTTGAACTTAAAGATGTATTTGAAAGTTGTTCTGCCTTCGAAATTAAAACCGGTCAAATTAAAACTTTCAGGTTTGAAGATTGCCATTTTGGTTATCGGGAAAGCATTTTTAAAGGCGAATTGAAAGGGCAATATATTATTACTGAAGTTACTTTTCGTCTATCATTGCAGTCAAAGCTTAACACTTCTTATGGCGCAATCGAAGCAGAGCTTCAGAAAAGAGAAATAGACAATCCAAATATAGCAGATATTTCTGCTGCGGTTTCCCATATTCGTGTTAGCAAATTACCAGACCCATCAACAATAGGTAATGCCGGTAGTTTCTTTAAAAATCCGGTAATAGAGAAATATGAATTTGCAGATATTGTTGCCTTACACCCTGATGTTGTGCATTATCCTACTCCGGATGGGAAAATTAAACTTGCTGCAGGCTGGTTGATTGAACAATGTGGCTGGAAGGGTAAAAAGGTTGGTCAAACCGGTACCTGGAAAAATCAAGCACTCGTTTTAGTAAATCATGGAAATGCAACTGGCACGGAAGTTTTCAGCTTTTCTGAACAGATTATAGACAGTGTAAAGTCCACTTTTGGAGTCACTCTGGAGCGAGAAGTAAACATTCTGTGACGAAAACTTGTTTTTATAGGCTTTATTGGACAGGAAAGCGTGCCAACTTTTTTTGGTATTAAGTTTGTTTATAGTATTACAAATGAACATCAATTCATTTGTTTTAATAAATCTAAAGCTAAATATCATGACAAAATTTGAATTCAACCATCTGGTTAACCATCACTCAGTTTCACTTAGATCTTATGCTTTAAACTTTACAAAGGATGCAGAAGATGCGAATGATCTTGTACAGGATACGATGCTTAAAGCGATTACTTATTACAATAAGTTCAAAGAGGGTACAAATTTAAAAGGTTGGTTGTTTACCATCATGAAAAATACCTTTATCAACAACTATCGTCGTTTGGTTAAAACAAATACATTAATTACACAAAGTGAAGATATTTCTTCAGCAAATCTTTCTTATAGCGCAACAAAAAATCAAGCTGAAAGCAAATTTGTTTTGGGTGATATAGATAAAGCATTAGCGCAATTACCTGAAGAGTATTACGTTCCGTTTATTCGCTATTTTGAGGGATATAAATATCATGAAATTGCTGATATGTTACAAATCCCTATTGGTACTGTAAAAACCCGTATTCATGTTGCTCGTGGAATTTTGAAAAAATATTTAAAAACTTATTCTAAAGATATTGCCATCGCAGAAATGGCTTAAAGTACATCTATTGAAAAACTAAAGTCTCGAGTTAAATCGGGATTTTTTTTGTCTTTTTCTTTGGAAGCAGGCAACGTTTTGAGCTTTTCGGTCAGCTTGTAATTCATTAGAGAGTCAATTCAGCTTGTTTAACTAAGCAATATTAAAAGAACAAGTGCGTTTTAATTAATATTAAGCTTATTGAGTCGGTTGTTAAGGTACTGTAGCCAGCGCTCATCTATAGCAAGACAGTTTAAGCCTATTTTGTTGCCCTATTACTCAGGCTGGTATCAGTTTAAGTAGTTACAATAAAATTTAAAAAAAGAAAAACAGTCAGTTACCGGAGCGAAATCTGCTAAAAAGCAAAAGGCCCGGAAAAACCAGGCCTTATTTGCTTATCATATATTTGGTTAGTTGATTCTTATGTTTACTTTCAACAATTCGCCTTCTCTTTCGTTTCGAAACAAATGCAAACCTTGAACAATATTGTGTTTAAAAGGTTATTAGCAGTGTTTTTGTTTTGTGGATATAAAGATAAGGGAAATTTTAAATTTGTCAAGCTTTTTTTAACTTTTTTATTATTTCTTTTGCTACCACTTGTCCGGATATGATTGCAGGAGGTACTCCAGGGCCTGGAATCGTTAATTGACCTGTGTATAACATATTCGTTACATTGCTTTTCATCTTCGGTTTCAGGAAAGCGGTTTGTTTCAAAGTGTTTGCTAAGCCATAGGCATTTCCTTTAAAAGCATTGTAATCAGTTACGAAGTCGTTCATTGCATAACTTCTCTTAAATATAATAGCGTCGCTAATGTCGTTGCCTGTCAAATTTTTGAATCTATCTACCAGAAGATCAAAGTATTCTGCTCGTTTGGTTTCACTGTCTTCCAAACCTGGAGCAATTGGAATCAGGAAAAAAAGATTTTCGCAACCTTCGGGTGCAACGCTGTTGTCTGTTACAGAAGGGCAGCAAGCATAGAACAATGGCTTCGAAGGCCACTGCGGATCTGTGTAAATTTCCTCAGCATGTTCGTCAAAATTCTGGTCGAAGAACAAATTGTGGTGAAGAACATTGTTAAGTTTTTTATTTAACGCAATGTAGAAAAGTAGGCTAGATGGTGCCATAGTGCGGCTTTCCCAATACTTTTCTTCATATTTTCTATTCTCTTGTTCCAGGAGATGTTGCTCAACATGGTGATAGTCAGCATTAGCAACAATATAATCAGCGTGGAAATCTCCCTTATTGGTTTTGATTGTTTTCGCTATCTTATCTTTTACTTCAATTTTAGTCACATTAGTATTAAAAAGAAACTTTACACCTTGTTGTTCTGCGAGCTGTTTCATGGCAGAAACAATTTCATGCATACCGCCAACGGGGTACCAGGTACCCATAATTAAATCGGCATAATTCATCAGGCTATAAAGCGCAGGTGTATTTTGGGGCGTTGCACCCAGAAATAAAACTGGGAATTCTAAAAGCTTTCTAAGTTTTTCATTTTTAAACAGTTTATGCACATGTTTGCGCATGTTGCCCAGAAGCTGCAACTTTATTCCGCTAACGGCTAACCTTGGGTCGAAGTATTCCATCAAGCTATGAGAAGGTTTAAATACGTATTCATTCATACCCACATCGTATTTGTATTTGGCCTGTTTAAGGAATACATCTAGGTTTTTGCTGCTGCCAGGTTCCAGTTGCTCAAATAGCTGGTAAAGTTTTTCTTCAGTAGCTGGTACGTTGATCGTATCATTTTCGCCAAAATAGATGCGATAGGAAGGATCCAATCTTTTTAATTCGTAAAAATCAGTAGTTGTCTTGTTGAATATTTTATAGAAGTTTTCGAATACATCTGGCATCCAATACCAACTTGGTCCCATATCAAATGTAAAGCCATCATTTTTCCAGATTCTGGCCCTTCCGCCTGCCATTTCATTCTTTTCGATTACAGTAACATCACATCCTTCTTTTGCCAGTAAGGCTGCTGCAGAAAGCCCTGCGAAACCAGCGCCAATAACTATAATCTGGGGTTTTTTATCCATAGTGTAAATAAAAGGATTTTCCTTCATTTTGTTTGGATAATAATGAAAAGGAGTATGTTCGTTGAGCAGTGTGGGCTTGTTCATTCACTGCCACGTGCTATCACAACATGTGTCCATGTATTTACGTTCCTTTTATTACATTTGCAATTAACCATGTATAAACTCAAACTTTTATCTATTTTACTTATTCTCAGTGTAAATTTTTGTTATGCACAATTATCCACTAAAGAAATAACCGCGCTGAAAGGCGATATGGTTAAAGCCGTAGATGATGTAAAATTAACCGAGTCGTTGTTGTTTAAGCTCAATAAGTTATCAGATAAAACTGCTTTATTAACAGCCTATATCGGAACCCTAGAAGCGCTTAAAGCAAAACATGCCTGGAATCCATACAATAAGATCAAGTATGTAAAAGTTTCCATGCAAACCATGCAAAAGGCCATTAACATGGATAAAGAAAACATGGAAATTCGTTTTATGCGCTATTCTATACAGCACTATACGCCTTCTTTTTTAGGTTTTAGTAAAGAGTTGATACTGGATAGAAAGGAAATTGTTAAACACTATCAAAATGGAAGCTTCGGTGTGGCCGATCAGGCGCTGGTTAAAAATGTAGCTAAGTTTATGGTAGAAAGTAATCGTTGTACGCCCGAGGAAGTAAAAATTTTAAAAAAATACATTTAATGCACTACATATATTTATTAATCAATATCGCAGTAATTTTCTTCCCGCTGGTATTGTCGTTCGATAAGAAAGTGTATTTTTTTAGTAAATGGAAATACATTGTGCCGGCTATATTAATTACGGGTGTAGTATTTTTGATCTGGGATTTGCTTTTTGTTAAACTTGATGTCTGGTCATTCAACCCTGATTATATCGTTGGTATTAACCTCTGGGGGCTTCCGCTGGAAGAGATGTTATTTTTCTTAACCGTTCCTTATGCCTGTGTTTTTATCTATGAATGCTTAAATGCCTATTTCCCTAAAGACCACCTTCAAAAATATAGCCTCGCACTTAGTAATCTATTTTTGGGTTTGTGTATCGCTATCCTTTTCTTCGGTTTCCGCCACTGGTATACATTAATCAATTTCGGCTTTCTTTTCGTTGTACTGGCTTATGTGGAGTATCTTAATACTAAACTCCGTTTTATGTATAAGTTTTACCGGGCTTATCTGATAGCTTTGATACCTTTTTATATTGTAAATGGCTTTTTGACGGCGATTCCGGTGGTGATTTACAATAACAAAGAAAACCTAAATTTCAGGGTAGGTACGATTCCATTCGAAGACCATTTTTATTTAATGAGTCTGCTGTTAATGAATATTTATCTCTACGAATGGTTTAAAAACCGGGCAAAAAAATAATGGATTTGCCCGTTTATACCAAGCAACAGCTGGCCCTTCGCAATGGACAGGATAAACCACAAATTTGGGTGGCTTATAAAGGTTTTATTTATGATATGACTGAAAGCCGATTGTGGCGAAATGGCAAACACTATGAGCATTGGGCGGGCCAAGATTTAACGGAGGAACTCCCAGATGCACCACATACAGCGGCTGTTTTCGAAAAGTTTACGCCAGTTGCACTACTGGCTAATCAGAATGTATCTTAGTTAGGCTGGCTTGTTTAAGCTCTTTAAATTCTGATGGACGCTTTCCAATCATTTTAAAAAAAGTATTGCTGAATGAAGAAATGCTGTTATATCCCACTTCATAAGCAATTTCGCTAACGGTTAAATCGGTTTCTAATAATTTTTCCATCGCCTTGATCATTCTAGCCAATTTCAGGTATTGGAAAAACGAGATATCCATGGCAGATTGAAATAATCTGGATAATGTACGCTCGCTGAAGCCCGCTGATTTGCCTACCGTTTCGAGGCTTAATTTATCATCCGAGAGATTTTCGATAATATGTTTTAATACCGGTCTTAAACGTTGGTTGTCTGTAGTTGGCAAAGCGATGGGCAAAGGGTTTTCACTTACTACAGGCAAAATGTTTTTAAGCGTATTCAAAAAATCATACTCATGAGAGGTAGGTAATATATTTCCATTCCATCGTTCAGAAAACAAAAACATCTCTAGCAGTAAGTTATTTACAGGATAAATTCCGATCTGCCTGTAAAACGGATTTTCGTCATCAGTTGTGGTGTCAAAGTAGATATTTCGAACAATTGCGGCCTGATAACGGTGCTGCAGGTGGTGTTCAACGCCAGCAGGAATCCACACATAATGTCTTGCCGGCAGGAAATAAGATTTTTCCCTGGTATAAAGAAAAATAATTCCCCCTTCTACATAAGTGAGTTGCCCTTTTAGGTGTTTGTGGTCTTGAAATCGGTCTTCGAACCTGCTGTGCCAAACGTACATGGTTTCTGGTTTTTCGTCGATTGCAAATAAAAGATCTTCGTTGCTAACTTTTATCATTTGGCTGGTTTGAATAAATATCTGTCGTTTTAGATAAAACAAAGAAACAATACTCTGGCGAAATTTGCATCATTAATTATCAGATATGAATTTTATAACAATTAAAAGAATCTTTTGGATGTGCGTTCCTTTTCTTTTAACATCAAACTTAATCTCTGCACAAGAAGCGGGTATTTCGCTTAAACAGATCTGGGCATTAGCTGACAGTAGCAGCAAAAAAATAGAAATACAACAATTGGATGTTCAGGCAACCGATACGAAAATAAAAGCCAGCAAAGCTGAGCGCCTGCCGGAAATATCTGCACAGGGAACTTACGCACACGTGTTGCCTTTACCCATTTACGAAAATGGTTTGTTCCATGCGCCATCGCAATTTGAAGTGGCACCAACATACTACAGGGCGGGGGCAGATGCGTATGTGAACCTATACAATGGTGGTAAAACCAACACTGAAATTGCAGCTGCAAAAGTAGAAAATGAATTAAGTAAAGTGGGGTTGAATGAGCGTAAACAAGAGATCCACTATACTTCTGCAGTTTATTTCTACGATGTTTACCGGAATCTCTCCTACAAATACCTGCTGGAGCAGGATATCAAAGAAAGAGAAAAACAGTTAGCCGAGATTAACCAACTATATAAAAATGGTACCATTTTAAAGAGTGATGTATTGCGCGCAGAGTTGCGTCTTTCTAAACAACACATGTTGTTGACAGAAATTGAGAACAGCATCAAAATTGCTAAACAAAAGCTTAATTTATTACTTGGCCGACCATACGATGAGCCTTTGAACCTACAAATTTCGGAGGAAGAAACAGATGCTGTCACATTGAAGCAGGCTAATGATTATTTTAATGAAGCTACAGCTTCCTCTTTGAAAATACAGGTATCAGAAAAGGAGCAACAACTCGCTAAACTAAAGCTTAAACAAGTTAAGTCAAATATTTTGCCTTCTTTAGGCTTCTTTGCAGAATACGCATATGCTTATCCTCAAATCCAGTTTTATCCCTATGCATTATCGCTTTATAGCAATGGAATGTTTGGCTTGAAACTTAAAATTCCAATCTCATCCTGGTATACCAATCAGCATAAAGTGAAAGAGGCAGAAATCAAATTGCATCAGCACGATGTGGAAGACCAGGATGTGAGAGATCACATTCGCCAGGAAGTCAGCGAAAACTATATCAGGTATAAGGAATCGGTAAAACGCATCACGGTTGCAGAAGAAAATATTAAGCAGGCGACTGAAAGTTACCGGATTGTACAGAATACCTATTTCAATCAGCTTTCACTTTTAACTGATTTGCTTGATGCAGAAACGCAGTTACTGCAATCGAAATTCGAATTGACAACTGCAAAAGTAAATGCCAAAATTCAATATTATCAATTACAAAAAGCCATAGGAAATTTATAAAATGAACACACAGACACAAAGTAAAGCTGATAAAATGATCAGTAAAATCACATCAATTATTGCATTATTAGTACTTGTGATTTTATTGATTTGGGGTTGCAAAACGCTTTTCGGCTATGTAAAATATGAAGAAACCAATGATGCGCAGGTGGATGAATATATCAATCCAATTACCGCGAGGGTTGGTGGTTACATCAAGGAAGTTAGGTTCGAAGAAAACCAGGAAGTAAAGAAAGGTGATACCCTTGTATTAATTGATGATGACGATTATACGGTTCAGCAGGATGAGGCTGCGGCTTCTTTACAGAATGCCCAGGCACAGATTTCCGTTCAGCAAAGTAATATTACTACAGCAAAAAGTAATGCCGCGGTATTACAGGCAAAGATTGCCGCAGCAAAGGCTAGGTTATGGAAACAGCAAGCCGATTACGATCGCTATAAAAAGCTGTTCGACGCGGAATCTGCTACCCGCCAGCAGCTGGAAACGATAGAGAGCTTATTGCAGGTAGCGCAAGCAGAATATCAGGCAGCCAGGGCAGATTATGCTTCCGCAGTCTCAAAAACAAACGATGTTGAGGTACAAAGCCAGGTGTTACAATCTGAAATTAAACGGCGTGAAGCAGTAGTTAAACGCAATAACTTAAACGCTTCTTACACCGTTATTGTAGCGCCATATAATGGGAAAATGGGGAGAAGAACGATCCAGGAAGGCCAATTGGTTCAAAACGGCCTAACCATTGCTTATATTGTGGATAAAAGCGCAGGCAAGTGGGTAGTGGCTAATTTCAAAGAGACACAGGTAGGGAAGATGTTTGTGGGCGAAAAAGTATCTGTAGAAGTAGATGCCTTTCCCGGGAAAACATTTCTAGGCGAAATTGAGTCGCTTTCTGGTGCTACAGGCTCCCGCTTTTCTTTATTACCTCCTGATAACGCAACCGGAAATTTTGTAAAGATTGCACAGCGGATTCCGGTTCGGATTCATTTAAATAAGAATGACGACGGGTTAGCCTTCTTAAGTGCCGGAATGAGTGCAAGTGTTAAAGCGGAGAAACATGACTGATAAATTCCCCATATTTAAAGCCCGAGTGCCCGTATGGCTGGTAATGGTTAGTATCTTTGCTTTGCTATTGTCATCTGTGCTGTTATTTGCACTCTCTACTGCAGATGGTACCGCAGCTGCAGGATATTATGGTGCAGAACCATCTGACATCCAGTTCTCTTTATTGATGTTTTATGCCGCTGTTGCAAGCTTCGCCGTTGTTGAACGCCGGTTTTTCGCCAGAGTAGTAACCAAGGATTATCTGTTAATCTGCATTGTGCTCGAAATTCTAATCGCTTATTGCTGCTACCACACGCGTGATATTTGGCTTATTTTTGTGCTCCGTTTTTTACAGGGAATCGTAAATTGTGGCCTCACCAGCATTTCCTTGAACTTGCTATTTAGCAAGCTAAAGACCGAGCATGCAAAAGAGGTAGGTTATACCATTTTTTATGGGATGATTCTTGGGGTATCGCCGATTACCGCGCTTTTTTCTGTGCCAATAGTAGAAAACTATGAATATAATACGCTCTATAAAGCGATAATATTTTGTTTTCTTCCAAGTGCTGCACTGCTTTATTCCGTTCTAAACCGCACACGTATGTTAAAGAAAATGCCTCTTTACAAACTGGATTGGACAAGCTTTTTCTTGTTTGCCACACTGCTGGTACTCATCGCATATGTTTTAATTTATGGGCAAGATCGTGACTGGCTTGAAGATCCAAATATTGTTTTTTCCATTGCAGGCATTATAGGATTGGCAATGGTTTCCATATTCAGACAGTTAAGTTTGAAGCGGCCATCCGTAAATTTAATGGTTTTTAGATCAAGAAATTTCAAGATCGGTCTTTTGTTTCTGGTGATTCTATACCTCATTCGTGGAGCGTTTAGCTTAACCTCTAGCTATTTTATAAACGTTTTGGGGATGGATTCCCTACATGCCAATGAGATGATGTTGTTCAATATTGCCGGAGTGGTTGTGGGGTCCACAATGGCGATCAAGGTTTTGGTATTGAAGAAATATTCAAGAACCCTATGGATGGCTGGATTTACTTTGCTGTTTGTGTTTTTTTTATGGATGTGCTTATTATTTGCAAGTGAAGCTGATAGGCAAAACTTCTACCTGCCCTTATTTTTACAGGGTGTTGGCGGAGGTATGGTGATGTCACCGATTGTGATGTTCATCATGTCATCGGTGCCCGAAAACTTAAGTCAATCTGCATCCTCAGTTGGGATTTTAGCCCGCTTTTCTACTTTTAGTTTAAGTCTGGCTTCTATCAACTATTTTCAGTTGTATTTTAAAGGGAAGCACAAAGATGATCTGAGATCAAACCTAACTGCACTGGATTTTAATGTGACTGATCGTTTGAGCATGTATCAGCGTGTACTATCAAGCAAAGGAATGCCAAAAGACGAGGCGGGAAAAGCTGCAATTGGCTTATTAAATAAGGCCGTGCAAAAGCAAACGTTTTTAGAATTTTGCGTCAGTTATTACGAAATTATTGCCCTGCTTTGCCTGGCTAGTATTTTGCTGATCGCGATTCAGCCTGTAATCAGTAGAACTGTTATTAATTTAAGGGGTAAACAGCCGGCGGCAGTCGGCTTTTAATCCATTTTCTTCGTCCCAAATATTGATTTATTAAAAAGCCGCAAAGTTTGGTTATAATCAGACTTGCGGCTTTTGTTATTTAAGTTGTTCGGATGAAATTGATCTTCCGCCAGGGCGGTACAATATTCTATGCTTCGATGGTGAATGAGCTTAAGTTCACAAACTCTTGAATTCTACCTGACACTTCTGCTTCGGTAAGATTCAATAATTTTTCAGTTCCAAATTTCTCCACGCAGAAAGACGCCAGGGCGGAACCATAGATGATTGCGTTTTTCATATTGTTAAAATTAATGGTGCCTACCTTAGCCAGGTAGCCGATGAAGCCACCTGCGAAGGTATCTCCAGCACCTGTAGGATCAAAAACTTCTGCTAATGGCAATGCCGGAGCAGAGAAAATCTGGTCTTCGTGGAACAATAATGCACCATGTTCCCCTTTTTTAATGATTAGATATTTTGGTCCCATGGCAAGAATTTTTTTGGCTGCCTTCACCAAAGAGTATTCTCCTGATAACTGACGGGCTTCTGCATCGTTGATGGTTAATACATCTACCAGTTTAATGGTTTCTAACAAATCATCCATCATAATGTCCATCCAGAAGTTCATGGTGTCCATCACAATCAGCTTCGGACGGTTTTTAAGGCGTTTAATCACCGTTTGTTGTACTTGCGGGGTTAAGTTTCCCAACATTAAAAATTCGCAGTCTTGGTAGCTTTCAGGAATAATCGGATCGAAATTTTCCAGTACGTTCAATTCTGTAATTAACGTATCGCGGCTATTCATATCGTTATGGTATTTGCCCGACCAGAAAAATGATTTTTCGCCTTCTTTGATCTGTAACCCTTCAGTATCAATTCCGTGATCTGTAAAGGTATCGATATCTGCTTTTGGGAAATCATCACCCACAACAGCAACAATTTTTGCTTGATTATAGAAGTAAGAAGCAGCTAAACTTGCGTAAGTTGCCGCTCCACCAACAATTTTATCTGTTTTTCCGAAGGGAGTTTCAATAGCATCAAACGCTACAGTACCTATGATTATCAGGCTCATATATTTTTATTTGAATTTTTTTAAAAATTTTTCACTGCAAATATTGCATAAATAATTTAAAAGCCCTAATATTGCATTCCCAAAACGAACAAGGGTTTGCCAGCTGAAAAGCTTTAGGAACCTCGATTTGGGAAACAACCAGCACTCCTTCTTAGCTCAGCTGGTTAGAGCATCTGACTGTTAATCAGAGGGTCGCTGGTTCGAGCCCAGCAGA
>JAZBLB010000020.1:0-115294 GCA_037032985.1 Bacteroidota bacterium
TCAGATTAGCTAAAATATATGCTTAGAATTAATCCCCAACTTTTTTGCTTGATCCGGATTTATCCATAACCGAAAGATTTTTAACACTTTTAGTTCAACAATCCATGGCCGAAAGACTCTAAACCCTTTCGCATAATGCCCTTGTAATTCGATCAATCACCCGCCCCCCCCGTTCGTCAGAATTAAGCCATTAAATAATAATCTTTAAAATAATATAATAACTATTGAACACTGTTCAATATATTTGCAGTGTTAAATAAAACAATTATTATGAAGAAAGTATTAATCACCGGAGCCAGTGCTGGCATTGGATTTGCGGTTGCAAAGCGACTTGCAACTCAGCAGTATCAGGTTACCCTGGTAGCACGAAATGAGCAGAAGTTAACAAACGTGTTAAAAGAACTCGGAGCTGGCGGACACCAGCTACTGGTTGCTGATTTAACTGATCAAGACGATTTGCAAAAGGTAATCACACACCTTTCCACGAATGATTATGATGTATTAATCAATAATGCAGGGAATGGCCTTTATGGTAGATTTCTTGAACTTGATCTTCAGGAGCAGTTCAACACCATGCAGTTAAATATGCAAGCATTGGTAGCCCTGTCATTCAATTTTCTACAGAAAGCTAAACCTGGAGATGCGCTAATTAATGTGGGTTCAGTACTCGCACACACGTCACTTCCTGGCGGAGCAGTATACGCGGCAACAAAAAGTTTCGTAGCGAACTTTTCAGAATCTTTGTGGTATGAGTTTATAGATAAAGGAATATTCGTATCGGGTTTTAATCCAGGCGCAACTCATTCTGAATTTCATGCGAATGCAGGAATCGGAACTAAAGATTTTCCGAAATATGTGACTTCCACTGTTGATGAAGTTGCAGATGCATTGGTTGCAGCCCTGAGTCACCGAGTTAAACCACGTGTAGTACAAGGCTATAAAAACAGACTGATGTTGTTTGGCTACAGGTTTTTAGGTCGTAAAACTGCAGTAAATATGATGGGTCAGCTGAGTCCCGGAATAGTAAACCGCTAACTAAAAAGCCGTTGAAAAACTTTGCCAATCAATTTATATCTTTACATCTTTTAGAATATTAAATGGGGATCAAAGAACGAAAACTGAAAGAAAAACAGGATATGCACCAGCGTATATTAAATGGGGCGAGAAAAGTATTTCTTCAAAAAGGCTATGACCAAACGAGCATGCGGAACATTGCAAGCGAAATTAATTATAGTGCAGGGGTTATTTACTTCCACTTTAAAGACAAATCCGAAATCTTCCATGAGTTGCATCAGGAAGGGTTTAACCTTTTACTTAAACGGCTAAAGGTGCTGGATTCTGTGGTAAATCCTTTCGAAAGACTAAAAGCTTCAGGCCGTGTATTCATCCAATTTGCGCAAGAGAACAAAGATTACTATAACCTGATGTTTATGGTTGAAGAACCTTCAAAAGCTGCGGAAGATGGTGGTTTTCGAATTGCAGAAGAAACCATCAATCACTTGAATAACTTGGTTAAAGAATGCCAGCAGACAGGCCTGTTTAAAGATATGGATACAGAATATTTCTCCTTTATGATCTTATCTACGATGCATGGAATTTGTGCCCTCTTCTGCAAAGACAGAACAGTAAGCTATACAACAAAAACAAATGAGGAACTGATGGAAAATGGCTATGCTTGTTTTGTCTCATTACTAGAAAAAGGTTAACCCTTTTTTTTGACATAATACTGAACAGTGTTTAAATTTATTACTATGATTAAATTACAAATTAATATACCGAGATTTTATAGGTTTCATTTACCAGTTATCGCTATCATATTATTGTCGCTCAGCGCTAATGCGCAAAAGCAATTAGATAGCTACATACAACAAGGCCTGGCAACCAATGAAAGTATCAAGCAGCAAAATTTTCTACTGGAGAAGAATGTTTATGCACTTCGCGAAGCCAAAACCATGTTTTTGCCGATTGTTACTTTTTCAACTACTTATACCAAAGCAGACGGTGGCCGGACCATTGATTTTCCGACAGGTGACCTTTTTAATGCTGCATATGCCACGCTTAACAGGCTAACGTCCAGCAATTCTTTCCCGCAGCTTCAGAACGAGCGTATTTTACTAAATCCTGACAACTTTTATGATGCCAAATTCCGCACCAGCATGCCAATATTGAATGCGGAGCTGATTTATAATAAAAGGATAAAATCGCAACAAGTAGAATTGCAAAAAGCCGAGGTAATGCTCTACAAAAGAGAACTGGTAAAAGATATCAAGACTGCTTACTATAACTACCTTAAAGCAACCAATGCCATCCAGATTTACCAATCTTTCCTTAAACTTTTAGAGGAGGGAGAAAGGGTAAACCGAAGGTTGTTTGAAAACGGCAAAATCAATCGTTCCGCACTTATCCGAAGTCAAAATGAAGTTACCAAAATCAATGCATCGCTAAGTTCGGCCCGGGCAACAGAAGCTTCTGCACGCTATTATTTCAATTTTTTGATTAACAGAACCTTAACAGATAGCATCAACACCTCCGACGTTCCATTAGTACCTGCCCAGAATAACCTCCAACTAAGCGATGTTAGTTCTCGTGAGGAAATAGCCAAACTTGAGATTTCAAATGGAATCAATAAAAACCTTACCAGTTTATCCAGATCGTTCCTCATTCCAAAAATTGGTACTTCATTAGATCTGGGTTCACAGGCATTCGACTGGAAATTTAACCGGAATAGCCGCTATTATTTATTTGGTGTATCATTAGAATGGAACTTATTTTCATCAGGAAAAAATTCCTATCGGATAAAACAATCCATTGCCACAGAGCAGGCTACAGTGGCACAAACCAATTACATCACGCAGCAGCTACTCACTGAGCTGAACGTGCGCAGTGCAAATCTGCAAAGCGCTTCGGCACAGTATCAGTCGGCGAAGTCGCAATTGAAGACCAGTCAAACGTACTTTAACGACATGATCAAACTTTACAAAGAAGGAATGGCTATTTACGTTGAATTGTTGGATGCTCAAAATCAATTGGTTGATGCCCAACTCCAATCCAATATTGCCCTATTCGACACATGGATATCCTACACCGCTATTGAGCGGGCCAATGCTAGTTTTAATCTACAATAAAAAATCATGAAGAAGATTCAACTTATTTTATTTGCACTTACAACCATCCTGTTTGCCTGCAAAGAACACAAAAAAAACGATAATCCACTTGGTCAGCCAGACGTTATTGCTGTAAAAACAGCAAAGCTATCTTCATTAGGCGTACCACAATCCATTCAGGCATCCGGACTAATTAGTACGGAAAATGAAGCTAACTATTCTTTTAAAATTGGTGGTGTCATCAGCAAAATTTTTATTGATGAAGGACAGTTTTTCCGAAAAGGGCAGCTCCTTGCTACGCTGAATACAACCGAGATTTCTGCAGGAGTTGCACAATCAGACCTCAGTGTAGATAAAGCACGAAGAGATTACGACCGGGCAGTAAACCTGTACAAAGACAGCGTATTTACGCTAGAACAGCTACAGAATACCAAAACAGCATTGGAGGTTGCCAAAAAAACAAAAGAAGCAACCGCTTTCAATCAACGTTACGCGAAAATATTTGCAGCTTCTGACGGATTTGTAACTAAAAAAGTTTCGAGTGAAGGAGAAGTAGTTAGTGGAGGAAGCCCGGTATTGATGACCAGTTCTACGACAAAAAATAATGGCTACCTGCTAAAAGTTGGTGTAACAGATCAACAATGGGCTGGAATAAGCGCCGGACAGCAGGCAATTGTCCATCTGGATGGTTATCCTGATCAGCAATTCAATGCTACGGTATTTCGTAAACTTCAAACTGCAGATAAGGAGATTGGTTCGTTTCAGGTGGAATTAAAGCTTGAGCTTAATGGATTGAAACCTGCTATCGGCATGTTTGGGAAAGCAGATTTAAAAACTAAAGAAACGCAGATGAGCACAACAATTCCATTTAGTGCATTGGTAGAGGCAGATGGCACTACAGGTTTCATCTTTGTAACTACTGGCATAAACCGCGTTCGCAAGGTGCCTGTAAACATTTTGAAATTCGATAACAAAAATGTATACCTGAAAGAGAAGCTTGAGGGAATAGATCAGATTGTAATTTCCAACAGCGCTTACCTCAATGAACAATCCATCATTAAAATCATCCAGTAAATAAACAGCAACATGAAAATTACAAATTTTGCCGTTAGGAACTACCAGTTTACACTAATCATATTCGTGCTTGTAGCTGTGGTTGGTTTACTTACGCTGTTCACCATGCCACGGTCTGAAGACCCTACTACTCACCCACCTCAATACCTGGTTACGGTAATTTATCCCGGAACGAGCCCGAAGGATATGGAAGAGCAGGTAGTAAAGCCTATTGAAAATAAAATTTACGGGCTTGAGAATATTGACAAGATCCTCACGACTGTTGAAGACGGCGTAGCTGCAATTCAGATTAAGTTCAAATATGGTGTAGATGTAGATAATAAATATCAGGAAATATCAACTGAAATTAATGCCCTTAAAAACGGCGAACTCCCGAAAGACATTTATCAGATCAAAACAGAAAAAATCGCCTCATCAGATGTGAAAATTCTGCAGGTGGCACTGATTTCTAACACCGCCTCGGCGAAGACCTTGAGAGATCGGGCAGATGTTCTAAAAACTAATCTCGAGAAAATCACTAACCTCAGGGAAGTGAAGTATACTGGAATGCCGGAGCAGGAAATTAGGATCGATGTGCAACTGGATAAACTTGCACAACTTAAAATACCACTCAACCTTGTGATGGGTAGTTTGCAGAGCGAAGCAGCAGACATCCCCGGAGGAAGTGTTAATTTGGATAGCAAAGTTTTCAATGTTAAAACCAGCGGTAAATTCGAAAACGCAACTGATGTAGCCAACACAATCGTTTACAATGGCAATGGTAAGATCATCTACCTGAAAGATATCGCGCTTGTAGGGTATAAGGACGGCACCGTAAATCACATTACCAGAATAAACGGGCAACGTTGTATTTTGGTCACCGCTGGCATGAAAGATAACGTTGATATCAGTCAGGTTAAAAAAGAATATACGCCGATATTGGATGCGTTTACGAAAGGATTACCGGAAAACATCAAAATAATAAAAAACTTTGATCAGGCAGATATGGTTGCCAAACGATTAGGCCATCTTGGCTTTGATTTTGGCCTGGCTATTTTATTGGTAGTCATAACGCTTTTACCACTAGGTTTCCGGGCTTCACTTATTGTGATGATCTCTATACCGTTATCTCTTGCCCTTGGATTGATTGCGATGAATCTGCTCGGTTTTTCGCTTAATCAACTCAGCATTGTGGGTTTGGTGGTGGCATTAGGCCTTTTAGTAGATGACAGTATTGTTGTGGTAGAAAATATTGAGCGCTGGCTTAGAGAAGGACATTCCAGAAAAGACGCCATTTTAATGGGAACCAAGCAAATTGGAGCAGCAGTTGTAGGTTGCACGGCAACTTTAGTTATTGCATTCTTACCACTGGCATTTCTTCCTGACATTGCGGGTGAATTTATCCGTAGCTTGCCGATGGCTATAATTACCAGCGTGCTGGCTTCGATGATTGTCGCATTAACGCTGGTTCCATTCATTGGAAGTAAATTGCTAAAAACCCATACCCACGCCGAGGGAAACTACTTTTTGCGCAAATTACAAAAGTTTCTGACCTGGTCTTACCAAGGCATTATGCCCAAAGCCCTCAGGTGGCCAAAAGTAACCATCGGTATTTCTATAGGGTTGAGTATATTGGCTTTTTTACTTTTTTCGCTTGCTGGATTTAAACTTTTCCCCACCTCTGAAAAACCCATGTTTTTAGTGAACATTAAAATGCCATTGCAAGCCGATATTCCGGAAAGTGACCGGGTAACCCGGCTGATTGAAATGGAATTAAAAAAGCATTCAGACATTGTTTATTATACATCCAACGTGGGTAAAGGTAATCCACAAATCTACTACAATGTGCACCAGCAAGATATTAAGCCAGACTTTGCACAGATTTTTGTGCAGATGGATGGGGAAGCAAGTCCCAACCACAAGACCGAGTTGATTAAAAAGCTGAGAACGAAATTTGCAGCTTTTCCCTATGCCAAAATTGAGGTGAAAGATTTTGAACAAGGTAGCCCGATTGAAGCAAATATTGTAGTTAGGATATTTGGAGACGACCAGAATGTATTGCGTTCGCTCTCCTTTAAGGTAGAGGAAATCCTGCGTAAGCATCCAGGCACCTTCTTCATTAATAATGAACTCAATGCCAATAAATCAGACATCAAAATCACCATCAATAAAGAAAAGGCACGTACCATGGGGGTGATGACGAGCGATGTAGACAAGGTGATTAGAATGGCCGTTGCTGGTTTGACAGTTGGCGATTATATTGATGACCGCGGCGATTCCCGCAATGTGGTAATTACACTTCCAAAAGAGAAATTTTCGAACCTTGATGCCTTGAAAAACTTATATGTTAATAATATTCAGGGTACACCGGTTCAAATTGACCAGATTGCGAACATTGGATTTGAGACATCGCCCACCGCAATTAACCATTTCAATAAATCTAGATTTGCAAAAGTGACTTCCCTGACAAAGGAAAAAGTGTTCGCGAATGACATTTTGAAGGATATTGTACCAGAACTTAATAAGCTTAAACTACCTCCGGGATATTACTATAAACTATCGGGAGAGGCAGAATCTGAGGGCGATGCATTAGGAGGAAACTTCCTCTCCGTCATCATTTTGAGCACATTTCTTTTTATAGCCGTACTGTTGCTGCAATTCAAAACATTTAAAGGAATAATTATTGTTTTGTCTATCATCCCGTTAGGGGTATTGGGTGGTGTAATCTTTTTATTGCTGACTGGAAATCCAATGTCACTGGTTTCGATAATTGGGTTTATAGGACTATCGGGCATTCAGGTTAAAAATTCACTCTTACTTGTTGATTTCACCAATCAACTTCGAGAAGAAGGACACAGTCTTGATGAGGCGATCCACATCGCTGGTGAAACAAGATTCCTCCCTGTAGTTTTGACTTCGATAACGGCAATTTGTGGCTTGATTCCTATTGCTATGAATCCAAACCCCCAAATCGCACCGCTCGCAATTGTATTAATCGGCGGTTTAATCAGTTCAACGATATTATCAAGAATTGTTACGCCCGTAATGTATAAACTGATTCCGCCAAGTTTGGAGGAAAAAGATTAGATTTTTGAGGTGGCAGGTAAGTATCCTGCCACCTCAATTTTTTATTATCAATTGCAGCTCAAACAACGGCAATTTAAGCGGTCATCCGTATTTTACCAGATATAAACACTTCATTATTAAACAACTATAATGAAGTCGCTTTTAAAAAAACCTTGTCTAAGTTACTTAGATCTGTTGCCTTTAGCCTTATCTATCAACTGATAAATTTTTACCAAAATCTCATCTTCGTATTGTTGTTGCCAGGTCTTACTGGTTTTGCCAGCACTAAAATATTCACTAATGCCATAGCTTTTTACAAAGTGGCTTTTTTTGGCGCCAATGGCATAGCGCCAGCTCGCCGTTTCAGCGCTCGTAAAAATAACGACATCATCCAAACGCAGAATTTCCCGCTGGCCTATATAAGGCACTTCCCGACAAACGACGTTACTCCGACTGTCAAAAGTAAAGCAAATCCTGGCCCGAATCAGAATATCATAAAGACTATGGAAAATGCCGTAAGCCACTAAAGCTAATAATCCAAAAAAAGCAGCCTCACCTACCCTATTCCTAAACAATGGTAAAATAAGGCCGCTGATGACAATGCCAGCCAAAAACCAGGTTGATAAACCTGACTGCGATTTATAAGGTCGTAGCGATAAAGAATCAATTCCTTCCGCTAACTCATATCTTTCACTTAGATTCATTTGCCTCTAAAATTTCAACCATCTCATTCATAATTTTCTGCATACTGCCAGTGGTAAACCCCTGGGCAATAATGGCGTATTTTTGTTCCCCGTTTTGATGATAAATAATATGTAAACTGGTGTTCAGCGTAATGAAATATTGCGTGGTCCGCACCAATTGAAAATTTTGGAAATTCTGTAACGGAATGTGAACCGGCGAATTAATCAAACCACTTTTGGCCACTATTTCACCACCTGCTAAATCAATCACTACCTTTTTTCGATAAATGGAAATTAAAGAAAGGATGGCGATGACACCGAAAATCCAGGTCATTTCTGGCAAGTCGATAAAAGGTCCCACCAGCGCAAACATACAGAAGCCTGCAACTACGGTAAAACCGTGCACGTACTGCCTTTTCATCGTGTAAACGTTCCCTAATCTTGTAAAATAATTCAATTCCTCCATGTTTTAATAGTCGATTTTGATTCCGTCTATGATCATTTCACCACATTTTATCGTCATATATACATTTGTTGGCTCCAGTGCCAATTGGTCGCTCAAGGCATCAAGAATGGCAGATTTGAATTCAATTTTTCGTGATGGAATTTTACCATAAGTATCTTCCATAGTGAGATATCCATCAATACCATCGTTATTTTTAAGAAACGCACGCATTAAACCAACACTCTGCCGATCCAGGTAAATTGCCATGTAGTACATTCTTTCCTTAACTAAATCGGCATTGCTCTTAATCGTCGAATCCGGCTTTGCGCCATATGTTGGCGGCCTGCTGAAAGAAATTGCTGCAGAACTCAATTTCGCCTTAATTTCTTCTTTACCCTGCCTAACGATGATTTCAATTTTCATCCGGTTTTCGTCAGTTTGCTGCGCAAAAGTTAGGTTGCCGTATAAGGAGCAAAGCACCAATAGCAATAAGTTTCTTATCATTCTCATCATATTTTTAAATGAATATTTGAAACAAGATTAAAAATTACGAGAATAACCAGCCAACTGTAATTGGCAAATGGTAAGTCTCTGTTGGTATTTGGGAACAATCGGTATTCATTCAGAAAATAGCGTAAAAAACGAAAATATAAAGAACTGATTACTAGATTTGTAATTGATATTTAAGCCTGTAAATTATTTTGCAATTCTGGTAACAATCGGTATTTTCGCCACGATATAACTGTATATGTGGGAACCATCAAGCTTAAAACTGATCAAAAATAAGGCATTAATTAGACTGGCTTTACTCCTGCTCTTAACCACTTTATCGCCGGTTTTCTGCCTTCAGGCACAGGAAGCATCACTCATTGAAAAAATGGCTGCGACTGGCTATAACTTACGGTTTAAAAGTGCAGACAGCGGCATCATCCTGGTAAAAAAAGCATTGAATCAGGCCAGGCAAGCGAAGAGCAAAGAAGATGAAGCGATTTGTTATGCCTATCTGGCCTTAACCTACAGGAGAATGTTAGACTTGAAGAATTTTACCTTGAATGCCAATGCAGCTTATGATATCGCCAAATCGACCAAAAGCGAGCGTGCAGATGCCTATGCTGCTTTGGCGATGGGACTTCTTAAATCATTTATAGAAGATAGTCCTGGTGCCATAAAGTACCAGCTAAAGGCTTATACCGTATTTTCAAGACTGAAAGAATATAGTCAATGTGCCAAAATCTCAGCCGATATTTCTTATCTCTTTTCTCCCGCTGCACCGGCAAAGGTTCAAAAATATGCACAGGATGCAATGGATTATGCAACAAAATCTGGCGATGCTGAGAGTATTTTACACGCCAGACTGGCAATGGGAAGCTATTTTATGGATAAGATGTTGCAAGGCGACACCAAAACTTTACAAACTGTAATTGCCTTTTTTAAAGAAACCATCCGCCTGGCAGAAGAAAACGAGACACAAATTGTAAGCAAAAGTAATATTGGAGTAGCTTACCTCAACCTGGCAGCACTTTACATGGATGGCCCCAAACCGGTTCCAGACAAGGAAATTTTAACAAATCTGGAGAAAGCCATTCAAATCGGGCGACGGTATCAGCTTAAGAATATCTACAGAAATTCAACAGGGCTAAAGGGACAATATTTTATGGCAAAAGGTGACTATGAAACGGCTAAGCAACTCTTTGAAGCCGGAATCGCCTATCAGCGAATGCTTCCCTACCAGGACAATAACCTGATGGCAAGCTTCTATGACAATCTAAAAGCGCTATCTGCTAAACTGCAGGACTTTAAAAGCTATTACCAATATGACACCTTATTTACCACCTACAATAAATTAAGAAACGCCGAATCTACCCAAAAGATGCTCCAGAATGCTGATGCACGTTTCGAATCTGACAAAAAAATTGCCCGCATTCAACAGCTGGAAAGAGACAATCAGCTTCAACATGATAATAAATTATTGGGCTTTGGTTTATCCGCCATTTTATTGATTGGGCTCGTATTCATGTACCGTTCCTATTACTTCAGACAGCGATATTATCAAAATAGGGAAGATATTCTATTAAAAGAACGAGCCAATAGCGACCTGCAACTGAAATTGATGGAAAAAGAGACGCTGGAAAATCTCTCTGAAAAACTCTCGCTTCAACGGCGGTTACTCGCCTCGCAAATGGATCCTCACTTTATCTTTAACGCTTTAGGCAACATTCAAAGCATGATTTTGAAAAACGATACGGTACCGGCAATTTCTTTTTTAGGCAAATTCGCCAAACTTACACGGCAAATCCTGGAACAGTCTCGGATGGAAATGATTTCGCTGGAAGAGGAAATACTAACCTTGAAAAGGTACATTACCCTGCAGCAACTTCGCCTGAATAATGGATTTAATTATGAGATTGTTTGCGAAGCGGATGTTGACCCTCAGATTTGCATTCCGCCATTATTGATTCAGCCTTTTGTAGAAAATGCCATTGAACATGGCTTGAAACCCCTCATGCATACAGGCGAAGGCATTTTGAACATCCATTTTAGTTTGGAAAGCAAAGCGAAATATTTGATTTGTACAATCACAGATAATGGCATTGGCTTAGCGGCTTCCAAAAACCGAAAAAGAGAAAGTTCACACCAGTCTATCTCTACAAAGATTACTGGCGAGCGCCTGGAACAAATGCAAAAAGCAAATGTGAATGCTGGCTTCGAACTAACTGAACACCAAGATGCTAGCGGCGAAAAAGGTTGTATGGCAATATTACGGATCCCAATAGATTAAGAAATGTATAAAACAATTATAATTGAAGATGAGTACCGTTTGAGGGAAGCGCTTGCTATTTTACTGGAAATGGTTGAACCAGAAACCGTGCAGGTAGTTGGATACGCTGAAAATATTAGAGATGCGAGAAACCTGATCGACAGGCTTAAGCCAGACCTCGTTTTTATGGACATTATGCTTACAGATGGTACCGCTTTTGATGTGCTGGAACAAATCTCCTATCGCCGTTTTCAACTCATCTTCACTACCGCTTATGAGCAGCATGCTGTTAAAGCTTTTAAGTATAGTGCCCTGGATTACCTGCTTAAACCCATCGACTTGCAGGAACTTGAAGCCGCAATAGCAAGACTCCCGCTTCGCGATGGAAAAGAGATGGTAGAAACCCAGATTAATGAATTGCAACGTAACCTCCAAAAAACACCTGATCGATTGGTGCTACCCACGCAAGAAGCCATGTATGTAATACAACTCGCTCAAATTATCCGTTGCGAAACATCAGGTTCCTACACCACCTTCCATGTTGCCGATGGCAGAAAGATTATGGTTTCCAAACCGCTAAAAAGCTACGAAGACATTTTACTCTTGCCAGATTTTTACCGCATACATCAATCTCATCTGATCAATATTAATTATATCGAAAGCTACTCGAGAGAAGGAATGATCAAAATGAAAGATCAAACTGCAGTTCCTGTTGCCAGGGCTAAAAAGGAACAGTTTTTCAGCTTCATGAAAGATGGTTTTATGTGAGGTAGTCTCCTTCTGTGTTAACTTACTGACCGAAAAGTTTATTCAAAAGTTCAGACGTATTATTTCGCTTCAATTCTCTCTCTGCGGCAAGCAAATTGTTTTCAGCAGTAATTGAATGACCATATTGTAGTGAAGTCCGGAGGTTTTTCACTGCGCCATCATACTGGCCTAAGTCAAATTGAGCCGTACCCAGATGTTCATAAACTTCGGAGATGATATCATTGGTTACCTGTTCCTGGTTAGGCAGTGCTTCAAGTGCTAATACGGCATAATCTATTGTCTTTTCGTTTTCATGAAGGTGATAACAGCAATGAACCGCCCAGTAAAGGCACCAGAAATCTCTATTACCTAAGGCAATGCTCCGTTCAAAGCTTTCAAGGCCGTCTGCTTCATTTCGCAATTTGGCCGTATGAATATATCCCATATTGTAGAGCGCAACCTGAACAGACCTTACCTTATCCTGCTTGGAAGCAAAGTGAATGGCATACTGAAGGCATTCCAACGCTTTAACGTAATTTTCCTCATCGATGAATGTATGCGCTCTGCTGATTAAAATACTTGGGTTATCTGGCATTGCTTCCAGAATATTATCCATTTCCACAGAAGCCGTTGCGACATCACTTTCAATTCCCATAGCTTCCTCAGCCTTTGCTTTCTGAATAAAAGTATTGGTAAAAAACCTGACAGCTTCATCACTTGAGGCTACTCCGCCAGATGGGTCGAGTGCGTAATAACTTTCCTGGCTGGCATTGATCCATTCTAGCGCAGCATGATAATTTTTCAGTTTCATGAGGCAGTCAATGATGTTATCCAGAACGTTAAAATAGATAGTAATTTCCATTGACTCACTAAAATCTTCAATCAACCGCTCGCCGTCTCTAACGGCTTCCTCAAAATGTCCTCCTTCTGTATAAGCTGAAAACCTGTTTTGCAAAATGTACATGAAATAGCTGTATTCCATCCCTTTTGAAGCAACTGCAATCGCCTTATCAAATTGTTTCAGGTTTCGATATTCAATGGAAAGATTATTACAACACATGGCAAAAGTATGTGGATCATTATTTAGCGGATTACCCCCTTCTTCGGCTAATGTTTGATGATAAAGACGGTACGCTGTTTTATAACAACTTTTCTTCAGTTGCTGAAGGCGTTGTCGTTCTGCCAGAGGAATTTTAGCATATTGACTGAGCAGACCTGCGAGTTCTACGCCGGCATTATAGGCTTCCATCGCATTCTGAGTATGGTAATTAACTTCCAGCGAAGCAAAATCAGGCAGCGAAAGGTTTCGGTTTTGGATAACGAAAAGTCTGATCTGTAACACTGGAGATGGCAATAGGGAAACTGCTTTTTCATAATACGGAATGGCCTGATCCCATTGATCCAACCAGTAAAATGCAGAACCCGCATGGCGGTTACAAAAATAATGGTCGGGGGCTATTCCGAGTCCAACTCTACACCATGCAATACATTGGTTTAGCGCTTGTCTGCGGTTAGGTGCTACAATCCCATCATAATCCAATGCTATCATGCTCAATATCGCACATAAACTCGGGTCTGGAGCTACTCGATTCAAGGCCTCCGCCTTCTCAAAAATCCAATTCAAATCTTCTTCATCATCTGGAAATGCATAACCGTTGATCCAGGTATTTGCAGCGAGCTCATAATTTCCGCCTCGGAAGGCTGTCATTGCAGATTCATTTAAGATATCCATGTTAATTTCAATTTTGTCCGTATAAATTGCGAATATATGTGACAAGTAATTCGCCTTGCTAATATTGAACATACGAAATGACTTTTGCTTATTAGCAACCTGGATATACCATGGTAACTCGCCATTCATACTCCTGGCAAATTTGGAAATTATTAGGCTTTATGATGACGATAATTGGTATTGGAAGGCTTTGGCTTGTTATTTGGACTGCTTTCCTGGAAATTTTTAATACTGAATTAAAGAGTATAACACAGATAGGTTCTGGTGAGATTTCCTATCTGTCTTACCCCGAAAGAAGAAACTAAACCACTTAAATACTAACTCAACATGAAAGTTGCTTTTCACTTTTGATACATGCTGAATGGCACCGAATAACAACTTATTCCGGCTGAAAGCAAATCCCTTATTTGAGATCGAGCGTTGACGAGCTACTTTCGAATAATAATTTATATCAGTATGAGCAATAAAACACTATCCATTTTAAGTTATGTTACGATCATTGGCTGGATCATCGCCTATGTTAACCGAAAAGACCAAAAAGAAAAACGAGGTCTCGTTAATTATCACCTGAGACAGGGATTTGGATTCTTTATCTTTACATTAATCCTGAATGTGGCCATAAGCATAGTCATCTCAATTATTCCATCGCTTTACTTTTTAAGTTATATTGGAATCCCGTTATTTATTCTTTTGATTTTTGGGATAATCAATGCGGCCAATGAACAGCAGAAACCAATACCCGTAATTGGATCAATGTTTGAAAACATGTTTAGCTTTATTGGCTAACTTAAATAATTGGCCTAAGCATAAAAATTGGCCCTGCTTAGGCCTTCTTTCGGGGTTTCTTCCCTATTTTAAAAATTTTTTAATTTAGTTTTGCATCTGATATTTATATTCCTATATTTGCAACCCCAAAGGAACACAGATTATGTTTCTTTTTGCGAAAGTAGCTCAGTTGGTAGAGCACGACCTTGCCAAGGTCGGGGTCGCGAGTTCGAATCTCGTCTTTCGCTCTAAATGCCTTCTTATCGGGAGGCATTTATTTTAAAAGGTTAATCGCCTGCTCGGGTGGTGGAACTGGTAGACACGCAGGACTTAAAATCCTGTGCTTTCAAAGGCGTGCGGGTTCGATTCCCGCCCCGAGTACTTCAAAAAAAAGATCGCATAAAATCTCTGACTAAAATCAGGGATTTTTTGCTTTTAAAGAAGATTCAAATTTTAAAGCGGCGGGAATTTCAAAATCTTTGGACGCCATTCGGTTAAAGAATATTATATTGGAAAATGTTCCTGATGATGGCTAATGTAGTCTATGTGCTTAGCTAATAAACCAATTTTAAAAGCAATACAACAATCCAGACCGCCTAACCAGATGATTAAACGGCATTAATCTTCACCTAAATTTAAGTCGCTACCCGCCATTTTCTCGTGATAATCTATTATTTTATTCAGAGTTCTTATGGTGACTTCTAAATCTTCCTTATCAACCACTTGGCTGTAAACGTCGTTCATATGCATCACATCTGTCATGGATTCTAAAATGAGTTTTTTTCCCTCATCAGTTAATTTGATCACTTCACTCCTTTTGTCTTTCTTGTTTTCTGTGGTGTAAATCATCCCATGTGCCTGCAGTTCTTTCAATGTCCTACTAATATTTTGTTTAGTAATCATTGATTTTCTGGATAATTCTGCCGCGGTAGACCCATCTACTCCAATATTACAAATGATAGGCCAATAGGATAGTTTCATATCTCCCCACGTGGGTTTAACATTTAGGTGAGACCATGCATCTAAATGTTTACGAAGGTTAAAACTTATCCGTTGCCAATTGCGGTCGCTCATTCCTTCAAGCGCTCTTATTTTTTCATCAATATGCGTTTCCATAAAACAAACATACTAAATTAAGTTTGTACTCATTGATTACTTATTGGTAATATTTGATTACTTTCGTAAACTTACTTATATTGGTAATAAATTGATAATCCCAGAAAACATGGCTGAATATGTAACTATAATCTATACAAAAATCACAAACAAGTACGAGATAAAAACGGTAGCTCACGTGCTGGGCACAATAAATGGCATCAGTTCCTGGACGATGGACACTCAAGACCCTGATAACGTATTAAGACTGGAATCAAAAGAAGATATAGCACAGGTGGTGAAAACCAGTTTGTATCAAAATGATATCCTATCTGAGGTGATGGCAGTCTTCACCAAATCAACACCGTATGCTTACAACTCTGTATTATAAAAAAAATATGATACTAATAACTGGCGCTACCGGACATTTAGGAACTGCAGTAATTGACAATTATTGAAAGAATTACGTCCAGAAGATATTGCGATATACGCAAGAAATGAGAAAAAGCTAAAAAAATGGGTTGACATCGGCATTTTAGTCAGGATAGGAGATTTTAATAATACAGTTGCTCTGCACAATGCACTTAAAGACGTTTTAAAATTATTGTTAATCCCCACCAATGATGGAGATAGTTACAACCAACACAAAAACGTTATTGATGCTTGTATCTGGGCAAAAGTGGCGCGTTTTTATTATGCCAGCGGTTCAGTTAACCATCACGTTGAAACCAGTCAACTTGGCTTTTAAAAGATGCTTACTTTGCCATTGAGAATTACATCAGATCCACCGGCATTCCTTATACCACCTTCCAGAATGGTCTTTATGCCGATGTTATTCTACTTTTTTATTGGCAATGAATTACCTGTAAATGGAATTTACTTCCCTTAAGGTGATGGAAAAGCCTCTTTTGCAACCAGAGCAGAGATGGGTGAAGCGATCGCAAAAATGATCCTTCCGACTGCTGAAATCAATGAATCTTATACCCGCACGGGAAATATAGCTTATAGTTTTAGTGATATTGCCAGCATATTAAGCGAAGCGTCTGGTACCAACATTCGATTTGAAAGTCCTGATCCTAACGACTATGCAGAACGTTTAAAGCAATGTGGCGTGGAGGATGAAGACATTTATATAAGCTCTCTTTTCGGAGCAGTAATAAAAAAATGAAGAATATCCCATTTGCGACAATACCCTGGAACAGATACTCGGCAGAAAACCAACCACGCTGGAAGACTATCTCAAAGATCACTCTCTACCAAAAGTTAAATAAGCACACTTATTAAAATCATCTAACCTACACTAAACATGAAAAACAAAGATATTAAACATAGCTTTTTTTCATCTCATGAACGTTTTGCCAGATCCGATTAAGCTTGGCTAGATATATTTTTCTACTTCAGGATAACATCTTTATATACGCGGCACATTTGGGTAAGAAACCGATCAGATTCTATTTCCTGAGCATACTCAAAAAAACAGGAGTAATCCCCAAATAACTGGCAATGTGTTTTTGCGAGATTCTTTGTTCGAGCGTAGGATATTGGCGCTGAAAACTTTTATACCGCTGCGCCGCAGATTGCGAAATATTAGAGGTAATGCGGCTTTGATATAAACTAAATCCATTCTGAATTAAAATGCGAAAAAATCGCTCCAGTTTTGGGATTTCAGAATAGAGTTGCTCCAGGCCAGAATAAGATAAATAAAGTAGCGAAGTAGCCTCAAGCGCATCAATATCGTAGGTGGCTGGCCTATGGTGCGAAAAGCTGAGCATATCTGTAGCCCACCAATTTTCAGGAGAAAATAAAATGTTATGCTCCTCACCCTCCTTATCCCTATAGTACGTTCGCAAACAGCCAAGGCAAACAAAATAGATATTTTTACAAACCGTACCGCTCGCCAACAGTTGTTCTTTCTTTTTTATTTTCTTTTCCCGTAGCTTATCCTGCAAGATCTCTTTCTCCTGCTCAGTCAGCGCGATATGCAAATTAAAATTAGTAAGGACAAGCTCAAAAAGTTCACTATTCACCACAGTGGTAAAGTTAATAATTATGAGCTCATTCTAAAAAAGCGGTTTGCTAAATCGCATCTTCTGCTGTTACTAAATTAGTAAAAACTCACTAAGCGGGTAATTTGGAATGCTTCGTTGAACTCAATAAAATCGTAACCATCTGCACTACGGCCATCAGCAAAAATTGCACGCCATTTGTACAAACAGGTGTAATCATGGCTTTGCGGTTCCATAATGATTGAAAATTCACGAAACCCGATCTGTATCAAAGCGTCTTTCGCCAGGTTAACTAATCCTGTTAGGCCTGCTACCATTGGAAAATTTGGGTCTGAGTAATTTGCATCTTCGGCCCAGCACAAGGCGAACGCAGGCTCAAACGCATCGGGTTGGGTAGAATTCCAGGCTAGAATATACTGTGCAATCATTTGTTCTACTGTTTGTATCATGTTTTTTTGTGTTTTAGAATTACAAAAGAACAATAGAGAAAATTAAGAAAAATTAAAGTAGTTTAACTTTTTGAACGATGGCAGTACAGTTATGGTTAACATCGGCTTAACTGGCTAAAAATAGTTTAATGTATTGTTGTAGCAAAAGATAAGCATTACTTCTACCATAAATTAGCGCGGATCAGCGATCAAACCCAATTAATGATCAATTAAAATAAAATCCTAAATTTAGGCTTAAATACAGCTGCCATGGGAAAGTTTTTCGATAAAATATTGGATAGTCATATGAAGTTTATCCGCAAACAAAAAATATTCTTCACCGCTTCCGCACCACTAAGCCCTGAAGGGCATATTAACCTATCGCCAAAAGGGATGGATAGTTTTCGAATATGTTCTGAAAATCAGGTGGCCTATATGGATCTGGTTGGCAGTGGTAATGAAACGTCGGCACATATCTTGGAAAATGGTCGCCTGACATTTATGTTCTGTGCTTTTGAAGGTCAGCCAAACATATTGCGCTTATATTGCACAGGCACTACAGTATTACCCGGTAGTGAAGAATGGGAACAACTTTCTAAAAACTTCCCATTGCACCTAGGAACGAGACAAATTATTTTAGCAGATGTATATGAAGTACAAACATCATGCGGCTTCAGTGTACCTTACTACCAATATACCGGCGAGCGAGACCATGCGCAAAAATGGGCGGAGAAAAAAGGGCGTGAAGGTTTAGAAAACTACAAACAGCAGAAAAACAGACAAAGTTTAGATGGCTTGCCTACTGCTTTATATTAATACAGCTTAGAAAATCATATTCTTAGCAACGGTCGTACTCCGTTTGCTCGCAATTAAATTGATCTAGATGAGTACTCTCAGCAAATGCACTAAAGAGAAAAATTCCCTGATTTTAGTCAGGGAACCCTCCAATTTCCAGCAACTAAACTGATAATTAATTTAAAACTCTGGTTTTACTTCCTGATTCCAGATGTCCTCATATTGATGCGGGTGACGCTTAAATTGCAGCGCCACATAACTACAAAGTGGAATTACCTTCAGCTTGTTGGTTCTGGCGTAATCTGCCATGGCATCCAGCAACGTTTTCGCATAACCTTTTCCGGCCTGATCATCGTCTACTTCAGTATGGTAAACTTTCAGGTTATCACCAATTTTTTCCACTATCATTTCGCCAATCTTTTGATCCTGATCAAATAAATTAAATGCATCAGGCTCAGCCCCGTCATTTTGAAATTTAACTTCTGCCATTATACTTATTTTAATAGATTATTCTTCATCTGTATCTGTACCAGCTTCACCTTCTTCGTAACGTTTTTCGCCACTTTCATCTTCATGAACAATTAGCGAATTTGGTGCAGCAGCAGCCGGATTGCTACCTGTACCGGTAGTAATGGGTTTGCTTAATAAATCGTTATCTGCAGATAAGTCGTTATTTTGTTCGGCATCTGCATTACCCAGCGCCTGCTGACTTAATTGCTCTTGGTCTTTTCTTTCCCTCACATCATCCAGTGGTGATGTATTTTCCTCTTTATTGCTCATATGTTTCTCTTTGATTATAGAGACAACACCAGGCAAATGTGAATGTTTCGACAAATAACTCTCGAAGCTTTAACGCAAAAAAGCAGTATCGTAAGTGATACTGCTTTTTTCTAAAGATTATTAGCTGTAAATAATCTGGTAGTTTACGTTTACCCTTTTTGGATAATTGCTTTCTTCTTCATTTAAAGACACAAAGGCTGCATTGTTATGAACCTTTGCTTTCAATGCGTGTTCGTAATGAAATTGCATCGTTTTTTCGTAATCTCTTTCGTTGTGCCTTGCGGTCTCTGCTAACAGATTGCGATCATTCAGATCTTCAGGCAATAAAGTGATGTCACAATTTCCATCACTTATTTCTTTTACTAGATACTTCATCTTTTGTTTAAATGTTGGTTTCCGCTCTCTAAACTATCGTCCGCGAAAGCACCAAAAATATGTTAACTCTGCGGGTTGAGTGTAATCTTAAAGTTAATTTTCAATAATTCGCAGCATCGGCAATATGGATGCATTGGTCATCAACATCCATTTGCTCTAAATAATTTTTACGGCTTTAGAATAAATTTATTGCTATTATTTTTATCTTGATGAAAAACGATAACCAAACTATGAATCAACCTGCTTCCTTAACCGTAAAAACACTGGTAAATGCGCCGATAGAAAAAGTCTGGATGTTCTGGACAGTTCCCAGTCACATCACGCAGTGGACATTTGCTTCAAGCGACTGGCATGCGCCTTCTGCTGAAAACGACCTTCGTGTTGGCGGAAAATTTAAAACAACTATGGCCGCTAAAGATGGCAGTGTAAGTTTTGATTTTGAAGGAATTTATAACAAGGTGGAACAGCATAACAAAATTGCATATGCCCTTGCTCATGGCAGGCAGGTAGAAATAAGTTTTGAAGACGCCGATGGAAAAACATTAGTTACCGAGGTTTTCGATCTGGAAGATCAAAACCCCTTAGATCTGCAAGAAACCGGCTGGCAAGCTATTTTAGATAATTTCAAGAAGTATGCCGAACACAATTGAAGCCCTTTTATCTATAAATATTCTATGAAAACCAACGTTTTTCCAGCGCAATATTCTACCCTTTCTTCTACAGCTTTGCAGTCCTATCTGATAAATGCATATCAGTTACCTGCTGATACAAAATGTCGTTTATTGATCCGAAACGTAAGTGATACTTATCTTCTGGAAAATGATGATAGCAAATACATCTTCAAAATTTACAGAGATGCACACCGGAACCTGGAAGAGATTGATGCCGAAGTGGAGTTATTAAACGCACTAAAGGCCAGCGGAAATGCTGTTTCCTACCCGATAAGCGATCAGAAAAAACAACAAATTCAGCAGTTTAATGCTATTGAGGGAACCAGAAATGGGGTGTTGTTTTCTTTTGCAGTAGGTAAAGTGGTGCACGACTTAAACGAGAATCAACTAATTACGCTTGGAAAAGAAACCGCAAAACTTCATCAAACAACTTCTGTAATCAAACTTTCACATCCAAGGCCATTTTTCAATTTCCAAACCACCTTAATTGATCCATTGCTTACACTCGAAACGCACTTGCAGGATATGCCAGCCGAGCTTAATTACCTTAAAGAAATTTCAGCCAGGGTGATTAAAAAATTCGAATCTTTTGATACAAAGTCATTTTCGACTGGTTACTGCCATTATGATTTATTCCCGAAGAACTTTCATTTCGATGAACATGATAGAATAACCTTCTTCGATTTCGATTTTGCCGGCCATGGTTATCTGATTAATGATTTGATGTCTTTTCTAAACCACTATTTCTTTCATCAGCTTCACAACGCCATTACAAAAGAGCAGGCTGCGATAAATTTTGAAATATTTTTAACGGCTTACCAGGAAGTAAGGCCACTTAGTGCAGATGAAATTGATGCCATCCCCTATCTCGGCATTTGCTTTCACATCTTTTTCCTCAGGTTTTTCTATGATAACTTTGATGATTGGTCCAACACCTTTCTCACCCCAAAATATACCAGGCATAGGGTCGATTTAATCCGCAAGTGGGAAAGTTTATATTGTAACTTTTAAGCAACCGGATAAAAAAACCACCCATCATGTTTACCTTGTAACTAAAAGAAAACTCCAATGGATCAAAAAATAATTACCCTTTATGATGAATACACCCATAGTCAGCTGAACAGGAAGGATTTTATGAGGAAACTGGCCTTGCTTGCTGGTGGCACTGCCATGGCCATGACGATTTTACCTTTGCTGGAAAATAATTACGCTGCTGCAGCATCTTTTAACAGCGATGTGATATTGGTAAAGAACATCACTTATCCTGGTGTAGATGGAGACATGAAAGCCGTTTTAGCGAAGCCGAAAACCAACAAAAAACTAGGCTGTGTTTTGGTTATTCATGAAAACCGGGGCCTGAATCCACATATTATAGACGTAACGAAGCGGGTTGCAGCAGAAGGTTTTATCGCCTTAGGTGTAGATGCACTGTCGCCATTGGGTGGTACGCCGACTGATGAGGATAAAGGCAGGGAATTGATAAGCAAACTGGATCCTGAAAAAAATCTTAAAAATTACCTTAAAGGGCTTGAATACCTGCGGAACCGAAAAGATGCCAATGGAAAGGTAGCTTGCACGGGTTTTTGCTGGGGCGGCGGCATGGCAAACAAACTGGCTGTTAATGATCCAAAATTACAGGCAGCGGTGGCTTATTATGGTGCACAGGCAAACCCTGCAGACGTACCTAAAATTAAGGCTAGCCTAATGTTGCACTATGGCGGCCTTGATGAACGGATTAACGCAGGCATCCCTACTTATGAGCAGGCGTTGAAAGAAAATAATAAGGATTATAAAATTTATATCTACGATGGCGTTAACCATGCCTTCAATAACAATACTTCGCCAACCAGATACAATGAAGCTGCAGCTAAGTTAGCCTGGAGCCGCACAATGGAATTATTTAAAAACAAACTGGCTACCTTAAGTCGCTAATTTAAAAGAGCTCCGTTTTGAGCATCGCCTTCAAAATATTTGATTGCACATCGAAATTGTTAAGGTGATTTAAGAAATTAATATCTGAAATTTTAATGTAGCTATCTTCCAGCAGTGCAGTAATTTCTGCGGGGATGGCTACCTTAAGCATCGCTGCATTACTTTTTAGCTTATCATTTTTGTATTCCAGTTCCTGTACAATTCGCGCTTTCTCTGATAAATTATTTTCCTTTTCTATGCCATCGAGGATAGATAAATCACAGAAAAGAAACAGGCTTCTGCTTGGAAAGAACAAAAAGTGCCTGTCTGCATCCAAAAACTGATATACTTCGATTACCAGCTCGCCTGCCTTTAATCCAAATGCAAACTGCGTGCGGAACTCATGTTTACACAGCAGCCCCATCAGCTTGCGTTCAATAATGGCATTTACATTGGTATAGACCTGCCTGGTGCTAAAATCAATCAGCTTTGAAAATTGATCGCTATTGAGGTCGAAATAAAAATCATTCGCATATTTGGAGCTGAAAACATTTATATTTTTAGAGAAAGGAAAGTCCGTGCTGAGGTCTGATAAGACCGCGAATAGTCGCCTCAAAGATTGATTGATTTTTAGCGATTGTTTTTGCTTATCCAGTTCAAATTGTTGCTGATTAATTACCGAACCAGATATCCTAGTGACTAGTTCTTCATTCAGGTCGATCTCATCATAGATCAGGCTAACGTTTTTTTCGTTACTTTGTTTAATCTTTTTTAATAGCGCAATTACACTTTCAGTAAATTGAACATGAAAAAGATCAAGTTTATCAATTTCCAGTTCTTCGTTATTGGCAAACAACTGGTGAATAACCTGGCTCCTTAAAAATATTTTATAAATAATCTCTTCATCAAAAAACACCGAAAGCAACTGTAAACGGTTGATTTCGGTGCTCGATTTTTTTAAAATATTTAAACGGTAATCATCCATGTTTTAATTTAACTCACCCGGGTTACGTTCTTTTTCAGCTCAGCTTCTAAAGTTTTTAACTCGCCATCTAACACCCTTCTACTTTGTGCGCCAGCTTCATGAATCTGTTTCACTTCATTCAACGTTGCAATTAAAGAAGATGTCGTCATTTTCAAAGTTTCCAAAGATACAACGGTTTTTTCATTCTCTTTGGCAACATCGATACTGTTTTGTTTCAACATCTCTGCATTTTTCTGAAGGATGGTGTTGGTGGAATCAGAAATTTTCTTTTGCATCTCCACATTGGCTTTTTGCCTTTGTAGGGCAACCGCAATGGTGAGCTGATTTTTCCATACCGGAATGGTGGTAGACACAATAGATTGCGCCTTTTCTGCAATAGAAGTATTGTTATTTTGCACCACCCTAATTTGTGCCAGAGACTGCAGCATAATGAAACGCACTATTTTCATATCAGCCAATCGCTTATCTAAGCGGCTGATAAAATCTCTCAGATCTGCAATTTCATAATCCTGATAATCTGCTGGTCTGCCTTCCATTTCTGCCAGTTTCAAATTCAGTTCGTTATACTTCAACTGGCCTGCAATAATCAGTTCTTCCATTTGATGAATATAACCCACATTACTATCAAACATGGTTTGAAGTGAGCTGTTATCTTTGATGGAATTTAAACGGCCTGCTTTGATTTTGTTGGTGATTTTATCAATGTTATTTACCACAACATCATATTTCTGAAACAGTTTTTTAGCATCAACAATGAGTGTCTTCAAAAAAGGGATCTTCGAAATGAAGTTCTTAAACGCACTTTGCTCCAGTTCAGAAATATCGATATAATTCAGTTCGGTAAGTAGTTCATTAATCAGCCCCCCTACGTCGCCACTGTTATATGTTCGTACCGATGATAAGAAATCATTACTGTATTTCTCCATCGAATTCTGTGCATCACTTCCATAATTTAAAATAGAATTGACATCAGACGGCTCCAGCGACTTACCGAGCGCTGCGTATTTTTCGTTTTCCTGAGGAGTTATTCTCTCGAGGTCTACATTGCCGTCTTTATCCAGTTTTACTGGCGCTAAGTCTTGAGTAACGTTAGGGTTGGTTTCCATAGTTTAATATTTGTTAAGCCAGGCTTATAAATAATTTTGAGTAACCGTTTTTACTGTTTCTTCCAGTTTTTTGTCTTTGGTTGGTTCTCCGATAGCATTGAATTTCCATTCGCCGTTTTTCTTGTAGAACACACCCATTACCATTGATACATGGCCTGCAAAGTTAGAACCATTGGCAATATCATACTTGGCAAAAACCTCTGTTACCTGTTTTGTGGTACCTTCATAAATGCGGATAGATGCAAATGGAATGGTCCCAAAATCGTGGCCTCTAAAGCTGTTCAATACGAAAGCCACATAAGCAACGTTTGCATCCAGCTGAGAGAAATCCAGCGTAATAATTTCATTGTCCAGGCCATCATCACCACCCATATCACCAGTTAAATCGTCGCCACTGTGCTTAACAGAACCATTTTTAGATTTAAGGTTACCGAAATAAACCACCTCTAAAAGTTGTTTGTTCTCATTATATAAGGCACAACTGGCATCTAAATCTACCGCTTCTTTAGATTTACCTAAACCAAAGAGTCCTTTTTTCTCTATTGCACCCCAGTTTATGCCTACACAAACATTTTGTAATTTACTTCCATTGCTTTTTTCAAGGCTAATGCGTTGTCCTTTTTGAAGATTGATTGCCATAATATTATTGATATTTATTTAAATAATCCTGTAAACCACCTTTCATACCCATTCCTACAGCCTCGAATTTCCATTTACCTTCACGTTTGTAAATCCTGCCAAATTCAACAGCAGTTTCAATAGAGAAATCTTCTTCCAGTTCATATTTCAAAATCACCTCATTGGTAACGGCATCGAAAATACGTACAAACGAGTTTCTTACCTGTCCGAAGTTCTGTCTTCTGTTCTCCGCATCGTGAATGGTCACTACTATACAAATTTCGCTTACTTTGGCATCAGCCTTCGTTAAATCTACCTTAATTTGCTCATCGTCACCATCGCCATCACCAGTTAAATTATCGCCAGTATGTTCTACGCTCCCATCAGGAGAAATCAAATTATTGTAAAAAACAAAATTCTCATCAGAAATCAGTTTTTTCTGATCGTTTAAAATAAAAATAGAAGCATCTAAATCAAATGCAGAACCTGTTGATGAATTGTTGGTGTCCCAACCTAAACCTATTGTAAATTTCGGTGCATCAATATTTTCTCTCTGCCCCTTTTGCAAGTTAATAGCCATGTTATATTAGTTTATAAGTGTTGTCTTTGATGTAACTTTTAATGAGTTGTAAGTTATCAGTATAGGCATCCATCAAATGATAGCTGTTGCCCAAAGATAAATCGTAAAGCTGATGGATAAAATCGTGATCCATCCGTTCTAAAAAGATTGAAAAACTGGCAGATGCTGTATTTAAAATATATTTCACCACGCGTGTATTGAAACAGAAATAACCGTTGCTGATGATTCTTTCCAAATCGAAAATGGATTTTACCTGATGGTAGTTGAGAAAATTCTCTACGTTAGGATGAATCTCTTTATTTACCAGTTCTGCAAAATAAAGCATGTGCATTTCGTTTTTCAAGCCATATTCCTTCGCCATTTTTAAAATCATGCGTTCGTGGCTGCCAGTGATTTTGATGTCGTCTAGAAACAAAAGCGTTTTGCCTTCTAAAAAATCCCGGTCAATGTGAAAGGAATCATTCCCAATCAGGTTCATGCGCTCTTCTGCACTCAACTCGCCATAATCTTCTTTATAGGTAATGGTTCTGTGCACTTTGGATTCCTGAACGGTAAGCCCTCCGTTTTCAACCAGCCAGCGGTTAAGCTGAGAAACGAAATAGTTCTTCATCGCAAAGGTGGCTGTTGGAATAAAACTGTAAGGACTGGAGATTACAACGATCTGGTCATCAATGCGGTTATCTGCCAGGTAATATTTAATAAAACCATCTGCCAGTGCTTTGCCGAAAGACCTGGCAACTAAATCATCTCCAAATTTAAAACGGCTATAATCATTAGGGTCGAAGCCAAAGTCGGCGGTATTATCAATTTTGTGAAGTGAATAAGTATATGGAATCATGAGAGTAGTTTTGCGATAGATAGATTATTGGAATGAATGAGCATGCTGCTAATACCCATCATCTGCGCTCCGCGGATGTCTGCCAGTGGGTTATCACCTACATGGATGATTTCCTGCAACGAAAGTTCCTGGTGTTTTTCGCGATCGATTCCATTAATCATCAGTTGAAAGAAGCCAGCATTTGGCTTAGACATCCTCACTTCATCAGAATACAACTGGAAATCGATAAAGGCATCAATACCGAGGTGGTTAATTACTTTCCTGAGCGTTTCACCTTTAACAAAACCGGTGTTGCTTAGAATATTGGTTGATGCATTTCCTGAAGTTTTGATCTCGGATAATACATTTAAACAGTTGTTGCAATAGATTAAAGGCATATGATTCAATAGCAATACCTCCATTTTCTGGTAAAGGCCTTCAAGATCAAGATCGCCAAAGTTGAAATCGTAATCATTTATGCTGCTGATAACCATCAGGTACATTTCGTCAGCATCTACATTTTTGCCTGTTTTTTCATTAATGGCATTCACCATTAAATCTACCTGCCTAAATATAACTGCAACCTCATCAATACTTTTGTTTTTTGAATTGAGGTTTTGATGAAAATAACGGGTTCGCTCTATTTTGAAAGCTGGGTTCGACTTAATTAATGTTAACCAAAGATCAAAAGAATAATGTTTGTAAAAGGTCATTCCAGGTAGATTTTCTTTTAGCTACAACTTCAAAATTCTAATATTACAAATTAAACGTAGTTTAAAGAATTATTGTATGTAAGATTATTATAGATAACTATAAAAGCACTCCGTTATGATTTATCCAGAACATCTTCTGCTTTATCCACTACTTCAAGTTCAACGGCTGTTTTTTTAGGGTAGTTGAACAATAGCGATGTTACTACTGGCAAAATAAAAATGGCTACAGTAAATATTGAAACGAATAAATCTGTTTTCTCACCCTCAATGGCATGAGAAACTGGCGACTCGGGATAGAAATGGGTAAACAGTGATGAAGTTAATTTGATTCCTAAAACACCAATTACAATAAATGCAACGGTTTCTAAAAATGTGAATTTCTCCATGAGCTTTACAAAAGCCTGTGCTACAAAACGCATTGCCAGGATTCCTACAAAAACCCCGATGTAAATCAGGTAAATATTATCGGTAAAAGCCACCGCTGCAAAAACATTGTCGATAGAAAAAGCAAGATCCATCACTTCTACCAAAGCAACCGTTGCCCAGAAAGTTCCGATTAAGCCAACAGTTGATTTATAAATCCAGCTTTTGCTTTTATCTACTTCTTCCTCTTCTTCATTCTTTTTTGCATTCTTTTTCCAGAAATAATCAAAAGCAAGGTAAATTAGATAAAGCCCTCCAAGTGGCTTTAACCACCAGATTTTAACTAGCCATGCAGCCAGAAATAAGCAAATCCCACGAAAAACGTAGGCACCAATAATACCGTATTTCAGCGCTTTGTCTCGTTGATCTTTAGGTAAATCCATAACCATCGTGGCCAAAACAGCCGCATTATCAACAGAGAGCAAACTCTCGATTACGATTAAGTTTAAAATAATTAGAAGAGAAGCTTGAATGTCATCACCTAAAACAGTGTGTAAAAAATCCATAGAACGTTAGTGTAATTAAATATTTAGTTAACAAAGAAAATAAAATATTCTGGCTTGTATTCATTAAACAGGATATTTGACTCCTTCGTTTGTATCGTGATTAGATTTGGGATCCTGAAAACTGTTACGTTTTTTCAAAAATATTTATTTACTGATTAAGAGTTCAAAAACACGTCCCTTTTCTCCGGCGAGGATGATTCTGTTCCCCTTTTTAGCCTTCTGAACGGCATTGAAACTTTGATTATCGATGTGTTTCCAGTTTTGCCCGCCATCTGTTGAAACATCAGTGCCTGAAGTACCAGTGGCCACAACGATATTACTATTAACGTAGGTTACACCAGATCGAAATCCAGCTACAGGAGTTGAAGGCTTCATCCAGGTTTTACCCCCATCTTTCGTTAACAAAACATTGTTTTCGTTAACCTGATCCTTCACGTAGTTTCCACCAACTACAACGCCGGTTTTGGCATCATAAAAATCAATAGAAAATGGTCCGGTAGTAGTTTCACCCTGCCAGATCGGGCATTTAAAAACGTTCCAGTGCTGACCGTAATCTGCAGAATAATAGATATTTGATGCGGTTCCACCACTGGAAATCCAGACCTTTCCACCGGGTAATGTCTTAATGGTGGTACCACTTGCGGCAAAACCAGCTTCACCCTTGGCCAGCGGCTGCTTTATTTTAGCGGAAATGTTGATCCAGCTTTTGCCGCCATCTTCGGTTTTCAATAACTGCATCTGATCATGAATAGGATCTCCAAAGATGATCCCTTTGCTTTTATCCCAAAAACCCATCCCATCTAAAAAGATAGCAGAATCTAGGTTTTTATAATGCTCCGTCCAGGTTTTGCCGCCATCGGTTGTTTTGAGCACGTAGGCTGGCGAACCTGCATTCACTGCTATTGCCTGTTGATCATCGAAGGCTTCAATATCTCTGAAATCCAGATTTTCATAACCACTGGGCTTAATCCATTGCCAGGTATTTCCACCATCATTAGTTTTTCCTATTGATCCATTGCTGCCACTTGTCCAGGTAATCTGATCGGACACGACACTCAAACCACGTAAACTAGTTTTAGATGGTTCATTTAAAGGCTTCAGTTCGAACGACTGGGCTGCACAAAAAAAAGGTGCCATTAACAGGCACCAGATTACTTTTTTCATTCTAATTATTTAACTCGCTTAAACGTTTCTGATCGTCCTAACAAAGAGATGCCTACATAGCCTCGTACATTTAATACATCGTTACCTTTCATAGTCATATTACAGCTATAGGTTTTACCACTTTTTGGATCATAAATAGTTCCATCAGTCCATTTGCCATCATCGTAAACAAAATCTTTTAATAACTCCAGATTTAACAATGATCTTTTTTGTAAGGAAGCATTCGGATTTTTAATATCGAGCTTCGGTTTCCCATTGATGTTAGGTTCTTTAATCCATGCTAATTTACCGAAGTATTTATCGCCTTTTTTATAGATTTCAATTTGTCCTTCTCCCGATGGATTAAGCCATTTACCAACAATTGCATCTTTATTCTGTGCAAAAACTGAAAATGACATGGCTACAAACAGTAGCATTAGCAATGGAAACTTTCTCATAATTTTATATAGTTAGTTTTTAAAGATAAATGAATTGACCTTTGTATGCAAACAGTAAATAAAAAGAAAAAGTATTTTGTTGCCGAAAGATTACTTTGAAACCAAAGGCGAATATTTTTGCTTATAGGCAAAAAACAGTACGATATTGAAAATAAGCATCACCGCAACCATGGGTAAATTTTTCGGTCCGAGAAAAGCATGGTAAAGGAAAATGTTTAACGTAATTGGAAAAATGATCAGGGCACCCAATGGGGCCGTGCGACCAATAAGTAAAAGGATGCCTGCAACCAGTTCTGTTGCCTTTACCAGCGGCATTAAATAAACGGATGCTGTTATTCCTGTCATAAAAGTAGTTTGAGCTGCCGTCATCGCTGGCATTTCAGCCGGCATTATTTTCAGAAAAAAAGGAATAGAAGCAAAGAGGTACATCCCTCCTAGTAATATACGGATAACAATAATTGCAATTTTCATAATTATGAGGTTGGTTAATGGTTTAGTAGTTCGCAGGATTGATCTTTTCGTGCTATCGGCAAAAACTGATAGCGATCTATTCGGTCTTTACATAATGTTTACTTCATTCTTAGATATTTTTCGCCCCATTCATCCGATATACAAAACTGAAATCTACGCACTAATATAAAAATAAGGATTAACTGAAGCAATATAAAACGATAGAACAATAGCCCACAACAATCTCATTCATTGCTCTTTAAATCTTGTAAAAGCACGTTAATTAAAGAAATTTCTAACTGACAATAAATAAAGAATCTCTTCCAAGATAAGATTGAGAAAAATAAATTAAAAAAGTTATTAACATTATTGAATTCTTTCCTTTTTTTTTATACGTTAGTAAAAGATTCACAATTACTTAATGTTATAATAACCTAACCAAAACATTCTATTATGAGCACATTCCTTTCAATCACAGCAGCATTCTACATTGCCTCTTTCGCACTTATGCTTTATTGCTATTTTTCTGCTGAGCAGATTCCAAGCGATGATGAAAAATTCTAAACAAATCCTTAACAACTTAATTAGCGCTCTCAACAACCACACCTAAACTTTTTTATTGAAAATTAATTTTTTCGCTATCTCTTAAACTACCTTATTTCTCTTCTATCCAGTCCATCAGCACTTTGGCTGTTCCTGTATACCACAAGACAATTAAAACAGAAGTTACAATTAATAAAATCCATAAGATTGGCCATCCTTCAAACTTGCGTTTTGATGTTGGCACATAGGATTCAGTCGGATGATTATGGTCAGATTCTATCCTATCGGAATTTTTCACCGGATCCGGATTAGATATGTTGCTCATAAAATATTTTTGGTTAGTTATACAAAACTAAGTTATAAACCTATAAATCAAAAAAAAGTTGCAAAAATGTTTCGTTTTTTTTCGAATTATAAATTCTTATTTAATTCGAAAGCAAATTAAACAATATTTAACAGTTATAATGGGATTTGAAAAGTTAAATATTTGCATCTCTGTAGTCAAACAAGAGGTAAATAGCAAAAGCATATGCGTCTGATGGTGGAATACTTTTGATACAACTAAGAAAGTAACAAACCACAAACAACTCATTTTAAATCAAATACAAAAAAAATGGTTCTCATAAAATTTGAGAACCATTTTTGTAATTGAATTGAAGTAGCTACTAATTCCAGCCGCCGCCAAGTGCATGATAAATATTTACCACTGCATTTAACTGTTGCTTTTTGGTTTCGATTAATTCCAACCTTGCTTGTAAAGCATCGCGTTGCGTCATTAAAACTTCAAAATAATCTGCTCTTGATGATCTGAATAACGCATTTGAAATCTCTATCGATTCTTTCAGTGCTTTAACCTGCTGACTTTTTAAATCATAATTTTTTTGCAAATTATCGATATTCGAAACCTGATTGGCCACTTCGATATAACCATTCAAAATTGTTTTCTCGTAATCGAACACTGCCTGCAATTGTTTAGCATTTGCCGTTAAATAGGCTGCTTTGATGGCATTCTTGTTAATAAGCGGTCCGGCAAGATCTCCAGCCAGTGAATAGATTAGAGATTCTGGTGTTCTCAACAGGTAACTTGGATTAAATGCCTGATAACCTACATTGGCTGAAATGCCCAACGAAGGATAAAACTGTGCCTTCGCTACTTTGACATCTAATTTAGCTGCTGCGAGTTCTAGCTCTGCTTGTTTAATATCAGGTCTGTTGGCTAATAATTGTGATGGAATACCAGATTGGATCGTTGGAGGTACCAATTCTGTAAACGTACTTCCATCTCTAACAATTGGTTGCGGATACCGGCCTAACAAAAAGTTAATTTTATTCTCCTCTTCTGTGATATTTTGTTGGATATCAAATTGCAGGCTTCTTGTACTTAACACTTCCGCTTCAAATTTTCTTACTGCAAGCTCGGTTACACGCGTAGCTTCTTTCTGAATTTTCATTAATTCCAATGCATCGCTCTGGATTTTAATGTTTTTTTTCACCACTTCCATTTGGTTATCAAGCGCCAATAACTCGTAATAACTATTGGCTACTTCTGCTACTAAATTAGTGATTACGAAGTTTTTACCCTCAATTGTAGATAAATAATGGCTAACTGCTGCTTTTTTAGAATTGTGCAACTTGTGCCAGATATCAGCCTCCCAGTTGGCCTGCAAACCAAATCTATAATCTGGCAATATTTCTGGAACGCCTTTTCCAGGAGTAATTTCTGTCGATGCATCACCTGCACCAGAGCTGGTATATCGGCCAACCTTATCTATTCCTGCTCCAACGCCATAACCTAAGGTAGGTAAGATATCGCCTTTTCTTGTTTTGATTTCGTTTTTAGCGATCTCAATATCCTGTAACGTGATATTCAATTCCTGGTTATTTTTTAACGCTGTATCAATGAGGCTAACCAGGTTAGGATCCGTAAAAAATGTTTTCCACTTAATGGTTGCACTGTTCAGGGTATCCTGCGAATCATTAAAACCAGCAGGGACATTTTTATTTTCAGCACGTTGTGCAACCTCTGGTAATTTACAAGCGGTATATGCTGCGCATATTACGGCTAAACTAAGGTATTTATAGATGCTTTTCTTAAACATTGTCTTCAATTTCTTCAGTTAATGGATGTTCTTCTTCAATTTTGATCAGTTGGTAGCGTTCGGCAATTTTCCCAAAGACGAAATACAAACCGGGAATAATTAATACCCCGAAAATGGTACCGAAAAGCATCCCACCCGCAGCAGCAGATCCAATGGTTCTGTTTCCTATTTTACCAGGGCCAGAAGCGATCATCAATGGAATCAAACCTGCAATGAATGCGAAAGATGTCATTAAAATCGGTCTGAAACGAACGGCTGCGCCTTCCATAGCCGCTTTCAGCACGGATGCACCCTGACTGTGCCGCTGTGTGGCGAATTCGACAATTAATACTGCATTTTTCCCCAGCAAGCCGATCAACATTACCATTGCCACCTGGGCATAAATGTTATTTTCTAAGCCCAATAATTTCAGGAATAGAAAGGCACCGAAAATACCGGCAGGCAGTGACAGAATTACCGAAAGTGGTAAAATAAAACTCTCGTATTGGGCAGCGAGTACCAGGTAAACGAATGCTAAACAAATCAGGAAGATGTAAATGGCTTCATTTCCTCTCGAAACCTCATCTTTTGAAATCCCTGCCCAGTCGATACCAAAACCCCGGGGTAGTGTTTTGGCAGCTACTTCGGTAATGGCTTTAATGGCCTCTCCAGAACTGTAACCAGGTGCAGCTTGCCCACTGATTTCTGAAGCATTATACATGTTATGCCGCGTAATTTCTGACAAACCATACACCTTTTCCATTTTCATAAAGGCGGCGAATGGAACCATTTCATCACGATCATTCTTAACAGAAAGTTTCAAGATATCTTCTGGTAAAGCCCTGTATTGAGGCAATGCTTGTACAATTACCTTATATTGTCTATCATATTTAATAAAGCTGGTTTCGTAATTACTCCCCACAAAAGTAGAAAGCGTATTCATGGCATTGTCAATAGTGATTCCTTTTTGCTGTGCAAGATCATTATCGATTTTGAGCATGTATTGCGGGAAACTTGCACTATAGAATGTAAATACAGATGATAACTCTTTCCGCTTATTCAGCTCTTTCACAAACTCGTTGCCCACCGTTTCCATTTTTTTGTAGTCGCCGCTACCAGCCTTATCTAAAAGACGAAGTTCGAAACCTCCTGCTGCACCATAACCAGGTACTGCTGGCGGTTGGAAAAATTCGATCGTTGCTCCCGGAATTAATTTTGATTTTGCTTCCAGCTCGTCGATTATATCCTGGGCAGATTCTTTACGCTCATCCCAATCTTTTAAGTTGATCAAACAAGTTCCGGAGTTTGAGCCAGTACCTTCTGATAAAATTTCATATCCAGCCAATGATGATACTGATTTCACGCCATCAATGCCTTCGCACATTTTTTGAAGTTTCTCTGCAATCTGATCAGTACGCTCTAAAGTTGATCCTGGAGGTGTTTGAATAATGGCATAAACCATTCCCTGATCTTCGTTCGGAATGAAACCTGATGGTACACTTCCACTTAAGCCCCAAATCCCTAAACAAAATACAATCAGCACACCGAAAGTAAGGAGTCTGCGACTTACCACCTTACTTAAGGCAAGTTCATATTTGCCAGAAAGTTTTGCAAAGCCACGGTTAAAACTATCTAAAAATTTATCTACAACACTTTTCTTTTTCGCCTTTCCATGACTGTTTTTTAACATGATGGCACACAAAGCTGGCGTAAGCGTTAATGCTACAATACCCGAAAGGATAATTGCTGTAGCCATTGTAATCGAAAACTGCCTATAGAAAATCCCTACCGGGCCTGACATAAATGCCACGGGAATAAATACCGATGCCATTAAGAAAGTAATCGCGATAATCGCCCCGCCTATCTCTTTCATTGCCTCTTGCGTGGCCCGAAGTACAGAGATTTTTGGATCGAGCTCCATCTTGGCGTGTACCGCTTCAATTACCACAATTGCATCATCTACCACCACCCCAATTGCCAATACCAAAGCAAATAAGGTAATCAGGTTGAGTGTAATGCCAAAGAACTGCATAAAAACAAACGTTCCAATTAAAGATACCGGAACCGCAATTGCAGGAATCAGAGTAGAGCGCCAGTCTCCAAGAAATAAGAATACCACTAAACCCACCAGAATAAATGCTTCTACAAGGGTGTGAACTACTTTTTCTATTGACGCATCAAGGAATTTAGAAACATCGTAACTCACTTCGTAATCAACCCCTTTTGGGAAAGAACTTGCCTTGATCTCGGCCATTTTGGCCTTAACATCTTTAATTACCTGGCTTGCATTACTTCCGTAAGATTGTTTTAATACAATTGCGGCAGATGCTTTTCCATTCAATGTGGAATATAAGTTATAGGCCGCACTACTAAAATCTACGTCTGCAACATCTTTTAAGCGCAATAACTCTCCATTTGCATTAGACCTTACGATTATATTTTCATAGCCTTCTTTGGTATTGAAACGGCCAGAATATTTTAATACATATTCAAATGCCTGAGATCTCTTACCAGAACTTTCACCTGTTTTACCTGGCGAAGCTTCCAAACTCTGCTCATCAAGTGATTTCATGACTTCATCAACAGAAATTTTATAAGCTTGCATTCGGTCTGGTTTTAACCAAATCCTCATGGCGTAATCCCTGTCACCCAAAATATCCGCAAACCCTACCCCATCAATCCGTTTCAGTTCTGAAAGCAAATTGATATCGGCAAAATTGTAAAGGAAACTCTGGTTCATTTTAGGATCCTTACTATACAAGTTGATGTACATCAACATGCTGGATTCTTCACGACTGATTTTCACCCCTTCACGAATAACTAAAGGAGGTAGCTTATTCGTTACCGCAGCAACCCGGTTTTGAACGTTTAAGGTTGCCTGATTTGGATCTGTACCGAGGTTAAAAACCACTTTAATAGAGGCTTCACCATCATTACCGGCATCAGACGCGATATATTTCATTCCCGGCACACCGTTAAGGGCACGCTCAAGTGGGATGATTACAGATTTAATTAATAACTCATTATTTGCACCTGGGTATTCTGCTACAATATTAACCTTTGGTGGTGAGATAGAAGGGAATTGCGTAACCGGAAGATAACTTATTGCTAAGACTCCTAAAAACACAATAACCAGCGATATAACGATAGAAAGGACGGGCCTTTGTATGAACTTGCTAAACATAAAATAAGTTTTGAGGTGTAATTACTCGGTTTTCAATCTTAATGTGTTGATCACATCCAGCGGTTTCTGAAACTTAAAGCTGATCTTATCATCTTCTTTAACCTTTTGCACACCTTCGAGCACGAACTTATCGCCAAGGCTTAAACCATCGCCAATAATATATAAATCAGGTAGCTCACCTTTAATGGTAATGGCTCTTGAATGCACCTTGTTTCTATTATCTACGACGAAAACGTAGGTTTTATCCTGAATCTCATATGTTGCTTTCTGTGGAATAACCAAGGCATTTTTCAAGGGAACAAGCATTTGAATTTTACCGGTCTCACCATTTCTAAGGAGGTTATCTGCATTATTAAAACGAGCCCTGAATGCAATGTTCCCCGTTTCGTTATCAAATTCACTTTCGATTAACTCTACTTTACCTTTTGATTTTAGCAATTCGTTATTGGCTAAAAGCAGGCTTACTTCCTGTTTCCCTTTCACTTTAACAGCCGATTGATAATTCAAATATTCAGGTTCTGATACATTGAAGTAAGCAAAAACCTGACTGTTATCGGATAGGCTTGTTAATAATGCACCTTCCTCTACCATACTTCCAAGTTTTAAAGGAATTCTATCGATCGTACCATCAAACGGGGCTCTGATTTCGGTAAAGCCCAAGTGCATCTTCGCCATAGCGGTTTCGGCATTGGCTGATTGCAATTTTGCTTTTGCCATGGCTAACTCGTTCTTAGAAACGACATTTTTATCGGTTAGCAATTTTGTATTTTGTAATTCTATTTCTGCTGATTTTGTTTCTGCCTGTGCTTTCAACAATTCTGCCTGAAGCATTTTAGGCATAATCCTAAATAATATCTGCCCGGCGTGGACATGTTGACCTTCATCTACATAAATGTTTTGTAAATAACCTTTTTCTTGTCCGCGGATTTCGATATTTCTAACCGATTTGATCTGCGAAACATACTCTTTAGTAAAAGATGTGTCGATTTTTAGTGGTGAAGTAACCCCGTAAGTAACTACTTCTTCTTTTTCCTCTTTTTTAGAAGTACAACCTGTTACGTAAAGCAAAGCACTCAAAGCGAGGAACATTACATTTCTTTTCATTGTGTTTTTTTGAATAGTTTATCTGATTTTTTTATCTATCTGATTAATTTGAGGGAAATTAAATCAAGATCGCCGCGGTGTTTCGCAACCGTCGCCTTCTTTAGATTAGCATCCCCTATTTGATTAATACTGGTACGAAATAACTACAGATTTATGAAGTTATAATGAAGTTGAACTTCATGTTTGAAGAAAGCAGATTGCGCGATAAGCGAAAGAGTCGATTTAGATTTAACCGAAAAGATGGCAAAGATGTTCGCGAAGAACGTAGCGAAGGTTTTTAGCCCTGCGGTTAAAACTTAAATCTCTTCCGTTCTTTACGGTTAAATCCATTCATTCCCACAAACAACTTCCCTTAACCGGCTGTTAATTCATATCTAACTTAAATGATTATGAAAGATGAACGCCCATACGTAACCTGCCTGATGATGACTTCTGTTGATGGAAAAATTCTCGGCGAAAAATGGGGTAAAAGTGATAAGATGGAAACCTTAAGAGGAAAATTTGAAGAGGTGCATGAAAAGATTGGAATCACTGCCTGGATTGTTGGTCGCACCACGATGGAGAAAGATTTTACCGATTTCCAAAAGCCAGTAACCAAGAAAGGAAATCTGACGATCGATCGAAGCGACTTTGTGGGTAAACATGACAACGCTGGGAAATTTGCTATCGCATTAGATGGAAGTGCTAAACTCGGATGGCTTGAGTCTACCATGCACGGTGATCATGTGATTACCATTTTAACAGAACAAGTGGCAGATGGCTATCTTGCACATCTTCAAGATATAGGCGTTTCTTATATTTTCGCCGGAAAAAATGAAGTAGATTTAAAAGTTGCGTTGAATAAGTTGCGTAGCTTATTTGGGATTGAGCAACTGATGCTTGAAGGTGGCGCCCGAATTAATGGAAGCTTTTTACAGGCAGGATTAATCGACGAACTTCATCAGTTATTACTACCCATTGCCGATGGCGGAATGGACACCTCATCAATTTTTGAAATCGATCCGGAAGTTAAAGGAAACGAAGCAACGCTAATGAAACTTGAAAAAGTGAAACAGATTGAGGATGATGTGCTTTGGCTTACTTATAAATTTTAAATTTGCTACCATATTTTTTTATTTGCAATAGAATTAATGAGTTAGCGTTTAATTTTTTATACTTTCCATGCGCTAACATTGAAGTTATAAATCAGCTCCTTATCAATCAAAAACTTACTGCCTTTCATGTTTAAAAACGCTTGGAATCTCTTCCTCTTCACGGTCAGCCTTACGCTCATTAGTATAAATCTGACGTTCGCCAACAGCGAAAAAGCCTTATTTGCTACAAAACGAGTTACCGTAACTGGTGGCCGGGTGCAAGGCGCTGTCACCACAAACGGTGTGTTATCTTTCAGGGGCATACCTTATGCTGCAGCTCCGATTGGCAAGCTTCGATGGAAAGCGCCACAACCGCCTTTACCGTGGAAGGGGGTTAGAAATGCAGATGAATTTTCCCCAAGGCCGGTTCAGGAATCCAATCTTTTATATGAATTTCGATCAAAAGAAATGAGCGAAGATTGTCTTTACCTCAATGTCTGGACTTCGGCACAATCCAATCAGGAAAAACGCCCGGTTTACGTATTTATTCATGGCGGCTCATTTATACATGGCGATGGTTCTCAACCTGCTTATGATGGTGAGAGTATGGCCAGGCAAGGTGTGGTCTATGTTTCGATTAATTACAGGTTAGGCGTTTTTGGCTTTATGTCTCATCCAGAGCTGAGCAAAGAATCGGGTTATGGCGGATCTGGAAATTACGGCTTAATGGATCAGGTAGCCGCTTTACAGTGGGTGAAGCAAAACATTAGTCAATTTGGAGGAGATCCCGATCACGTAACCATTGGAGGAGAATCTGTTGGTGCACAATCTGTAAGCGCACACATGGTTTCACCGCTTTCTCGCGGACTATTTAAGGCTGCAATTGCCGAGAGTGGCTCGCTGATTGATGTACGGGCTTTGGTGCTTCCACTGAATAAATCAGAAGCACTTGGAATTGAATTAACAAAATTTTCAAAGTCTGGTTCTATTGAAGATTTGCGGTCAATACCTGCAGAGAAGTTGCTCAAGTTAGTAGAGAAAGAAAATCCACGCCGTTTTAAACCGGTGATAGACGGCTATTTTCTAAAAGAAAATCCTGAAAAAACGTTTATGGCTGGGAAACAAACGAATGTTCCCTTACTAATTGGCTGGAATGCGCAGGAAGTTCCCGCATTAACGCTCTTTAGGTTAAGGCGCATTAATACGAAGAATTATAAGGCGGCCGTAGAACGAATTTACAAAGAAAAGGCTAGTGATGTTCTGGCACTTTATCCTGCGGCAACAAATGCAGATGTAAAAAAGGCATCGGGCGAATTAATGAGCGATAGGTTGATTAATTACAGCACTTGGAAATTTGCAGAATTGCATGCAAAACAAAAATCTGCACCAGTTTACCGATATCTCTTCGCCCATCCCCATCCTGGCCTCAACCAAAGGACGATTCGAGAAGGAAATGCTTTTCAAGTATTGATTAAAAAAATGCTTAACAAAGTAATTACAGGTACCTCGTTCCATGCCTCTGAAATTGAATATGCACTTGGCAATCTAGAGATTCAGGATAATTATAACTGGAAAGCAGAAGATTTTGCAGTTTCAAAGCAAATGCAAAGCTATTTCATCAATTTTATAAAAAATGGAAATCCAAATGGGTCGGGAATAGATCAAATTCCACTTGCTAATTGGCCCACTTACAAGAATGGAGAATTTCTACGGATAGACGCAAAAAGCAGCGCAGAAAAAGAACAAGGCAACGAGCGGTATCTGTTTTTTCAAAATTTAGAAGCAACGGATTAGCGTTAAGTTTTGGTTTAGTGCTTCCACTTTAAGCTTTCGATGTTAAATTTAATGGCTCTCATCGGTCATGCAATTTTTAACAGCCTTGTGCATGGGGAACACCCAGTCCAAACACATAATTCAGAAAACCAAAGCCATCCTAAACGAAAGAATCACTGCAGTAAATCGGTGATTGTTTAAATCCAATCATACTATAGGTAGAAAATTCATCATTTAAACAGCCACTTTTTTATCAGTTTGGTATAATTCGGCATCACTAGGTAAACCATCAATAAAACGATGACTCCAGAATTGATAAAAGAATCAAAATAATGATTAACAGGAATGTTAATCGACCTTAAAAGTGGAAGCAGCAAAAGTGGTATAATTAAAGACAGGGGATAAATAGCAGACCAGGTTACAAGATATTGTTTCCATCGAACTGGTACTCTATTGCCTTCATTTTCTGCGTTGAAAAGAAAATCCAAGCCAGACTTTATTTGATACCGATCATTTTTTCTGAAAAAAGGACTTGCTTTTTCAATCAGTCTTTCCCGGGCCGGAGATTCCATCCAGCTCTTCAAATGGTCAATAGTATCAAAACGGATGATCACCGTATAAACAAATGTCAGTTTTGGAATTGGTCTTACGATCTGTAAATCGATAAAACCTTCCGAATGTTTAGAAACGGGTACAATTTCATCTAACCATTTTTCATACTCTTTTTGTTTACCATCTAAAATATGGTGGGTAATCACAACAGATGCACCTGGATTTTCCATCGGGAGATAATTAAAAAGCTCTTTTATATTGCCAAGGTATATCAACTGCCATTTCCAATTCTTTAGCAGCGTGGATGGCGAAATAAGGGTCTCGCAAATGTTCTCTGGCAATAACGATTAAATCTGCCTGCCCGTTAACAATAATTTCATTTGCTTGTTTCGCATTGGTAATCATCCCTACGGCGCCAGCGGCCATACCAATTTGTTCCCTAATGGCCGTTGCAAACGGAACTTGATAACCTGGAAAAACCCTGTCCTTACTCACGTTCGTAAATCCTCCGCCTGATGCGGTAATTAAGTCAACCCCGTTTAGTTTAAGTATTTTTGAAAGCTCTATACTGTTTTCCAAGGTCCAGGCTTCTGGAGTTTCCATATAATCTACCGTAGAAATTCTAACCATTAAAGGCATTTCTTTTGGAATTACATTTCTGATTTGCTGAACAGACTCGACCAAAAACCGGATCCTGTTTTCAAAGCTCCCACCATATTCGTCTTGCCTTTTGTTAATAACTGCCGAGTAAAACTGATGGAAAAGGTAGCCGTGCCCAGCGTGTAATTCTATGGTATCAAAACCTGCTTCAACAGCTCGCAGTGCAGCATCAACAAATTGAATTTTCAGTTGCTGAATCTCATCAATCGTGAGTTCCTGGGAGATCACTCCATTTGCTACCGTTACAGAACTTGACTTTAGAGGCCACCCGCCTTCTTCGGGTGTTAACGGTTTCATGCCCTCATTAGGATGTTTTAGACTTCCTTTACTACCGGAGTGCCACAATTGGATTCCGATTTTTGCATCTTGTTCATGCACAAAGTCCACTATGGTTTTCCATGCGTTTTGCTGTTCGTTGTTCCAAATCCCTACATCGCTCAAGGTAGCTAGTCCTTCGGGAGAAACTGACGTACATTCTGTAATTATTAAACCGGCTCCACCAACGGCACGGCTACCTAAATGGACCAAATGCCAGTTACCGGGGATTCCGTTTGTTGCGCTATACTGTTGCATTGGAGATAATGCAATTCTATTTTTTAAGGTTAGGTTGCGAAGTGTTAGCGGTGAGAATAAATTCATTTTATATGTGTTTTATAGTTCTTGTAAAAACATTAGTTTCGGCAATAGCCTATGGAAGCTATTTTTTAATTTTCTTGAAACCAACGTGATAGCAATATACTGTTCGATAGCTGTTTCGAACATATCAAAATCCTTTTCTAACGACTCTGGTAATCGCAACATGGTAATACTCATGCTAAATCCTGGCTTTAATTTTTAAAGTTGCAAAGTCATTAGTTTGATAAGCTGCGATCAACTGTTGCAATTGATTTCCTACGTGATGCATAAATTATTAGCTAACCGTTTTTCAAAGATAACATTGCACCATTAATAGACCGCATATAGGTAAGGTTATAAACTTAAAGTATGGTAACATTGCTGAAAGTACCGCTTTTTCCCTCCCTAAAATAAGGAAAAAATGCGCTTTCAAATTGAGGGTGCCGAATAGATTGGCTAGAAGTGGGCATTCCTCAAACAGCAATTCATCGAAAAGGAAATGTTGTAAGCCGAAATGATGTTATGAAATAACGCTGAAATAGCTAAAAAAATTGACATTAAAAAACCGTACTTTGAAGCGTTCAAAGTACGGTTTTTAATCTAAGCATGATAGTTAGAATAGTACCCAAGAGGAGATTCGAACTCCCACACCCATACAGGCGCCAGCCCCTCAAGCTGGTGCGTCTACCAATTTCGCCACCTGGGTATTTACTATTTAATCATTACTGAAGGCGTCTACTATCCCGATAGCTATCGGGATCGCCACCTGGGTAAGTGGAGTGCAAATATAGTTTAATTTTGGAGTTTGGAAATACCAATTTTATAATTCTATTTTTAAACCATCGTATGCCAATCTGATATTGGTGGGAAGCTGTCTTTCTACTTCCTGGTGTAAACCTAAATTATGACTAATATGCGTTAAGTAAGTGGTTTCTGCACCTACCTTTTCCGCAAATGCAATCGCTTCCGCTAATGTGAAGTGAGAAATGTGCGGTTCCTTTTGCAAAGCATTAATAACTAATACCTTAGACCCTTTTATTTTCTCAAATGAATGATCTGGGATGGTTTTAGCATCTGTTATGTAAGTGAAATCACCAATTCGATAACCTGTAATTGGAAGTAGATGATGCATTACTTCGAAAGGAATAATGGTATTCGAGCCGATATCAAAAGCCTCGCCATTATGAACAGTATGGAGATTAATTTGCGGTAAACCAAAGTATTTAGTATCAGCAAAAATATAATAGAATTCGCGCTTTAAAGCCGTTTGTACCCGTTCAGTAGCATAAACATCAATAACCTTCTGAAGCAGATAATTAAATGGCCTGATATCATCGAGCCCGGCGATATGGTCTTTATGTTCATGCGTAAACAATACCGCATCAAGATCTTTAACTTTTTCGCGCAGCAGCTGGTAGCGAAAATCCGGCCCACTATCTACTACAATCGTTTTATCTGCAAGTTCTACTAGAATTGAAGTTCTTAATCGATTGTTGCGCCGATCATCAGACTGACAAACCTCGCAATTGCAAGAAATTACCGGAACACCCTGAGAGGTGCCGGTACCTAAAAAAGTAACTTTCATCCTTTTAAACTTTCCTTTATAAATGAGTAACCCTCATAATTTCTAAACATCAAAATAATTTAGTTTGTTGTAACGAATGAAAGAATTGCCGCTGCTTTTCATCTAATGTGGTTTCATCCGGATTGCTTTCCTTAATCAAGCCAACTAGAGCCGCAATTTTACCTTCTAAATTGGAAAATTTATTGACGACGATAATTTTGCTGTGTTCCAGTAAACAAGAACCTGTTTTGAAATTCCCCTTTTCATAACGAACCTTGAAACCCATTGCCAAAAGCAGTTGTTCCAATTTATCTAAAGTATGATTTGTTAAAGGCAACGACATTAGAACAAACTTAGAGAAATCTAAGGAGCATTCATAAATAGAACGTAAAAAAAATGGGTATTTGAGCTCGTCAATCTTAGTTAATCTGCGAATTTATCAACTGATAAGTCTCGAGCTTAGAAATGAGGATGCTACAGGGTAGCGTAATATTCAATAAAGGCTCCAGCCTATGACCGCTGAAGCCTTTCAAAAAAAAGAGCGTTAAAAAATGCGGTAAAAGAGCGCTTTTACATTTCCCGAACCACCACTACCAGTTGTGGTAATGTGGCCGGTGTTCCCGTTTCCATCGTAACCACTGCCCTTGTTGTTACTGGCCGTGCAGTTGGTAACCGTATGCGCTATATTTTGCCCGGCACTACCTAGTTTAAATCCGTTTCCGTCGCCATTAGCACCGTAGCCATTGTTTGTTGCAGTGCAATTATTGATGACCACACCAGAGGGTTGTCCGTAGAGATCCCAGCCATCATCAGAGTTGTGATAAGCATTACAAGAATTAAATTGATTGCCTGCACCTGCTGATAGTTTACACGCATATCCATCCGCATTTTCACCGCCATTGGCTACATCGTAATTATCATATGAAGTTGAGTTATTGATACTGTTATGGTGTCCTCCGTTGTAAATTTGAAGCCCAGAGTCCTTATTGCCATATGTGATCACCTTATTTACATAATTGTAACCGCCTGTTTGAAATACGATACCGCAATCTGGCGCATTCCTAATGGTCATGTTGGTAATATTCCAGTAGCTGCCATTCACTTTCACCCCCCAATTAGCTCCAGAAATTCCAGCGCAATCCAGGATTCCACCGGTAAAGCTAATTTTAGCACTGGATGTACCATTTTTAATCAACTGAAGTGTACTGGTCAAATAAATGGTCCCGCTAACTGTAATTACATCTCCCGGTTGTGCATTAGCCATCGCCGTTTTCAGGGCTGCTTCTGTAGTTACGGTAGTGCTCATTGCTGCCGCCGCGACAGTTGATTCACTGGCTTGAGATTTCGATGTTCCTTCTGTTGGTCCTGAAATAGATGAGTTCTCTTTTTTGCATGCGAGCATGCCAACTGCCATCACGAATGTGAGGATTGCTGTGGTCTTTTTCATGTTTGGATTTGTATTTGGTTAGTAATAAACAATGTTACTAAGAAAATACAACAATGTATTATAAATAAACAAAAATACTTAGTACTATCTATACTTATTAAGACTATAACTTATATTGAATAGAAAAAGCAATATAAAGCGAGAAACCCCGGACATTAAATGCGGGGTTTCAAAATTGCTAAAAAATAAGGCTCTATGAATCTGCTTATTATCTTAAATCTACTACTTCAACTCCAGGATATTTTTTGGCATCGAAAGCAAAAGTTGTTTCAGGAACCTTTACGTTAGGAGAAAAGGTTTTCACATTATAAGTATATTTGTTTCCATTTTTATCAAACAGCACCACATTTGCAATTTGCTTAGCTGCTTTATCGATGCTTAAACGAACCTTAAAAATTGCTTTCTTGGCATCAACAGGAGTCAAATCAATCATTTGATAAGTTTTGCCACCAGCTTTTTGCTCACCAGTATAGATATATTTGAATCCTTTTTCATAAACAGTAAAGATCTTTGCTGGATTGATGCCCTCTCCGCTATTGTCAACATTACTTACCTGAACTTCTTTATCTTTTTTTAAGTAAGTCCATTGACTCTTTCCATCACTAAATAATTCTTGATTTGTCATTGCCACTTTATATTTATTAGAATTGGCTTTAACGTACAGGGTACCCTGCTGTGTTTCCTTTACTTTGGCTTTGGGATTATCTAGTGTGAAGGAAAAATCGGTTTTAACAACATCGTACGATTTGTATTTTTTACTTACTTCTGCTAAAATCGCTTTCGCTTTTGCATCAGTCTGGGCATAGGTTGTGGTTGCAAAAGCAGCTATAACCATTGCGGCTGAAATAAATTTCTTCATTGTGTGTGTTTTTAATTTTCTTTTGAAACGTTTGAATAGATTTTCGGGTATTGGTTTAATCTAACCTTTGTTATTCATATCATTCAAGAACTGTTCCAAAGAATACTCGTCAGGATACAAAACTTCGCGGGCTTTACTTCCCTCAAACGGACCAACAATACCTGCCGCTTCCAATTGATCAATGATTCTACCTGCACGGTTATAACCTAACTTTAATTTGCGTTGGATAAGAGACGTTGAACCTTGCTGATGCATTACGATTAATCTCGCAGCATCTTCAAAATGTTTATCCCTTTCGTTTGGATCAAAATCAGCCTTACTTCCTTCGCCAGCTTCATCAATATATTCAGGAAGCTGATAAGCATCAGCATAACCACGCTGATTACCGATAAATTCAGAGATCCGATCTACCTCTGGTGTATCCACAAATGCACACTGTAGCCTGATCAAGTCGCTTCCAGTCGATAAAAGCATATCTCCCCTACCAATCAACTGATCTGCACCACCACTATCCAAAATAGTCCGTGAATCGATTTTTGACAATACCCTGAATGCCAGCCTGGCCGGGAAGTTGGCTTTGATAGTACCGGTAATGATGTTAACTGAAGGGCGCTGTGTAGCCAGTACCAGGTGAATGCCAATGGCACGTGCCAACTGCGCTAAACGGGCAATTGGTGCTTCCACTTCTTTACCCGCAGTCATCATTAAATCGGCAAATTCATCCACAACCAACACAATAAAAGGTAAGAACCTGTGGCCGTTATTTGGATTAAGCTTACGCTTGATGAATTTATCGTTATATTCTTTCAAATTCCTCACTTGTGCATCCTTTAATAAATCATAACGCTGATCCATTTCAATACAAAGTGAATTTAAAGTGTTAACCACTTTTTTGGTGTCAGTAATAATGGCATCAGCTTCGCCCGGAAGTTTCGCCAAAAAATGCCGTTCAATTCGGTTGAACAAAGTCAACTCCACTTTTTTCGGGTCAACCAGTACAAATTTTAATTGTGCAGGATGCTTTTTAAATAAAAGGGAAACGAGAATGGCATTAATACCCACCGACTTACCTTGACCAGTTGCACCTGCAACCAATAAGTGGGGCATTTTCGCCAAATCGGCAATAAATACCTCATTACTAATCGTTTTACCTAAAGCAATGGGAAGATCCATGGTATTTGAGGTCCATTTCTCCGTATTTAAAATGCTCCTCATTGGCACCATTTCCGGATGCTGATTCGGAACTTCAATACCAATTGTTCCTTTTCCAGGCATCGGGGCAATAATCCGGATCCCCAGCGCCGCTAAAGAAAGTGCAATATCATCTTCCAGGTTTTTAATTTTTGAAATTCTAACGCCTGGTGCGGGAATAATTTCATAAAGCGTTACCGTCGGACCGATCGTGGCTTTGATTTTATCAATCTCAATGTTATAATGATTAAGCGTTTCTACAATTTTATTTTTATTGGCTTCTAATTCCTCGGCATTAACAGAAATTTTATTGGTACCGTAATTCTCTAACAAGTCTACCGTTGGGTATCGATAACCCGATAAGTCAAGTTTCTCATCGTAATTCCCAAATTGTTCTACTAAGTCATCAGACTTTTTCTCTTCTTCCGTTTTTTCAATCGTAAAAGCAGGCTCATGAGCCTCTTCAATGATAGGTTCAACAGTTAGTGGAAGCGCGGCCGGGGAAGAAACAGCCATGGGTAAATTAGTAGACATTGGTGAAAGCACCACAGGTGCGGCAGCTGACTCTTCAACTTCTGGCTGTTCAAATCTACTTGGCTGTAAAACCACGTTCTGTTGTTTTCTTTCTTTCGGCGCAAGGGGTTTATCCCGAACAGGAAATTCAACAGATTCAAAATCGTCTTCGTCGGTTTCCCGCTTATTTGCAAATTTCTCTCTTACTTCATTAACAAAATCAGGCGTCTCATTATCCAGGTAGACTTCCTTTTCTTTACGTTCTGGAAATTTAAAATCAATGTTATAAGCAATAATCAGAATGGTTAATCCGGCAAAAGCGATTAAACCTGCAACTCCTGCAGCGCCGATCTGTGCCGCTAATAATTTATTGCTCCAGTAACCAAACTCACCCTCAACATAATGAGGAGACTCTGCCCAGAAACTATGTGCAAACCCAAAAGTTAACGAAATGAACAATAAAAAGAAAAAGCTATAACCAAGGGTTTTTGAAATAGAAAGAATTTTAACTTTAAATAATAAACGGTAACCAATAATAAAAAACGCGAGCACAAATAGAAAGGATGCAATCCCAAACCATTCGTAAATAAATTGGTGAGATAGCAAAGCACCAAATTTACCCAACCAGTTTTGTACAACGGGCGTAGTTACACCAGCATCTTTTAATTCTTCCGCAGTTTTAAATAAGTTTCCCCATCCGCCATTAGCGTCGATCACATAACTCTGATCATCTTGCCAGGTAAATAAATATGAGGTAAAAGCGATTAAGAAATAAAGTGAAAGAATAACGAAAAATAATCCTACAATTTTAATTGCACGTCCATCCTGCAAATCGAAATTAGGTAAATAATCTCTTCTTTCTTTTGGCTGGCGATTAAAAGACGGCCTGCCGGATGCGTTTTCAGCACCTTTATCTCTGAATGTGTTGGTTTTAAATTGGTTTCCCCTTACCGCCATTTTCTATCCTAATAATGTTTAATGAACAAATATAAAATATATAGTTGTATCTATCGTGATTTTAAATCCACAGTATTTTAAATAAAAGAATAATCACTTATTAAACCATAAACAAAAAAAGCGGTCTATTATTTCAACAGCACACAAGTTGTACGTTTTGCAAATGAAACGGATTTTGTTTTAGGTTTTATCCCGTTTGGCCTGAAGAGGCTAAACGGGATTTTTATTTTTATACGCTCAACCATCTTACCAAATCTTCAAATCGCTGTTCAAATTAGATAATTCCTTATTTTTTATTAATTTAAGTCAGTTTTTTACATAAGATTATTCTATATGGGCATCGCGCAACTTGAAGAACAGATTGAATCCGGAAATTTTCAGGCAGTTAAGGAAATTTTGATGGCGAACCCAATGCTCGCCAATACCAATACGTCGCATCAAATTTCACCACTGCTTTTAGCCTGCTATTATAAGAAGCAAGAGATTGCCGATTTATTGTTAGAATTTACCCATGATTTAACCTTGTTTGAAGCTTGTGCAGTTGGAAAATTTGATGCTGCTACCTTCCTCATCTTTCAAAACCCTGCAAGCATTAATGCTTTCTCTGAGGATGGTTTTTCGCCATTGGGACTTGCTTGTTATTTTGGCCATGAAGATCTGGCGAGATTTCTGGTACTTAAAGGTGCTGATGTTAACCTGGCTTCGAAAAATGGCTTTAATGTTTTTCCGATTCACTCTGCGGTGGCGTCAAATAATGTCGGGATTACCAAAATGCTTTTAGATGCCGGCGCTTATCCAAATGTTTGCCAAAAAGCTGGTTTAGCGCCGCTGCATACTGCTGCACAACTGGGGAATATAGAATTAATTATCTTGCTATTGGAACATGGGGCAGAAGTAAGCTTGAGGATGGAAGGTGGAAAGTTGCCTGCAGATTTAGCCGCGGAAAGAGGTTTTAATGAAATTGCAGAGATTTTGAGGGAAGACTAATCACAAGTTTGGGAATGAGTGGAAGCCATGGTTAAAATTCTTTCTTTAATCACACTGGAGGTTTTACTCCCAAATTCTCAATCTCATCTTTTTCATATATGTCCTGATATCCAGCACCACGGCTGCAAGGAAATAAAATAAAATAGGAAAACCAACTGCTAAGAAAGACGAATAAATGAAAAAGAGACGAACTTTTGCTGTGCTCATATTCAATTTATTTGCGAGGTAAGTGGACACACCAAAGCTCCGTTGCTCAAAATACGTAATAACTCTCTGAAACATCTTTTAGCTTATTTAAATGTAAATCACTAAACAAATCCAATAAAAGCGGATAACTATATCAATACTAATCTAGTGATTATATCCCATTAAAAATACACTAAATTATTAGGTAACAGATAATTTAGAAAACTAGTTCAGCACGAGCTTTTCAAAATCCTGTCTGTTTTCATGTTTGATAAAAAGAATTTGCTGCTCGTCCAAATGCGCATATCTCTTTTTTAAATCGTTTTTAAATTTCTCGATATCAACATCGGCATTTAAAATAACTGTCAAAGCATCAGCATTACCCCTAACTTCAATAATTTGATCTGGGTATTGGTCTCTAAGTTCGTGGGGAAATTCCATAATGTTAAAACCTTGTTCAGGCAATAAAGTTTGACGTAGTTATTTTTATGTTGATAAAATATTATGGCTAAAAATTATCTACTTTTTTGATCTTCCACCTGGTGATGAAGGATCTTTTAAAGTTTTTAATTATTTTGACCAAGCTATTAAACATCACCAATATACAATTTTTATAAGATAAATGAAAGACGCAATAACTTAACGCTACTTAATAAAATCAACGTGCAAATTGTTAATTGCTGCGTGCTATGCTGTACGAATTTGTTTGAGAATTTTAATTCCGATCCCACAAGACAAACACTTTTTATGATCACAATAGTATTTCTTCAATTGTAAAATGGCCTGTGAAGCAAATGCACGGTCAACCTGCACTCCTGCTTCCGTAAATTTGTCGGTTATGGCATTTCGCTCTGCCGACAAATGCTCCAAAAGTTGGTTTGCCCTATTGATATAAGATTGCGTTCCGGTATGCTTACCATATGCAAATAGAAACAAGGCTACTGTATTGAGTAATATATTATCGATTGAAGTCTCTCCAATCTGGGTACTTACGGCAACCGCCTTTTTCTTAAAATGATAATGTGTTTCCCAATAAGGATTGACGGGCAGATTTTCAAATAATTGTTTTAACTCTTCAACGCCGCGGACTTCGATAACTTTTGAAAAAATATGATTAGCATGAGCAATTACTGCTGCAAACTGTGCTAAACGAATGGTTGGGAAATTTTGCGGTCGCATTCTCATAAACTTCCAGTTGGATACTTCTACCGGTTTGATGCCATACTTCTTTTGCAGAAACTTGAACTCAGCTTTCAATTCACTAGGATAATCCTCATCAAAACTACCATTCAGAAAGCCTGATGCACCAAAAATCAGTGCTTCAATTAGTGTTTTATTATTCTTACGCTTTGCTAAAATTTATTGTGGAATGGCCTTGGTTAGCAACTCGAATGGTAACGCATTTATCTTAAAACCGAAATTGCGGGCCATAAAACGATAAAAAATCTCTTCCCAATTGCCTTTAGTTTCTTTTAATGCTTCCAGTACAATTTCCGCTTTTTGTTTAAATCTTTCAATCAGCGTTCTGGAGAGAAAAGAACTTATGATTAATTGATCCACACGATGAATTTGTGCAGCACAGGGAAAATCATTAAACGTTAGGAATAGGTTTTCATATTTCACTATCAGTTCATTCGCAATTCTATCTTTCAAGATCAAAATTGGCAAAATTGACCCATCTATTCGTTTAATATCAACATCATTTTCATAAACCACATGAAGGATTACATTTTCGTAGGATCGATCACTTTGGTGGTTATGCTTTAACCAATCTGAAAATCTAATGTGGATTTCTATATTACCCGCCCAGATGGTTTCCCCGATCTTAATCTTCGCATGACTAAAATCATGGCCTGCATCTTTATTCAAAAATCCAGGGTGTAAAATAGTCAAATCATCTCCAGAAGCTGTTTTCAGATGCTGATAGTTGAATGATCTAAATTGCCAAACATAATGGAGAAACTCTTCCGGAAAATTCATAGTTGAAACTAATCAAATATTCTTTTAAGTTTTGATCAGGCTTCAAGATTGAAGAGAAACATAGGCAAATGTCATTGAAATAGTTAAACCAAAACATGGTACATCAGCGTAATTTAGAAGCATAGTCGGTACCTATATTGAATGCATATTTTGCTAATTCTTGGCGATGGCTTCAGTTTGTACTTTCTTTTTGTAGTTTGTAATGAAAACACCTGCAATAATGAGAACGGTGGCTACTATCAAATCAAGATCAACGTGTTCGTTTAAAATCAGCCAACCCAAAAATATAGCAATAACGGTATTGAAGTAAGTGAGGATAGAAACTTCTGAAGCAGAAACCCGTTTTAAAGCATAGTGATAACAGAAATAGCCTAAAACAGAGCCAAATATCGCCAAATAAATTGCAGCAAAAATACTTTCAGTTTTCCAGCTGTTAACGTTAGCATTTCCAGAGAAGATGAGTGCGAGCCCAAATTGTACAATGGCTGAGAAAACAAATTGATAAAAAAGATTTAGGAAGATGTATTGAGGCTTTGCACTATGTTTTTTGGAGTATATTGTCCCGATTGTCCAGCCAGAAACGGCAATAATGAGAGATAAAATCCCATTGCGATACCCTGGGTCGAGCAAATCGCTGATACCATCCCTGAAAATAAATACAATGCCAAGGAAACCAATAAATACGCCGATAAAACCTTTTAAACTGGCCTTTTGGATTCCGAGAAAAACACAGCCCAGAAAAACCAACAATGGAGAGGTGGCATTAATAAGTGATGTTAATCCGCTTGGAATTGTTTTTTCGGCCACGGTTGTCATTCCATTTGCGATAACCACCATTAAAATAGAAAGCAGAATCTGCCTTTTAAAACTCGACCAACCAATCCACTTTAACTCTTTTTGCTTTATTAAAATGATCAAAATAATTAAAGAAGCAATCGTTTGACGGATAGCGGTTACATACCAGGCGGGAATGCTCTCCACAGCTACACGAATACCTAAATAAGTTGTACCCCAGATCAATGCTACTCCAGTTAGAGCAAGAACTAGTTTTAAATCTATTTTTGATTTCATGGTTAGTTAGAGGTTTGCCACGGAAACGCAGAAAACACGGAAGTAAATCTAAGTTTCCGTGTATTCCATGTTTCCGTGATTAATAAAAATTTGAATTGGAAAAATCTGCAAATCTGTGGCTAAACCAAATCTGCCTCAACTAAAATCTGTTCCATTTCTTTCTGCAATTTCAAAGCCTCTTCCCTAGCCCTTTCAGCAAAATCTTCGCCCTGCCCTGCATAAATGATTCCACGGGAAGAGTTGATTAATAATCCGCATTGCGCATTTAAACCATATTTACAAACTTCTTTCAAATCTCCGCCCTGTGCGCCAACACCCGGAACCAAAAGAAAATGATCTGGTGCTAGTTTACGTACATCGGCAAATGCAGCCCCACGGGTGGCGCCCACAACATACATCATTTGTTCGGCAGTAGCCCATTGCTGAGAAGTTTTTAATACCTTTTCAAACAATTTATCACCGCCAAATTCCTGCAACTGAAAATCTGCGTGGCCTAAATTGGAGGTTAACGCCAGTAAGATCACCCATTTATCTTTAAAAGTTAAAAAAGGAGATACAGAGTCACTTCCCATATAAGGCGCAACCGTTACTGAATCAAAACTCATCTCTGATGAATTTTCATTAAAAAAAGTTTCAGCATACATTGCGGAAGTGTTGCCGATATCGCCACGTTTTGCATCAGCAATACTAAAAATTTCCTTTGGGATATATTTCCAGGTTTCAGTTAAGGTTTCCCAGCCTTTCTTTCCATAGCATTCGTAAAAAGCAGTATTCGGTTTATAAGCTACACATAAATCTTTTGTTGCATCGATGATCTGTTTATTAAACTCCAAAATTGGATTTTCATATTTTAGCAGGTGCTGAGGGATTTTATCTAACGACGGATCCAATCCAACACATAAAAAAGAACGCTTTTTTTGGATTTGCTCGAAAAGTTGTTGCTTAGTCATATATGGCTTATTTGCTGCAAATATGATGTTTTTTAAGGTTTTTAGAAGACTAAAATATTTTCACATCAATTAATTTTATAAACATTTTAAACTTTTTCTTGCGGATTACGTTTCAAATACATACAATTGCAACATAATTTCTCAACCGTTTATCTGAATATCCAGAAAAATCTATCAAAACTTGTTTTTTTGTTACCATTTTTTGAAAGCGATTAATCGTTTTTATTCAGCACGTAAACAATATGAAACCATTTGAGTATCCCAAATAATCCACTCATTTTTGGTTTTATTACCTTAAGATTTTATACATAGTAAACCGTCTGGCTTTTTAACTAACAACAAATATTTAGCCCTGACAGATTTATAACAGGAAACATCCGTTATAATAAAATGAAAAATTTCTTGAAACATATATATTCAGAATGTTTAGCAAAACAGAATTAAATGATAAGCTCACTCCAGAATTACGTGAGCTGGCAAAAACTTATGGCATCGAAGGTGCCGATTCATTAAGAAAAATCGACCTTGTTGAAGTACTCCTGCACCAACAAGAAATTATAAACGCTGCTCAATCAGGCGCAGACCCGTATAGCGAACCAGCAGTGGAAGAAGTAACAGTTGCTTCCGTACCTGCTACAAAAGCTAAAGCAACCAAAGCGGAGAAAACCCCTAAAGTAGCTGCTGCAGCTACTACGGCAGATAAGCCGGTAAAAAAGAGAGCTAGATTAAGTAAAGATGATCCTGCTGCTCCAATCGAAAGAAAAAGAGAATCAGTAACTTTATTTGATGAGCCTCAGCACCAGCAACCACAACAACAACCTGAAAGGCAGCCAGACAGGATTTCTGAAACTGAAGAAAGCGTTAAACCAATTTCTGCGTTAATTGAAGAAAGTGCTGAAGTATTACCTGCTCCGGTACAAAAACAGAAACAAGAGCCTCGCGAAAAACAAGAAAAACCGCAGCGCGAAGAGAACCGTCAGCAAAAGCAACCTGGAGGTGGCAACCACCATAAAAACGAAAACAGTTATTCTAACCTGGATTTCGATAACGTGATCACCAATGAAGGTGTTTTAGAAATTATGCCAGATGGATATGGTTTCTTGCGCTCTGCAGATTATAATTACCTTACCTCTCCTGATGATATTTATGTATCACAATCACAAATAAAACTTTTCGGGCTTAAAACAGGTGATACCGTTAAAGGTAGTATCCGTCCTCCAAAAGAAGGTGAAAAATATTTCCCTCTTGTTCGCGTAGAAACCATTAATGGTAGAATCCCGGCAGAGGTTCGCGATCGTGTTCCTTTCGATTATTTAACGCCCCTGTTCCCTACTGAAAGATTGAATTTATTTACAGATACGAGTAATTACTCTACCCGTATTATGGATTTATTTACGCCGATAGGTAAAGGTCAGCGTGGTTTAATTGTAGCGCAGCCGAAAACTGGTAAAACCAATTTACTGAAAGAGGTAGCCAACGCCATTGCTAAAAATCACCCTGAGGTTTATTTGATTATCCTTTTAATTGATGAGCGCCCGGAAGAGGTAACGGATATGGCCCGTAGCGTAAGAGCTGAGGTTATTGCCTCTACTTTTGATGAACCCGCTGAGCGCCATGTAAAAATTGCCAACATTGTACTTGAGAAAGCTAAGCGCCTGGTAGAAAGCGGTCATGATGTGGTAATTTTGTTAGACTCCATTACACGTTTAGCAAGGGCATACAATACCACAGCTCCTGCATCTGGTAAAATTTTATCAGGTGGTGTGGATGCCAATGCCTTACACAAACCTAAACGTTTCTTTGGAGCGGCAAGGAACATTGAAAACGGCGGTTCGTTAACCATTTTAGCTACTGCATTAACCGATACAGGTTCTAAAATGGATGAGGTAATTTTCGAAGAATTTAAAGGTACCGGTAACATGGAGTTACAATTAGACCGTAAATTATCGAACAAAAGAATCTTCCCTGCTATTGATATTACCGCTTCGAGCACACGTCGTGATGATTTATTACACGACAGAGATACCTTGCAACGTGTTTGGATTTTACGCAACCACCTTGCAGATATGAATAGCCAGGAAGCCATGGAATTTGTTCAGGCTCAGATTAAAGGAACAAAAAGCAATGAAGAATTTTTAATTTCGATGAATAGCTAGTGAGTTATATTTTTTAAGTGGCGGGTTTTAGCTAACCAGCCACTTAAAACTTAAAACCTATAACTTATACCTCTAATGAAAAGGCACATCCCTAATACGATTACCTGTGCAAACCTCCTTTCCGGTTGCATTGGAATCGTTTTTGCATTTAAAGGCGAACTACAACTTGCCGCATACTTTGTAATCGTTTCCGGAATTTTCGATTTCTTCGATGGAATGGTTGCCAGGTTATTGCACGTTAAATCTGCCATCGGCAAAGATTTGGATTCTTTAGCAGATATGGTAAGTTTCGGCTTTCTTCCAGGTGTTATTATGTTTAGTCTATTAAAAGTAAGCGATTATTCTTCTGAATATCTACCTTATATAGGCTTTATGATTACTATTTTTTCTGCATTGCGCCTGGCAAAGTTTAATAATGATGAGCGTCAAACTGAAGATTTCATTGGTCTCAACACGCCAATGAATACCTTGTTTATTTGCTCATTGCCTTACATTGCTGTGCACTACCCTACTATTGTCGGTTCAACTATCCTTTTAGTTGCAATCACTGTAATCTCCAGCTTTTTGCTGATCAGCGAGATCAGAATTTTTTCCTTGAAATTTAGTAACCTCAGCTGGGCGAAGAACAAAATCAAATTCATTTTTCTAATATTATCTTCCGCCTTAATTGCGGCGCTGCAATTTGCTGCAATTCCCTTTGTATTGGTACTTTACATTGCGGCCTCTCTATTCCATTTCAAGGCGTCGCCAGCTGATGCAGACTCAGAGATAAATAAGCAATCTTAGTATTTTTACAATAGCTCTTTTTTCTTTGGAACGAAATCTGGTGATTCAAAAAATTAAGATTTTGCCTGGAGATTATTTTTTTCCAATTGAAGCTGAACGTAAATTTGCGCCGAAACAGCTTTTAGCCTTTCGATATCATTTTAAATTTGACTGCTAACTCCCTTTCTGGCATTGTGTTCAATTTCCTCCACAAGAAATTCTCACATCATCGCGACCAATATAACTAAAGGTTGGCTTTATTTTGTGTGCGCAATCGCCCACTTCTTTCCAGTTTTTAAGGGTTAATGCCTACTCTAGTTCTGCTAAGTAAACAGGTGTTTGTTCGATATAAAGCGTCGAAAATTTCGATCATAAAATCTGGATTATGACCGACCATTCCAATGAGACATGATAAATCCAGGGGATGATTATCATTGATATCTTCCATGAAACAAATCTAGCTATTTACCCAGGAATTTATAGTCTCCTAACCTCCAGGTCGTCTGTAATATTTTCATGGATATCAAATACGGTTTTACCTAATACAGGGTGCATTACATCCGGAGCAATTTCTGCCAAAGGTGCCATTACGAACTTGCGGATTTGCATATGCGGGTGTGGTACATGAAGCACATCTTGTATATCAATCACCTCGTTTCCAAAAAGGATCAGGTCTATGTCAATCAGTCGTTCACCCCATTTTTCATTGCGCACCCTGCCAAGTTTTTGTTCAATATTTAAAGCGGCTTCCAACACTTGTAATGCTGATAGTTTGGTCTTCGCTGCAACCGCCTGGTTTAGAAATGCGGGCTGGTCTTTTTTTCCCCATGCAGCTGTTTCATAAACCGAAGAAACTGCCTCAATTTCACCTATATCATTACCAATCAACGCAATGGCTTCACGTAGATTTCCTTCCCTGTTTCCTAAATTTCCACCGAGTAACAAATAAACACTCGTGTACTCTAAAGCCTTATTAAGCATCATCTATTTTTATATCTTTACACCACAAAAATAACATTTAAATGAAAGATTTCTTCAAGTATCTATTTGCCTCCATGCTGGGATTTTTCCTCTCCATGGCGATTATATTTATCATTGTTATCGTGATTATCTTTGGTGCAATTTCTTCATTAGATGATGATAAAACCGTAGCTGTTTCTAGCAATTCCGTATTATTTTTAAACCTTGACCAACCCATTACAGAACGGACTCCGAAGAATCCATTTGGTAATCTTCCGATTGTTGGAAACGATGATAAAAGCGGAATAGGTTTAAATGATGTTTTAAAATCAATTAAGCGCGCCAAAACGGATGATAACATCAAATGCATATACCTTAATGTTAGTAGTCCAAATGCCGGTTATGCTACCATGCGTGAAGTTAGAAACGCACTGATAGATTTTAAGAAATCACACAAAAAAATTATTTCCTATAGCGAAGTTTACAGCCAAGGTGCATATTATCTCGCTTCTGCAGCCGATAAAATTTATCTAAACCCAGAAGGTGCTTTGGAGTTTAAAGGTTTTAGTTCAGAGCTTACTTTTTTCAAAGGAACCTTAGAAAAAGTTGGGGTAGAAATGCAGGTAATTCGAGTTGGAAACTATAAAAGTGCAGTAGAGCCTTTCATCTTAGATAAAATGAGTGATTATAACCGCAAACAGGTTACGGCTTATGTTGGAGGCTTATATAACACTTTCTTAACTGACATTGCCAATTCCAGAGACATCAAAAAAGACAGTTTGTATGTTATCGCTGATCAATATAGAATTCAGCAACCACAAGATGCTTTAAATTATAAAATGGTTGATGGTTTAAAATATAAAGATCAGATTTTAGAGGAATTAAAAGGCATTTCCGGTCGAACTAAAGGCGAAAATATTCGTTCGATCGATATTAATGACTACGCCAAAAACAATACAGATTCAGGAACGAGCAAAAACAAAATCGCGGTAATTTATGCCAATGGTGAAATTAGCGGTGGCGAAGGAAATGATAACCAGATCGGCTCGGAGCGGATCTCAAGAGCTATCAGAAAAGCCAGATTAGACGATGATATCAAAGCGATCGTAATTCGTGTCAATTCTCCCGGTGGCAGTGCACTTGCTTCTGATGTAATCTGGAGAGAGATTGTACTTACTAAAAAAGAGAAACCTGTAATCGCTTCCTTTGGTGATGTTGCCGCTTCTGGCGGATATTACATTGGATGTGCTGCGGATAGTATTTTCGTTCAACCCAATACCATTACCGGCTCCATCGGCGTTTTCGGACTTATTCCAAATTTCCAGAATTTAATGACTAACAAATTGGGGATTACGTTTGATGGGGTAAAAACCGGGCAGTATGCAGATATTATGGCAACAAACCGCCCAATGACGGCCGGTGAAAGATTCATTATACAAAATGAATTAAACAGAATATATAGTGGTTTCGTAAGTCGGGTTGCAGAAGGCAGGAAGAAAAGTAAAGCTTATATCGATAGCATTGGCGGTGGCCACGTATGGATTGGTACAGATGCTGTTCAAATTGGACTAGCCGATAGAATCGGAAGTTTTAATGATGCGATTAATGCCGCTGCCAAGAAAGCGAAAATCAAAGATTTTAAAGTGACCGAATACCCTGATGTGATTGACCCATTGAAATCGTTAATGGACGAAAGCACAGATAAAATTAAAACTTATTATACCAAACAAGAATTAGGCGATAACTACATGCTTTACCAGCAAATGAAAAAGGTTATTGCAAGTTCTGGTATTCAAGCGAGAATGCCATTTGAAGCGGTAATCAAATAGGGGAATGAATATTATGGTTGGCAAATAGCCAGCCATAATGCTTTTAAAAGCGCAAGCTTGGAAATACCTAACTGGCTCTTTTACCTTTCGAAAGCATACCCAGTGCATCATTTAACGTTCCGGCCTGTTGCACCTCTCCTCCATTCACAAAGTAAATTTCATCAGCATTTTCAATTGTGTTTAACCGATGCGCAATAATTACAAGCGTGGTTTCTTTTGACAGCTTATTTAATATACTACTCAGCAACTGCTCGGTAATGGTATCAATGTTTGCAGTCGCTTCGTCTAGTATGAGTAACTCGGGGTTTCTCAACACCGCTCTCATAAAGGCAATTAGTTGCTTCTGACCCAAACTGATGCTATCTGATCCTGATGTTATCTGCGTGTTCAAGCCCTCATCAAAAATGGCCAACAGTGCATCCAGATTTGCATCCTGAATAATTTTTTTCAATTCCTCATCGCTTACGTCTTTGTATTGACTATTGCCATAAAGAATGTTATCCTTCACTGTGCCTGTGAATAAAAACGGTTCTTGCAAAATGAATCCAATTTTCTGTGTGCGTTCTTCAGCGCTAAAGGAGCGGATATCTTTTCCATCCAGTAAAATAGTTCCTTTTGTTGCGTCGTACAAACGGGAAATTAACGATGCTGTAGTCGTTTTACCTCCACCCGTAGGGCCGATCAGGGCATAAGTTTTTCCCTTTTCAAACCTCAGATTGATATCACGTAGAATTTCTTTCGCATCATCATATGAAAAATGAACATTTTTAAATTCCAGCAAAGCATCAGATGTAACCGCTGGATCACCTTGTACCTGAACAAGGTCTGTTTCTAACAATAAAATTTGCGAAATTCTGTCCCAACTGGCCATTGCCACCTGAAAACTGGTCCAAAGAGCCGCTAGCTGCCTTAAGGGATTATAGAAGTTGGTGCAATAGGAAATATAACTCACTAATAAACCCAGCGTAAAGTTTCCTTTAGAAATAAGGTAAATTCCGAAAAGCAACACGATCAACTGCGCTGCACTGGAAAGTAAACCATAAACAGGCACGAAGATGTTGTTCGCTAAACCTGCGCCAATGGCAGTCTTATAGTTTTCTTTGTTTGCCTCATCAAAACGTTTCCTAAAATAATCCCGACGATTAAAGGCGATAATTACTTTGAAATTGTTCAGACTTTCCTGAATTTCTGCGCTCATTCCGCCCACACTTTTCAAGTTACTTGCATTCTTTCGTTTCACCCATGGAGATAAAGCAATGGTAAAAATCACGATTACCACGGCTGGTGAAAGTGCTGCAGCACCGAGTTCAAAATTAATGGATAAGAGGAAGACGCCGGCACCAATCATTGTTACAATGCTGCTTACAAATTGCATCAGCGATTGTGAGAAAAACTGATTCAGTTTATCGGTATCGTTATTTACCCTTGAGATTAAATCGCCGGCTTTATTTTGATTAAAAAAAGAAACCGGGAACTCCTGCAACTTGCTAAAAATTGCATTTCTTAAAGTATAAAGCATCCTCTGCCCTATACCGCCCATAAGTTTGGTTTGCGTGTAACCGGTTAACATAGCGATCATATACGTTACCAGGAGAATTCCCCCAAATACTAAAACCCCATGAAATTGCTTGGTTCTGATGTAGGCATCGATGGTGTGTCCAACTAAAAGCGGTCCCAGCAGAAGCAGACCTGAATTTATCAAAATGGCAACTAACGCCAACCAAAGGTTTCTTCGTTCGGAAGAGATAAATTTAAGTAACCTGTTAAGCGCCTGATAAGTGGACTGCTTTTCCTGCTTTGTATTGAGCTGGTTAAGATTGTAGTTCATAATTGCTGGTGCTCTGTTGTGAATTGTAAATTTGAACGTACTCCGGACTGCTTTTGAGTAATTCCTCATGTGTTCCCGAAGCGATTATTTCGCCTTGCATCAGCAAGATAACTTTGTCGTAATTCACAACAGATGCTATTTTTTGAGTAACGGATAACAGGGTTAATCCAGGATAATTTTTTTGAATGTTTTCGAGGATACGTTTTTCGGTATTAGTATCCACTCGTGCGGTAAAGTCATCCAACAATAAAATCTTTGGATTAATGGCTAGCGCCCTCGCCAGCATAATTCGCTGCTTTTGTCCGCCAGATAAACTATTGCCCCGCTCGGAAACAATGGTATCCAGTTTAGCGGGCAATGCATCGACAAATTCTCTTAATTCAGCAGTTTGAATGGCCTTTTCAAGCGATTCATCAGTCACGGTATCGCTAAATGCAATATTTTCCCGAATGCTCATATTAAAGATAATGCTGTCCTGAAAAACAAAACCTACTTGTTTATGAAAATTCTCCTGATTATATTGATCGAAAGGACTGTTATCGAAAAGAACTTCTCCCGCATTTGGTTCAATTAAACCGGTTAAAATATAAAGTAACTGCGTTTTACCAGCAGCAGTAGGGCCAATAATTGCGGTCTTTGAACCTGCTTTTGCAGAGAACGAAATATCTTTTAAAATTGGTTTTTGTCCGATGGTAAGTTTAATATCCTTAGCTTCCACCTCTCCTTTTAAATCTTCGGCTATTGCGCCCTGATGTTTAAACTCCGGTGCATTTAATACGCTTTCAATTCTTCCATATGATGCAGTTGCCTGAGCGATTACATTACTCATAAAACCGATTACCAGGATGGGAAAGATAATTAGTGCCAGGTAACTATTAAATGCTGCAAACTCCCCCAAGGTCATTTTATCGGTGATAACGAAATGGCCTCCAAGCACCAAAATAGTTAATCCAGATAGGTTAGAAACAAAGACGATGATCGGAATTAAACCCGCAAATAAGCGAAGAATAGAAAGGCCTAGATCTCTTGCTTTAGCATTGGCATCTAAAAACTTTTGGTACTCCAGCTGTTGAGAATTGATTACCCGAATTAAAGCTGAGCCTAAAATACTTTCACTAATTACTTTATTTAACCAATCGATCACTTCCCTGCTTTGGATAAAAAGTACCCGTACCTTTTTTAATACCATATAAAAAGCAATGCCAATGATTGGTACAATTGCAATTACACAGAGGGCAAGCTGCCAGTTTATCATCAATAGCAAAATACTTGCACCTACAATCAGAAAGATGGAAGAGGCCAATGAGACAATTGCCTGTGAAACAAACATTTTAATTGAATCTGCATCCGACGTTAAATTGGTCAGTAATTTTGATGGGTTAGCCGAGATAATATAAGCATGGCTTTGTCTTGAGATCTGATTGGAAAGCTTTGTTCTTAAATCTCTTGCCACACGTTCGGAAGCATAAGTTTGCACAATACTTTGCAGGTAAGTAAAGATAAAAACCAATATTATTGCTATGGCAAACTGAAATAAAATCGAATTCAGATCAAAGGTTTTATTCGTATAAGCGTCTATACCACGTGCAATAATTTTTGGTAGTAATAAATTAATCCCATTGCTTAGCAAAGCAAATAAAACGAGGAGAAAAATTAATCCTTTATATGATGCAAGTAAACTAAAAACACTCGGTTTTTTAGCCTCTTTGGGTTTTGCCATGAGGTAATATGAAATGGTGTGACATCAAATTTAACCCAATTATTTGACATCAATGGCAAGAATATTAAATTAGCAGAGTGAATGGTTAAATCGCATTAAGGAAAGAACCTGGCCTTTTGAGATAACCATTCCCTCTACCTAGTCACTTTTATTTGCTTTCTTTCAATACCATGTCGATGGTGATCGCAGTAGCCACGATTGCAACTTTTTGATCGCTTTCGGCATAGATTGGATCAATTGAAACATTATACTTATCGGCCGTTGTAAAAACTTCTTTCAAAGCTCCAGCCCATTTCTTGCTAATTTTCCCTATTTCTGCGCCGGAGGAATTGGTGATGTTAAAATTCCAGGCTTTCCAATCGCCGGTAATTTTAGCAATTTCTGTTCCTGAAACCGGGTTAGAGATCGTGAACACTGGTTTAAATAACTTGAATTTCTGTTTAATAATCCCTACCTCAACTCCCATGGGATCTGTTACGATAATTTTCGACATCCAGAAGGTCCAACCCCGGCTAATCGTTGCCTGCAGCTGATCGTTTACATCGGTAATTTCAAGTTTAAAAGGCATCATCCGTTTATCAACCAATAAGCTTAAAGCCTTTTGCCAGCCGCTTATTCTTTGTTTAATAATTCCGATTTGAGTGCCCTGATCATTGTAGACTTTGTACTCATTGGCAAACTTTAGAAAGTTTACCTTTTCATCAATAAAATATTCGTCGCTTAAAAAAAAGGTAGGAATCTGCTTATTCATATTGTGGATACATTTAGATAAGCGGCTAAATTATATAAAAAATTTAAATCTGCCGTTGCCTCCAAAGATTGCTACCTTTGCATCACAACCATTGAAGAAAATGGTGAACCCATATTATGATTGAAAGAGGAAAATACAATGAACTTAGAGTTTTAAGCAAAACAGAGGCCGGCTTAAACTTAACAGATGGAGATAAACTCGTAATCTTACCCTACCAATATGTGCCGAAAGGCTTGGAAATAGGCGATAATGTGAGCGTTTTTGTTTACATCCAAAAAGATGGCCGCCTTACCGGAACAACTCAGAAAGCTTATGCTGAAGTTGGCGATTTCGCTTTCTTAAAAGTAGTATCTGACGGAGATGATGGTATTTTTATGGATCTAGGGATTGATAAAGATGTCTATGTGCCTACGAAAGAGCAAAAGAGACCGATGCAAAAAGGCTATAAGTATGTGGTTTATGTGTATCTGGATGAAAATAGCGATCGCTTGTTGGCTTCCTCTAAACTCTACGATTTTGTAGAAGAAGAAAATTTTGAATTCGAGGAAGGTGATGAAGTCAGTTTACTAATAACAGAAGAAACTGATCTGGGGTTCAATGCCATTATTAACAATACCTACATCGGGTTGCTTTATCACAACGAAGTATTCGATAATATTCAAGTTGGTGAACACCGTAAAGGCTGGATCAAAAAAATCCGTGTGGAAGGTAAAATCGACCTCACTTTACAACCGAGCGGATACGGACATATTTTAGATTCTAAAGAAATGGTATTGGCCGCTTTGAAAAAAAGTGGTGGGGTAATTGAACTGGGAGATAAAAGCACGCCCGAAGAAATTTATCATCGTTTTCAAATTAGCAAAAGTGCATTTAAGAAAACCATTGGTTCACTTTATAAAGAACGCCTAATTTTGCTTTCTGATGATTCTATCCGCTTGCTGACTGACGACGACGCAGAATAGTGATTACAAAACAGATTGCTACGGAAACACATAAAAGCAAGGGATTGGGCTTCCGTGAATTCAGTGCTTCCGTGGCAAAATCAATTCAACATACTGTCAAAAATTGCAACCGAAACACGGAATTAGCTTTCCTTTAATTCAGTGCTTCCGTGGCAAAATCATTTCAACATACTGTCGCAAATTACCATGGAAGCGCGGAAAGTCACGAAATTAGACTTCTCTGGATTCTAGGTTTCCTTGGCAAAAAATCAATTTAAATTAAACTTCTCATTCGACATTTTCACGATGTTGGATGCGGAGATGATAGAGACAATCATCACACCAATCAATACTGCTAAAATTCCTTGCAAGGTGGAATAAATCTTGGTTCCGGAAACGAAAATTTTAGAATCTTTAATCAGTTCATTTCCAACTTTAGATTGAATGTTAATTAACGCGGAAAGCTTTGCCAGAGTTTGGTTCGTGATTCTTTTCCCCGTAGATTCATAAATGCTAATTCTTGATTGTCCTTTCGCGCTAACTACTTTCATTTCCAGTTGCTGCTGGAGCGCTAACGATTTCTTCAATTCATTCAGGTAGGTCTGCTCCTGTTCCACCAAAAAAGTTAACTCATATTTATTGATTACAGAATCAATTCGCCTGTTGTGCATATTAATCCTAGAAATACTGCTCGATGAATGTGCGTCTGGATTGATCAATACATCTTGAAGGATGGCGTTTTTATGATAGAGGTTTTCGGCGACGAAATAAAGATCAGTCGCAGGTACTAGTCGATCGTTATACATTGAAATAAATGACTCATTAATCTTAGCGACACTTTTATCCTCAAGAACGCGAATGAGTAACGTACAGCACATAATGCAGAAAAGCAGGAATGCAATTTTCAGCTTATTTTTAAGGCTAAATGCAAATTTCATAGGATAATTCAGTTAACTACTCAAGGTAAGAATTATAACTCTTAAATAGTATATTTTAGAAATGAAGATGGTTTTTATAAGCAAATCTGGCACTAGTTCTTTCACTTTCTTCCAGGCCGGCTTTGCTGGCAACATTAACCGTTTAAGAAATAGAAGTGAATGTAGGTTAAGTGTTTTAAAAGTATTCTTCCTGAGCGGTTTTAGCGAAGAGTTGTTGTGCAAAGTTGACTAGATATAATTCTTTCTTCGCCCTTGTAACCGCTGTGTATAACCAGCGCAGAAAATCCAGATCGATCATTTCTTCTGTTAAATAACCCTGATCTGCAAAAACAGCATCCCATTGTCCGCCCTGCGCTTTATGGCAGGTTACCGCATAAGCAAATTTGATCTGCAAAGCATTATAAAATGGATCAGCTTTAATGGCTAACATCCTCTGCCGCTTGTTTGCGATATGTGCATAATCTTCATTCAACCCATCAAAAAGCTTTTTATTTTGCTCATAGGGAAGATTTGCAGATTCAAGATTTAGTGTATCCAACATCACTTTACAACTAATTTGCCCTGCAGCAGGAAAATCCATAAACTCTAACGTTGCATCAGCAAAGCGGAAACCATAACGTTCTTCTTCTCCCCTCACCCGAATTACTTTAGCCATGTCGCCATTTGCAATAAAAGCAGTTTCCTCATTTTCTGGTAACCAAAAATAGTTATTCCGCACCACCATGATCTGGTCTCCGCCAGTCAGTTCCTCTTCACGATAAAGAAGCCTGGCCCTGATTTGCTGATTGTAGATATTTGCAGATTTATTAGAACGGCAAATTACCAGCGTATGCTCCATGCCGAATTTCCGGTAAGCATATTCCAAACCCTCAACCAGCTTTGCTCCGGCCATGTTATAAATATCCTTATAGTTCTTGGTGAGAAATTTTGGTAGCGGATTTTCCGGATTCTTAGCTATTTGATTTCTCAACATGGTTGCATTAGCCAAAATACCCGATTTTTTCTCCTGTCTTACCACCTCTTTCAACTCTACCGAGGTAATTGTTAATACAAATTTATCTTTCAGGTATTGCTCATTCAAAGCCGGGCTCTCTAAACTTCCTACTGGAGGAAGCTGCGCCGTATCGCCAACAAAAAGCAAAAAGCAGTTTTTAGAATTGTAAACAAATTCCAACAAATCTCTTAGAATAGATGAACCCGTTTCATTAAATTCGTCGGCAATCATAGATGCTTCATCTATAATAAAAAGGGTATTTTCAGAAAGATTTGGTGCAATCTGAAATTGCATTTCTGGTGAAGCCGCCGAGCGTTTACGATAAATTCGCTTATGAATGGTTAACGCCTTACGATTGGCATACTGGCTCATCACCTTTGCCGCACGACCAGTTGGCGCAAGCAATTCGCTTTTTAGGTTAAATTTTAACAGCACCTTTACCAAAGCAGCAACCGAGGTTGTTTTACCTGTACCTGCATAACCCTTTAGTACAAAACAACGGTATTCATCATCCTCCTGCAAAAACTTCGACATTTGCTCGCAGAAAAGCAACTGCTCTCTGGTTGGCACGTGTTCATAAGCTTGGGCAATCAGTTGACTTTTATCTGTTAACATTAATTTTGGAATGATTTTTTTTGAAAAATTGTTTTAGCAAATATTTGTAGTTATGCTGCCAACCGAGTCGGTGGTCAATCTTTTATTTATTAGATATCGAAATGAAAACTTGGCTATGCCCCTTTAATACGCTTCAGCACACAAAGATACTGCTCTTTTTAATTGCAGCACCCGCAAATAAATAAACAACTTAAATTTCCGGAAAGTTCTTCCGGCGCTAGAATAGTCTAACAATTGACAATGAAGTTATTACAATAATAATGTTTCAATTCGATGTGCCATCACCATCTTTTGCTGTTTGCTCCAGCTGAATATCGTGAAATGTCCATCCTGGGATGCGACTAATCCGATGGCTTCGGGTTGATCATTAACGAATTGAGCGACGGAAAAATGTCGGGTTCCACCCAACTGTCCCGGATATAACAGTTTGTCTTCGCCGCCGACTATTGGCTCTGAAAATGCAATTTGCTCTACAGTTGGTTTGCCTTTCGCACGTCCTATTTTGGCACCAAAAGCAATCAAGTCAAATTGATCGTTGATAATTGTTGCGCCGTCAACAGCAGTTAAACCAGCTAAATGCTCTACTTCACGCCTCAACGCACCTTGCGAAAAAATCTCTGTCTGGTTGCCGCTTTGTTTGGCTAAATTTGATAAACCACTGAAAGGCGGCTCAATTAGATACTGGATTGGATGAATAATGGATTCCTCCCATTTCGTATTGTCTTTTGGCACGATGAGTAGCGCTCCCCCGCGCCCATGTCCGCGCATGGAAACTGAAAACTGGATAAGAATATTGATCGGATCGTTCCAGCTAGCAAGTACGGTTAAATCCAGTAAGGCTTTCAAAATCGGCGGACAGTCCCGATTTGAACAGGAAGTATCATCCACAATTCTGATTTGCTCGCCCTTTAAAACGGCAACATTGGTATATTTACCTATGCCATAAATCCGGCGGTGTTTAATTACAATTAGCCCGGGTTCCGAAACATCTACCACAAAACAAAAATTCGGAATGTTTAACGTAGTTCCCCAAATATAAAGCTCCCCTTTCTCCTCCCATACACCTAAATGGATTCCCGAACGCTCTATGCCGGGCGCTATTTTAGTAAGCGTGTTTGCATTTAGAGGTAAGGGTTTAGCAAACCTTAATGGCTTTGAAGTTTGCGAAGGCGGTAAAAAAGCGATTGAGATTCGAGGTGAGTGTCCTTCTTCTTTGCGCAGGCTACTCCAGAAAGCAACATCAATAAGAGCTTCAATGGTGTGTCGATCTGGTTGTGTAGCCAAATCTACCTCGCCCTGGGCTGCCGCATTTGCATGAAGCTTAATAAAATGCTGTTCAATTTTCGTCGCAACTGTTTTTGCTGCGCCATAAGTAGGCTGATAACTCATGTTCCGAATTTAAGCTGAATATTTCAATTTTCAGACAGGTGTAAGGTTTGATTTTGGTAAAAAGATTTATTGTGATTAACTGCGAGAGATTATTAGAATGCTAAAATTTGCCATGGAAACACGAAGAGCATGGAAGGAGAACAATCAACGATTTATTTAAGCTAAAATTTGCCACCAAAGCGCGAAAGGCACGGAAAAAAACTCAACAGTTTATTTAAGCGAAAATTTGCCAGGAAACACGAAAGGCACGGAAAAAACTCAACCAATAAATTCTTCCATGTTAATCTGTGTTTCCGTGGCAAAGCCTTAGTACCGCTAATTACTCTAGAACACATAACCATAAACTCTTTCCGTGTTATCTGTGCTTCCGTGGCAATCCTTACTCACCCGCATCATCTAAACACCTAAAATAAACTCTTTTGTTTTATCAGTATTACCTGGCAAAACCTAAATAATTCTCATCGCTTTGCTGTTAATCTCTAAAAAACTCTATTTTTGCTTCAATGAGTAATAACAGTCTCCTGTTGGTCGACCCTGATTTTAAAGCTGATTCATCAGTGAACTGCCAGTTATTGTTAAAAATAACGAATGATAGTTTCTCTTATGCAGTAGTTGATGAAGATTCTGAGCAAATCAAAGTAATTTTCGATAAACAAAGTTGCACCAATTTACCTCTGGATCTGAAATATGCCTTTGAAACCGACCAGTATCTTTCAAAGCCATACGCTGCAGTGAAAGCGGCTGTTCACACCTCAAATTTCATCTTTATTCCCACTGAATGGTTTGATGGAACTGATCTTTCGATCTATGAAAAGTTCTTAGGCTCGGATGGAAAAGTTTACACAAAAAACCACAGTCAATTGGGTTTTAATACTATCTTCTCGCTGAATCAAAAGGTAAAAGAAAGGCTTCCCGAGAACACCATAATTTATCCACAATCATCACCTTTAATCGCATTGTTTGATCATTTATCTAGCGATTCCTTATTAATTGATTTTACCGCATCTTCATTTAATGTACTTTTCATTAAGGATGGAAAAATAAATTTTCAGAATCATTATGAGTCTGAAAACGCCGAAGAATTCAATTATTTCCTGCTACTGATTATGGAGCAACTGACATTAACAGAATCCACTCCTATCTATTTACAAGGGATAATTAACGAAGATGACGACTACTATAACACATTGTTAAAATATTTCAATAACCTATATTTCTTTCTGCCTGCCGAAAAACAAAACAGTGAATTGTTGGCTGATATGCCAAAGCACTATTTCAGCGGACTGCTTGCTTTACGTTTATGCGAATAATTGGAGGTAAATTAAAAGGGATTCGTTTGCAGCCACCTGTAAACCTGCCCGTCCGTCCTACTACCGATATGGCTAAAGAGGCACTTTTTAATATCTTAAATAACAGATTTGATTTCGAAACCTGTGCAGTGCTTGATTTATTCTGCGGTACCGGAAACCTCACCTTCGAATTTGCTTCCAGAAATGCTGAAAAGGTTCTGGCTGTAGATTTAGATTATGGTTGCGTAAACTGGGTTAAGAATACAGCTCAAAAATTCGAATTTGAGCAAATTGAAGTGCGCAAAGGGGATGTTTTTAAAATGTTGAAGCAAATGACTGGTGCTTATGACCTTATTTTTGCTGATCCGCCTTACAATATGCCGAACATACCTCAATTACCTATTTTGGTGAAAGAGCAACAACTGCTGAAACCAGACGGACTGCTTGTTGTGGAGCATCAAAGCCATATGAAACTAAATATTCAGCCGGGGTATACTGAAACCCGTAAATACGGAAACTCGTCGTTTAGTTTTTTTGAATATGTTCCGTTAGATTAACCACCAAAAGCCAAGGCATACCTCAGAGAACACAAAGCTATAGATCGTTTAGTCTTTTTCCTTTCCGCTTAATAAGCTATCTTTGAGTTATGAAAATAGCGCTGTTTCCAGGTTCATTTGATCCGATTACCATTGCGCACGTGAATATTCTGCAACGTGCAACTCCCCTTTTCGACAAGATTGTTATTGGGATTGGATTAAACAGTTCTAAGCAAAATTTTCTTACTGCAGCACAACGCTTGCAAATTCTGGAAACCGTTTTCAATGGTTATCAAAATATTGAGATCCAAACGTATGAAGGTTTAACAGTTGATTTTTGCAGGAAGATAAACGCCACGTATATGGTTCGGGGTATTCGTTCAGCTTCAGATTTTGAATATGAAAGAGCCATTGCGCAGATTAATCAAACGATGATGCCAGAAGTAGAAACTATTCTGCTTTTAAGTAAACCAGAATATTCTGCCATTAGCTCAACCATCGTAAGAGACATTTTAAGAAATAATGGCGATGTGAGTCCATTCGTACCTAAAGAGGCCTTAGGCTATTTATAGACATTGCTGGTTTAAACCATAATAGAGGTTATTTTTTCTCAAGTTTAGGCAACAGCTGAAATGGATTGACTCAGTTACTATTTTGAATTCTAGTTAAAGTTAGCCCACCTACTCTGCCTCATAAACACCTGATTTAAAGGTAAGGTTGCGAATACCAAAAAGCCTATGCCGCCTCCTGTTAGTACCTCTTACAAAGTGAGAAAAGGCACGTAAAAAAGATCCCTCGCAGCTAGTGGTTAGAAAGGCTCGGGTGATAAATCAAGGCAGTGGGTAAAACCGAGGAGATTCTTCGCTACGATCTGAACGACAGCGAAAGCAAAAACCTTGCTTATCCATCTCGCTATTTCCACCCAGTATGCGGCCTGGAAAATGATGGAAGTAGAAAACGTTTAAAGCTTCCCTCACAATCTTTCATACCATTACTAACCCAAGGCAGCGCGTTCTCTACCGATTCTTCATCGGGTGCTTGTGCTGCCGAAACAAAGCTTTAACGATTTTGTCCAACAGCAGTTCCATACCTTGATTATTTGCTTCTTTATTATCAAGAATAAAGAAGAAGCCCTTCGACGGCCAGCCGAGGCAAGTCGGAGCAGCTGAAAAAACAGCTAAAAACCCTACAATATCCCTCCAGCCCTCATCACATCCATAATAGAAGGAAAAGTATTCTTAACCACTGGCATCAGGTGATTCTTATCCAGCCAGACTGCTTCCTCAATCCCTTCCTCTTTTTGAGGAAGCAATTTTGGTTCTCCCTTTACCGTCATTTTGTACCAGTTGGTTTTTTTAATTACCATTTTAGACCCATTTTGATACACATGATAGGTTTTACAAAGTTTTTCTTCACGTTTCAACACCTTGATTCCACATTCCTCTTCCACTTCTCGAACAGCAGTTTCTTTCATGCTTTCACCCAACTCGAGCTTACCTTTTGGAAGATCCCATTTCTTATTTCTAAAAATAAAAAGGTAATTTCCATTTGCACTTTCCACTAAACCTCCGGCAGCCTTAATGATCTCACAATTCTTTTTAAGCTTCTTAAATGTTTCCGCTGGATTTTTAGTTAAAAAAAGATAGCTTTTCTTCGATCCATTCTTTAATTTTTTGTAAAATGTTTGCAAATCAAAATCTTGAAATTCAAGTTGTTGTATCTTTTCCTTCTGCTCTGGTAAAACTTCTGATATAAACAAAGTGTTATCGTTGATATAAATTCTGTAATTTTGGGCCATGTATAATAAAAGTGATATTGAATTAAAGGTAGCGGAATTTTTATTACAAATAAAGGCAATTAAATTACAACCTAATAATCCTTTTACGTGGGCATCTGGTTGGAAGTCGCCTATTTATTGCGATAACCGCATTACCCTTTCCCATCCTCAAGTTAGAACTTATATTCGTCAAAAACTTGCTCAGGCAATCCAGGAAGAATTTGGTTCAGTAGATGTTATTGCTGGAGTTGCAACTGCAGGTATTCCTCAGGGCGTATTGGTTGCACAAGAACTTGGACTTCCTTTTATTTATGTAAGGGCAAAAGCTAAAGAGCATGGAACCGGAAGCTTAATTGAAGGCGAAGTTATTGAAGGACAAAGAGTAGTGGTGATTGAAGACTTAATCTCTACCGGAAAAAGTAGCTTACAAGCTGTTGAAGCATTAAGGTCTGCTGGTTTATCAGTGGCTGGATTAGCTGCAATTTTCACTTACGGATTTGAAAAAGCTGATGAAAATTTCACTGCCGCTAAATGTCGATACCTAACCTTATCAAACTACAGTGCATTAATAGATTACGCGGCAGAACATAGCATTATCGCAAAAGGCGATATGGAATTACTAAGCAAATGGCGTTCGAACCCATCAGAATGGGGCCAGACAGCGAACTAGGCCATTCGTTTCCGCACTAAATTTCTAAACATTTAAAATAATATAATGACAATTATCGAAAGCGCAGTAGAGGTAACTAAACCCATTACCGAGGTTTATGCTTTTCTTTCCAATATGAATAATCATCAAAGATTGATGCCTGAAAATATATACAATTGGGAATCTACAGAAGATGAAGCCCGTTTTACCATTCAAAACATGGCAAAATTAGCTATTGCAATTACAAACCGTGTAGAAAATCAGGAACTAACAGCAACTCCTACTGAAAAAGCGCCTTTCGAAATTGAATTAAAATGGACTGTTGCTGAAAATGGCCCCGGAACGATCGCAAAACTAATCATCTCTGCAGACTTAAATATGATGATGAAAATGTTGGCATCCGGACCGCTACAAAAACTGGTTGATCATCAAACGGAGCGATTGCAACAAATCTTAGGATAATATCGTAATTTCCATCCCGGAATTATTCCAAAAAGATAATGAAACTGACAGCGAAGATTTTTTCTTCGCTTTTTTTATATCCGAAATCTTTACTGCTCAAATCTATTTATTTGATAACTTAGTTTTCGATAAGCCCTAAACTATGAGATTCAAATCTTTCACCTTTTCCCTTTCTCTGGCATTCTGCCTCTTCTCCTATGCGAAAGCACAAACCCTTACAGCTTTAAAAACAGAGTACCTCACACAACCTATCGGGCTCGACCACCCTAATCCCCGATTTACCTGGCAAATGAGCGATGATAGTCAGGGAGCAAAGCAAACCAGATATAGAATTTTAGTGGATGTTGATTCTACAGCATTAACAAGCGAAAGAGGCAATACCTGGAATACAGGGTGGATTAAATCAGATCGTAACCTCATTATTTATTCTGGTCTGTCACTAAAACCTTTTACTAAATATTATTGGCGCATTGATGTAACCAATGGTAACCGTAAAACGTTTTTCAATATTGCCAGTTTTGAGATGGGAATGATGAATATGGGCAATTGGAAGGGTACATGGATTGCAGACAATGAAAACATCAAGCTAAAACCTGCACCCTATTTTCGAAAAGCATTCAGCACATTAAAAAAAGTGAAATCTGCCAGGGCCTATATTGCAGCTGCAGGTTTATACGAATTATCCATCAATGGCCAAAAGATCGGCAACCACCGCATGGATCCGATGTACACCCGCTTTGACAGAAGAACACTTTATGTTACTTACGATGTAACCAAAGAAATCAACCAGGGCAGAAATGCTATCGGTGTACTTTTAGGAAACGGCTGGTACAACCATCAATCTACCGCAGTGTGGGATTTTGATCGGGCACCATGGCGAAACCGCCCCGCTTTTTGTTTGGATGTGAGAATCACCTATGAAGACGGAACAACCGAAACGATCACATCGGGTAAGGATTGGAAAACCGCCCTGAGTCCAATTGTTTTTAATAGTATTTATACTGCAGAACATTACGATGCCAGAATGGAAAAACCTGGATGGAATATGCCGAACTTCGATGATAAAGACTGGAAAGAGGTAATCAATCGTTCTGCTCCATCGAGGAATATTGTCGCCCAGGCAATGCACCCGATTCGTAATGTCGAAGAAATTGCAGTAAAAACAATAAAAAAAATTAATGATACCACTTATCTTTTCGATTTAGGCCGCAATATTTCTGGCGTAAGCAGAATAACTTTAGCAGGTGCTGTCGGAACAATAGTCAAATTAAAACATGGAGAGCGATTATATCCGAATGGAAGGCTTGATATTTCGAATATTGATGCACACTATCGGCCAACGGATAATACTGATCCATTCCAGACGGATATTTTGATTCTAAATGGAAAAGGTAGACAAAGCTTTATCCCACACTTTAATTATAAAGGCTTTCAATATGTAGAAGTAACTACCTCGACTCCTATTACTCTTGGCAAAGCAGATTTAGTTGGTTATTTTATGCATAGCGATGTACCTGTCGCGGGTGACGTAAAATCTTCTGAAGAAATCCTAAATAAGATCTACTACGCCACCAATAATTCTTACTTATCTAATCTTTTTGGTTACCCGACTGATTGCCCGCAAAGAGAAAAAAACGGCTGGACTGGAGATGCGCAGATTGCAATTGAAACAGGGCTTTACGGCTTTGATGGCATCACGGTTTATGAGAAATGGTTAGCAGATCATCGCGATGAGCAACAGCCAAATGGAGTGCTTCCATCTATAATCCCAACTGACGGCTGGGGCTATGAATGGGGAAATGGTCCGGATTGGACAAGCACGATTGCCATCATTCCATGGAATATTTACTTGTTTTACGGCGATCAGAGATTACTGGCCGAGTGTTATGAAAACATCCGTAAATACGTGGATCATATTAATACAACTTATCCTACCGGACTAACGGGCTGGGGCCTGGGAGATTGGATTCCAGTTAAATCTAAATCTTCAGTAGAGCTAACTTCTACCTGCTATTACTATGCTGATGTGGTAATCCTGGCTAAAGCCGCGAATATTCTTGGCAAAAAAGCAGATTTCGAAAAATATACAGCTTTAACCGAAAAGATAAAACAGGCTTTCAACGATAAATATCTGAACAAGGTTACAGGCATTTACGCTTCGGGTACCCAAACAGAAATGAGTGTGCCGCTTTACTGGAAGATTGTGCCGGAAGAATCAATTCCACTCGTTGCCGAAAATTTAGCAAAACGGGTAGCAGCTGATGGTTTCCATCTTGACGTTGGCTTACTGGGCACGAAAGCGATTTTAAATGCGCTAAGTGAAAATGGTTATAGCAACCTGGCTTACAAATTGGCTGCTCAGAAAACTTATCCCAGCTGGGGCTGGTGGATGAAAAACGGCGCTTCAACACTTTACGAAAATTGGCCCATCGATGCAAAATCCGACATTTCGATGAATCACATCATGTTTGGGGAAATTGGTGCATGGCTGTATAAATCACCTGGAGGCATCAAGCCCGATGAGCGGCAACCTGGCTTTAAACATGTAATTCTGAATCCACATGTTATGGAAGGGCTGAATGCCTTCGAGGCAAACCACACTGGTCCTTATGGAAAAATTGTGAGCGCCTGGAAAAGGGTGGAGAATGGGATTGAGTACGAGATCATCATTCCGCCAAATTCCACGGCTTCGTTTGAAGTTCGTGCAGAACCGCATAACGATACGTTTCTTAACGGAAAATTAATTAAAACAGAAAGCATTGAATTAGCGAGTGGAAAGTATGTGATTGAGAAGAAAAACAGACATTAAATAAATTCAGGGCAGGAATGAAAGCGTTGAACGAAAAATTAAGATTTTCCGATAATTATTGTCACGAATATTTTAACTGAAAACTGTAGTTATTAAATATTTTGTGGTATAAATTATGGCTACGATTAAATTTAAACTTACAGAAGAATCACCTGCTCATTTTATCGCTTTAGCGAATAGAACGATTGAAGATTTAGGATGGAAAGTTTTGGGGTACAGTGAGAAAAGTCTGGCTGCTTCGATCGGTCATTCTGAGTATCAATCTGCTTATAGCAACGTGCGTATAGTGATACAAAGTAATGAAGTAACTTTAACTTGCCACAATGATTTGGTAATAATTGCGGAAGAGTCCAGAAATAGCAGTTACTTAACTAGATTTTTATCCCATTATGAATATACTAAGCAACGGACTAGCGAGAGAGAACTCTGGAAAATGGCCAATAAAATTCATGAAACTAATATTCCTTTACCAACATTAAACTTCTACAAAATAGATAGTTTCAAAGGTTTCTTAAGAATATTTATCCCCTCCAGGTTGTTTTTTGTCACGACGATAATATTAGATATCAACATAGTCGTCTATGTAGCGCTGCTTGCTTCAAGCTTTTTTTTAAAAAACGATGATCAGCAAATGTTAATTACCATGGGTGCTAACTTTAAACCGCTTGTTTTAGAAGGAGAATGGTGGAGGTTTTTTAGTGCAATTTTCATACACGATGCTTTTCCTCATATCTTAATGAACACGTTAATGCTATTTTATATCGGTTCAATTCTAGAGCCAATCACAGGGCACTTAAGGTTTGCTATTAACTATATCATTACAGGTTTTTTCGCAAATCTGATGAGTTTCTATTTAACAGATTACACATTAACTATTGGTGCATCGGGTGCTATATTTGGTCTTTTGGGCGTATTTTTAGGGATGATAATCAGCATAAAAATGCACAGTGAGATGTATAAACATATTATCGCTAATGTGGTCGCAATCACATTAGCTACTACTGTAAACGGATTATTAACGATAATACACCTTCAAATCGACAATAATAAATCAGACAAAAATTCAGTACAAAACACTAATTATCAGTAATTTAGTCATAAATAAAAGTTTATACCGACAAAATTTCCGATTCAAAAATCAAAACGGCTATGGCATTTGTTTTGATCCAAAGGAAAATATGAACTTCAACAATTATACAATAAAAGCCCAGGAAGCGATTCAACAGGCTTCTGAAATAGCTCAGGGCAATCAGCAGCAGGCTATTGAAACAGCACACTTACTTAAAGGGTTGCTGACTGTTGATGAAAACGTAGTTTCTTACGTTTTGAAAAAATTAAATGTTAGCATTAATTCCCTGAACCAGAATCTAGATGCAGAAATAGCAAAATTCCCTAAGGTGAGTGGAAGCAATGTCTATTTGTCATCGAATACAAACAACGTATTGCAAAAGGCACAAACGTTCTTGAAAGAATTTAAAGATGAGTTTGTATCCATAGAACACCTTTTATTGGGAATTTTGGCGGTTAATGATAGTACATCTAAACTGTTAAAAGAGCAGGGAGTAAATGAAAAAGACCTTAAAAAAGCAATTGTAGAATTGCGTGGCGACAATAGAGTAACTGATCAGAATGCAGAAGCCACCTATCAGGCCTTAAGTAAATATGCCCGTAATTTAAATGAATATGCAGAAAGCGGCAAGCTTGATCCGGTAATTGGCAGAGATGAAGAAATTCGACGGGTAATTCAGATATTATCACGCAGAACGAAAAACAATCCTATTTTAATCGGCGAACCGGGTGTAGGTAAAACAGCGATTGCAGAAGGTATCGCTTTTAGAATTATTAAAGGCGATGTACCTGAAAACTTAAAAAGCAAAACGGTTTTCTCCTTAGATATGGGATCCTTAATTGCTGGTGCGAAATACAAAGGAGAATTCGAGGAAAGGTTAAAAGCGGTAGTTAAAGAGGTTACGCAAAGCGATGGAGACATTGTGCTTTTCATTGATGAGATTCACACCCTTGTTGGTGCTGGTGGCGGTGAAGGTGCAATGGATGCAGCAAACATTTTAAAACCAGCGCTTGCCCGTGGCGAATTAAGGGCTATCGGAGCAACCACTTTAGATGAATATCAAAAATATTTGGAGAAAGATAAAGCGCTGGAACGTCGTTTCCAAAAGGTAATGGTGGAAGAACCAGATACTCAGGATGCCATTTCCATCCTCCGCGGATTGAAAGAACGTTATGAAACCCACCATAAAGTACGGATTAAAGACGAAGCAATTATTGCAGCGGTGGAAATGAGTCAGCGGTATATCGCAGATCGTTTCTTGCCAGATAAAGCGATTGATTTAATGGATGAAGCAGCATCAAAACTACGCATGGAGATGGATAGTGTTCCAGAAAACGTAGATGCTTTAGATCGCGAAATCATGCGCCTTGAAATTGAACGCGAAGCCATCAAACGTGAGAAAGACGACCGAAAAGTTCAGGAATTATCCGAAGAAATAGCTAACTTATCAGCGGAGCGGGATGAATTTAAAGCAAAATGGCAAGGAGAAAAAGACCTTGTAGATGCAGTAAATAACCAGCTTGAACAAATCGAACACTATAAGTTAGAGGCTGAGCAAGCGGAACGTGCAGGAGATTATGGTAAGGTTGCTGAAATCCGTTACGGAAAAATTAAAGAAGCACAGGATCAGGTCGAAAAGTTAAAGGTAGACCTGGAAAGTCAGCAATTGGATAGCCGTATGCTGAAAGAAGAGGTAACGGCTGATGATATTGCTGGCGTAGTTGGACGCTGGACCGGTATTCCGGTAACGAAACTGATAGCCAGCGAACGCGAAAAGTTGTTAAACCTGGAAGCAGAATTACACCACCGCGTAGCCGGACAAGATGAAGCAATTGAAGCCATTTCTGATGCCATCAGGCGCTCCAGAGCGGGCTTACAGGACAAACGCAAACCAATCGGTTCATTCATCTTCTTAGGCACAACGGGTGTAGGTAAAACCGAATTGGCGAAGGCACTGGCAGAGTTTTTATTTAATGATGAAAATGCGTTAACGCGGATTGACATGAGTGAATACCAGGAACGCCACGCCGTTTCCCGCCTGATTGGAGCGCCTCCGGGATATGTAGGCTATGATGAAGGCGGACAATTAACCGAAGCGGTTAGGAGAAAACCTTACTCCGTAGTGCTGTTGGATGAGATTGAGAAAGCCCACCCTGATGTATTTAATATTCTGCTACAGGTTTTAGATGATGGCCGATTAACAGATAATAAAGGCAGGACGGTGAATTTCAAAAACACGATTATCATTATGACCTCCAACATTGGTGCACATTTGATTCAGGATAACTTTAAAGAACTGAGTGATGAGAACCGTGACGAAGTAATTGCCAAAACTAAAAATGAATTGTTTGAAGTATTAAAACAAACCATTCGTCCGGAGTTTTTAAACCGCATTGATGAACTGATCATGTTTACCCCGTTGAACAGAAACGAAATCAGAGATATCGTGGCCTTGCAGTTTAGGCATGTGAAACAAACACTTGCAGAAATGGGTATTGAAATGGAGGCCAGTGACGAAGCTTTAGATTGGTTGGCGCAGTTGGGTTACGATCCACAATTTGGGGCAAGACCTTTAAAAAGAGTGATTCAAAAAAGAATCTTAAACGAACTTTCTAAAGAAATTCTTGCCGGGAAAATAGACAAGGAAAGCAAGATTAAATTAGATATGTTCGATCATAACTTTGTTTTTCTAAATCAAAAACAGGATTAATACCATAGTTTAAAAAAGCGCTCATGCAGTTCAAAAGCTGATTGAGCGCTTTTTTTTAACATATAAAGACGAATCCCCGTCTATGATATCATTAGACTGTTCTAAACTCTAATATATCTCCTGGCTGGCATTCCAACACACGACAAATGGACTCTAGTGTTTCCAAACGGACCGCTTTTGCTTTGCCAGTTTTTAGAATAGAAAGATTAGACAATGTAATTCCTACACGCTCACCAAGTTCTGTTAAAGACATCTTACGGCGAGCCAGCATCACATCTAAATTGATAATAATTGGCATGATGAATTGATTAGGTGGTAAGCTCGTTTTCTTGCGTAAGCGCGATTCCTTTTTTAAAAACAAAAGCAATAGTAAGAAGAGTTAACCCAAAAATAAGCAGCCAGATTTCGAAATCGACATGCTTAATGATGTTGCTAACCTGAATACCTGGAGAACTAACTTCCCTTAAATAATTAATGGTGTTAAAGCCAAACAATAAAAATGGAATAGCCGTGCAATAGCCGTCCATTCTGCTTAGTCGTTGTGAGTTTTCCTCATTGAAAACGGCTCCTTGCTGTACTGAATCAATAAAACGATAGAGGTAAACCAATACCCTGAGCGTAAAGAAGCAGATGAACAATGATAAAATACCTTCTATTATGTCGCTCCAACTTGAGGTACATGCTGCATGGTAACCATCCTCAAAACCACGTGCAGTATCATCAAGGGATAATAACAATGCACAGGCAAGTGTACTGATATAAGCTGTTTTGACAATCAATAATTGATGTTTTGTTTTCATCGGTTTGCTGTTATGGTAGGTTTTTGATTATACTTCTTAATTTATTTTAACGCCTAATATCTCAAAGGTAATTGCGATTTGAAGTTAGGATCGGCCCCTACTAAAAGACAAAAGGAATTTGATATGCTACTATTTGCGCTAACAATGACTTTAAAACCAACACGTTTATAAAACGGATCTCTTTCACTTATTAACTTATCTATTAATCGTCAAATTATAGTGCAATGATAACTAAATAAATATTATATTCATTATGATTAAATATATATTTATTGACTTACAATATATATATATTAACTAACAAAAATATACCGTTCTGAAATAAATTCGTCAGCAAAAACATTATTGGAATGATTTTTGTTATAAGTAATAGTGTAAAAAACGAGTGCAAACAGCAACATTTTCAGTATTTTATCCTTTCGGATTGCCATACAATTTCGTAACTTTGCACACTTCAATAATTAAAGAGCACACAAAACGTATAAATGAGACAACTCAAGATAACGCAGTCGATTACCAACCGTGAAAGTCAATCACTTGATAAATACTTACATGAAATTGGTAAAGTAGATTTAATAACAGCAGAGGAAGAGGTAATTTTAGCAAGAAAGATTCGTGAAGGCGATCAGGCTGCATTAGAGCGCTTAACTAAAACTAACTTACGTTTCGTAGTATCCGTTGCAAAACAATATCAAAATCAAGGTTTAACCTTGGGCGATTTAATTAACGAAGGAAATTTAGGCCTAATCAAAGCTGCTAAACGTTTTGACGAAACTAAAGGTTTCAAATTCATTTCATATGCAGTTTGGTGGATTCGTCAATCAATTCTCCAGGCAATTGCAGAACAAAGCCGTATTGTTCGTTTACCATTAAACCAAGTTGGTTCATTGAGTAAAATCAGTAAGGCCTTCTCTAAATTAGAGCAGGAATACGAGCGTGAGCCATCTCCGGAAGAATTAGCAGACATTCTAGAAACTACGGTAGACAAGATCTCTGATACACTAAGTAATTCAGGTCGCCATGTTTCTATGGATGCTCCATTTGTTCAGGGTGAAGAAAATACATTGTTAGATGTATTGGAAAATCATGAGCCAAACACAGATAGTTCGTTAATCAACGAATCACTTTCTGAAGAAATTAAACGTTCACTGTCTACTTTAACAGAAAGAGAGCGAGAAATTATTGTATTGTTCTTCGGACTTGGTTCAAACCATCCATTATCTTTAGAGGAAATCGGTGAGAAATTTAACTTAACCCGCGAACGTGTTCGTCAGATTAAAGATAAGGCGCTTCAACGTCTTCGTCATACGTCAAGAAGTAAAATATTAAAATCATACTTAGGCTAACTAAGTACCTCCATTAACATTAAGAACGGATCGGCAATTGTCGATCCGTTTTTGTTTACCAGCTTTTTAGGTTTTTTCCATACATTTAGATATGTCGATTAAGCTGCTCAAGAAATCCCTAATAGTTTACAAGCCTATTGTCTTCTGGAATGTCCTCGTTAATATTATGGTTGGTATCTTCTTCATCATTGACGGCGCCAAACAGCCCGGGCCATACGCCATGGCTTTGTTCATGAAACCTATTGGCTGGGGGTTTTCAATCATCATTGAAAGATTCTTGCTCACAAAACATTCGATCTTTTACAAGAATATGGGATTAACTTTCAGAAAGATATTTATCAATCTTGTAATCTATGATTTAGCTATTCTTTTATTTATCATTATTTTAAGTCTGTTATGCAGGAGCTATCTATTGACAGTGTTACCCACAGCTTTTACGGAAAAGCAATTTTAAACGGGGTATACCTAAATTGCCGTATTGGCGAAGTGGTGGGCTTATTGGGTAGAAACGGTAGCGGAAAGTCAACCTTATTAAAAGCGATTTTTGGTAGTTTAAACGCTGATTTCAAACATTTGAAAGTGAATGGGAAGCATATTTCAAAAGGTTATCTATCTGGAAAAATGGCTTACCTAACACAACATCTCTTTATTCCAAATAAGCTGACAGTGCAGGCTGCGATAGCGCTATTCTGTACAAAACACAAAGCATCACTTATCCAAATCCCCTTTATTGCGGAGAACCTGAAGAAAAAGTTTCGCGATTTTTCCGGAGGAGAGAACAGGCTACTGGAAGCCTTAATTATGATTTATAGTGATGCTGATTTCGTGCTTTTGGATGAGCCCTTTTCGCAACTAGCGCCGATGTTGGTTGATCAGGTTAAAAAGCATATTATTAGTATGACCTCATTAAAAGGCTTCATTGTTACTGATCACTATTACAGATCAATTCTGGATATTTCAGACAAAGTTGTACTGCTTCACAACGGATGCAATTATAAAATCAACAACACTGATGACCTGATTCTTCATGGATATTTACCTGATCATTAACAGAAAAACAAAGAAAAGAATTTTTCCTGCTGTAACTTTAGAATAAAGTGGCTGGATGATTCTTAATTGCGAAACGGCAGTTCTTTGTCAGGGATTACTTTATTGGTTGGTGTCTTCATCAATCAACATTTCTATCTAGTTACCCTGTTTTTCCAGTTGATGATTCACCAAATCGTAAATACACATGATCTTGATTCAGCATCAATTTTATGCACAAAAAAAGACCGGTATTTTCCGATCTTACATTATTGATTGAAATTACTAAAATGCTTATTAAAACAATAGGTGTTTCACGGTTAAGCCATTGTTGATTAATTGTTTTAGCGAATCAATTCCAATCCTCAAATGTGTTTCCACATATTTTTCCGTAACACTGCTATCACTCTCGGCCGTCTTCACCCCTTCAGGAATCATCGGCTGATCTGAAACCAATAATAGCGCTCCGGCAGGGATTTTATTTGCAAAGGCTGTGGTGAAAACAGTCGCTGTCTCCATATCTACCGCCATGGCCCTTAAGGTTTTCAAATACTTTTTAAATTCTTTATCGTGCTCCCAAACCCTACGGTTTGTGGTATAACAGGTCCCGGTCCAGTAATCTCTTCCATGATCCCGAATGGTGGTAGAAATAGCTTTCTGTAAAGCAAAGGCAGGAAGTGCAGGTACTTCTGCAGGAAGATAATCATTGGATGTTCCTTCTCCCCTAATGGCCGCAATTGGCAGAATTAGATCGCCAAGTTGGTTCTTCTTTTTTAAACCCCCACATTTACCTAAGAACAAAACTGCTTTGGGCATAATGGCAGTTAGTAAATCCATCATCGTTGCAGCAAGCGGACTTCCCATACCGAAGTTGATGATGGTGATTCCATTCGCTGTTACGCTTTGCATTGGCTTATCTAAACCCATAATTGGCGCGTTGTCATTCCATTCTGAAAACATGCTCACATATTTACTAAAGTTGGTTAGCAATATATAATCACCAAACTGATCTAAAGGCCGGCCTGTGTATCTTGGTAACCAGTTTTTCACGATCTCATCCTTAGATTTCAGGCCAGACTTAACAGGACTTTCTACTTCTTTTACTTTTTTCGATTTCTCTACTGCGGCTTCATCTTTTTTAACGTCTTTTTCTTCATTCATATATCTTTGGTTTAATGCTGGCAACTGGTGCTTAGCGTATTTACAAAAAATCCCCCCGCTTTCGCGAGAGGATTTGATTTTTTTATGCGGCTTGCAACTTTTTAAAGTCTGCCTTTTCAAATTTTTCTATCGCATAATCAAGATTGATGTGCAAATCTTTGACATCCGTTTGTGTTGGCGTATCAAACATGGCATCTAACATAATCGCTTCACAGATTGATCTTAATCCACGGGCGCCTAATTTATATTCCATTGCTTTGTCAACGATAAAATCCAAAACATCATCCTCAAATACCAAATTCACATCTTCATAGGCAAATAGTTTAACATATTGCTTGATTAACGAATTTTTAGGAGCAGTTAGGATATTACGCAGTGATTCTTTATCCAACGGATTTAAGTGAGAAAGAACTGGAATACGACCAATTAATTCTGGGATTAATCCAAAAGATTTTAAATCCTGTGGTGTAATATACTTATAAAGATTTTTAAGGTCTAAAACAGTCTCATCTTTCTTTACTTTGTATCCTACAGCCTGCGTACGCAAACGATTCGCAATTTTACGTTCAATGCCATCAAAGGCTCCGCCACAAATAAATAAAATATTATTGGTGTTTACCGGAATCATTTTCTGATCAGGGTGTTTACGTCCGCCCTGAGGTGGAACGTTAACAACTGTCCCCTCCAGAATCTTCAATAAAGCCTGTTGAACGCCTTCACCAGATACATCACGGGTGATGGAAGGATTATCGCTCTTGCGAGCCACTTTATCCACCTCATCAATATAAACAATTCCACGTTCTGCTGCTGCTACATCATAATCTGCAGCTTGCAATAAACGCGTAAGAATACTCTCTACATCTTCCCCAACGTATCCAGCTTCTGTTAAAACTGTTGCATCACAGATACAGAATGGAACGTGTAAGATTTTGGCAATGGTTTTAGCCAAAAGTGTTTTACCTGTTCCCGTTTCACCTACCAGCATGATATTTGATTTTTCAATCTCGATCTCGTCCTTATCAACTTTTTGATTTAAACGTTTGTAGTGGTTATAAACTGCTACAGACAATACCTTCTTGGCATCATCCTGGCCGATTACATACTGATCCAGGTGTTGTTTAATCTCTAAAGGTTTAAGTAAAGAGATTGCTGCCTGGATATTTTTCGTGTTCTTCGTACCTAATTCCTGTGCAAGCAATTGATTGGCCTGGGTTACACATTTATCGCAGATAAATGCATCCATGCCCTCAATTAACATTAAAGTTTCATGCTTGCCAGAATGGCAGAATGAGCAACGGGATTCTTTATTTTGTTTCGCCATCTTTTTTCGCGTTTCTCGATAAAACTTCATCAACCATACCAAATCCTTTTGCCTCATCGGCAGTCATCCAGTAATCACGATCTGAAGCTTTCTCTACCCAGTCATAAGTTTGGCCAGAGTGCTGTGAAATAATATCGTATAATTCTTTTTTCAATTTCAACATCTCTCTCAAGTTGATCTCCATATCAGATGCAACACCTTGTGCACCTCCTGATGGTTGGTGAATCATCACTCTTGAGTGAGGCAAAGCAGCACGTTTTCCTTTAGCACCTGCTACTAATAATACAGCGCCCATCGATGCTGCCATACCAGTACAAATCGTAGCTACATCTGGTTGAATGTACTGCATGGTATCATAAATACCTAAACCTGCATATACTGAACCGCCCGGAGAGTTGATGTAAATCTGAATATCTCTATCAGCATCAGTAGATTGTAAGAATAACAACTGCGCCTGAATGATATTTGCATTCTGATCATAAATTGCATCACCTAAAAAGATGATACGGTCCATCATTAACCTCGAGAACACATCCATTTGAGCAACGTTTAACTGACGTTCTTCAATGATATATGGCGTCATGCTCTGTGGATTTAAATTCGCCTGAGCAATGAATTTATCTACGTGTAAACCGCCAATCCCCTGATGTTTAACGGCAAATTTTCTGAATTCTTGTGAATCTATGTTCATAATCTTGTATTGCGTTTTGGAGTTTGGCGTAAAGCGTTGAATTACGAGAAGCCAAACCGGATTATAATTTTAATAAATATTTCCTGAAGTTGGTTAATTTCCGTGCCAATTTATCTAATTCTTAAAGATAATAAAGCAGTTCCGTGTCAGAAATATATTTTCTACGTTCCAATACTACTAAAATGTTTGCATTTTTAAAGGCAGAACGACGCGCAATATTCAGATAATGAGCAAATTCCTTGTTGGAAACAGAGCCTGAGCCCTCCGCAATATTATTGGATATGCTAAGAGCAGCCCCATTGAGCTGCTCTGCAAATCTGTATTTTTTATCAACTGACAATCGGTCAGCTATATCAAGTAGTTTATCCGTTAATTCAATGGATAACTGCCAAACTTCGAGCGATTGAAATTTAAATTGAGCCATTGCTAAATATAGGCAATTGAACAATCATATTAAACGCCCAGCGCTTTGCGCCAAACTTTTTAACCGCCTTTGCTAATTACTTCTTATCTAAAGCAATAAACTTGTCGTAATCAATATCTTGTTGTTCTAAAGTAACGATAGACTTGATTTGCTCGAAAGTTTTTAAAGCTTTAACTTCTTCGAAAACGCGGTTTGCATTTTCTTTCTCTTGTAAGAACTGAACAGCATATTGCGCCAGCTGATCTTCTGGAAGTGGAGCAGGACTGTACATTCTAAACTGTGCATCTAATTTTGCTTTAGCAGCCTGAACAACATCTTCATACTTAATTTCAATGCTGTTGTCTTTAATGATTTTGTTTTCAATTAAAGTCCATTTAAGGTTTTTAGCGAAATCATCGTAACCTTCAGCCAGTTCTTCGTCAGTTAATTTTTCGTTTGTTGCTTTTAACCAACGGCGCAAAAATTCGTCTGGCAATTCAAAAGTATGTTTCGTCAAAAGGTCTTCATAAATATCGTTCGATAATTTACGTTCAGCATCTTGCTTAAACATGCCTTCAACCTCTTCAGTAATTTTTGCCCTGAAAGCAGCCTCATCCGTTACCGAACCATCTGGAAAAATTTTATCGTAAAACTCCTGGTTTAAATCAGACTCTTCTAAACGGTTCACATTTTTAACCGTTAGCTGGAAGTCAGATTTTAAGTCAGCCACATCTTCTTCAGAAATATTTAAGGCTTTTGCAACTGCAGCGTTATCATCAAGTGCTTTTACAAGGTTAATGGTTACCACATCGTCTTTTTTCAAACCAACTAAGGTTTTCAAAATCTCTTCGTCTTTGATCAAGTCTAAACGTAAAGTAGCGGTATTGTTAATTCCACCTTCAAAAATAGCACCATCAGCACCCAATTGCACCAACTCAGCATATAACACATCACCTTCAGCAGCAACCTCAGGGTTAGTCATTTTGCCATAACTGCGGCGGATATTTTTGATCCGGCTTTCTAAAGTCTCCTGATCAGCTTTGATTACATATTCAGTAAATTTATCTTTAGAAGAGATATTTACATCAAAAGCAGGTGCTAAACCTAGCTCATAATCAAACTCAAACTCGTCTGTGTTGTCCCATTTAAACTCACGCTCGTTTTCTAACTGAGGCAAAGGCTGACCTAAAATTTCTAATTTTTCTTCAGCAATGTAGTTAGATAAAGTATCGTTTAACAGGTTGTTTACTTCTTCTACCAAAATACTTTTGCCGTACATTTTTTTAATGTGGGCAGGAGGAACCATTCCTTTACGGAAGCCTGGTAATTGTGCTTTTTTTGCCTGATCTTTAATGGCCTTTTCTACTTTAGCACTGTAATCAGCAGGTGCGATTTTGATTTTTACAACAGCATTTAAGTTGCCGGTTTTTTCCTGTGTAATATCCATTTTTTTCAGATATGAGTATTAGGATGTGCGATCAGATTTGAATATCAAGATATGAGATTTGAGACAAATGGCACATATCTTTCTAATTTAACAGCACATCAATTTTTGTTAATCAATGTTTTTAAAAAAAACGAAGCCGTTTCGATTAACTCAAAACGGCTTCATTTATAGTGCGGATGAAGGGACTCGAACCCCCACGCCGTGAAGCGCCAGATCCTAAGTCTGGTGCGGCTACCAATTACGCCACATCCGCAGTTAGGATGTTGTAAGGACTGCAAAGATAGAAACAAGATTGAATAATCAAAAGGTATCTCACTAATTTTATCTATAATTTTCGGTCAGAAAAGCTAAGTCACTAATTTTGAGGGAGAAAAATTTTATTTAAAAGTAATTAGAAAAGCAGGTTCAGCGCAAATCGGTTTCAGCAGCCCCGCTTTTTGCTGCAAGCCCGGAAAAAAACCGGGGCTTTTTGCGTCAATCGGGTTTAATTAACAAAAACATTGCTTTTATTCGGGTTTGAAAAAGCAGCAAATGAACTAGCCTGGCCTAAAGATAAAAAGCAGAATGGCTAATTAAAATTTAATCAGGTAGACATCTAAAAGTTCAGGTCCACCTTCCAGCGGATAGCCTTTAACCTTCTTCCCTTTTACGGTTACCTTTTTATTCAGGTATTCATCGAGTTTGATGGCATCGCTTCGCAACGCATAAGTCTTATTTTCTGTTTTAAGCAAGTGTGTTCCATACTGAAAGGTGGTCATGCCAATTTTGTGAATGGTTCCGGTAGCAGTTGCCTGTTTGGCCGTATTCAAATCTTTGAAAGATGTACAACCGGAAAAAATCGCAACAAATAGAGATAGTAATAATAGTTTTTTCATATGGGGGTAAACGAAGTGAAGTAAAGGAACGCGACAATTTGTAAAAACTTAAAGCTAGTAAAGTTCTTTCTGGAATTCGAAGAAATATTGCACCGCCTTTACCAGCCTGCTACCGTACCAGCTAAACATTTCGCCATCAACAAGCATAATTTTAGCCTTAGGAATAGCCGACTGAATTTCCGTTATATGCTTTAAGCCAAAGGGATAAGGCTCTGATGAAAGTAAGATCAAGGCGGGATTTAAAGCTTGCAGTTCGGCTAAATTTATCTCGGGATAGCGCGATTCCGTGATTACATTTGTCATTCCATTCAACATCAAAACATCATCAATGAAAGTATCTTTGCCTGCGGCCATATAAGGTTTACGCCAGATCATGTAAACTACTTTTTTATCGATATGATGCTGCAGAGCAAGGGTTTGTAAATCATTAAAACCAGCAGTAATCAAGTGATTCAAATAATCCGCTTCAGGTGCTCTGTTTACAATTTCACCAATTTGATCAATAGTAATTTTCGCATCTGCCAGGGTAAAAATATCACTCATCCAAACCGGAAAATATTCGGCGAGTTCTTCAATATCGCTTTGCGTGTTTTCTTCCTTATTCCCAATAATTAAGTCTGGTTTCAACTCTTTTATTAGGTCGATATTTAGCTTTTTAGTTCCGCCAACTTTAGTGCGACCAGCAAATTTTTCAATCGGATGGATGCAAAACTTGGTTAACCCGATAAGTTCTTCGTCTAAACCCAAATCAAATAGCAGTTCGGTTTGGGAAGGCACCAGGGAGATGATTCGTTTTGGCGGGAAATCGAAGGTAACTTCCCTCCCCATTTGGTCGGTGAAAGATTTTTGCATGTAACAAAGGTAATTTTAACAGGAGTAAAATGTATAGCTGATTTATAAATCTTTAACCTGATGTAAACTTCGAAATCGAATATAAAACATTAAGGGTTGGTTTTAAGTTAATTTATTAAGAAATCATAGTTTTATGAAACGATATACTTTTTTGTTTTTGGTTACGCTCCACTTTTTAACATTTACCGGCATGGCGCAAAAATCAAAATTACTGGAGGTGGTCTCATTTGGCAAAAATCAGCCCATCGGCGTTGCCGTGTCGGCTCAGCGTAATCGTTTATTTGTTTCATTCCCAAAACATGAGCCTTATCTTTACGGGTTAACAGAGATTGTGAACGGACAGCGGAAGCCTTTCCCAGACGTTGAATGGAATAAAGTTGACAGCAATAATACCAAAAACCATTTTGTGAATGTGCAGGATTTGTATGCGGATGAGCAGAATTATTTATGGGTCTTAGATTCCAAGCCCGCAGGTGGTGCTTCAATTTTTGGAGGCAGCCAAACGCAAAAGAAAGATGGTCAGTTTAAGTTATTGGAAATCAATTTATCCAATAACAAAGTGGTGAGCGTTTACCATTTTGAAGATCTGCCAAAAGACAAAAGTGCGTTAAACGATGTAGTTGTTGACCATGATAAACAACTCGCTTATCTATCAGATCCAGGTTTAAGTGCCATCGTAATTTTAGATTTGAAAAGCGGAAAATCAAGAGTGGTGTTGCAAAAAGACAAATCTACAATGGCCAATCCAAATTTTGTACTTCATTTAGACAACCGAGATGTGGTTGATGATGCAGGCAAGCCATTCAGTTCGAATGTGAATGGAATAGCGCTAAACAAGAATAATGAATATTTTTATTTCAGGGCTATTAATCAAACTAAACTTTACCGCATCAAAACGGCGGTTTTAGCTAATATAAAATTGGCGGAAAATGATGTCAGTAATGCGGTGGAAATGGTTGCTGAAACTGGTGTTTGCCATGGAATGATTGCGGATAAAAAAGGAAATATATTTTTAAGCTCATCACCTGATTATTCAATTAAATATGTTAGCCCCGATGGTAAATTACATACCCTTGTTACTAATAAAAGGCTGAGTTGGCCAGATTCTTTTGGCCTTGGCAGTGATGGCTATTTGTACCTAAGTTGCTCGCAATTGAACAGACAGTCGAAATACAATAAAGGCAAGGATAGGACAGACTATCCTTACCGAATATTCAAAGTGAAGCTTCCTTAAATTGCTGAAATAGCGATATCATCTTTTACGACACCGTCTGCAATGTTTAAGATACGACTTCCATATTGCGCATTTTTTTCGGAGTGCGTTACCTGGATAATGGTGATGCCATCTTCTTTATTTAATTTTTGAAATAACTGCATAATTTCTTCTGCCTGAGCAGATTGAAGATTTCCGGTCGGCTCATCAGCCAGAATAATTGAAGGCTGGGCAGCTAAGGCCCTTGCAATTCCGACTAATTGCTGTTGTCCGCCGGAGAGTTGATTAGGAAATAAATCTTTCTTGGCAACGATATTGAAACGATCCAGTAAATCAGCGATTCTACTCGCTCGCTCCGCGCCGCCAATTTTTTTATAGAGCAAGGGTGCTTCGATGTTTTCATAAACCGTCATTTCATCAATTAAATGGTAAGCCTGAAATACAAAACCGATGTGGTTTCGGTAGAGTTCTATTCGCTTCTTTTCATTTAACGTAGTCACATCCTCACCTAAAAATTCATAAGTGCCATATGTTGGTTCTTCCAGCATCCCAAGAATGTTTAGCAATGTTGATTTCCCGGCCCCAGATGGCCCCATAATGGACACAAATTCGCCTTGTTTAATGGTGGTGGTAACGTGACGCAATACATAGTGTTTTATGCCTTTGCTTGCGTAGTATTTTTCGATGTTTTTTAGTTCTATCATATTGGAGTGGTATCGAGTGTTGAGGATCGAGTAATTAGTTAAAAAAGGGTGAGAAAAAAGGGTGAGAAAAAGGTTATGAGATTAGAAGGTCAGTTTATATAAACAAGGTTAGAAAAAGGTTAGGGGGTTAGCAGGTTAGTTATAGTGAATTATGGTTTTAACAAGTAACGCAAAGAAATTAGACCCAGATTGCTCGTCTTTTTTAAATATATGTGGTGTTTCATCGTTTATTTAAGTTCAATACTATTATTAGAAAATTAAGCTTCAAATCAGGGTTTTGCATTTATAACTACAACAAATTCTTTAACTGAGGCTACCTTATCTAACCCCTAACCAACCCTAACCCACTCTTTTCCTTCACTCATATTTAAGGGCATCAATGGCATTTGTCCTGGCTGCTTTTAGGGAACGGAAACTTACGGTAACCAAAGTAATTAGCATGGAGATCAGCATCGCTAACAAAAATGGCCAAACATCCAATTCCATCCGATAGGCGAATCCGTTAAGCCACGCGTTTACAAGTAAATAAGCAAGGGGCCATGCCACTATGTTAGCAATAAAAACCATCAGCAGAAAAGATCCATTTAGCATTTTTACTAACTGCAAAGTAGTAGCTCCCAAAACTTTTCTAATGGCCATCTCTTTGGTACGCTGAGTGGCTACGAAAGACATCAGCCCAAATAAACCAATGAAAGATATAAAAATAATTACCCCGGCAAACACTTTAAATAGTATACTCATGATTTGTTCAGTTTCATAATATCCATTGATTCGATCGTTCGCAAAAAAGCAATAATACACGTTATTTGGAAACATATTGTTCCACAACTTCTCGATTTCTTTCTTAGTTCCCAACAGTTCATCAGCATCGATTTTTATTGCAGCACGATAATATTGATTCTTTCCTGCCGAAATGGCAAGCCCTGAAATACTCTCCTTTAATGATTTATCATTGAAATCTTTTACCACGCCTACGATAGGAATGTCTCGCCCGGTAGCATTAATCAACTTACCAAGTGCTTGTTCAGGATTGTTAATGTGCACCTTACGCAAAAATGTTTCATTAACGACATAGCCAGTGGCAGTATCGCTTTTCGCAAAAATTTTCCCCGCAATTATGGGTAAATCAAACAACTTAAAATAATTCTCATCAGCTTTAAGTCGTCTTACTTCGAAATCCTTATTTTTAATGCCGTTGAATGTAAAATCGGATGAATTTACATTTCCAGATAATGGTGGATCCTGGCAAAAGCTTACTTCTGAAACGCCAGCGAGCTTCGATATCCGTTCGCGAAAAGTATTCTGCTTACTTAAATTTGCACTATCTGTAGGGATGCTCACTATCATTACTTCATTTGCATTGAAGCCAAGAAATTTATGCTGTACATAATCCATTTGTTTGACCACCACTATAGTACTGATAATCAAAATTATAGCAATCGTAAATTGTACGATCACCAGCGTTTTGCGAAGGCCAAGTCCACCATTATTTAACGCTACTTTATTTTTGATGGCCAGGGCAGGACTAAATCCAGACATGATTAAGGAGGGATAGAAGCCAGCCAAAAAGCCGACGAATAGCACTAGCAAAAACATAAATACAAAAATTATTGGATGTTTAAACAGGCTCAGTGTGAAAGCATCTTTTAACAGATTTTGCAATTGAGGAAGGCAAAGTTCTGCCAAAACGCAGGCAATAAGCATCGCAATGAGTGCCACAATAAAGGTTTCGGTTAGAAACTGAATGATCAATTGTTTTCGCATGCTTCCCATTACTTTCCTGACACCAACTTCTTTTGCCCGATTTATTGCTTGGGCAGTGCTTAAATTAATAAAATTGATACAGGCCGTTAGGATCAAAAATAGCCCGATAATAATTAAACCGTAGATTTCGCGTTTGCTTATCCACTTTTCAGCGAAATTGCCATACCGTTCGCTATAATGAATGTCTCTCAACGCTTCTAGTCTGTGATGCATGTTGCCTGAAACATGTTGATTTTTATAATGAATGGTATTAAACTTATCTAGAGATGTTTCAATATCTTCTGTTTTTAAGCCATCTTTTAACAATACATATAATTCGTTAGAAGAACCCACACAATCCCAACAATCGTTGTTTCGATCTGGAAAAGTTTGATAACTGATGACTATTTTCAAAGGGAAGCTGCTATTCTGAGGCATATCTTCAAAAACTCCTGTCACCTTCAATTCAGTTTTCGTTCCAATAGAAATATTTTTGCCAATGGCATTTTGCGGGCTTTTGAAATACTTTATTGCCATTTCTGCTGATAGCGCAACGGTGTTGGGCTCACTCAAGGCTTGCTTTAAATTGCCCAAGCTCCAATTGATACTGAAAATCTCAAAGAATTCTGGCTCAGCATAATAAACATCTTCATCATTTTTGATCAGAATATTTCCGCTTCTATCTTTTACTTTTACAATCTCGCCTCTTTTAATAATGGCTGCAGTTTTCTCTAACCCTACAATTTCTTCTTTTGCAACTTTAAAAGCGGGAATTGGAACGCCTGCAGAATGATCATCGAAGGCATCGTACTTCCAATCCGTTACCACTCTATAAATGCTACCTTCGTTTTTAAAGCCTTCATCAAAGCTCAACTGGTGGCGGATAAATAAAAAAATGACAATACAACTCGCCATGCCAATGGATAGCCCCATAACATTAATAAAGGTGTAGCCCTTATTTTTCCATAAGTTTCGCCATGCGATTTTTAAATTGAGTTTGAACATTTTGTTGGTATCAGGTAGCTAGTATCAGGTAGTTAGCATTAAGTTTTTAGTATCAAATAGTTAGTATCAAGTATCTGGAAAGAGGGTTATAAGTTTAGCGTTGGTTTGCGGTTTAGCAGATTAGTGTTGTTAGTTTAAGGCTTATTGAAATTATGAGTTTCAACATGTTACTACCTAACCTCTTCCATACCCCTTAACCCTCTAACCAACCCTAACCTCTTCCATAACCGAATAACCCTTTCCCTACCCCAAAAGTAACCTACTATTCATATTTAAGTGCTTTAACAGGATCAGCGACTGCAGTTTTTCTTGCTTGTATACTTACAGTTAATACTGCGATAATTAGGGATGCTGTAGTTGCGATCAGAAACGGGAGAACAGGCATTTCTATTCGATAAGCAAAACCATCTAACCATTTCTTAATAAGAATGTAGGCAATAGGCCAGCTGATTAGGTTTGCAATGACCACTAAAATAAAAAAAGATTTATTTAGCAGATTGACAATTTCCATGTTTGAGGCACCCAATACTTTTCGAACGGCTACCTCTTTTGTCCTCCGCTTTGCCACAAAAGTTGACAATGCAAATAAGCCCAAAAGGGAAAGCGAAACAGAAATTAAGCTAAACAGGATGATCATGTTCATGAAGCGGTTATTCTCTTCCAGAATTTTATCTAATGAGTCTTTCATCGTAACATACACCATTGGATAGTCTGGATATAATACTTTCCATTCTGCTTCAATTTTTCTGATCACTTCCCCTCCATTTGCAGTATCAAACCGGACCAACAAATTATTGGTGCTAGACATGCCACCTAAATGCGTAACCTTATAAATGGTTGGCAAAACTGCTTTATCAAAACCTTCATTATGATAATCTTTAATTACTCCGACAATCTGAAAAGTGTATTTTTCGTTTTCCCTATTCACATCATACATCTTACCAACAGGATGTTTATCGATCAATCTAGCGGCGCTTTCATTGAGAACTACCGAATTCATGGTATCCTGTTTATATTCTTTAGCGAAAACTCTTCCCTCCAATACTTTTACGCCAAGGGCTGGTAAGGCATCTATAGTTACAGTAACAGTATTTAAAGAAACCTTACTATCTTTATAAGTAATCTCCTCTGGTATATTGAACGCATTTCCCAAGACCTGTGTAGTGGTGGCCACGTATTTTACTCCAGATACTTTTCTTAAACGCTCAGCAAATTTTTCTTCGTAGTTAGATTTAATGTTGATCAAATTTCCTTTCTCGAATCCTAGATCTTTGTTACTCACATATTTTGTTTGCTGGTACATCACGCCGATGGAGATGATGAAGGTAACCGAAATAACGAATTGAAAAACTACTAACGCGTTGCGCAATGCAGTCCCTTTTAAACCGCTTCCGTAGTTCCCCTTCAACACAGAAACCGGATTGTAATTAGATAACACCCAAGCAGGATAGAAACCAGCAAGTAAGGTAACCAAGATAAACAATACGATTAACTGTAAAATCATCATCCATAACCTAGAATTGTGCCAAAAACTTAATGTTACATCGAAATTTTGATTAAATGCAGGCAACACAACTTCAACCAACACCACACACAAAAACAGGGAAGTTATACTTTGCAAAGCAGATTCGAATAGAAACTGGATCAGCAATTGACGCTTATTGGCACCTAATACTTTCTTTACCCCAACTTCTTTAGCCCTTTGAATAGATTGGGCTGTAGCCAGGTTTACAAAATTGATTACTGAAACTAAAAGTAAGAACATAGAAATGCCTACTATAGGTTTCAGCTTATCCTTCCAGCTGATTTTTAATGGTGGGTTAGCGTGAACAGCGGTTAATTGTACCGCCATCAAACCAGGTGTTCTACCATCTTTATAGTAATCGTCGTAATTCCTTTTTTCTTTGGCAAAGGCAGCTTTTTTAGCGCCCACGTAAATATTTTGCAACGTTTTATTAAGCAACAGGGTATCTAAGGCATCATTCATTCTGGCATAAACCTGGCAAAAGTGTTTCGCTGTAATATTGTCAGGGTCGTTATCCTTATTACCCGTCCTCATGATGGCATTAAAGCCTACGGATTGTGGCGTTTCAGGTTCTTTAACTACACCAGTAACGGTCAATTCTTGTCCGGGATCACTTCTCCATAATACTATTTTTACTGTTTTCCCTAAAACCCTATCCGTACCGAATAGCTTGAGGGCAACGCTTTCCTTCAATACAATTGATTTTGGGGTACGAAACGCAGTTGATGCATCGCCTTGCAGAAACTGATGCTTAAAGACATGAAAAAAGCTACTGTCTGCATCTTTAATTTTTTGAATCATTACCGGATCTGCATGATCAATTTTGACTGAATAGCCGGTATTCCATTCCCATTCCTGATCTACTCTTGTTACAGCTATGGCCTGTGGAATGTTTTCTCTTACCAAAGCTGCCATTCTACTATCAGTGGCATCTTGCCAATGCTCCTTGTTATCAGGAGTAGAAAAATCATGCTTCTCGCGGATTTGATAGACATTCTTTAAATCAGGTGACCAAGTATCATAACTTTCTTCGTGATTAATGTATAACATCATTAACACAAAAGCCGTTAGTCCAATTGCTAACCCTCCAATATTGATGGCCGTATAAACCTTGTTTTTGAAGAGGTTACGCAAAGCGATTTTTAAGTTGAGTTTGAACATTTTGTTGGTGTCAGGTAGTTAGTATCGAGTAGTTAGTGTCAAGTAGTTAGCATCAAGTATCAGGAAAGAGAGTTATAAGTTTAGCGACGGTTAGCACTTTATCGTTTAGCAGATTAGTGTTAGTCGTGTAAGGCTAATTTAGAAAGGGAGTTAACAACGTTTTCACCTAACCTCTTCCATACTCCCACTAAACTTTTCCCTAGGCCCATGCTATTCATATTTAAGTGCATCAATTGTATTGGAAACCGCAGCTTTATAAGAGCGGATAGAAACGGTAACGAGTGTAATCAGCATTGAAATAACCAGCGCGATTATAAATGGCCAGATACTCAGATCAATCCGGTAGGTAAAACTCGAAAGCCATTTAGAAACCAATAAATAAGCCAATGGCCAAGCCACAATATTTGCCATAAATACCATCATTAAGAATGAGCCGTTAAGCATTTTAACCACTTCTAATGTAGATGCGCCCAGTACTTTACGTATGGCAACTTCCTTCGTTCTCTGAGTGGCTACGAAAGAAATTAATCCAAATAAACCAATAAATGAAATGAAGATAATTACACCTGCAAAAACTTTGAAAAGTGTACCCATAATCCGTTCCAGTTCGTAATACTGGCTAATATCATCTTCAACAAAAGATGAGCTATAGAAATTTTCAGGAAAGGTTTCATTCCAGATTTTTTCGATCTGAGGCATAATCGCCATGATCTGCTTACTTTCCATTTTAACAGCCAGGTTGCGGTAATTTTCTTTTACAGGAGCAATGACTACCGGCGATATAGGCTCGTGCAAGCTTAAATTGTTGAAATCTTTTACCACACCTACAATAGTTCCCTTTTTACCCCATATATTGATCTGTTTACCTAAAGCATCATTGAAATTGACCACATTAAGTTTTTTCAAAGTGGTTTCATTAACCACCAGTTCTTTGATCGTATCGCTTTTTGAAAAGCCTTTTCCGGCAATGAAAGTTAAACCAAACGTTTTGAAGTAATGTTCATCCGCAAGCTTTGTGTTCACCTGAAAGTTCGCAGTTTCCGTACCGTTATACTTAAAATTCGTTTCGTTATTATTGTGGGAGGATGGTGGCGTTCTGCAAAAGCTGGTAAGTAGCACCCCTGGAATTTTTGCAACTCGCTCCTGGAAAATATTGTATTTTAAAACACTCAGACTATCATTCCGTACACTCACCATTGCAATGGCAGATGGATTAAAACCCAGGGGCTTCTCTCTCGTATATTTCATTTGATTTAAGACAACGAGTGTACCGATGATCAGAATTATGGTAATGGTAAATTGTAGCACAACCAGCACCTTCCGCAAGCTGAGACCTCCTGCATTTGCCGTAACCTTATTTTTGATTGCCAAAGCAGGGCTAAAACCAGACATGACCATTGCCGGATAAAAACCTGCGAGAAAACTTACGGTCAACACCAAGCCGATCATAAAAATGAAAATGATGGGATGTTGAATGATGCTGAACGAAATATCCTCATTAAATAAGCCCCTCATTCCTGGTAAAGCAGCTTCCGTTAACACACAAGCAACGAGTAACGAAAACACACTAATGGTTAGTGTTTCGGTAAGAAACTGGAAAACCAATTGCTTTCTTAAGCTTCCCATTACTTTTCTTACTCCAACTTCTTTACTTCTGCTTACCGCCTGCGCTGTAGCAAGATTTATGAAATTTATGCAGGCAGTCAATAATAAAAATGCACCGATGATGGCGAGGCCGTAAAGCTCTTTTTTAGGTACGCTTTTATTTGCAAAATTTCCCAAATCCTCATTATAGTGGATATCAGTAAGCGCCTGTGCACTAATTTCTTCTTGGGAAGATGCATTTTTCTCAAAGTACTTTGTTGAGAACTTTGGCAATGCACCTTTAATTTGTTCGATAGACACGCCACTTTTAAGTAAGAAGAAGCATTGATCATTTGAAGAGGTATTTCCCCACTCCGTAAATTTTTCATCCTTATACCCTTGAAAGGTCTTGTAGGAAACCACAATACTTAGCGGGAAAGAACTATTCTCCGGGATATCCTGTAAAATACCTGTCACCCTGAAATTTTCCCTGTTTTGGTAATTGATCGTTTTTCCAACGGCCTGATGCCAGTCGCCAAAAAGTTTACTGGCCATATCTTTAGATAATACGACGGTATTAGGTTCGCTCAGTGCTTGAACAGGATTTCCCTGGAGCCACTTGAAACTCATGATCTGAAAAAATTCAGGTTCGGCGTAAAAGACATCTTCTAATAGTTTTACGCGGTCTTTACCCGCATCATCTTTCACTTTTATAATCCCACCATCCTGGCGAATTGCACCAACTTTTTCAATTTCATTTTTAAAATCGTTCCTTAAAGCAGCTGGAGCTGGTTTTGGAACGCCCTCCGACTCAAAAAAGCCGTCTACAGTAGTCCAGTTTGTGGTGATGCGAAAAATCCTTTCTTCATTTTTAAAATCCTGATCAAAACTCATCTGATACCGAATAAAAATAAAAATTAGGATACAGCTCGCCATTCCGATCGAAAGACCAAGCACGTTAATAAATGTATATCCCTTGTTTTTCCAAAGGTTTCGCCAGGCGATTTTTAAATTAAGTCTGAACATTTTTTTAGTATCAAGTATTTAGTATCAAGTATTTAGTATCAAGTATCTAGACCTCCAAAGATGGAGGATTGGTTAGGATCGGTTAGCGTAGGTTAGTATAGATTAGCAGGTTAGATTTAAATTTCACTTTAAATAGCGTTTTAATCCGTCTACCTAACCTTTTCTCTAACCTTCTGACCTTTTACCCTAACCTCTTTTCCCTAACCTCTTTTCCCTAACTTCTCCCATCCTATTCATATTTCAAAGCATCAACAGCATTTGCCTTCGCCACCTTAAAAGTTTGGAGGCTGACAGTTATTACGGCAATTAAAACCGAAATAAAAGCGGCTAATGCAAATGGCAGAAATGATATTGAAACACGGTATTCAAAAGCACTGAGCCATTTATTGATTATAAAATAAGCTAGTGGAAATGCAATAAAATTGGCAATAAATACGAGTTTTACGAAGTTTTTATTTAACAAAACAAGAATGCTACCGGTACTCGCGCCTAAAACTTTTCTGATGCTGATTTCCTTTTTACGCTGTTCTGCCATAAATAGGGCTAATCCTAATAATCCTAAGCAGCAGATGAAAACGGCAAAACTACCGAACCAATTAGAGAGCGTTCCCAGAAGTTGTTCATTTTTGAACTTGGCTTCGAACGATTGATTTACGAAACTTTTGTTAACGGGATAGGCCGGATTAATTTCTTTGACTATCGCGTCGATGTTTTTGACTGAAGCGCTAATATTTTGCTTCGGATCTAGCTTAATAAGGATCACATTAACATCATTAAAATATGATGGATAAAATACCATGGGCGCTACCTTTTCGTAAGGAGACTCCACAACAAAATCTTTCATTAAGCCAATTATTTTACACCGTTTATCTCCCCAATTAATCACTTTTCCAATAGGATTTTCTAATCCCATTATCTTAACAGCAGCCTCATTTATAATTAAGCTTGTGGAATCGTTAAAATTCGGTTGGAATTCTCGTCCCTCAATAAGTTCGGTTCCTATTGTCTTCACGAAATCGTATCCTATCCCTCGTTCATTGAATAATACATTATCATTGGGATTCTTGCCCGGCCAGCTTAAGTCTGACGTGTTATTTCCACCGTTATCAATGTTCATGCTCATTGTTGAGATATGTGTTGCCGCACCAGACTTTAGCAATCTTTCCTTTAGTAGTTCCTGCTTAGGTCTATTGCGAAGATTGCCTTCAACAAATAGCTGAATCAGGTTATCATTTTTATAACCTATAGGTTTATTCTTAATAAAATTTATTTGCTGATAGATTACGACAGTGTAAACAATCAAACATGCAGCAAAAACGAATTGAAAAACAACCAACGCTTTACGAAACGAAATACCCGTTCCAGACCCCAAACGTAAGCCCTTTAGCACTTTCACTGGCTCAAAAGATGACAGGTAAAATGCCGGATAGCTTCCTGCCATTATTCCCGTTATCAAAATCAAAGAGAAAAGGATGGTCCAATATTTCCAATTCTCATACTGGATGATTAACTTGATATTGAGGAGATTGTTAACGTATGGCAGACTAACTTCGACTAATACAAAGGCAACCACTGCCGCAATAAATGTCATGAGTAGACTTTCGACCATGAATTGGTAAACCAAGGAATTTCTGGAAGAACCAATTGCCTTCCTGACCCCCACTTCTCTAGCCCGCTTTTCGGAACGCGCCGTAGAAAGATTCATAAAATTTACACAAGCGATGAGGAGGATACAGAAAGCAAGTAAAAAAAAGATCCTCAGCTGGTCTATCCTGCCTCCTATGGATTTGCCATTCTCAAAATCACCATAAAGATGCCACTTCGCTAATGGGTGCAGAAATGCTTGATTTGTTACATCTGATTCATTTCTATGATAGATATCCTTAATTGCACCATTTGTCTGATTAAAGAGATTAGCGTCTTTCAGTTGAACTAATGTTAAACAAAAATTGCTTCCCCAGCCATTTTTCAAAGTCCACGGCTCTCTCTTTTCATACAATTTCCAAGGCAAAATATAATCAAACACTAAAGAGTTGTTAGCTGGCAAATCTTCGATTACTGCCTCTACCTTAAGGGGCTCCTTATTATCTAGTTTTAGAACCTGATTAATTGGATTCTTTTTTCCAAATAATTTTTCAGCGAGTGATTTTGTTAGAATCACAGAATTAATGTTTTTCAAAGCACTTTCCTGATTACCATCTATAAATTTGTAATCTAGTATTTTAAGAAATGAGGGATCAGCAAATACACAGATACCTTTAACCTTAATATCGCCATTACTGATTAACTGTGAATTGGGATATGTAGAACGTGCAGCATAAGCAACATCAGGTGTGTTTGTAGCTAAATTTGGAGCAAGTAATCCAGGTGTCCAGGCCCAGCTAAATATTTTGCCATTAGCCTCCATATTGGTATATGCTACATAAGTTTTATCAATATTTTTGAATTGCCTGTCGTATCCATATTCATAGGCAACATATAATAATAAAATCATACAACAAGCCATACCAATTGCCAATCCACCTAGGTTAATTAGCGTAAAGCCCTTATTCTTCCAAAGGTTTCGCAAAGCGATTTTTAAATTGAGTTTGAACATCTTTTTAGTATCAAGTATTTAGTATCAAGTATCTAGACCTCGGAAGGTGGAGGATGGGTTAGGATCGGTTAGAGGGTTAGCGTAGGTTATAGTATGGGTTATAGCAGGTTAGTATTTAAAATTTCACTTTAAACAGGCGTTTCAATACGTTTTTACCTGACCTTTTCTTTAACCTTCTAACCTTTTCTTTAACCTCTTCTCTAACCTCTCCCATCCTATTCATATTTCAAAGCATCGACAGCATTTGCCTTTGCCACTTTAAAAGTTTGTAGGCTTACGGTTAGCACAGCAATAATTACAGAGGCCAGTAGTGCCAATACAAACGGCCATGGATTGATGGCAATTCTGTAATCATACTTTTGCAGCCAATGGCTTACTAAAAAGTAAGCTACCGGAATAGCAATAATGTTGGAGATGATTACCAGTTTCATAAAATCCTTATTAAGCAGGATAAGGATATCTGATAGATTAGCACCCAAAACCTTTCGGATACTAATTTCTTTGCTTCGTTGCTCTGCCATATACAATGCTAAACCGAGCAAACCAAGGCAGGATATGAAAATGGCAAAACCTCCGAAAATATTAGAGAGCACACTGAGCAAATGCTCGCTTTGTAACTTCTCTTTCATTCCATCGTTTACAAAAGTGATTTGAGGTGGATAAGCAGGATTAAATGCTTTACTAATATTGGTTATGGCTTGAATAGAGCTGCCTAGTTTTTGGTTAGGATTTAAGCGCAGCAATAGTACAGAACTCTTATTCACGTTATAGTAGAAGATCGTGGGCTCAACAATTTTACCTAAACTTTCGTTAAAATAATCTTTTACCACACCGACCACATTAAGTTTTGTATCGTTCCAGGTTACAATGGTACCCACTGGATTTTTTAGTTCCATCCGTTTTACAGCAGATTCGTTTAGTAAAATCGAAGTACTAGTATCAGCAGGAAATAACTTTGACAAATCCCTTCCGGAAATAATTTTGCTCCCAATCGTTTTGATGTAATCAAAACCTGTACTTCTATAATTAATAATCGGATGATCGTCTGCAGCTTTTCCGGGCCAGCTTAAATCACCAGTGATGGAGCCGCCGCCGGTAAAATTGCTAGCAAACTCAGTTGCGGAAACAACTGCACCGTTCGTGATTAAATTATCCTTAAAAGCCTGCAAGCGGGAAGGATTTTTTAATTCGCCTTCCAGATCAAGCTGAACCATATAATTTTGATTAAAACCTAAAGGTTTGTCCTTCAAATATTGGATTTGAGTGTAAACTACAATGGCAGAAATGATCATACAAATGGAGAGGCTAAACTGAAAAATAACCAATACCCGGCGAATGCTTAATGATTCCGAACTTCCCTTAAATCCTTTAAGTACTTTAACAGGAATAAAAGAAGAAAGATAAAATGCAGGATAGCTTCCAGCTAAAAACCCTGTAATTAGCGCCAGGCTTACCAATACAGTCCAAAAAGTAAATGAGTTATAGTCGATTAAGATTTTAATATCCAGCAGATTATTAAAATAAGGCAAACAGACCTCCAACAATACAAAGGCGATTAATACCGCTACGAAAGAGAGAATAATTGACTCTAAGAGGAACTGCCCTATGAGCGAACTCCTTGCCGAGCCTAAAGCCTTTCTAACTCCCACTTCTCTTGCGCGTTTTTCAGAACGTGCCGTAGATAAATTCATGTAGTTGATGCAGGCAATAAGCAAAACACACAAACCCAAAAAAGCAAATAACCTTACCTGATCTATCCTACCGCCTACAACTTCTCCATTTTTAAATTCATTCCATAAGTGCGACTTATTTAATGGAAAAAGGAAGGGCTGATAGACATAGGATTTACTTTCTGGATTTTTAGCTACAATGAAATTTTTCAACCGATCATTTACATCCTGGGCCATGACGTTATCTTTCAGTTGAAATATGGTATTACAATCAATACTTCCCCAGCCTGTAACAGGAACTTGCGGATCTATTTGTTCTAAAAATGACCAAGGCTGCAAAACATCAAATTGTATCGTTTGATTTTTGGGCAAATCCTCAATCACAGCAGATACTTTCAGCAGTTTTTGGTTATCCCACCTTATACTTTGCCCTACAATATCTTCGCTTCCGAAAAGTTTCTTAGCGGTAGTGGAGGTGATTAAAACTGACGCTGGTTCATTGAGCGCAGTTACTGCGTTACCATAAAGAAATCTATAATTTAAGATACTTAGAAACGATTTATCCACGAAAAAGGAGTTCAACTTAAACTTATTCTGATTATGACTGAATAATTTCTGACCATTTTGCGCGTACAACCTGGCTGCACTTTTAATTCCCGGAATTTCTTCCGAAGCAGATTTTGCTAATTTATAAGGTACTGCACCGGTGGTCATCAACTCACCATTAATTTTTAATTTCAATTTGGCAAAATAAACCTGATCTAAATTCTTAAACTGTTTATCATAACTCCACTCATAGTTTACATACAGCAACAGCATTAAACAACAAGCCATGCCAATTGCCAATCCACCTAAGTTAATTAACGTAAAGCCCTTGTTCTTCCAAAGGTTTCGCAAAGCGATTTTTAAATTGAGTTTGAACATTTTTTAGTATCAAGTATTTAGTATCAAGTATTTAGACCTTAGAAGGTGGAGGATGGGTTAGTATGTGTTAGCAGGTTAATATTTAAAATTTCACTTTTAACAGGAGTTTCAACACGTTTTTTACCTAACCTTTTCTTTAACCTTCTAACCTCTTCCATAACCTTCTAACCTCTTCTCTAACTCCTCCCATCCTATTCATATTTCAAAGCATCGACCGGGTTAGCTTTCACTGCTTTTCTAGCCTGAATGCTTACCGTTATCACAGTTAATAAAACGGTAGTTAGACCAGTTATAACAAATGGTAAGGCAGGTAAATCAATTCTATAAGCAAAGGTTGTCAACCACATTTTAACCAGCACAAACGCAATTGGCCATGAAATTACATTGGCAATGAGCACCATCATAAAAAATGAGCTGTTAATCAACTTGAAAATTTGCACGTCGCTTGCGCCCAAGATTTTCCGCACCGCGATTTCCTTAATTCTACCATTGGTGATGTATTTTGCAAAGGCGAATAAGCCTAAAATGGCGATGAAAATGGTCAGGAGTGCTGCAGCGAAAAATACAGATTGGAGTTGCTCTTGTTTTTTGAAGAGTTTGCCATATAAACCATCCAAAAATTCATACCTAAAATCTTCTCCGTCTAGCGTATTAATTTGGGACCATTGTGATTTTAAAGCAGCAATTACTTCGCTCATTTTCTGATTATCAATATTGAGCATGATATTTATTTTAGCATTTCCACAGGGATTTTTGATGGCATAGATTGTGGGTTGAACCGCACTTTCAAAACCCTGCGCTTTAAAGTCTCTCACTACACCAACAATCTTATAATCGATTCCGCAACCTCTTATGATTTTACCCACAGGATTTTTCATCCCATATTTAGCAACAGTACTTTCGTTAATCACAGCGGCATTTGCAGTATCAGCAGGAAAATTTTTCGAAAAAAAGCGACCATCTTTCAGCTTGATATTCAGCGTTTCGAAATAATCAAAATCAACGTCGACAAAATCTATACTTTTCTGCTCACCGTCAAAAACGTAACCATTAGATCCGCTTTCAGAACCATCAGGAATATCAGTAGCTACAGTTGCCGATTTTATCCCCGGAATATTCAGCATTTTGTTCCTTAACGGCTCAAACTTATCAGGTTTGCTGAAATAAGAAACATTTTTAACGAAAACCACCTGACCGGGAGAAAAGCCCAAATCTTCAGTCCGCATATATTTTAGTTGCGAGTTGATGATAAATAAACCGATGATGAATATCACAGCAATACTAAACTGAAAAACCAGCAATCCATTCCGCAGCCATGAATTTTGTTTACTCGTTGCGAAGTTGCCTTTCAGCACCAACGCAGGCTTGAATCCAGATAAAACCAAAGCAGGATAAATCCCGGCAATAACTGTGATCAGGCATAAAATTAAAGGCAATTGCCAAAGCACGTTATTTTCAAGCTGCCAGATAGAAAGTTTAACCTGAAACAAATTGTTAAAGTATGGCAAAGCGGATTCTGCAAATACCAGCGCCAAAATAGTTGCTACCAAACATTGAATAAATATTTCGGTTAAAAACTGAATGGTAAGGTGAAAGCGGTAAGCCCCCATTACTTTTTTAATTCCGACTTCTTTTGCCCGTTTCGCAGCCTGTGCAATACTTAGGTTGGTAAAATTTATACAGGCAATCACCAAGATCAAAACCCCAAGAACGGAAAGCGCAATTAACATTTTGTATGGCGTATCATTGCCTGCTTTAGGTCTTAAATGCTGGTTTGCCAAAGGATCCAAAAAGATAGATACATGCTTTATCTCGTCGATGGTGTTCCGGTCAGTTTCTCCTTTTAATAACTCCGCTCGGTATAAAAGGGTAATTTTCTCTTCTAGATTTTTTACATTTGTTCCGGCCTTAAGCTGGAGGTACGTATTATAATTATTATAGCCATATGCTTCTCCTTTTCCAATCTCATTACCAATAGAAACACCATCGACGCTAAAATTTGAATGTGCATCATTTACAATAGCGCCCGCAATTGTCCCACTAATTCCTGATTTAGAAGACCCATAGTTTACCAATTCTGGTTTGTTGTCTTTTTTCTGAGGAAAGAGCGTCTGAATATTTTCAACACTCAGATAACTGAGCCGCTCGTCGCCAGATGGCTTGGTCAAACCCCCAATTGGTTTGATATTTAGAATTTGTGCAGCATGGTAATCAGCCTGCAAAATATTCTTCGTAAAAACAGCATTTTTGCCATTTTTAATCGCCAGTTCCCATGAACGGTTCAACTTGGTGATTCCAGCATTTTCTACTTCTGGAAAACTTTCCTTAATCACTTTTGCCAGCGGTGGAGAAGTATAGTTAGTTTTAAAATCTGGCTCTATTCTACCCACTACATAGATATTTTCATAATTAGGATTAGTCTGATCATAGCTGGTTTCATAGCGATAATACATGGCTACCAAAATAAATGCAGCCAAAGCAATGGCCAAACCGCCAACATTTATAGCAGTTATCCCCTTGTTTCTCCAAAGATTTCGCAAAGCGATTTTTAAATTGAGTTTGAACATCTTTTTAGTATCAAGTATTTAGTATCAAGTATCTAGACCTCGGAAGGTGGAGGATGGGTTAGGATCGGTTAGAGGGTTAGCGTAGGTTATAGTATGGGTTATAGCAGGTTAGTATTTAAAATTTCACTTTAAACAGGCGTTTCAATACGTTTTTACCTGACCTTTTCTTTAACCTTCTAACCTTTTCTTTAACCTCTTCTCTAACCTCTCCCATCCTATTCATATTTCAAAGCATCGACAGCATTTGCCTTTGCCACTTTAAAAGTTTGTAGGCTTACGGTTAGCACAGCAATAATTACAGAGGCCAGTAGTGCCAATACAAACGGCCATGGATTGATGGCAATTCTGTAATCATACTTTTGCAGCCAATGGCTTACTAAAAAGTAAGCTACCGGAATAGCAATAATGTTGGAGATGATTACCAGTTTCATAAAATCCTTATTAAGCAGGATAAGGATATCTGATAGATTAGCACCCAAAACCTTTCGGATACTAATTTCTTTGCTTCGTTGCTCTGCCATATACAATGCTAAACCGAGCAAACCAAGGCAGGATATGAAAATGGCAAAACCTCCGAAAATATTAGAGAGCACACTGAGCAAATGCTCGCTTTGTAACTTCTCTTTCATTCCATCGTTTACAAAAGTGATTTGAGGTGGATAAGCAGGATTAAATGCTTTACTAATATTGGTTATGGCTTGAATAGAGCTGCCTAGTTTTTGGTTAGGATTTAAGCGCAGCAATAGTACAGAACTCTTATTCACGTTATAGTAGAAGATCGTGGGCTCAACAATTTTACCTAAACTTTCGTTAAAATAATCTTTTACCACACCGACCACATTAAGTTTTGTATCGTTCCAGGTTACAATGGTACCCACTGGATTTTTTAGTTCCATCCGTTTTACAGCAGATTCGTTTAGTAAAATCGAAGTACTAGTATCAGCAGGAAATAACTTTGACAAATCCCTTCCGGAAATAATTTTGCTCCCAATCGTTTTGATGTAATCAAAACCTGTACTTCTATAATTAATAATCGGATGATCGTCTGCAGCTTTTCCGGGCCAGCTTAAATCACCAGTGATGGAGCCGCCGCCGGTAAAATTGCTAGCAAACTCAGTTGCGGAAACAACTGCACCGTTCGTGATTAAATTATCCTTAAAAGCCTGCAAGCGGGAAGGATTTTTTAATTCGCCTTCCAGATCAAGCTGAACCATATAATTTTGATTAAAACCTAAAGGTTTGTCCTTCAAATATTGGATTTGAGTGTAAACTACAATGGCAGAAATGATCATACAAATGGAGAGGCTAAACTGAAAAATAACCAATACCCGGCGAATGCTTAATGATTCCGAACTTCCCTTAAATCCTTTAAGTACTTTAACAGGAATAAAAGAAGAAAGATAAAATGCAGGATAGCTTCCAGCTAAAAACCCTGTAATTAGCGCCAGGCTTACCAATACAGTCCAAAAAGTAAATGAGTTATAGTCGATTAAGATTTTAATATCCAGCAGATTATTAAAATAAGGCAAACAGACCTCCAACAATACAAAGGCGATTAATACCGCTACGAAAGAGAGAATAATTGACTCTAAGAGGAACTGCCCTATGAGCGAACTCCTTGCCGAGCCTAAAGCCTTTCTAACTCCCACTTCTCTTGCGCGTTTTTCAGAACGTGCCGTAGATAAATTCATGTAGTTGATGCAGGCAATAAGCAAAACACACAAACCCAAAAAAGCAAATAACCTTACCTGATCTATCCTACCGCCTACAACTTCTCCATTTTTAAATTCATTCCATAAGTGCGACTTATTTAATGGAAAAAGGAAGGGCTGATAGACATAGGATTTACTTTCTGGATTTTTAGCTACAATGAAATTTTTCAACCGATCATTTACATCCTGGGCCATGACGTTATCTTTCAGTTGAAATATGGTATTACAATCAATACTTCCCCAGCCTGTAACAGGAACTTGCGGATCTATTTGTTCTAAAAATGACCAAGGCTGCAAAACATCAAATTGTATCGTTTGATTTTTGGGCAAATCCTCAATCACAGCAGATACTTTCAGCAGTTTTTGGTTATCCCACCTTATACTTTGCCCTACAATATCTTCGCTTCCGAAAAGTTTCTTAGCGGTAGTGGAGGTGATTAAAACTGACGCTGGTTCATTGAGCGCAGTTACTGCGTTACCATAAAGAAATCTATAATTTAAGATACTTAGAAACGATTTATCCACGAAAAAGGAGTTCAACTTAAACTTATTCTGATTATGACTGAATAATTTCTGACCATTTTGCGCGTACAACCTGGCTGCACTTTTAATTCCCGGAATTTCTTCCGAAGCAGATTTTGCTAATTTATAAGGTACTGCACCGGTGGTCATCAACTCACCATTAATTTTTAATTTCAATTTGGCAAAATAAACCTGATCTAAATTCTTAAACTGTTTATCATAACTCCACTCATAGTTTACATACAGCAACAGCATTAAACAACAAGCCATGCCAATTGCCAATCCACCTAAGTTAATTAACGTAAAGCCCTTGTTCTTCCAAAGGTTTCGCAAAGCGATTTTTAAATTGAGTTTGAACATTTTTTAGTATCAAGTATTTAGTATCAAGTATTTAGACCTTAGAAGGTGGAGGATGGGTTAGTATGTGTTAGCAGGTTAATATTTAAAATTTCACTTTTAACAGGAGTTTCAACACGTTTTTTACCTAACCTTTTCTTTAACCTTCTAACCTCTTCCATAACCTTCTAACCTCTTCTCTAACTCCTCCCATCCTATTCATATTTCAAAGCATCGACCGGGTTAGCTTTCACTGCTTTTCTAGCCTGAATGCTTACCGTTATCACAGTTAATAAAACGGTAGTTAGACCAGTTATAACAAATGGTAAGGCAGGTAAATCAATTCTATAAGCAAAGGTTGTCAACCACATTTTAACCAGCACAAACGCAATTGGCCATGAAATTACATTGGCAATGAGCACCATCATAAAAAATGAGCTGTTAATCAACTTGAAAATTTGCACGTCGCTTGCGCCCAAGATTTTCCGCACCGCGATTTCCTTAATTCTACCATTGGTGATGTATTTTGCAAAGGCGAATAAGCCTAAAATGGCGATGAAAATGGTCAGGAGTGCTGCAGCGAAAAATACAGATTGGAGTTGCTCTTGTTTTTTGAAGAGTTTGCCATATAAACCATCCAAAAATTCATACCTAAAATCTTCTCCGTCTAGCGTATTAATTTGGGACCATTGTGATTTTAAAGCAGCAATTACTTCGCTCATTTTCTGATTATCAATATTGAGCATGATATTTATTTTAGCATTTCCACAGGGATTTTTGATGGCATAGATTGTGGGTTGAACCGCACTTTCAAAACCCTGCGCTTTAAAGTCTCTCACTACACCAACAATCTTATAATCGATTCCGCAACCTCTTATGATTTTACCCACAGGATTTTTCATCCCATATTTAGCAACAGTACTTTCGTTAATCACAGCGGCATTTGCAGTATCAGCAGGAAAATTTTTCGAAAAAAAGCGACCATCTTTCAGCTTGATATTCAGCGTTTCGAAATAATCAAAATCAACGTCGACAAAATCTATACTTTTCTGCTCACCGTCAAAAACGTAACCATTAGATCCGCTTTCAGAACCATCAGGAATATCAGTAGCTACAGTTGCCGATTTTATCCCCGGAATATTCAGCATTTTGTTCCTTAACGGCTCAAACTTATCAGGTTTGCTGAAATAAGAAACATTTTTAACGAAAACCACCTGACCGGGAGAAAAGCCCAAATCTTCAGTCCGCATATATTTTAGTTGCGAGTTGATGATAAATAAACCGATGATGAATATCACAGCAATACTAAACTGAAAAACCAGCAATCCATTCCGCAGCCATGAATTTTGTTTACTCGTTGCGAAGTTGCCTTTCAGCACCAACGCAGGCTTGAATCCAGATAAAACCAAAGCAGGATAAATCCCGGCAATAACTGTGATCAGGCATAAAATTAAAGGCAATTGCCAAAGCACGTTATTTTCAAGCTGCCAGATAGAAAGTTTAACCTGAAACAAATTGTTAAAGTATGGCAAAGCGGATTCTGCAAATACCAGCGCCAAAATAGTTGCTACCAAACATTGAATAAATATTTCGGTTAAAAACTGAATGGTAAGGTGAAAGCGGTAAGCCCCCATTACTTTTTTAATTCCGACTTCTTTTGCCCGTTTCGCAGCCTGTGCAATACTTAGGTTGGTAAAATTTATACAGGCAATCACCAAGATCAAAACCCCAAGAACGGAAAGCGCAATTAACATTTTGTATGGCGTATCATTGCCTGCTTTAGGTCTTAAATGCTGGTTTGCCAAAGGATCCAAAAAGATAGATACATGCTTTATCTCGTCGATGGTGTTCCGGTCAGTTTCTCCTTTTAATAACTCCGCTCGGTATAAAAGGGTAATTTTCTCTTCTAGATTTTTTACATTTGTTCCGGCCTTAAGCTGGAGGTACGTATTATAATTATTATAGCCATATGCTTCTCCTTTTCCAATCTCATTACCAATAGAAACACCATCGACGCTAAAATTTGAATGTGCATCATTTACAATAGCGCCCGCAATTGTCCCACTAATTCCTGATTTAGAAGACCCATAGTTTACCAATTCTGGTTTGTTGTCTTTTTTCTGAGGAAAGAGCGTCTGAATATTTTCAACACTCAGATAACTGAGCCGCTCGTCGCCAGATGGCTTGGTCAAACCCCCAATTGGTTTGATATTTAGAATTTGTGCAGCATGGTAATCAGCCTGCAAAATATTCTTCGTAAAAACAGCATTTTTGCCATTTTTAATCGCCAGTTCCCATGAACGGTTCAACTTGGTGATTCCAGCATTTTCTACTTCTGGAAAACTTTCCTTAATCACTTTTGCCAGCGGTGGAGAAGTATAGTTAGTTTTAAAATCTGGCTCTATTCTACCCACTACATAGATATTTTCATAATTAGGATTAGTCTGATCATAGCTGGTTTCATAGCGATAATACATGGCTACCAAAATAAATGCAGCCAAAGCAATGGCCAAACCGCCAACATTTATAGCAGTTATCCCCTTGTTTCTCCAAAGATTTCGCAAAGCGATTTTTAAATTGAGTTTGAACATTTTATTAGTATCAAGTATTTAGTATCTAGACCTCGGGAGGTGGAGGATGGGTTAGCAGGTTAGTATTTAAAATTTCAATTTAAACAGGCGTTTCAATAAGTTTTTATCTAACCTTCTAACCTCTTCCATAACCATTTCCCACTAACTTCTTCCATCTTATTCATATTTCAAAGCATCGACCGGGTTAGCTTTTGCCACTCTCACCGATTGGATGCTTACTGTAAATACAGCAATTATTACCGAGATACCAGCCGCAGCAATAAATGGCAAGGCAGAAATCGGCACCCGATATTCGTAAGCAGCAAGCCATTTGCTAATGATTATATAAGCTAATGGAAAAGCGATTAAATTGGCAATGGCTACTAGTTTTATAAAATCTTTATTTAAAAGTGTAAGGATATTCCCCGTACTGGCGCCCAGAACTTTGCGGATGCTAATTTCCTTTTTACGTTGCTCTGCCATGAATAATGCTAGGCCCAATAAGCCAAGACAGGAAATGAAGATGGCAAAGCCGCCGAACCATTGGGAAAGTGAGCCTAACACTTTTTCATCCTGAAATTTGACCTCGAAAGATTCATTTACAAACTTTCTGTTCACAGGATAATTTGGCTCCAGGCTTTTCAATACTTCATCGAGTGTAGCAAGCGACGAACTCATATTCTGATTCGGGTTTAACCTTGCAATGATTACACTAATATCCTCACCCGTATTTAACCGAAAAATCATAGGAGCTACCTTTTGATAAGCACTTTCTACAACGAAATCTTTTACTACTCCTACATTTGTAAATTTGGTACCCCAAAAAGTAATAACAGCGCCAATCGGATTTTTCAAACCCATCAATTTAACAGCCGCCTCATTCAACATTACACTGCTGCTATCTACCGGGAATTGCTTCGAGAACTCCCTCCCACTTATTAATTTCGTACCGATAGTTTTTGTAAAGTCATAACCAATCGCCCTATGATTAAAAGAAATGACTTCATTCGGGTTCTTTCCTGGCCAGTCTATGTTAGTCGTATTGTTCCCACCTTCCGTAACATCCGAACTAAAAAAAGTTACATCACTTGTGGCGCCAGATTTTAGTAACTGCGTTTTCAGTAACTCAAGGTTTGTGTACTTCGCCATTTTACCCTGTACCGCAATTTGAACCAGGTTAGATTGGTCATAACCAATTGGTTTATTCTTGATGTAATTTAGTTGCTGGTAAATCACAACCGTACAAATAATTAAGCAGGCAGCAAAAACGAATTGACCGACCACTAAAAATTTTCTCACCGATACAGAAGAATCAGTTTTGAGTTTCAACCCTTTTGATACTTTAATGGGCTCGAAAGATGACAGATAAAGTGCTGGATAACTACCCGATACAAATCCGGTAATAGTCATTAGCATTAAAAGTGCTCCCCAAAATCTAAAATCACGATAATTAATTTCTAATTTGATATTTAATAAGTTATTAAAATACGGGATACTGACCTCGATCAAAACAAAAGCGATAATGGTAGAAACGACTGTGATTAAGATGGACTCTAAAAAAAACTGGTTAATTAAAGATTGTCTTGAGGATCCAATGGCTTTCCGAACACCAACCTCTTTGGCTCTTCGCTCAGACCGGGCAGTTGATAAATTCATGAAGTTTACGCAGGCAATTAATAGTATGCAAAAGGCTAATAATAGAAATATTTTCAATTGATCTATTTTACCACCTACAGATTTTCCATTGACAAAATCGCCATACAAGTGCCATTTAGACAAAGGGTGTAATAATGCAACTGCAAGATTTTCTTTCTGATTGCGTTTGTAAACATCATGGATGTAGGTGTTTGCGGCAGGGAAAAACTTATTATCCTGCAATTGAACCACTGTCAGGCACATATTATTTCCCCAGTTATTTTCCTTTGCCCACGTCTCTCTCTTCAAAAACAAATCCCACGGCATTATACATTCGAAAAAAATACTACTATTCGCCGGGCTATCTTCTACAACGCCCTCCACTTTCAAAACATCCTGATTCTCCAGTTTGACAGTTTTATTAAGTGGGTCTTCATCTCCAAACAATTTGTTCGCAAGTGATTTTGTGAGGATGATAGAATTTAAATTCTTCAAAACCTTTTCTGGATTCCCTTTAATGAATTTATAATCAAATATTTTAAGGAACGATGGATCAGCATAAACGACCTTGCTTATTAGTTTATTGGTACCCACTGTAATTAGATTAGGCCTCGGGTAAGTGGAGTGTGATGCATATTTAACTCCAGGTAATTTTTCCTGTAATTCGCTGGCCATTACGTTAGGTGTCCAGGCCCAGCTAAAAGTTTTGCCGTTCGCAACTACATTTTGGTAAATTACATAGGTTTTATTATTGTCTGTAAACTGCTTGTCGTAACTCCATTCATATGCCACATACAAAAGCAAAACCATGCAACTGGCCAAGCCAATGGCCAAACCTCCGATATTTATCAAAGAGAATCCTTTATGTTTCCAAAGGTTTCGCAAAGCGATTTTTAAATTGAGTTTGAACATTTTTTTAGTATCAAGTATTTAGTATCTAGACCTCCGGAGATGGAGGATAGGTTATTGTGGGTTAGGGGTTAGTATCGGTTAGCAGGTTGGTATTTAAATTTTCACTTTGGAATAGGCGTTTCAACACATTTTCACCTAACCTTCTAACCTTTTCTCTAACCTCTTCCCTAACCATTCCCGCTAACCTCTTCCATAACCTCCTCACCTCTTCTCTAACCTTCCCGTCCCACCTTTCGTATCGATCACTAGGTATTGTTATTTAGTATTTAGTATTTAGTAT
>JAZBLB010000021.1:0-17313 GCA_037032985.1 Bacteroidota bacterium
TGAGCTACTTCTAGACTAACGCCTGTAATTCCTCGACGAACGGGAGTACGTAGGGGTAGCGTTTGAATCGTTTTCGTTGATCATATTTCGTTCTACGTTTTACATGGATCTTATTTCAGCATGGAGTTGCTTAAACACGCAAATATGCTTGATGCATAGATTTAGGCGGAAAATATCTAATATGCCTCAAAATGCAACTATCATGCCTTTGACCTGCAATAGAAGCCTGATAGGCTTCTAACCAAGTATCTTTGTAGTTGCATTGAAAAGGCTGATTACCTTCGATAAGTGATAGTAAAATGAAGTGTGGTCGGGTCAAACAGACCTGGATCTAGATAGCTACATTTAACTTTAAGAACCAACTATCTCAATGAAAAGATCATTGGAGGCTAGGTCTTGTTGATAAAGAAAGATTAGTAAATATAAACTGCAAAAATAAGTTTAAAAAGAAAACGGGAATCATCCTATGGACGACTCCCGTTTAATCTAAATTAACGCTCTCCATATAAAGACGGTAATTTTGTGTGATTATTGTATAGCGCTGAAAATAATTTGATTTTTCTTATGGCATCATATTTTTCTAATCACCGCTTTTAGTGCTGCTAATACAAAAACAATAAAAAACGCCGTCATAACCGGGGCGAAAACCCCTAGCCAGCCAACGCTTCCTATCGTAATTTTTACCGCGAAAAGGATAAAAGTAAATAAAATGCCAAGCGTAATCAATACATCGCTTATATTTCTCTTTTTATTGCTAACTGGTTTCTTTCTTCGCTTCGACACAATAATTCCTCAATTTTTATTCAAAATTAATTTCTACCCTTCTATTCTTTTTTCTGCCAGCACTGGTATCGTTTGATGCAATAGGGTTTTGAATACCTTTACCCAAAGCCACAATTCTGTTCTCATCGATGTTTTGCTCAACTAAATATTTCTTAAATACATCGGCCCGGTTTTGAGCAATTACTTCGTTTGCTGATAATGGGCCATCACTGCTTGCGTAACCATTAATTTTTAAAGAAACGCTGGGGTTTGCTTTCAGGTACTTAACAAGTTTATGGATCATCGAGATATTTTTGCCCGCAAAAGAAGTAGATCCTTGCGCAAAAGTTGCTGCTACTTTATTGTCAAACAAAGGCTGTGGTGATTTTCCTTCGGGCATTTTTGTTTCCAGACTTCTGGCATTTAAATCCTGTTGGTTTAAAACCAGGCCAGTAGTATCGGCATTGTTTTCAGCAAGCAGGGTTTTATCCGGAGCATTTTCTATTGTAGAAGAGTCCTTTACAGAATTATTTGCTGATGCGCTGTTTCCAGATGTTTTTGGTGCCGATGGAGCAAGATAAAACCAAAGACCGCCCCCAATGAGCAGCACCAAAAGTAACCCAATCATCCAGTTTTTGGATTTTGGCGTTTCTGTCGTTTTGGTTTCGCCTTTAGAAAGGTCGAATTGAGCTTTGGCTTTTCCAGCCGGCTCACTTTTATTTAAATCAAATGCCATATGCTTTCAGTTTAGGTGTACATATCTACTAAAGTTTGCAAACTTCCGGTATGCGCACGACCCATTGCTTCAAACTCCCAGCTGTCTCCCGAGCGGAATAACCGACCAAACTCTACTGCATCTTCGTTCGTGTATTGGTCTCTTAGGTTGTACCTTATAATTTCAGATCCGGTTCGTTCGTCCACAATTCGTATATAGCAATCATTTACGCGTCCAAAGTTCAAGTCTAGTGTTCTGCGGTCTTTTTTGTTATCGTTCGGATATTTGCAAATGGTGCAGCAAACAATAATCTGCTCTACTTTGTGGCTCACCTTTGAGAGGTCAATAAACATGTCTTCATCATCGTCTCCATCGCTTCTTGTCCCATCTGGATCATCAATTGCACCGGTAATGGCACCATCTTCTGTGAAAGGCCTGAATAACCCTTTTTCCATTTTATCTTCAATTTTATTGCCCATTCTGATCTGACCGTAGAAGGTGAAGTAAGAATCAGACGGGATTTTGAAATCACTTCCGATGGAAAATGCCGAAACATCCAAATCAAATTCTGGGCCGCCAGGTTCATCATTTGGATCCCAGCCCATTCCAATTTTTACAACGCTTAATCCAGGCGCTGCCTTTGAAAGAGAAAATCTATCTCCTTTATTTAAGTTAAAACTGCTCATGATTTATTATTGATATAATTCTACTAATGTGTTTAATCCGCCAGAAAACGCCTGTCCGAGTGCTTCTACATTCCATTCACCACCATTTCTGGAAATGGAGGCAAAAACGACAGAATCTTCACTTGTAAATTCATCCGTTAGTTTGAATTGGCAGAGTAACGAATTATCGGCTGCGTTTCTAATGTTGATGTAGGAGTTTTGAACATGGCCAAAGTGATGTCCTCTTTCCTCACTTTGATCTATGGTTACTGAAAAGTATAAAAATGCTACACGTTCATCGATGGTTGATAAATCAAGGTTTATCACCTCATCATCTCCGTCTCCCTCTCCAGCCCTGCTATCGCCTGCATAAACAGTAGAGCCATCAGGGCTTGCTGGATTATTATAAAAAATGAAGTAATCATCTGATACCAGTTTTCCGTTCTCCCCAAGCATAAATAGGGAGATATCAAGGTCTACAAAATAGCCGTTAACATTTGCCGGATCCCAGCCTAATCCTGCGCTGATATTGCGTAATCCCGATTGCACTTTGGCCAGGGAGACTGGTTTTCTTTTTTCTAATTGTATTGCCATTGTATTTGAATAATTAAGCCCTTTATTATCCTTTTTTCGGAGGCAGGGGCGGTAGTTTAACGGGATTGGTTTTTGTATTCCGAGTTTGCTTTATTTCCGGAAGTTTCGGAATTTCGGCAGGCTTTGTTGTCGCCGTAACCTCTTTTTTTGGAGGTAGTGGCGGTGGTAACTTCGGTGCTGGAAGTATTGGCTTTGCGATTGGTTTTACTGGAGTTACTGCTGTTGAATTAAAAGAGGCAACCGGCCGAGTAAGGGGCAGTACTGCTGGAATTATGGGCGTCTGCTGTTTTGACTGAACGGCGTAATCAGCAGCTGCGATCTCACTAAACAGCGCTTTCATGGTATCGCTAACATCCGTTGGCTTTATCGCTTTCACATACTGATATTTCTTTAATAGCTTGTTTAAAAAATAAGCCGTACTAACCTCCGGAGTTCCAAGCAAGAGCATCACGTCTGCGATGTCAAGATTATTTAATTTCAGCAAATCATCTATTGCTGCAAAAATCATTTGATCACTAGAGTAGAAATGCAGACGATCATCCAGGTTTTTTTTCCTTAACATAAACCAGTAGCGCTTGCCATCCGTTAACTCAGCCTCTCCTTTAATAAGGGGATCGATTTGTTGAAGTAGATGAGCGCAATAGGGTAAAAGGGCCGCAACCTCTGTATCATGGTCAAATGATAGATAAGAATTCTGAAGTGTGATGTACTCCACAATCATTTCGGCAAGGATTTTTACCCTCGGATCAGCACCCTGTCCCTGCAGTTTTATTGTACCTATGGCTGTTGCATTTTTATCTTTATACAAGCTGAGGTATAATACATTGTCTAGTCCGCTCAATAAAAGAATGCTTTTGCCAGATAGCAGAAACTGTTTCTGACTCAATACTTCAAAGAGCGACTTGCTGTATTGCATTCTACTCAAGTTAAAATAACCAGCTTCCTGAAATAGGTTTTCTACAAGCGATTTCTCATTGTCATCAATATCCTGATCGAATAAAAAACGCAATGGAAAATGCTGTCTGTAAGATTCTATCGAATCCGTTTTGTACAGCACTTTATTCAGGAAATGAGATAAGTATTGCTCTACGGCATAGTAAATAAGCTGTTTAACTGGTTTTTTATTGCCATAAATGGTAAAGTGCTTAGCCGGGTCTTTTATAATTTCGAAATAGTTACCAAAGGTGTTGGGGTCATGTCTGTTAAAAAGATCCCGGGCTGTACTTCCAAAAAGGAAGTCATTTCCATTAACATAGAAGTATAGTGGAACCTCGTTGGATTCTTTGATAATCAATGGCGCGTAATCATCGCTTCCAGATTGATACCAAAAGGAAACCGTGCGTTTAGAAAATTTAGCCAGTACACAAAACTTCATATCTAAACCTTTTGAATACCTTTAAGTAAATGTTTTTCGAAAAATTTCATGCCTTCCAGAATGATAATTGGCGCTACATAATCGAACTCTTTCTGATCTTCATGTTTCCGTTTTTGCGCACGGATAAAGCCAGGTTCGCCTTTGATGTAGTTCTCGATATTCATATCCTGGAATCCTGCCATAAAATCTGAAGCATTCATTTTCAAACCGAACATGCCAGAAGAAACTTTGAAGAATAAATCTGCAAAATCCATAAATCTCGGACAATGTGGTTTGCCATCTGGCGGCAGGCAAATAAAATGATTACCAATGTGTTCCAGCATTTCTGGTGTGATAGAATTTGTGGCTTCGATGTATTTAAATTCTCCACCCGGCGTTACCACACAGAAATTTTCCTCTCCCAAAATTTCTATAGCCTGCTTATTGGTCGGCACCAAAATGCTGGTGATATTGGTAGGAATAGCCAGACCTTTAGATACCTCATACTTCACATCGGCATTGTCTGTACCGCGATGAGAATTAATGTCGATAATCTTCAACGGATTGATGCTAATAGGAGAAATTGTTTGTTTTGCTACCGATTCACCACCCATACCCCTGATAAACATCTGCGTATAGTAATCTTCTGATGCAGAAGGATTTACGGCTGCAAACCAATCGAATATTCTCGAACCCTTACCAGCAAAGGCAATTTTAATTTTAGGCGGAATGGCCTTAACTGCGGGAGGTGCATCTTCTGACCTCAAAATTTCATTGCGAAGTTTGTAAGCCAGCTGCCCTGCATAGAACATAATTAAGCCCGTAACGTATAAGTTAACGCTCATCATTTCTTTGCAGTCGGCAGCAATAAGCAGGTAAAATGCTTCAAAATCTGCCGCATCTAACCGATCAACTACCTGTTCAAAATAGTATGGAGCTGTGTTAACATTGTATTTTGGTGTGCCGGCATTTAAACCCTGAATGGCAATGTTTTTCCGCTCACACATTTTTAGCAAAACGTTTTTAAAGTTCGGCGAAAATTTCGTGGCCTGAGCTATTCTTTCTGCGGCAAAGCGGATGGAGTTTTGTTTAATCATTGCTTTACCACCATCCATTTGGCAAAGTGCGGTAATATCAGTTGTACTTCCGCCAATGTCGAAACACAGCACAAGTTCATTAGGGCCAATTGAGTATCCGCCATTTGGTCTCACCAGGTAATTCGCTACAGCACAGGCTTCTGATAACGACTCTTCGTTCCCTAGTTTTTTAAAGTCGAACCTTAGCGGACCGGTTTCTGTTTTAATATCAATAACAGGTGTTGGCTTCCTTGTTTCGCTTGCCCAACCATTTGCTGCAGGTTGCGGCTCGCTTCCCCAGTTTGTACCACCCGCCGGGGCAGAGCCCCATGCAGATCCTATAACAGGCGCTTCGCTTCCGGTGGCGCTCCAACTTGAAGTTACTGCTGGAGTACTCCAGCTACTCGCGCCAGATGTTTCCCCAATATCGCTGAGGTCTGAAGGTGGGTAAGTTTTCAGTTTTACAACACTTTCTATAGGCGAAATTTCTCTTAGCGAATCCCAGATTGCCCGGTATTCACTTAATAATTCTTTCCCCATTGATGAGGGGTAAGACCATTTTAAGGTATGCGGTTCATGGCCCTCAATAAATAACTGCGCATAAACGTGTAGCAGTAAAGAACTCAGGTAAGCAGTTTTATAACTTTTATCAATGGGCTGTGTAGACCATTTCATGTTATAAACCAACTCAGCCTTTCCGATTCTATTGTAACCTAAAATGTATCGGTTATCTTCTGCAGATTCTATCGGAAGGTTCTTTTCAAAACAAGGGAAACCGCCTTTAACAGCTTGTGCCATAAGCGAATTGTTCAATACATTGCCATCATTTACTACGCGGCGCGAATCATGAATCGTTAAGACTGATTTAATGGAGTTCGTTAAAATCTCATCATTCTGGAAGAAAAAGATCTCATCTTCCAACGCTGGCCTTTCATCATTATTTTTGGTATCTGTAGATAAAAGAGAAACCCTTTTATTGCTCAGTTTTAAACTTTCGCAAACCTCATTTCTATGGTCTGAGAAATAAGCGATGGAAGAATTGGTGCTTCCAAAATCGATTCCTAAAAAAGCCGGCGATAGTGATTTTGGAGAATTTAGCATGTTTACCGGAAGTGATTGGGTATTTCCAGAACCATCATAACGGATAATGCCAAAGCCACAGTCAATTCCGGCGTAGGCAAATTTTATTCCTTTAAATGGTTTGTTACTTTCATAAATCTCATACTTATATTTATTATCAGCCACTGCATTGTTAGCGGCAATATGTAATTGTGCTTTAATGTTTGGGTACTTTTCAGAAAGGTTGGTTGCTTTGCCTTCACTCGCAAGGTATAGTGGCATGCCTTTGCCATCCAATACAATTCTAAAAAAGTCGTCTTCTACATTTCCGATAAAAGGAGTGGTTTGAAATTTGGCGTCATTGTGCGGAATCTCTGAATAAATGAAATACCGATTCCATTGTTTGGAAATGAAATTCGGCCACATTAAAATATCTTTACCTACAATGGATGATGAAGTTACTTTATAAATCACCTCCTTCACAATCTCGTTGCCAGCCTCGGTGTAGAGCTTCAGGTTAACGGTTAAACGCTCGCCATCTTTATCTTCGGGATCGTATAAAGCGGTGATTCTCGATTTCACATTGGAAGCCTCGGATAAGCCTACAAGGGCATCTAATGTTGCTCCAAAAACATTCAGGGCCAACGGCGTTAACGGCAAAGTAAAATAAGCGTAATGATTTGGCTGGCCTTTGGTTGCTGCACTTAGTAACAAGATTGGTTTGGTTTTCAAATAATCTTTACTCTCCATCCCATGTCTGCCGAAATCAATCTGTGCAATTTCTGTGGTATCTGGAAGCAAAAGGTCCTTTGGATCGAAAACGATACTCCCATCTCTGGATTCGCTGTAGATAATCCCTTCAGAACCATATAATTCGGTTGCATAATTGAAAAGAATACTAAATGGATAATTAAACAACGAACCTACTTCAGGTGCCGCAACCTGATCAAGTTTTGGATAACCTTTGTATTGCTGATAAGCAACCATTTCATCCAACCAACCTTGAATGCAACTGGAAATATTGCCATATTCCGGCTTAATCAATGCGGATAAACCTGAATAATTTAACCGGAATTTTTCAATGTTCTTTAAGATATATTTAGCGTAACCATATATTTTAGAAAGCTCCTGTGGGTTAAGTTCAGATTGTAGCGGATCAATAAATTTTCCATTCTGAACATTTACAAAAGGCAGTTTTTCCTTTATTTGATAGGCTACCGAGGTAAAAAGGAAACTATCAGGAGACGTACCGCCGACCACGATGCCTTTAAAAGATATCACATCAATAAAAGGAATTTTATCTGCGTTATTCGATAAAGACTGGTCGCACCAGAGTGGCTGCCTTTCGAATAACATATTGCCAAACGCACCTACAGGTTCATAAATATTTGCAGTGGTACTTAATCCTTGTCCATCAGAATAAGATAGTTGAATTCTATTTGATTCTATATCTTTATAGTTTAAAGCTATACAACTAATAAAACCTTTCCATTCGCTAATGAGCGATTTGTAGAAAAGCATCAATCCAGCGCTTTCCGCATCTTTATCCTGAATGTTATCCAGTGCGCTTTTAAACAGATTTGCCCGTGCAAATACGGAGGGAATTCCGGAAACAATAGTGCCAATGTTTACCGAAGAATTTCCATCCTGATCAACAGCAATTTCCGGAATTAAAATATTTTTAGTGAAAACTTCTAACTGGGGAATTTTATCCCATGCAAATTCAACGCCATTGGGTTCAGTTTTAGGATGAACTTTAATAGCCAGTGCCTTTATTCTTTTATCTGACATGTTCCTTTAGTTTATATCGAAGTTTTGAGAAATAGTGAGTGCGTTAAAAATATGAGCCAGAAATTTTTCTTTGGTGGTATTTACTTTCTGCTCATCTTGTGGGTTGGTATTAATCAGCTTGGAAACGAATGTATCATATCGATCTCCAAATAGTCCGCCTTTAGCCCAATGGTGCTTTTCATCCAGAAAGATGGTACCTACATCTAATTTTTTTAATTCTGCCTGATTATCTGGAAAGGCTTTGCTTTGGAAAAGAAATTTACCTGGAGCAACAGAATTTCTCACCTGGTATAACCAGCCAGGAACAAATCTGGCATCTTTGAAGGTATAGGCAAAAAGCTTAAAATATTCGTTAATGTCTTTGCATTCGGCATCAGAAATGGTGCTGTATTGATTCAGTTTCTGGCTTTCGAATTGTTTAATGAAACCTCTTATTCCTGAATCATTAAATGCAGCACCGTTTTTAGTGAGCGATATGTGCGCCAGCGAGAAAAATGCCCCTAATTTATTGACAAAAATTTCACCAGCTTTATTTTCATTTCCAACAAAATCATCAAAAGAGAAGTTAAATGAGTTGTCGGTAAATTCTACCGCTTTATACAAATACTCCGCTTTTGCACTGTCAAATCCATCCTTACGGGTAAAAAAATCATAAGCAGCACAGGCGCTAAGCAGTTCGGTGATGTGACAGCCATTAAGCTGCTCTGTTCCGCCAGTAATGGTTTGATTAGCAGAATTGCCGCCATCTATTTTTTTACTTTCTATTGGCCAGCCAATATGGTACAAAAGTTTATAGCACTTTTGAACGGTAGGGTCGCTTTGGTAGAACTGCAAAGCCGCCTGACTATTAATCGGGAAGAAGGATGAATCGGCAATTACGCTGTTCGCCTTGCTTTTCTTTTGCTGATCGTCTGGTTTGCCAAAAGTGAAGTACTCGGTTAGCAAAGTAGAACCGAATTTTGCCTTTGCAAAATCGATGCTTGAATTTCCGTTAGAACGGATTTTAACAAAGTCCTGAAGTGCTTTTGGAATCACCGGAATAGAGGATGCGCCCGTACCGCCAAATACAGAACCGAAGATGAACACTCTGGCATTTGCACCTGCACTTTCCAGTTTGCTAATGAAATTATCCAACTCTCTTTCCTGAGATTGTACTGCAGTACCTTTCACCAGATTTTTTGCAGCCTCTACAATTCCATGGTACATCAGCATCGAACCCAAATGGGTTTGGGCGCGATAGCCATGCTCTAAGGAAAATTCTTGTACAGAGGCTGTATCCAGAAAGAGATCAGAAATTAATTTATTGGCTTTCTGTTGTTCGGGCGTACCAGTGGTGATTTTAGCAATGTTCTTATAAGTTTCTCTTCCCAAACCAGAATAGTTGGTAAAGAACCGGTGCAAATTTAGTTTTGCAGAAAAGAAGGTGTTGGCATTTGGCGTTCCTCCAACAGCAGCATCTGTAGATTTGATTCGGTTATAGACCGCAATCAGTTCTTCTACCCGGCCTTTGTTGCCATTGTTCTGGTCGGTATCTAATGTTAATATTTCTATTTCCTGGTTATCGAACATTCCGATTCCACAAAGGTGGGTGAAAGATTCCAGGCAGCGCATCCCTGTGCCGCCTATTGCAATTACAAATAATTTATCCATAGGACATTCAGCTTAAAACCAGTGACCAATTTTTCCGTTTGCAAATATTTTGCTCAATACAAAGCCCAGTACAATGTACAGTACAAAGCCAATGGCAGTACCAATGCTTAGCGCATTTAAGTAGTTGTTTACCACCATCATATTGGCGTCAGGCTTGAAAACGAAATATCCCAATAAGAAACAAACAATAGGATTCAGGGCCGCTAAAAGCCAGAACCAAGTTTTACGCGATTTTGGGTCACCAGGATTGCTCCCGCCTTCATATTTGATGGCATTTGCGATAACGGCTGAAAGCAAGAGAAAGATTAATGCGGTGATAATACATATGATGTACGCTGATGTAGATTCCATTTTTTTGATCGATTTAAAATTGAGTTTAATTAGTTGCTTTTAGCCTTGATATAGTATGAATAGATGGTTTTACCTGTTGGAGTTAATTCGGTTAAGGTATTTTTGATAGATTCACAGAGGGCGATATTGGGTTTATTTTTGGCATTAACCCATTGAAATTTGGCCAGTTTCGCGTTTGATAAATTCGCTTCTGCATTAGCCATTACCAGGTCAACTTTCATCAAGCCATCCGGGTTTAGGATGTTCTTTAAATCAAACTTGGGATGAAAAAGCACGCCTAATTCTACGTCCTTTAATGTTGTTGCTTTCGTGTTTTCGAATAATGCTTTATTCAGGGTAAATACTTCATTATAACTGGTTGGTTGCTGCAGTGTATAAATCCATTCATCCTTGAGTTTTCCATCTGCATTAAAGCAACCTAAAGCAATCGGATCATCTTGATTATCCGCCAGCTTTGCTTCGCCATTGTTACCCTTTGCCAGCTTAGGCTGATGTTTCTTGGCTTCATCATACTTGGCAAAATTTTCGAAATCAGTTGTTACATCTGCAACCTTCACGTCGAAATTTCCGAAAAGGTAACTGTCTTGATTACTCAGGTCTACAAATAATTTCCTAAAAAAATCGTTAAACTGATTTTGGCTGGCATAGGAAGTATGAAGTTCGCTGATTGTTTTCCAATCTAGCCCCAGCGGATAAAACTCAAATGGATGTCCGTCTTTTAGCCCGTTAAGGTAACTTCCTCTTAGATCCAGTACATTTCTTGCAGTTTCTGATTTTGCATTAACATCATAGAAAATCCCGCCAGATTTTACAGCCGGATAATCTGTACGTAAATGATATGCGTGATCAGACAATTCGAACTGTACCGTGGCGGGAGAAAGTTTAGGCGAAAGTTTAGAAATTAAACTTGATGCGTCTGGTTTACCCTGACTGAAAACGGTAAAGTAGAGGTGTTTGGCTACCGTACCTTCATTATAGTCTGCAATAAAGAAATGGATGGTATTTCCTTTTTTTAACCATTTTGAAAAAGGAATTTTCAAGAATGCCGTGCTGGTTACCTCTATGTTGGATTGCCATTCTTCAAAATCGGTAATCAGGAGTGCATCATTATTTCCATCCACAATTTTATCTACCGCTGATTGAATGGGCGCCCAGATATCAAGATATTGTTTAGGGTCGCCTACCTGTTGCCCCAACTCTGTGGAATTGGTTACATTCATTGGCATAACTTGATTAGAACCCAATTTGTAAACGTCAAACTTACTAGCCAGAATCGTATTAAAACAATCAGTCATCATTCCTTTGATAGCCGGTTCGTTAAAAGCTTTATTTATTCCGGAAGAAAAATCGATGTAGAGCGCAGGATTTCCTTTTTTTTGGTGAACAATATTTTGCGCGACAATATCATTATAGGCGGCAATGCGGCTGCCTACGTTAACATCGAAAGGGTCAAATTTAGCAGCCAGAAATGGATCTGCTGTCTTACTGCCTGTGCCACAAGAGGAAATTATTAAGAGCGTTAATAATCCTGTGATTTGTGTAAACCCAAAGGTTTTACCAATTTTCATAATCTGGGGATTTTTTTAATTTATACCTCAAAAATATGCGAACCGTAAAGCTCTTTTTTACGGGAAACCGTAACCTAGAATTTTTCCGGTTTCCCTTTAGCTTGGCTGGAGAAATTGACAGGAGTTTAATTTATGAAGCAAGATTGCTGATTGCCTGGAAACGTTTAGTTGAAAGTCTTCGTGCTTTCCCCCTATGCGAGAAAAACATCACAATGCTTACCTTTGTTGAAATAGCCTTAGCCATTATCATGTACGAAACTTTACGCGGCCACATTGAAAAACAAATTGCTTTAACCGATGAAGAATTTGATTTTGTGCAGCGGCATTTCGAGATCAAAAGGTATAAAAAACATCAGTTCATTATCCAGGAGGGAGAAATCGTAAGATATTCTTATTTTCTGGTTTCCGGGTTAACTAAGCTCGTTCATCATGATGAAAGCGGGAAAGCACATATTGTTTCTTTTGCCATGGAAGATTGGTGGGAGAGCGATTTCCATGCCTACCTTACCCAAACGCCAGCAACGCTTTCGCTGGAATGCATAGAGGATACAGTAGTATTATGTATTTCACTCACAAATTATAGAAAGCTTTGTGCAGAACTTCAAAAAGTAGAATCCTTTTTTCTGGAGAAAGCTCATTTTGGTAACATTGCAGCGCAGCGACGAATCTTATCATTGCTTACCGCTAATGCAAAAGAACGGTATGAGCAATTGATCAAACAATATCCTTCCTTATTTCAACGGGTGCCAAAATCATTATTGGCCGCCTTTCTGGGCGTGTCCAGAGAAACGCTGAGCAGGCTTTCTGGTTAGTGTGTGATAAAAATCACCCGGAAATGGTGACTTGCCGCAACTGATTTAATCTTCTATTCCCTCAATTTTGTAGTCTAGCAACTTCGCTATACTTAAAAACAAATGAAATGGAAATACGACCAATCAATCCCTGGAAGTGGCAAGAGGAAAGAAATTACGTACAGGCAGTAGAAGTGCAAGCAGTAAAAGGAACGCTATATTGTTCCGGTCAAACCGCAATTGATGCAAATGGCCAATCAAGTGCTGCTGATATGGCCACCCAGCTTACACAGGCCATTGCCAACCTGGAGCAATTAATTACAGAAGCAAATTACGATTGCAAAAATATTGTACGCTTAAATGTTTACCATACTGATATCGATGCTTTTTTCGAAAGCTTTCACATCCTACAAGATTGGTTGATGAAACACGGGATTAGGCAAACCACCACAGTATTGGAAGTAAAAAACCTTTATGAAACACTAAAAGTGGAACTCGAAGCTACTGTGGTTAAGTAACTAATAGTAGCGATAACAAAAAAGGCGAAATGATGAATACAAGGTTTGCCAAATTGCAAGCCTTGTATTAAAATCGATGAACTAAGAGTTACTTCTTTTCTCTGATGTAGATGTTACTATGGTTAGATTTAAGAATTACGTCTACCCCTCCGCCATTGATTTTGCCGTTGAGTGATTCTGCATAATTCCCAAGTTCAAAGCCAATTACAGGGGTATCTTCCTCGTCAGTGTCATCGTTTGTTTCCGACTTTTTGACGCTTACAGGTTGAATACTATTTACTACACTGACTGTTTTAGCGCTTGTTACGTTAGATATATTTGTTTTGACATTTATAGCGGTATTTATAGCAATCTTTAATTCATCGGCTGCATAAATTTTACCATAATTACTCGTCGCTTCCAGATTAGCTTTTGCCGAAACGGGAAGGGCAACATCCACATGCCCATTCACGGAGATAATAGATATGGGTCCTTTTAAATCACTCGGAAAGGAAGCATCAACCGATCCATGTAGGGTTTTGATATTCATTGGCCCCACATTATTAATGAGTAAAATATCATTACCGGTTACAGATACATCTATCTCGGTTTTCAAGTTTTTCAGGGTTAAGGTATCCTGATACATCATGTTATTATTGATGAAAGAAAGGCGGATGTTTTTTGGTAATTTAATGCTCAGTTTTGATTGGTTAGCCACACTAACCGGGTTTACATTGATATCCTCTCCCTTTACGGTAACATCAAAACCCAATCCACTATTGTCTTTAAACCCGGAGCTGTTGAAAGCTTTGAGTCCTTTTGCACGCTCATCAACCTCTTCATCCTGATTTCCAGGGATAGAAAATATAATTTCATTTCCATCATAGGCCTCTACTGTTGCGCCACTAATATTAAGATTTAATTTGCCACTGCTTTTAGGAAGTTTATATTCTTTTTGTGCCGATGCAGATAAGGTGATGAATAAGGCGAATAATAGCACGAGTTGTGTTTTCATATATTTAATTTTTTCAGTGATTAAAATTTATTTTCTTTAAGTAAGATTTGATAAGCCTCATCTTTTACGGCGTCTATTGTAGATGGATCGTTTACCAGGGCATAAAGGCGTTCATCAATTTTAACGTTTTCCATTTTGCCCAAAAGGTTAACCAGCGAGAGCTGTACCATTGGATCATTTTGTTGATGAAGTGCTTTTACCAATAAGTTGGATACATGAGCGTCCTGCTGATATTTCTCTAAAATACTCAGCGCCGCCATTCGAACATTACTATTGCCATCTTGCTGAAGGGTAATTGCTAACCGGTCAAGAAGTTTATAACTGATTAAATCGTTTCGCTTTATTGCTAAAACGGCAGCTAAACGAGTACTTGATGAGGTGCTATCATTTAGTTGTTCATCAAGAATTGGGTCAATTAGCGGAGCAGGTGTAACCGATTTTTTAGATTCTTGCTTATTGATAACAGGAACATTCTGTTTAACCCGCCGACTTGCCGCTGTATTCCCCAACACAGCTTTTACAAGAGGCTTTTCTATTGTTTGTTGTACCTTGTTTCTCTTTTGCACGACCAGCTGTTGCTCCTGGCTTTTTGCCTGTTCTGTGCTATTGAAAACCCAAAATCCTGCAGCACATACTAGTAGAGCAACTGCTGCTGCCATCCAGCGTGCAGGATTCATCATCAAAACCGCTGGCTTTTCCGAAACTGGCATTTGTGCCATTTTCGCTTTGAATCCAGCCAGATCGAACTTCGGTGCTTCCAGATCATCGAAATCTTCCCTGTGCTGTTCCACAAAATCTTTTATCCGATCATTCATTATAAACCTTATCCTTAAGTGATACTAATATTTTCTTTTTTGCCCTATGGTATTGCGTTCTAACCGTAGAAGGGGCAATATCCAATAAGACCGCAATTTCTTCCTGCGTCATTTTTTCGAAGAGGTACAGGTTTAAAATGGTTCTATACCCTTGCGAAAGTTCATTGATACAGCGGCGTACATCCTCCACTCTGCTTTCAAAAATTTCGTCTGCTTTTATATCATAATCTGCCTCAGCTTGAAGCACATGATCATCTAGGTCAGAAAAAACCAGCTTTTTTCGCCTCAAGTGAGAAATGGATTTATTAATCGCCATTTTTCTTACCCATGCTTCAAAACTACTGAGGCTGGCCAAACGTTTATGATCGCTAAAAGCGCTGAAAAATGCTTCTTGTAAAATATCTTCTGCTTCAGCGCTGTGAGAAATTAATCTGCTAATGGAGTTAAAGATTCCTTTTGCATAGCGGTTATATAGTCCGGTATAGCCAGCATCTCTCCCTTCCAGGCACATGGAAATCAATTCCCCATCAGATATGTTTTCTTTTCGAAGCAAGTAGCGTTTAGTTGATCGTCTCTCTTTTGTAGTTTCTATCTTGTAGTCGCAAGGTGCTTAATAATGTTGCATCAATGTCAGATTTTTTTGAAATAATCGAGCAGGCAGGAGACAGTTTGCTAAAGGTCAGTAAAAAAGGTCAGAATGGAGTTGTTAACCTTTTAATGGTCAGCAGGATGCCGAAGCTTATGGCTAACCGCAGAAAGGACTTAATGAGATATTGTGTAGATGAGTAACCAAGAGATTTCGGGATCCTACATTCATAAATGATGAACGAGCTTAAAAAAATAACAATATTTTCAGCGCCGTACAATAATGACTGGAAATTCCCGTCTTTATATGGAGAGCGTTAATTTAGATTAAACGGGAGTCGTCCATAGGATGATTCCCGTTTTCTTTTTAGTTCTATTTGCTGCATGTATGTCGATATCCCATCAATAGACTTCCCCTATTCAGCTATGTTTGTAATAATGGAGATGATAAAAGGTGGCTGATTGTTGTAAAGCCCAACTAAAGGATTTTATTCTTGTGAGGCCAATCAGGAGATTGATAAATATTTTAGGCCCTATACAATAAAGCTTATAAATTCCCGTCTTTATATGGAGAGCGTTAATTTAGATTAAACGGGAGTCGTCCATAAGGATGATTCCCGTTTTCTTTTTAGTTTGATTTCGGCTATATTCCTGATCAGAACTATACATGCAGTTTTGGTTTAGGCTTACGCCAATCCCAGGGTGCGATTGGATTTGCATCATGCCACAAACCCACTTTGTTTTTTCTTGCCGTAATTTCCAACTGCGCGTAAGCTGCGTCGGTAGAATACTTCTTATAATGCCACGCCATTCCCTGCCTAATCATTTCCTGATTAAGAATTTGCTTTTTTTGATTTTTAACTACTGCAATTAGCCGCTTATATCGATCGTATTTCTGCCCATATATAGTAACAGACTGCCCAAAACATAAATCTGATAATGCCTGCTTTGCATTGTTGCCAAATGGCTGAGACCTGCGTTTCTCGGGACAATCAATATGCGCCAAACGAATTTTTACTGGAGTATTCTGGTATAAAACCTCCATGGTATCACCGTCCATTATGCGAATCACTTTGGCGTTAAAAGTTAAATTTTTGAAGTTTAATTCCTGAGATGCCACCTTTTGGAAGAAAGGTTGAATCAACAGAAATAAAAAAAGAGTAGTTATTTTTCCCATCCACATAAGGCCTTGCCTTGTTTTTTTGCTTTTTCTAAAGTAACTGATATAAGTTTATGCTGGCAATTGCTCAAACCGCGACAACTGGTACGGAGGTGATATTTCTTGCCACCATCGCTGTCGCAAAGGTAAACGGTTGTAGTTTCTTTACAAGTAGCAATTATTAAAAATAAAAAAGACAATAAAAGTGTTTTCATGGAATGCGGAACAATACTTTTACACAATTCAAATGTGAGGCTGCCAGACTTTCTATTAAACCTAATGGCAGCCTCAACATTTTTTGAGAGGTTAATTGTTAAATGTATTTTGTTTTTGGGTGATTTCTTACCTCAAAATTAAGACTACTCACGAGGCATTTTATACGGGAAACCGTAAAGCACTGATTATTTTTAAAAAAAAGAAAGGGTAGCAAGAATATTGATTACAAAGCAGAAAAGGAGCAAAACGGTTTTTCTGCGCGCTCATAAATGCCTGTGAACACTTGAACCGCTTAACCTTTGAACCTGAAACCAGACAAGACCATTAAGATTTTATCCAGAACAAGATTGGGGACCGCAAGCGCTGCCTGGGTTTTGGTGGATTAAAAGATTGTGATTGAAACTCAGACGTTTTATCTTTCCTATCATTTTCCATGCTGATCATGGCATTAATAGCAAAGTTCTTTTGTTAGAAGTCTAGATGATTCCACAATCCTTACAGTAAGCCACCAATTGCTCATTTTTAGAAAATTCCAGCACCTCTTTCATCATGTTTAGCCGCTTTTCTACACTGCTTAAACCGTATGGCCTGATGTCGTTTTCCTGGAGGTAAGAAGGAATATTTTTTTGCAGTGTACCCTGTGAGAGTAG
>JAZBLB010000021.1:17413-108813 GCA_037032985.1 Bacteroidota bacterium
CGTTTTCCTGGAGGTAAGAAGGAATATTTTTTTGCAGTGTACCCTGTGAGAGTAGAGAGATAATGGTAATGTCGTAATTGGTAAACTCGAAAGTGTTCTTCTGCTTTACGCTTTGTTTTAAATCCGGCGAAAGGTAGGTTTTGCCTTTGGCTAAGGCATCAAGGGCTAACTTCAGGTCTTTAGCATCATGGCGCGCCTTACGTACGAAACCATTGATGCCATACATTTTAAAAAGCTCGTCAATTAATGCAGGCTTTTTTTCAGTAGAAAATACCAGTATTTTAATATTGGGTGCTATTTTTTTCACCTCTTCGATGAGTTCTACTCCTCCGGCAATTTCTTGTTTTCTATGGTCTTCCTCAAAAGAGAGATCGGTGATTAATAAATCAAAAGGAGTTTCACCTTGCAGGTTCTTTTTGATCTGGAGTAATGCATCATCGCAGTAATAGGTATATTCAGCTTTCGTTACATTAAGGTCTTCTAAAGTTTTACGCACAGAAATGCTGGTCATTTCTTGGTCTTCTGCAATTAATACGCTTTTAAACATCATCATTAATATTTAGGAAATAGGAAATGAGATCTGAATTTTAAGTCCTTTCTCCACTTCGGTATCAAAGATAATTGCTCCGTTAATTTCTTCTATACGGTTTCCCGTATTCCGCAGCCCGTTATTAAATTGCTTTTGCTTGGGCATGCCGATGCCATTATCGGTATAATAAATTTTGATTTCTTCACCAACACTTTCAAAGCGCATCACCACATTACTGGCCTGGCTGTGTTTCTTCATATTCACCATCAGTTCCTGAATAATGTGTTCCAACTCGTATTTGGTTTGCTCCCTCACTTTCAACCACAATTCGGCATCATTGCCTGCAATTAATACTTTTCGGTGTTCTGTTGCGAAAGAAGTTAATATTTCAGAAAGGGTTTCGTGAAAAGGTTTATTGCCTTCTATTGGTTTTTCATAGGAGATATCACGCGATTTTTCATAAAGATCTTCAATCTTATCCAATACAAGATCTCGATCTAAATCTTGCTGATTTTCGATTTCTGTCATTACCCGATACAAGCCATTGGCCACTACATCATGTACTTTTTTAGAAGTTTTTAATTTGCTATCGGTAATGGCTTTTTGGCTGTCTGTTTCAATATCGCGCTTCCGTTTTCGGTACCAGAAAATGCCACCGAGTAGTACGAATAAGGCTATTGAAGAAATGATGATGATTTGGTATTTCCGCTCGCTGTTTTCTTTTTGCAAAATCAGGTTATCTGCTTTGTGCTTCTCGGTTTCGTAACGGATCAGGGCAAATTGATTTTTGGAAGCATTGCGGGCAGTTTGTAAGCTATCGGATAATTTTTGATAGGTGCGAAAAAAAAATCTAGTGTCTGCTAGCGGACTATACTTAATCAGCTTTTGTAGGGCCAGTAACTGATCAGTAGGACTAGCAATTTGCTTAGCTACATTATACATGTTCAAAGAGTAGCTTTTAGCAAGAGATGGTTTTTTATCAGCATAATAATCCGCAAGATGTGAATAACTAGCATTAAGCCCCCAAAGATCGTTTTCTTGTTTCCGTATATTTAAGGCTATGATAAATTCTTTTTCAGGATTGTAGTTAGGATCAATTAGCCACTTAGTTCTGGCAAGATTTGATAATGCTCTAGCATGCTCCATTTTATTTTTGCTTGCTTGGAATAAAATTTTCTTGTAGATCTTTATCGATTCCTTAAAATTTTCAACCTCCTGATAAACTTTCGCCTTATTATTTAAATATAAGTTCACATCAAGTGGGCTGTGTGAGAATGAAATTGCTAAATCGTAAAACTTCAAAGCATTTGAGTAGTCTTTTAAATTGAACGCAGCTATACCAAGGTTGTTATAATTTGAATGAAGAAATGAATGTTGATTGATTTTATTTTTATTAAAGTATTTGATTGCATTTAGTGAGAATTCCTCTCCCCCGAAATAATCACCTTTATCAGTTGATATTATGCCCATATTAACCAAGCACTTTCCAGCGCCCAGACTGTCCTTCTCAAGTAAAAACATGTCTTTAGCCTGATTAAAATAGCTAAAAGCACTATCCGCTTTTCCGAGTTCTCTAAATTCAAATGCTTTTTCATAAAGTAGATTGTCTTTCCTACTGTCTTTGTTTAGAGAAGTCTTAGAGCAAGCAATAACAAGTAATACAACGAAAAAAATAGAGATGCGCTTCAAAGTTTTAGTTTTTTCTAAGTTAAAAAAATAAACAATACTTAGATGTTTATCAACTAGAATATCTACTTCGAAAAAATCTGCTGAAGTTGAAAAGGCAAGGCGAAAATGTATCGCCTTGCCCTTTTTAATTAATCAATTTTTGGAGGTGGGTTTTGCCCAGTCTCACCTCCCGTATCATCGCTTGGATCACCATCTTCACTGTTAGTTGTATTTACTGTGGTGGTAGTGCCGCTGGCACATGACGTATTTGAAGGACTTACAAATCCTAAGAAAAGCGCAATAATATAAGGTAAAAACATGATTCAAAAATTTTAGAAATGATAAACTTTGTAGTTCCCCTCGCTCCATGCGAGGGGTTTGCTACGGTTGTAAATCAGAAGGCCTTCTGAAAATTTTTGGGAAGTAAGAGACTCAAATGCTGAAGCTTATAACTGCTTCCCAAACCGGCTATTTACTTCCGCATCTTTGTCTTTATTTAGAAATCTACACGGCGTTGTTTTTCTTTTTTCACAACACTTGCGCTGATTGTCTGGAACAAATGTATGGCGGTTTAACAGGCAGATATGCAGGCGATTCCGGTAATTCTGATCATTCCGATTGAATTCCGGTATTCCGTTTTGCAATTCCGGAAATTCCAGTTATTTTGCGCAAATTATCGTCTCTAACATGTTTGAATATTATCAGAACGAGGTCTTATCAGCTTATAGAAAAAAGCTTGCTGATGACCAATTGCCACACTTAAATGCCATAAGCCCGGCTATGCTAAGGCAGGAATGCCTGAATGTTTTTAGAGAAAGGTATAATCCGAAAAAAGATGATGTAGTATTGAGAACTTTTTTTGGCCCTGAAAGAGACAAAGGATACCTGAGAGTAATTGATGAACATCCAACAGATAAATTTAAAGCCTTATCTGTTTTTTTTAAAGGTGGTATTGCTAAACCAGATAAAAAAAATTTAGAGCTTTTAGCCTGGCTGATTGATTTTGAGGATCGGCCTTATCAAATGAAAGATGCTTACCATATATCGACACCAATAGCTAAAATTGAAGAAACTTTTATTGAAGATAATCCTCCAAATGATGTAGAGATAAAATCAGTTGAAAAGAAAATAAATCCTTCAAATGAAGAAGCAGAAACAAAACAGGAAATCGGGACAATTCAAACCATAGCTGAAAATCATAAACCTATTAAGGAGAATAATGCTTTTGGTTTCCCTAAAGAATATAATAAGGCTGTTGCCTCATTTGCCGTTGCGGTTGGTATTTTAACTGCATCTTACGTTCTTTTCAAAGAAAATAAACAATGCATGTATTGGAATGGTCATCAATATGAGGCGGTTGCCTGCGATGAAAAACAGGGCAATTTTTCTATTATTGCTTTTGATCAGCCCAAAAAAGATAGGTTAAAGAGAATCCTTCAACCAGATACGCTTACCATAAATTCTGTAAGAAAGGTGTGGTATAATAAAGTATGGGCCGATAGCTTGGATTTCTATACAGACTCCGGGGCTGTTCCAACAGATAGCAGAAAAAGATTAATGCCAATGACGCGATATATGCTGAATAAGTACATCATTCAGAAAAAATTGGCAAAACAACAATAAAAGAAAAAGTCATGATATTTTTTGAAATATCAGGACTTCAAATTTCTGAGAAAAGGATATTATTTTGCCAGCTTCACTAAAGGTTGAGTCATTGCTGGTGTATTAATCGCATTAATATTCGGCACAGGCATTTTAATCAAATTTGCAGCTAAGGAAGAAGCATCATGTTTCTTAGTTAATGAAGCAATGTCATTTACTGTAGACGAAAGGATTCTTAGCGTTAATAAATACCACTTATTCAGATTTCTGATGTTATGAATATCAGTTCCGCCATTACTGTAAGCGCGGTTAATTTTTTCAGCATAATCGAATTGAACATTATCCAGAAAAACCAGTTTTGCTGTCATTTGTATTAAAACATCCTCCGGAAGGTCTAAACCTTTAATGCCCAGTACACAATTGTTTTGCACTAGATATTCCAAACCATCGAAAGTGATAATGGTTGGTTTACTTCTGTTTAAGATATGCTTTGGGGTAGGTAATACTTGAACTTTTTTAGCATTATGATTTCTATTATATTTACGTTTTTCAGCAATCATTTTTTGGACGAGTTCATTTCCATTAACATGTTCCTGAACTTCAAATGATAAGGGGAATAAACTTGCTGTTTCTTTAGTCTGAGAGAAAGCGTTACTGGTTAAAATTGTTATCGCGGCAGTAATTAGGGATAGGATGGAAAATGGCTTCATATTTATTATTGGAACTTGAAGCAAAGATAGATAAATACTCCCTCAAGTTGAATTATATGTATATCTAATATTACATTTTTAATGCTATATCTAGCGATTTGTTTTGACAATAATCAATTTTTTGACTATTGCGTCACTGCTACAATCGATGATTTAATGCTTATTTTATAGCATACTGCTGATATTTAGGATATAACTCAATTTATGGTGGTAATAGCAAAAAGAATAAAGACGTAGTAGTTTTAACTGTCATAATCAGGATGTTATTGAACAATTTCCGATGAATTCCATATTATCAAACTATTAAAGATTATGAGGTAGGCAGGAGACTAAAAATGTCTAGAAACACTTGCTTAACCTATACCATCTTTATATTTTGATCCGTAAATGACGGATAAATAACCGGTTATTGGATATATTTACCATGCAAAACAAAGGCATTTAAGCCAAATCAGATTTAATATTTTTTTTTTATGAGTAACGACTTTTTCGGTTATCTATTTGGCAAGCGGAGGGGAGATAACCGAATGCCATCTAACGATGTTATCGCCCTATGGGCAGCCAAGATCGTCGATTTACTTTATCCCGAACATAGCGTTACGCAGTTTGAAAGTGAAGGTGAATTATTGGCATATGCTTCAAGATTGAAAACTGAACTGTTGATGATTGCATCTACCAGTTCTGAGGGAAAGATCAAAGATCAGCAGGAGTTGGCCAATCAGTTCTTCGAACAGTTGCCAACGCTTTATGAAATTTTAAATACTGATATCTCTGCCATTTATAAAGGCGACCCAGCTGCGGTAAGCGAATTTGAGGTGATTCGAACCTACCCAGGTTTCTACGCCATTTGCTTTTATCGCATTGCGCATACCCTGCATTTATTAGGCCTCCGGCTGATCCCTAGGATACTAACCGAACATGCACATTCCAAAACCGGAATCGATATTCATCCGGCGGCAGAAATAGGTAAATATTTCTATATCGACCATGGCACTGGCATTGTAATTGGTGAAACTACTGTTATTGGGGAACATGTGAAGCTATATCAAGGAATAACATTAGGTGCATTAAGTGTAAAAAAAACGCTTGCAGGTACCAGAAGACATCCAACGGTAGAAGATCGTGTAGTTATTTATTCGGGCGCAACCATTTTAGGAGGTGAAACCACCATTGGCCACGACAGTGTGATTGGTGGGAATGTGTGGTTAACAGAAAGCGTAGATCCTTACTCTATGGTTTATCACTCCCCAACCATTACCATTAGAAATATTAAAGAGAAAAATTAGAACATTATGTCGGGAATTGTAGATCTGATTGGAAATACGCCAATGGTTGAGCTAGGTAAACTTAGTCCGAACCCAAACGTAAAAATATTTGCCAAGCTGGAGGGCAATAACCCTGGTGGAAGTGTTAAAGACAGGGCTTCATTGAATATGATTCGCAGTGCGATTGAACGCGGCGAGATTAAAGAAGGAACCAGGTTGGTGGAGGCCACCAGCGGAAATACCGGCATTGCACTGGCCATGATTGCGAAGCTTTATGATTTAGACATCGAGCTTGTAATGCCAGAAAACTCTACCCGTGAGCGCAAGCTAACCATGGAAGCATTTGGGGCAAAAGTTACATTGCTAGAAAGTATTGAAGCCTGCCGTGATTATGCGGAAGAAAAAGGTGTATCTGATGGTTATTTTCTACTCAATCAATTTGCCAATCCGGATAATTATCTTGCTCATTATAAAACTACCGGACCAGAAATGTGGCGGGATACCGCTGGAAGCATTACCCATTTTATCAGTTCAATGGGCACTACGGGTACAATAATGGGCTGTTCCAGATACCTTAAAGAACAAAACCCAGCGGTTCAAATTGTAGGCTGTCAACCAACAGAGGGGTCTTCCATCCCGGGAATCAGACGGTGGCCAAAAGAATATTTGCCTCAAATTTTTGAGCCGGAACGGGTAGACCGAGTGATGGATATTAGTCAGGAAGAAGCGGTGGAGATGTCGAGGAGATTAGCAAAAGAAGAGGGAATTTTCGCTGGTATGAGTTCTGGAGGTGCATGTGCAGCAGCCATCCGTTTAGCCTCAGAGCTGGATTCCGGGGTATTGGTTTTTATTACCTGCGATCGGGGCGACCGCTATTTAAGTAGTGATTTATTTGGATAGTTTGCGGCTTGGATGATCAGGCGCAATCCAGTGGGGCCTGTCAAGATGCTAAAATAATTTTAAATCCCGACAGGCTCATCATTTTCTCTTTCAAACTGGAAAGACTGCTATATGGCTACTGCCCCAATCTGTTGCAATACGCCCAGCGAATCAGTTAAAGACCAATGCTCTGTAATTTTTTCATTTGTTAATTTTAAGATATAAACAACATCGTACTTCACTTTAATTCCGGTTGCAGGTACATTCATAAATAAATCTTTATGAGTGCCTTCTAAAGTGAAATGGCAGGTTACCTGATCTGCATCCCCCAAAATGTGGTTAAAGCTAATTTTTAAGTCCGGGAATGCAAGGCCATAAATTTGGCTAATATCGCGATAACCATCTGCTCCGGTTCGTTGTCCTGGAAATGGGTTTTGAATGTTCACGTTACTGGCAACAAACTTTTCGATGGCATCAATATTTTTTTGGTTAAATAACTCGTCAAAAAACACTTTGCATATTGCTTTATTTTTTTCTACCTGTTGATCCATGATTATCTTTTTTATTAAAAACTTTCATAATACAACAGGATTGATTTGATGTTGTTTCCTGAAATTTGATTTCGTTTACAACCAAACTGTGGACTGGATTTGCTCTTCCCGCCTGCTCTTCCATCTATTTGAAAACGACCTGAAACAAAAAAAGGAACGTTAAGTCCCTTTCTGATTATAAGTTTAAAAACATTCTACTTCCCAAAAGCGTTCCCAGTTTTGGCCAGCATCTAATTTGATAATCCCTTCTTTATGCGCCAGTTCCTGGTTGTGATCTACATCATCGGCTACGCCGCACCAGGGTTCGAGGCAAACGAAAGGGGCATCGGTAGCCGCCCAGATTCCAAAAAAAGGAAAATCTTCAAAATGGAAATGTAGGCCGAAATCATTTTTTGTATTTAATAAACTTATGCAATTACTTTGCAGGGTTTTAAATACCAGCGCATCATTATAAAATAGCTCGTGTTTTAAGTTTAGCTTATGCCCATTAAGATTAATATTCCCGGTGTCTTTTGCAATCAGGCCATTATCCAGTTTCCAAAAGGTTAATTTTTTATCTGCGTTAAAAGCCAGGTAATAATCACTATAATCTGGTTTTGGTGTGTTGGGTACAGCAAAAGCCGGGTGTGCACCAAGAGAAAATAACAATTCGTCTTTCCCAGTATTAACGACTTCGTAAGTGAGGTTCAGTTTCCTCTCGATGAGTTTATATTTTAATTTGAGTTCGAAATGAAAAGGATAAACCTTTAGACTTTCTTCCGTTTCCTTTAAGGTGAAAACCGCTTCGCTAGCACTTATTTTTTCGGCTTCGAAAACCTGATCGCGGGCAAAACCATGGCGGGGCAAATGAAAAGTTTCACCTTTATAGGTAAAGCTGTCGTTTTTTAAAGCACCAACAATTGGAAATAAAACAGGACTGTGTTTCCCCCAGTATTGGTCATCGCCATTCCAAAGATATTCCAGTTGAGTTTCTTTGCTAAATAAACGCTGGAGTTCTGCTCCCTTAGCTGCTAAGCTTACTTGTATGTAATCGTTTTCAAGAGTTATCATGGTATGCTAAAAGTAATAATTATGATGCTTTAAAAAATATTTTTTTACTAAATTTGAATGCCCGGTTAACAGCATCAGGAACAGCTCGCCGTCAGATTATCTTGTTAACATTCAAGTATACACTATTTAAGGAGTCAGGAGGCAACCCGCACATCAAACAACTTAAAATATGGCTGTAGATTTATCGAAATTATCAAATCCAAAAGTAAAAGCCGCCGTAACAGCACTACAGAATGGCGACCTAAAAAGTTGGTTCCCCTTATTTAGTGATGAGGTGGCTTTCTATGATGATGGCAATCAAATGCAGTTTAACAATTTCTTTAAAAAATCTTTTGGTCATGAACGCTTCCTTAGTATTGATCATGTGGCAGATAATGGCCTTTCGGTATCCGGCAATTTCCACTCAGATCAATGGGGAGATTTCAAAACAACTTTTAAATTTCAACTGAATAAAAGCGGCAAATTTGATCGGCTTGACATCGGACAGCTTTAGCGTCGGGGTCTGGAGTCTATTCTCAATCTAAGTAAAAACAGACTAAGCACATCGAATAAGCAACTAATGCCTTCTGACTAAAGACTCCAGACTTAAAACCTATGCTTGCTCTTCCCAGATACAGGCAATATTAATGATGGTTTGCACCGCTTTCTCCATATCCTGTACGCTTACCCATTCTTGTTTACTATGAAAAGCATGTTCTCCGGCAAAAATATTGGGACAAGGGAGGCCCATGAAAGATAATCTGGAGCCATCTGTTCCGCCGCGAATGCTTTGCGGTTTAGCAACTACTCCTGCTCTTTGAATAGCTTCAATACCAATTTGAACAATTTGTGGGTGTTGATCCAAAACCTGTTTCATATTCCTGTATTGTGCCTTAATTTTCAAATCGAAAGTGGAGTTTGGATAGTTAGCCATGACCTCTTTCACCGTTTTCTCTAAGAATTGTCCATGTTCTGCCAGTTTTTCATCAGTAAAATCTCTGATGATAAAATGTGCTTCAGCCAGTTCTACCTGCCCGGAAATACTCACCGGATGGATAAATCCTTCTTTTTGGTGAGTTGCCTCTGGCGTTAAAGTGTCTTTAGGTAAAGCGGCAATTATGTCTGCAAGGATTTTTATTGCACTTTCCATTTTACCTTTTGCAAAACCGGGATGGGTACTTACACCATTTATCATTAAGGTTGCGCCATCAGCAGAAAAGGTTTCATCTTCGATTGACCCCAAGGTTTCACCATCTATGGTATAGCCGAAATCTGCACCTAATTTAGTTACATCCAGCTGATCTACTCCACGGCCAATTTCCTCATCTGGTGTAAAAAGTACTTTCACTGTGCCATGTTTAACATCCGGATTTTTCATCAAAAAATTAGCTGCCTCCATAATTGCAGCAAGGCCGGCTTTATTGTCTGCACCCAATAGCGTAGTGCCGCTGGCGGTAATAATATCATTGCCAATCTGGTGTTTTAAATCCTTATGGTCTGCCAATTTGAGTACGATATTGTGATCATCAGGCAAAATAAGGTCTTGCCCTTGATAATTGTCATGTACAATCGGTTTAACACCCTCGCCACTACAATCAGGCGAGGTATCCATATGTGAACAAAAGAAAATTACAGGTAAATTCTTGTCTGTATTGGAAGGGATTGTACCATAAACATATCCATTTTGATCCATTTCAGCATCAGAAATGCCCATTTTCAACAATTCATCTACTAACAGCGTTCCTAGGTTTTTCTGCTTCATGGTAGATGGACAGGTTGGTGAATTTGGATCAGATTGCGTATCTATTTTCGCATAGCTGATAAATCTATTTGATAATGATTGGTTTAAATTGATGTACTTGCTCATAAATCAAAGGTAAAAGTTATAAATATTCAATAAACATATTATTTTTGTAAAAAACCCCCGTGATGCCTAAGTTACTCAAACCGACAGTCTTGACTGTTATGTGTGCTATGCTTGTACATTTTTCTTTTGCGCAATCTAACTATTTTAAATGGTCTCTTGGGATGGGCGTTGGGCCCAACTTTTCTAAAACAGATGTGGTAGAAGGTAACTGGGGCCATACTGGTTACGCCGAACTTAACTATCATTTTACGCCATTTGTTACCGCTGGCTTAGAAGCCCAATATGGTTTGGTACAGGGCGGCGATATCCGTACAGATCCTCACAACAGGCAGTTTGTAAACCAATATTCGAATGTTACTGCAAATCTAAAATTTGCAATCGGCGAAGTGCTCGATTTTGAAAGAAGTAGGTTTTTAGATAATGTTAAAGGAATTTATATGGGGATTGGTGTAGGTGCAATCAATAACAACCTTACAGATATTGTACGTTACAAGCCAAGTTGGGCATCATATGAACCTGGTTTTGGCCCTTTCCCCGGGAAGGATAAATCCTTAAATCTTCTGGTGCCCATAAATCTCGGGTTTAATTATTATTTGTACGATGGTTACGGTTATATGCGTTATGTGATCAATTTTAATGCGCAAAGTAATTTCACCTTTGGCGAAGGCTTAGACGGATATGATGATTTTTCGAAGAACTTCAAGAATTACAATCCAGATACTTTCAATGCGTATACTATTGGATTTAAATACTTTTTCGGAAATATTAAGGCATACCGTAAAACTTTGTAATTTCGTTTCCTAATTGCTTTAATTGCCGGCTATGAGAAACGTTTTTTTGTGTTGTTTAATGTTGTGCTCCTCTTACGTGTTTTCACAACAAACGCCTTACGAGAAAAGTAACAGAACCCAAACCACTACCTACCCCGAAGCCATCGCTTATTATAAAAGTCTCGCCCAAAAATACCCTCAGGCAAAGCTTCTTAGTTATGGAAATACCGATTTCGGCAAACCTTTACATTTATTGGTTTTGTCGAAAGATCAAGTATTTGATCCGTTGGAGATCCAGAAAAGAAAGAAAACAGTTCTGTTAATCAATAATGGAATTCATCCAGGCGAACCAGAAGGAATAGATGCCTCAATGATGTTAGCTAGAGATTTGTTAATTGGAAAAAAATTACCAAAAGATATTATCATATGCATCATTCCCATTTACAACATTGATGGAAGTTTCAACAGGTCATCTACTTCCAGAGCCAACCAAAATGGCCCATTGTTTTATGGTTTTCGTGGCAATGCAAAAAACCTGGATTTAAACCGGGATTTTATCAAAACCGACACTAAAAACTCAGCAGCTTTTCAGTTAATTTTAAATACCTGGCAACCGCAGATTTTTGTTGATACCCATACCAGCAACGGTGCAGATTATCAATATGTAATGACGCTTATTCCGACTCAAAAGGATAAGTTAAATTCAATTCTGTCTAATTACCTGACTAATATTCTGGTTCCGGATTTGTATCAAAAAATGGAGAAGCAGGGATATCCGATGATTCCTTACGTAAATTCAATAGGTGAAACCCCTGAAAGCGGCATTACCGGATTTATCGAATCGCCACGATATTCTACCGGATATGCGGCACTGCATAATGTAATTGGTTTTATGCCGGAAACGCACATGTTAAAATCCTTCAATCTGCGGGTAGATGCCACCTATAAGCTCTTGGAAAGTTATGTGGCGGTTGTTCAAAGAGATGCAAAGCTTATTTTCGACAATAAACAAAAAGCCGATGCATTTGTAGCTAAACAAAATGAATTTCCACTCACCTGGCAATTGAATAAGGAGGTAGTAAACGAAATTCCATTTAAAGGTTTTGAAGCTGGGAAAAAACCGAGTGGAGTTAGTGGGCTTGATCGTTTGTATTACGACCGCAATAAACCGTACACGAAAAACATCAAAGAGTGGAATAAATATGAACCAGGGGTTTCGATTCGAAAACCTGTAGCTTATATTATTCCTAAAGCCTGGGAAAAAGTAATTTCACTTTTAAAACTGAATCATGTGAAAATGCAGGAGTTGAGAAATGATGCCAAGGTCGAAGTAGAAAGTTATTATATCGAAGATTTTAAAACAGGAGCAAAACCCTATGAAGGCCATTACCTACATTCGGCGGTAAAACTGGGCACTAAAAAGCAAAACCTGCAATATTACGCTGGCGATTTTATCATTTACGTAAATCAGCCAAAGAATAGGTACATTGTAGAAACATTGGAACCGCAAGCAACCGATTCGTTTTTTAATTGGAATTTCTTTGATTCTATTCTCGACATGAAGGAGCATTACTCAGCTTATATTTTCGAGGATACGGCAAATGATTTATTAAAAAACAACCCTGATCTGAAGGCGAAACTCGAAGATAAAAAGTCATCTGATCCAGAATTTTCTAAAAATGCGGCTGCGCAGCTTGACTTTGTCTATAAAAATTCTGATTATTACGAGAAAACACACAATCGATATCCAATTGCCAGATTAATGGTTACTGCGAAATTTGATTTTAAATAACACAAATGGAATACTTAAACATGGCTCCTGTAGCCTCCATTATTTTTGTTTTTACACTGGTTACCAGTTTGTACGCTTTTTACGATCAAAGTCTATATGGCAAATTCATGCTGCACCCCTATAGCGTTTCCAAAGGACATAAGGTTTTTACACTTATTACAAGCGGATTAATCCATGCAGACTGGATGCACCTGTTTTTTAACATGTTTACCTTTTATGCTTTTGCTTTTACATTGGAACAACTAATGGGGAGCTGGCAGTTTGGACTAATGTATTTCCTGGCTTTGATTTTAAGCGATTTACCAACAGTATTTAAGCATAAAGATGATTTTCATTACAATAGTCTCGGGGCATCTGGGGCCATAAGTGCGGTGCTTTTTAGCTATATTCTTTTCAACCCGCTTTCAAAAATCTACATTATGTTTATCCCGATCGGGATTCCTGCAGTTATTTTTGGGGGCTTGTACTTAGTTTACTGCATGTATGCATCAAAGAATTCGAGAGATAACATCAATCACGATGCACACTTTTTTGGTGCTTTAACCGGGTTAATTTTTACAGTAATTTTTGAGCCCGGTATTATTCAGCATTTCATGTCTGCCTTAACCGGCGGCAGGTAAGCAGGGATTTTCAAAGAAACTCATCGGATTATTGGGATCTTTAATGATCTCAAATTTTACATAACCCCAAGGCTTCCAGAAATTTTCCAGTACCTGCGCATAGATCTTATGCTGCCAAACATCAAATAGCGGTTTACTCATATTTCCGCGAAGCGGCATGGCTTCAATGTAAGTAGTACCTTCTACAGGCAGGAAAGTATATTCGGGTAAACGGTTGAAAAGATAGGCAGAGTAATAGAAACGGGCAGTAAGTTCTTCAAATTGTTCTGCTGTTAATGCTTTGTCTTTAACCTCATTAATAATTTCCTGGTGAAAACGTTTATTGGTGCCATTATCTTGCAGACAGGCAATGATGCCAAAATCTTTCAGCTTTAGGGAAAAGGTAAGGGTATTGATTTCATCGCGGAAGCTGAATGGGGTTTCTTCATTTTCAAGCTTCACAATCGTAATAGACCAAGGTGCAAAATCTTCAAACTCAATACTGGTATATAAATTTTGCAACATGAAATTCAGGTTTGCAAATTTCATCATCAGTGATTGAGACATGTTCAAACCATCGGCAGTCATTTCTTTTCGCAATGCTGATTGCATTTCGATATATACAAAACCATACAAGAATTTGCCAATCCAGTTAAAAAGATCAAGCTCTGTTAATACAGAAATACCATCAAATCCAGCTTTAAATGCTTGCTCAATTTTATGTTCAAGCGGATTTAGAAACTGTTCGTTCACTTCACTGTTTACAGGAATAACCAGCGTGTTGTATGATCGAATACTTTCATCCAAAAACTGAATTTGCTCCTCCCCAGTTAACCCAGCCTGTGCCAACAACCATTTCGGCAGCAGGGATACCTGAATGACCGGCGAGTTGAAAGTATTGCCACTTAAGAAGCATTTTTTATATAAAAAATCGAAATTTTGGAAAGGATTGTATAAACCAGTATTCATTGCTGCAATATTAGCCATTATATTTATAGGGCTGGTGCATGATGTTTTTTTTTAACGTTTGGATTACCAAGAGCATCATCTGCTATGAAGATCTTAACTCCGCTAAGCCTCCTTTTTCAAAGCAGGCGACCCTTAATAACTAGTTTTATGCTTCACCATTTACTTAATAACTATTATAAAAAGCACTAATGTCATCTACCAGCTGATTGTAAATGGGCTTGGTGAATTCCAGAAACAAAGCATTAGGCGGTGGTGGAAGGATTTCTTTCCTTCTGGTCATTGCCAATTGATTATTGTTCAGTGCCCGATCATCACCCTGATAACTGGCCCAGCTATCTCTCCACACGTAGGTGCCTGGAAATTTCTGTTGTTTAATGATTTTCCGGCTCTGCCAATCGGTAATGGTCATATCCAGTAAACCAGAAGACGAAATATTTTTCTCAAAAATGCTTAAGGTCGCTTTTACAGTGCCATAAACAGCTTTCTTATCGCGGGTTTCTCCAATTATTACACTGTCGAGCTTCAGCTTTTCTACCCTTTCTTTAACATAAGTCTGCCCCACTACAAAATCATCGAAGCTTAAACTCAATACCTGATCAGGAACAATTTTCTCATTCGTAGCCTGATCTTCAGCATAAAAAATCACAAATTTATTCCTGGAGTAGCGGCTGATGAAGTCATCAATTTGATGCTGAAAATAATCACCACTTAATTTATATGGCCCTCTGTTAACGATGATTGGTTGCACCACTACCCGGGTTACCGCTGCCCAGAATGCATCATCAAGCTTTGCTTTCACATCCTTATAATTCGGTTGCAAATTTTGCACCTTTTCAAATTCATAATAGGCTTTTTTAGCTGCCAGACGGTTTCTTTCGCTGAGGTAGGTCATGCCAGAATTGTATCTCGCCGCGGCAGCATTATATCGGCTATCTGCTAATTCCTTAGTATATTTCGTTGGTGATGGTACAACTACTAAACATGCCGGGCAGGTATTGATATCATCAGCCAATTGATTTATTTTCTGATAATCGTACATGATCGTTTCCCACCTAAATAAATCATTGGATAATTTTGCTTCATCAATTTTTCTTAGATGATCTTGCAAGGCAAGCTGATAAGCCGTTTTTAATACCTGTATTGCTTCTGTATTTTTTGGTGAGTTTTGCAATCTTCCAACCGCTTTGGCAACTGAATTATCATAATCGCCTTTTTGCAAAGCTTTCTTTCCTGTGGTACATCCTCCTAAAGTTATGAGGGATAAATAAATAAAATACCGTAATCTTGAAACGTTTTTCATAACCAGCGCATTTAGTAGTAATCGGTTGAATATAGCCAAATGTTTTATTCATCCGGCTACGAGATTTGCAAGTAAGTAATCCCGTATTTAAATAGATAGACGATTGATCATGAAAATTAGTTGCAAGCCCTTCGAATTAGATTTAAAACATCCTTTTTCCATATCCAAATTTACGCGGACCAGTACGCCATTAATGTTGCTCAAAATCCAATACAAGGGAATAACGGGTTATGGAGAAGCTTCAATGGTGCCTTACATGGGTGAAAGTTATGAAACTGCTCAGGCATTTTTGAAACAGGTCGATTTGACTGCGTTCAATCATCCTTTTAATTTTGCGGAGATTATTGCCTACCTCGATACTATTGCACCTGGACAGCCTGCAATTAAAGCAGCAATAGATATCGCCCTGAATGATATTAATGGTAAAATTTTGGATCAGCCTTGCTATGAAATATACGGTGCCGATTTAGCCAAAATGCCCCTTACTTCCTATACCATCGGGATTGACACACCAGAAGTGATCCGCGAGAAACTAAAAGACGCAGAAAAGTTTAACGTGATAAAGGTCAAACTGGGAAGAGATAATGACAGAGCAATTATTGAAACCATTCGCAGTTTGACGGACGTTCCCTTGTATGTTGATGCCAATCAAGGTTGGGCAGATCGAATCAAGGCCATCGACTTTATTTACTGGTTACACCTGCAGGGGGTGGTTTTAATCGAGCAACCGATGGATAAAAATGATTACGAGGGGAATGCCTGGTTAACCGAAAGGAGTCCCATTCCCTTATTGGCTGATGAGGCGGTGCAACGGTTGGCAGACATGGACCGTTTAAAAGGCGTTTATCATGGCATTAATGTAAAACTCATGAAAAGCTGCGGCATGTATGAAGGCCATCAAATGATTTTGAAAGCCCGTTCTTTTGGAATGAAAGTATTGATTGGCTGCATGAGCGAGACCAGTTGCGCAACACTGGCGGCAGCTGCACTGGCACCGCTTTGCAACTGGGCAGATTTAGACGGACCATGGCTAACGCTGAATAATCCGTTTACCAATCCGGCATTCGAAAACGGAAAATATAGGTTGAAGAACTTACCTGGTTTAGGTTTGGAAGGCGTTACTTCGGATCTTTTTCTTTAAAAGATTTTCTGAGGTCTTTCGATAACTGATATTTGAAATAAAGTAAGCAGCAAATTACGCCAACCAGAAATCCGGCAGGAAGGTATTTAGCATTATTGTAACACCAAACCAACCCAAAAATAGAAAGAATGATGGCCAGGTTATAGAAGATATTTAAAGCAAATTTTTTACCCACAATGAAAAATTATTGAATGAGAAAGTGACTGAATGAGAAATGATTGAAGAATTGAATTTGAATGAATTTCGAATAAGCGCCATGTAATCATATTCCCTTATTCAAAACTCATTCATTCTGTCATTAATATACTGGCATATTTGGATCGAAAGCCTCTTGCCAAGCTAAAATCCCGCCTTTTAGGTTATATAAATTTTCATGGCCATATTGCGCTTCCAATTGCATTACTGCAGCTGCGCTTCTTTTTCCACTACGGCATTGGATAATTACCGGCTTATCTTTTGAAACTTTATCAGCCTCAATTAAAATTCCGCCCAATGGAATATTCTCGCCATCAAGGTTGGAAACTTCGTATTCGAATGTCTCACGAACATCGATTAATTGAAAATCTTCTTTATTGTCAATTTTCGCTTTTAGTTCTTGTACCGATATTTCTTTCATTTTGATTTTTGTGTTTATGCAAATATAGGGAATTCAATTTTACGGTTAACATCAAAAAAATGCCATATAATCGTGTTTTAAACTGTAACAACTTACACCCTTAGGCGTTTAACTATAAATTGTTACAATGGACAAGTTGAACCGTTTCTTCTGGTTTTGTTCTGGCGCACACATCCCTACACTGGAAAAGTATCCAACAGAGCAGAATAAATATACAGGCATAGGTGCCACCATCTTTTTCACCGGATTATTTGCTGCGCTTTCTGGTGGTTATGCCATGTATTTCGTTTTTAAAGGCGACGATCTGGCTGTAATTTTTGCACTTATTTTCGGCTTTCTATGGGGGGCTGCCATTTTTAACATGGATCGTTACATCGTAGCGAGTATCAACAAAAGCGCCAGCACCAATAAGCAGCTTTTGCAGGCTACACCGAGGATCTTACTGGCTATTATGATTGGGATGGTGATTTCCCGGCCAATTGAACTGAAAATTTTCGATAAAGAAATTAAGGAACGTTTAAAAGTTAGTTACCTTAATGGCCAGCGATCCAAGATTGATACCTTAAATAAAGCTTTCGAAAACAAATACCAGGTAGAATTTGACCGGTTAAACCGCGAGAAAGCCACCAGAGATTCTTTGGAAAAGGGAATTAAGGCCGATCGGCAAAAGCTGAATTTCGAAATTTTTGGTAATAAGACAGCTGAAACATCGGGCGTCATGGGTTACGGGCCTTATGCAAAAAGGAAAGAAGCCGAAATAAAGCAACGCGAGGTGGAGTTAGATTCGCTTAAAGCAACTATTAATAAATCAGAATCTTTTGTAGACAAGCGAAAGGAATTTGATGGCTTGTTTACCGAAAAACTTTATACCAAAAAGCAACTCGATAGCCTAGCAGACCTCGCTGGCTTTGCAGATAGAAATTGGGCTTTAGGGCAGCTGAAGTTCAATGTAGATGGAACAAGCGACAGCAATACTGCCACGGCAGTAACTTTTATAGGTCTACTCTTTATCTTTTTTGAATGTTTGCCTGTTTTTGTGAAGCTGATGAGTGCCAGGGGTCCATATGATTATGCTACAGCAGATGGTGATGAGGTATCTATTTATCAATCTAAAAAAGACAAGGATTTCCATTTAGAGGTGGCCGATAATATTCATGAAACCCGGGTAGATTCAGAATCGTCCAAACGCAAAGAGATTATCAAAGGAAAAGCTCACCGCGATTTGGAGCGGCATGATTGGAATCAGGATTAATGCTTAGATTTATCAGCAATCATCTTTTTTAATTTGCTAAGATTTGCTGAAAATGTGCAATGTAAATAATTGAAAAACCAGCGCTTTTATTTACTTTAACCCCATTAAATCCCTTTTCATGAAGAAATTTTTAGGCACTACTTTGTTTAGTGTGCTCTCACTTTGCGTTTTTGCACAAAATGAGATCAGTTATACGGTCTCTTTCCCTAATGCCATTCACCATGAGGCAGAAATCAGCCTGCAGATTCCTAATGTGCCGGCTGGTCCTCTAACCGTTAGAATGAGCCGGTCGTCTCCGGGGCGCTATGCCACGCATGAGTTTGGTAAAAATGTGTATAACCTCAAAGCTTTCGATGCAAGTGGGAAACCATTAGTGGTGAATCAGCCTGCTGGTGATGAATATGAAATTGCTGAACATGGCAACAGCGTTAAGGTAACTTATACAGTATTTGGAAACTGGATTGATGGCACTTATGCAGGTTTTGACAATACCCATGCCCACATGAATATTCCGGCAACCTTTGCTTTCCCGGTAGGGATGGATGCGCGTGCACGTTTGGTTGAGTTTAACTATGCTGATAAACAAAACTGGAAAGTGGCAACTCAATTAAAACCTATGGGTAAAAACACTTTTTACGCAGCCAATCTGCAATATTTTATGGATAGCCCGGTGGAAATTGCAGACTATAAAACAGCAAAATGGGAAGTGAAAAATCCAGATGGAAAGGCACAAACCATTCACCTGATTACCCATTCCGATGATAATCAGGCTGCTATAGATCGCTATGCAGAGATGCTCAAGAAAATGGTTGATGAGCATTTAGCCGTTTGGGGCGAATTCCCAACTTACGATTATGGTAATTATTACTTTCTGGATGATGTTTATCCGGATAATGCCGGTGATGGAATGGAGCACAGAAATTCTACATCAATCGTACAGCGCACACCAAAAATAGAAGGTTATGAATCCAGTTTATTAGGAACATTCTCACACGAATATTTCCATAGCTGGAATGTAGAACGACTTCGTCCGAAAACATTAGAACCTTTTGACTTTACGCATTCAAATGTGAGTGATGAATTGTGGCTAGCTGAAGGATTTACGCAATATTATGGCGGTTTACTATTAACCAGATCTGGATTAAAAACAATAGAAAACTCAGTTCAAACCTTTACGGGAATGGTCAATTCAGTTTTGAATACACCAGGGGCAAAGCATTTCTCGCCTATAGAAGCAAGCCGGTACGCGGTATTTGCCGATGCAGGCGTAGCCATTGACCAGACGAATAAAGCCAATATTTTCCTTTCTTACTATACTTACGGTGCAGCAACGGCCCTGGCTCTCGATCTTCGTTTGCGCTCGGAATTTAAGCTGACATTAGATGATTACATGAGGGCACTTTGGAAGGCTTATGGTAAACCTGAGGTTGCTTACAGGGTTTCAGATCTCGAAAAAACCTTGTCAGAATTGACTAAAAATGCATCTTTCGCAAAAGATTTCTTCAAAAGATACATTTACGGCACCGAGAAAAACGATTATGCGAAATTGCTGCTCAACGCCGGGCTTGTACTGCGAAAAGCAAACCCCGGAAAGACTTTTACTGGTTTTGGAAGGCTGAATGCGGTAAACGGGAAGGTAATTCTGCCGCAAACACTCATTGGATCGCCCGCTTATGTTGCTGGCTTAGATGTTGATGATGTACTCTTAACCATTGACGGAAAAGACATTAATGCTGTGGCAGCTGTTGACGCCATTATTGATGCACATCGACCTGGAGATACCATTTCCATCACCTATCTTTACCGTGGCGAACAAAAAACTACCACATTAACACTTACAGAAAATCCCGCTTTAGAAGTGGTTACCATTGAAAACACGGGCGGAACATTAACACCTGCCATGCAAACTTTTAGAGACAGTTGGCTAAACTCGCAGGTAAAATCTAAATGACTACAAAACACAGAAAACCATGAAGAAAATCTTTCTATTAACCCTGGCCGGAATCGCAAGTTTGCAGGTGAATGCGCAAAACATTGACAAGATCATTACCCGGGAATATACCGATCTGCTGATCAAAACCTTAAGCAGTGACCAGATGCAGGGGCGTGCAACTTTTAGCCCTGGAATAGATAAAGCGGCAACTTTCATCGAATCAGAATTTAAAAAAATTGGGCTGCAACCACTTACAGGCGAGCAAGGCTTCCGTCAAACCTTTTACAAATACCAGGTTGCCAACGAAAGCAAAACGGTAAAGATTGATGGTAAGGAAATCTCCGCTGAGAATTTAATTATCTCTGGAATAAATGCGGAGAACATTACTTTAGATAAATCGAATACTGTTGTTGTTAAACTAGATCCTGAAAAGCCTTTTGTTAACCAGTTCCGGGCAATGATGTCTGCTGGCAAAAATCAGCTTGTTTTAGTTGATGCGAAGTTTGCAGAAAATTTTAAACGTTACAAAAGTTATTTTGATAAGCCGGTTACCATCGATGAAAAAGATATGAGCGGTAGCCCCAATGTGCAGGTTTTCATACTTGGCACCAATGAGGCTACAGATTTTAATGTTTCTCTGAAAAATAAAGTTTCCAAGATGTCATTATTTAACGTTGTAGGAATGATTCCTGGCAAGTCAAAAGCCAAAGAATTAGTGGTGTTTTCTGGCCATTACGATCATTTGGGCACATTAAAATCGGTAGATGGAGATAGTATTGCAAACGGTGCGGATGATGATGCTTCTGGTACAACGGCGATGATTGCCCTAGCAAAATACTATAAAGCACAAAAAAACAACGAACGTACCTTAATTTTCGTTGCTTTTACGGCCGAAGAAATTGGTGGTTTCGGGGCGAAGTATTTCTCCAGTAAACTCAATCCTGATGAGGTAGTGGCCATGTTTAATATTGAAATGATCGGGAAAGATTCTAAGTTTGGTAAGAATACGGCCTTCATCACTGGCTACGACAAATCTGATTTTGGAAAAATTCTACAGAAAAACCTCGCGGGTACAGAGTTTACTTTCCATCCTGATCCCTACACCGAACAAAATCTATTTTACAGAAGTGACAATGCAACTTTAGCTGCACTTGGTGTGCCTGCACACACCATTAGCACCGATCAGATCGATGTAGATAAATTTTACCACACTGTTAAAGATGAATACAGTACACTGGATGTAGAAAATATTTTATCTACCATTAAAGCAATCGCTAAGAGCGCAACTTCGATTGTAAATGGAAAGGATACACCAACCAGAATTCCTAAATTACAGAAGTAGAATGCTTTTTAGCTAAACAAATAAAGCCTCAACTAGTCAGTTGGGGCTTTAGCATTTTACAGGAAATTAAAATTTGTATTCCATTACATAATCATCCATAATATAACCTTCGCCAATATCGAGCTGTACGGATTCCTTAATCTCGAAGCCACCCTTTAGATAGAAGTCCTTAGCAGAATTATGCTTATTTACATTAAGTTGCAGGGCAGATGCGCCTGCTTCTTTTACCTGATTAAAAACTTCATTAATAAGCAACTTTCCTACGCCTTTGCCATGTGCTGATGGCAATACATAAAGCTTATGGAGTTTATAAATCCTGGCCTCAAGGTCAATAATAGAATATCCGGCGAAGCCGTATTGATTTTCATTGTCTTCTGCAATTAAGAAGATGTGTCCGCCTAAAAATTGACTTAGCAGTTCACCTTTATTGTACATCTTTTCCAACATGTAATCAATTTGCTGCTGACCGATAAGGTCTAAATAGGTGGACGGCCAGGTTGCCGCAGCAATATCACGGATCACTTCTATATCCTGCTCTTTGGCTTTTCTTAACGTAATCATATCGGTTCACTAATAAATATAGGTTGTCCTCCAAATGTGAATTCCACAAAACCATCATTCACCACCACGAAGACTTCTTCCTCTGTCTGCATTAAATTGGTAACTTCAATGTACCGGTTTCCATGAATTAAAAACTCACTTCCAGCTGGTTTCCAAACCGAAAAGCCTGTTTTTATTGGGTAATGTTTTGCTTTTTCGGTAAATACAACGAGGTTAATTTGGTCTTCGAAACCGGCAAATTTTTCTAAATCGAATTTTTTAGCGATAACATTCACCGCCGGATATTTCTCGTCATGTAAATAGTTAATGGCTACCATTAACGCATCAACCGGCCCCTGTATAATTTTGGTATCCTCCTGAACATCTTCCGTACTTCCGTTCACCAAAACATCTACCTTTAAGCCAAGAGAGAAGATTTTATCATAATTTTCTCCATTAACTAAAAGCGTTGGGCTCCACTCTAAGAGTTGCCCTAAAAGTTCTTCATTAAAATTACCCAGTTCATCGATATATAAAGCGGGCTCTTGTTTTTCTTTTACAATGTGGTGTGATGACATAATGCGAAGATAAAAAAATTATGATGTGGTCGGTATTTAAAGGGGTATCAAAGTATATGGTATCAAGGAGCCAGATTCAGGTGTTAAAATCCTGCGAAGGGTTTAACGGTTATTTGGATATTCGTTTATCCAATGGAAACCACGATTAATTAACCTAATGTTTTTAAGGTTATATTTATTAAGTGTAACTACTAACGAATCTTGATTTCTTGTGCCAGTCAATACAAGTGTGCTATCATTTTCAACTTGATATTTAAATTTATATGGTGTTGAAACCAGTTTTTCATTGGTAAGTTCAATTTTTTTATCCTTTTGATCTAATAAGACTTTAAAATATTCTATACGATCATCCATTGTTTTAATCGATGCGAAATCTTTATATTCTATTACTATCTGTTTCCATCTGTCTTCATCAGTAGTGAGCGGCTGCATCTCTTTTCCGTTTACGATATACTTGTTTACATTATAAATGCCATATAAAGGCGGTTTAGGGGCCTGGGCACCATAAACATGCCTTTGAGTGAGTGCATTATTTGCCATTACAGCAATGGTCCAGATGATGATAAAATATTTTAAGGCGGTGAACGTGATATGATGCCATTTTTTGCGGAAAGACGGAGGATGCAATAGGCTTAGTTGTTGAGGTTGTTGAAAAAGAAGGAATTTGCTTATGGCAAGGAGATAGGGAGCGAGCATAAATAAAGACATCACCACTAAAGTAGTCGACAGTAGTTTTACAGGTACATCAAAAAAATAATTAATTGCCATTATATTTATCGAAGCTGTTAATGCTATAAGTGCACCAATAATCATTGTTCGTCTAAAGAGCAATAAGGCTGCTGATACTTCGACAATGCCCATGAAAATATTGTATCCATTGGAGAAACCCAGGAAAGTCCAGGCCAGACCCATTGGGGATACCGCTCCAATAGGCTGTAATAATCGAGATAAAGACGGTTGTGGAAATTGTAATTGAATAATTTTTACAGCGCCATATAGCATGAGGGTGAAACCCAGATAATATCTCACCAGCACAACCAGCCAATAGTACAATTTTGAATAGTTCGTTCGCTTATGATCGAGGACAGACCAGATCAAACATCCTAGTAAGGAAGCAAGGAATAGAAAGAGCATTAAGACGTAATTGTAAGATGTATCTCCACTGCCATTTGGGTAAATAGCATAATCGTAATTATAGTGCAATACCGATCTCGAAAACCATAGAATGAACTGATGCAGCACTTTTGTTGGGTAAAAAGTAAGTTGCTGCACGTATAAAAATGCACCGTTATTGTTTAAGAATATGAGTGAAATGAGTAAGATAAAAAAGAAACGGAATGAAATTTTCTTACTTAAACTCCAGGTGGAATCAGTTATCGGAGCGTGCATCATTTAAGGTTTAGGTTGCTCAAATTTACTCGATGCCCTGGCAATATTATAGTTTAGGATTTGTTAAAATTTCACCGCCTCGTAAAAATCTTGATAAGCACCTATAAAATCAACGGCCGAATAAATTGCACCGGATACGGCTATGCCATGTATGCCGGTTTGCATTAATGCATCAACATGATGAAGTTTAACGCCACCAACGGCTAAAACCGGAAGGCTAATAGATAATTCTTTTAACCTTTCCACACCTGCTGAATAACCTTCCAGTCCCAAAAGAGAAAAGGCATTTGGTTTAGTTTCGGTGTTAGCAAAAGGACCAAAGCCTGCATAATCAACACCTTCATTTGCCAGTCTTATCAGTTGATCAACCGCATGGGCCGAACCTCCTAAAGTGATGTCGTCTCCAACCAGTTTACGCAAAGCCACAAAATCAGCCTCCAGATCTTCAATATGAAATCCCTGAATATCCGCTTTACCGTTTAAATGAATATGATCGGTAACAATTAGTGTGGTGCCCCAATCATCGCAAATTTCAGCAATCACATTAATTTCAGCCAAAAGTTCCTCGTCAGTTTTACTAAAGCAGCGGTATTGAATCCATTTTGCACCAGCCTCACAGGCCAATTGCACCTGTTCAACATGTGTTAGGTGGGGAATATCATGGGTAATATACTGGAGTTTTTCGATGTATTTCATATGGAGAAAGGTTCAATATCTAATTCTTAATCTTTTAAACTAAACGACAAGTTAATGAAATAAGCAGATTTGTGATCAAGATCCTGTCAAAACATCACTTGTTTAAAATGAAAAATCGTTATTGCTAGGGTAAGAAGCCATCTCAATATGGCATAACTGCCAGGATTGCTTCACACTTGCAATAACGAATCTTTACTTGTTGGATGGATTAAAACTTCACATTTAAATTCAATAAGAAATTGGTCCCAGCCTGCGGGTAAAAGAAGTTTTCTGTAATCCGGCTGCCTCCTGATTGGTAGCCGTAAGTATAGCCATTACTTTCGTATTTTTTATCAAATAGGTTGTTAACCAGTAAGCCAAGGTTGATGTTTTTTACCCCGGCAAATTTAAAGTTATAGCCTAATCTTGCATTGCTTACCAAATATCCGTTAATGGTTCTTTCGTTATTTTGGGTGTTATCTAAATACTGTTTGCTCACATATTTGCTTTGCAAAGCGATGGCAAAACCAGTTACCGGTTTATAGACAAATTCACCAAATAGTACGGCCGCTGGAGAGAAAGAAATGTCAGTTAAAGAGTAATTGTTAACCACTTGACCACCATTATCGTAATCATCATAGTATTCGGTAAAGTTCTTAATCTTGTTTCTGCTAAAGGCAGCATTTGCATTTATAGCGAAGAATTTATTAATGGTGTATGCACCATCCAGTTCAATACCTAAACGGTAACTATCATCCACGTTCTGACGGAAATTTCCACCCACATCATTAATTTTTCCGGTAACCACCAACTGGTTTTTATAGAACATTCCATACGCATTTGCGCCAAAGTTAAAGCGGCTGTTTTTGAAACGGTAACCAACTTCCACATCATTCAAGCGTTCAGATTTTGGAAAAACACCCGCTGCTGCATCTACGTAGTCATCCCGGTTCGGTTCCTTATTAGCCACACTAAACGAGGCATATAAGTTGCTTTGGGTATTAATAAAGTAAGTAGCGCCTAATTTTGGATTAAAGAAATTCAACTGATCGTTAATGGCCAGTGTATTCAATTTATTTTCCGTGCCTGCGATGTCATAATAAACCCGGCGGTATTGTAAATCTGCAAATAAGCTTAACGCTTCAATGGGGCTATAGTTTACCTTACCATATATATTGAAGTCGGTTTTGAAACCATCGTTATCGTAATAGTGTCTATCTATGTTTCCGTTTGATGCATATTGTGCCCAGATAATCTGGCCAAAATGTGCTCCTTTATACTCGTTATAAGCGCCACCAACAGTAAAGTTTAAGTTTTTTTCTGGCACGTAATTGAAAGCATAAGTGACACCATAAAAATCATTATCCAGCCAGCGTCTGCGGATGAGGTCTGTGTTGGTAACTGTTGTTCCGCCAATGGTAACTGGGTTTAAGCCGTAATCGCTTAACTTATTACCCACCCTGAATTCTTCATAATATCCTTCTCCTTTGGTATAATGCAAAGCACCGTTAAACGAAAATTTATCAGAAAATTGCCTTGCATAAAGCATCTGGTAATGATTCTGCCAATAATTGTCCGTCTGATTATCATAGGTGAAACTATTATACCTTCGGCCAGAATTAAGCAGGTTGGCTGCATCCTCAGGGTTTAAGCCATTTCTGTCGATATAGGCTTGCATTCCAGCTACATCATTATTTAACCGGGACTCAGGGATGCCATTCCAGGACTGGTAGGTTTTTTCTGTTCCTGCAAAAACATTGATCCGTAACAAGTCTTTATTACCATGGTAAGCGCCAGAAAGGAAATATGATTTTAGCAAGGAAGCTCCTCTATCTACATATCCATCAGAGCTGATCCTGGAAAGACGACCATCAAAGCTAAAACGGTTATTGATTAAGCCTGTACCTACTTTAACCGTATTTTTCCAGGTATCGAAACTTCCATAGGTGTTATTTACTTCTGCATAAGGTTCCATTTCGCTACCCGTAGTCTGGATATTTAAACTGGCGCCAAAAGCGCCTGCACCATTGGTTGAGGTACCCACACCACGTTGAATCTGTATGTTATCTACCGATGAGGCAAAGTCTGGCATATTTACATAAAAAGTTCCCTGGCTTTCACTATCATTAATTGGAATACCATTTACCGTTACATTGATCCTGCTGTTATCGCTTCCGCGGATGCGAATTCCGGTATAACCAACGCCTGCACCTGCGTCAGAGTTCACCACTACTCCAGGTGTATTTTGGAGAATGAAAGGTAAATCCTGACCGAAGTTGTTTTCCTCAATCTCCGCCTTAGTTACATTTTTATAAGTGGTAGCAGATTTTTCATTTGCCCGGGTAGTCCGCACGATCACCTCATCAGCCAGAAAATTTTGTTGGAGCAAGGTGAAATTTAATGTGGTATTACCAGCAAGCGTAACCGATTTTTCCTGGGTTTTATAGCCTACATAACTCACCAGAATGGTAAAGCTTCCGTTTGATAAATTACTTAAGGTGTAGTTCCCACTCGCATCAGTCAATACAGCAGTTCGCTGGTTTTTGATTTTAATGGTTGCCCCCGGTAAGGCATTTTGGTTATTATCGGTTATCTGGCCGGTAATAGTGTTTTGTGCCAATGCGAAGAAAGGCAAGAAAGCAACAAGCGCTGCAAAAAGTAAAGTCTTCAATATTTTTGTTTTTAGTTAAACCTATCGGAAATAGGGGTTCCCCCGATTTAAGTTAAACTTCCATAACTCCAATCCCTACGCCGGCATTACCCGGATCAGGTGCATTTAAGATTGATGCCTGAAGGGTTTTTAAGGCTGATGGCATAACCCTCTACCTTTTACCTTCTACTTTTCACCTTAAAATGGGTATGATCTCAGCCTGTTTTTGTGTTGTTTTAAACAAGGCACCCCCAATGATGGTGCAAATGTAGAAAAATAAGTGTGTTGTTGGCTTAAAAACTCCGTTAATCTTTTCGTTATGATTAGCCAGGTGAAGTTTGATGGCTTTTTTGATTATTTAGCAGCCACCAAGTGCTTTAAAAACTAATCTTCTTTCCCATTTTGTGTCATCCTAATTTCAAACCACTTCAAGGAATAAAAAAGTAACATTTTGATGGCAGTTAGTTTTTAAACGAGATATAATTTTGCACTTGAATCAGCCAACAAACATTTTATCATGATTAGTAAGGTATTGTCCTCCATTGGGACATATTTATTAAATGCATTTTCTCTTTTGCCACTATTTCTACTTTATAAATTAGCCGATGCTTTTTATTTATTAATTTTTTACGTTTTTGAATATCGTAGAAAGGTGGTGAAAGAGAATTTATACAATGCCTTCCCTGATAAGACTGCTGCAGAGTTGGATGCGATAGAAAAAGAGTATTATAAGTTTCTATCTGCGCTTTTTGTCGAAGTAATTAAAATGAAAAGCATCTCTAAAAAAGAGCTGAGTAAACGGGTGAAGTTCAAAAACGCAGATTTAGTGGAAGCTTATTTGCAGAACAATGAAAGCGTGCTTTTCTGTTCCTCCCATTATGGTAATTATGAGTGGGTTTGTATGGCCATTGGATTAAATTTCTCTGGTCAGCATTATCCCATTTACAAACCATTAAGCAGTGACACTTTTGATCATTGGTTTTTAAAAATGAGAAGCCGTTTTGGAAATAACATGGTAGCCATGCGGCAAACACTCAGGGCTGTTCAAGGAAGTAAAAATGCGGCTAGCATGTTCACTTTTGGTAGCGATCAGGCACCTTCAAAAGCGGAATCTATTTATTGGACCAATTTTCTAAATCAAGAAACCGCTGTTCAGCTTGGGGTTGAAAAGATCGCAGTAAAGACCAATCGCCCTGTCTTTTACCTCAAGATTAATTACCTCAAAAGAGGTTATTATGAGGTAGACTGTGTGCCTATTTGTTTACATCCAGATCAAACCAAGCCATACGAAATCACAGATGCACATACGCTTTTTCTCCGGGAAATGATTGAGGAAAATCCAGCATATTGGTTGTGGAGTCATCGCCGATGGAAATATAAAAGGCAATCTAAAGAAATGGATTTTGCTGAAAGCAATGGACGTATTTCTGCAAGCATGGCTTAAATTATTCCCTGCTAGCGGTGAAAACCTAAACCTTTTGGATTTTCATAGTGTTATCGTTTTTTTTAGCATTTAAATCATCCTATATGATTAAAAGAAGCATTTCCCATTTGGGAATATTTTTTTTAGGCGTATTGTCTTTGTTGCCATTACCTATTTTATACTTGTTGGCCGATACCACTTATGTTTTACTTTACCACATCTTCGGTTATCGTAAAAAGGTTGTGCGTGAAAATCTCATGAATGCCCTACCCGAAAAGTTGATGCCTGAAATTATTCGTATTGAAAAAAAATACTTCCGCTACCTGGCCTCACTCATTTTTGAGATCTTAAAAATGAATACCATCTCAGCCAGGCAAATAAAAAAGCGTTTCATATTTCACAATAAAAGCCAGATGCAGCAGTATTTAGATCGCGGTGAAAGTGTATTGGTTTGTTCTGCACATTATGGGAACTGGGAATGGGGCACAATGGGTATCGGCCTAAACTTTCACGCCGATCATTATCCAATATACAAGCCATTAAGTAATCCGATTTTCGATCGGTGGTTTAAAAAAATGCGGAGTCAGTTTGGCAACAGATTAATTGCCATGCGCCAAACCATGCGCGCCTTAGCCGCCAGTAAGGGCAAACCAAGTATTTTTAGTTTTGGTAACGATCAGGCTCCAGCTAAAGATGAATCCCATTACTGGACCAGCTTTTTACATCAACAGGCTTCCATCCAACTTGGAATAGAAAAGATTGCCAGGAGAACCAACCAGCCTATTTTTTATTTAAAGGTGAATGTTAAGAAAAGAGGCTACTATGAGGTGGATTGCATTCCCCTTTGTTTGGCACCGGCAGAAACGGCAGAGTTTGAAATTACAGAAAGGCACACCCGCTTGTTAGAAGGAATTATTAGAGAAAAGCCTGAATATTGGTTATGGAGCCACAGGCGATGGAAGCATAAACCCGGAGCTAAATCGCTCACTTTAAAAAAAATTGAATATCGCCAGCAGGCCTAATCTGTTATCTTTGCCTGGATAACAAGATCCTGATGAAATTAGCCAGAAAAGCAGTCGCATATTTTTTGCTCTTATTTATTTTAGCTTTTGTTGGCTTGTTGATCTGGCAGCCATACTTAGTTATGGTGCTTTGGTACCGTACCCCAGATGCTCAAACCTATCTGGCTTTTCCGCAGGATACTGTTCAAAAAAGTGACGTTGCCTTCCATTTTATTCGACCCACAGCGCAGCGGAAAGATTTAGATACGCTTCACGTCTTTGATGGAAAACGGAAATCTATTCCCTTTCGGGATTACTTTGAGCAAGGTAAACTTAATGCATTTATAGTAATTAGAAATGATAGCATTTTATACGAAAGATATAGTAATGGATATACTGATACGACCTTAACCACCGTGTTTTCTGGCGCCAAAAGCATGGTATCTATCCTGTTAGGTCAGGCTTTAGAGGATGGGTCAATAAAAAGTTTGACCCAAAAAGTAACGGACTATATTCCGGAGTTGAAAACGAATCCTGCCTTTGAAAAGATTACCCTGAAACATCTTTTAGAGATGAAATCTGGTTTAGTATTTCAGGATGCCCTGGGTGGAATTATCAAAGCATTTTTATCTGATGAGGCAAAGTATTACTATACGCACGACATGAAAGCCGAACTCTTAAAGGTAAAACTGGCTAACCAACCTGGTACCGTCTGGAAGTATAAAAGTATCGACCCAATTTTACTCGGCTGGGTAATTGAACGGGCGACAAGAAAAAGCTTATCAGAATATTTTGAAGAAAGACTTTGGCGCAAAATAGGGACTGAACATTTTGCTACCTGGGGCCTGGATCAGAAAAATGGCTTGGCCAACACCGCAAGCAGGTTTCAGGTTACTGCGATAGACTGGGCTAAAATAGGACGTTTATGCCTTAAAAGAGGGAGCTACAATAACGATCAGATCATTTCAAAAGATTGGGTAAGCCAGTCTGTTACCATAGGGAATGAAAGGCCTGCTTCAGCAAAAGGATGGCAGAAATCTGCTCACCATTATTTATGGTGGGTTCCACAAGCGGGCGGGAAAGGAGACTTTGCTGCTGAGGGCATGCGCGGACAAAGACTTTATGTTGATCCAAAGACAAATACAATTATCGTTCAGTTTGCCGAACACGGCGCTGGTGACTATCCATATCGCAAAATTAGCAGATACCTCGCGGGTATGTCTTTTAGCTATCCTAATTAATGAGTTTAACTGTTAAGTACGCTAAGTTTTTCGCAAAGAAGATTTTAAGTTTTACATCCGGCTTTGTGCCCTCGGCGTTTGCTTTAAATTCTTTGCGGTTAAAAGTTTAAAATGCTACATTGCTTCTGAATGGAAAACGAAGACGTAAAAATCCTTAAAAAGAAACCAATTTTTCCGGTTACACCCGCTTTACAGAAGTATTTACGCAAGTATCAGCGTGAAGCAAAATTGCCAATCAATTATAATGACCTGATGCAATTTAATGAAGCTTTCCCCCTCATGGACAAGTTTGGGAAAGATTCCTTATGGGAAGGGCCTATTTATGCACAGGATTTGATTGATACCTTGCACAGTGGCTTGAAGGAGATCTATGCTAACCTAAAAGCCTCCGGAAACCTTCGTATTGTAGAGCACAAATACATCGATAAAATTGAATATTGCACCTTTGGTAATACCCATCCATTTAGAATCAGGATTGTAAACAGACTAAATGATGTTTATGATTATTTCTACATTAAAAAAGCCGATGCCTCCCGTATTTATGGCCTGGAGATGGAAGAAATTTTATCACCAAATCAAGTCAATTATTTAGTTGATGGCGATACATTGGTAGAAGAACATGTTGCGGGCATTCCCGGTGATGTATTTACCAAAGGCCAGTTGTATACGCCTGGATTTAACCCAACAAGAATTGCCAAAGAGTTTGTCAAATTTAACGAGCGTTGCTTAATTATGCTTCTGGGCGATATGAGGGCTTACAACTTTGTGGTACAGATTACGCCAGATTTTGATGATATCCAGTTTAGGATTCGTGCGATAGATTTTGATCAACAGTTTTATGAAGGGAACCTAAAAGTCTATTTACCTCAATTTTTTAAGGAAAACCTGCCTTATGTAAAGATGAGTATGGAGCAGCTTACAGAGAAAACGGTGCTGCAATACCAGCAGGAAGAAAGGTCGTCTATTGTACACCGAGTGAGAAGTGAACGCCATCGCTTAACAGATCTTCGGGATGTTTCAAACAAAGAAGAATTAACCACACCAGAAAATATTGCCGTTTTGAAACAGAGCATGAGCGATTATTTCAAAGACACCAATTATTTGACTTGTGAAAACATGACGGATATTATTGAATTAAACATCAAAAACATCATCAGACAGGTGAAGCTATAAACTAAAAACGGCTGGTAAATTACCAACCGCTTTTTGAGTAAATCTAGAAAGAGCGTCTAAAAACGTTTAGGCGTGCTGCCCTTCGTGTACTCCTTCAGCAAATTCCTCTACAATTTTATCATTAAAAGCTGGTAAATCTTCTGGTGTTCTGCTGGTTACCAATCCCTGATCTACTACCACTTCTTCATCACTCCATAATGCACCTGCATTAATTAAGTCTTTCGAAATGTTTTTTACAGAGGTTAATTTTCTGCCTTCTACCACTTCTGCATTAATTAATGTTTGGGGGCCATGGCAAATCGCAGCAACTGGTTTTCCATCTGCAAAGAAAGATTTGACAAATGCAATTGCATCTTCATTTACGCGTAAATGATCGGGGTTAATTACTCCGCCCGGCAAAAGCAAGCCATCATAATCCGCGGCATTTGCCTCAGTAATCGTTTTATCTACATCAACTTCTATAGACCAATGGTCTTTATCCCAAGCTTTTATTTTTCCACTTTTCGAGGAGATGATGTGAACGGTTGCGCCCTCTTCTTTTAACCTTTTTACTGGTTCGGTTAATTCAACTTCTTCAAATCCGCTTTCTGAAAGTACAGCAATATTGCGGTTACTTAATTGTCCCATAATCTTTTCTGTTTTAAATAGGTGATGTATTTAAGACAATGATGTAGGAATTTTTGTTTTTATTAAGTTGAGATTGGGGAATAGAAAATAGCAAACAGAGAAAACGAAATGGGGAACGGATGAAGTTGATGTGCTTAATCGTTGGTTCTCCGGTGCTTCACAAAATAGAAAGCCAGGTTACCTGCAATTATAACGTGGTTAAGGATATTTGGAATTAATCCGTAGTATTTGGAAAAAATTTCAAATCGCTCTTTCAAACTTTCACGATGTTTCTTCTTACTCATGCCACCAACTAAATACTTGGCCACGTAACGGTGAACGTTTACAATATTAGAAGCCTTTTTAGTGGCTTTAATTATCCAGTCGATATCAGCGCTGTATTTATATTTCAAGTCGTAGGGCTCAACAATACTCCGCTTAATGTATATGGCCTGATGGCTAATGTTCATTCCGTATTGAAAGCTTTTCCAGTTGAACACTTCCGGGGCTTCATGGCGCCTTCTTCCTAAACTTTCCCAGTTATCATTGTACATCTCGGTTTCGCCGTAATAAATGTCTGCTGCTGGAGCGGAGTCAAAAACATCTTCTACTGTTTGTTCATCATAAAGCTCATCTCCTGAATTCATAAACAAAACATAATCGCCAGTTGCTAACCCCAGGCCCTTATTCATCGCGTCGTAAATGCCTTTATCCGGAGCTGATACAACCTTGGTAATTTGATGCTCATAGCGTTTGATCACCTCCAGTGTTCCATCAGTAGATTTACCATCAATAATCAGGTATTCAATGTTTTTAAACGTTTGGTTTAAAACAGACTGAATTGTACGCTCAATATCCCGAACGTTATTATATACAATGGTGATGATGGTTAATTTAGGCATATTAATCCATTAGTTTTTTTTAAGGTCTCCAAATCAGGTAAAATACCTTTGTATGCTGGCAAAACGGTGCTTGTTTTATAGGTGGCAACACCCATTGCCTTGTTAAAGTCTCTGAAGGAAAACTCCACTACTTTGTTTTTCTTTTCCTTACACAGAATAATTCCAATTGATTGCTGTTCGTGTGGTTGTTTAATATACTCATCTAAAGCTGATAAATAAAAGTTCATTTTGCGCATATATTCAGGCTTAAATTTACTAGTTTTCAGCTCGAAAGCAACAAGGCATTGCAAACGGCGATTAAAGAATAAGAGGTCTAAAAAGGACTCTTCGTCTTCTACAATTAACCGGTATTGATTGCCAATAAAAGCAAAATCTGATCCTAGAGACATTAGGAATTTGTTAACGTTTTAAACGATTTCACTTTCTAATACGCTTTCGTCCTTTTCATCATTATCTTCAATATTAATGACATCCAACAAGTACTCATCCTTAAATGATGGTAATGCTTTTTGCCTTATTTCATCGTTGATTATGGTTTTAAAAAAGTTATTAGGTAAACTGCCGGTTTTTTGAAAAGTCTGGCTGTTTAAATGGTTTTTTAGCGTACTTAAGCTCCAAAATTCTGAGGCTGTTTTCTGGATGTAGAAGATTCTTTCTTCTAGTGTTTCAGTGTTTTGAATGATTTCTAAATGGTGTGAAAAACTTAATTCAAAAAATGTTTTTTCCAATTGGACCGACACTGTTGGACTAAATTTAATCATCTTTAAATCAATTACTTGTAATTGGCCCGACACTGTTTGACTAATTACAGAATGCTGTTTCCAAGACTCATAAAGAAGCCTCATCCGCTTTATGTTAGATGCAGAAAACCCTCTTAATCCAGGAAGCTCCAGTTGCAAATCAGCAGAAAGACTTTCTATAATTTTTGCGCCCCATTTTTCTTCTTCAATTTTGCGTGAAATAAATTTTCCAACGGCAAAGTAAAGCGTTAAAAGTTCTTTATTAACCAGAGCGGCTGCCCGGTAGCGACTCTGGAGAATCGCAGATTTCAAAGCTTTAATATTATTGAAGTGGCTTTTAGACAGTTCCAATTTATTTCGGCTGTAAATCAATTAATGTTTCGTACAAATGAATGTGCTCAGCAGCAATCACCTCTTCAGAAAAATGAGTTAAAATGCTTAACCGTGCGGCTTTTTGAAGCTCTTCTTTATTCGGACGGTGGTAGAGCCATTCAATGCCATTAGCCAGATCTTCTGCGTTTTCATAAGCTGCCAGATAACCGTTTTGCATGTGCTTTACCATATCCGGAATTCCACCAGTGGTAAAAGCAATTACAGGCGTAGCACAAGCCAGGCTTTCCATTACCGTATTAGGTAAATTGTCTTCTAATGATGGCGTGATGAAAGCATCAGCAGCAGAATAACATTTTGCTAAATGTTCATCATTGCTAATTGTACCCAGGAAAGTGGTTTTGAAAGGAAATTCGGGCATTTCTGCGTTATCCTTATTGCCAAAAATAACCAGTTCTATATTCTCTTTCCTAATTCCCGAGCGGCGGGAGAGGATTTCTAAAGCTTCTATTAAATAGGGCGTGCCTTTGTGCTTGTCATTTTTAGAAGGCATGAAACCACTCATGAGCACGAACTTTTCCGGATTGATCTTTAAGATTTTTTTCGCCTCTGATTTAACATAAGGCTTAAATATTTTTGTTTCGATAGTATTGGGAATAACCGATGCTTTTCTGGTGCCTAATAAACTGCTAAACTTAACTGATTTTGCCATCCAATGGCTTGGGGCCACAATGTGGAAGTTAAGCTTGGTGTAAGCTTTTTGTTTACGGAGCCAGGTTTTATGAGAGAAATCGTCTTTATTGCTGATTTTTAAGATTGGGCAGTTTCCGCATTGCTGATGAAAATTCTCGCATCCGTAACGCACATGGCAACCTCCGGTAAAAGCGTTGCTATCATGAAAAGTCCATACAATTGGCTTTTCCAATTCATCAAGTTCTGCTAAAAATTTAGGGGTAAGAAACCCGTGGTTAATCCAGTGCAAATGGATAATATCGGCGTTTTTAACTGCCGGATGGTTTTTAATTGAGCGGCCGAACCACTGCAAACTAAACGGCGTTTTTACTGATTTACTTAACCATTTTGCATAATATCTTTCTGATAAAATATTATAAACAGCCTTTGCTTTTTGAAGTGGTGATTTTGAGAAAGTATCGATTTTTGGATTTTGCCCAAACTTATAATACACTAAAACCTGCGAGTCAATTCCATTTGCCACTAAGGCGTCGCTCAAGCGCAAACAGGCTCTTCCTGCTCCGCCATTCCCATCGTAGGTATTTAGGTGTATAACTTTCAAATCAATCAAAAATACATTTTATTGTTTACGAATATTAAATCTGTTGCGTAATTTCAAACTTCTTAAGCCCACAAACCAAAATCATGATCAAAACCCTATTAAAATCGCTTACAGCAATAGCTTTTTATTCCCCTGCCAAACATTCGCTCAAAATTAAACCTATTTTGCCTCATACCCTGCTTTAACGCCGGATGCGCAAACAATAGTATTCAGTTATGTTGGCGATATTTGGAAAGTTCCGGTAGATGGTGGCGTAGCAGCGAGAATTACGGGCATCCAAGGAGAAGAAATCAATCCGAAAATATCGCCAGATGGTAAATGGCTGGCTTTTTCATCCAATCAGTTTGGCAATAACGACGTATATATGATGCTATTAGCGGGCGGAGACATTAAGCAGTTAACTTTTAATGATACAGATGAAGTAGATAACTGGAGCTGGGACTCGAAAACCATCTATTTTTACCTCTGCCAGATATCACTCTTTTTCAAGTTACCAGGTGGCAATTGCAGGAGGCACGCCGACATGCTTATCTGACAACTATTTTAACTCGCCCCATCATATCGCCGAATCGCACAGCTTTTGCCACCACCTTTGTTAGAAAAGAAGACGTTTATTGATCTCTTCAAATGATAGAAAAAACTAAATTCATCAAAAAATATCTTAGTCGCTATTTTTACAAATAAGCCAATTAGGTTTTTATCAACTAACCTTTTTCCGTTTCTTTGGAGTTGGAACTATTTAAACATGGCAAATTTATTAACTGACAGGGCTTTTTGGGTAAATTATTGGGAGCGTAAGAAGGGGCTTGCTGTTCAACTTCCAGAGAATTACTTGTTTCATCAACAACTTGCAGAAATTGTTGAGGATGGAAAGGTTAAAACAGCAATAGAATTGGGTGGTTTTCCTGGTTATTATGCCGTATTCTTAAAAAAGTTTTTAAATCTTGAAGTTACTTTACTTGATTACTTTGTTCACCCCCCAGTAGTGAATGAACTATTGAAAAAGAATGGATTAAACGAGCAAGACATTCATATTATTGAGACAGATCTGTTCAGTTATCAATCAGAAAAACAATATGATTTGGTGTTAAGTTGCGGTTTAATTGAACATTTTAATGATACTGCAGATATTATCAATCGTCATATTTCTTTTGTGAAACCCGGAGGCACGTTATTCATTACCTTACCTAATTTTAAGGCTGTTAATGGCTGGTTTCAGAAAAACTTTGATAAGGAAAATTATGATAAACACAATATTAATAGCATGAATCCTGCTTTGCTCAAATCAATTTGTGAGGAAGCTGGTTTGAAAGAAGTTAAATCCGGATACTTTGGCAAATTTAGTGTATGGCTGGAAGATGAAAGCCAGAAGCCTGTAGCGGTAAGGTTATTCAAAAAAGCAGTTTGGTTAACAGGCAAAATATTTACTAAAATTATTCCTTTCGAGAGCAAAAAGCTATCACCATATATTATCTTAGTAGCGAAAAAATAATTTCGCTCTATTTATGTCAGTCAGTTGGGGTTACTCGCCGAAAGTTGAAAGATTTATACCGCTGGGAGATTTTCCTGCAGATAAATATTTAGTCGTTGCGCAGCAAGCCGTTGAAAATCTAGGCTGGAAGTTAAGCCACCTCTCTGAAAGTGGATTAATCGCTTACACATCGCTTTCTTTTCAATCTTATAGTGAAGAAATCTCCATAAGAATTCATGGTAATTTCGCAGTAGTTAAAAGCGAATGCGTCGGTATTCAGATGTTGTTTAACGATTATGGTAAAAATGAATTAAACCTTGAAAAGTTCTTTCACGAGTTTGAGTATGTAGAGTTTCACCTCAAAGATGTTTGGGCAGATTGCCTAATTAAGTTCCATTCTACCATTTCAAAACAGGATGATTCTTATTTTGAAAAAGCACCCTTGGCTACTAAAAATAAAATCAAAAATGTCCTCTATCTTTTTTTCCCACAAAAAGGTTATATCGTTACGCCGCTTCTGGTAATTGCTAACATTCTTTATTTTCTTGCGATCATCTTTGTATCGGCTGTCTATTTCAGATTCGTTTTGGTTTCAAATCAAGGTAACGTAGATAGGAATACCTTTGTTGAAGAGGCGAAAAACTTCACCTTAAACCTTGGTGTTAACCATAGAAATACGGTTTTAAACGGGCAATACTGGCGATTGATTACCTATCAGTTCATTCATGGCTCAGTATCTCACTTATTATTTAATATGTATGCCCTTATTTACCTGGGCCTAATGATTGAAAATAAACTTGGCTGGAGAAAATTCATTTTCATTTATATATTGAGTGGAATCTGTGGCGGCTTAGTAAGTTTAACTTTTCATCAGCAAGCGGTTATGATGGGGGCATCAGGGGCAATAATGGGTTTATACGGCGCATTTCTTGCCTTAATTCTAAACAAAACATTCGAACGCAAAGCAACACAGGCATTGTTAATTAGCACGCTCATTGTTTCTGCCCTGATATTGATTAATGGCGCTTTTGGAAAACGAATAGATAATGCAGCACATATTGGCGGCTTCATCGCTGGCTTTGTAATGAGTTACCTGCTTACATTCAGGTCTGAAAACGTGCTCCTTGTGCAAAACTGGATCAGGTATGCGATAGCCACACTCTTGGTATTACTATTTTCTATGGGAATCATCGCCTTTAGTCCGAAATATCAAACTGAAGAATTCAAAAAATTATCGGAAAAATTCAATTATAATCTTGGCTATTTAAATGCAGTTACCAATTTGAAAGTCAACTTGCCAAAAGGTGCCAAACTGAAATCCCTCCAGGAAGATGGCATCATTCCAATGAAAAATAACCTGATCGTAATTAAAGAAATGAACACTTTGGTGCTTACAAAAGAAGATGTTAAGGAACGAAGCAGAAAACAAAGGCTCGGTAAAGTTTCTTACCGGGCTGTGATGCTGATGTATAGGGATATTAAAGGAGATAGTACTTATAAATATAGTAAACAAACCTCAATAGCATTGAGAGAGTTGTTTACAATTCTTTACGAATAATTTTTAACTTGCTCTTTTGTAAAGTCCGATCTCGCTCAAGGTAATACAAACCGGCGATTTTGTAATGCTTATTTTCACCCTATTGGTAGTCACTGCTGTTTTCAGTTTGATTAATCTCTTTGCGCCAATGCTACTGCCCTCATAGACTTTCTGCCATTGATTATTTCCGAAAATTTCAATAGTGTAGGCCGCTATTCGCTGGCCAAGGGGAATAAATTCCTGAAGACTAATGAGATCAAAAGTTTGAGCTGAATTTAAATCCAGTTCCAGCGTAGCTTCATGAACGTTATCTTTTGTAGCCCAATAGCTTTGTTTATTTCCATCTAAAATAGCCTTTGGATTAAACTTTTGACCACGTATATCGCTTGCTTTGATCACGGCATTTTTAGCGAGGTTTTTTGCAAAGGTATTCCTGACCAAGTCTCCAAAATCCTTCAAAGCGGCAACATCGTCTTCATGTAACTGGCCTCTGGTATCAGGCGCTAAGCCCAAATCCAGTCCTGCACCACGACCAACGCTTTTTAAATATAAATCGAATAATTGTTCTGGTGTTTTAGGCTTTTCGTTGGGATGATAAAACCAGCCTTTTCTCAGTGGAACATCGCATTCTGCTGGCATCCAGAACTTACCATCTCTTATCCCCCCAGGACTTTGAGGATAGTTCGCCTGACCCGGAACCGCTACATTCTTTCCATCAGGAGCCATAGGCGTAAAAGTTGCCCAGCTTGTTTCGGCAGCATGACCATCTTCATTTCCTACCCAGCGAATATCCAGACCAATATCACTGAAAATATTTGCCATGGGCTGCATTTTTCTGGTGATGGCCCAGGTATTTTTCCAGTCATAGTAGGTGGTATTATCGATCGATCTTTTCTCTCTTGCGCCGCCATAATACCCATCGCCTCCATTTGCACCATCATGCCAGCTCATAAAAAGTGACCCATAATTACTATAAAGTTCTTTGAGCTGTGCCTGGTAAATGGCTAAATACTTATCTGTTCCATAAAGCGCACTATTTCTATCCCATGGGGAACAATAAACGCCAAATTGCAATCCATTCTTTCGAACGGCCTGCTCAACTTCACGCACTAAATCTGCCTTTCCATTCTTGTAAGGGCTTTTAGTAATGTTATATGCAGTGGTTTTTGTTGGCCACAGCGCAAAGCCATCATGGTGTTTTGCTACCAAAATAATTCCTTTTAACCCTCCAGCCTTCGCGGCAGCGATGATTTGACCAGCATTAAAATCAGTTGGATTAAATGCTTTTGGATCAGCATCGCCAAACCCCCATTCTTTATCTTCGAAGGTAGTTGGCGTGAAATGAATTAACCCATAAACTTCAATGTCATGCCAGGCTAACTGTCTTGCTGATGGTAAAGCACCGTATCGTTTTGGCGGGTTCTGTGCGTAAACTGTGACAGAAATAAGCAGGAAAAACAAGGATATAGACTTCATCATCAGACTAAAATACAAATAATAAATATTGTTGGCTATTTTGAAAAATATTGGTTGAGTTTTTCGTTAATAAATCGCTTAATCCTTTTAGCTATGCTACCTTTTCTATTTGCCAGAAAGCCTTTGATTATCTCGTATGCATTTTTATTTTCTTCAATTACATCAGGAAACTGAGTGATGGGCTTGGGATTGATCACCACATTGTAGATGTCGTTTATGCCCGAGTGAACTCCTGTACCATCGTGGCCAATATTATTGACCAAGGATTGCGATGGGTTTAGCGTGAGGCCACCTTTTAAGAAAATAGATGCATACCACCGAATAGCCCAGCTGTTATTTTTACCACGTTTAAACTCTTGCATCTGCTTCCAGAAATTCATAGTGTTATCGATGGAGAACGCTGTCTTTTTCTTATGGTCGAACTGATTGATCAGGGTATCGATATTCGGTTCAAAATTCTTCCAGGCACGTTCCCAGGTTGCCCAACCCCAGCTTGTTGCTGCCCTGAAAAAGAATGATTCAGGAAGATTCTTTTTTGCCAGCGGGTACATATAGGCACCTATGTGCATCACCTTTTCTTCGTTACGATATTTTTTTAAAGCCTCGTTAAAATAGGTAAGTGTATGAGGAGAACTGACTAGGTCGTCTTCAAAAACAATGACTTGTCCATACTCATTAATGAGCTGGGTTACTCCTGCAATTACAGAATTGGCCAAACCTGAATTTTCTTGTTTTTCAAAAATTTTGACAGATTTGAAACCATCAATCTTCTTAATCATGGACCTCACCTCAGCAACCTTTTCATCATCCTGAGCGCTTTTTGCACCGTCGGAAAAAATGAATAACCTACTGTCGGCTGCAAGTTCATTTTGTTGCAAAAACTTCAACGTCCGTTCGGTGTGCTGCGGACGGTTATAAACAAAAAGGGCAATTGGGGCAAGATTTTGCATGCTTATAAATTTAACCGATAAAACTGGAATGAGGCTAGCTGCAAAAATATATTAATAAATTGATATGTTTTTTATCCTTCAATAAGATAATGTGTATTGAAGTTTGTCACTAAAGGGCTTAGCCCGCAAGAGGAGCTCCAGGAACTTAATGATATCTAGATATGCTAGCTCAAAAGTTAGAAAGGGTAGCTATAGTGCGTTTCAAAGCTATCAATGCTCCATCAGAATTTTTTTCCATAACAATTTCAACAGCATTGCCTGTGGTATAAGCAAAAACAACAATCATTGAATTGTGCCAAATATTAAAGGTTATGGACACAGATGGGCTTGCCAATGCAAATTTAAAGTTCTACACCGCCTAAAATCTTTTCTTCTTGAACAAGCGGATGTCTGCCGCGCAAAAAGGCGTCTGGTTTAATTTGCCAGACAAAAAGAAAATTTGCATCTTGAAATTAAATTTAAACGATTATCACCAGATCCATATGACCATTACGATCAAAGATGAAACCTTCTCGGGTAAACTTCTCCAGGAAATCCAGCTTCATTTCAAGTCTGCCACCGTAAGTGTATCAGAGCTTATCGCCAGCCGTGTAAGGAAAGAGGTCGAAAACTACAACAATAAACTCCCGGAATATTTTAACGGATTGGTAGAGCCAACAGATGCAGAAAAAACGCTGAACGGATACAAGCTTAAAAACAGAAAACACATCGATGCAGAAAAACAGGTTTACGTAGCTTTGGATGCCTTTCAAAAAAATGGCTTCTTTGTTCTCATCGATAATCAGCAGTCAGAAAGCCTGGAACAGCAGGTAACGCTCAGTAATAATACAGCCATCAGTTTCATTAAACTTACACCTTTAGTTGGAGGATAGTAATGAGCATATTTAACAAGATTAAGCAAGCTATAGTGGATGCAACTGAAAAAGTTTCCGGCACCCGCGCCGATTCCACGGAAACTGAAAATACAGATTTCCAAAACGTTATAGTTGCTACCCGTCAGGAGTGCCTCAAAATGAACGAGCACTTTTATACTGTGAAACTCAGCGATGTGGAGGTGTATAAGAATAACGTGCAAAACTGGTCAGATGGTAAGAAAACCGATTTTCTGCTGTATTGCCTTGAAGAAACAGACACTCATGCAAAACAAAATCGCGATGCTAGCCCCGAAGAATACAAAGACAATCTCATTAGGGATGCTTACCTCACCCAGCTTCTGCGGGCAAAAATTCGATATCAGGATGAAGGTATCATCAAGGTCGTGGATGCCTTTCTAAACAAAAAACGATACAGCAAGTGGTCTACTTTTAACCATTGGCCAGTTGCTCTTTTCATCAACCAACTTTTGACCCAGTACAAAACCAGTCAGCCAGTTGATGAGGTAAAGGCGGCGCTGGATAAATTAAGAAAAGCCTGTACAAGCAGTGAGCAGGCGGCATTCAAAGAAATCGTCAAATTAAAAGCCAAACTAGATGAACTGCTTTTTGAGCAGATGGAAACCGAAGCCAAACCCACTCTTTTTCTAGGCAAGGATGCATTTGCAGCACATGCCAACCCCATGTTGATGGCCATGGAAAACCCTGATAAACAAGTCTGGTTTGACCTGCTTTCCAAAACGCAGAAAGCAAGCGGTGCAAAACCGAGCAAAAAATACCTTGATGAGTCCCTTGCCTTGGTCAAGACCCTGGGAGCAGATAAATTCAGGGAAGTCATCGGCAGTTGGATGGGTTTTATTACAGCTTACAAAGAAACTATCGTAACACACACCAGTGGTACCGGCGCACATCGTTACAACTACAGCACAACTGAATTTTTAAGTAGCATTAACCTGGATGCCATCAAAGGTCTGGTCTGGATATGCGCACACTTTAATGACCAGAACATGCTTAACCTCATCGCGAAGCTCGCAGAACGTTGCTTCCGAAAAATACCGGGAAGAGGCCCTGCGGCGGCAGGGCTAGGCAACGCTTGCTTGTATGCGCTCTATAAATCTGAAGGACTGGATGGTATTGGCCATCTTTCAAGATTGAAGCTGCGCATCAAACAATCCAATACCCAAACCCTCATAGAAAAATACATTGCAGAGGCAGCAGCTTTCCAAAATGTTTCAACCCATGATATTGAGGATATGGCTGTCGAAGATTTTAAGCTCAGCGATGGAAAACGCAGCTATGCTTTTGAAAATTATAACGCAATATTGGAGATTACCGGCATAGGTAAATCAACCCTGAGCTGGTTCAAGCCAGACGGAAGTCCCCAAAAAACGGTCCCTGCTTTGATCAAGGAAAAACATGCGCAGCAGCTTAAACAAATAAAGGATACGCAAAAACAAATTGATCAGACTACCTCGGCCCAGAGAGACCGGATCGACAGGCTTTTTAGAACAGGCAGGGTATGGAATTACAAAAATTTTGAACAGTATTTTTTACAGCATGGTTTGGTCAGCTTTATAGCAGAAAAGATCATTTGGACATTTACCGACCCTGAGCACCCCGGCCATCCGCAAAGCCTCATTCAAATCGGAAAGGAATGGCAGGACAATAAGGGTAATCCGGCCGTTGTCAAAAATATAAGTACGGTATCGCTATGGCACCCTGCTTTAGCCAGCACTCAGGAAACCACCGAATGGCGGGAATTTCTAAACAAACAGAAAATCCAGCAGCCCCTAAAACAAGCCTATAGAGAAGTCTATTTGCTCACAGATGCCGAAATCAATACCCGCACCTACAGTAACCGAATGGCTGCACACATTTTAAAACAGCATCAGTTCAATATGCTGGCCAAAACACGTGGATGGAAATACTCATTGCTCGGCGCCTACGATGATGGTCGCTACAATGAGTCTGCCCAACTCCATCTTCCAGAATACAATCTGCGTGCAGAGTATTGGATAAACGAGGTAGCCGCAGATGATGCCTTCAATGAGACCGGAATCTGGAACTATATTTCAACTGATCAGGTCCGCTTTATCGATACTTCAGATAACCAGGTAAAAAACCTGATTGATGTTCCTGCGCTTCCCCTTTCAGAGGTGCTCAGGGATGTAGATTTATTTGTGGGAGTGGCAAGTGTAGGTAACGATCCTACCTGGCAAGATACTGGCGGCATGCCTGTATATAACGAGTATTGGACTACTTTCTCCTTTGGGGATTTATCTGAGGTAGCAAAGAACAGGAAAGAAATCATAAAAAATTTACTGCCACGCCTAAAAATTGCCAAAGTGGCACAGATTAAAGATAAGTTTCTGGTGGTACAGGGTACATTGCGGACCTATAAAATCCACCTGGGAAGCACCAACATCCTGATGGAACCCAACGACCAATACCTGTGTATCGTGCCTGATCGAAGCCAAAAAAACCATACAGAAAATCTTTTTATACCATTTGAAGGTGATGCAGGCTTATCGGTCATTCTCTCCAAGGCATTTTTACTTGCCCAGGATGATAAGATTACCGATACCACCATCACCTCTCAGATCAACAGAGTTTGATTGTAGTGGTATCAACACATTAGCTTTGGTTATTACTTCCTAACTCTATGCTCTTCGCCCTTTTAGCTTTAGTCTTTATTCTTATGCCTTGTTCCTTTAGAATCTCCTCTTTCAGCTTTGGTCTTTGCGCTTTATTCATTGTTCTTTCCTCTCAACTCCGAACCCTCAGCTCTCTACTGAACCCCCATCACAGCCGTGCATCAACAAAATCCCGGTTAATAAAGGCCTTAGTATCAAAAATAATTGCCCCTTGGTCTTTCAGCAATTTGAAATTTATATCGCAAAAATCGGTATGTGAAACGGCAAGTATGATGGCGTCGTAATGCATAAAATCGTTTTCGGGTATTAATTCAATCCCATATTCAGTATAAACCTCTTGGTGGTTTGCCCAGGGATCATAAACATCGGCTTTTACCCGGAAAGACTGCAGTTCTTTATAAATATCAATCACTTTGGTATTTCTGGTATCAGGACAGTTTTCCTTAAAAGTAAAACCCAAAATAAGCACTTTTGAGCCTTGAATCTGTCGATCCCTGGCAACAAGCATCTTGATGATTTTATTGGCAACGAACAGGCCCATATTATCGTTTACGCGTCTTCCGGAAAGAATCACTTCAGGTTTATAGCCCAAAGCTTCAGATTTATGAGCAAGATAGTAAGGGTCTACACCAATACAGTGACCGCCTACCAGGCCTGGCTTATAATTTAAAAAATTCCATTTCGTTGCCGCCGCCGCCAATACATCAGTGGTATCAATCTCCATCCGGTCAAAGATTAAAGCAAGTTCATTTACAAATGAAATATTAACATCCCGTTGTGCATTCTCTATTGCCTTTGAAGCTTCTGCTACCTTGATGCTCGGTGCCAGGTGAGTACCGGCTGTAATAATCGTAGCATAAAGTGCATCAACTACCATAGCAATCTCCGCAGTAGACCCTGAGGTAACCTTCTTGATCTTCGTAAGCGTATTTACCTTATCTCCCGGGTTAATCCGCTCTGGCGAATAACCACAGAAGAAATCCTGATTATACATCAATCCAGAGGTTCGTTCAAGCTCAGGCACACAATCTTCTTCGGTACAACCAGGAAAAACAGTAGATTCATAGATCACCAGATCACGCATCTTTAAAATTGAGCCAATCATTTGGCTGGCTTTCAATAAGGGCTGCAGGTCAGGCCTTTTTAAATGATCAATGGGCGTTGGAACCGTAACAATATAGACATTGCAATGTGCAAGATCGGAGAGACTGGAGGTTAAAGCGAGACCATTATTTTGATCAACACAGTTAAGTACTTCGGATAAATCTGGCAGATTAGCCTCATGGGTAATGTCCACCAGTTCATTTAAGCGCTCGACCCGGCTTTCATTAATATCAAAGCCAATCACCTTAAAGTGTTTTGCAAATGCGATAGCCAGGGGCAGGCCAACATATCCTAGGCCAATAACCGCAATATTTTTTGTATCCATTAAATGTTATAATCCAGCCAAAGATAGAGCATAATTTCCGATTCAGAAATTAGCAGGTTAGCACAACAGAACCTATACATACAAAATGCGCCCGGTGTAAAGCCGGGCGCATGGTACAAAGATCAGAGATCTTAAATCTATTTGAGATAGAAAAGCTGAAATAGAAACTATTTAATCTGTTTCAAAAGGTAAGAACCATATCCGCTTTTAACCAATGGTGTGGCGATAGCCTTAAGCTGTTCAGCATCAATGAAGCCCATTCTGTAGGCAATCTCTTCGATACAACCAATTTTTAAACCCTGGCGTTCTTCTATAATTTGTACAAATTGTCCGGCCTGCATTAATGAAGTAAAGGTACCTGTATCAAGCCAGGCTGTGCCACGGCTCAAAACGCCCACTTTTAATTTACCACGTTCCAAATAAACCCTGTTGACATCAGTAATTTCATACTCGCCACGCGGAGAGGGCTGGATATTTTTAGCAATTTCGACAACCTCGTTATCGTAGAAATACAAACCTGGAACGGCATAATCAGATTTAGGTGAAACAGGCTTTTCTTCAATGGAGATTGCATTCTTATCTCCATCAAATTCTACAACCCCATAACGTTCGGGATCAGCAACCTGATAAGCAAAAACAACCCCTCCATCAGGATCAGAACTGGCTTGAAGTAATTTAGCCATCCCGTCCCCGTGGAAAATATTGTCACCCAACACCAATGCAACTTTATCTTTTCCGATAAATTCTTCACCAATCACAAAGGCTTGTGCCAGTCCGTTGGGTTCGGCTTGCACCGCATAACTCAGTTTACAGCCAATGGAAGATCCATCACCTAACAACTTTTCAAAATTAGGAAGATCATGCGGGGTAGAAATGATCAGGATTTCTTTGATCCCGACCAACATTAGTGTAGACAGCGGATAATAAATCATCGGCTTGTCATAAACCGGCATCATTTGTTTGCTACAAGCTAGCGTTAAGGGATGTAAGCGTGTTCCGCTTCCTCCGGCAAGAATTATACCTTTCATATTAATATTAAGATTTGCTGATGAGCGAAATGTCTATTGATTATTTTCTTTTAATTTAGCAATACAAGCCACTAAACTATCCCTCCAGTAAGGAATAGTCAGCTTAAATGTATTTTTAATTTTGCTTTTGTCCATAACAGAGAATGCTGGCCTGATCGCCTTGGTAGGGTAGGCAGAACCAGGGATTGGATTAACCTTCACTGTAGTTGCACTAACATCAAAAATTGCCTTGGCAAAATCAAACCACGAGGTTACGCCTTCATTACTGTAATGGTAAACCCCGTAAGCCACAGAATCAGCCGCAATAATGTTGAAAATAGCATTCGCCAGATCAATGGCGTAAGTAGGCGTACCAACCTGATCGGCAATGATATTTAATTCGTCGCGATCGGCCCCTAACTGAAGCATGGTTTTAACGAAGTTGTTGGCATATTCAGAATATAACCAGCTGGTCCGGAGAATGAAGTGTTCCTTCAGTAAAGCAACAACAGCTTTTTCGCCGTCAAGTTTGGTTTGACCGTAGACATTAATAGGCTTTGCTAAATCATCCTCAACAAGCAGCTTCACCTCATTTCCTTCAAAAACGAAATCAGTGGAAACGTGGATTAAAGTTGCTCCGTGAGCGGCGCAGGCAATAGCCAGATTCGCAGCACCAGTCTCATTAACGGCTTTAGCCAGTTCAACCTCATCTTCTGCCTTATCTACAGCGGTATAGGCAGCACAGTTAATCACAAAAGAAGGCTTTTCCTTTTCTAAAAGTGCTTGAAGGCCTTCCTGATTTAGAATATTGGCATCAGTTTCAGAGGGAAACACAATATCGTTGATATCCCGCCTGGCAGAAACAGTTTTTAGACATTGCCCCAGCTGTCCGCCGGCACCAATTACTAGTATTTTACCCATGGTGTAATTCAGCAAAAGTTTTTAATAGAAGATCTTTATCTGATACGGATTGTTTTTCAGCCGGAATTAACCAGTCGATATTAAGATCAGCGTCATTATAAATCACGCCGGTTTCAGAAGCTTTGTTGAAAAAATTATCACATTTATATAGAAATTCTGCAGTTTCACTCAATACAGAAAAACCATGTACAAAACCTCTTGGAATGTATAATTGCAATTTGTTCTCGGCACTCAACCTCACCGCAATGTGTTTGCCATAGGTTGGCGAACCCGGGCGTGCATCTACGGCAACATCTAAAACTTCACCTTTAGTTACCCGAACCAGTTTTGCCTGCGCAAATGCACCGGTTTGGGCATGCAACCCACGGATTACGCCATATGACGAATACGACTGGTTATCCTGAACAAACTCCCCGGATAATCCGGTTTTTTCCTCAAAGGTTTGTTTATTAAAGCTTTCAAAGAAATAGCCGCGAGGATCATCAAAAACCCTTGGCTTAATAATAATACAGTCTGCTAAACCTGTTTGTTCAATTTCCATTTATTTCTGGCTGTATTGCTTGTCGTAATAAGATTGATAGTTTCCTGAGGTCACGTTATTTAACCATTCTTCATTTTGAAGATACCAGTCTACGGTTTTCGCCAAACCTTCCTCAAATTGTAAACTCGGTACCCAATCTAACTGCTTCTGCAGTTTAGTTGAATCAATAGCATAACGTAAATCGTGTCCGGCGCGATCAGTTACATAAGTAATCAGTTTAGCTGATTCGCCTTTCTCACGACCTAACTTTTCATCCATGATCTCACAAAGCAAATGGATCAGATCAATGTTTTTCCACTCGTTATGGCCGCCAATGTTATAAGTATCGCCGGTTTTAGATTGATGGAAAATAACATCAATAGCCCTGGCATGGTCTTCCACCCAAAGCCAGTCACGAACATTCTCACCTTTACCATAAACCGGAACTGGCTTATTGTTTTTAATGTTGTTTATCGCTAAGGGAATCAGTTTTTCCGGGAAATGGTGCGAACCATAATTGTTGGAGCAGTTAGAAATAACACAGTCCATGCCATAAGTATCGTGATAAGCACGAACAAAATGATCTGAACTTGCTTTGGAAGCAGAGTATGGGCTGTGCGGATCGTAGGCAGTTGTTTCTGTAAACATGCCTTCTTCGCCCAATGCACCGTAAACTTCATCGGTACTTACATGGTAAAAACGCTTTTGATCATATGCGCCTTTCCAGTTTTCACGAGCGGCATTTAACAGGTTAACGGTTCCGATAACATTCGTCATCACAAAAGCAGTAGGATCAGTGATAGAACGATCTACATGACTTTCTGCCGCCAGGTGAATAACAGCATCAAAGTTTTCTTTTTGGAACAACTCACTCATCGCAACAGCGTCAGTGATATCTTCCTTCACGAAACGATAATTAGGCTCATTTTCAACATCAGTTAAATTCGCCAGGTTACCTGCGTAGGTAAGCTTATCTAGATTTACGATCTCGTAACTGGGATAGTTTTTAACGAATCTACGTACTACATGAGAGCCTATAAAGCCTGCCCCACCGGTGATTAAGATTTTTTTCACAGTATATTAAATGTTTTCAAGTGGCTAAAATAACATAGTTATTACAAATAAACAACTTATGTAGATGAAGTGACTAATTTAGAGCGTGGTTTATACGAGAGGAAGTATCAAACCCTTGCAAACAATGAAACGATTTCCGCGCAATAACAAGGAGGAAAGTGGCGCAGCCACATTGTCGGTTATCTTTAGTCAGCTTCAATAATTATTTGCAATGGATTTAAATTGCGGCGACAGAACTTTCAAGTTCTTTATACCATTCCTCGCCATACTTACGAATAAGTGGTCCTTTTAAAAAACTGTAAACAGGAACTTTTAGCTCCCGTCCAAAGGTACAGGCATCGTGGCAAATGTGCCAGTGATCGTAATTCAACACATCAAACTCAGGGTATTTTGTAATGCGGATCGGATATAGGTGGCAAGATATTGGCTTTTGCCAGTCTACAATTCCTTGTTCATAAGCCTTTTCAATGGCACATTTTGTTATGCCGTTCTCAAAAAGCACGTAAGCGCATTCTTTGTTCTTATCTACACATGGAGTGGTCAAATCTCCATCCTCATCCACTACATGTGTACCCTGCTCCTCGATCGCCTTAATTCCCTTTTCATTTAGCAGGTGTTTAATTTTTGGATAAACCTCCTGCAGAATCGCCGTTTCATCATGATCTAACGGGGCACCGGAGTCACCCTCAACACAACAAATCCCTTTACATTTGCTTAGATTGCAAACAAAGTTCTCTTTCAAAACATCTTCGTGCACCAGCACTTGTTCAACTTCTATCATCATTATTCTTTTGCCAAAGCATATTTTAAGCCTGCAGCTGATTTTAATTCCATGGTTACTGCCCCAACCAAAATCTCTACCTGGGCTTTTACCGGTACCCGGTTACCATCATCAGTAACCCAAAGGTAAAGGCGGCTGTCTTTTTTAAAAATCCTCCCGGGCTTGATAGACGGACTAAACTTTAAACAGCGGATATTGCCCAGCTTACTTTTAATGGTTTCTTTCCCAACATATTCAACCTCCAAAGCAGAAATCTCATCCTGTAGGAAATAATTAAGTTTGAAGGTATCACCTACCTTCATTTTGCTCACATCTAAACTCCTGGCGAAATAATAAGCAGAGACCAGATCAAATGTTTGAGTGGTGGGTGAGGTAAAAGTACCCCTATTTGAAACAACTTTTTTACCATCCTGATTAAAACGGGCCTTATCCTGTCTTTTATAACTCGCCTCTCGGATGTTCTCCTGATAGAAATAAGGCAACAAATCAGTTTTATCAATATATGAATCATAGCGATCTCTTATTTTATAAAATACATCAAAGGTACCCGAAGTATGCGCATCAACAGAAAGTCTGTAGGTGGGTTTGTTATCAAATTTAAGATCAGAGTTGGTTACCTTTATAGTGGCTTCGGCTGCTGTAATAAATCCATATCTCAAGCGGTATTGCAATACTTCCCCATCTTGGAAAACAGGCTCTTTCTTCACCTGCAACTGTTGTGAAAAGCTAGTCAATGTTAAAAAAATCGCCGATATCGTTATTAAAATCCGTTTCATTTGCTTCTGTGTGTCTAAGTGTAGATTCAACAAGAATAACCAATTCGAAGAATCTTTAGGAAAGATATACAAAAAGCAAACCAAATTAATCTTTTCTTTTGAATACCGGTACTGTAGAGCATGGCTCACCGAACATGATACTCTTCACCACAGGGGTGAGGAGGTTCGTTATTTCCACATATGCAGATACGGGAATATCGATATCACCGCAGCCTTTTACCACTACGCGTTCATTTGCATAATTTGAAGGATTAATCTTCGATAATGCTTTCGCAAACATCACGGCCTCCAGCGTATCTAAATTACCAAACACCACTTCATGGGCATGAGGTTTTATCTTATTGGCCAGAAGCATGTATGCCCAGGTGGGTACAATGGCATCGGCAGAACAAATAATAGCGACATTTTTATCCTGATATTGCGCCCAGTCATGGTCTTTGATAAATGCCCTGAAATCTTTTTCCCTAAGCATTAGACCGTGAAAAAGATTGTCCTTGATATCATAGAGTACTCTTTCACCTTTATGATAAAAATCTTCCAGATTTAAAGTGATTAAACCGCTATTAGCAACTTTATTAATAATATTTTCTTGAATCTCCATGGCACCAAATAAAAAAACCGTTCTGATTGAACATCAGAACGGTTACAAAATTACGTAATTTCTAATTAATAGAATTTCACACGATTGTCTTTTATCTTCGCGTTATCCTGTAATGCCTGGAAAGCTGATTGTAGAGAACGCTGGCCTAAGCTCAATAACATTCCTTCTTTTTGCTTAAACATGTTTGCAATTGGTGCAGGATTAGTAAATCCATCAACAGTGAAGACATAAACCCCGCGGTCGCCATCAATTGGAGCAGAAACTTTACCTGGTTGAGATCCAAATACACTTCCTACTAATTTATTTTCCTGAGCAATACCTGGAATAATCGGGTTTGCGAAAACAATATTCTGAACTGGATTTACAGTACGGCCAACTTTTGAAGCAATTTGAGCTAAACTTGCTTGACCAGCACTGTTGAATTTCTCTTTCAATGTTTTTGCTTTCACCGCATTGCGAACCATCGGCTCTATTTCTTTCTTCACTTGTTCTAAGGTGAGGGTACCTTTTGGTTTAACATCAGTTAAACGCGCAACAACGTATGCGTTTGTCATGGTATAGATTTCTGGTAAAACATCACCTTGATCTGCTGCATAAGCATCTTGGATAAGTTTACGTGGGTTATCTAAACCTGGCGCGAAACCTTGTGTTGGTGCAATTTTATCAGCAACAGCAACTTTTAGTCCTTTTTGCTTTGCAAATGCTGCGAAGTCTTTTCCCTTTACATCATTTAAGAAGGTGCTCGCCGCCTTATAAGCTGCAGCCTGAGTTTTACTACTCGCCGCTAAAGCTTTCTCAACATAAGCAAGCTTTGCTACTTTCGAAGAACCAATTTGTTTCTCAATTTTGATAACATGTACACCAAACTGAGATTTCACAACTTTAATATCACCAGCCTTTCCTTCGAAAACAGCATTCTCAAATTCTGGAACCATTGCACCACGTGCAAAAGTACCCAATTCACCACCTTTATCTTTCGAGCCATCTACGCTGTAAGTTTGTGCCAGTTGCGCAAAGTTACCACCGTTAACAATTAGTGCTTTTAATGAATCTGCTAATTTTTCTGCTTTATCTTCCCCGCCAATTTTAGCCGGATCGATTAAAATGTGGCTGGCTTTAACTGAATCTGGAGAAAAGCGAGTATCCACAACTTTCACCAATTTATAAGAATTGTTAGAAAGAACTGGTCCGTAATAACTTCCTGCAGGCAATGCAAAAACAGCTGAATCAACTGCCGGATCTAATTTACCTTTGGTTAGGTAAGTGAATGGCACTTTTACATCAGAATTGATGGCTGCAAAAAGTGAATCATTTTTAGCCACTTTAAAGTCTGCAGCGATTTTTTCAACCTGTGCTTTAACCGCCGCTGAATCTGCTTTGGTTGGGCTAATGCTGAAAGTAACATAATCAAATGAACGGTTTTCCTGAGGATTGTTGAAACGCGCTTTATTCTGATCGTAATATTCTGAATAATCTGCATCTGTCAATTTTACTGATGCATCAGGAATGCTCGTATAATCTAAGCTTACATATTTGAAGTTAGCCAGTTTATTGCGGTTAGTATATTCATCTGTCGCCTCTAATGAAGTTACATAAACAGAATTACGGATTAAATTTGAATATTTAGTCTGTAAGGCCTGATTGGTAATTTCCTGTTGCAACATCGTAGACTGCTGAAGTGCCTGTGGTTCTTTAGATTTCAGGAAGTTCATTAATGTTGCACGGTCAAGCTGACCGGTTTGCGGGTTGGCAAAATACTGCTTAATTAAAGGACTTGGATTTTGACCCTGAAGAAGATCTAACAATTCATCTTCAGAAACAGTCAGCCCTAAACGCTCATATTCTTTGGTCAATAACACCCTACCTAATTCTGCATTCCAGGCCTGATCTACAGCCATTGCAGTCATTTGTGGATTTAAGCTTCCACCGTATTGTTGTTTGAATTGATTTAAGCTTTGATCTACTTTCGGCTGAAAATCATCAATACTGATGTCATTCCCGTCCACAGATCCTACTACCTTTTGATTTGCAGACCAGAAAGGTTTACCCACGTTAATTGCATCACCTACTAAAAATGCAACAATTGCAAAACCTATAGCGAAGACCAGGATATAGCCTGCACGGTTACGCAAAAATGTCATTAATCCCATATTGTACTTTATAAATTTATTTAGTTTTTTTTAAGAGGGCGCAAGATACAAATTTGCCTTAAAAAAGAAAACACAAAATTTTATTTATCAAGTGTTTAATTTTTAAGCAAATAGGCGTAAGGAAATCAGCGTAATGTTTAGCCATAATCCCCATAGAAAACCCTGCGATCTCAACCGAAAAACTCCAATCATCCATGATTGCTTTCTTAAGCCTTGATGTAAAATTTTACCAGAAGTTTCTTTCTAAACTTGAATGGGAAACCGCATTGGGAACATTTCCTTGAGGTTAGCGGGAACCGGGGTTTTTCGAATTACTCAAGCGTATCCATTGCTGCTTGTTAACCCTATTGAGCTAAAATCATCAAGCTATGGCGCAATGCCTTCTTGCATGTTTAACTGACCACTTCCAGTCTCCATCTCGTAGGTGCTAAAATCCTGAGGGGCTTTAAAGTTAATCCCATCTCCAACACTCCCATCAACGCCTTTCACAAAAACCCTTTGCGTAGAATAGAAAATCTTCTTCGCCTCATCCCAGATAAGTTCCTCCGAAGAGAAGGTATCCCCCTTATCGTTTTTAACCACTACATTTTTCCTGAAGATGGTCTGCTTTATTTCTTCTCTTCTGATGGCATAATCACACACCAGGTTTCCGCTAATGGTTCCATTGGGATTGAAGAAATCGATGTTCACCCCCTTAATCATTTCCTCGTAAGGAGCACCCGAAGAGGGGGTAACCTTATCCATGATGGGCGCTTTGCCGGTAGCCTTCACGCGCGCAGAATCACTGTACACAATGGATACCCCTATAGTACGGTCTCTGGTAAAGGTGATCTTTTTATTGGAGATGGCATTTGCTTTTTTTAGGTCGTCCTCTCCACAAGCTACCATAACGATGGGCAGGCCAAGCAGCAAACCATATAAAAAAAGTTTTACTCTCATTAATCTACCCTGTATCTACGGAACCAGGTATCGTTAAGGGTGAAGCCAAGGTGAAAGTTGATATACTGTTCTTTTACCAGGTTATTGGTTAGCGTTCCACGTTGGCCAAATTCGGTGGTAAAGTTAATTTTATAGAAAGCAGAACCTGCATTGGCAGTAGGGAGCGGGAAACCAAAACCTAATGAGGCACTCATCTGTTTGATATCCTGATTGCCAATCTGAATATAGGTCTTGTCATAACTAACACCTAAACGATAATCAACGCGTTTCAAATAGTTGTTATAAGAAGTATAATCAGGTGTCCACTGACCACCTAATGATGCTCCCCAGCTGTCTTGTAAACCCGAGTTCACATTATTGATAGTGGTTGCAGCCCATTTACTCATTCTAAAGTCTGCACCGATTAGCCAGTTATCGTTTTGTTGAATAGAGATACCAAAATTATGCGTCAAAGGCAAGGTCAAATTTGATTTGCCCGCATTCACTCTGCTCAAGGTATCAAGGGCAGAATTTTCAGTACCGTCTGCAGCCCGGGTATATTGTATGGCATAAGCGGTTTGCTCGGAATTGATTTTACTGGCTGAACTACCGGAATAGCCCAGTGTTAAAAGCGTTTTTGCTCCTAAATTAAAATCATATTGAATACCATAAGAGTAATTCAAGCCTCCAACACTATTTTTATTTTGAAGTTTTGCATTGATTGCACCTAAGGCAGTATACTCAGTAGCTCTACTGGTTTGTAAATTACCAAAAATATATTCTACGTTACCCCCAATTCTCAAGTGATCGCCAAAACGGTGTCCGTAACCAAAATAGGCTTTAGATAAACCTCCTTCACCTTCATAAAGCTGATCTACAGCTAAGGTATCTATTCTCACGCTGTTCTTATAGGAATAGCCAAGATCTGAATATGGTAAAATCCCAAAACTAATTGCCGATTTGCGGCTTACCGGTATGGCAAAAGCCAGGTGGCTAAAGGTAGAGTTGAAGCTCGATTCAGTTAAATTATTTTTGGACAAACTCGTTAAGTTCGCGCTCATACCGATATCGATCGTCGTTAGCGTAACCCCTGAATAGGACGCCGGATTCTGCATATTAATGTAGTTAAATCCGGTTACTTTGTTTACTGCGGTAGAAATGCCACCCATTGCCCTAAGCTGAGGAAGCAATGAACCTTTTATATTTCCAAGGCCAAATCTTGAGTATGGAGAGGATGTGGTAACCTGTGCCTGGGCACCTAAACCACAAACTAGAACGAGTATGGCTGCAATATAATTTATTCTTTTGTACATTTTAATCTGCAATAGCTTCATTTAATCCTTTTAACACTAAGTAGGGATCTTTTATAATTTGAGGGGCAAAGATGCTGTTTTGTAATTGCTTATACAAAAAATTAGCGTCACCACCGGTTATAATTACCCTTAAAGCACTTTCTTTTCTATTATTTAAGGCGATATACCCTTCAATTTCATTAATTACCCCTTGCAAGACACCGTTTTTAATGGCCGAAACCGTGTCTACTCCATCGGGAATTTTTTCATCCGCCTTCCACTCGACCATCGGTAACCTTCCAGTATATTCGTGCATCGATTTAAACCGCATGGAGATACCCGGACTGATGCTCCCGCCGAAATATTCCTTTTTACTGGTCAATAAATCATAGGTGATGCAGGTCCCTGCATCAACCACTAAACAGGCTGATCCGTCAAATAAACCATTGGCACCTAACATTGCCGCCCATCTGTCCAGCCCCAAGGTTGTTGGCGTTTGGTATCGGTTTAACACGCCATTTGTCAGCAGCGTAGAAAAGCGGGTATAATTGGTACGTTTCTTTAAAAATTCTTCTAAAGGGACAATCTCTTGATTTACGCTACTGATAATGGCACTTTCGGGCGAAAATTTATCGATCAAATGTGCCAGATCAATGATACCCAGTTTAAGCAAACGAAGATGATGAATCATTTCACGACCTGCAAAAACAGCTACTTTTGCCGATGAATTTCCAATATCAATAGTTAATCTGTGCATGTAAACGCCTAATTATGCGATTAATTTCCGATAAGAAACCTTGTCTTGCTTAAACTGATTAAAACCTAAAACAGCTTTAATTCGAATCTTCATGCCACAAAGCTATTAATCTTTGTCAAGTATCGCGCTAGTTTTTTGTTAAAAAAGGTTAAACAAAAAGAAAGTATTGTACCGAAACAACAAACAAAATGAACAAGGTTTCATAGAACCATCTCTTCTTTGCGTTGCTAAAATAATAAGCTAAGAGCACCGCCCCGGGAGGAACACAAAGCAGGAAATGCCAGGTGCGGAAGCTCGGTTTAAGATAGAAACTGGCTCCGGCGATAATGAACATGAAAAACAACAGCTGAAAACCTTTTCGGGTACTGATAAAGCTCCTAAAAAAGTTCTCCCGCAGTTGTAAGGAAGCTAAAATAATAATCACTGTTACCGGGATCAACACCAGGTAGTCATTATAATTGATTTTAAAGACCGATGGAAATTTACTGCCCAGCGGACGCCAGATCTGATAAAAAGATGCAATGTTGTTATTCCAGTAATAAAAAACGGCCAGGAAGAAAAAGATAGTGATAAAGCCCACCAGACCGGCTACCCATTCACGCCAGTTAAACGACCTAAACAGGAGCAGGGCTAAAAAGATCATCAATAACAAGGACATAAAGGGAAAGTAGATAAGCGTCCCAACGCCAATGATCATCCCGACATCAAAAATAGTGGTGATGGAATTGGCACTTTTATTCAACTTTAAAAATTTGTCGATCACCCAGATGAGTAGAAAGTTGGTAATCAAGGCGGGGTTCAGCACCATGAAAGGCATAAACAAGCTCGTGCCAGTCACGTACATCAATCCGGGAAGGAAGCTGGGTTTAGCAAGTAAATTGTGGTTATTGATTACGCGGTTAAAAATGAGCGCCTGAATAAAAACCAGTGTAGTTGCAAAAAAAATATTAGCCGAAGGCGAGAGTGCATTATCCAGGTCAATGTTAATGAGTAAGCGGGCAAAGGGCTCAAGAAAATCAAAATTTAATTGACTGGGCAACTCATAGAATATCGCAATACGCATAAAAAATGTGTATGCCAGTAATAAAATGAGGTTAATGGGATTTAGCTTTCTAAACTGATCAATCATGCCTTTTTAAAGAATAGGCAAAGTAAAGAAAATAATTCAAGAGTATTGACAGAAAGGAAAAAGCAAGGCCCGATTGATGCCCTGTGGGATAACAGACTCCTTCCCTGCCTGTCTTTTAGCTAGGCTAAATCAGCATGTAAACCGACAGGAACTAAAAGCGGTTGGATTTTCAAGGCCGCGCCAACTGATGGCAACCTAAATTCCAGTGAAAAGCCAGCAGGCGCCTCGTCAAGGGCATTAACGTTTGAGCCCAGTTGAAGATGGGGGATCAATCGCCCTTTGGGTAGCTGTGGTGGGTGTCCCTGTTGGAACTATCGCATCAGGCGCCGGATTTAAAATAGGGCCAACCGGCAGGAGCACCATCTGCTGATCGTAAATATCGAGGGTTTTCCTTTCGGGATTCGCTGACACGTACACCGGTTTTAGTATTCCGGAATCTTGGATCGTTAAGGAAATAAGATTGCCATAACGCAGGGCTTTGATAATGGATTCGCGTTTAGCTAAATCATCTAACTCTGAAAAAGGAAATTTTGCTACTTCGCGCTCCAGATCAAAGCCGTGTTCGGGAAAGAACCATTTCATGGACGGTTCGCCCTGCTTATCGAGCGCATGGAAATCAAGCTTATACCACAAATCAAGCTTTTGATATTGTTTTCCTTCCACATCATCAGTAGCTAAAACCATGGTCGGCTTTTGAAACGAGAGCCCGCACAGCAGCTTGTAGGCCTGAAGTGCGCTTATTCGGTTTTGCTGATCCATAACAAAGCTTTTTACTCTTGGGTTGGTCTCCTTGGCGCGCAGGAGTGAGGATTCCATGAGGTTTAAATAGTAAACATCGCCGTTTTTTGACCGGTTAAACTTAAGCTCAAAATGCATGTGATCAAACGCTTGTTCAGCCTGGCTACGAAATTCGGCAGGTATATACCGCTGGCTAACCCCGATTGAAAAATAGGGCTCATTTTTGATAAGAGCCGCCTCGAGCGCGGCGTTAAGCTTGGTTCCAAAGCCTATATAATCCAGGCGTTTTTGTAAATATTCTAAATTATTCGGATTCATCATTTCTGTTTTAGGTGGTTATCAAAATGCACGTGGTCTGGATACCCTCACTTGAGTAGGTACCGGGGAAGGCGCAAGGTTTTGGTTATGCTGAGCGCTATAGGTACTTCCTTCCATTTGACTTAAAGCTTGGTTAAATGCAGGCGTGCGGTGATTCTTTTGTTCTTTTTCACCGGACAACGATCGTATACTGCGAATTAATAAATAGCTAATCCCACCATCCAGTAATACCGATAATATTAATTCTTTACGATCACTACGCAACCCTTTCGGCTCTGCTCCCCGATGCTGCACCCGTGTACCGTCGGAAAGCTCAATAATTTCTCCCCTTTTGAACGCTGATTTTTCCTGCTCACTGAGCAACATTCCGTTAATACGTTCAGGCGCCTCTACGCGGGATACATCATAACCAATGAAATCTCGGGTAATGGGGTCATATTCGATATTAAACATCGCCCACCGACCTTCTTCTTTTTCGATGCGCTTGCCGATAAAATCCTTTCTGCCTTCAATCAGGTCTTCCATTTCCGAATTGGTGAGCAGCGAATGTCCTCTTGGCTGTTTGTAAATGGGATGAATGAGGAGCTCAAGCTGACCCGACTCCTCGCGCTGGAGCGATAGCCTGGCATCAAGTCTGTCAATGTTAAAGCCTTCTCCGCTCAATCCCCTGAGGGAAATCAGCTCGGTACGCCTTCCATTAAGTAAAGCGTGAATCTCTTCGGGACCGAGGAGCAACTGCTCATCAGCGTAAAGCCTCAAATCTTCAAACTGAGACAAGGGCAAATCTTTGATATCAAAAAGTGTCTTCATAAGTTAGCGTTTATGGGTTAATGGAGTTAAACCTTCTGGCTGGGGACGAGTTGTATTTTCCCGGGCGATGCCAAGTTTTTGATTTAACAGCGATTGATAAAGTTGATCGGATGGGCTAAGGGTAAAGTGCAGCCCGGAAGGCAGCTGCTCTATTCTTAATCTTCCTTGTTTTAGGTGACCTTCAACACGGTAAATATGATCCCGGTAAGGGATCTCATCCCCGGTAGACAGAAAATTTGGCGATCGGTCAGCTGGCAAAGCGAGTTCAGCCTCCAAGGATGATCCAATCGCTCTTACTCGTTCATAGGCCAATAAAAAATCAAAGATTTTTTCTGCATCCGTCGCCGCAGAATGAATCTCAAATGGCGTATTTTCTAACACCGATACCCAGCTCTCTACATAGGCTGCATGTTGCCCGGGATCATGATTGATACCAAGTTCTGTGCCCAGGAGCATCGATGCGATTTCAGCGCGAAGTTCCTCTTTACTATACTCGAGGAGTCCACTGTTGGTCAGCGAAGACCGGTCTAGCCTGGAGGGATGTCCAGACCAGTGAGCGAGCTCATGCAGGGCGGTAGCGTAATAGCCCGATGGAGTGGTAAACTGGCTACGCTCTGGAAGGGTAATATAATCAAACTTAGGGTGATAAAAGGCCTGATCAATCGTGTGGTGGTGGATCTCAGCACCGGTAGATTGAACCAGCGCATCTGCCCTGGAGACCGGATCCCACTTGTGATGCTTGGTCGCAGCTTGCGCCAGCTCGTTAAGTCCACTCACCTGCGCGGCATTAAAGACCCATGCACTGGAAACAATTGGCTTAGCCAGCGGGGTTTTTTCAATCAGCGGTTGCCCGATCTCATCGTAAAGGATCTTGCCCTTCTCATCTCGCAAAGCTCTTGGCTGATCGGTTTTGATAAATTGAATGAGGGTTCCTTTTTCCCTGCGGTTAATTTTCGCGCCCATCGATTCGGCTTGCTTGAAAGTCAGCCAGCGTGGATCTTCCCGGTTGGAAAGTAGCAGGTTCATGGCATTAATTCCTTTATAGCGGTTTCCGGTCAGTGCATTATATGGAAGCCTCGGTGAGGGTATTCCTTCCACGCTCCAGGGTTTTTGCCATGGCGCGGTTCCTTTTTTAAGCTGCTCGATGAGTAAATTGGCAACTTGGATATGTAGGGGCTGATTTTTAGTTTCCATTTTCTTCCTCCTCCATTACCGGTAGTTCATCAGCGAATTCAATTCCATATTCCCTCGCCTGTGCGGGGGAAAGCAGCAATTGATTGTAATCAGTTAGCAGCAGCAACAGTGCTGGCAAGCCCAGCTGATCATCCTGGATCAGTTGTTTTTCTTTCATGTTCTTTAGTTTAGCATTAGGTAATTGATTAAGTATGAGAGCGGGATTTAGCTTCTTTTGATTGAATAGCAGCGAAAAATGAAGATGAGGGCCCGAGGTCCTACCGGTATTTCCTGACCGGCCGATTTTCGCTCCGCTATTCACAAAAGCCCTTTTTTCGACCCAGATTTGCGAGAGATGACCATAAACGCTTTGAAGCTTGCCGTGCGCGATCTTAATGTATTTTCCAAGAATGCTGTTGCTACCAGTCGACAGGACTCTTCCGTCTAAAATGGCATAAACGGACTCATAGTGAGCCTTTAAATCGATCCCACCGTGAAAGCTCAGGCGTTTGGTAACCGGATGAGTCCGTAGCCCAAAAGCACTCGTAATCACTAGATGATCAAGGGGCATACTCAGCTGCGCCCGGAGCTCTATTGTGCAGAGGTTAAGACTGAAAAAAAAAGTTAGGATTGCAAAGGCTAGATCGCACCTCATCTCAATGATGGATTGGGCACTGAATGCAAGGAAGCGCCTGGTAGTGCTAACCGATCAGTCAAAGGATCGGTAGCGGAGGGTATTAGGGAGGGATTAGCCTGTAGTAACTTATAAGCCCTTAGCACTGAATTCATATCTCCACGGTCCTGAAGCATATTGATTTGAAACAGCGTTTTAAATGCTTCCGAACTAATGGAACGTGTTTGAGCCAATAGGAGGCGATAGAGTAGTGAGCGGTTTTTCAATATTCGAATCTCCTTAATCTTCACCCGCTGGCGATGCAGGTCAAAGAAAGTAATGTCGGCCTGATGGGTGTGCAGGTGCAGGGCATGTATGCGCCCGATGCGCATGGTTGCGTTGCCATTTTCAGCGGAGTGGCTAAGGATGACCAAAGCGCCATATAAATCCTCTTTCATCTTGTGGGGTTAGCTTTTTAAAAATTTATTCACAATGAGCTTGACTTCTTTATTGATTCGGCTAAAATTCTCTGATAGTATCTTGGATTGATGTCCTTTAAAATCATAGTATACCGGTAGGGGGACATACGCTGCCTCTTCGGCTGCTATGGCTTTGAGGTCAAGATTGATTTTGCAGTTTACTGCAGAAGGAAAATAGTCCTTCGCATAGCGATCACTGTTTTCCCGGGCGAGGATGCCCACCATCTCGCCGGTAGAAAGGGCAGCGATTTTTCCAGAGGGAATGAGATGTTCTAACCGTTCCGATAGTGAGAGCGATACTTTCGACCTGTCGATGGACAGGCTTTCCGATTCCTGTTTGATCCGGCCGAAAAGTTTCTCCAGCCAATCCAGGGTCTCCTTACTTCTCACCGATCCTGAAAGCACATTTCCGACCACCGAACAGATCGTATTGGCCACTTCCTTACCATAGTGCTGATGGAATTGAGGAAGTTCTTGCAGCCCCATTAACACCGCAACCTGGTTGGACCGGGCGGTTGCGATCAGGTTTTCAATACGGTGAACAAAAATTGTTGGTAGCTCATCGAGAATCAGGGCACTGGGCAGGTTTCCCTTGGCATTGAGGAGCCGGGTTAACCGGTTCAACACTACCGAATAGCAGGCCGAATTGATGTTTTGTGTGGAAGGGTCGTTGGCTAGAACCAGAATAGCTGGCGTGGCTGGATCACTGATTTTTAACGAAAAATCATCCCCGGAAAAGATCCAGAAGCTCTCCAGTGTGGCCAGGCGGGAAATGAAAATCTTTAGCGTACCCACCTGTCCTTCTAATTGATCAAAAGCCTTGGCGTGGTAGGCGCTCATAAAGGGAGAAAGCAACGAGGAAAGCTCTTCATTACTCACCAGACAATCGAATATTTCTTGGTAAGAACTGTTCAGAAAAGAGAGGACATGTGGGAGGGTCGAATACTTGCCTGATTCAAACCTGGCAAAAAAATAAATGCAGGCGGCTAAAAAGTTAACCGCACTTTGGGTAAAAAACTGATCACTGCCACCCGACTTATCTCCCTTTTTTAAGGCCTCTACCAATGCTTCAGCAGTTTCGGAGGCGTCCGCTAGGGTTTTAATGTAATCGCTTCGAAAAACATTAATCCGCCTGCTCCGCTCTACCTGGTTTAAATTGATCACATGAAAATTCATCTTGGATTGGGCAGACTTGTTTTTCAAATACCGCAGGTAAGCAAGGCTGGCTAAATCCGGATACTTGAAATCATAGAGACAGATGCAAAACTGCTTATCGATCAACTGGCGGATAAACGGCATCACTACCCCGAAAGATTTACCGGAACCGGGAGTCCCGATTACTAAGGTACCCCGAAATATATTCTCAATGTTGATGTATCCTTTTCTGACTTTTTTTTGATAGTAAAAAAGCATTGGAATAGTAATCGAAAGGGGCAGACGGCTCACTTTTTCATCCTGCTGAAAAGATTCCGCTTCTCTATTCCAAATGTCTTTTCCCAGCTTTGAGGAAATAATTTTAGAGGTGTTATCTAAAGCAATGTGCAGCAGGATACTTCCCCAGAGGAGCAGCAGTACATAAAGTATTTCTGGCTTGACCAGGATGCCGAAGAAAAAAAAAGGGCTGACCGCATAAAACAGAAGTCCGCAAAAAAGCAAAATCAGACCGGACATCAGCGGAAAAAGGATGTGCTTCTTAGTGGAAAGCGCTCGGTTTTTTCGACTTAGTGTACCCATCGCGGTGAGCATGATCAATAAGATAATAAACAGCCTGCTATACAATGGATGCTGATAAATGAGGATTCGGCTCAGGCGCATATGCAGGTTTAGCAGTGATGGAAAGATGCCCGCACTGGGAGGAGACAATAGGGGAAAAAGGATGAAGTAGGCGATATCGAGAAAAACAAATAAATAGATGCTGAACTGCATAAAACGGTGCAGTCCCTGCAATTCGCTGCGCTCTTCCATACTCTGCGCAGGATTAAAAGCTATCAGCGGAAAGGAGATCTCCATAATCCAGGGTTAAACTTATTTCCCTGGAGCTAGGCTGCTTTTCACTTACGCCAATTAACAGCTGTTTGGAAGAAGCGAAAATCGCCTTGGGCAAGACGTATATATTTCTTAAGCGCTTCGCTAAGCGCACTGTTGAAAATAAGATAAATCTAGGCTCGAGAGCAAACTGCTGAAAATTTGCCGCCCGGGAAATCTTTTTATCGCTTATGGTGAAACTGATCTGGTGAATGTCAAAGCTGACCTGCGTGGAATTGTTAAGGGAAAGGTCCAAAAAAACCAGATCGCCTGCACTTTTGATTTGATTTATTTCGAAGCTCAATCCTAAGGTGGAAGAATGATGTTGTGGTTTTTTGATTTTTGCCGAAAGCAGATCCAGGCACTTCTGCTTAATCTGCGCGGTTGAAAAAGACTGATCAGAGGGAAAAAGCGGAACCATTTGAGTGGGCAGAATTTCGATTTCGCTGGGAAAATTCTGTTGAAGAGGGGCCGCGCGAATGAGCCGATATTGCGCTAGAAAACGTTCACCGGTAACGGTGAGCACGCCAAGCTCATTAGTCCTCCCTGCAGTGGAAGAATCTTTAGTTAACCGGATGCGAAGCAGATTTTTTAATGGTAAATCGCCCTTGATACTACCCAGGGGCAAATCTACATAACTGATGGGTTCAGGTGAGCGCAAGTGTAGCGCACTCATCGAGGAAATAAAAAGCACAGGAAGTTCCCTGGTTTGCGAAAATAAGAAAGAGTTGCTGAAGGCCAGCAGGCCGAGCAAGAGTGGTTTTCTAATGGAATTCATGAGGTAATATTTAATTGTGATGAGAGGAATTAACCAGGTAAAGCATGGTGGGATAGCGAATATGAGCCTTGTTTGAGCGGATAAGTTTATTCACCGCCCCTGTAGTGGACTGAAACATTCTCCCCAAAAGACTTCTAATCTGCTGGTTTTGATCCGAGGAAGCATCCATGGTCAACCCTGCAGCTGCAGTGGCGGTAAGTTCGCGGCTAAGTTCGCGGTAAGTGGATGAGGGCACATAAATGCCTTTTAGGCCATCCAGATCATATACCTCCAGGTTGACGGGCAATATTTCGCCTTGATAAAAAATAGAGGAAATGCTTAAATTGACCCGCTGTGCACTAAAGCTGCTGATGATTGCATAGAGTCTAGTTCCTTTTTCAACCTGAATAGTTCCAACGTGAATGGCGGTTTCCAGACGAATGGTCACTCGTGATCCGTTAAACCCGGTCAGTGATTCCTCCACCATCGCCTGGATGAATGCGCCTTTTTTCTCCTTTGGCATAACCGTGGATTCATCCGCCGGTAGTGTATCGGCAGGCTCCACCTTCAAGGTCCTTGTGGTATCTGCGGGGACTGTTTTTCGTTTTTGCTTCGGTCTGGTCAGTGAAGCGGAAGACTGGGAAAAGGTTGCCTTATTCATGCTATCCACCAAGGCCATCTGCTGGCGGAAGATCGCCATGGGATCTGATTGTTTTGGAGAGGCCTTTGCTTCATTGGGCAGGTAGGAGGAAAGAAATTCAGGGAGCTGCCCCGCAGGGCTGCTTTGGCGGCTTTGCCTGCTGGGCATGTGGAGTCCGGAATTTTTGGAAACGCCAGCGGCAGCACTTGTTCCTGAGGGATGACTTAAAACTTTTTGAATGGAATCCAGCAGCCGCTTTTCAGTCAGATGATCAGTTGGGGACTGTTCATCACTCACAGGATCTTCCGGATTGATAGTCCCTAAAGCAGTATAGCCGTCAGCATTTTTATACCGTTGTTTGAATGCCTGCAATTTATCTTCCAAGGCTTTTTCAGAAACGCCATTGGCTACCGGAGCTAATTCACTTTTTAAGCCATTGGCTACTGCAGCTGGGGGTTTTGAAAAAGAATAAATTCGAAAGGCATAAAAAAGCAATAAAATAAAAGGCAGGCAAATTAAGGGAATGACGTATTTCGGATTTTTGAAGTCTATTTTTTTCATTTTTTAACCAGTTTTCGGTTTAACTCCTGAATTCTTAATAAGATCTGCTCCATTCGTACGCTGTCAACGGAGCTTGGGGGTGATTTAGCTGAAAAAGATTTTAGCTCTGCTTGTAAGGAAAGTACCTCAAGTAATGCTGCAGGGCTGCTTTCCAGCGGTCCAAGTGGATAATCCGCAAGGGAGGAAGTAAAAGCGGTAACGGGTTTAGCTGCATCTCTGTTGGTGAAGGCAATTAACGCAGAAAAGGCCATCAGTAACACCATAGCGGCGATAAAACCCGCAGGATACTTCCTGGATTTTTCTTTAACCAATAGGGCTATTAACTGGTAACGCCCGCTAAGGTTAGTGGTTTTGATTTTTACATTCATAAGTAATGTGTGGTTTAGAGTGGATTTTTTTCTACCGTTGAGCGGTCGGCATTTTCAAGGGTTTTCCATGAGGTGATTAATACAGCATGGGGATTATTTTCCGATCGGAAAGGTAAGTCCCGGAGACGACCTTGAGTGATCAATAAACGTATAGTGACTGAACTCCTGCGGTCAATGCGCTGGGTAGCGTAATAGCGGAAATACCCTTTCTTTTCATCCAAGGTGATCGAATCCATATGGATGGTCAGCACCGCTGAGGAGGAGAGAATGGAACTAAAAAAATTCTTTTCTTTTAGGTTATTATATTCCTGTGCGCCGCTCTCATCGATCAGATACATCGCCTGGCGCATCTGCGATTCAATAAAGCTTTCATCTGGTATCAAAGAGAAAAAAAGGGAGTGGAAGCGGGCAATGTGCGCCCGGTATTCTGCCGCCCGGTTTACTTCCAGATCAGTTCTTTTGGCCATTACCGGGTTGTTTCCGTCCTGCAATACATAAATGGATTTTTTCGCATCCGATACTTGTTTGTACGCATAAAAGGATACGGTGGCAGAAATGGCAAAACATAGCACAAAACACAGAAAAGATAACCTGCTTGCCAGACGGATCTTGGCTTCGATATTTCTTACGATCATCACACACCTCCTATTGCAGTTGTGGCCACACTGCTGATTTTCGAGGCTCCGCTACCCATTGCACTGGCAGCAGCGCTTACCCCCGAGGTGGTCACGATCCAGGTTGAAATACTCGGAACGGTAAACATGGTGACCGCGCCAATAATAAAAGTAATGATGACAATGCCAAAGGAGAGTACACCATTTGCGGCAAACCAGCTGAGCTTCTCGATGCTCTCCCCGTCCTTGGTTAGCAGTTCATTGTAGCGCAAAATCTCCGCTTCCAGCGCATATTGCTGAAAGAGTGAGGCAACATACATCACCAGATAAGCAATTCCGGAATATAGGCTCACGGAAACAAATCGTGCAATCCATTCGGTAAAGGACTGCCGAAAGGCGGGCAAAATGCTTACAGCTACAGAAAAAGGGCCCAGAATAATAAGTACTGTTGAGAAAATGATCTGCACGATGAAAATCAGGTAAACACTGATCCTTAAAATCCAGATGGCCATCGTTTCCAAAAGAGAACTTGCCAGGAGTTGCAGTCCAACCTGCAACCGGTTTCGCATTTCCACAACCGGATTCCAAACTTGGGAAAATCCTTCTTTTACCGAACTTTTCACCGATTCCCAGGCATTTTCATACCAAGTATCCGCTTCGCGTTTTGCAATTTCCGTACTGGCCTGAAGCTTAAAAAGCGCGTCAGCCACATCGACCATAAGTTTTGCACGCTGCATACGCAAGTCATTGATATGGGTTTGGCTTCCATCAAATAGCTGTTCGGTGCGGTTTTCAACGAGTTCTCCCGGATAGGCAATCACCTTGGTAAAAGCAGGCCACCATAAAATCACCATTACCAATCCAAAAGGGCGCAAAAGGGGCATGATTTCAAGCTTTTTATCGCCCGAGATCATACCGTAACAAATGCTGGCAAAGTAGATAAGCATCAAAATTGCGCAAAGTGCCTGCGCATCTGCTAAAAACACATCATAGTGTTCCCAGATCGTGTTCTTCATGCCTTTTAAAAAGTGCATCATTCCTTCCTCGTAAACCCCATTTCCTTGCAGAAAATTAAAGGTGTCTTTGAACGCACCCGGCACATCGGCCTGCACGATAAGCGCAGGAAGAATTGAAAAATTAATAGAGTTAGCTAGGTTCATAATTTTGAGTTTTTAAGGATTTCATCGGCTATTTCAATATCGCTATTGGGTTGTCTACCCAGACCTGTTGCCCTTTTTTTGATCTTCTCCCTGAGTAAAGAAAGCTGGCGGTAAGTGGATAGATGTCTTTTTCTATCTGCCCATCTTGCCCACAGTTTACGATGTTCAAGCAGTAGCCGGTGGTAGGAAAGAATTCTCGATCCTCTTTCCATCGGCAGGCTTCGCGATAGGGAAAGCCGCTGAGTAAGGGAAGCAAACTCCTGCTGATACCACAAATCAAGTCCGGAGGATTGCAAAGCGGAAATAGCGTTCAAATCCAGACCACGAAATCGTTGGGCGTAACGCTGGTCAAAATCGCTAAATTCTCCTGCGTAATAGATCGACCATAAAGGATCCACATCTGAAAAAAGGGGGGAATAGGTACTATAATAAAACTGAGCAGTATGAGAAAGGGTATCAGAATGCCTTTTATAGGCATCACTGGCTGCAGCCATGGCTAAGGCAATACCCAGCCGCATTGTCTGGGGACCGGCGGGTCCTAACGGGCGGAGGTCCCGCTTGGGATAATTGGGGTGAAGTCCCCAGGTCATCCAATAAAGTGGGTTCAGGCCAAGAAATCCTGCTTTGGGCGTAAACTTATCGGGATCCCAGGATTTGAAGACCATTCGTTCCTGCTGATTGATAATTGCCTCATCCCGAATTTTTAGCTGTGCCCAGGTGCTCAAATTGAAGCATACCAAGGGGAATAGGATCATCTTAAATTTCATTTTTTTAAGGTTTTAGCGTTTAAAATAATTTGTCCAGCAAGCCTTTTATCCAGATTAACGAAGTCTTTGAAAGGGTTAACCTGGGCGAGTAGCGAGCGCTGGGCAGCCCAATACATGCTTTTGTGCATCGAGAATACCAGGGCGCGAATGAGCTTTAATTCAAGGGAAATCTTCTTGATAAGTGCATCGCGCTTTTGAAAATCAAGCAATAAATCTCCTCGGGACTGGAGCGCCACTATTGAAACATCTTTCGCCAGTCTTAGGCTTCGCTCTTTCAGCTTGACAGCGATGTCTTCTGCAAATACTAAAAGCTGAGGATGTGCAGCGGCGAAGCGAAGCATTTGCTTGGAATCGAAAAAAATCTCCGCAATCAACGCGGAGATCTCCTTCACTGCCAGTGTCGTTTTTAAGCTTTGGTCAACTGCTGACAATGCCCGATAAACCAGCTCCTGCGTCAGGATCAGCGCACCGGTATTTGTTTTAATATCATCAAGGGATTTATTCATCTGATTTACGATTCCTTGCATAGCCAGCTCAGAAGATAATCTGGCAAAACCATTTTCATTCACTATAGTAAAATGCTGCTGGTCAAAGACCACTTTTTGCCCATAGCAAAGCTTCCCTCCAGTAAGGAAGAAAAACAATATCCAATGCTTTTTCATATTATTTTAGGTGTTTGATTTGCGAGAGAATTCTGCCAGCCAGTTGTTTATCCTTCAGAACCGCATCGGAAAAAGCCGGACTGATCGCGTGTAGGTTTACACGAGCATTTTTCAGCGTAGCCTTAAGTCCCGATAAAAGAAGGGAGATCGTTCTTAACTCCTGTACCACAAAGCCCGCGAGGATGTGCCGGTCAGCAGGTGACATCGCATTGATCTGGCCTATACTTAATGATAGGCCATATAGGTAACGTAATAACTTTTCAGATTTATCGACCATATCTACCTGTGATTCAACAGCTAAAGGCATTAACCCGGGATGATCCCGGCAAAGCAAAAGTATTTGCTGCTGATCCTGGACAATTTTATCGATTACCGGGAGGGCTTCCAGCCCGATTTGCACGGCATTGATGGTGAGGCCCAGGGCAGAAAATCTTTTTGCGTTATTCCGGTAAGTTTCTTTTAACCAGGATTGTTGTCTGCTGTTGGCCTGCTCGGTTGCAGCGGCTAGTGTTTGCTTGTCTCGCAGCTCATTCTGGTGAACATTTTCTGAACGGCTGTTATTAATTAACTGATGAAGCAGGGCAACGTTGAGCTGTGCTTTAGAAGGCAATACAGCCAACCAAAACAGAAGAAACAAAATCACTCCCTTCATTTTTTAAACAGTTTACTCTTAAAAAGGACTTCGTCGGCAATGCGCTTATCGACATTGATAAACCCTGCATACGGATTCACTGCATTCCAAAAGCCACGAATCGAAGCCCAATACATTGCCCGATAAATCCCATAAATCACCCCTCTTATAATGGAAAGCTCTGTTACGATTTTCGCAAGCATTCGGGTCCTCTCGCCCGCGTCCATCAGGTTATCTTTAGCCCCATGCAGAACAAAACCACTTACCTCAGCTGATAAACGAAGTGCACGGGCATGAAATTCTTCTGCTCCTTGCTGTGCAAAAAGGAGTAATGCAGGATTTTTTTCTGCAATCCGTATGGCCTTGCTCCCATCGTCCACGATATCCTGGGTAATTTCATAGATATCTTTTACGGCAAGCAAATTGCTTAACGCCGAGGACACCTCAGTAAGCCCACGATAGATCCTTCTTTGCAAATCATTTGCAAGGGCAAGTTCTCCTGCTACGCTAAGCTGAGCGCGTTGAAGTAGGGTAAGCTTTTCCTTGGTGGAATTGAGCTGGGAGTTAATCAGTGCGGATTGGGTAGCCATGGCTGCGGAAGTGCTGGGGTCTACGTATATTTGCGCGCTAAGCGAACACGGCAAACCTGCAAACAAAAAGGCATAAAAATGTTTTTTCATAACGGATGTTTAAGAAGTTGATCGATAAATTCATTTAAGGCTAAACCAGAACTTTCAAGCTCAGCGATGAAAGCATCCAGTGCGGTTTGATAGTCGCCATACCGATTCAGGTAATATTCCACTGCGGTCTTTTCCGGTTTTTCCGTCGAGAAAGTCAAGTATTGTCGGAGCGACACTTCCACTCCATAGACCTCACCGCTGAGGCCTCGTTTGATATATACCTCTTTGAATCTTGAACGTCCATGTTTATTCTCCAGGGCATTGATGGTGAAAATCTTCTTCTGTTCGGTCTCGTTCAAAGAAAGCAGCGAGGCAATCTTCCCATAATCATCCCTGAGTTTACCCTGATCAAGCAGGCAGATCGTATCGGAATTGGCAATGATGCTATTTTTTACGGTGGGACTTGAAATAATGTCATCCAATTCCTGAGTGACCACGATGGCCTCCCCATAAAATTTTCGGACTGTTTTATAAACATACACCAAATAAGAGGCCATGAGCTCCGATGAGATTGCTTTCCAGGCCTCCTCACATACCAATGCTTTGCGCTGGTGAGTTCGGAGCCTCATTTTCTGCAAAAAAACATCCATAATGATCAAGGTCACGATGGGAAAAAGTATCTTATGGTCGCGAATGGCATCCATTTCAAATACAATAAGCCTTTCTTCCAAAAATGAAGAATCGGTAGGCAAATTCAGTAATTGACCATACTCCTCTCCCCGACAAAACTTTTTTAGTACAAATCGGTAGGTATTCAGGTCAAATTCAAGGTGATCCTGGTCACAGATTTCGCCTATGCGATGGATGGAGTAATGGTAAAAAGCATCGAAATTAAGGTCCTGTCTACTCCTTTTTTCGCGGAAATGCTGGGTGTAAAAAGAAGCGATGACGCTGGAAATTATGCTGTCTTCCAGCGCGGACACTTGACCATCCACCCCTTTAAGCACCAGAAAAATCAGCGTCTTTAGAAAATCCCGCTTTTCAATATTGTATTCAGATTCACCGAAGGCAAAAGGATTCATCGTAATGGGCTGCTGCTCGGAATAGGTGAGGTATTTGCCATTATGATACGCGCAAAGCCCACTATAAGAATGCCCGGTATCTATAATGACGATATCCATATTATAGAGTAAATACTGCTCGATCAGGCTATTCATAAAAAAGGATTTACCCGATCCGGTTACACCAAGAACAAACTTGGAGCGATTGGAAATTCGGCCTGTACGCATGGGCAAATCTGCAGGATCGATGCTGATGGGAATGCCTCTGCGATCGGTAAAGCGGATCAGAAAGTCGGAGTGTTCGCTTTGATCGGGCCGCTCTTTAAAAATCAGACAAGTAGCAGCCTTAGCAGTGAGCAGGACCAGATCATAATTTTTTAATGCAGGGGCATTTCCCGGAAGCGAAGCTTTAAATAACTCCAACTGATTATAGGCATTTCTGCTTGGAATAATTCCAAGCGAGAAAAGCGAGGACTCAACAAAGTTTACCGCCTGCATCAGCTTTTCTCCTTTGGCACCTAACATGATATTATAGTGCGCATTGACCAGAAGTTGGTTATCTCTGGCCACCTCGCCCAACAACATAGCTATATCCTGTTCACATAATTTATTTGCCGGATCGGGTATCCCTGCGTGCCTTTTTTGCTTGAGGGTGAGTGAGGAAATAATGCTATTTTGAATGGGTATCGAAATAATCTGGTTGTAGATCATGCATTCGGTTTCAGGCACCTCGAATAAAAACGAGAGATTATCCAAAGGAAAATCACGCATGGCCTTACCATCGCTTTTTTGGCGATAAGCTCCAAGGCTGGTGGGAAGATCCATTTTGTCACTATCAATTAGGGAAAGACAGCGCATAGACATCTCTCCGACCTCTAATTGATGTTCACCGGCCAGAATATTGTTCCTACTAACTAGCGGACTGGAAAAATCCATAGAAAGGTATTGTTGAACATAACGGTCAATGGCCTGCTTGGTAAGCAGATCTGCAGATAATCCAGCCTGTTTGAATAGGTCCAAGACTTTAGCTACTGTGGTGGAGAAGTTCTGTAGAGCCCGCTCGTCGAAAACATAAAACCTGCTGCGGTCTACTTTTTTTGTAATGCAAACGTAGCTTCGCAGCTCGATAAATTTCCGCCCGGAAAAATGGCTGTCATAAGCACGTTGCAGATAGTCTTTACTTCCCTCCCTCTGGTAACTTTTAGTGATGAAAACATCCTGTTTTTGCAAAACATGCCCCTCTCCAAGCATTTTTAATAGCTTTAATACCAACTCGTGAAAATCCTCGTATCCCCGTTCATCAGCACTCCAGACACGCACCGGATTTTCAATCTGGATGATTACTGAAAAATCCCCTTCGCCCGTATAGAGCATATCTTGTCCGGCAAAAGTGCTGTAGCCCAGATAGGGCAGATCAAAAATGCGTGATTTCATAGCCGAAGTTTGTTTTGATGAATGAATAGGCCTGCATGTTTTGTTTTGTTATGAAGACCACCTTTTTGCCGGTAAAGGGTATAGCTGAACAAGCTCCCAGACAGCAAAAGGCTGAGCAACACCCCAAAATACATACTGGTTAACGCGCCGATTAAACCACCAAAAAATAATCCGGATGCAAGCGAGGCTATGCCCCATCCGATGTATTTTCCTTTTAGCCCTTTATAGCTTAAGGGTTGCTCTAGACCTTTGTAAATAGGGTATCGTTCCATAACTATTGGGTTTAAACGCCAAAAAACGCTTTGATGACCACTGAAACCAATACCAGAAAGATGCAGGAGCCTCCCCAGCTCATTACCTCCTTACTGATATCCCGATCTCCGGAATTCCACTTGATATATACCATGATTCCACCGATGATTCCCACTACGGCGCCAATGGCCAGGGTTAGGGTAGATACCGGATCAATATAACTAGTCAGGGTTGAGGTGGCAGCGTTTATACCCGTTGTACCTCCGCCGCTTTGTGCGGAAGCAGAACCACTCATCATTGCTCCTAGAAGGAGCAGGCTTAGGATTTTCGTTTTGTTTTTCATTTGATTTTAGTTTAGAGTTATAAGCTGAATAATCCACGAAGAAATAATCCGCAGACATTTAAAAAGATGCAGGAAAAAAACCATCCGGCGACCTGTTGGTCGATATGGTGTCGTCCGGATTGCCAATTGGCGAAAATGCGCAGCCCGCCGAGTAAACCCATGATTGCGCCCAGCATAAAGGATAGATCGCTTAATGAGAAATAATGGTTTTTGATTTGAGTACTTGCCTGGTGAAACTCTGAGATTCCAGGAACCTGAGCAGAAGTGAAAACAACCCAGTTGCAAAATACTGGCGTAAGCACGATCTGAATAGTGCTTGGGTTTAAACCTCTCATAGCAAAGGAATTTGTTTCGTGTATTCTATCGCCTCTGCTCGGGCCAAAGCCATTAAGCCCTCAAGCTTTTGTGCTCCGGAAGCATCTAATTCTCCAGAGCTGAGCAGGTATTCCCCACCTGTTGATCGCGGCTCCTCTTCCAACATGACCGAGGCATCTATGGGTTCCTCTATTGCGGGAATCTCATAAAGCTGAGCAGAGCGCTCTTGTTCCAGGGGTTTTACAAAAAAGAGTAAATCCAGTAATACCTGTACCAGAAAATAAAGCACATATACGATTAGAAGATAAATTAAAAAAGAAGTCCAGTTCATAATGTTGAAGTAAGTGGTTTGGTGGATTAGCCAACTTTAAGGTATTGAGCGGAAAGAATCCTTAATGTTGCCCAGAAATCAAAAAGAACTTGTGTAGCGATAGACAAGCTTTCAAGGCCTTGTAGGCCGATGTGAAAACTTAACGGAGCGGAAAGCGACCCTAGCTTTCTGAGCAGTTGTTGATGGGCTTCCAAGTTTGATCCCTTTTGTCCTTCACCCCAATCATTTGGAAGAAAAATAAGAGAAGATTCTGGGGTCATTTTAGCTATCATGACCGCATAGCGTATGGCGGCATTAAAACCTGCAGCGCCGTAGCTGAAAGGAATGACAAAGGCATCAATCTGCTTGATGAGTTTTAAGAACTGTTCATTTTCCGATAACTTAGGTAAGTCTAAAAGAAGCAACGCATCTTGCCGGGAAAATTTTTGTAGCAGCAAGGGAGCATTGGAGAGTTCGGTAGCGAAAAATTCAAAGGGCAGTTTTTCTTCCAGCAGCACTGAATGTCGGTGCCAAAGTTCCAGGGTGCGCTCATAGGTGAGATCGATTAAATAAACTGTTTTAGTTAAGCTGGCCAGATAGTGTGCCATCAGTAAAATTAGCGTGGTGCTTCCACAGCCGCCCCTCAGATTGGAAAATGCAATATTCATAATCATTAAAATTCTAGCGCCGAATGGCCTCAATAAAAGAATAAGTTTGAGCCTGAGGAGTAATCAATCGCTTTAAATCCATTAATACATCACCCTGTATAACGACCCTGTGGTCATGGTCTATCGCGATGAAACCTGTGATGTCATGATTTTCAAAAAGATAGTGGATCTCAATTTGGTGGTGATGCAATAAGTAGCGTGATAGTTCCGAACTAAAGCCCTTGATTTTTTTGGAATACCCATTTGGAAATAATTGATAACAAGGTTCCGGCGTATTGTCAAGTCGGGAAAGCTGAACATTAACAACTCCTCTTATATATTGAACTCTTTGATCATCGAGTTTATAATTTACAATAATATTATTTATTTTTTCTGCGCTAACCCGCAGTAAGACCTTTCCGTATTTCACAATACTGAACATCCCGTTAGTAGTATAACTCTTATAGCCTTTACCTTTAAGCAGCATTCGAAACTCATCAATATCAGCATAACGATAAGAAAAGAGTGGGCTGATTTCCTTTTTGAATTCATTTTGAGGATCAATACCAAGTAACCTATTTACCGCGGCTATTGCCCGAATGCCGTCAAAACTATCAGATATTTTACGGCGGTCTAGTCTTATGCCTGTGGAGACAATATGCAAATGTGTATTTGGAGTGTCTAAATGTACAAAAATGAGGTAGGGCTGCTTCTCATAACCCATTTCTTTAAGCCAGCATTTAGCAAAGTGCTCAAACGCATCGAGTGCATCAGACTTCCCTTTTAAAGATAATACTGCATGAAACTGGTTACACTTACAATAGTAACTGAGGGAAGCTACTGCTGTGAGATAAGCTTCGAAATCAGAAGCTGTTGGTTTGCTGATCGCATGGATGATGCCAAAGTTTTCATAAGTTAATAGTTTAGCAGCGCCTTGACTAACCTTATCCATGTTATAACGAACAGCAGAAAAATTTTTTCCTTTGCAAAAGAGACGAACAATAACACTCATATTTCATCGCTTAAATGAATACTGGACAATAATTTCACAGTTTAAACACGAGTTCAAAAGATCGAAGCGCCGGTCTATGACTACTTTTCCAAGGCTTATAGCCAGGGTTTAATAGAACTGGTGTAATGCAGGCATACTTGCGATCAGGGCTGTAATGAATTCGATTAACATGGAGAGCAGTTTATGACAAATCTTGCATGCCACACAGGTTTCCTGCCTGATCGGCACCTTAAGGTATCCTGGTCAACACTTCTCTAAGTTGCTTTTCTAATTTAGCCTGCTGATGAATGTAGCGTTCAATCAGTGGGGCGAGCTCCCCTTGAATCAAGAGATCCTGAGTTTTCAAGTAGGGGATCAGATGAGTATTGATTGCTAGATTAATTGCAGCAATTTCTTCTGCTATTACCGCTAAAACCTGTAGCAGACGGGCATGGTCAATATAAAGAAAATCCGGATTGAGTAGCATTTTCTTAAACGTTGCACTGATTCCCAGACCAAGAGAATCGCACTTTTTTTTAAATACCTCATACTCCTGCAATTTCAAGATAACTCCAACAAATTTTTTTTCATTTTTTTTAGTGTCGTCTCTCATCTGGTAAAATAATTAATATGATCAATAGAGGGGAATGTTTGTGATAGATCGAGTTTATCAGCCTGTAATTTCTTGAATTCATAAAGGTGCTGATGCTGTTCATTAAAGTCGTTGTATCCGGCATAAATTTCGGATTGATCTACCGCCCAAGGCAACTGTTCTTTTACGGTAACAGCTGCTTTTTCTCCTGCGGGATCATGATCAAAATAGACATCAATGATTGGAAAATCTTTGGCCAGGCTAATTCCAGAGGGAAGCAGGGACAGCGAATTTAAAATAACTGCACTGGATTGATCATTCATTTGAGCCTTCCAGCTTAAAAAATCCATCATCCCTTCAAACAGACATATTTTGTTTGGGCTTCCAGAGATTATATTTATGCCTTTCCTTCCTAAACAACCCTTAAAACCATTGCTTCTCACTTCCCACCCCCCTAGAACATTCTTCCATCCGGCAGCCGCAAACGACATCTTGGTTTTTCCTTCGGGCTTAATGGAATAGTAAAGTTCCCGAAGGGGGGAATTGATATCATAAATCCCTCTCGATTCCAGGTAAGCTTTAATTTGTTGGTTTCCTCCCAGTGGCCGGTCTTCCTGGATAACGTATGAAGGATGCCGCAGGGGAATTTCCAGTTGCACAGTTTTTGAGGAATTATGCGAGCATTCCGAAGTTGCATCGCCCATGATGGTTAATACTTTAGCGATGACTTCCTTGAAACCCATTCCGGGCCAAAGCGCTTTTCCAAGATCGATAAGTGTACCGCCCTTACCTATTCCATGATCATACCATAAGCCTAGCTTATCATTTACACAAAAGGAAGGCGTTCTATCACCCTCTCTTAACATCGAGTGATAAAAGTACTCTCCTCCTGAATAACGTTTCGGCTCATATCCCATCTGGTGTAAAAATGTACTAAGTGTATAGGAGTTGCGGATCTCTTCCAGATCAAATTTGGTTTCATTCATAATTATTTCTGTTTAGTGAGATGGAGAGGAAAGGTCTTTAAGCACAAGAAAAGAGCTAGACCACAGTTATTTATTTCTCATTAGCATAACTTTTCAATAAAGAGTTATCTATATTTTAAGGAAAGCCCCGGTCGTTGACAAACTTTTCAAACAAGCTTGAGGGAAGCAAGATTTCCTTAAAGGGAGCGCTAATCTGAAGCATAAGCTAAAAACGCTAATTGGTCAGTCATTGAAATCCCAATTTGTACAATTTCTCTGACCATTTTGTGATAACTTGACCCTAGCTTTGCGGCAAAATATCAGGTCCATTAACAAATAAAGCCGGCACCATTGGTACCAGCTCTCCTATAAGCAAATTCATGCTCATGTATATCGTTGTCGGAATTACTTGCGTCAGCTTCTTCAAGCCGGGATTGCTCCTGCCAATGCGCTTTCAGTTCGGGACTTTCACCTCTACCTTCACAAAATTTCCATCCTTAGCGATGGATAATGCATCATTCCTATATGTCAAAGAGTTCAGGATAAAGACGATCTTTCTGATTAGAATAATCACGGAAGCCATCTTTATTCATTCCAAAAAAGCATCCCTGCCTTTCATGCCCTGAAACTAAAAAGTAATAATCTAAAAGCACTTTTTTTGACTACAATAACCTGATAATGAGCCATTTAAGTTTATTATAGAATGAATTTTAGTTAGCGATCTTATGACCTTGGCTCTCGATGCATTCTGCATCAATAAATATGTAAAAATCTATTCCTGCGCTGTAGTTGTGGGCTAGTGACTGTTCAAATTCTACCTCTGCGGATGCTTTCAATATATTCATCATGTAACTGGCTTTTAAAATACCGATCACCGCCGGGTAGTTTCATAGGCCTTAATTCTCCCTGACTAACCTTTCGCTTATAGGTACTCTCGCTGATTTTAAGATAGTCTTTTACATCTTGCCTGGTCATGAGTTCATCTTTCATCAAGGCTACATCATTTTCCACTGGGCCAAAATGGTGCTGCAACAAAAAATAAATTTTGTAAAGTACGTTGGTAATTGTGTCGATCTTGTTCATGGGTTCTCGGTTAAATTTAATTTTGAAACATATACAATGCTGATCATAAAGCAGTGGCGCTAAGGTGTTCACTTCGCTGGATCAATCACTACAAATGAAACATAAACTGCGCTAGGTTACTAGTGGCTTAGCTTGAGTGAGATAAATCGGCAGATTTTGAAAGATATTGAAGAAATTTAAGCAGCCGCAATTTACAGAATCACCTTAAGGTTAAGGATTTACACGTTAGTTCCGAGCCCGACTACACCAGCCATTCCCATATTACCCTAAAACAAGCGGATTACGATCAACGGGCGTGAGAAAGGTACTTTTATTTGCCTTTAGAGATTTAGCTTGGTCATGTTAGATGAAGACCTAAAGATTGAGGATGGGGATAGTGATAATAATGTCAAGCTTTCCGTGATTTCGATAATCGCTAACGGTAACCAGACCATTATATTTTTTACCCAGGTATTCATCTAGTAACACGAGCTCGTTTTTCATTTCAGGCGCAAGGGGCATAATGGTGAAATTGCTAAAAAAGATATAGATCATTTGGTTTTCTACCTGGGTAAATATTTTCGCTGCGCTTTGCGAATCTGAAATATCGCAGTGTTTAATTAGCTTCACTAATAGCGGCATGAGGATTGATCTGGGAATGGAGTGATCTTTGTCCGGGAGCTCAACTCGGACAAAGGTGCCTTTTCCTCCAATCAATTCTTTCAGCGCAAGTTGGGTTTTCAGTTGCTTCAACTCTTCCCGGAGTGAAACTACAGCCAGTTGCGATTTGCTGGATGTGGTATACCTGAATAAATCAGAGAGTAGACTTATTGCCATTTTTCCGGATTTTTCGTTTTTATTCATGCAGGTATTGAGGTAATTAAAGGTCGCATAAAGGGCATGGTAATCAATATGTCTATTAAGCATCATTCTGCTATGATCTGAGATCAACTTTTCTGCTGCCTGTTCCTCCAGCATTTTATTAAAATGCGTGTAGACAAACTTGGTCTTCTCGGTCTTTTCTTGATCATAGCGAAGGAGATTATAAAGTCCTAGTGCGGGAAATGCAAAGGCAATTGCCCGATATAAAAATCCGGATGCCTGTTGAAGGTGGGTAGTATTATTATCCTGAGGTACGAGATCAACACAGATCAGTAGCCTATCTAAAAGAAACTTAGCGCCAATGAAAAACATTGCAGTCATGATCAGCTGTAGGCTAGAGAGCAGTGCCTGAACAGCATGCCTCCATCGTAAATTAGGAAAAGTAAAGAGATACAACAGGTAAAATAAGCCGATATTTAATACAAAATGACTAGACGCCGCTATCGGCTCCGGGAAACGCCCACTATAACCCCAGGCGAGAATGTTTTCGAACGCAAAATACCCTGCCCATAACAAGCTATGCGATAATACTTTATTTTTAGTTGATCCGCTAAAATCCATCTTTCATATTTTATGATTTATCCTTTGATAAAAGGCTTATACCATTAATTTCAAGCGCTCTGGTCTGCATCGGGCATGTTTGAGCATGAAAACCACGAAAAAAAAATTAAATGCAAAAACAGTTTTTGTATTTAAAAGACAACAGTCAGCTTTGGCGGTAAGCACTGATCCTACTACCGTTTTTACCAGCCTATTAACTCATCTCGCTCAGCAAAGTCAGTAATCTTTCAACTTGATTTACCAAACATTCTCTCTGAAAGGTAACTGTTAAAGGGCTCTTGGTAGTCTGATCCAATGGACATCTGCTTTTTATCCTGAGTGTTCATCAACACCTTTCCTGATGCGACATGCTCAATTTGATCCAGGTTTATGAGGCAACTTCTACTAATCCTCATGAACCTGGAATCATCCCTAAGGTATCCTTCAATCGCAACCAAGGTAACCAGTACTTCAAAATTTTCTCTTTGCGTATACACTTTGGTATAGTTAGTTCCAGTGACCGGTTCAAACAGGATAATTTCCTCCCGGGAAATCCTAAGGTATTTCCCGCTTTTAATAGGCAGGAATAAATTTTCGTCCCTCTGGCTGGTAGGCACAGCGGAAAAGATGGGTTTATCGCGTATTCTTGCTATGCATTCCATAAAAGCTACTTTCGAGATTGGTTTCAGCAAATAGTTTTCTGGATTTGCAGCAAAGGAGCTCAGGGCATATTGTTCAAAAGCGGTAATAAACACCAGGTATTTAGTCTTATTCCTAAGTTGAGCACCCAGGGAAATTCCATCAATACCAGGCATCTCGATATCCAAAAAAATGATATCGATGTCATCTGTCTTTTTGATACTAGCCAGTGCCTTCAACGGATCCTTATAAGTTCTAATCATGATCAATCCTGGATGGAATTTAACCACCGCTTCAATCTGTTTCAGGTCATCAGGATGATCATCAATCGCAATACATCGTAATTTATATTTCATGCAGCAGCGGACTTGAGCATGCAATCTAATAATTTTAGGAATAAAATCATAAACCGAATAAGACAGGATTCAGGAGTAATTATCTTTTTATGAGGTGGAAGAGATTTCCATCCCGATAAAAGGCCTATTCACCACTTCATTCCGATGTTATATCATTTTTTTCGTTCTTGTCAAGCTGCAACCTTATAATTCGTGTGCTTTCGAAGTTCTTTTATTAAGGAGTATTGCTGGGATTTTGCCCGTCAAAGTCAGGGATTTTATAAAACCACTTGCCAGAGATTTTAACAGATCTTATGCTCGCCGACCGCCTCATTCTAAAAAGGGTACTGTCACTAATGTGAAGCAGTCTTTTAATATCGGTACTGTCATACCAACTCAGGTCTGGAATACTGGGCTTCTCGCGTAAGGAATATAAGGCCGCTAACATATTTTTCTGCAAGCTCAAAAGCTCATCGATTCTACTTAATATTTCCTGATTCATAGATTAAAAATTTAATTGACAACTATTTCAATTTGAAATTAGGATGTCACTCAAAGAATAAAAAGTCACTTACCTAAATATTTGCGAAAATGAAAATTAAAGTTTTTGAAGACTATTTGCTCCAACATTATCCCTTAAATGAGTCGCTATTACAGGAAATTTTGTTACGCACTAAAGAAACCATTGTCCGTAAGAACACCTGTTTGCTCCTGCCAGGAGAGATCAGTAAATTCACTTATTTTATTTCAGAGGGATTTTTTAGGAGTTTTATTCAGGTGGAGGAAAAGGAGCAAACGACTGACTTTTTTGGGCCCGGGGAGATGTGCCTTGTGAGGGCAAGTTTTTTTAGACAGATCAAGAGTCAGGAAGGCATTATTTGCGAAAAAGATGCCTTGGTGTTTAAAATCAGTTATTATGACTGGAAAGCATTAGAAGATGCATCACCTGAGTTCTTATCCCTTACCAACACCTTGGTGATCAAAGACCTGCTCAAACTAGCGGAAGATATCGGTGTAGCCAGACGTCTTTCGACAAAAGATCAATACCTATTTTTAAAATCCCAACACCCCGGAATCAATACGCTAGTTGCACAGCGATACATTGCCTCCTATCTGGGGATATCTGAACCCACGATGAGCGGAATTATGAAGTCACTACTTTTTAATCCAAAGTAACCACACCTCGAAATCTTCGAACTCCGAAGGTCTGATTTCCCCCAGACACCTCAACTTTGTATATATAAAGTGTTGAAGGATGGGCAAATACCAAAAGATATTGCGTTTGCAGCGGCTGCTTTTTCTGATAAGGCGAGGAAAAATTAACAATTCCATACAAGCAGGAAAACTATTGAACTGCAGTGGGAGAACCGTAAAGTCTGACATCGCTCACCTAAGAAGAGCAGGTTTCCATATTCTATACGAAAAGAGTTTAAGCCGGTATGTTTTGGCGGAACCCTACTCAGGCTCATCCTAGCACTTTGATTTTATCCTTCACTACAGGACTATTTAATAACTGCTCATATAACCAAAAAAGGAGGTAGAAAAACTAGAAGATAAAAGAATGATTGAGACCAGCCAGGCTGGATAAATCAAACCGAAAGAAATTAATTAATAACCTATAATTATAAATACTATGAACTTAAAAAAATTAAGTTTAGGCCTTGTAGCCCTCGTGGGGTTCGGCCTTGCCATCACGCTAAACACTTTTGCAACCAAAAAAGTAGTTACGCTAAAATACCGATATAATTTAAATACGGCGAACGGCATTAACATTGCCAGTAACTGGACTAACGTTTCCGAACAAGCTACGCCTTCGGGATGTGAAGGGACAGCAATACCTTGTTTGGTTGAATTCGAAAACTCAGAGTATACCAATCTAGATGCTTTCCTCGCCGCCAATCCTACAGCAGAGCAAATGGAAAACTCCGGTAAGGTAGCCAGCCATAAAGACCTGCAGTAAGTTAGCGAATACTTTCCATTTTTTTGGGCTGCATCTAACGGTGCAGCCCTTTTTTTAATAGGTATTCTGCTCCATAGCGGACAGTGAAATCACGTCTTCAGGGAGCGGCATGGCAAACCTTCGGCTTTTAGCTGGCAGCGTAAAAGTTACACCGTTAACGGTGCGGCTCAGCGAAATGTTTGCTCCCTCTTCATTTAGTCGCTTGATGTCCGGCCACCTCAGGCCGCGATAAAGCAATTCCTTTCTTCGCTCCTTTAAAATACGATCTAAAAGGTGACTTGGCTCTGTGAGGGAAAGGGGAACAAAAGTGCCGGTGCGGTACCTATTAACCAATAGTCTGTTTAGATCTGCTAGTGCTCCTGTCATATCCCCAGCCCTAGCTCTGCATTCCGCCCGGATCAGGTAGCATTCATCTGTTGCTATCCCGCTAAACGGAGTAACGCCAGCAGTATAATTCCCTTTGAAATGATAAGTACCGCTTACTGTCCTGAAAAACACGCTCTTTCGCAGATCGTTGCTCTCGTACTGATTGTAAAGCTCCAGGTTAACCTTTGCTCTTGTAACAGAAACAGATGTCAGCGCAAACATCTTATTATTCATAATCACCTCTGCATTAAATTGTGGAACAGGGTAGTTAAGGCTGGCATTTAAGCTGTTATAATTTACCAAATCACCTTTTATAGAAAGGGTAGAATCGGCATATAAACTGGCCTCAGGATACCTACGCATCCATAGATAGGTACGTGCAAGTATCCCGTAGGCTGCGGGGCGTGATGCCCTAACAACATGCATAGGCTTTACCGGAAGCAGAGCAGTGGCCAATTTCAGGTCTGATAACACCTGATTATAGCTTTCCGCAATTGATGCTCTTTTTGAAGATTCATTGAAATTAGCATTTAACCTTAACGCGATACCGGGCATAACATCAGCAGTGGATTCGTTGTAGGCGGCCCCCCAGAGCGTGACGGCGTTTAAAAAACATTTAGCCCTCAAAAGATAAGCTTGTCCCGCGACATCCTTCCAGTCCGTTTGATTACGATCTGAGGCAGATAAGCCCTGCCAAGCTTCAATCACCGAGTTAGCAGTATAAACAGGAACATAAACATAAAGCCAGTCGTTACTTCCTTCCTTATATACACTGCTGTTTTGCCAGGTGTACATTCTTTTTTCTTGATCATCTCGTGTTAAATAATCTGCATCAGTCAAATACGTATCCCCTGCGCTTACTTCCCCAGAGGACGGGTCCCGATCGCTGATGACATTATACTGGTCTAGCAACGACTGGAACTCTGCTGCCGTACTTGGGATTGCCAGTCTAATGTTAGGCTTTTCCTCCAGATACTTTTCGCAGGAGGAGAGAAGCAAAATCCCGATAAGAAGTGTGAAAATATGGTGCTTATTCATTTTATGTCTTGATTGGTTATGGTTTGATTAAAAGGTCTTTGAGTAATCATATTTAAGCAGCCTAGGTCGGCTAGCAGGTCTATAAGCTGAGCTGCAAATTCAGGCTATAGCTTTTTTGCAAAATCCCTCCAGGGAAATCCGGATCAATGTTGTAGGGGTTTTTTCGCCAAACCAGTCCTAGGTTCGATGCAATCAAGCGAATGTTAGCGCCCGAAAAAGGAAGCCACCGCTGGTTCTTCTTTGTAAAACTGTAGCCCAGCGAAACATATTGAAGCCTTATATGATCACCACTGATAACGGTAACCTCGGAATTATTATAAAAAGCATCCCTTGCTGAAGAAGCTGGATAAATCATTGAGGGCACAACCGTTCTGGATTCATCCCCCGGTGCTTGCCACCTTTCCGCAAACTCAGCGTTACCAGATCGAACGCCGAACAGATTAACATAGCTCAATGATGGCCTCCTGGCATAATAACCAAATTTGCCCGTGAGTCTGAAATCAAGCTCAAATCCTCCATAGCTAAAAGTATTGCCAAGAGAAATATTAAACACCGGAAATGCAGGCCCCATATATTTCAACGATGCGATAGAGGCTGCAGAACCGGTAATCGAAAGGTAATCTTCACTGTTTTTCCCATCAATTTCTCCAATCGGGTTTCCGTTTTCCGGATTTAATCCCTTCCATCTGTATGCGTAGACCGCATATACTGGCATCCCTTCAATCCCTGATATACTCGTAGTACCAGTAACATAAGCTGAGGCTGCACTGGTTACCAGGTAATACTTATCAACTTTGTCCCTGTAATAATTCATGTAAAAACTACTTTGCCAGTTGAGTTTGTTTTTTAAGTTTATACTCCGAACCTCTAAGTCTACTCCTCGCGAGCTGATGGCAGCAGTATTCCTGGACACCCTTCCGGCAATTCCTGTAGTGTAGTCGATGGGTTCACTGGAAATTAGGTCGGTGGATTTTTTGATGTAGTAATCTGCAGATACAGTAAGTCTTCCAAAAAACAGATTCGCATCTGCCCCTAAGTTCAATGTGGATACCCGCTCCCACCTTAAAAATGGATTAGCATAATTTGAAAAAGATGAAAAACTATTAAATGTATAGGGGTTTGTACCATAAGTATTAATTGTTGTCAGGGCAGAGAGTCTTGAATTTGAATTTCCTGTTCTTCCAAAGCTCATCCGCACTTTAAGCAGATCCAGCCATTCTGTTTTCATCCACTCCTCACTGCTTAAAAGCCATGCCCCTCCCAAGGACCACAACGGATTCCATTTGTTATTGGTGGATACGCCAAAAAGGTTTGAGGCATCTCTTCGTAAGCTCGCGGTGAGGTAGTATCGGTCTTTGAAACCAAAAGAGGAATTCGCATAAAGCGATACATATCGGTTATTGGTTCCGCGTTCCTCATTCATGTAAGGGATAATACCAAGGCTTCCAGTGAGCGGGTGCGTGTAAAAAGAGTTGTAATTCACCCCGGACGATCCCAGACTTCCCTCATTTACGCCATAGTTTCTATTCTGGCTACCCACCGTTTTGGCTTCTCTGATTTCAAATCCTGCAATCCCATCGATTGAAAATTTTCCGAATTTTCGGTTATAGTCAATCTGGCTACGCAGCTGATGAACAGACAGCCTGTCTTCAGAAAGATCCCGGATTGCCCCCAATGGAATTCCACGGGTAAGTGAAGATCCACTAGCGGAGCTAAAGCTATTAATGCTGTTTCTGGTGTAATAACTTCCCAATCCGTTTAAACCCAAGGATGAGCTCTGCTGGTTTTGGTAACGATAAACGCCCATTAGCTTAAACCCAGCAGGCAATTGATACGTGAGCTTTAGGTCTGCCAATACATCGTTTATTTTTCCGGTAGTAAAGGCGTATTCACTCTCACTAAGGGGGTAATAATTCCAGTCCAGCAGCTGCATACCCAAATTGCTGATCGCTGACGCCCTATAATCCCGCATTACGGCCAGAGATGATCCGTTCTCATCACTAAAGCGGGTATAGGGAGGTAAGTATCCTGAGGAAGCTACCAGTGAATTAAAGGCAGGCCGCCCCGAACGGGTATCGCTATGGGTTAGCTGAATGGTCGTAGCCAAGTCCAAGTTTCTGGTCACTTTAAGCCCGTTTTCGATCTTGACATTGAAGCGTTTACTATCTGCCCCAAGGGCATCTTGATTATCATCAAATCCTGCAAAAGCTAACCAGCGACTGCTCTCATTTCCTTTATTTAAGGAAAAATTATACTGCCTGGAAATTGCCCTGCTTAAAAAATCTTTTTTATAATTTTCAACAATGCTCTCATTTTCTAACTTAGCAATACTGGCCTCGAGTTCGCTGCTCGTTATTTTTCCATCGCGCCTGGAAATTAATAATTCCACAACCGGTGTTAAGGCGGGTTTTTCCAAAGAGGATTCCTGAGCTGTAAAATAATCTTTTTCGAAAAGCATTCGTTCAACGCTGATAAAATCTTTGCTATTCATCAGCTTAAGGTAGCTCAAGTCAGGATCAGAAAACAAGGTATGGTTCACACTCGCATTGATCTTGAGGGGCTGGTTGAATTTTGCCTTTTTGGTAGTGATTACAATCACCCCGTTACCTGCCCTTGCTCCCCAAATAGAAGTCGCTGCTGCATCCTTCAATACGGTGATACTTTCCACATCCCCTGGATTCAGGTTATTCAAATTTCCTTCATAGGGAAAGTTATCCAACACAATGAGCGGGCTACGATCGCTAAGTAGTGAACTAAGCCCGCGAACTAAAATACCAGGAGAGCTGGTACTTCGGTCTACCGTTAATGAAGAAGTAATCCCTTCTAATCGCTCGAGTACATTGGTCGTTTGCTGAGAATTAAAGGTTCTATTATCAAGTGTGGTAAAGCTTCCAGTGAGCTTTTCTTTGCTTAGACGCTGATAGCCTGTATTTACAACATTAACCTCCTCTAACTGCCGATTCTCCATTTTTAATGAGATGCGTAGTTCCTTTGTTAAGGGCAAGGAAATTTTATTGGTAAATGGCTTAAAGTTGATGTGGGCAATATGGAGATGATAATCCCCCGCAGCAAGTGTGATTGCAAATTTACCGCTAGAATCGGTTCTAAAGTTAGCCTTAAGTTCTGTAATAGAGACTGTGGCTCCTGCTATTGGGATCCTATTTTCATCAACTACGGTTCCACTGAGTGTAGTAGTTTGTCCATAGCAGCAGTAAAGGGTGGCGCAGAGCATAATCGTGATCAGTAGTGATTTCATTTTTTTGGAGAGTTATTTGTTTGTTTAGTTATTTTCCTAGACCTATTTTCTTCACTTGCCATCATCTTTAAACTTTCCCAGTTTAGGGGTACAGTTCCGGTGATTGCCTGAACCCTTCCAGAACCATTTATCCAGACGTAATGTGGAAGCGTATGGCTTGGAAAATAATGCTGTAGCAGAGTATCATTAAGAATGCTAGGAAGTCCTAGCTTACCATCATTGAGCGTGGACAGGCACTTGTCGACCTTATCGAAATTGTCACCTGAATTTTGGCTATTAACCAATAATACTGCTAGTTTAAGGGAACAGGAAGCACTATCTAAAACCTTAAAATTCTTTAAGCATGTACTGCACCAGGTCGCCCAAAAATCCAGAATAAATGGCTGCCCTTCAAAGTCCTTCAGGTTTCGCTTTGTTAGCTTACCTTTCTGGTAGACGCTGTATTCTGTATTCCAAAAGTTGGAAGGCAATTGATCTCCTACCGCTATCCTATTGGGGATCTGTGCAAAAGGTGCAGAAATTAGGCAAAGCATAGCCATGACAAGAAGTGTATATCTTTTTCGCATTGTTAGTGTATTTAGTAAAACGGTGATAGAATAGCAGACGAGATTTGAAAACGAGATTTAAACACTACCTGGCCATTAGGCTAGCAAAAGGGTCATTAAGCCTTGGTAAAGTTTAGGTTATGATAAGTTGAGTTGTTCATGTGCTGGCTTGAATTAATATGGCACCTGTAACTTTTACTCAGAACTCTTATCCATTTTCGTACTGCTTAGTAAAGAAAAAACATGTTGGCAGCTTAGTATTAAAACTATACACATGGTTCTGCCCTTAACAATTTCATATTGGGCTCTTTGCTTTTAACGAATCGAGCCAGTGACATAATTGTTCTCTAGCGGGTTTTAGCATATTAAGTCGTATTTAGATTTAAAAAAATAAAAACATAAACCAGCCCTCCCGCATGAAGAATGCAGACACGAATAACCGTATTTGTTATTAGAAAAAAGATACTTACCTTGGGATTGCGAAAAACCATTGTATTGGATCTTTGTCTAATTAACAATGAAGGGCTGGTAGCAAGTAATAATAGGACTCCTATCGTTAAGATTTTGATGTGCGCTCTCCTTCACAACATCATCTTTTTAATGGGTTTTCATATTATAAACCTGCAAGACTAGTAAGCGTTAAGATGGCGAACAAATAATGTTCTTGAATAAGTTTTTGAGGGAATGATTTTGTTGCACTTCTTGAAAGTGAAACAGACCAATTACATTTAATTCTTTCGTTTTCATAACAGGTTAATTTTATGTAAAACGATGCAAACTCACTAAAAGCAATAGGAAACCAGATTGGTAAGAAACCAATAGGGCGAACTTCAAAGCTTTTGGCAGTGGTACCGTCAAGAACCATTCAGAGAAACTGAATTTCACAAAAGACTAACATGAAGTCCGCCCTATTGAATAAGATATCACGAAGATAGCAAAACTCAATAGATACGGCGAACTCACGAACATCTCATGTGAAAATTTGACGGTTTTCTGCCATGAGTGACATCGTTAAAGCTGGCTGCCCAACTCTAATTGTCGCTATAAATAACTGGTTACAAATATATAAATATTAGCACCAAGTGCAAATTTATTTTGTTTTTTTTTTAATATAAATGGGTAGAAAGAAAGTGGTTGATGCAAAAAAGGTCAATCGGATTAAAAATGTAGCCGATGAAGCTGGGGCTTCTAATCGTTTGATATCGTTATGGACAGATGTTAAATATACAACTGTAAGTAGTTGGAACGCTAATACTTCACAGCCTAGTGCAGATAATTTAAATGAGATTGGAGAGTTATTAGAAGTCGATAATAAAGATCTGTTGGAAAGCCAAGGAAGAAAAATTACTGGTTTGACCCGAGCATTAGAGGGCGAATTAAAGCGACTTAATAAATCTGAACAGATCCCATTTGAAATTGAACAATTTGATAAAAAGAAAGGCAATACTGTCAAGGTTAATAATCCGGAACTAATCAAAAGGTTAAGGAAATTCGCAGTTAACTTTAAAGAAAAAAGGATAGAATAAGGTATTCAAAGCGTTCAAGCTTATCTTAATTTGACACCATCTACCTTGGAAGAAGTTAAATGATCGCTGAATGATAGATAGTGGTTAGATAGAAGCGACGAATAAAAGTATTAGTCGAAGTGATAATTTTGAAAGATTAAGCAGGGACTTTTTATTTTTTTGAAGTAGAACTAATTTCTATTACGAGTAATGGTCGGTAACCTATCGAGCAAAATTTACCGAGAAATGAATGAGCATATTAGCATTTTCTGGAATCTCTAGAGGCATAAGCTCAGCACTCGCTGGTTTAGAATTTTCACCACAGTGATTATTAGTTTTCTCAAGTTCAAAGTTACTTACTCGTTAACTTTTTATGACGATCTCCCCAATCTTCCAATTCTTTGATGACAGATCTCAATCCGTATCCTATTGGCGTTAATTCATATTCAACACGCGATGGAACTTCTGCATAAACCGTCCTGGTGATTATCATGTTTTCTTCAAGTTTACGAAGCTGTAAGGTCAACATACGCTCGGTAATGTTAGGCAACTTTTTCTTCAGTTCTCCGAACCTGAGCTTACCACTCAATAACCAAGAACAAATTACCAATGTCCATTGCCCGCCGATTATTGTTGTAGCGTAAGCCTCTGGACATTCATCACTTAGCGCACTCTTATTAAAAAAATTAGTTGATGTCTGCTTAATCTCACTCATTACTTACATTTTTTACAGTACCTAACAATTGGCGGGTAAT
>JAZBLB010000022.1:0-97786 GCA_037032985.1 Bacteroidota bacterium
ATTAGCTAAAATATATGCTTAGAATTAATCCCCAACTTTTTTGCTTGATCCTTGGTTCTGATCCAGAATCGGTGAGTAATTTAGTTTTTCTACTAAAACAAAAAAGCTTGCAATCATTTGATTTGCAAGCTTTTACGTAGTTTTGATACTGTTGTCTGTGATCCCGCTGGGATTCGAACCCAGGACCACTACATTAAAAGTGTAATGCTCTACCAGCTGAGCTACGGAATCTACTTTACTTAAAACGTTGCCGTTTCCTTTAAAGTGATGCAAATATAGGGTTCAATGATATCTAATGCAAATAAAAAAAATGGAAAAGTGCTACTGTATTGATTTATAAGGGGATTAATTATCCATAGGCATTATTTTGTAGAATTTTGATAATTTTAGACCAAAGTCTTGTCAATATGAATACACTAAAAATCGTCTGCTATTTACCTATCATCACTTTAATTGCTTGTTGTAACAACGAGAAAGAAGCCAATGCCGTCAGTAAACGAGAAGAATATTCATTGGCATCCTGCGAGAAAAATCTCCCCAGTCGATTCGGGGCCATAAAGGATACTTCCAGTTTTGCCGTGAACAAAGCCACCCATTTAGGAATGGTACTCATCCCGGCAGGAACATTTGAAATGGGCGCTTCAGACCAAGAAGGTAGGGCAGACGAATACCCAAAGCATCAGGTTAAATTGAATTCCTTTTGGATGGATGAAACCGAAGTAACCAATGCAGGATTCGCGAAATTTGTAGCGGCTACTGGTTATGTTACCACAGCAGAGCGGCAGCCGAATTGGGAGGAGATGAAAAAACAACTTCCTCCGGGAACCCCGAAACCACCAGATAGTGTGCTCGTGGCCGCTTCGCTGGTTTTTTATCAACCCAAAAGCATTCACAGTTTAAACGATGCTTCACAATGGTGGCGTTGGGAAAAAGGTGCCAGCTGGAAACATCCGAAGGGATGGAAAAGCAACATTAAAGGGAAAGAAAATGAACCTGTGGTACAGGTATCCTGGGATGATGCCATGGCCTACTGCAAATGGGCAGGTAAGCGGTTGCCTACTGAGGCCGAATGGGAATTTGCCGCCAGGGGAGGGCTGAAGAATTTGAAATATCCATGGGGAAATGAAGATATTGAAGCAGCCAGACCAAAAGCAAATACCTGGCAGGGTAGTTTTCCCCTTATCAATACCGTGTGGGATAAGTTCCCGGGCTTGGCGAAGATTAAAAGTTTTAAGCCGAATGGCTATGGTTTATACGATATGGCTGGAAACGTTTGGGAATGGTGCAGCGATTGGTATCGCCCTGATTACTATGAAAGACAGAAAGGAACTACCATTAATCCGAAAGGGCCGGCCGATAGTTATGATCCTATGGAGTCTACGATTGCTAAAAAGGTGGTTCGTGGAGGTTCATTTATGTGCAATGCTGCTTATTGCAAAGGATACCGCGTGACCTCCAGAATGAAAACCTCTACTGATACGGGTTTAGAGCACACCGGTTTCCGCTGTGTAGCTGATAAATGAGTTATTTTGAGGGAAAGGGGATTTAATTTTAGTAGTTGTTAATATTCTGTAAAAATTTGTTTTCTAAATGAGGAAAATTATTGGTTATTTTGACCGAACCAATCAAATTCACAAACCAAAATCATGTCAGATCCTCAAAAATCTCAAAATTATACTTTTGCATTAGTCGTAATCGGTGTTCTTTTCTTCATTTTCGGTTTCATTACCTGGGCAAACAGTCAATTGATTCCATATCTGAAAATTGCCTGTCAGCTTTCCAGCACCGAATCTTACTATGTCGCCTCAGCTTTTTTTGCTGCTTATTTTGTAATGTCTATTCCTTCTTCTTTTGTGTTGAAATTTACTGGATTTAAAAAAGGAATGTCGGTAGGTTTGTTTGCTATGGCCATTGGTGCTGCGATATTTATTCCTGCCGCCTATGCTAGGAGTTTTCCTACCTTCCTAATTGGCTTATTTGTAATTGGCAGTGGTTTAGCGCTGCTTCAAACAGCATCCAACCCTTATGCAGCTGCAATCGGCCCAAAAGAAAGTGCGGCCAAACGCATCAGCATTTTAGGGATTTGTAATAAAATTGCAGGCATCCTCGCGGTATACGTATTGGGAAGCATCATTCTTAAAGATAGCGATGCTTTCGAAGCGAGCCTTAAAGCGATGGATGAAGTAGCAAAGAATACCGCTTTAGATGCTTTGGCTCAAAAAGTTGTGATGCCATATGTATTCATTGCGGCATCTTTCGCGATCGTTGGAATTCTGTTATTCTTTGTTCAACTTCCAGAGGTAGAGGAAGAACAAGATATTTTAGACCTCGATGCCATGCCTCAAAATGCTAAGGTAGCAGCAGCTGATAAAAATGTATTCAACTTCCCGCATTTAATCGTTGGCGTTTTTGCTTTGTTTTTCTACGTGGGCATGGAAGTAATCAGTTATGATACTTTCGCTGGTTTAGGCACACATCTTGGTTATAAATTGGATGTCTCAAAAAGCTTTGCCACCTACACTGGCTACGGCTTATTACTGGGTTATACCATTGGAATCATTTCTATCCCCAGGTTCATTTCGCAAAGAAATGCGTTAATTGTTTCTTGCTTGCTTAGCATGGGACTGGTGACTTTAGTGGTGTTTATTAAAGCAAATCCGGGGCTGGCCACTTTGCATCTTTTAGGTAGTGATTTTAACTTACCAACCCATCCGGCTGTATGGATTTTTGCCCTGCTCGGTTTTTCAAACTCCGTAATGTGGCCTGCCATCTTCCCAATGGCGATAGATGGTTTAGGTAAATTTACAAAAATGGGGTCTGCATTGCTGATTATGGCAATCGTTGGTGGTGCCGTTTTACCACCAGTTTATGGATACATCTCTGAAACCATTGGTAACGGACAAACCGCATATTTGATGATGATTCCGGCTTATTTGTTTATCCTGTACTTTGCCGTGGGTGGCTACCGGTTAGGGAGAAAGTAAGCTTCGGGCTGTAAAAGTTAGATAAGGGCTAACAAACGAAACTGATCAGGAAGGCGAGTTAAAGCTTTCTTATCCCATTAATTTTCCCTTATTTTGGGGTTTCAATTTTACGTAAAACTTAATCCCTGAGGCTTAAGTTTCAAATAATAAATTCCTAAATGAATAAAGCTATTTTTCTAGATCGTGATGGTGTGCTTAATCACGAAATATACGATTACATCTGCCGTGTGGAAGACTTTAAAATCCTCGACTATCAAATTCCGGTATTGAAGAAATTTTATGATGAAGGTTACCTGTTAATTGTGATCACCAACCAGGGTGGCATCGCTTTAAAAAGATATACCGAACAAGAGTTAGCCATTATGCACCAAATGTTGAGAAACGCTTTTGTAGCTAAAGGTGCAGACATTGCCGGTTTTTACTACTGCCCACATCATCCTACAGTTGGGGGTGAATGTAAGTGTCGCAAACCCGCATCAGGAATGATTTTAGATGCTATTGATATGTATGAGATTGATCCTGCTCAGTCTGTGATGATTGGCGACAAAGTCAGAGATGTAGAAGCTGCAAACGGAGCAGGAGTGAAGGGTATCCTGATCGCACCAGATGAGCAGATTAACTATGAGAAGGTTAAAGAAGTTCTTAGTCGGGAGTCTTTAGTTTAGCGTCCGGAGTTTGGAGTCGTGAGTTTGGAGTCTTGAGTCGGAAGTCCAGAGTGTGGAGTATTGGATGGAGAATTGATTCTTGCCGTCCGAATCTTTACTGATCGGTGTTTCACCGACAGAAATATATGCATTAGCGGTGACATTATCAGTTGATTAACTTTTTAGAAAAGCTATTAATTATCAATGGCTTTATGGAATGCAATCTGTACCTATGGAATACAGATTATAGGACAACAAAAAATCCTAAGTTTAAAGCAGAATTTCTGCTTTAAACTTAGGATTTTTATTTTATGCTCTTTGCTATAATAGTACTTTAACTCCAGACTTCAGACTGTTGACTAAAGACTCCATACTTACTTGCCCGCTGCCTTAGCATGATCTGCTAAAAAAGTAGCTAAACCTGAATCAGTTAATGGGTGTTTTAATAAGCCGATAATTGCAGCTAAAGGCGCAGTAATTACATCAGCACCTAATTTAGCACAGTTAACGATATGTAACGGACCGCGGATTGATGCAGCTAAAATTTGAGTTTCGTAACCGTAGTTGTCAAAGATCGTTCTGATGTCTTCGATTAAAACCAAACCATCGTTAGAAATATCATCTAAACGGCCTAAAAATGGAGATACATAAGTTGCACCAGCCTTAGCAGCTAATAAAGCTTGTCCGGCAGAAAATATTAAAGTACAGTTGGTTTTGATTCCTTTAGATGAGAAATACTTAATTGCTTTAACGCCATCTTTAATCATCGGAACTTTAACAACAATTTTTGGATTTAAAGCAGCTAATGCTTCACCTTCCTTAACAATTTCGTCGAAAGTAGTAGAAATAACTTCTGCACTTACGTTATCTTCAACGATATCGCAAATTGCTTTATAGTGGTTGATTACATTTTCTTGGCCGGTGATGCCTTCTTTAGCCATTAAGCTAGGATTGGTAGTTACGCCGTCTAAAACGCCAAGATCATGAGCTTCTCTGATTTGATCAAGATTTGCTGTGTCGATAAAAAATTTCATGGTTGTAAATTCTTAAATATTTGAGTTTTCAATGATTGGAACCCTGAAGAATTTAATTCCCCCTTCAGGGGATTAAGGGAAAAGAAAAAAATGGGCAAGCAACTTCTATCGCACCGCTACAACCTTCTACCCTTGCTATGTTCCCATCCTGGGGGAGTTCAAAGGGAGCTGGTCGTAAAAGACTTGCCCGTCACAAAGGTAGAAAAAGATGTTGTTTTGCAAAATGCATTTTTTGAATTTTTTGAAGGTTTTGCTTATCTTGCTGATTGATACGTAAATAAAATTCAATCGCCTTGATTCTTTTTTTAATAATTACTAAAAAGAGCCTATTTTAACTCTTCAAATGCAATAGCAGAAGGCTAATTACTATTGTAACCCACATTTCTATTGGCCTAAATCTATGTGAATTACGCATTAATCGCAGAAAATTTAGATTATCATTTTCGTAATTATAAGTGCTTAAAATTAGCTATATTTTAATATAATGGATTAAAATTGTTTAAAAACTAAAATAATTCTAAAAATTGTAGCAACTCTGTAATTTGACCTTCGTTTTTTGTATCTTAGTGTTTCCTATACACTAACAACTAACGAGCAAAGAATGGAACCAAACAGTGGATTGTACGACGCGCAATTTGAACACGATGCCTGCGGTATTGGGTTCGTTGCACATGTGAAAGGGCGAAAATCGCATCAAATCATCTCCGATGCACTTACTATTTTAGAAAATCTAGATCATAGAGGGGCATGTGGAGCAGAACCAAATACAGGCGATGGTGCCGGTATCATGATTCAAATTCCCCACGAATTTTTTTACGATGAATGCTTAAAAGCTGGTTTCAGTTTGCCAGAAACCAATAATTATGGTGTAGGTATGCTTTTCATGCCTAAAGACATTCGTTCCAGAGAAGAATGCAGAGAATTAATTTATCGCGCAGCAGAAAAACTAGGACTTGAAATTTTAGGCTTCAGGAAGGTTGATGTAGATATAACCGATATTGGTAACATGGCCCTTTCTGTAGAACCAGAAATCGAACAGGTTTTTATCGCACGTCCTTATGCAGTTAATCCAGGCGCTGATTTTGAACGCAAGCTCTATATTTTTAAGAATTACCTGATTAAGTTAATTGCAAATACTGTAAATGGTGGCAAGGATTTTTATATCGTTTCGCTGTCTGCACAAACCATTATATATAAAGGTCAGTTAACCTCGTTACAGGTCCGTACCTATTTTAAAGACCTGAGTGATAAAAGAATGGTTTCTGCTTTAGGACTCGTTCACTCCCGTTTTGCAACCAACACTTTTCCATCATGGAGGTTAGCTCAACCTTTCCGCTTCATTGCCCACAATGGGGAAATTAATACCCTTCAAGGGAATCTAAACTGGTTTAGGGCTGGTGTAAAATCTTTTGCATCTGCTTATTTTACCAAAGAAGAACTGGATATGTTATTGCCGGTAATCGATGAGACCAACTCAGATTCCGGTTGCCTGGATAACGTAATCGAATTACTGCTCCATGCTGGCCGAACCTTACCACACGTATTAATGATGTTGGTGCCAGAGGCTTGGGATGGAAACGAAGATATGGATCCTGTTAAAAAAGCTTTCTACGAATTCCATGCGACCTTAATGGAGCCTTGGGATGGACCAGCTGCCATCGCCTTTACAGATGGTAAATTAATCGGTGCCACTTTAGATCGCAACGGCTTACGTCCTTCGCGTTATGCCATCACTTCTGATGACCGTGTAATTATGGGTTCGGAAGCTGGCGCGTTGGCAATTGATCAAAGTACCATCATCGAAAAGGGTCGCTTAACACCTGGTAAAATGTTTGTAGTAGACATGGAACAAGGCCGGATTATCAGTGATGATGAAATAAAAAACAAAGTTTGTGGCGGAAGTCCGTATGCAGACTGGATCAACCAATATCAAATCCGTTTGGAAGAATTGCCTGAACCACGTGTAATGTTCACCGGCCTTTCTGAAGAATCTATTTTTAAATACCAGCAGGTTTTTGGTTACAGCAGAGAAGATATCGACTTGTTGTTAAAGCCAATGGCGATTGAGGCAAAAGAGCCAATTGGTTCGATGGGTACTGATACGCCGCTTGCAATTCTATCAAAACGCCCACAACACCTTTCAAATTACTTTAAACAGTTGTTTGCGCAGGTAACCAACCCGCCAATAGATCCCATTCGTGAGAAAGTGGTAATGAGTTTGGCAAGTTTTATGGGAAGTAATGGCAATTTATTAGAAGAAAATCCATTACAATCGCACTGTGTGGCCATTAAACATCCCATTTTAACCAATCAGGAATTAGAGAAACTAAGAAGTATTGATACCGGCGTTTTCCAGGCGAAGACTTTGCAAACTTATTTCAGGGCAGATGGCAAGCCAGGTGCAATGGCAAAGGCCTTGGATCGTTTATGTCGTTATGCAGTTGATGCCGTTGAAGATGGATTTCAGGTAATTGTATTAACCGACAGGGCAATTGATTCAGAGCATGCCGCAATGCCTTCGTTGCTGGCAGTTTCCGCTGTTCATCACCACCTTATCCGCAAAGGATACCGTGGTGCTGTAGGTATTGTAATCGAAGCTGGCGACATCTGGGAAGTGCATCACTTCGCCACATTATTAGGCTTTGGTGTAACTGCGATTAACCCTTATCTCGCGCTCGAAACCATCAACGGGTTCCAGGGAGAGTCTGGTTTATCAGCAGAACAACTGACGAAAAACTATATCTATGCGGTAAATAGCGGCTTGTTGAAGATCTTCTCTAAAATGGGAATCTCAACGCTGCAATCTTATCAGGGCGCTCAGATTTTCGAGATCTTAGGCTTAAATAAACAAGTAGTAAATACTTACTTCACAGGTGCGGTTTCGCGTATCGGTGGTTTAGGACTGGATGAAATTGCCAAAGAAACCCTGATTAAGCACCACCGTAGTTTTGGTCCGGTTACACAAACCGAGAATTTATTACCAGCGGGTGGAACTTACAAATTCCGCCGCAAGGGAGAGGCACATTTATTCAACCCTCAAACCATCCACTTATTACAAAACGCTACCCGTAAAAACGATTATAGCATTTTCAAACAATATTCGAAATTAGTAAATGAGCAAACACAACAGGCTTATACCATTCGTGGCTTATTTGATTTTGATTACAGCCGTCAGCCAGTTCCTTTAAATGAAGTTGAATCTACGGAAGCCATTTTAAAACGCTTTGCAACCGGAGCAATGTCTTTCGGTTCCATTTCGCATGAAGCACACTCTACGCTAGCGATTGCAATGAACCGCATTGGTGGCAAAAGTAACACGGGAGAGGGTGGCGAAGATGAAATGCGTTACACCAAAATGGAAAATGGCGACAGCATGCGTTCTGCCATAAAACAAGTAGCTTCTGCCAGGTTCGGTGTAACCAGTTATTATTTAACCAACGCTGATGAGTTGCAAATTAAAATGGCTCAGGGTGCGAAACCGGGTGAAGGTGGGCAGTTGCCGGGCCACAAGGTGGATGACTGGATTGCAAAAGTGCGCCACTCGACACCAGGTGTGGGTTTAATTTCTCCACCGCCACATCACGATATTTATTCTATCGAGGATTTAGCACAGCTGATTTACGATTTGAAGAATGCAAACCGTTCAGCCAGAATCAATGTGAAGCTGGTTTCTAAAGCGGGTGTAGGAACCATTGCAGCTGGTGTGGCGAAAGCACATGCTGATGTAATTTTAGTTTCTGGATTTGATGGAGGGACTGGTGCATCACCATTAACTTCTATCCAACATGCGGGCTTACCGTGGGAGCTTGGTTTAGCAGAAGCACACCAAACTTTAGTAAAAAACAGGTTGCGTAACCGCATCGTTTTACAAACCGATGGACAGCTCAAAACAGGTAGAGATATTGCCATTGCAGCCTTATTGGGTGCAGAAGAATGGGGTGTTGCTACAGCAGCATTGGTAACTGCAGGTTGTATTATGATGCGTAAGTGTCACTTAAATACTTGCCCAGTTGGGGTAGCCACACAAGATCCTGAATTACGTAAATTGTTTAGCGGAGATGCAGATCACGTTGTTAATTTGTTCCACTTCCTTGCCGAAGAATTACGTGAGATTATGGCTGAACTTGGTTTCCGCACCATTCATGAAATGATTGGTCAGGCAGATATCTTAAAAGTTCGCGAATTGCCTGCCGAAGACTGGAAATTAAAACATCTAGATTTATCTGCTATACTTTACAAAGCAGAAGATAACGGCTTGCCATTGTTCAATACAGAACAGCAGGATCATGGGTTAGAGCATGTGATTGATCACCAGTTAATTGCAGCTGCGCAACCAGCCATCACTAATAATGAGCCTGTTTTTGCCAGCTTCAACGTAAAAAATACAGACCGTTCTTTAGGTACCATGTTATCTAATGAGATTTCGAAAGTCCATTTAGGCGCAGGTTTGCCACCAGATACCATCAACTTTAAGTTTGTGGGTTCTGCAGGACAAAGTTTTGGTGCTTTTAATACGCGTGGAGTAACATTATCGCTGGAAGGTGAAGCGAATGATTATGTAGGTAAAGGTTTATCCGGGGCCCGATTAGCCATTTATCCTTTTGCCAACTCTACTTTTGTTCCTGAACAAAATATCATCATCGGTAACGTTGCGCTTTATGGTGCAACTTCTGGTGAGTTATTTGCCCGAGGAAAGGCAGGTGAACGTTTTGCAGTACGTAACTCTGGAGCCACTGCGGTAGTAGAGGGCGTGGGTGATCACGGTTGTGAATACATGACAGGTGGTGAAGTGTTAATCCTAGGTGATACCGGAAGTAATTTCGCAGCAGGTATGAGCGGCGGTGTAGCCTGGATTTATGATTCAAACGGTACTTTCGCAAGGAAATGTAACAGGGAAATGGTAGATCTTGATCCTTTACAGGCAGAAGATGAACAGCGGATTTTGGCTTTGTTAAAAACACACATTCGTTTAACAGATAGTAAAGTAGCTGAGTTTATCTTAAGCGATTGGAAAACACAATCTAATCATTTCGTAAAAGTATTCCCTAAAGAATACAAAGCGGTTTTAGCAAAACGTAATCAACAAGTAAAAACACACTAAGCCATGGGAAAAGTAACAGGATTTCAAGAGTACGACAGAGTTGCGCCCACTAGAGAAGAGGCTACAACTCGTATAAAACATTATGGGGAATTCTTAAATGAATTACCCGCACAAGAATTAAATAATCAAGCTGCACGTTGTATGGATTGTGGCGTTCCGTTCTGCCAGACGGGTTGTCCGCTAGGTAACGTGATTCCAGAATTTAACGACGCGGTTTACCAGGCGAAATGGGAGCTTGCGGCAAATATTTTATTAAGTACAAACAATTTTCCTGAGTTTACAGGCAGGATTTGTCCGGCACCGTGCGAATCTGCTTGTGTGTTGGGAATCAATCGTCCGCCGGTTTCCATCGAGGAAATTGAGAAACACATTATTGAAATTGCTTTCGAAAAAGGTTTCATCAAGGCAAAGGCACCATTAATCAGAACAGGTAAAAAAGTTGCAGTGATTGGTTCAGGTCCTGCGGGTTTAGCAGCTGCTGCTCAATTAAATAAGGTTGGTCATGAAGTTACGGTTTTCGAACGTGATGATGCACCCGGTGGTTTACTGAGATATGGTATTCCGGATTTTAAACTGCAGAAAAATGTGGTCGATCGCAGAATTGATTTAATGAACGAAGAGGGAATCATTTTCAGATGCAATGCTAACGTTGGTGAGAATGTAGAAATCAGCACTTTATTAAGGGATTACAATGCAATTGTTCTGGCAGGTGGCTCTACTGTTCCGCGTGATTTACCAATCGAAGGGCGTTCAGCTAAAGGTGTGCATTTCGCAATGGATTTCTTAAAGCAACAAAACAAACGCGTAGCCAATCGCGAAATTGGTGCTGAAAATATTTTAGCCACTGGCAAAAATGTAATTGTGATTGGTGGTGGAGATACGGGTTCTGATTGTATCGGAACATCAAACCGCCACGGCGCAAAATCGGTGACTCAGTTTGAAATTATGCCGATGCCGCCACAGGCCCGTACCGAGAATATGCCTTGGCCAAACTATCCAATGTTGTTGAAAAATACTTCCTCACATGAAGAAGGTGCGCAACGCGCATGGTCGGTAAATACCAAAAACTTCATTGCTGATGAAAATGGTAATTTAAAAGCCCTGAAAGTAGTAGATGTTGAATGGGAAATTGATGCCGTTGGCAGACCAGTTTCTTTTAAAGAAGTGGCTGGAACAGAACGGGATCTACCTTGTGAGCTTGTCTTCCTGGCAATGGGTTTCCTGCATCCTCAAAAAGAAGGGTTAATCGATAAACTCGGTGTAGAATTAGATAATCGTGGAAATGTAAAAGCTTCTGAACACACTTATCAAACAAACATCGGAAAGATATTCGCTGCAGGTGATACCCGCCGCGGACAATCTTTGGTGGTTTGGGCTATCTCTGAAGGTAGAGAAGCCGCCCGTAAAGTAGATGAATACTTGATGGGTGTAACCAGACTGGCATCAAAAGATGCTGTAGCATATGCTTAAATAGTTCAAGTTCTATATTTTAAGGTCGTGGTGAAAACTACGGCCTTTTTTTACGCAGCGTTTTTCCATTCGCTAATGAGGTTTCTATTCAGGATTAGTATCCATTTAAGATTCATCATAACCGCCTACGCAAAAGGTCATACATATGTTTAGGCACTCTATATCTCAAATTACTCAATCTTTCTTCTGATTTTCCACTTTATTTGCTGATAATAGAATTTATTGAATGCTAAACATGACATAAATAGTACGCGATTATATTGTGCACAATGTATATTTGTTTCATAATTAATCGCAGATGAGTAATCTCTTAAAATTAGAAAACCAGGTTTGCTTCCCGCTATATGCTTTCTCCAGGGAAGTCACACAGTTATATAAGCCATTGCTTGACGAGTTAGGGTTAACTTATCCCCAGTACCTGGTGATGTTAATTCTTTGGGAGGAAAAGGAGCAGACGGTTAATCAAATAGGAGAGAAGTTATATCTCGATAGTGGAACACTTACGCCTTTGCTCAAAAGAATGGAGCAGAAAGGAATAATAAATAGAAAAAGAAGTACTGCAGATGAGCGCGTAGTCGTAGTATCTACAACAGATTTAGGCGCGGGGATGATGGATCGGGCAACATGCATTCCTGATCAGCTGATAGCAGCATTAGGGCTTTCAATAGAGGAATTAACCCAATTGAAGACCATTATCAATAAGGCATTGGTTAGATAAGTTAAGCAGCAGCTATGCAGTCGTTCATTAGGAAGCAGGCAAATTTGCCCAACTAAAATACAAATACCATGAAAGAAACAGATCAACAACATATTATATCGATATTTAAAAACCAGAAGACATTTTTTGCCACTAGACAAACGCAGAAGGTTTCCTACAGAATAGCACAACTTAAGCGCTTCAGAAGTGTTTTTGTTGCGCATACAGATGCCATTTGCGATGCATTAATGGCCGACCTTGGTAAAAACAGAAAAGAAGCCGAGTATGCAGAGGTTCAGCTGGTGTTAGACGAACTGGATTACTGCATTGAAAATATTGAGGAATGGGCGCGTCCAATAGAAGTGCCTTCCAAACCGCGCCCCAGCGGAGAAAAGGTTACAACGAAACTTACACATCAGCCATTTGGGGTAACTTATATTATCGGACCCTTTAATTATCCTGTTCAGTTAACATTTATTCCGCTGATCGGTGCATTGATTTCGGGAAATACCGCCATCATCAAACCGTCTGAAAATACGCCTGCCGTGGCGAAGGTTATGGAGAAGATTATTACAGAGACTTTCCAACCTGAGTACGTTGCAGTAGTACAGGGGGCTATCGAAGAAAACACCTTGCTTTTGACTTTTCCTTTTGATTACATTTTCTTTACCGGAAGTGCCACCGTAGGAAAAATCGTGATGGCTGCCGCCGCCAAACAGCTAATTCCGCTAACATTGGAACTAGGTGGTAAATCTCCTTGCATAGTTCATGCAGATGCCGACCTTGACAAAGCGGCCAGACGTATTTCTTCTGGGAAATGGGCAAATTGCGGACAAACTTGTGTAGCACCAGATTATATTTATGTGCACGAAGAGGTAAAGGATGCATTGATCTTAAAATTAAAGGCATACCTCAAAGAAACATACCAGGATGAAACGCTGGGGAAAATAGGTAAAGTGGTTTCTCAGAATCAGATAAAAAATCTGGCCGGCTATATTGAATCCTCGAAAGAGAAACTAATTTATGGCGGTCAATATGATTTGGAAACGCGTTATTTCGAGGCTACGTTATTAGATAATGTAACCTGGGATGATGCAGTAATGCAACAGGAGATCTTCGGTCCGGTTCTTCCTTTTCTTACCTACAACAATATTGATGATGCACTTACCGAAATTAATAACAGACCGAAGCCGCTTGCTTTATATGTTTTCACAGAAGACCAGGTATTTGCAGACTACGTTCTAGATCACACCTCCAGCGGTGATGCGGAAATTAATAGCACGCTGATCCACGTAGGTACTCACCTTCTCCCATTTGGTGGTGTCGGTGCATCTGGCTTTGGTAAATACCATGGCAAATTCAGTTTTGAAACCTTTAGCCATTTACGTTCCGTTCTCCAACTTAGTTAACAAATAATTTAATCAATACATAAAATTATATCATCATGAAAATTTTATATACCGCAGAAGCAACTGCAACAGGTGGCCGTAATGGTCACATTAAAAGTAATAACGGCATCCTTGATGTTGATGTACGTACGCCAAAAGCCCTTGGTGGTACAGATGATAACTATACTAATCCTGAGCAATTATTTGCAGGAGGTTATGCAGCTTGTTTTGACAGCGCGCTTAACCTGGTAATTAAACAAGGAAAGCTTTCAACTGGCGAAACTACCGTAACCGCTGAAGTAAGCATCGGTCAGATCGAAAATGGCGGTTTTGGTTTAGCGGTGGCTTTATCGGTAAATATTCCGGGAGTAAGTATTGCAGATGCACAAGCACTTGCAGATCGGGCACACGAAGTTTGTCCTTACTCAAATGCTACCCGAGGAAATATTGAAGTTAACATCATTGTTTCTAATAATTAATTTATAAAAACCTATTAAATTCATTAAAATGGGATTACTACAATCACTACAGTGGAGATATGCCACTAAAAAATACGATCCAACAAAAAAAGTAAGTGAAGAAAATATCGATAAAATCGTTGAAGCGGCCAGATTAGCGCCTACCTCATCCGGCTTACAGCAGTTTAGGGTTTTGGTAGTTTCTAATCCGGAACTCAAACAAAAGCTCAGTGAAAATGCGCTAAACCCAGAAGTGATGGTTGACTGTTCTCATGTATTGGTTTTTGCAGCGTGGGATAACTATACAGAAGCGCGTATCGACGCCATTTATGACCGTACCACAGATGAGCGTGGTTTGCCAAGAGGTAGATTTTCCAGCTATACTGATAAGATCAAAGGGATTTATTTAAACGAGGAAGCAGAAAAAAACTTTATTCACACGGCCCATCAATCTTACATCGGCTTTGCAATGTCTATCGCTATGGCTGCAGAGCTCGAGGTAGACAGTACGCCTGCAGAAGGTTTTGACAGTGCGCTGGTAGATGAAGTTTTAGGTTTGAAAGAAAAAGGCTTACGAAGTGTTACCTTATTGTATCTCGGTTATCGTGATGATGAAGGAGATTGGTTAGCAGGAATGAAAAAGGTCCGTAATCCAACGTCTGAATTTGTAATTGAGTATCGATAATATTTAAGTCGATGCTATTTTAGTCTTCATATTAAGATTTGTCATATTAAGTTTGCGGAAGCACTTTGAGGATTATTCTTTTCAGGCGTTTCCTCAAGCTTATTATGACATTTCTATTTTATGATATGCCCAATATTTTTCCTAATCTTTTCTTAATCATTAAAAACGAACGTGCTCACATGTTCCCACGGGCCACCGAGATAATACCATAGGTCTAAACCTTTAGCACTTACCATAAATGGATTATATTCTGCTTGTATTTTAGCTAACAATGCGCTCGCATGCACAGCAGCTACTTTATTCTGAATTGTGATGTGTGGTCGATAGCCTTGCTTATCCTGAGGAATTAGATCTGCATTGAAAACATCAGATAAATGCTTATGCAAATCATTAAGGGGTGTGCTTTTTAGGCTGTAAGCTACGCCATTCCCGATATTTATTGGCTTTACAACTTCTAGTTCAAATGGCTTTTGCCTCAAGTTGGAAAGGCTTTCTGTAATATAGTCTGCTAAAGGGAGTTTATGAAAGAGCGTAAGGTGTGCATCCAGGTAATTAATTGCCGGAGGGAAATGAAGTTTACGTTGCTGGTTAAAAAACTCTTGACTCTCGTCATCGATTTTCAGTGTGAGAATATAAGTCTTATTAAATTCCATTAATTCTCAGTGCACGAAATAATATTAGGATGCCTGTCTTCAACTTCATCTGCTAGTGAATTCAACAGCTCGTCATCGAAATTTTTTAGTTCCTTACGAACGTGTAAAATATGATGCTGATCTGGCACCAGGATGGCAACAAGTTCCCTATTAAAAAACACCCTGTATTTACACGTTTCGCCTTCACCGTACGGAAATTGGCCAACTAAAAATTCATGGGTTTCGTTATTAGTATCAGATCTTATAATATATTTTTCCATGAGAATATTAGAATAGGTAATTGCACTCCGTTTACTAAACAAAAAAGCCCTGCATTTCTGCAGGGCAATTACTTATGATTTTGAAGCTTTTAAGGAAGTGATTTCCGTTAAAGCATTTTGAATACCATCGCGTTGTTTATTTAATAATTGCAGGTGATCTGCATGTGTTTCAGGATCTTGAAGTAAAGCATCATATTTTTCGATTGCTGCTTTTTCGCCTGTTTCAATTGCACCAAGAATTGCTGTATCTTCCTTACTGCTTAATGCTTCTTTGATGTCGATCCAGGTTCTGTGAATGGCACCTAAAATACCACCCTCACTATTGTCTGACTCTCCACCATGTGTAGCCAAATGGGCTTTCAATTCCAACTCATACGCTTTGCGCTGAGCTACATATTTCAGAAAAATAGCTTTTAATTCTAAACTCTCTGTTGTATCAGCAGCAGATTCATAGCCTTCTTTTCCATCATTTACAATTGATACCAGACCTTTAAGGTCGCTTACGATTTCTTTATTATTTTCCATGTTTTTTCTATAGGTAGATGTCTATAAACAACGGACGAGGACATTAATTGTTTTGAGATTTTTGAGCTTTCTTGCGTTTAACTAAACAGGCTAATCTTTTTTGCTTACCGTTTATTGGTCGGAAAATATTGAGCTAAAAAGTGAGCGGTAGTTTTTGCTATATCCACCTTAGTTTTTCCTTTAATAACAGAAGGAACAGGTGGTGGCTGCTTTAGGGATGTTGTCATCGTATCATTGATGTGTTTCACTATTGCATCATCTTTTGCATGGCGAAGATGGGCTTTTAGTTTTTCGTCCCAGTTGTTAATAGCTTCTACAGCAGTTTCGCCATGGCCAATAACAATTTCGTCATGATCTACCGGTAACAGGCAGATAAATGCTGATCCATCCTGATAAACACCTGCACCAAGTGCTTCAGCAGCTCCGCCTGTTTGCAAATCGTTAACCTTAATTCTCGCCATGTGCTTTGATGTAATCTGCAATTGCTTTCCTGCTGTTTGTGCCAGCGGCTTTTGCATACTCCTTGTATTTTTCTGAACTGATTCCTGCCTCTTGCGCGGCATAGGAAATTTCATTTGGATCGTTAAGATCTACTTTAGCATCGTCACGACCATCTTGTTTTGTCTTGTCATCCATAATAACGGAACAAAACTATTCTGGATAAAGTTTACAAATTATTTGAGAATAATCATAGCTCCTCTAATTTGACTAAAGGAATGCAACTGATGATCAAAATTTCACAACATAACCAATAAGATCAAGTGGAATATTTCGATCGATCCTTTTTTTATTGACCTCGTTGATTTAAACTTTTAGTGAACAAATGTTTAGTTTTTAGTGTTGGAAAAGGAATGAGCAGCTATTCGGTTGCGAAAATCAAGTAAATATGATCGGCCGCATATTTATTTGCCATTTATAGGCCGGTTAAAAAACAAAAAACATGCAAGATCAAAAACCACTCGTAAATCCATTACATAAATACCCAAAACCACCGTTTGTTAAGCAGCCGCAAGAAGTACCAGGTCTGGCTTCCAAAATGGATCCCATTCCAGATCACGGTGAGAAAAGCTACAAAGGTTCTGGGAGACTCTTAGGAAGAAAAGCGCTGATCACCGGTGGAGATTCTGGAATCGGCCGAGCAGCTGCAATCGCTTATGCCAGAGAAGGAGCCGATGTTGTAATTAATTACTTGCCTCAGGAACAATCTGATGCCGATGAGGTTTTGGCACTGATTGAACAAGCAGGGAGAAAAGGATTCGGAATTCCCGGCGACATTACTTCTGAGTCATTTTGTAAATCGCTGGTTGAGCAGGCTGCAGAGAAATTAGGAGGGATTGATATTCTGGTAAATAATGCCGGTCACCAGCAGGCTGTTGATTCACTTCTGGATATTAGTTCAGAACATTTTGATACTACAATGAAGACGAATGTTTATGCCCCGTTCTGGATCACGAAAGCAGCGTTACCAATATTGCCGGAAGGGTCAGTAATTATCGCCACAAGTTCTGTTCAGGCTTATGATCCTTCCGAGAATCTTTTTGATTACGCACAAACAAAGGCCGCAAATGTTGCCTTCGTAAAATCACTGGCTAAACAACTCGGACCAAAAGGAATCAGGGTAAATGGTGTAGCGCCAGGCCCGGTTTGGACACCATTGCAAACCAGTGGAGGACAACCCCAGGATGCTATCGTTAATTTTGGAGAGGTTACTCCGCTTGGTCGCCCGGGGCAACCAGCAGAACTTGCCGGAATTTACGTTCAGCTTGCAGATAGTGATGCCAGTTTTGCTACCGGCCAGATCTACGGAGCTGCAGGTGGAAATGGCCATCCATAATCCAGGAAAAAAGCCTAAAAAACTTAAGGACATTGTTAACTGGCTAATGAGCAATTATAATGTCCTTAAGTTTCCACTCTTTGCGGAGACCCAACATCTAAATTAACGTTCATATTGAGGTAAAAGATAAGAAGTCAATCTGTTGCAAACTGATAATCGTTGATGAGCATCGGATACATGCAAAAATGACTTCTAAGCAGGTTTTACGGCTGTTAAATTTAATTGAACTGTGTTTCAATGGTTTAGCGCTCAGACCTTGCAAACGTGAATAATGCTTATAAATTTGTGATATGACTGTTACCGTATTGGCCATTTTAGAGACTGATTTCGTTCCTGCAAAGCATTTAGCAAAGATTATGAATGACCGTTTAAACCGTGCTGCAAAGGAACTTGCCGATGTGCATTTGCAGGCGTTAACCGGCCGTGGATTTTCCAAAGATGATGTAGTAGTTTACTTGAGTTATAATCCAAAATTCAAAATTCGTTATCGCATTGTGAATGACGTTCCGGCCGACATTGAATATTTTGTTGCCGAGTGCTGTGGCAGGCTAGGCTACATCCTATGGAGAACCAATTTCATTGAAGTAGATAAGTAGCATGCTCAGTCATGTTTATTGTTTGCATCACAATAGGCAAGTATCTTATCTACAGTTGGTCACTATGATCGTTACTTATCAGGTCATATCAAAAACCAATGATTTCACTACAGTTTTGACTCGAATTTTTGCCAATACTTAAATCGACGTTGCCATTACATACTAGTTAAATTGTGTCAATTCGTTTTGACATTCTTTAACTATATTTGCCAGCATAATATATTTAAGGCATCATTTTATATGAGTTTAGGGAAACCCGAAAACAATTACGAACTCGTTTCAGGACTGGAAATACATGTTCAGTTGAATACGAATACCAAGATATTCTCTGCAGATAGTGCTTCCTTTGGTGCATTGCCAAACCAAAATATTTCTACCGTTTCGCTGGCGTTACCTGGTGCTTTGCCAAAATTAAATAAAGAGGTGGTTGAAAAAGCCATTCGCATTGGATTAGCACTTCATTGTACCATTAATCAGGTTAACCATTTCGATCGAAAAAATTACTTTTATGCTGATTTACCTAAGGGATATCAGATTACACAGGATAATCAACCGATCTGCATTAATGGTTTTTTAGATGTAGAACTGAATGATGGCACAACGAAAAGAATCGGCATCAACCGCATTCACCTCGAAGAAGATGCCGGAAAAAGCATTCACGATCAAGATGATCATTATTCGCTGGTAGATTTGAACCGTGCCGGCGTGCCGTTAATTGAGATTGTTACGGAACCTGATATCCGAAGTGCAGAAGAAGCCTCTGCATTATTGAGTGAAATTAGAAAACTGGTTCGCCATTTGAATGTGAGTGATGGCAATATGGAAGAGGGGAGTCTGCGTTGTGATGCAAATATTTCCATTCGGGAACAGGGAACGACCGAATTTGGAACACGTTGTGAAGTAAAGAACCTAAACTCGATGCGAAATGTGCGCAGAGCGATGGAATTCGAATTTGGGCGCCAGGTGGAAGTGGTTAGTTCTGGCGGCACGATTATTCAGAGTACGTTAAACTTTGATGCTGACAAAGGCACAACATCACCGATGCGTACCAAAGAAGAAGCGAATGATTATCGTTATTTTTCAGACCCCGACTTACAACCCATATTCATTTCTGATGATTGGCTTGCTGAAATAACATCGGCCATGCCTGCATTACCGAATGAAATTTCTAGACAAATGATCGCTGATTTCGGAATAACTAAAGCTGATGCAACATTATTTGCTGAGGATATAGATTTGCTTAATTACTTCAATCAGGCATTGCCAACAGTTAATACCAAAAAAATATTGATTAACTGGTTAGTTGGCCCAATAAGAGCTGTATTGGGCGAGCGTGGAATTACCATCGCCGATTATAAAGTGAAGCCAGCACAATTGGCTGCAGCAATAAACCTGGTCGATGATAAAAAACTTACCCAGCAAATTGCAATACAACAACTATTGCCCGTAGTTGAGGATCATGAAAATTCAAATGTGGCAGCACTTGCACAATCCTTAAATCTTCTGATGAGTGAAAATAACAATGAGTTGGAAGGCTTTATTGAGGAAGTGTTAAATAAATATCCACAGCAGGTGGAAGCCTACAAAAAAGGAAAGAAAGGTGTGTTAGGTTTGTTTGTTGGTGATGTAATGAAACTGGCTAAAGGCAAAGCAGATGCTAAAAAAATAAATGAATCAATATTAGAAAAACTGAAATAATGAAATTGAAAAACCTGAGCCTGATTGTGTTGATCGCGATCGCTTTCACAGCATGTAAGCCGAAAGATAGTTTCACTATCGATGGCACTTTCCAAAACCCGGGAGCGGAAAAAAAAGTATTTTTATTTGGAATGCAAAATAGCCAGATGGTTGCTATTGATTCAACTAATTTATCAGAAAAAGGCCAGTTCAAATTTATTCGCAAAACACCATCTGTCGATTTCTTTAGGGTGTCTGTAGGAAATCATGAATTCATGTTGATTGCGAAAAATGGCGATGACATTAAGCTGGATGCCGACCTGGCTGATAAAACCATGGCTTACAAGATATCCGGTGCTAACGAAGTTGAAAAGCTATCAGAACTCAATACGCTGAGAAATAATTTCGCAAAACAAGTAGAAAAGTTACAGGCAGACTTTGAAGCCAAAGTTGCAAAGCAACCTCAAAACAGAGCGACTGTTCTGGAGGAAATGAAGCCTCAATATGAATCTTATATCAATCAGTTAAATACCTCAATTTTAAAATTTGCGAAGGAAAATAAAGGCACACTGGCGAGTTTCTATGCCATGAATACTTTAAGCCCGCAAGAGTTTGAAGCAGAACTGGTAGCTTTTGCAGATGAAGTTAAAGAAGAAATTAAAGGTAACGCAACAGTAGATACGTTTGTGAAACAGATGGCATTGTTAAAAACCGTTCAGGTGGGACAAGTTGCGCCAGAGTTTACCATTAACACCGCTGATGGAAAACCGGTAAGCCTGTCTTCTTATAAAGGAAAATATGTGCTGGTTGATTTTTGGGCATCGTGGTGTCAGCCTTGCCGTCAGGAAAACCCAAACGTAGTTAAGGTTTATAATAAATATAAATCCAAGAATTTTGATATCATTGGCATTTCGCTTGATACAGATAAGGCAGCATGGCTAGGTGCAATTAAAGCAGACGGTTTGACGTGGACACATGTATCAGAACTAAAAGATTTTAGTGGTGAAACGGTGAAAAAATATCAGGTTCAGGCAATTCCAACATCATATCTTATCGATCCGGCAGGAAAAATAGTGGCTAAAAACCTTCGTGGCGAAGAACTGGAAGCTTTTTTAGCAAAAACGTTACGATAAAACAAATTCAATGTTAAACTAATTTAAGTCGTTAACAATTTCTTAACTTAGGGTTAACTAAGAATTGCATCAGAGACAGTACTTTCGTAACAAATATTTAACTATGAATAACGCAGGTCAGAAAATATTAATTGTTGATGATGAACCGGATATCCTGGAACTGATTGAATACAACCTGAAAAAAGAAGGCTATCAGGTGTTTACGGCGTCTAACGGTCAAGAAGGCATTACAGTGGCCAAGAAGGTTCATCCTGATTTGATTATTCTGGATATCATGATGCCGAAAATGGATGGCATTGAAGCTTGCAGGCTGATGAGGGCAATTCCCGAGTTCAAAAACACCTTCATGGTGTTTTTAACGGCCAGAAGTGAAGAGTACTCTGAAATTGCGGGTTTTAATGTTGGTGCTGATGATTATATCGCCAAACCAATCAAGCCTCGTGCTTTGGTAAGCCGGATCAATGCAATTCTAAGAAGAAATTCTGGTACAGAAGAGGTTTCGGAAAACAAGCTGGAAATTGGAGATCTAGTAATCGATAGAGAAGCTTATTTAGTTTTTCAAGGGGGTAATAAAGTAGTCCTCGCGAAAAAAGAGTTTGAATTGTTATATCTCCTGGCTTCGAAACCAGGCAAAGTTTACACCCGGGAATCGATTCTTAAAAACATTTGGGAAGATTCTGTTGTGGTTACCAATAGAACAATTGACGTGCACATTCGGAAATTAAGAGAAAAATTAGGTGAAACTTATGTATCTACTGTAAAAGGTGTGGGTTATAAGTTTGAGCTTTCTTAAATAATTTAATCCTGATTTATTCAGGAGGTTGCAACAGATTAACAAAGGCATTAGCTGACGTTAATCTGTTTTTTTTGAAATTTCTTAGCCTTTAATGATCCTTGCTTGAGCGAGCGGCAAGCGAGATCGCTTTAGTAAAACGCGCATCGATTTACGTTATTCTTTTATAACTGTAATAATTGTTTAAAAGCCATCTCAGCAATTAGCCTTGATGATTATTGTAGCTCAATGTCATCAAATGAGTTTTCTACAATTAAATTTCACGTTAAACTTAATTTAAACGGGCAATAAAAATAAAATCGTATTTTTGCACCTCATTAATCAGTACGCAGTTTGAAGTATCCAAATTTTAAAGATCTTATCCTTTTTGAAGACAACGATTTTATCGTTATCAATAAACCCCCCTTCCTGGCATCACTAGATGAACGGGGTGGTTCTGGTGAAACAAATGTTTTGCGTTTAGCTAAGCAATATAGCGATGATGCACAGGTTTGCCATCGTTTGGATAAAGAAACTTCTGGAGCTTTAATTATCGCTAAAAATCCTGAGGCTTACCGACATGCTTCAATGCAGTTTGAGCGGAGAAAGGTAGACAAAACCTATCACGCTGTGGTAGATGGACATGTAATTTTTGATCAGTTACTGGTAGATTTGCCAATTTTAAATGATGGGAATAAAAATGTAACTATCGATCGGGCAGAGGGCAAGCGGGCGGAAACTATTTTTGATTCACTAAAATATTATAAGCATTATACCCTGGTAGAGTGTAAACCAATTACCGGTAGAATGCACCAGATTCGCATTCACCTGGCTACACAACGGGCTGCGATAGTTGGCGATGATATGTATAAGGGTAAACCCGTGTTTTTATCTTCCATTAAACGTGGATATAAATTAGCTAAGGGTGAAGAAGAACAGCCTATTATGAAACGGTTCGCTTTACATGCCAGGCATCTTGTATTTAAAGGACTGGATGATCAGGACATTATCATCGATGCACCATATCCGAAAGATTTTGCTACCCTAATTAAGCTTTTGGATAAATTTGATGCTTAAATAATTGGGTTAAAGATTGTCTCGGTACACACTTTTAACTACATTTGGCACGTTCGCTGTCTATTAAAATTCAATAGAATGTATATCCGATTTGTAAATTACCTTGATACCGTAAATCAATACAGAAAGTCAAAAATATCAAACCGTAATTTCCTCATTATACTGGCCGTAATTGTCGGTATTCTAGCTGGCTTAGCTGCCGCTGCAATTAAAAGTTTAACCCATCATATTGAAGAATTCCTTCAGTCGGACTGGCATTGGAAATATAAGTACTACTTATTTTTTATTTTCCCGATGATTGGTATTTTTCTGACTGTTTTATACATTAAGTATTTCATCAGAAAAAACAAGTTTGAGACGGGCTTAACCCCATTGCTTTATGCCATTTCCAAGAAATCAAGTAGGGTAGAAGCACACAATATATATTCTCAAATCATCACAGCAGCCGTGACCGTAGGTTTTGGTGGTTCTACCGGTTTAGAAGCGCCAATTGTAACCAGTGGTTCTGCCATCGGCTCAAACCTTGGTCGCTTTTTAGGTTTATCTTATCGCGAAATTACCATGTTGGTAGCTTGTGGCGCGGCTGCCGGTATAGCAGGAGCCTTTAACAGTCCAGTTGCCGGAATTGTATTTGCTATCGAGATTCTGCTTCCAGAATTTACTATTCCTGCGTTTATTCCATTATTACTATCGGCTGCTACAGCTGCAGTGGTGGCCCGGGTGTTTTATACGCAACAATTATTTTTCCTGGTTACCGAAGGCTGGGAAATCAAAGCTTTGTTGTTTTATGTGCTTCTGGCTGGATTAATTGGATTGTTTTCGATCTATTTCACTAAGGCAAATTACGCGGTGAAAGGACTCTTTTACAAAATTAAGCACCCTTACACTAAAGTTATTGCGGGTGGTTTGATGCTGGGGGGGCTTGTTTTTCTATTTCCTACACTTTACGGGGAAGGATATATCACCATGAAAAATCTACTCAGAGGTGATTACCTGGCAGTTATTAACAATAGCATCTTTGAAAGCTACAATACCATACCTGCATTAGTTATCCTCTTTACCGTCGTTACGATTTTCATGAAATCGCTGGCTACACTCATTACCCTTGGCGCTGGTGGAAATGGTGGTACATTTGCACCAAGCCTGATTATGGGTGGCCTGATTGGATTTATTTTTGCATATGTGGTTAATCTCTCCGGACTTGCACATCTTAATGTTTCTAACTTCATTGTTGCCGGTATGGCTGCTGCTTTGGGCTCCATTATGCACGCACCACTCACGGGCATTTTCCTGATTGCAGAGATTACGGGTGGTTATATTTTGATGGTGCCACTGATGATTACCACTGCCATTTCGTATGCAATTAATCGCAGTTCTCAGCAACACTCCATTTATACAAAGGTTCTGGCAGATAAAGGCGAGTTGCTCTCTCATGAAGATAAGGATACAACGGTCTTAAACCAGATGAAATTAAAATATCTTGTTGAGAAGACCTATCCGCAGTTACGTATGAACGACTTAATTGCAGAAAAGATGAATGAGATTGTAAAGTCCCATAAAAACATCTGTGCAGTTACGGATGAAACTGGCGATTTCAAAGGGATTATTTATATTGAAGAATTGTTCGGTGAGATGTTCAGTAACCCGGATAAGGACCGGTTAATGGCTACCGATTTGGTACAAGCGGCCCCTAATACAATATCAGAGCATGATGAACTAAAGATTGTTTTACAGAAAATGGAACAAGACAATGTTTGGCTTTTACCTGTTGTTGATGATGCCAACGTCTATAAAGGGTTTGTTTCTAAAACAGCCATCTTTAGTAAATATAGAGCGCTATTGATGAGGCAGAATGATTATATGAGCTAAATTCGAAGTTTGATTCACATTCATCAAATATGATTGCGGAAAATTGGCATAACAAAAAAGCAGGATTAATCAATCCTGTTTTTTTGTTATTATATTACTTTGATTTATCAGAATCAGCTATGGATTGTCAACTCTTTTAAGACCGAATTTTTCGATTTTACTATATAAGTGGCTTCTCTGAATATCAATTTCATCAGCAGTTTTGGAAACGTTCCAGTTGTTTTTTTCCAGCTTAAACTTGATAAACTCCTTTTCTGCGTGATCTTTATAATCCTGAAAATTGTTGAAGCTATCGAAAGATGAAGACATGCCGGAACCGCCACTCGCACCTGCAATTTGTGTGCTGGTTGCGGCACCTATATTAGTCCCTCCACCAGGGTTGGCAAAAGCTCGAACGTCATTTTCTGTAATGACTTTATCACTCAAAATTATTAAGCGTTCGATCATATTGTGTAATTCACGCACATTACCCGTCCATGGCAAGGCTTGCAAAGCTGCCATTCCAGAATCATTTATTTTCTTAACTGGCATTCCATAATCGCTGCAGATACTCTCAAGGAAGTTTTGCGCAATCACGGGAATATCATCCGTACGTTCTGTTAAGTGCGGCACGTGGATATTAATCACATTCAGACGGTGGTACAAATCCATTCGGAAATTTCCATCCTCAATTTCTTTCAATAAATCTTTATTGGTTGCCGCCAAAACACGTACATTAACTTCTATTTCTTTTTCACCACCTACACGAGAGATTTTGTGCTCTTGTAAAGCACGAAGCACTTTTGCCTGGGCCGAAAGGCTCATATCGCCAATCTCATCCAAGAATAAAGTTCCACCGTTTGCCAATTCAAATTTTCCAATCCGTTGTTTTACCGCAGATGTAAATGAACCTTTTTCGTGTCCAAATAACTCGCTTTCAATCAATTCTGAAGGTATTGCAGCACAGTTAACTTCAATTAACGGGCTATCGGCACGATTCGATTTTTCATGTAACCACCTTGCAACTAACTCTTTACCGCTACCATTTGCTCCGGTAATTAAAACCCGGGCTTCGGTAGGGGCAACACGCTCTATGGTTTCCTTAATTTTAGAGATACTTTCTGATCTTCCTAAAATTTCTCTGGTTTTGCTGGCTTTTCGTTTTAAAACTTTAGTTTCTGTAACCAGGTTACCCCGGTCTAAACCATTACGAACAGTGATTAATAAGCGGTTTAAATCAGGTGGTTTCGAAATAAAATCAAAAGCTCCTTTTTTACTTGCTTCAATCGCGGTTTCAACTGTCCCGTGACCTGAAATCATGATGAAAGGTAGGTCAGGCTTTAATAATTGCGCCTGTTCAAGCACTTCCATGCCGTCCATCTTATTCATTTTGATGTCACAAAGTACCAGATCGAAATTTGTCCTTTTGATCATTTCAAGGCCGTCGATACCATTATCGATATCTTCAACGTCATAATTTTCATACTCCAGAATTTCGCGTAGGGTGCTTCTTATTGCCCGCTCATCATCAATAATTAGTAGTTTGGCCATTTGGTGTTTTTATTCTAGTTGAATGCGAATATATTATTTTTAAATTAATGTATACTTTTTTATACATTAAGTTACGCTATAAACGATAATTTCTAAAAAATGTTTTAGTAGGAAATTATAAAAAATGCAGGTCTATAAGCCGGGTTCTGTTTTCTGATTACTCAGAACTTCTATCATTAATCCAGTATAAATGTTGCCATTTATCTCTAACGACCTACCCACTAACATCGGACGGGCAGCCCTACATGCGTTAGCCTATTTGGTCTTTCAACTCCCGGGGTTTACAAACCACTACAGTCGCCTGTAATGCTCGTGCGCTCTTACCGCACGTTTTCACCCTTACCCAAGATCGCAAGTGAAAAAGGGCGGTATATTCTCTGTTGCACTCTTCCGTAATTCAGGTTTTCATTCCTCAATCCCTTTCCGTTAGAAAGCGGGATGCCCTGCGTTGCCCGGACTTTCCTCTCTCCCGATAAATCGAAACAGCGATAGAACAACCTGCATTTTGCGCAAAGATGCTTGTTTTAAATTAGAAAGACACTAAAATTATTGATTATTTACAATTCTGCAATTGAATAGAAACTTTGCTATAGGGTACAAATCCTTGTTTATTGCCAAAAGAATTGGTTACATAAACCATCACCTGTGCCACGTCTATATCTGCTAATTCCGGGAAAGCTGGCATTTTTTCTTTATAAGTTTTGCCGTTGATTACAATTGGCTCATTAAAGCCGTTTCTTATCATACAAGCCAATCTGGTTTTGTTGTTTTTCAAAAAGACCGAGTCTGTTAAAGGCGGAGCAAGCTGACCTAAACCCTCGCCATTTTCTCCATGGCAATTCTGGCACTTAGTTTTGTAGATATCTTTACCATTAGACATGTAATTTTGTAAATCGATGGTTTCCTGATTTTGACAGGCAGCTATGATCGCGATAATGGAAAGCAGGAAAATAGAAGTAACAATATATTTGCGCATTGATATTAGTTTATAGCGAGAAAAGCAACGTGATGGATCATTTTTCCTCATCACGTCGCTTTCTTGAGTGATATTTTATTTTTTATATTCTGCCAGTAGAACCGGAATATCCTTTTTCAGCTGTGCTACCTGATCTTCCTTGGTACCATCATAAGCACCGCGAATTCGCCTGTCTTTATCAATTAGAACAAGGTAACCTTGATGGATATAACCATCTTTAGCAGTGCTATCTTCACCAACTGCCACCAGGTAGTTTTTCTCTGCTAAAGTATAAACACTGTCTTTACTTCCATAAAGAAACAGCCATTTGTTCTCATCAACGCCAAGCTTTTGTGAATACTTTTTTAAGACTGATGGTTTATCATACTTAAAATCGATCGTATGTGATACAAACATCACATCAGGATTAGTCTTAAAATCATTATAAACAGTCATTAAGTTTCTGTGCATTGTTGGACAAATGGTACTGCAAGAAGTAAAAAAGAAATCTGCAATATACACTTTGCCGTCTGTGGCCTTATTAGTGGTAACAACGCTATCTTGATTCAAGAAAGACCAGTTAGGAATGGTTTGGTAAACGGTATCAATTTTTTCTACACCAGCAGCATCTCTAACTGTCTCAGCATGACGCTCACCGTAGAAAGGTAATTTTTTGTCTTGTTTGCAAGAGGAGAGCATGGTAACAGATAGCATACAAATCGCTATCGAAGAAATAATTTTATTCATGATTTTTTATTAATGTGTAAATATACTACCTCTGTTTTGCAGGAGAGGAATTAATTTTTGTTTTTAATGTCTCCCTCAGATTTAAAAGATAAACGCAGATATTTTACTGTTCCGCGAAGGTCTGTTCAATCAGCGGGAGAATTTTAATGTTTATGATGTTCCATATTCATTTTTTCTGTCGGTGTAGCATTGTATTCTTTCAGTACCGAATCGGATGCTTTCGTAACTTTAATATAATCATCTTCAACTTGCCTGATCTTTACCATTTCAGACTTATAGTAATTCAAATCTTCCTCTTCAGTTTTACCTTTAAAGTCATCCTTGAAACCATGCATCCAATCCATCATGCTTTCATCAGCTTGATTTAAGTTTGTAATTAAGTTGGCTACTTTTACAGAGTCTTGAGGAGATTGAATTTTGTCTGACTTTAAAATGGAATCTAGCTTCATTTTATTAGCGATTACCTTTCCGCCGTCCATCATAAGTTTATCATGAATATTTAGCACTTCTTTTTTTATTGCTTTTGAGTTTGGTTCCGTTTTGCAGGCGCTGAAGAGTAAAACGATTCCGCAAAACACTAGTGTTATTATATTTTTCATATGATTTTTAATTAAATTTGTATTTGGTATTTGTTCCTGTCTGAGTTTCTGAATTTCTACGTCAGGGATGGGTATAATTATGCATCACTAGTATGGTTGAGATGATGCGAATGAAAATTGAATGGTAAAAATTGATTACAACAGTGGTTTTAGCTCCTTGATGTCATGCTTTTTTGCAAGTACACCAGGGAGGATAAGCTACTGGAAATTTAGTTTCATTAATATGCTTTACGATATGCTGTGCTATCACTAACGCGGGCTTTGAAAAAGCAATCAATTCGTCAGCACTAAGCTGAAAATTTAAAGTGTTTTCGGAGGATGAAAGATAGAAATGGAAAGGTCTTTAACTGGTTTTTCTAGATAAAGGCTTTCAGATTTAATAGTGAAGTAGGGAAGGTGATGATTTACTGTTAGCATTTCGAATCCAGGATCACCCTCTATAATTTTCTTAAGTGTTTCCTGAATTTGTTTGTTTTTCCCATCTAAATCCTTCAATTTTTTGGCAAGAAAACATTGCCCGTCGCAATGAAGTTCAGGATGAGCCTTATTGATACAAAATACTGATGTAATGTATTCCTTATTCATTTGGTAACCAGAGTACACTACCAACTGCATATAGCAATTTGATATGGTACAGATTACTAAAAAAAATATCAGGGCTTTTTTAAACATGCTAATTCGGTTGCAAGGTAATAAATTTTTCACCTCCTTTAATATTAACGATCAAGAATTGGAGTAAAAGTGAATTAAAAAAGACGTTGTATTCTGCACAATAGGTAATTAAAGAACAGGTCCTGCAGACTCAGTGATTTTCGCGAAACCTAGCATTAAAAATCCGCGGAATCTGCGTGATCTGCGGGACAAAAACCTATCATGCCTGCTTGTTGAGCATTAGTAAAGTAAAGCTAGTCCCGCAGATCTCGGAGATTTTCGCAAAAGTAGTGGTAAGATTCTGCGTAATCTGCGTGATCAGCGGGACAAAAAAGTATCATGTTTGCTAGTTCAGCATTAGTAGCATAAAACTAGTCCCGCAGATTTCGGAGATTTTCGCAAAAGTAAGTGGTAAGGTTCTGCGTAATCAGCGTGATCCGCGGGAGAAAAACGTAGGACGCCTGCTTGTCAGCATTACTAAAGTAAAACTAGTCCCGCAGATCTCGGAGATTTTCGCAAAAGTAAGTGGTAAAGTTCTGCGTAATCTGCGGGACAAAACCTATCATGCCTGATCGTTCCGTCCTATAATTTCGCATCCAAAAAAAGCCACAGATGATACATCATCTGTGGCTCTGAATTTTTATGATCTTAAATTACAAAAAAAAACCTGCTTAAGATTGTAAATCAGCCATTACAGTCTTGATTTTCTCTCCCAACTCTTCGTTTACTTTCGGAAAATCAGCGCGATCAGCTAAAGGTGCATTTACGCTGCAATAGAATTTAATTTTTGGTTCTGTACCACTTGGACGAGCAGAAACGATGCTTCCATCTTCTGTGATGAACTGTAGCACATCAGAAGTAGGGTAATCTAGTTTAGTTACCTTTCCGGTCGCCAAATCAGTCTCCTGACTTAATTCGTAATCCTTCAATACCGAAACTTTAGAACCTCCTAATGCTGCAGGTGGATTCTCTCTGAATTTCACCATCATGGCTTTGATTTCTTCTGCGCCGGTTTTACCCTTTTTAGTAAGCGAGACCAGATCTTCTTTATATAAGCCATATTCTACATACATATCAAGCAGGGCATTATATAAGCTTGCACCTTTATCTTTATAGTAAGCAGTCATCTCAGAAATGAAAGCAGCAGAAACAACCGCATCTTTATCGCGAACCAAATCGCCAATTAAATAGCCGTAACTTTCTTCTCCGCCGCCAATGAAATATTTTTTCCCTTCAAGCTCAGTCATTACCTGACCAATATATTTAAAGCCAGTTAAGGTATTATAGTAAGTAACGTCTTTTTTCTTTGCAATTTCTTCAATGAGGTTAGATGTTACAATTGTTTTTACAATGAATTGGTTGCCATCTAGTTTACCAGCTTCCTGCCATGCGGTTAACAAGTAATTAATTAGTAAACTTCCGGTTTGGTTACCATTTAACAAAACCCATTCGCCATCATTATCTTTTACTGCAATACCTACACGATCAGCGTCTGGATCGGTTGCCAATACTAAATCTGCATCAATTTCCTTCGCCTTATTCATGGCTAACGTTAATGCGTCTTTTTCTTCAGGATTTGGATAAACAACCGTTGGGAAATTACCATCAGGTTTGCTTTGCTCTTCAACAACAGTAACGTTGGTAAAGCCAAACTGCGCTAATGCTTTCGGTACAAGTGTAATCCCGGTTCCGTGAATAGGAGAGTATACAATTTTTAAATCATGCTGTCTTTTGATGGCTTCAGGAGATATTGAAAGCGCTGTGATGCCATCTAAATACAATTTATCTACCGCTTCGCCGATTAACTCAACATTGGCATCCACACGATCAAACTTAACCTCATCAATGCTGCTGATCTTATTTACCTCATCAATTACCAGTTTATCATCAGGAGAAGTGAACTGACCGCCATCTGCGCCATAAGCTTTATAGCCATTATATTCTTTAGGATTGTGGGATGCTGTTAACATTACACCACTTTTGCAGCCAAAATGACGCACAGCGAAAGAAAGTTCTGGAGTTGGTCTTAGTTCTTCAAAAAAGTAAACATAGATTCCATTTGCAGAAAAAACATCAGCTGTGATTTTAGCGAAATAATCTGAGTTATTGCGACTATCATGTGCAATCGCTACACTGATTTTTTCACCTGGATATTTATTGTTTAAATAGTTTGCCAACCCTTGAGTTGCAGTTCCAATAGTATATTTATTGATTCTGTTTGAACCAGCACCCATGATGCCACGTAAGCCTCCGGTTCCGAATTCTAAACTTTTATAAAATGAATCGATTAAGTCTGTTGTTGCGTTCTGATCAACTAAGGCCTGTATTTCTGCCTTTGTTTTCTCATCGTAATTACCGCCTAACCATTGGTTAATGGTGGCTTGTGTAGATTGGTCAATTGCTTGCATTGAGCTTTTTTTTAATTAAATATCTCGTGTTGAACAAAATTTCCTGGATGAAGTTTCGTCAAAATTCATTTATTTCGATTTATCCAAATTTTATTTTGTTGAGGATGTTGCTTTTAAGCTTGATTTGCTTATTTTCACGCCCCGATACAATAATAAAGAAATTCCGGTATTAAAATAAAACCATTGTAACTTTTTCACAGTTCGAGGGGAATTATGTAAAGTATTGCTGGCTTTTATCACAGGTTAAAAAATAATTAAGTAGATGAAAATATTAAAATTTGGGGGTACATCTGTTGGTAGTCCCGAGCGCATGACGAAGTTATTGGATATTATTAATCCAAATGAAAAACAGATTGTAGTGTTATCAGCCGTTTCTGGAACTACAAATAGTTTAGTGGAAATTTCTAATTATTTTTTAGCCGGAGATAAGAAGAACGGAAGTACTGCCGTAGAAAATTTATATCAAAAATATAAGGATTTCGTTATTGAGCTTTTGCCTGCTGCCGATTTTCAGGAGATGGGGAACGAAGTGATTGATTATCATTTTAGTTTTTTAGCCGTTTTAACCAATGATATTTTTACACCTGTAGAAGAAAAAGTGGTTCTTGCACAAGGCGAATTGCTTTCCACAACCTTATATCACATCTATTTAAAATCAATCGGAATCGAATCAGTCTTGTTGCCAGCGTTGGATTTTATGAAAACGGACGAAGATAACGAACCCGATATTCCATTTACCACTAGGCACTTAACGCCACTTTTAGAACAACATAAAGGAAATAAACTATTCATTACACAAGGATTTATTTGTCGCAACAGCTTTGGAGAGGTAGATAACTTGCGCCGTGGCGGAAGTGACTATACCGCCTCTTTGTTGGGCGCTGCAATCTTGGCAGAAGAAGTGCAGATCTGGACAGACATTGACGGGATGCATAACAATGATCCCAGAATTGTAAAAGGTACTAAGCCAATTGCACAACTATCTTTCGATGAAGCAGCAGAGTTGGCATATTTTGGCGCAAAAATTCTTCATCCGCAATCTGTTTTTCCTGCGCAAAAATACAAGATTCCAGTTCGTTTGCTGAATACAATGGAACCATCAGCGGCCGGAACATTGATCACGCACGATAGCGAAAAAGGAAAAATAAAATCAATTGCCGCGAAAGATGGGATTACCGCCATTCGCATTCAATCCAGCCGAATGTTATTGGCTTATGGTTTTCTTCGTCGGGTTTTTGAGGTATTCGAACGCTATAAAACACCAATCGATATGATCACAACATCTGAGGTTGCAGTTTCGCTTACCATTGATGAAACAGGAAATCTTCCAAAAATTATCGAAGAACTGGAAAGTTTTGGAAAAGTTGAGGTAGATACCAACCATAGCATTGTTTGCGTTGTAGGAGATTTCGGTTCTGAAAAACATGGTTTTGCCAGCAGGGTTTTAGAAGGCTTAAAGCACATTCCAATCAGGATGATCTCTTATGGTGGAAGCAATTACAACGTTTCTTTACTCATTTTGAGCGAATATAAAACAGAAGCATTAAGAAGTCTGCACAATCGGTTATTCGAATAACAGATAAAACGTACCTGAAATAACCAAAAGGCCGAATATGCAGTGTAATGCTAAAAAGCCTTTTGGAAGTTGATCATTTTTGTATTTCTTATAGGAATTTAACAGGCCTAAGGAAATAATTAATGCAATAAATATGGCTGCAATAATCTTCATTTTTTGATAAATAGGAGGAACAATACAATCAGAAGTAAGACCAGAGAAAATCTGATTTTCCCGTTATATTGTTTTTGGGTAATTCTTCCATTCTTTAAATCGAGGTAATTACCGAAGTATACCAGCCCAAAGAATAAAATTAAAATTATAATAAGGAATTTGAACATGTTCGCCCATAAAGATATATCAAAGTTTAGCAATATAGAAACGCCATTTTACTATTATGATACCGATTTACTGCAAGAAACACTTCGTACATGCGCAGCGGCAGCAGCTCCCTATCATTTTCATATCCACTATGCCTTAAAAGCTAACTTCAATGCTGTTTTGCTTGAAGAAATAAAAGACGTTGGTTTTGGTGCAGACTGCGTGAGCGCCGGAGAAGTGAGAAGGGCGGTAGAAGTTGGTTTCGATCACCAAAAAATAGTATTTGCAGGAGTCGGAAAATCAGATAAAGAAATTAATGAAGCCCTGGATCTTGATATCTATTGCTTCAATGTAGAGTCTATTCAGGAACTTGAAGTACTAAACGAACTCGCAGCAGCAAAAAGGAAAGTTGCACAGGTGGCCATTCGGATTAACCCGAATGTTGATGCACATACGCACCATAATATCACCACAGGTTTAGATGAAAATAAATTTGGAATCAACTCCTGGGATTTACCAGAATGTGCAGAGACATTAAAAAGATCTGCAAACTTAAAATTCATCGGCATTCACTTCCATATCGGTTCTCAGATTACCAACCTTGATGTATATAAAAATCTTTGTGTCAGGGTGAATGAGTTTGCAACCTGGTTTGAAGATAAAGGCTTTACGCTGAAAGTTTTAAACGTAGGTGGAGGTTTAGGTATCGACTATTATCATCCTGATCATCAAATACCTGACTTCGAATCTTACTTTAAGATATTTAATGACTTCCTGGAGATTAAAGCCGGGCAAGAAGTACACTTCGAACTGGGAAGGGCCCTTGTTGGGCAGTCTGCATCACTCATTACAAGAGCTTTATACATTAAAAATGGCAAGAAGAAAAACTTTGTAGTTTTAGATGCCGGCATGACAGAATTGATGCGTCCGGCCCTTTATCAAGCCTATCATAAAATCGAAAATTTAAGCCGTGTTGAGGAATCTGCCAACACCATCAAGTATGATATCGTAGGGCCGATTTGCGAAAGTACGGACTGTTTTGGAAAGGAAGTAGAACAGCCAATTTCTTTCAGAGGTGACATTTTTGCCATTCGCAGCGCAGGTGCATATGGCGAGGTAATGGCGTCGAAATATAATCTAAGAGATGCGATCAGATCTGTTTATAGCAACGAGATTTAAATAGGAATTGCCGATACAATTGTAGCGTTAGCAATTGTATCGGCGATACTTCAATTCATCAAGTGCTAAAACTTGATTCCCACAGAAAATCTGATGTTGAAGGGTTCTCCTTCCACAAAGAAATAGTTATTACCTGCATAGGGGAAGTCGGTAGTGATATCACCAGCAGACATGTAACGTTTATTCGCCAGGTTATCTGCAATTATCCTCACCCAATATTTTGGATTAGTAAAGCTTACTCCAGCATCAAATTTGGTGTAGTTCGGTAAGAAAACATCCCGCTGGCTAATGGCTGAAAGTTTTGAAATACTGGTTTGACCGGCACTTAAAGATATTTTATTATAGCCTTTTAAGGGAATACTGTATTGAATCCAGGTATTAAAGATCTGTTGCGGAACATCGGGCATTTTTTGTCCTACTATGGAAGGGTTATCTGGAGTGGGATCGAGGTTATTGTCTTTAGTGATCTTCGCATCTACATATGTATAATTTGCAACTAACGAAAGTCTGTCTGTAATATTGCCAATCACATCAACTTCAATCCCGTTGCTTACCACTTCACCCAGTTGCAGGTAATAAGCTACTGCACCAGCCGCAGCTGTGTAGCTTCTGAAATCTCTTGCAGATACATTTTGCTTCGCTGAATGAAAACCGTTTATCGTGGTCAGCAGCTTCCCATTAAACCATTTTTTCTTAAAACCAAGATCAAAGCTATTTCCAAATTGAGGCTCTATTGGTTTCGTTCCAGTCACTGTACGCTGTCCTGCCGTGCTTCCTTCTGTTGTTTCGGTTACAACTTGTCCGGTTTGAGGCACAAAAGATTGATCATATAGAAAATAGACCGAAGAGGTAGAATCAGGAGTAAAGGTTAGTGCTAAGCGGGGCGAAAATGCATGTTGTTTGTATTGATCGGGTGCACGCGGTCCTCTGGTTGTGGTTAAAATATTCTGATTTCGGTATTCGGTATACCGTGCACCAACAGTTAACATAAATTTATCGTAAGCTATATTATCGTAAACGTATGCAGCTGTATAGTGAATCTTATTTTCCTGTCTGATAGATCTTTTCGTTACGGCAACCGCAGCCGGATCTACTTCATAATTCGGATTGTTGCGGTCAAAAGCGATTGAATTACTGCCATAATAGGTGGAAAGCGAATCTTTTCCCTGAGTATAGTCTCCGCCAATCAATAATGTGTGTTTAAACCCACCCGTATTAAATTTTCCATTCAAAAATAGATTGGTATTATAAGTTTCACCCAATAAATTTGAATTGCTGGATATTCGCTTAGTTTTACCTCCATCGTCAAAACTGATTGATGTTCTGTTATTTGAAGAAACCATATACCACTGGATAGATGGTGCTTTAACGTAATTTGATTGGGAGGTTAACTGCCAGTTAGAATTGAATTTATGCACAGCGACTAATCGACCAGTGTGTGTTTGGGCAATACTCAAAGGAAGCCCGATACCTGCGCTATAATTTACGCCAATCGGATCTTGCAATACATCCTTATCCTGGCGAAGTTTATTAATAGAGGAACCATTTTTTACCTCACCCCGAATATAGTTATATTCTGCAATCACATATGTTTTCGGACTAAAGTTGTATTGAAGCACCGGAGCAATTACATATTTTTCGGTTTTCATGTGGTTTAGGTAAGAATCCTGACGCTGGTAAGCGGCGTTGAATCGGTAAGAAAAGCCTTTGTCCAATGCTTTACTGCCCACATCCACGGTTGACCTGAATAAATTATAATTTCCCCCCGTAAGCTGAACATTCAACAGTTTTTCTTTTGGTACTTTTGTGGAGATGTTTAAGGTTCCTCCTGGTTCACCAACAGCATTGATAAATCCCGCCGGGCCTTTGATAAATTCTAAACTCTCAATTAAGGCTTCATCATCCAGGGTCGCGCCAAGAACCAGTCGGCTGGGCATCCCGTTAATGGTGGTAGATGCGTTAAAACCCCTAATTTTAATGGAAGCAGAATTATCGAAAGGTGAACTATTGTATCCGAAATAAATTCCACTGGCGTTCCTGGCCATGTCTCTCAATTGAAAACTTCCTTGCTGCTGGATCAATGCCGAAGAAATACTGATGATGTTTTGAGGCATTTGAAGCAGTGGAATCTGCATCCTAAGGGCAGCAGCCAAAGTGTCCTTTCGCAATTTCGCTGCTTTTTGTCCAGCAATGCTCACTTCTCTTAACTGTTGGGTTTTATTCGAATCCAAAGTAGATTTTGCTTTGCCTGGTTGTTGGGCAAATAATTGGGTAATATAAAAAAGAATGACTAATGAAAGGTAAAGTTTTTTCTTCATTTCTGTGATTTTATTAAATTGATGGTAATGGATTTTATAACGGTGATTTTATTTTTCTACTTAATAATAGGATAGACGATGCTATTGCGAGCAGGCCTAGGATACCAATAATGATCTCTTTTTTCTTTCCGGGTGCAGGTAGCATATCAAATTTCGGGAGATGGTAAAAGTCGGTTAAGGTTAAATTTCTGTTGTGGATAATATAGTTTGTCATAAAATCAACCCAGGTTTTTTGAAAACGATTGACCTGACTTTGATAAGCTAAATAATCATTAAGACCGCTTTCTGCTATTAAATTCAGCAGGTTTTGCGTTTTGACAGCTGGATTAATCCAACTTAATCTGGCTGAAACGGCATTTTGTTTTTGAGGATATTGGTTGAAGTTATCTACTGCAGCAGTCATCTTCCGGCCTAAAAGATCGTAATAAGCGACAAATCGAACGGTGCTATTTTCACTAGTATCGGCTGGACTTTTTAAAGCAGTATATTTCGGGTTGTTAAGATAAAACGTATCAATAAGCGCTTGTTTAGGCATCGCCCAGATGGTTTCGCTGTTTTCTCTTAACGCAACGGCTTCATTTGTTTTTAAGGGAATTGGATATGTTTGGCGAACAATAGTATTGGTAATGGCAGGTAATACCAGCAGGAAGAAGCACCATGCTGCCAATAGATAGAGGGCATTCGCAGCAGAATTTTTGCCCAGTTTGATTAAGAATAAACAAATTGAAAACCAGAATATGATATAAGAAGTAACTGCGAAAAACCAGAATAAGGCAGTAACCAGGTCGAAAGAATTTAGCATTGCATCACTAAACATTCCGATGTAGCTCAGCACCCAGGTTAAAAAAATAACCAGGGTGAATCTGAAGCCGAGCTTATAAACAATAATGCGTTCAAGATGCTTGCCTTGAACAGCGATGAGTCGATCGGTTTGTTGTTCCTGTTCTTTTGACCAGGTGTTATAAGATAAAGCAATCACCAGGAGAGGAAGCAGGTAAATGATTACATATGCGAGATCGATATTCCCGGCCGCAAGCATTTCAGGATTGGCAGTTTCTGCATTTGGCGACTGTACTGCATTTCGTCTTCTCGTAATCACATCATAATAGGGCAACAAATCCCGTTGCCCAATAGCAAGCGACATGAGCTTTGCTGGCCGATGTACTGCATTAAGCGGATTCCGATATTCAATTACAGAGGGGATGCCAGCTTGCGCAAAACTGATTTTTCCTTCAGTAGTCGTGGTATCTGCCTTAAAACTACCCACTAGTTCAATAAACTTATTGTCGTAAGTTCTTTCCAAACTATCTATTGCTGTAATTTGCTTTTTAGCGACGCAGTAACCACTATAGATGCTATACAGACCGATCAGAAAAAAGCAAGAAATTAAGTACATCACTATTCTTTCCCTCCGGAGCATCCGAAATTCAAACGCAAACACAGTTTTAAACAGATTCATAATTACGGGCTAAATAAAATGAAGCAATAAACCGGAGCACTAACGCAAGCAGCATGATCCAACCCAAAATAGCTGCGAACGCAATCTGGTTTAGTCGAATCACCTCTTCAATTGGCGGAAGGTCATCTGTGAAGCTTTTAGTTTGAGTAAAATATTGCGGACCAACTTTGTACTCTCCCTTTATGCCTTTGCTATGCATAGCCAGCTGCACATTAAGCTTTTTGATTAAGTGATTTCGATAGTGCTGAGCTTGTTTAAAAAAGTAGTGGTGATGATAATAATCCGTGCCAGACAGTGCCATGGAAATTCGTTTGATGGAAATAAACGGATTAAATATCCCTGCGATGGTTAAAAACTGCTGCTGTTGTTCAAACTGTTGTCCTACCTGCGCTAAATAGTGGTTAAACACTAATGTCCGGTAATCTTCATGGTATTGGAGCGTCAAACCATCAATGTTAAATGGCAACTGGCTAGCAGAATCCGCATGATAATTTTTGAGCATTTTCTTAACAAATCTTTCCCCACGGGCTGCATAGGGATCATTTCCGTTTAACCCTTTTCGGTATCCTTGTTCTACCAGATCGGTAAAGGCGGCACGGGACATTGGTGAATAGCTGCGATCTGCAATCCCGGTGAGTAGCTTAGGTATAACAATGCTCATCAAAATCCAGCAGCTCAAAGCCGTCAACAGGGCTTTGCCAGAATTTCCACTCCAGGTAGAAATCAGTGTACCTAATAATGCAATCAGAAAAAAATAAAGTAGAAATGCAGACATCACCCACAAAAGTCTGGGGAGGAGTAGAATAGATCCCGGTGAGGTGAACAACATCAAAATCATTAATAAAAAGATGGGTAAAACCACCGCTCCGATAAAGAGATAACTAGAGATAGCCTTTGCCCAAATTAATTTGGAAGTGCTTAATCCTTGAGCAAGCAGCATCTTCAACGTGCCGTTTTCTTTTTCAGTGGTGATGTTGGTTGCGGTAATGAACAGCAGTAAGAGTGGAACCAGCAGTTGCAAAATCAATGCTATTGTAAGTCGACCGAAACGCATGGAGCCATCATTTCCTTCGGCACTGGTGGCATCGGGTTCATGTTGCACATGGGCCTCAACACGATAGGTGGTCCCGGCATAGTCATCTAAACCGGTATCAAAAACGTTCAACAGATTAATCGATTTAAAAAGATAAGTGCCAAAGTGGGCGGCATCATGTGGATTACGTTGCTGATGTTCCCATTGCTGCCTGAATAGCGTGTTCGCCTGAACCCTTTGTGCATGAGCAGACTGGTAATCTAGGCAAGTACAAATGGCAGCTGCAATAAAAAGTAACCAAATCATCGCCGTCGAAATGATCATTGTCTGGTTTCGGTAAAACACCAGCAATTCTTTTTTTATCAGCATTTGCCAAGTGGCAAAGTCATTTTTTTTCATTGAAAGATTAATTTTTATAATGCATCAAAGTTGCATTATATTTTACATATTTGCAACAGTATTGCATTTACAATTTTTGAGATTTAGCATGGTTAAAGATTTTATGCGAAGAAGAAAGTACCCATTTTACAAGCAGCCAGATGCCATGGATTGTGGTCCGGTTTGTCTTAAAATGGTTGCCGACTATCATGGGAAAAAAATTCCAATGCAGCATTTAAGAAAGCTTTGTAAAATTGGAAAGCAAGGCACTACATTGCTCGATTTAATTGATGCGGCAGAAAATATTGGCTTCAAAACCTTGGCGGTAGAATTAGAGTTCAATCAATTAAAAAGGTTGCCAATGCCATGCATAGTCCATTGGCAAAAAGAACATTACGTTGTTGTTTACGAAGTAACGGATGAGGTTTTATATCTAGCAGATCCGGCACTCAATGATAAAATAAAATTACGGGCTGCTGAATTTTTACCCGGATGGAATACTGGCAATAATACCCAGATTGGTAGGGTATTATTGTTGGAGACGACAAAATCATTTCATAAAATGGAAGATAAGCCCGAGCATAAGACTTCACTGTGGAACCTTCTTCCTTACCTAAAATTGCACAGTAAAGGCTGGTTTCCGATAGCCCTGAGCTTGGCGCTGGCGAGTGGGTTTTCGCTCGTTATCCCATTACTTACGCAAATGATTGTAGATAAGGGGATTCAAGGTAAAAACACAAATTTGTTATTGCTGATTTGCTTAGCTCAGCTGATGCTTTTTTCTGGACGGATGCTCATGGATTTTGTGCGCGGGAGATTGCTGTTTAAAATTGGTGCGCGCACGAGCATCTCCATGCTGAAGGATTTTCTCGCCAAACTGATGAAATTGCCTTTTTCCTTTTTTGATAATAGGCAGGCAGGAGATAACATGCAGCGTGTAAACGACAACCAGCGTATCGAGGAATTTCTCACCAACTCACTAATCAACTTTATCTTATCAGCCATCACTTTGATAGTCCTCGGTGGGGTTTTACTTCACTATAACTGGCAGATATTTCTATTATTTATTGCAGGTGCCGGAATTAGCATCATCTGGTCAAATTCTTTTCAGCAGAAACGAAAAATTATCGACCAAAAAAAGTTCAAGGTACTTTCTGCAAACCAGCAATTGCTGCTTGAAATCTTTTATGCCATGCAGGAGATCAAATTAACGGGAAGCGAAGATGAAAAAAAACAACTCTGGGAAGGATTACAAGACCAATCTTTCGATCTCAAACTAGAGGCTTTACAACTCGATCAGCGCATGCAAGGCGTTGGTTCGTTTATCAACGAGGTTAAAAACGTGCTGATTACCTACGCGGCGGCCATGTTGGTGATTCATGATCAGGTAACCTTAGGCGGGATGCTCGCCATTACCTATATCTGTGGTCAATTAAATGCACCGGTAAATCAGTTAGTCGAATTTTCCAGGGTTTCTCAAAACGCGAAATTTAGTTTACTGCGGATAGATGAGGTGCAACAGGAAACTGAGGAAGATTACGGTGTGGAGGAGGAATTGAAACCAGCTGGCCCGGTAGACATTTTATTGGATGGGCTCTCTTTCCGCTACGGTGGCAAACACAGTGCATTGGTATTAAAAGATATTAGTTTAACAATACCGGCAGGAAAAGTAACCGCGATTGTAGGCACAAGTGGTAGCGGAAAAACAACGCTAATCAAACTTTTGCTCAAGTTTTATGCTGCAACCGCTGGAAACCTTCAAATAGGCAATCAGAATATCGAAACTATTAATGCAAAATCATGGCGATTGCATTGTGGCGTGGTAATGCAAGATGGTTACGTTTTTATGGATACCATTGCCAATAACATTTTTGCTGGTGCCGGGGTTAAAGACTTTGATCGCCTCTATGATGCAGCAAAGATGGCTAATATGCATGACTTTTTCTTAAAAATGCCATTTGGTTATGAAACGGTAGTTGGCAGAGATGGCTATGGATTAAGTGAAGGCCAAAAACAGCGACTATTAATCGCTAGAATGATATACCGTAATCCAGATTATGTATTTCTGGATGAAGCAACTAATTCGCTGGATGCGCAAAATGAACTTTCTATTGTAAATAATTTAAATGCTTTTTTCAGGGGAAAGACAGTGCTTATCGTTGCCCATAGACTCAGCACAGTAAAAAATGCTGACCAGATCGTGGTGCTTCAACAAGGCGAAATCAAAGAAGTAGGTACGCATCAAGCGTTGCTTCAAACCAAAGGGCAATATTATCACCTGATCAAAAACCAGCTGGAACTCGGGCGATGAACTTCGTTAACTTATAAGTCTATTTATGGCAGTCAAGATATTTCCTTATTCTTTAGTACGATACGCAAGTCTTAAGCACCAAGTTTTCGATGCGCTTACATTTAGGCAAAGTGAAAAATTGATCGAAACACATCATCTTTATTTAAAAAGGAGGGAAGACCTTGCTGGAAAAATATGCGATGCGCTGTTTCCGGTGATAAGTCTGCAAACTGATGATCAGCTCCGCCAAAAACTGATCAACATTAAAAGAAAGGTATTTAATTACAAAAAGATCACAGCAGAACATTTGAAATTGGTAAAAATACTTAATTCCGAGTCATTATTCGGTGTTTTTGAAGCCTACTTTTTAAATCAATCCGCACTGGAGAATTTTTATGCGGAAAACGAGCCGTTATATCAAAAATCGGAAACCTCACATCAAAAAACAATTCAGCAGCTGGCATTATTACCAGAATTGCAAAATGGACTGATGTTGTCAAGTCCCGTGCTTTACCTGCAATTGAAAGATTTTATAGAAAAGAACCCTGAAAAATTCAGGCAAAAAGAGTTGCGAATCGAGTTCAGTTTGTTACGTTATCTCAGCCGGATGGCCTTCAAAACCTCACCCTTTAGTAGCTTCACTTTCACTGGTGTGATGACCATGGAGTCCAATCGTCTAAATCGTCCCTTAAAAAATATGAACGTTCGAAGTAAACTTAAGCTGAACAATATGCTCTTCGAATATCTTCGTTCTATATTCAGGCATCATCCATTTTTAAATGAATACCTGTTAGTAAAAACCAATATCACAGTTGAAATTGTCAATGATAAAATTCGATTTCTAACCAACTATAATAATATCGAATCCTTTCAGCAGTTGCCAGCTAGTGGTCTGCAGTTATTGGTGGTGAACTATCTACAGAACGCTGAGCAACCTGTCACTTTAGCGGCGTTGACAGTCTACCTTGCAGAACATGTTGAAGATTCAAGTAGAGAGGAACTGAAAGCTTATTTGCTAAAACTAATAAGTACTGGTTTTTTTGAAATAGGCTTTGGATTTTCTGGAATGGCTGAAAATTGGGCGGAGAAACTATTGGCCTTTTTTCAGGCAGCAGATAACGATTCTTTATTTGGTCCTTTGATAAGCCTTTTCTCGGGGTTGCTCATTCATCTTAACAATTACGCAACGGCCAATACTGCTCAACGTTATCAGATGCTCCAAGCGGCCGAAGCAGAGGTCAATCGTACTTTTCAACAGTTGCAAGAACAGGCAGATTTGCCCTTTTATAGCAGCGCAGATGAAAAGAAGTCCATTAACCATAAAGATAACCAGTCGCCAAAAACTTTTTTAGCTAATATCTTTGTACCATATTATTTCTCTGCCAGGAACATTTTTTTTGAGGATTGCTTTACTGATGAAGCTGAGGTATTACCCGAACTAAGAATAAAAGATTTTGCTGAAAAGTTGAATCTCCTTGCCAAATACCTCCTTCCACTTGACGTAATGCGGAAGGAAAGGATCAAAATGAAGGATTTTTATAAAACCCATTACACAGGTCTCGAGAAAATTAAGGTAACAACGTTTTACAGAGATTACTATTTCCATCTTAAAAAGCCCGAGAAGGCACAATCAGAAGCGAAAAATAATCCGCTAGTTGAAGTTTCGGATTGGCAAAAAGCAATTTTAGCAAAACTCAATCAGTTAGTGAATTCAACTGATACGCTAAATCTGACTGACAATTTCTTTGAAAATTTGCCGCTTCAATCAGACCTCGCCACAATTAGTTCACTGGGTGCTTTTGTTCAGTTTCAAGAGCATGATCAGCAGTTTTATGCGGTAGTTAATTCCCTTTTGCCGGGAATGGGAAAGGTGAGCGGACGGTTTTTATCGCTATTTGATTCAGTGATACAAGAGGAGTTTATTTCTAAAAACGAAGCGATAAATCCAGGAGTTATTCAAGCTGAACTGAATGACGCTTCCACATTTAATGCCAATATTCATCCACCTTTGTTGAAAAATGAGCTTGTGCTGCCCTCTGGTAATCAAGTATACCCAGCAGCGCAACTAATTAAAGTTGGTGATTTAGGTATCAGTTTGGATACCGATAATGATTACCTCAAACTGCTGCTGGATGACCGAGAAGTTCATAGTTATGATCTGAGTTTAGAATCTTTTTATAACCGTTCAAACTTGTATCAGCTACTGGCCCATTTCAATCCAGATGCGCGCATATCTTTGCAGCCTTTTATTCAACTGGTAGATGCGCATTACCGGGGTAAGTTTGGAGACGACGAACCAGACGTTTACCTGCTTCCAAGGATTGTATTTGAAGGTACTGTCATTATTAGAAGAAGAACATGGAGGATGAAAACGAGTGTAATCCCTGTCCAGCAACAGGCGGAGACAGATTTTGAATATTTCATTCGTTTAAATAGCTGGTTTAAACTCCAGCAAATACCAACTAAATTCTTTTTGTTTTTGAGAAAGCGGGCCTATCAAGGCAATACAGTAAATGGAGAAAATTTAAAAAAGGAGGGTTTGCATGACGATTATAAGCCGCAATATCTCGCGTTTGACCAACCGTTGTTGGTAGTCATGTTCAAACGACTTTTAGCAAGAGCGGGGAATTACATCACGATCGAGGAAGTGCTTCCTTTACCGGCAAAAGGAGGTGTAAAAGAATATTTAATTCAATGGTATAATGAATAAGACAATCAAGCGTATTGACTATACCTGGCTTAGTTTGCATATTCATTTTAGTGGAGATGCCAACGCACTTTTGAGACAGGCTATTGCTCCATTCATCATTAGCTGGAAAGGTTATCTTTCACCAGATTCGCCATGGTTCTTTATTCGATATTGGGAAGGCGGAAGCCATATCAGGTTAAGGTTCAATGTAAATCCAGCCCACCATAAATCGATCACAGAGTCGCTGGATAATGATTTTCTCCAGTTTTCAAGTACATCTTTTAAAATAGAAAAGGTTTTAATAGCCAATTACAATCCGGAAGTTAACCGGTATGGCAATGGGAAAAGTATCGCTTGGGCAGAAAGGTATTTCGCAACTTCATCAAGCTATATTCTGAACTGGCTCTTAAAAATGAATGGCCATAAACAGCCCACATCACAGGCAATACAACTTCATCTAGTGCTATTGTACCATTCCGGATTAAAGCTTTGTAAAATCATCATTTTGTGCGATTTTTTTATAAATGGCTGGTTGCCCAGGCTATATCGTAAAGGTTTTCCCATGGAACAAGAAAAAGAATATTGGCTCAATCAATTTGAACAAATATTCTTACCCAAGAAAGAAATGATTTGTCTGGCTGCCAGTTCTTTTTGGGCATCAATTGCTGGAGATATCTTAAATGAAGAGTTAACACAATATAGCATCAGCTGCCGGGAGATTATGGATATCTATCATGCCGAAGCTTTTAGCGAATTTAAGTTTCAAGAAATTATCTCCAGCCTGATGCACATGACCAATAATCGGTTAGGTATTGGCAATCAGGAAGAAGCTTATCTACTATATGTTGTCAAAAACTGTATGATATCTATTGCTCAGGCAGATCAATCAAATTAATTTATGTTTACCAATACTCAGAGACTACGTTTCACCGATCACCTCAACGAAATAAGAGATGATTTGCTCTTAAATAAGATGGAAACCGCTGATGAAGTTTGGTGGCCAACGCCGTATTATATCAATCCAGATGAATACGCCTTTCAGGAAAGCTATGACATTTTTAATGGCAATTGCGGGATCGCACTATTCTTGCTGGAGCTTTATCGTTTTGAGCGAAATGAAGAACATCTGGTTTTGATTGATAAATTAATGTGTAGAATGATCAATTCTGATGCCATTCTTAAACCAAAGTTCTTTGCATTCTATACCGGTATTGGCGGAGTGATCTATACCAATTTAAAGATTTATGAAACAACACGAATACAGAAATACCTGGATTACGCAGTAAGGTTAATACTAGCTAACAAGAATCAGCTCAGCAAGGAGCTATTAAAAGCAGATTTGCTAAGCGGCTATACCGGGAATTTACTCGTATTCACACTGCTTTATCACCATAGCCAAAATGACGAAGTGTTACAATTGATCCATTTGCTTCTTGATCGGCTTGTTCAGGAAGCCCGGGTTTCTGCAATCGGTTTGAAATGGGATTACAGTCAATCTAAAAAAGCATTCGATAGCATGGCGGGTTTTTCTCATGGTGCATCAGGTATTGCCTATAGCTTAATGCAATTGCATGTCTATTTTGATTCGCCGGGTTTATTGTATCTGGCAGAAGAGGCTTTGGCTTATGAGATGCAGTATTATAATGATCAGGCAAAAAACTGGCTCGATCTACGTATGGGCAATGTTAATCTGGCGAAACCAGATGCACATTTATGGCAACTGGAAACCTTTGCTTCCAGTATGGTTGCTGTGAATGCATGGGCACACGGGGCTGCAGGGGTGGGGTTAGCTAGAAATCTGGCATTTAAACTGACACAAAAAGAGCGCTATCTGACCCAATGCAACAATGCACTGGAACGATGTGAGCGTGATCTGAAACATAGAAAGCGGCCAGACTTTACCCTGGTAAGCGGTTACACCGGAATGATTCCGTTTTTGCTTTGCAATATGACAAAGACAGGAATCAGAGATGAGATCTATGAAATCATTAACGGAGCCATTGAGCAATATCAAAAAACGAACAGTTATAGTAAATACTTATCTTGCGGCGCCCATGATTACGGCCTTTTCTCTGGCAAAACCGGTGTCGGTTATCTGCTATTACAGCTATTACGCGAAAATGAAATTGATTCAGTTACAAACCCTGTTTTGCCTGAACCGATAAAAAAAGTTAGTCTGGACGAAAGATTTTCCGTGACCAACATTAAATGGAAACTGTTTTCAAGATATTATGGCACGACTACAAAGAAGCTTAAGTTAAACAGTGTGGACATTGATACGCTATATAAGGCAGATGATATAGATCAGTTTGGTGACTTATTATCAAACAGTATCGTTCAGCTGCCAGGAAACCATGAAGCAATGCTGCAATCTTTTCAGTTGGAATCAGAAATCCTAAAGTTGTGGAAACTTAATAAAGGCTATTTTAGCTATCAGCAAAGAAGCACTTACCTCAAAAAGCAAGCAGATGAGTTTATTAAAATGGCTGACCCGGATTTATTGGGCCTAAGTTTGAGGATAAATGATCACGTGAAATATTATCGAGATGATGAGAACCGTGGTGGGATTATTCTGCTTTGTGATGCAAATGGTGTTGAAGAAATCAAAATTGGAATCTTCCCTGCCATTATTATGAAGGCTTTATCAAATGGCAAGATGATGATCGCTAAGTTAATAAGCGAAATAAATCAGCAATATTTCAATGCAACTGTAGATAAACACGAAATTGGCCAAAGAATCATCTTGCAAATCAGGCTGTTGCTTAAAGGTGGTTTCGTAAGCTGTATAGCATAAACAAGGCGCCAAATGGCGCCTTGAACTTGAACTAAAATAACTAGCAGATTACCGTGGTGCATCTTACCGGTGGGGTATGATGGTCATCTGTTTGTTCGGTGTGCGTAGGTTCTGATACATTACCTAAACCACCTGATAAGCGCATCGCCACTTCACTGTCGATACTTGTTACAAAACTTTCCAATTGAAGGTCTTCTAAGTTCAATGTGATTTTCTCTGGTTGATTTTTCATAAGATTTTGATTAAATATGACGCCTACTGGTGGTTACGAGGTTTCGGCATTCCCCGGTTGCAACAGTACTAAGTTAAGTAATTGCAACTATGTTGCAAAATATAAATTTAATATTCCGCTACATGTTTGCAATTAAATTTAGGCATATCAAATCCCTCACAACTTCAGTTGTTTGCTCAATGATTAAGAAAGGAGGTGATAAAATTTGAAATGTTGTTATTTACGTTTGCGGGCAGAAATAAAGATAAACGCACCGACAACTAGAATAATACCGCCAACGTAGGGTGGCCAGGCGACAGACTTTTGTCGGTCTGCAGAAATTTGAATTGGACCAGCATCTACTATTTTTTCTTTCTTAGTATACGAGAAGCCGGTCCAAACAAGCATGGCGATGCCTGCAATAATTAATATAAGGCCTACAGTTCTGTTCATGATTCTTATGGATTGGTTAAAATCTAAACAGTGAGGTACTGTTTAAGTTTTATTCGTCGAAAAAATCGACAAGGCCACCAATGAAATATTCGTCTATTCCTTCCGTAAAGTCTTTATAATCCTCATCAGGAATGTTTGTTTGTCTAAATTCTAATGAAGTTCCACCCTTATCCGGATGAAGCTTGATCGTTACAATTGATGGTTCTCCATCTTCGCCGAAATACCATTGTTGAACGATCTTTTTGTTTGGTTCAAACTCCAGGTTTTTGCCCACAATATCGCCGTCCCAAAAAGAAAATTCGGTGTCTGGTTTTTCCTCAAATTCTACCTCCGCGCCCGTCCAGAGTTTGATGCTGATGTCTTTCGTGAGTGCTAAATAAACTTCTTCAGGTGTTGCTGGGATGTATGTATATTTTTTATAGTCCATTCTGGTACAGGATTAATATGATTTTAGAATATTCAGAATTGACGAGTAAAGAAATCCATTCCTCATCGATTTGAATCTTTTAAATTAAATAGCAAAATTGTTTACAGGCACAAAGATGAAAAATTAAGGCTTAGATTTATCCTATCGACGATAACTTTTCTCCGGGATGATAAACTTTATATCAAGCGCCAAGTTTAGCCCGTGTCTTGCGTAGCGTCGGATAAATTAAGCCAGTTAGTTTTCTTTCAAAACCAAATGAGTTAGTATGGTATAAATGAAGCTTATTTAAAAGCATTCAAACCTGTAATGTCCATGCCGGTAATCAGCAAATGAATGTCGTGTGTGCCTTCATAAGTAACTACAGATTCCAGGTTCATCATGTGGCGCATGATCGAATATTCTCCGGTAATACCCATGCCGCCGAGCATCTGGCGTGCATTTCTGGCAATATCCAATGCAATTTCTACACTGTTCCGTTTAGCCATCGAAATTTGTTCGGCAGATGCGCGGTTTTCGCTTTTTAGCATACCCAGGCGCCAAACCAATAACTGACCTTTGGTAATTTCTGTAACCATTTCTGCCAGTTTTTTCTGCTGCAACTGAAATCCACCGATTGGCTTTCCAAATTGAATGCGCTCTTTCGAATAACGTAAGGCAGTATCGTAACAATCCATCGCTGCGCCCAATGCACCCCATGCAATCCCATAACGCGCTTGGTTCAAGCAACCCAACGGTCCTTTCAAACCGCTGATCTCCGGGAAAACGTTTTCTTTTGGGATTTGTACGTTATCGAAAACCAGTTCGCCGGTGGCCGATGCCCTTAAACTCCATTTTTGATGTGTTTCTGGCGTAGAAAAGCCTTCCATACCTCGTTCCACAACCATTCCTCTAATTTTTCCGGCTTCATCCTTTGCCCAAACAACGGCGATGTCAGCAAAGGGTGCATTGCTGATCCACATTTTCGCCCCGTTTAAAATATAGTGAGATCCTGCATCTTTAATATTGGTGACCATTCCGCCAGGGTTAGAGCCGTGGTCAGGTTCTGTTAAGCCAAAGCAACCCATCATTTCGCCACTGGCTAATTTTGGGAGATATTTTTTTCGCTGTTCTTCACTTCCATAAGCATAAATAGGATACATCACCAACGAACCTTGCACAGAAGCGGTAGAACGAATACCAGAATCGCCACGCTCAATTTCCTGCATCAATATTCCATAAGCGGTATAATCCAACCCTGCACCGCCATATTCTACCGGAATAGTCGGTCCAAAGGCACCAAGATCTGCTAGACCTTTTATTAAATGTTTTGGAAATTCTGCTTTTTGAGCATAATCTTCGATAATTGGACTCACTTCTTTTTTAACCCAGTCCCGCGCAGTTGCGCGAATCAATTTATGTTCGTCTGATAATAATTCATCTAATAGATAATAGTCAGGAGCCTCATAAAGGTCTTTTTTAGTTGATCTGCTCATCGTCGTTTTCCAATTTGGTGAAGAAATACCGTTCATTTCAAAGGTAACAATTTACCGCAACGGGCATTATATTCATGAATAAAAATTTAATTTTGCAGCATACGAAATATAAATGAGCCATTTAAAACAGACTGTTGCCTTAAAAGACGTAAAGTGCTTTGCCTTCCATGGTTATTATCCTGAAGAACAATTGATCGGAAACCATTTCATTATCGATTTAGTTACTGAATTTACACCAAAAGGTTTTGATGATGAACTTGCACAGACGGTAAATTATGAGAACCTTAATTCTGTTATTTTAACTGAAATGAAGAAAACTCAAAAGCTTTTAGAAACGGTTTTAAAAAATATTATTTCAGAGGTAATTGAAGCTTATCCATTCGTAGAACACATTGAAGCGAGTATCAAGAAGTTGAATCCGCCAATGCCCGGGCAAATCGGACATTCTTTTGTGAAACTTACTTACACCTCAACACCCGCACTTTAAAATGAATTTCAATAAAATAAACTCAGAAATCTTAACAGAAATTGGGCTCGCCATTGGCTCCGAGAAGGTGTTTACAGATGCAGAAAGCCTGGACAGTTATAGTCATGATGAAACAGAAGACCTGCGTTACCAGCCTGAAGTTGTCGTAAAACCATTTACGGTGCTTGAAATTTCGGCATTACTAAGAATTTGTAACCAGCATCATATTTCGGTTACGCCACGCGGTGGGGGAACGGGCCTGAGTGGAGGAGCGCTACCGATATATGGTGGGATATGCTTATCAATGGAAAAATTCAAATCAATTATTGAGATTGATACAGAAAACCTTCAGGCAACAGTAGAGCCAGGTGTTATTACGGAAGAATTTATTAACGCAGTTGGCGAGAAGGGGTTGCTTTATCCGGTAGATCCGAGTAGCAAGGGGTCATGTTTCATCGGTGGCAATGTGGCGCATGGCTCTGGTGGGCCAAGAGTGGTTAAATATGGTACAATACGGGAATATATTTTAAACTTAGAGGTTGTTTTGCCGAATGGCGACATCATCTGGACAGGCGCAAACACCTTAAAATATGCTGCGGGTTATAACTTAACTCAATTAATGATTGGCTCTGAGGGTACGTTGGGTGTGGTTACAAAAATCGTGACTAAACTGTTGCCAAGGCCCACTCAATCTGTTCTGATGATGGGTTCTTTTGCTACAAACGAAGATGCTTGTGCAGCTGTGTCGGCAATTTTCAGGGCAGGTGTTACACCTTCAGCTTTAGAATTTATGGAGCGAAAAGGACTGGAGTGGGTCATTAAATTTGATGACATAAAATTTGATCTCAAAGATAACGTTGCTGCTTTGTTGATGATTGAGTTTGATGGCGATGACCTGGACGATATCTTCAAAAATTGCGAAAAGGCAAACATCGTTCTAGAGAATCACAATTGCTCAGATGTGCTCTTTGCCGATACTGCTCAGCAAAAGGAAGAGCTTTGGCGAATGCGCAGAACAATGGCCGAATCTGTAAAAGCAAACTCTGTTTATAAAGAAGAAGACACGGTGGTGCCCAGGGCTGCTTTGCCGAAATTAATCAACGGGATAAAAGAAATCGGCAGCAGATATGGTTTTGAGAGCGTTTGTTATGGACACGCAGGTGATGGAAATTTGCATGTAAATATTATCAAAGCAGGAATGAGTGATGAAGATTGGAAAAATAACTTACCATTAGGCATCACAGAAATTTTTGAGTTAACTACAGCTTTGGGTGGTACTTTATCTGGTGAACATGGGATAGGATTGGTTCAGAAACAATACATGCCAATCAAATATTCGGAAGTTCACCTCAATTTGATGCGTGGAATCAAACAGGTTTTCGATCCAAATGGCATTTTAAACCCAGGGAAGATTATGCCGGATCCTCTAATCCTGTAAAGAAAATCTTCGAGCAAATTCGAGTAAGGGCAATAGTTAAGTTTGATTGGAAACAACGGGTGTAATAAATTTACCGTGCTCCATGCTATGCAAAGCTTTATGACGTTTTTGAAGGTCAGAAGCCCATTCCGGTGATGTGTAGTATTAACCTGCTAGCTGCTCAAACGCGATCATTTTTTGTTTCTCAGCAACCGGAATTGCTGTCGGGCGTTTCGTGGTATAATCAACAGCTATACAAACTGTTGTTCCTTTGCTGCAAATTACCTCTTCCTTTCCATTTATTTTCACAATCTGATAATCCAGATCGAAACTCGTTTCGCCGATTCTTGATGTTTTTACATGTATTGCAATCTTATCGTTCGCAACAATAGGGTGGATATAATCTACTTCAGCATGTGCAATTACAATCCCGGTCTTTTTCCAATCCCATTTGATAATTTCTTCCCAATACTTTGTTCTCGCAATTTCCAGGTAGGTAAAATAAACAGAATTGTTCACATGTCCCATCATATCAAAATCTACGAAGCGAAGGTGGATATTGGTTTTATAGTTGAATTTGTCGGAAAAACTTCTAATTTCTGCCAATTTGTCCTTTGATTTTGATTTATTTTGCCATAATGTCTTGAAAATCATAAATATTTGGTTTGGTATATAAGTTGATTATTAGGAATTATCAGTTTAAAATTAAAAATTAAAGATATGACACTTGTAAATTTCAACAACAGAACCCGTAACACTGCTCCTTACTTTAACAATGTTTTCGATTCATTGTTTAGTGATGCAGTAACTAAAAACAAAGCTGTAGATAAATCACCAAACGTAAACATCTACGAAAACGAAGCTGCTTACGTGATTGAGTTAGCTGCTCCAGGTTTGAAAAAAGAAGATTTCCAAATTAAATTAAAAAAAGATACCCTTTCTGTTTGGGCAGAAGTAAAGAAAGACGAAACCCAGGTAGCAAAAGATTTTACCCGTAAAGAATTCGACTATAGCTCATTTGCTAGGTCATTCAATTTACCGGACACTGCTGATGGAGAAAATATCACTGCTGAATATAAAGATGGTATTTTAACGATCAACATTCACAAGAAAGATGATGCTAAATTACAACATAAAGAAATTGTAGTCGCATAATTAAAATATTCTCGAAAGAGGGTTTTCATAATAGTTTAGTTTTAGGTAAAACGTTATGAAGCTTGCATCAGCTGATTAGGGCGGTTGATTTAGTGGCGGCTGCTGCAGGTTTCATAGTAGTTTAGGTTTTATAAGGTTAGCATTGGGTAATGCTAACCTTATTTTGTTTATAGCTTTTTAATCAAACTACCAGGCTGGTCGTTGAGTTTAAACAAAAGCCCTGATGATGCCGCTGAACTAATGATTTTTATTATTTTTGCGGAATGGAGAGAGAAATTCTGGATACTAAACGTAAAGCATTAAAAATAAACCTTGACCCTAGAATTTACGGTACTTTCGCCGAGATTGGAGCAGGGCAGGAGGTTTCCAGAAACTTTTTTAATGCAGGCGCAGCATCAGGAACGGTAGCCAAAACCATGTCGGCTTATGATATGACTTTTAGTGATGCCATTTATGGCGCGGAAACTAATGGAAGATACGTAAGTCAAAACAGGCTTTTGCAAATGCTCGACCATGAGTTTGGCTTATTAAATGAGCGTTTATCAGGCGAAAAATATGAAAGCCGTACTTTTTTTGCATTCGCAGATACCGTTACAACCCTAAATTACAAACGCACCAACGAACCTCATGGCTGGGTTGGAATCCGTTTCCAGGATGAGCCGGGAGGGTTGCCAAATGAAATTTTCTTTCATGTTCGCCTGTTGGATACCGACGTGAATATGCAGCAAAGGGTGCTGGGAATTATTGGGGTAAACTTATTGTATGCAGCTTTTTATCACTATAAAGATCCGAAATTAATGGTAGAGTCGCTTGCCGACAACCTCACCATTGGTTCCGTTGAAATTGACTTAATATCGGTTAAAGGCCCGGCTTTTCATGGCGTAGATAATATTTTGCTTAATCTTTATATGATTATGAAAGATTTTTCTGCAGCTGCAATTTTCGATTCAGATGCTCATCCGCGTCAGGCGAAGGACTTATTGTATAAAAAAGATATTATGATTTTGAGAACCAAATATGGTCAGAAATCATTACCAAACTTTAGTTTGTTCAACAAGGCAACCGATCAGTTCAAACGGACCAATGGTGTGCAAGAAGGTAATCTTGCGGTGATGATTGAGGTGCTGCTAACCAATGTGCTCACGGATGATCAGGAAACACCTGATGATATTGATTTAGAAAGCGTTGCACGCAGAACCCAGGAAATGTGTGATACAGGCAATATCGTAATTGTATCAAATTTCACCCGTCATAATCGTTTAGCTAAATATCTCGCCCGTTGTAAACCTAAAAGTGTTGGCTTAGCTACCAACATTAATAATCTAAAATTCGTATTCAATTCAACTAATTTTAAAGGTGAGAATTATTCAGGTCAGTTATTAAGCTATGTAAACGATATGTTTAACACTAATGTTCGCCTGTTTGCTTATCCATACCTTGATAAAAAGACAAACGAAGTGATTACAACAGCAAACATGCCGGTAACTCCAGAAGCAAAGCCATTATTCGATTTCCTGTTAATTAATCATTATATCACCGATATTGAGGATTATGCAGAGAATGAGGTGAAGACCGTTTAAAAAGATTCAGTATTGATCGGATAGTTACCAGTTGTCTTGATTAATATGCTTATTCTCCTTCCTTTATTTTTAGGTTAACAGTTATCTTATTCATTAAGGCCTTAAGACCATTTAGTGTGGCCCGATAGTACTTTTGCTCCCTAAAAAGCTGGAACATTTCATCGGCTACGATTTCATTTGCATCTGTTTCTGACAAAATTTCGCCTATTTCATAATAAGACGAGCTGCTAAATACTTTGATCCGTTTATCCCATTTCGAGATCAACATCACAATTCCAAAATATTGATTTCGGCTGTTTAAATTATCAAAATTTGCTTTTTTTAACAAGTTCGAGTCGCGGGTGATTTGATTGATGATGCCCTTGAAGTGATACTTTGACATGTAAACGGAATCGATAGTGATGAGTTTTAACTGGATTCTCGATTGGTTTTGAAAATTCTCCAGCAAACTGTCTAGTGCTTTCAATTCATCTATGGTGTAAATATGCTCCATGTCATTTGCCCAACGAACAGGCTTTGGGAAACCTTCCAGAATTGGATCTTTGGTAGCTGGGTATATTAAGGTAGAATCTTTGGCATCGATCTCTTGCGAAAAAGCTTGTTGCAGATTAAGGAACAAAATCAAGGTAAAGATGAGTTTTAGTAATTTTCGCATATCAGATTGACCTTAAAACAGCACCTTGGTTATTTACTTCTAAAAAGTGATTTGCACCACAAGTGAATGCGAAATTATTGCGTTGGTGACCAACAGGAAAATCAAAAGCGATAGGATAATGGTATTCTTTAACTTTTTCCAATACAATTTCATACACCGTCTTTCCAAATTCTTCACCTGGATCATCGGGCTTTACCTTAAATCCACCCACTATTAGTCCTTTCAGATTTTTGAGTTTGCCGCTGCGTTTTAAATTCCAGAGCATGCGATCAATACGATACAGATACTCACCTGTATCTTCGATAAAAAGTATTTTCTGATCAGTTTCGAGATCAGAATTACTTCCTGCAAGCGTTTCTATAATGCTCAGATTTCCTCCAACTAAAATCCCCTCTGATTTTCCTAGTTTGTTATTGGCATTTGGAGGGGATGTGTAGCCCAACTGTTTCCCAAGCAACGCATCTTTAATAGATAGAATGGTTTCTATTTGAATAGGTTCGGCGGTTGCCCAGTCATCCGGAAAGCTATTGCACATTTTTGAATGTATGGAAGCAATAGCAAAGTTTTTAGCTAAATGACAATGCAAAACGGTAACCTCGCTGAAGCCAATGATCCATTTTGGTGATCGAATGAACTTACTAAAATCTAGCTGGTCAATTATTCTAACTAAACCATAACCTCCTCTTGCACACATAATGGCTTTCAGACTTGAATCATCCAGCATTGCTTGTAAATCTTTCAACCGCTCTTGGTCCGTTCCCCCGTATGTAAAATCCCGCTTCCCAATGGTAGCGCCTGTTTTGACATTAAATCCCCAGCTTTCAATTTGTAAAACAGCTGGCTGTATTTGTGCCAAAGTGATATAACCAGCAGGACTTGTAATCCCGATCGTGTCGCCTTTAACTAAATACGGAGGGATTTTGAAGGAAATTTTTGGCTCATCAATACCGCTTGCAAAACCTTTAAAGGTTGGTATTGCCAATGCTGCTATTAGAGAAGAGAGGAAATTTTTTCTATTCATTAAAACTGAAGTATGATACTGCAAACGCGAATATAATTACTTTATAACTCGGGATAAAAGAAAAGGGATTTATATCCATAAATCCCTTTTTTAAACCAAACAAATTAATCTGTAACAGATTAGTATAATGTGAATTATATAGATAACCGTGATCGCTATAAAAAGTTTTGAGATTTATTGTTTTTTTGAAAAGGCATACTATATACGCGAAAAGTAGTTTATTAACCTGCACAAGGGGATTTGAGAACTTCACCAACAGAAGATGGCGGTTCGAACATTGCTCAATGAATATTTGATTTAAAAAGTTTAGGCTATCCATCGCGGATAGCCCTTGCTAACAACAAAACAAATATAAGATAACCAAATCTTACCTGATTGAGCAGAATCAGGAAAAGTGCATATGAGAACACTTAGTAGCCAGGTAATGGATTCGAACCACTATTTAAAGTTTGAAAAACTTTCCTTCCAATCGGTCAACCTGCTAATTTTTAAACTGGTTTTAATGCCAGGTAATTTTTTAAATCTTCTATATATTGGTGATTTATGCTATCTTCAACAATCTCTTTTTGCCCTTCTAAACGCTCAATATGGATTCGATAAATGAGGTTTTGATATTCATCAATGCTGGGGTATTGAAAATAGATCGACATGATTATTGCATTTAGTTGTGTAACGTCTTATTTAGTTAATGATTTATTTTGAACAAATATATCAATTACTATATAATATCTATAGGATTAGTAGTTATTATTTAGTAATTATTTTTATGTTATTGATTATGAGTGAGATAAAATTTATTAAAGCCTAGGAATCGACTTTTAAATGATGGGTTTTGTTAGCTGTCTAAGATAAAAATGACCGTATTGGGAAACTCTTTCATCTTAAAATACGATTTTAAAAAAGCGTTGAGTTGTCCATATCAAATGCCTTGAATTCTATTTCTAAAAAGCTAATTATTTTCAGGATATTTGTGTTTTCAAACATTAAAAATATAAATAGTGTCTTTAGATAAATTGAAACTTAGCAAACCACTTGTTGCGGCAATGACTGATGCAGGATTTTTAACTCCAAAAGAGATCCAGGCTAAAACAATGTCTCGGATTCTGGGTGGTCAGGATGTAATCGCAGTAGGACCGGAGGGAGCTGGAAAAACAACAACTTACGTGTTGGCCACGTTGATGAAGTTGAAGTATGCTTTTGAAGAAGCACCCAGAGCATTAATATTGGTTCCTGATGCAGAACATGTTGATCATGTTTTACAGCAGTTCAATTTGCTAAATAGAAATAAAACTTTTAGAATATTAGGGATCGACAGCAGGGGTGCGGTAGATACGCAGATGAATGAAATTACAGATGGCTGTGATATCATTGTGGCCGTACCAGACCGCGCCAGGGCCTTATATCTTAAGCTCGCGCTCAACACCAATAAAATTCAGCTATTTATTGTTGATAATGCTGAGTTAATTGTAAAAAAAGGATTGCAGTTGCCCGTAGTAGAATTGGCCAATAGTGCTTACAAATCTCAGCATGTTGTTTTTACAGAAGTGATGCATGAGAAGCTGAATCTGATGATTTCTCCTTTTATGAAGGAATCTACAACTACAATAGAAGTTGATGAAATTGGTGAACAACAGGCGGAGGTATATCAACAGATGCTTTACCATGTTCCAAATTTTAGAACAAAGTTGAACCTGCTTACCCTTTTAATGAATGATACCGAGTTTTTTGATAAGGTTGTAGTGTTTGTCAACACCCGGTTAACAGCGCAAACAGTTTATAAAAACTTCAACCACACTAACAACGAAGAATATACCATCTACCGTTCGCTGTTCTTCGATGATAAGGGTTATGATGACATTGAAGATTTTAAATTAAATCCAAACTCAAGGGTATTAATTGTTGCCAACGAAAACCTCGATGATTTAAATATCCAGGGAATTCCATTTATCATCCATTTTGAATTGCCTGAACAGAAGGAAGCATTAATTCAAAGGATTGTTAAACATGGTGAAGAAGAAGTGGTTGCCATTACCTTTTCAACTGATATTGAATTAATCGAAGTAAAGAAGATTGAGCAAGCGATTGGTCAAAGAATTGAAGTAATGGAACTTCCTGAGGATTTAAAGGTTGTTGATCCAACTGCTAAACCAAAGAAAAAGAAGGTTGGCGAAGAAGATGAGCAATCTGAAAGAGGACCAGCGTTCCATGAGAAAAAAGCCAGTAACTTAAAAAATTATAATTATAGCGCAGGTACGAAGGCGAAAATGACTTATAAAAATAAAAAAGGTTTGTCGTAGCGCCTTCCGTTAAGTTCTGATCATTGATTGGAATCAAATCATAAAAAGATAAAGGAGTAAATATGAAGGGTTCTTGGATGAAAAGTCTGAGAACCCTTTTTTCATGAGCCTTAGTCTATAAGGTTTTAGCATAGGGTGCTTGCCTCTGACTCAGACCCCGCGCTTAATTGCAATTGAAAGCAAATTATTGATCATTGGTATCAAGCCTTTTTCAACAAAAAAACTCCTCAGAAATTAATCTGAGGAGTTTTTTAAATTAGTCTAGTTTTAATTGTCGACTAGTATAATGTGAATTCTACACGACGGTTTTCTTGACGACCGGCAGCAGTTTTGTTTGTAGAAATTGGTTGATCAGGACCGTAACCAGTTGCTTCGATTCTAGATGCATTAGCACCTTGAGAAACTAAATAAGCTTTTACTGATTCTGCTCTTTCTTTAGATAAACGTAAGTTTAATTCTCTGCCACCAGTGTTATCTGTGTGACCAGCTAATTTTAAGCTAAAGTTTTTCTCTACCAATAAACCAGCAACACGGTTTAATGAAGCATATGATTTGGAACGGATTGTTGATTTACCTAAATCGAATTCTAAGTTAGAGATGGCATCTTTAACTACTTTACGATCTTCTTCAGTAATTACTTTAGTTTCTCTGATAATTTCACGTTGAACTTTGATTGGGCAACCAGAACCATCAACCACAGTACCTGATCCAGTTCCCGGGCATTTATCAAATTTGTTTGCCACACCATCATTATCATCATCTGCTAAGTCTTTAGCATATTGATCTCTATCGCGTTGTGCATTTTGCTCAGCAGTAGATAATGCTCTTCTTAATTCAGCACTTTCTTCAGCACTTTGTTTACGAAGATCCGCAACAGCGCTATAATTTTGTAACTGAGAGTTTTCTTTGTTACCTAAAGCAAACTCAAGACCTACGTGAGAGTAAGAATATCTGTTTTCTAGGTAAGCACTTTTAACTGTTGGAGAAGATTTGATGAAGTTGATATCATAACCTAAATCTATGTTGATTCCTTTAGAAACACCAAATTTAAATCCAACTCCTGTTGGGATATACCAGCCTTCTCTGTCTGCGAAAACCTGAGTGGTTCCCACCTGAGAATCTGAAGCCATATAACCCGCACCCGCTTTAACGTAAGGGATTAATACTGCGTTTTCTGTGTTTAAGCTGAAGTTAGCAATGTTTAAAACTGCTGTTAATGATCCAGCCCAGTTGATGCTGTTTTTTTGCTCAACGTTAGGAGCAAGGATGGTCTTCATTTCTCCACGTAAGAAATCTGCCTGTAAACCTAAAGCTGGTAAGATTTGTTTTTTAACAAAAGCACCGTAACCGATACTTTTAAATTCCCTTGCAGTAACGCTTCCGCCACCTAAGAAAGTATTCTGACTGAAAATACCTCCTTGTGCACCTACGCTCCACGTTCTTAGTGGTTGTTTACCAAATCTACCAGATGTAGTTGGCGTTGATTCTTGCGCAAATAACTGAGATGATAATCCCAATAGTGCAACCAACATTGCTGATTTTGTAATTCTCGTATTCATGTTCTTTTTTATCTTTTGTATTAGTGGTTAAACAGCATTTTTACCTTACTGTTTTGCCTCTCCTTAGAAAAAACCTTGCCAAAGTGAAAATAAATAGGCAATCGCCAAGGAATCAGAAGATTAGATAGATCACAAACGTATATAAAAAAGTTACATTAACGTTAAAATTATGTTAAAATCTGTATAGTTTTGAGTACATATTGAGTATCTTAACCCGTATAACTCACGAGTGAAGACTGTTCGTCTCGGAATACGAGCCATTAAACACGCTCGTTTGCCAGTTCAAATAAGGTTAATATACGCCAAATCTTCATATAATGAATCCCGAGTCTCAAATTTTGACATGGCGAAAAAATGAATAAACGGTTACAATCTTAATTTAGCAAAGAAATCCCAGAAAACAATTCCTGCAGAAATTACAATGTTAAAGGAGTGTTTGGTTCCGAATTGTGGAATTTCGATACATTCGTCAATTTTCGACATTACTTCATCGCTTACGCCATCCACTTCATTACCAAAAATTAACGCATATTTTTTGGTTGAATCGGGTTTGAATGTGTTGAGCATCGTACTCTTTTCTGCCTGTTCTATCGCCACAATTTCATATCCATTCGCCTTCAAATCGTCTACCGCAGAAATAGTATCTGCATAGTGTACCCAATCTACTGATTGCGTTGCACCTAAAGCTGTCTTTTCAATCTCCCGATGTGGCGGCTGTGCGGTAATGCCGCAGAGTATCACTTTTTCTAAAGCGAAACCATCTGCTGTGCGAAATATGGAACCAACATTGTGCATGCTACGCACATTGTCTAACACCGCTACTACAGGTAATTTCTCCTGGGCCTTAAATTCCTCAACATCAGGACGATTCAATTCGTATAATTTTAATTTTCTCATTTTGATATCTGACGTGCATTATTGTGGTATTGCACGATGTCTGTTTTTGTATTAAATTTTTATAGGGCCATTGCCGATTTCACTGATATATATAGCGGCAGCATAACCGATTTTTGCTACATAATAATCTGTAAGCTGTTTGGCAAAGTCTTCTTCAAAACCTTTCTCTAAAAGGGCAATTGCACAGCCACCGAATCCGGCACCTGTCATTCTTGCCCCAATAACGTGTTCGTAGCTTGAGCAGAAATCTACCACTGCATCTAGTTCGCTACCACTCACTTCATACAGTGTTTTCAGGGATTCATGAGATGCATACATTAATTTTCCGAATTCTGTGAGTTCTCCACGATTGAGCGCTTTTGCCGCCAAATGAACCCGATCATTTTCTTTAACCACATGTGTTGCCCGATTCAGAATTGTTTCATCTGTAATCAGATGGCTGTGTAAAGCGAATTTATCAGCGGTTAATTCGCAAAGATTGTGCAGGGTAATTTCTTCGTTTAGTAATCTTAATGCAGTTTGGCACTCCTCCACGCGCTCATTATATTTTGAGTCTGCTAATTCCCTCGGTTTATTTGTATTGATAATGGCTAATACATAGTTTCCTAGGTTTATATCAACCATTTTATATTTCAATGAGTCGCAATCCAATACTATTGCTTTGTCTTTTTCACCAAATGCAACGGCGAACTGATCCATGATCCCAGAATTTAAGCCGATGAAATCATTCTCAACCCGCTTCGCCATTTTTACCAGTTCGAGTTTATCATAACCTAAATCAAGTAGATCGTTTAGGGCAAATGCAGTAGCAACTTCAATCGATGCAGAGGAGGACAAGCCAGAACCAATTGGAATATTTCCATAGTAAAGGAAATCAAATCCGGAGATTTGCTTGCTATCTTTAAGAAATTCGTTGATGATTCCCAGAGGGTAATTTACCCAGAGACTTCCTTTTTTGTCATGATTTATGTTTCCTTCAATTGTTAGCTGCTCTTCAAAATTCAGGCTTTTCATCCGGTGGTTTCCATCGGAATTCGGAGCGATGGCGAGCCAGGTTCCTAAAGTAATGGCACATGGCATTACAAGGCCTCCATTGTAATCAATATGTTCGCCAATTAAATTTACCCGGCCGGGTGAAAAGTAAATGGCAACAGGATTTTTACCATAATGTTCCGCAAATTTTTGTTCTAGATTAATCTCCATTTGGCTAAAAATATTTATTAAAAGCAAGTAATAATGGTATGTTTGTTTTTGAAACAAAAGCCCTAAGTTACAATTTATGAGCGTTCAGCAGATATCAACAGGTAAATTTATTGATGGCGAAGAAGTATTCGCAATCGAACTCATCAATAGCAAAGGCACTTACGTTAAGATCTTTAATTACGGTGCTATTATTAACAAATTTATAGTAGAAAATAGTCAGGGTGAAAAGCAGGATATTGTGCTCGGCTTTGACGAAGTTGAGCAGTATACTAACCCTGATTATTTTGTCAATTATCCATACATCGGAGCCGTAATTGGTCGATATGCGAACCGCATTAAAGGTGGTAAGTTTACAGTGGAAGGGGAGCCGTATCAACTGGAATTGAATACCGGCGACAGTACGTTACATGGTGGTTTGGTAGGCTTCGACAGAAAAGTTTGGGATGTTATCGATCTTAATGATAGTCAGAATTCAGTAACGCTAGAATATGAAAGTTTAGATGGCGAAGAAAATTTTCCAGGTAATCTCATTGTTGATTTAACTTTTGAATTAACTGAAAACGATGAACTGATTCTAAGTTACGAAGCTGAAACCGATGCGGCAACACCAATCAATTTAACTCATCATGGTTATTTCAATTTGGCTCCAAATGGTGGAAACGTAAGTAAACATCAGCAACAGATCTTTGCTTCGCATTACCTTGAGCAGGATGAAGGCTATTCAGTAACAGGGAAACTGATTCCTGTTTCTCGAACGCCCCTGGATTTTACAGCTGCTAAGGAAATTGGAAAAGACTGGAATGAGGAAACTGGATATGACCAATCTTTTGTGTTGGATAAAATCTATGGCGACCTTTCATTAGCGAGCAAAACAATTGAAGCAGAAAGCGGGTTAACCTTAAGTGTATACACTACAGAGCCGATTGCGCATTTTTATACTGCGAAATACCTGAAGGTGAAGAACGGAAAGGGAGGGAGAGATTACGTGGGCTTTGATGGTTTTTGTGTGGAAACGCAACATCACCCAAATGCAGTAAACGTCCCGGACTTCCCTACAACAATCTTGCAGCCAGATGATTTGTATACGCAAACAACCATTTATAAAGTTTCTTTAAACAAATAAATTATGTTTACCAAAGAAGATATTCAAGCCGCAGAGTCTAAAATTAAAACAGGGTCAGATTTTCCACACTTTGTAAAAGAATTGAAAGATCTGGGTGTGGTAAGAAATGATGTTTATGTTTCGAACGGATTATCAGCTTACTTCGCAAGTGAAGAAGAGGTGTTACAGAAAAGTCCGGAAGAATACCCGGAATTGGTAATTAACGTAGAACCATCGGTAGAAAAGCTGAAGCATGCTTTGAAAATTCATCAAACCGGAGAAACAGGCTTTATTTCTTTTTGTGAGCAAGCAGCAGACGCAGGCGTTGAAAAATGGATTACAGATGTGGTGGACATGACCTGTACTTATTATGACACCGCTGGGAACGAATTAGTCAAAGAAACCATTGCCGAAGTTTAGCGAAAGTCTTTTAAAAATGGTTAGGCTTTAATGGCTAACCATTTTTTGGCTTCTGGAGTTTTTATCTAGATTCGCTCCAGAACCAATTTGATTGCCTGATCGACTATCTTCTGCGGCGCTTTGCTAAATTCTAAATTCACACGGCTGGCTAATATGGCATTGATTGATAATGCTTTATGACCTAAAACATTGGCCAGCGCATAGATTCCAGCGGTTTCCATTTCCAGATTGGTAATGCGATGCTGATTGCTATGGAAACTATTAATCAGATTTATAAAATTCGGAACGGCATTTATGGCCCTAACCATTCTTCCCTGAGGAGCGTAGAACCCTGGAGCTGTAATGGTAATTCCTGTTGGTAGATCTTTTCCAACAGTTGCGAGCAAAGTTTCATCAGCAGCTTTTAAATAGGGATTAATGTTTTTGAGGTGGCCAAAATGTGATTGTACAGCAGCAAGCAGGTCACTATTCTCTTTAGATGGATGACTTACATAGTAATTCATCAATGCATCCATTCCAAAACATGGGAAGAAGCTAAAATGGTACCCATAGGAATGTCTGCCTGAACCGCGCCAGAAGTGCCAACGCGAATAATACTTAATGAGGTAAGGTGGCTTTTAATCTCTCGTGTACTGAAATCAATGTTAACTAATGCATCCAATTCATTAAAAACGATATCAATATTATCTGTACCAATCCCAGTGGAAATTACCGTGATCCGCTTGTTGCCGATGTAGCCGGTATGGGTAATAAATTCTCGTTTACCTTTTTTGTATTCAATGCGATCAAAATATTTACTAACGTCGCCAACACGGTCAGGGTCACCAACGGTAATTACATACTCGGCAACATCGCCTGGTAGTAAATTTAAATGATAAATGCTTCCATCAGGATTAATGATTAAGTCGCTCTCCGCTATTTTCATATTTATTAATTTTCATGCTGCTAAACTGTTTCAATGTATTTTAATTTCACTGCTGCGATCTTGTCAAATTTACCGAGTACCTGGTTCAGATGAGACTTTCTTACTTCAAACCTCAGGCAACAATGGATATCAAACTGTTGTGATAAAATTTGTAAGTCTTCATCTTTGATCAGTTTCATTACTTCGTTCATTTGCAAATAATCAAAACTCACTTCGTAACTGTCATTTACAGTTTTAGTAACGACTTTAGATGCTTTAATCGCTTCAATACTAGCATTTTTATAAGCGTTAATTAAACCTGGGACGCCTAACAAAGTCCCTCCAAAGTACCTTACCACAACAACTAATACGTTGGTAATATCTTCTGATAAGAGACAGTTTAGAATTGGTCGTCCCGCAGTACCAGAAGGCTCACCATCGTCGTTTACACGAAACACCGACCGGTCTGGTGTTAACCGGTAGGCATAGCAGAAGTGATTCGCCTTACCGTGTTCTGCCTTCAATTTCATCATTAGCGGCTTAACTTCAGTCTCAGACCGAATAGGTAGGGCGAAAGCAAGAAACTTACTTCCTTTATCACGGAAGATACCCTCAGCGGCAGCTTCTATTGTTTTATAAGAATCATCGAACAACATTTTGCGATAGCGTAATAAAGATTACGGCCACAAGGGCCAAACCAATTCCAACGTAGTTTAATTTACTCAGTTTCTCTTTAAATACCAGTATTCCCACCAGACTTCCCACCACGATCACACCTAAGTTCATCGCAGCAAATACGGTAGAAGGATTTTCTGATAAAGCCTTATGTGCTTTCATGTAAAAAAGAATATTACCGAAATTGAATAAACCAAGAATCAATCCACAAGCTAAATTCACCAGTTGTAATTTGGTTTTTTTTGTAATTACGAAATATGATACGAGGGCAAGGGAAACCAGAAATGCCATGGTAAACACCGTGAATATGGAGGTTGTATAAGGTATTGTTTTATATAAGGCAATCTGTTTAAAGAGCACGTCTATTATACCAAAACCTAGAAATACGGCTATTGGATAGATCCAGTTACTTGATTTCTTCTCCATATCAGATTTGCGGATAAAGGTAAGTAAGATGGCTAGAAATCCCAGTCCAAGTCCAATTAACTTGTACTGGTTAAATCCTTCTTCAAAAATAAAGTAGGCGGCAAGAATTGGAATAAACAAGGATAATCGTTGAGCAACATCTGTTTTTACAATGCCGAGTTTCTTAACGGATGCAGCCAGTACCAAAAATATGGATGGCAATAAAATAGCCAGTGCGATGTAAATTGGCCATGGTGCGGAGGGAGTTATTAAATTTACTTCTGGCTTAAACAATAGAAAACATAATGTTAAAGCAGTAAAATAATTCACCGTAACGGCTTGTATAATATTGATTTGATAACGCTTTGCAAGCTTTAGTAAAATTGCAACGGTAACGCTACAGATAACGCTTAATAAAATGTATATCATTTATTTAGGTTGTTTATGTAAACGGAAAGTTGATCTTTGCCAATCTGAATCTGCTCAGTTAAATTTCCATTAATTGTTGGAGAAGGCACCCCCTCATCCCAGCTATTAGATGAGGTAAAAATTCTGGCTTCATCCCAAAGATCTGCCTCTAAGAATTGTCTTAAAATGTGCGCGCCACCTTCAATAACGACGGATTGAAGATCCATCAAATAAAGTTGGAAAGCAATTTTTTGGGCAAGATAGAAATGCATGTCTTCCATTTGTATATAGTGGATATTGTCAACAACCTCGGTTTTAACTTCATTGAATATAATCGTTTTTGCAGCCGCATTATATACATTGTTCGTCGCCGGAATCTGAAGGTTTTTATCAATCACTAACCGAACCGGATTTTTTCCCGGAAATTCCCTACTCGTTAATTGCGGATTATCCATTAAAGCCGTTTGCTTTCCTACCAAAATTGCATCTTCTTCGGTTCGCCACTGGTGTGCCAACCGCTTAGCCAATGCACCACTAATCCATTTTTGATGCCCGTCTTTTGTAGCAAAATAACCATTTGCAGTTTCAGCCCATTTTAAAATGATATATGGCCTTTTCTTTTCAATCCGCGTAAAGAAGCGGCGATTAAAATGGCGACATTCATTATCTAAAACACCACTGATTACTTCTATCCCTGCGTTTTGTAATTTTTGGATACCTTTTCCATCTACGCCATCGAAAGGATCTCGATTCCCGATTACCACCTTTTTTAGCTGGTGTTTTACAAATAAATCTGCACAGGGAGGCGTTTTGCCAAAATGAGCGCAAGGCTCCAGATTAACGTAAGCGGTTGCTTGTTTGAGCCGATTTTCAGCATCATCACCATATTTATCAATTACATTTTGTATGGCGTTCGGCTCGGCATGGGCTTTCCCGAACTGTTGATGATAGCCTTCGCCAATAATTTTTCCGTCGACAACAATTACGCAGCCCACCATCGGGTTAGGGTTAACGTTGCCAATAGCCAGGGCAGCCAGCTCCAAACATCTTTTAAGATAAAACTCATCGCTCATTAGCGCAAAAGTAACAAAAAAATGCACTTTCAATTCTGGTATGTAGAAATGATATCGTTGCAATTAAGTAATTTTACCAGGATGAAAATTGAGGCGATAGCAGAACAATATAAAATTGAATTGGAGACAATGTATGGTGATGAGGAGGCGTTGGCGCTGTTCGGATTATCTGCAGAACACGTTTTGGGTTTATCACCGGTAAAGTTGAAAATGGCTAAAAACTCATCTGCAAATTTTGTAGACGTTCAAAAACTGCTGAGTATTCTCAATGATTTGAAAATTGGCAAACCGATTCAGCATATTTTAGGAGTAGCTCATTTTTATGGTGCGGTATTCGAAGTAAATGAACATGTATTAATTCCAAGACCGGAAACAGAAGAATTGGTTGACTGGATCATCAATGATTATGCAGACGTTCGTACGGAAAGCCTTAAAGTACTAGACGTTGGAACGGGTTCTGGATGCATTCCCATTTCACTGAAGACCTATCTCCAGGCATTCGATGTAACTTCTTTAGACATTTCTGCGGAAGCGATCGCTGTTGCTACGAGAAATTCAAAATCAATAGGTGCACAAATGGATTTTATAGAAGCTGATATCCTAACCTACGAAAGTAACCGCAAGTATGATATTATCGTGAGTAATCCTCCCTATATCCGTGAATCGGAAAAGAAGGAAATGCATGAAAATGTTATAGCCCACGAACCACATTTGGCGCTATTCGTAACCAACGAAAACCCTTTACTTTTTTACACCGCCATTGCTGATTTCGCAGCTAAAAATCTAAATACAGGTGGGGTTTTATATTTTGAAATTAACGAGTATTTAGCTGATCAGATGATAGAGATGCTATCTGCTAAAGGTTTTACTGATATTGATTTAAGGCAAGATATGCAAGGTAAAGACCGCATGATGAAGGCTAAGATCTCGGATGAAAATGCGTAATCACTTCCCGTAAATAATCACGATCGATATGAGTATAAATCTCCGTTGTGGTGATGCTGGCATGTCCAAGCATTTCCTGAACTGCCCTTAGGTCTGCACCACCCTCAATCAGATGCGTTGCAAAAGAATGGCGTAAGGTATGCGGACTGATGGTCTTCTTTATTCCGGTTGTAATGGCGAGGCTCTTAATCAGGTTAAAAATGGAGATTCTGGAAAGTTTTGCGCCGAAGCGATTTAGGAAAATGAAATCTTCATTCCCCTTTTTTATCTTCATATGCACCCGAACTTGCGTAAGGTAAAGATCCAGAAGCTTTAAGGCTACACCACCAATTGGCACTAAGCGTTCTTTATTGCCTTTTCCAATTATTTTAATGAATTCAATTTGCGGGAACAAGTTAGAGATTTTGAGCTCAGTAAGTTCGGTAACCCTTAGCCCGCAACCATAAAGTACTTCCAGAATCGCCTTGTTTCGCATTCCTTCTGCTTTTGAAGCGTCTATTGCATCAATAAGCTGATTTATCTCGTGAATGTTTAAGGTATCAGGCAATTTTCTGCTCAATTTTGGCGCCTCTATCAGACCCATGGGATTATTTACTAAAACGTCTTCTAAAATGAGGTAAGTGAAAAAGGCTTTGAGGCCAGAAATTACCCTAGACTGTGTACTGGCCAGCATACCCAGTTCATTTAGCCACGAAATAAACGATTTTAAATCTGCTGTGGAGATTTCGTTTAGGTTTGGTGATTGATTAAGGGACTGAAAATATTGAACCAATTTTTCAATATCGCCAAGATAAGCCTCAACTGAATTTCCAGAGAGCGATCGCTCCAACTTTAAGTACGATCTGAAACCCTTTATATAAGATTGCCACACAGCCTCGTCGTTTAGTTAGATAGTCATCATTGCGCATCAAAGATAGGATGATTTGTGTAAGCCATCGAATTCATTTATTAGAAAAGGAGATATTTTTATCTTCAATGCGTATAATTGTAATACAATTTAGGTAGCTAACTTAAATTTGAAAGATCAGAAAACCTATCAATATCCGAATGAAAGTACAAATTATCAATGGTCCGAATTTAAATTTATTAGGCGTAAGAGAACCATCAATCTATGGCAATACCAGTATCGAAGACTATGTAAAAGAATTGAAAGCCCTTTACACCGATGTTACAATTGAATATTATCAGAGTAATGTAGAAGGCGAGTTGATCAATAAACTTCATGAAATAGGTTTTAGTTATGATGGCATTATTTTAAATGCTGGCGGTTATACCCATACTTCTGTGGCATTGGCAGATGCGATCGCTGCAATTAAAACACCAGTTGTGGAAGTACATATCTCTAATATCTATGCGCGTGAAGAATACAGACATGTTTCGCTAACAGGCAAAAACTGTCAGGGTGTATTAACAGGATTTGGGATGAATGGATACCGTTTAGCATTGGAAAGTTTATTAATTAAGAAATAGAATGATGCTCCGGAAAACGCTTCTCTTATTTTTACTGTTGGCTGCCATAACAGTTAAGGCACAAAACGCCGACATAAAGCAAAATATACTGAATGAGACAGCTGTGGTTAGGGGAGAAGACGGCAACGTATATCCGTATGTCGTTTGGCAGAAATTAATGTCGACTGGTAAATATGGGTTAAAGACCCGGGGTACGAAAACGGAGGGAGGTTTAACAGAGTATCTGATTTTTGAGCTTTCAGAAGCCCAGAAGATAAGCTATTTCGAAAACATGCCGAAGCCCAGGCCAAGCGTTTCATTTAAGGAAGGCGAGGATTTTACAGGCTTCAAAGTTACTGACATTGATGGCAACAAGTTCGACTTCCGGGAAGCAAAGGGAAAGGTAATTGTGTTGAATTTCTGGTTTATTAATTGTCCACCATGCAGGCAAGAAATTCCACAACTAAACGAACTGGTTGCCAGGTATAAAGATAATCCAGACGTTGTTTTCTTAGCTGTTGCAACTGATGAAAAGTATGATCTGCAAAAGTTCTTAAAAAGCAATCCTTACCATTACAATGTAGTTCATAACGGCCGCTATCTGGCCAGCAAATATTCGGTAACATTGTATCCAACGCACGCCGTTATTGATAAACAAGGCAAAATAAAGTTTAGTACCGTTGGTCTTGCCGCAAATACCATCCACTGGATCAGGAAATCTATTGATGAATCCTTAACCGCGAACTAAATCCTTAAAAAATCTAATTTTTTTGATGAAGAAGGCCCAAACCACGCTGTTATTGTAAACCCCAGTATGTTCGGTATACGGTATTTGAGTAGTTTGTCGCTTCTGATTTGTTTTGAAGATGAAGGTAATGAAATGCCAGTGCCCCTTACTCACAGCTAAGGTAAATTTAGGCTTTCCGCTAAGCAGAAAGTGCCACCAGGCAATAAAATCAATACACATTCGGATGGAAATTCTGAAAATTGCATCCCCAACCGGCAGATTTTTCTGCATGATGATTAAGTTATTCCTAAAATTTAAATAGGTTTTAAAAGGGTTTTCGGTTTGCAAAGTGCCACCACCAACATGGTAAACTTCAGCATCCGGACAATACATCACTTTATAGTTAAGGTTTTTCAATCTCCAGCAAAGATCAATTTCTTCCATATGGGCAAAAAGATCTGCATCCAGACCACCTGTTTCTTTCCAGTTTTTGCTTTTAATGAAGAAGGCTGCTCCACTGGCCCAAAAAACCTCTGATTGCTCCTCGTATTGGCCCTGATCTTCTTCATAAACGTTAAATAAACGGCCACGACAGAACGGATAGGCATAAATATCGAGGTATCCTCCGGCAGCACCTGCATACTCAAATTGACTTTTATGCAATTGAGATTTTATTTTGGGTTGTGCAGCAGCAATCGTTGGGTCGCTTTCCATTAAAGCTATTACGGGTTTAATCCAGTTTGGTGTAACTTCAACGTCTGAATTGAGGAGAACGTAATAATCTGCTTCTACACGCTCTAATACCTTATTATAGCCACCTGCGAAACCATAATTCTGATCATTTTTAATGATTTGAACGGTTGGAAAGTTTTGCTGAAGGAAGGCAACAGAATCATCAGTAGAAGCATTATCGCCCACAATTACTTGCAGGTTGTCATACTCAGAACGCAAAACGCCTGGCAAAAATTGATTTAGAAATGCTTTTCCATTCCAGTTTAATATAACAACGGCTACTGATGGGTTCATTGGGGTAATTCTGGTTTAAACTTCCAGCGTTTATGGCTCCAAAGCCAATATTGCGGATGTTCTTTAATAATATCTTCTAAAAATTTAAAGTGCAAGCCTGTTATCTCATATTCTTTCATCTCTGATGGATGAAGGCACATCGGCAAAACTTCCACGTGATAATAGCCTCTTTTTATTACCGTTACCTTGAAATAGTATATTGGTCTGTTGGTAGCTTTTGCGATCTTTTCTACACCGAGCAAAGCAGCTGTAGGTTGGTGGAGAAAATTCAGATAATACTTGCTGTCTTCACGTGTAGGCGCCTGGTCGCTGGCAAAGCAGAGCAACGTTGGTTCGTTTTTATAGCTCGCCATACCTCTTAAGGTCTGCCGCATGGCGATAAAAATATTGCCATATTTGGTTCTCAATTTATCAAACCATGACTCAAAAATCTTATTGCTGAGCGGTTTGTAAATGACCATTGTTTTTGCAGATAGGCTTAACCCTAGCGCCAGTGTTCCCAGTTCCCAGTTTCCGTAATGGCCTGTACATGCCAGAACACTTTCACCAGCCGTGAAGTGAGCCTCAAGTTGTGATAATCCTGAAAACTTGACCCGCTTTAGTGTTTCCTTTTTGGATATGGTGCACATTTTAATGATCTCAAAAATCAAGTCTGACAAGAAACCAAAGAATTTCTTTTCAATCTGAATAATTTCTGAGGCAGATTTTTCCGGAAATGATTGGATCAGATTTTTGCGAACTACTTTTTTTCGATAACCAATTACGTAATAAAGCAGATAATATAGTAATCTTGCAAAACAAAAAAGCAAGGGTAGAGGCAACAGCGAGATCAGGAATAAAAAAAATACGCCCAGATGCGCAAATCCTCTTTTAATCATTATTTTTAAAACGTTTCAGCTACAAACATAAATTTTCAAATGCAGAATACAGCAATACTTCCATTATTTTATCTTCCACCGGTTGGCTACTTCAGCTTATTAAAAGAAGTGGGAGAAGATTTTTTAATAGAAAAAAATGAACACCTGGCGAAGCAAACTTACCGGAACCGGGCGAGTATTTATTCACCGAATGGAAAGTTAGATTTGACTGTACCTATTATCAAAGGTGCTAAAAATCACACCAAAATGAAAGATGTGCGAATCAGTTACGATTTTAAATGGCAACGTTTGCACTGGTTAAGCCTGGAGACCTGTTACCGCAGTTCTGCATATTTTGAGTTCTATGAAGATGAAATGGCGAGATTCTATCATCAAAAGTTCGACTTTCTATTTGATTATAATCTGGAAATACTTTCCTGGATTACCAAAAAGCTAAAATTGCCATATGAATTGAATGTTACCACTACTTATGAAGACAATATTCCGGAAGCGCTGGATTTCCGGAGTATGATGAATCCAAAAAAAGCTGGTGAGGTGGCAAACAATAAGTCATACTATCAGGTTTTTGAAGACAGGCATCAGTTTTTGCCTAATTTAAGCATTGTGGATTTGCTGTTTAATCAGGGTCCACAGGCCAAACTCTATCTATAATGGGAAAAAACAAACCACGTAATCGTCATAAGCATTACAACGTACCGGAGCCAGGCACCAGTCCGGGTAAATATGAAATCGACGAAAATGCATTGAAACCTAAAATCACGCTTCACATTTATAATGAATCCAGTTATAAAAAAGAAGATCTTGAGCACATCAATAACATTGATAAGCTTATCGAGAATAAGGATTTCTATTACTGGTTTGACATTAAAGGGCTGGCAGATCCAAATATTTTCGAAACACTGTTTTCAAAATTAGACATCAGTAGATTGGTTTTGGAAGACATCACCAGTTCCTATCAAAGGCCAAAATTAGATGAGTATGATAATGATGACTATCTATTCTCGGTAAGCAGGCATTTGTATTTAGGCGAGGAAGATGTGCTTTGCAACGAGCAGATTTCCTTTATTTTATCAGAACGCACCTTGATTACTTTTCAGGAAACTTATGCTGATTGTTTCGGGCCCGTGAGGAAGCGACTTGAAATTGGCAAGGGAAATATTCGAATTGGAGGAAGCAGCTATTTAATGTACGCGATTATGGATGTGATCGTAGATAACTACTTTGCACTGCTTAACTTCTGGGGAGAGGAGCTAGACGCAATTGAAGACCGGCTTTACGACCACCCTGACAGGCGCATTATGTTTGATACGCAGGCCATCAAACGATCGCTGATTACGATTAGAAAGGTAGCCTGGCCGGAGCGGGATAAACTCAATGATATTATCCGTTCAGATAGCGCATTGATCTCAGACCTCACCAAAACATACATGAAAGATGCTTACGACCATTGTATTCAAATCATCGATTTCATAGAATCGCTTAAGGAGATTGCATCAGCAAATATTGACATGAATTTGTCCATCACCAGTAACAGGATGAACGAAATTATGAAAGTATTAACCATCATCTCATCGATTTTTATTCCCCTTACATTTATTGCAGGAATTTACGGAATGAACTTTAGTAGGGAGGATCCGGTAACGGGTAAAGTATTGCCAGGTAATATGCCAGAACTCTATAGCCCGCATGGTTACCTTTGGACGTGGATTGTGATGGGCATTATCGCTGTCGTACAAATTATTTATTTCTGGCGAAAAGGGTGGTTTAAATAACTTCTATAAAGTAGCAGATTAAGTCGGTGGTATTAGGAGATCATTTCGAAAATTCTATATATGAAAAGATTAACGAGGCAATTTGTCTGCGCAAATATGGTGAAAGCAGCGGCAGGGTTGCATATTTGATTTTGATTCTTAGTTAAATTTCATTAAAAACACATCAAGGTGAGCGCTTTGCCTTTAAGCGAACATAGATATCGTTGTTCACATGTAAAATCAAACTTAATCTTTTATCACTTAAATGAAGATGGCAGCGTTGCAATCATTCGAATGCTATATCAAAAATGGATGTAAAGAATAGGTTTAAATAAAGCTTTTATATTAGTAGCTTTAGCAGGTTTTAGGTTAGATTAACAGATGCAATCATTCGAAATAGATAAAAGCGACGTATTAAAGGTTAAAAATGCAATTTTAGCCGGAGATGAAATTCTCAAGGAAGTTTTGGCAGATTACCATGCTTCTGAAATAGCCATTCTTTTCGAGCGCCTTGATAAATCTGAGCAGCAGCATATTATTAATTTGCTTCCTGCAGAAATTGCTTCTGAGATTATCTCCGAAATGGACGAGGAGTCTCACCCTGAAGATTTACTTTTTCAACTACATCCTGATAAACGTACAGAAATTGTTGAAGAACTGGATTATGATGATGCGACAGATATAATCTCTCAGCTGGAAGACCATGAGCAAAAGGAAATCCTGGAAGACTTACAAGATGAACATGCCTCTGAAATAAGAAACCTCTTAACTTACGACGAAAAGACAGCAGGTGGTTTGATGAACACAGAGCTAATCTGCGTAAACATTAACCTCACGAAAAAAGATGCAATTGACGAAATCATCAGACAAAGTGAACAGATGGAAGAATTCTACACCATCTATGTAGTTGATGACCAGGAAATTTTTCGGGGTATTGTTTCTTTAAAGGATATTATAAAAGCCAGGCATGATGCAAAAATTACCGAATTGGTTAAAATCGATGCGGTGTATGTGCATCCAGATACCGACCAGGAAGAAGTAGCGAACCTGATCTCTCAATACAACCTTACGAGTATTCCAGTTATTGATGATGAGCAGAAGTTATTGGGTAGAGTTACTTTTGATGACGTGATTGACGTAATGGAAGCCGAGAGTACCGAAGATATTTTGAAAATTTCGGGTGTATCTGAAGACGAGGAATTAAGTGGTAACTGGGTAGAAGCAGTAAAATCCCGTCTGCCCTGGCTAGTCATTAATTTAGGAACTGCTTTTTTAGCATCATCTGTTGTGCGGTATTTCGATCCAACGATTAAACTAATTCCTTCTCTGGCTGCATACATGACCATTATTGCGGGCATGGGTGGCAATGCTGCTACGCAAGCGCTTGCCGTAACCGTTAGGCGTATTTCGCTATATGATTTAACCGATAAACAAGCCTATAGAACTGTTTTGAAGGAATTCACAGTTGGATTAATCAATGGTGCAGTAAACGGTCTTATAGTGTTTATCTTTGCCTTCTTCTTTGATGGAAATCCAATGCTGGGTTTGGTAATCTTTCTGGCAATGACTGGTAATTTACTCATAGCTGGTATTACAGGCGCTGGAATTCCTTTAATTTTAAAAAGGGTAGGGATTGATCCCGCAATTGCCTCTTCAATTATCATTACCACATTTACCGACGTGTTTGGCTTCATGCTGATATTAGGGCTGGCAAGTAAACTTCTTCTATAGCGAATTGATCAAGCTTAATCGCCAAAAAGATTAAATTAACATCACGGTTTCTAAAAAAATTGTCTTAGGAGTATCACGTCTCTTTCTCAATGATCACTTAATAAACAAAAAATTCCCGTCATTTATAATAAATAACGGGAATTCATATCAATTGAAAATTCTATTTATACAGCAGTAACCCGTACGTCAATATTGCCTTTTACCGCTTTAGAATACGGACAGGCTCTATGTGCCTTATCGGCAATCGACTGCGATTCTTCTAACGAAATGCCTGGGATGTGAACATCTAAATCTGCTGATAAAACAAAAGCATTATCGGCTTTATTAAACGACACCAATACTTTAACATTGGCATCAGTTACATCAACACCTTCACGTTCTGCAACAGAACCTAAAGCGCCTAGGTAACATGGACCCCAGGCAGCGGCAAATAATTCTTCAGGATTTGTTGCACCGCCCTGTCCACCAAGTTCTTTTGGTTTTCTCAATTCAAAATCTAAAATTCCATCACTTGATTTTACGTGACCATCTCTGCCGCCTGTAGCTGTAACTTCAGCTGTATATAACTTTTCCATGCTAATTATTTCTTTAGTAAGTAAGGTTAACAAATCAAAGCTGTCATTGTTTGATATAGCAATGCAACCCCTTCTAATAACCAGCTTTTGGATAGTAAACTGACAACCAGATCTAAATCTTTATTTTTACGGTTAATTTGTAGATATCGTAAGCTACTTTCTGGATGAGATCAAATTGCTCTGGTACAAGATCCTCGCCTTTATGAATTTGAAAACCTGTATCGGCCACTCTAATCAAGGGAACATTGTCGATAACCGTTTTACTTTGTTCCAGGTTCTCAATGGCCATGTTAAATAGATAATCGGTGTTATTAGACATCGGTTTTAAAGCGTCGAAACTCTCGAAAGTAAATTCGTGTTCCTTATTATACAAAGAAAGCGTAGCGATATAGGAAGACAATAAATGATTCAACGTGGTAAACTGGTGAACTTCTTTGATAAAAAGTTGCTTGCTTTTTGGTTCAGAAAACATCCGTTGAAAGAGCGATGCCAGGTTCGCCGTACTTACATAAACCTCTTTTCGGGCTAACTTATATTCTGTTCTGTTATAGTTCTTGTCGAAATACAATTTAGCCACCTGCTCATAGTAGGCTTTATTGGCTTTGATAATATCCAACATGGCCTCCTTCAATTTTTCTCGTTCCCAGGTTGGGAAGAGCGAATAGCTAGCCAATAAGGCAATTCCAGAGCCGATAAATGTATCGTAAATGCGTTCTCGTGCAAGGGCAATAGATCCCATACCTAAAAAATCGAACAGGATCAGGATATAAGGCGTCATAAAGAGCACACTCACCACATAGTTCTTCCGCTGGAAGCTATAACTTCCAATCATACAAATCAAAAGAATAACGAAAAGTGTGTTTTTATCATCAATATAAGTTAGAACAGCCATCCCTACAAATGCGCCGACGGTTGTACCAATTAAGCGCTGATAGTTTCGCTCCTTAGTTAAACTGAATCCTGGTTTAGAAATCACCAGTATGGTTAGCAGAATCCAGTAACTGTGAGAGAAATCTAGAATCTCTGCAACGACAAAACCCAATAACATTACAACTGTAACCCTTAAAGAATGTCGAAACGTAGACGAACTGTAAGTTAAGTTTTCTGTAAAAAGCTTGAAGTCGAATTTCTGCCTTTTAATAAATCTTTCTGTATCCACTTCAGCCTGGCGAATATCTTTACTGGTTCTGACTTTAAAATAGCTGAATATAGTTTTAACCCGGGCTAAGATGTTTTCGATATTAACTTCTATATTTTTCAGCGCAATAATGCCAATTGTATTGTATTGCTGATCAGTATTATTCTTTTCTAAATGATTGATCTTGATCTTCAATCGCTCAATTTCAATCAATAGTCTTTTTGATACAACAGGCTTTCCGCCACTTTTCAGCGCGAAGGCAATATCATCCAGCGCGTATGAAATTCGTTTAATGGCCATCTCATAATCTTTTAGAATACCAGCCTTATCAAACTGCACATGCAATTGCTCATAGTTGTAATAAGTAGACATTACCTGCTCGAAGAGATCGACCATATCTACAAAAACCAGAAGCAGAAACCTTCCCTCAGGACTTGAATCCCTTACAATTTCACGGGTTCTAAATAACAATTCCCGAACAGCATCCTGCTTTTCATGCACGGAGACCTGCAGCTGCAGCAAATCGGAATAAGTCTTTTCGTAATTGTTATTCTGGTGATAAAACTTAGCCTTTTCTCTTAAAAATTCAGCGACTTCAAAAATGGAATCACTTAAAGATTGCTGTACCAGGCGAAATGGTCGAAGCCTATAAAAAAAATAACTCAAGCCTGTATACCACAGGCTTCCGGCCAAAACCATAAAAGCATGCTGCAAAACTTCCTGCCATGGGCGGATATCATCTATGCTTAACACAATAATTAGCAATACTGCCGTACCTACCGAGGCAGCCCTGATGCCATAGATGTAAAACATCGAAAAGACGAAACTCGATGCGCCTAATAAAAATGCAACGAAGTAATCACTTTTATTCGTTAAGCCTGTTAGAATCGAAAATACAAAGATCAAAACCGTAGTAATGAGCATGGCATTTCTGCGGTGCACCATTGGCCCTGGGCTATCTACTATACTCACACATAAGGCACCAAGAGATAGTGTCATGCCATATTTCAGCATCCCGAATTGCGCCAGGATTAGGGAAGGCAATAGTACACCTAAAGTAATGCGCAGGCCATCCGCAAAATACGTACTCAATAAAAAGTCTTGTATGTTTCTGATAGGTTGCCTGATCTGCATGTTACAAAAATAACATTATAGCTAAGTTTTTGTTGGGATAAAATTTCACATTCTTAATAAATTTCAGTTTTAATATCGAATATTTTTATCTATTTGTTAGTCAGCATATTAACTAATGTCAATGATTAATGAAGGAGCTTTCTACGTTTGAATAAGCCTCAAAACAGAAATATGCCAGAACAATTTTTGGTAGTGTTTTGATTATGAATTGAAGAAAGCCACAGCGGGTAAGGACCATTTTTCTTACTTTTATCGAAAATCAAGCATATGTCATTCGCCACTCTGGATTTATCACCAGAATTATTAAGTAATTTATCGAATCAACAACTTACGTCACCTACTGCTATTCAGGTAAAAGCGATACCAGCCATATTAGGTAGGAGAGATGTTTTGGGTATTGCGAAAACAGGCTCAGGGAAAACTGCCAGCTATGTGCTGCCTGTTTTAATGCAGTTGCAAAAGGCAGCTAAACTGGAAAACAGGCATGTTAACGTGTTGGTATTGGTTCCAACTAGAGAACTGGCCGAACAGGTAAAAGATGTGTTTAAAGTACTTAGTGTGGGTTTGCCTGTAAGAACACTAGCAGTATACGGTGGCGTTTCTATCAATCCACAAATGACGGCGCTTCAGGGGATCAATGTGCTTGTTGCTACGCCCGGTAGATTATTAGACTTAATTAACGCTAATGCTGTTCACCTGGGTAGTATCGAGACGCTTGTGCTGGATGAAGCAGACAAAATGCTTAACCTTGGTTTTAAGGAGGAGGTAGATAAAATCATTGCGCTATTGCCGGTTAAACGTCAAAACATTTTATTGTCGGCGACTTTAAATGCCGATCTGAAATTAATTCAGCAAGTGCTCTTGCATGATCCGGTTGTGATCACCATAGCGTCAGATGAAAATTCATTCTCCGACATTAATCAGGTTGCTTATATTGTTTCCAATGACAAAAAAGGGCCGTTTTTGCGGTACTTGATCAATCACCATGGGATGAAACAAGTGCTCATCTTTGCATCATCTGTTCATACTGCCGATGCGATAGTTAATAAACTTCGTAAAAATAACCTCGATGCCAAAGCTATCCATAGTAAGAAAAGTCAGGGTTCGAGAACCGAATCTTTACACCTGTTTAAGACTGGAAAACTTAAAATATTAGTAGCTACAGATTTGATGGGAAGAGGGATAGACATCAATGAACTTCCTTTTGTGATTAATTATGAATTGCCCAGATCACCAAAAGATTATGTTCACCGGATAGGGAGAACAGGCCGTGCCGGCGTTTCGGGAGAGGCAATATCGCTGCTAAGCCCAGATGAACTACATCATTTTGAGGTAATACAAAAGAAAATGGGGATGGCGGTTGAACTAATAGATAGCGGAAATCTCAAGTTCTAATTGCAGGATTTCAATATCTGGGTGACGACAATAAACCCAATCTAGAAAAATAAAAATAGGGCTACAACACTCGCTGTTGTAGCCTTTGTTAATTAACGCTCCCAATCTTTGTGGACTGTGATGCAGGTGTATTACTTCCTGCGGGAGTAAAGGTAAGATCATATTTCAAATTTTCGTATGCTTCGGGAATTTTTAATGTCTGTTGAGGTTTACAAATGACGTTTTTTATGTTTTTTGAATTTTACATGACGTTTCGGCTTCAATGGTGACAATCGGATAGTGATTGTCACTAGCTTCGGCGGTCAAGCTTATTCAAATCGCAGATTCATCACATTTTACAACCGTTTTATCACATTTACAGCTGGCGGTGTTAGTGCTGTGCTATATTGCTGTTCTCTTTGAATAACTATAATAGAATTAAAAAAATGCCGAAAGCTTATATCTTTCTCCTACAGTTTTTTTGTTGGATCACTTCATTCGCACAAACTGCTCATGTGGTAAATCAACAAATTGGTTTTACCATCAAAAATGTTCAGTTCAAAAATGCAGGAACAATGTTGCGGGGAAACATCTTAACCCCAAAGAATCCTTCTGCTGCAGTCGTGATTGTCCATGGTTCTGGCCAGGAAAAACGTTCGATTGAAATGGCCTCGCGTTTAGCGCAAAATGGAATTGCTGTGCTCACCTACGATAAACGCGGCGTTAATGCCTCAGAGGGCGTTTATGCCGGCCCTGAAGTGGGAACGAATAATATTGATTCCACAAACCTGAATTTGTTGGCTTCTGATGCTTCGAAGGCAGTTAGCACCCTGGGAAAGTTCCTTCCCAAGAAAATAATACCCCTGGGCCTAATAGGAGCGAGCCAGGCAGGGTGGATCATCCCGCTTGCGGCCGCAGAAAATAAAAAGGTTCAATTCATGGTAATATTTAGCGGACCAATAGTCACCACATTAGAACAACTGCGGTTTCAGTTTTATACTAACGGCAACCCCGACTTCTGGACAACGACTAGTGAAGAAGAAGCGCGTAAGCACGTTAAAAACGATAAAGACCGATACCAATTTAAAGCAACTGATCCTATCGTTTCACTATCTAAACTGGAAATTCCGGGTCTGTGGCTGTTCGGCGGCAAGGACATACAAATGCCTGTCGGCTTATCCATTGAGCGACTGAATAAACTTAAAGTGAAGGGTAAGGCGTTTGATCATCAAATATTCCCGTTGATAGGTCATAACCTGGGTTCCGCCAAATCTTCGGAACCATTTGATGCTGCGGTGAGTTGGATTAAAGGTTTAAATAGGGGGCTGAAAAAGTAAAAGATGCTGTTCCAGACTTTATACACTTCATTGTTTCTCCCTCACGAGGTAAATGCCTAATCATTCGTGAGTATCAACATAATCGGAATATATGAATTCAACTGTAGATTGAAGCTTTGGTAATTTATCGGGCAGTTAGTTTTGAACAGGCGAAATTTTAAACAGCTAAAACCAGTCTGGTAAACAAAAGATAATGAAATAACCAGATAACAAAGCGTCTATATTTTCCTGGATTGAAAAAAATTCTAAACACGTATTTGATCAAATTGAGTTGAAGAAAATAAAGCAAACAGTTGATTAATTTAGGATATTAACCAACTGTCTGTACAGCCACCTTAATCACTGATTTTATTTGCTTGATAATCAACCGCCATTTCTAGCGAAAAAATATTATAAATCATTACATGAAGCTGAACATCTAGACCGAAGACGGTTTGGCTTAAAATCAGACGAAATCTAACTAACCTTCTGACATGTTCAAAGTTAGCGTTGTGGTAAATTCAAGTCCGGTTGTTGTGATCGCCTTTACCGTAAATTTATAGGCCCCAGCGCTAAGGGACGTGTTTTTGCTTACGGTAATTGCACCGGTTTTCCCATCTATTGTAAAAATACCTGCCTGATCTGAAAATACTTTCCCGTCTTTTTCCACACTGATTATGCTGAAAGTGGAGATGTATTTTTCAGGATATAGTGTTGGCTTTGCAGATACATAGCCATTGGATAGGGCAATGTGAATATTATTGAACAATAAGGTGAGATCCAGATCTGAATAATAAGTCCCGTAAAAGAATTTAATTTTTGGGATAAAAAATACTCTGAATGATCTTGACGCAACATTGAAACCATCTTTTTTCAATACAGGAACTACATCATAAGCTTTTTCCGCCTTTTTAGTTGGGTCACCTGCATTTGTTCCGAAGCGTAATTGATTTGTAGTGATGGAAACATCGGTTCCGATACCCGCTTTATTATCAAGGTCAAAGCTTGCACCATCCGTTAGGCTTGCGGGGGCTTCCAACTCAAAATTTGCAAAATCACCATAAAGTACGTAGGCGAATGGGATGGCCACCTGGTTATCAAGTCCTTTGATTTGCAATTTTGCGGGCGCAATTTTAATCTCAATGGTCTGCTTTCCCTGAAAGCCTGCGGCCAAGGAGCTGGCAAGTACTTCTACCTTGTAAACGGATGGTAGTTTACTTCCCGTAATGGATGAAACTGCATCGTTAGGATAGAGCATTGCTGTGTTCAGTTTTATTTTTCCGCTTGCCTTATCGAACGAAAGGGATTTCCCTAACTTGGCATACAAACTACCTGCTGAACCGAGTTCAACGTCTGGTGTCTGGCTGAAACTGAAAGAAATTTGGACATCATTCGCACTGGCAATGTTAGCGGGCAGCGCAATTTCCTGCTGATCTCCATAGGTGAACGCATAATTGTCTTGAATACCTATTTCAATCGTGGTTAGTGGGATTTCCACCTCCTTTTTACAGCTAGAGATTGACAAGATCAGCCCTGTAAACAATAACAACTTTGCGTAGTTTTTTAAGATTTTCATATTTTAAATTTTGCGCAAAAGTATTTTTAAAGTTTTACAAATGCAACAATGATGCATTGTTTTATTGCAATTATGTTGCGTTTGTGTTTTTAGGTTTCTATCTTTGCCCATCAAATTTCAAATCATACGATTTACAAATAATATGTTATCCAGCCGCTTTAGTCCCTTTACCTTGTTGTTTTTTATTTTTGCTTTTTCCTTTAAGGGTTACACACAACATCGCAAAAGAAATGATACCATCCGGATTGATACCCTGAAAGAAGTGCTTATCCGGGGTTATCATAAACCAGTCTCACCTGGGTTGATCCAGATTTCAGGACATGACCTGCAGCTGGTAAAATCAACTACTATTGGGGAGACATTGAGTCACTTACCAGGTATTCAAAACTCCTCTTTCGGTCCGAATTCCGGAACGCCTATGATCAGAAGTTTGAGTGGAAACCGGGTAAGGGTGCTAAGTAATGGCGTTTCGCTAAATGATCTTTCAGGAATCAGCCCAAATCTGAATGTCATGACGGATATGGAGAACCTGTTAGGGATCGAGGTGCAAAAAAACAATGCAAGCGTGCTTTATGGAGGCAAGGCAATAGGCGGGGCCGTAAACTTACTGGACAATACCATCCCAAAAAATAGGTTTGAAAAAAACTTAATGGGATCGGTGTCGGCTGAAGGCGGAACCAATGCCGGATACAAGCAAGCTTTTGATTTAAATGGAAACCTCGGTAATAAATGGGTATGGCACGCTGGCGGGATGAACCGTTGGAACGGGGAGCTTAGCATTCCTGGAAATACCAAAGCACCCATCGCTTTTGATCCAAAAATAGACGACCTGACCCAGACAATGACGCAGGTGACGGTGGATAAAGAGCATATCAGAAATCTTACCCTATATCCCTATATCAGTCAGTTTGTTCTGAATAACCTTAATAATCCGGAATGGGGCTTGAGTGAGGCGGATTTATATACTTTTCAGCAAAATTCGGTTATTGGCGGAGCATCGGTTCCCAATCCAAGAAATGCGGTATATATTCCCGGCCAACCTCAAAACACACCGCTTTCAACTATTATTATCAAAGGCATTCGTGATTATGCCCCGGTTACCCTTGGGGTGATGCCAAATAGTCAATCCAATAGTTGTGCCCTGAACCTGGGAACAGGATTTGTTAGCCAAAATATAAAGGCTGGCATTGGCTATCGGAGATCTTATGGCTATTATGGAATTCCGGGATTTGCCCTGCGTAAACTTCCCGGTCATCCCCATGATGACGGTGAAGCCCATGAGGTGAAAAGCGAGTCAGCTTATCTTCCCATCAACACCCGGTCAGCTGCTAATAGTTTGCTGATGGAGTCTGAATACCTTCTTCAAAATGGTATAGTCCATGCGCTCAGGCTGAATTATCTTTTTCAGGATGGGAAAGACAGTGAGCTGATCGGAGATTTTCTAGCCAACGAGTTTTCATCAAGGCGTCATGCAGTGAGGGTGGAAGTTGATCAGCAACCTGTTTCCTTTTTAAAAGGGATGAGTGGGCTGGACTTGTCAAGAATGAGTCTCAAAGGCATTGGGGAACAGCGCTATCTACCGGATAATCTGAGCCGGGAGTATGGGATTTTTACCCTCCAGCAGCTCGCGTTTAGTATTTTTGAGTTTGAGCTGGGCTATCGGCATGATTTAGTGAGCAGAAGTGCAACATTGACGGATGGCTATAGCCCGAGCAGAGGGTTAGGCGGGGGAAAGCTTTCTCCGAGAAGTTTTCATCTAAATCATTATCAAATCGGTACACAGGTCAAGCTCACTGATGCCGGATTTATCAAAGGTTCATATGTCCATGCTGAGCGGGCTCCCGAGGTGAATGAACTGTATGCTGGTAATAATCACTTTGCGATTATGCTGGAAGAAAACGGCGACGACAAGCTAAACAAGGAAACAGCGAAAACCTTGGAGTTTGGAGCAGGGCTGAAGCTTCAAGGCTTTCAGGTTTCGGTAACACATTACCAGACCAGATTTCTGGATTACCTTTACCTGGCTCACACAGGAATATCCCGTTCAGGAGGATTTCTTGTGAAGGAATGGAGACAGGCTGATACCAGAATTACAGGCTGGGAAGCAGAACTTAAATTTTTACGCTCCTTAAGCCACGTTTCCAGTGTGCAAGGGGGGGCATATTTTGACCTCGTAAAAAACATTAATGTTTCCCAGGATAACATGCGGAATTGGGCAGAAGGGGCTTTTATGCCCAATATGCCTACAAGCAGGTTTGGATTTTCTGGCGGATGTAGTGTTCGGAAACTTGCCATCGACGTTTTATTTGATCGCTATTTGGCTCAGCGATTTTTAGGCAAAAATATCAATCCGGAGCCTCCAATGCCAGCATATTCTCTTTTAACAGCGAAAATTACCTACAAAGGAACCATCAAAGGCTTCAGAACAGACTATTTTGTCGGGGGAAATAATCTGCTCAATGCTGAAGCTCGCCCTCAGAATTCTGTTCTTAAATACCTGGCGCCGCTGCCCGGAATAAATATATCCATTGGTATCAAGGCAAACATCTAACCAAAACTTAGAGATTTCTTTCTTTTGCCTGCAGCCTGTGATTAATTATAATACCATCTTCAAGGATCCAAAAAAGCCATCCCTTTCTTACATGTTTCTAATTTATTAATCCATCCCGCAGAGAATATGCTGATTAAAAACAGTCTTTTAGTTTGAAATTAAACCAATTGGCAAAATTCATTGTTCTTAAACCGACCAATAAAAAAGAAAATTATGGCAAGAGGAACAAAAGTGGAAAGAAACTCGGTTTCGAACCAGGATCATGAAATCAAATATGAGGCAAAAAAGCTGAATGTAAAACGCGATGAAATAAAGGATGTTAAATCTGATGTTGGCAATCAGCGAAAGGCCATAGAAAAAAAGATAAGATAGGATTCAGACTCTTAAAAATGAGAAATTCAATTCATCTCAATACTCAACCTATGGACAACGATCAAAGCAAAAACCAGAATATTCCAAAGCCAGACGGCGTTTCGGAACGCTATCCAATTGAAGATGATGCTGATACCCTTGAACCTTTCGATGACACGACAGAAAATAGAAAGATAAACACAGCTGATCCTCATGAACTGGTATATTGGACGGCGCAATTTCAGATTAGTGCTGATGAAATTAAGTCGACTATTGCGTTAACTGGTGATTCCGTAAGGGAAGTAAAAAAATATTTGAGCATCTAACCAAAATCATGATGGCAGAACTTCCTGATTTAACCGTTTTTGCAAGCACCATTAACCGAAAATTTGGTGGGAAAAATTTAAAGAATCTTAAGGTTGAAGTGGATAAAAAGTTAAATGTTGGCGCTACTGAACTTGAAAATAAGCTTAAAGGCAAAAAGTTTAACAAGGTTGAACGGGTAGGGAAGACGCTTCAATTCCATTTTGCTGACCAGGAAATTCTGGGCTTGCACTTGATGCTAAGGGGAGTGCTTAGAGAAATTAATGATGATGAACCGCTCCCCAATCACATTATCGTCTCCTTCCACTTTCAAGGTGGTGCAGGCTTTGCAGTGACCGACACTTTAAAACAAGCCACGCTAACATTAAACCCTCCAGAAAATAAAGTGCCTGATGCCTTTGAAATTAGCGAGGTTGATTTTCTTAGATTATTATCAAAGAGATCTAAAAGGATTAAAGAATTACTGATGGACCAAAAAGCGATTAGGGGAATCGGTAATTCCTATGCCGATGAAATTCTTTGGGAGGCCCGTATTTCGCCATTATCAAGTGCCAAAGCCATTCCAGACAAGGCTGCAAAAGTTTTGTACACTGCTATGGTTAAAGTTTTAAAGCAAGCGATACAAAAAATTGCAGAAGAAAATAAAGATGAACTGCGTGGAGAACTTCGCGACTTTATGAAGATACACGGCGCCAGCATTCATAAATCTCCAACCGGACATCCAGTCAAGTCGGAAAAAATTAATGGTAGAATGGCTTACTTTACAACTGAGCAAATCTTATATGAGTAATAGATTCCTTTTTAGCCACACGATAGTCTGCAGAACTTCAAGCCCCATTTCCTTAACCCCTTCAGATTGATTTTACGAATGATCATTTTTAATGTTCGGCGTGAACTAAGTCTTTTCTAAACGTATTTATTGCATTGAACAATTCCTTTGCATCAACGGTTAGCTCGGCAGCAGTCAGGCTGATGGGTAGATTTCCATTTTCATCCTGAATACCGTTTACCACCATGGCAGATAATTTTTTCTTAATCCGGGGAATGTAATTATCCGGCTGATCGACCGAGAGGGTAACCAATGTGTCAGCCCCTACCTTTTCTATTGTGATATCTACAATATCTTCCCATAATATTAATCCTGCGGCTTTGCTTACTCCGGTAACTTTTGAAATAATACCCTGATTATTGAGGATCACCAGAGGAGCGGTGTCTTGTAAAGAAATTAGCTTCCTGATAATAATGAAAGTTAATATCAGCCCAAAGATACCAGAAACAGCAATTAATTTGGCACTTATGGTATCGGTAAATAATCCCAGACCGTATAAAAATATTACTACCATCAGCAATAATATTCCTGAACATAACAGTATAAGCTTTTTTGATTTTCCCTTTTCTCTATAAAATTCCATAGTTAATTTAATTCGTGATGATTGATTAAGGTGTCTGCTAATCAAAAATTGAACCTATTACCATCAGGAAAACTATTATTTAGCTAACGGCTTGATTCTCTTGTAATTTAAATATCTATCATGAAAATGTTTATTGGCATTAGTGACTTAAAGTTAAACAAATTGACATCTTCACTTAGGGCGATGATTGTTTAGGGTTTTAATAAGGCAGCTTTAAGGAAAACAATTACTGAAACGTATAGATCCCGCCGTCTAATAAAAAGCTTTCGTCTGTTTGAATGGTCTGGATTATGAATTTGCTAATGTTATGATGAAGTCATTAGACTCATCTCGCAACATTATAAAATCACGGAATCAGTTTATCTAAGAATCACTCTTCTACGTACACCCACGCTTAAACGGTCATGCTATTTATAAATAATGTCTCAACTATATCTACCCAAATTAGAACTGGAAATGATTAAATGAATGCTTCTTGCATCGGTAAATACTTATTTATTTTTATTTAGTATGATTATAAATAAAACTTATAGATTTGCGCAATTAATAAATAAACCAATCATTTCGCATGCTTAAAAATCTACAAAAAGGCCGTTTTAGTGCATTCTGTTCCAGAAGTAAAAGGCCGTTCTATTTGTTATTGCCTGTATTTTTTCTTTTATCATTTACCGCTTTGGCACAAAATGCCGCGCTAATTGGTGAGGTGAAAACTGCAGATGGGAAACCAGCAGACTTCATAACAGTTTCCATTCCAGAATTAAATAAAAGTACATTGACCAATGAAAGGGGAGAGTTTTCACTTAACCGTTTACCAGAAGGAAGCTTCAAGGTTGTGGCCAAAGCCTTAACTTCCGTGGCACTTGAGCAACAGGTCACCCTATCAACAGGGAATAAGAATAGGATAAGTTTTACACTTTCCGAAACATCAAGGCAACTGGAAGAGGTACACATACTGTCGAGCAAAGCTAAGAAACTGGCCAATAAAAAAACAGATTATGTAGCCAGGATGCCACTGGAAAATCTGGAAAATCCTCAGGTATATAGCGTAGTTAGCAAAGAGCTTTTAAAGGAACAGCTAACGGTTGATATCAAAAGTGCGGTTCAAAATACTCCCGGGGCGGTGGCCTATAATTATCCTGCGGGCGGTGTCGGTATTGCTTTCAGGGGTTTCATAAGCGGCGTTAATGCCAGAAATGGCATGGAAACATCTGCTTCGCGGTCTTCACTTGATATCTCCAATGTGGAAAGGATTGAGGTACTAAAAGGCCCTTCGGGTACTCTATTCGGTGCTGCTGTTTCTTCATTTGGGGGAGTGGTCAACCTGGTCACCAAAAAACCATTTGATACTTCTGCGGTAGAAATCGCTTATACAGGTGGAAGCTATAACCTTAACCGTGTCACTGCAGACGTTAATACACCGCTTAATAAAGATAAATCTGTACTTTTCAGAATCAATCTGGCGGTTAATAAAGAAGCAAGTTTCCTAAGTTATGGCTTTAATAATACCTACACGATTGCACCGACGGTCACCTACAAGGTATCCGATAAACTTACCTTTAACCTGGATGCCGAGCTGTTCAATGCAAATACGACACGCCGTACCTACAATACTTATGCGGCTAGTTCGGGGATCACCACCCCTGGTGAGGTGTTATTGGATTACAAAACATCTATGTTCCATGATGACAATAGCGGGAAAACGTCTGCCTCCAAAATTTTCGCGCAGGCTGAATACCAAATGTCAAAAAACTGGAAATCAACAACGCTATTTTCTTTTGTAGGCGAAGAGGTCGATTATAGTTATCAATCCTACGCCAACTGGACCTCGCCGAGCCAGGTAACCAGGCAGGTTGGTTTATGGGGACCTATTTCTAATAACTATACCAATATCCAAGAAAATATAAATGGTCAGTTTTCTACAGGTAGTATCAAACATAAATTTCTTGGGGGTTTGAATTATAGATTCTATGATGGCAGCCGCCGTGCGGGTGGTAATATCCTTACCCTTGATAATATAGATGTAACCAAAGCCTTTGCGCCAATTAGAAGGAAGGCTGTGGATGCCGGACTGGTATATTACACCTCTGCCATAGCAGATCAGGAAACCTGGAGTGCATATGCATCTGACGTGGTTAATTTTACTGATAGGCTTTCTGCTATGTTCAGTTTGCGTTTGGATAGGTTTGAACGCAAAAAAGTAGCCAATACTGAAGGATTCAAGCAGACAGCTTTATCTCCTAAATTAGGTTTGGTTTACCAGGTTGTTAAAGATCAGGTGTCGCTGTTTGGTAATTATATGAACGGCTTTCAGAATCTTGCCCCGGTTACACAGCCAGATGGAAGTACATTGGTTCTTGATCCTATTTATGCTGTTCAATATGAAGGAGGTGTAAAAGCAGAACTTTTCAATAAAAAATTAAGTGCTACGGTAAGTTATTACAATATTGATATTGACAATGCTACCAGGGTAGAGGCTAACTTCACGCTGCAGGATGGAAAACAAAAAAGCAAAGGCATAGATCTTGAAATAATCGGGAACCCGGTAGCAGGATTAAGTATTGTTGCCGGCTACGCTTACAATGATAACCGAATTGTAAAATCAAGCAATCCGGCCATAGCGGGTAAGAAAGCGGTTTCCTCGCCAGAAAATGTGGCGAACTTTTGGGTAACTTATACACTCCAGCATAAGTTAAAGGGACTAGGTTTGGGTTTTGGTGCCAATTATGTGGATGATAACTTTTTTACTGGAGATAACACTTTTTACATGCCTGCTTATACCGTTTATGACGCTACTTTGTTTTATGAGCAGCCTAAGTGGAGGCTTGGATTAAAAATGAATAATATAAGCAATAGAAAATATTGGGACCTTGGTGGAAACGCCCAGGCACCTAGAAATGCAATGGCTAGCTTGTCTTTTAAATTTTAAATACCTGGGCGCAGCGCTGAGCTGCGCCCTTTATTATAATATGCTTACGGATAAAATCAAAAGACCATCTAAATCAAGGAAATCTACATTCAGGCGTGTGATCGAATGGCTGCACCTTTGGCTGGGTCTAATTTCTGGAGTTATTCTCTTTGTAGTTTGTTTAACGGGAGGAATCTGGGTTTGGCGCCATGAAGTCTGGTACTTCTCAGAAAAATATCAGCGTGTTATGGTCCAGCAAAAACCTTTCCTGCCTCCTTCGGTGCTCATTGCTAAATCTGGTAACTATCTTAGTTTCAAAGCGCAGTGCGATCCGATCTTCGAAGGCATTACTTATGGCAGGACTGGGAGATCGGTGATGTGTGCTTACCGCCTTTCAGGTGAGCAATCTGCTGGCATTTATCTCAATCCCTACACTGCCGAAATTATCAAAGACAAAAGGGAATCTAGTGCGTCAGAAAAATTTTTTGATTTTATCAGGGCCGGACACCGTTTTTTCTGGCTTCCCCGAAAAATAGGAAGTCCTGTTGTTGGTGCTGCCTGTATCGTGTTCCTGATTATTCTCCTTACCGGTTTGATCTGGTGGTATCCAAAAAAGTGGAACAGGAAAACAAGAGAAAAAAGCTTCAAGATAAAATGGGATGCCAAATGGAAGCGGCTGAACATTGATCTGCATAATGTCCTTGGGTTTTATAGTCTTATTTTTGTGGTTTTGCTCACCGTTTCCGGGATTGTATTTACTTTCGAATGGTTTGAAAAGGGGATTTACCGTGGATTAACATGGAAAGAAAAAACAGCCTCAGAAAAGCCACCATCTTCAGATACCACCATTACCGATATCAGATATCAGCAGCCAGTAGATATGCTGTGGAGCAGGATGAATAGGTTATATGGTCATGAAAAAATAGGTAGCCTCTGGATCAATGTACCGCAAGAGGTAACAGACGCTTACCGTGTAGCTGTTAATTTTGGTGACGGCACGATTCTGTATAATTCCCATACCAATTACTATGACCGAAAGAGTTTGGAGCTGCTACCTTGGGCGAGTGATAGAGCTGTTGATTATGAGAAGCTCTCCTTAGGGCAGAAAATATTTAGGATGAATTTTGATGTCCATACTGGTCAGATACTGGGATTACCATCCAAAATACTTGCCTTTATTGCCTGCATTATTGGAGCAAGCTTACCTGTTACGGGGACAATTATTTGGTATAACCGCAAATGGGGAAAAAGAAGAAAGAGAGAAGCATAGAGATGCGATTTTGTTCAAAACTATGATGTTACAGCAAAGTACAGGCTCGTTTTCATATCATTCGTTTACTTTAGGTGGCTAATTATCTTTTTTTTAACTCGTAACTAATTGGATCATCTAGTTTTGATTAGATGAATACATCTTTAATTCCATTGGATAATTATTAGCTGAGATAGAAACGTGCGTTTTGTGTTGGGGAATCTATAAAAAGCTCGCATATAGCGTATAAAGGCATTTTTGTTGCTATGCACTGAGTCATTTGAATTATCCTACGTGACTCACCGAGCGCCTTACTGTGCATTCCATTTTGACACGCTAAGACGCTGAAAATGCACACACATATGTTTTGATGAATGCACACATTTATTTCATAGATGAGCTGGCTTTTATGGAATCTGCCAGGCCAGATTTGCCATCAGAACTATTTGGGTAAAGCCTTAACAAAAGTTTAAATAGGGGTATTGCTTCATTTGGACGCTTGTCTAGCAGTAGAACAGAAAAAGCCCAGTTGGTCATTTCGCGTTCGGTAATTTCATAGTTTTGATTTTTAGACTTTATTTTGTCGTATGATTCATTAACATTAGCAAAAGACTCAGGTTTTGACAATTGATAGAGCGGTATTATGGAATCGGCCAAATTCCCGCCATTTGATGCTCTTAATTCCGGGTAGAAAAATCCAACAATCTCAGATGCCAGATTTTCTGGACCTATCGCCTTCATATTGGTAAGTACTATAATGGAAAGGCCTTTTTCAGGATATATATAAAACCACGATCTTGAACCACCTATTCCAGCGATTGCCTTCGGCGTTATGTTTCTCTTGGCGACCCAGCCCAATGCCCAGCCACCCATGGTGCCATTATTTAGTTTTTCGGGAGTCCACATCACCTCTAGTGCTTTTTTTGTTTGTAATAGCTTACCAGTTTGGAGTGCGATAAGCCATTTAGCCAGTTCACCTGCAGTGCAATTGATTCCTGCGGTTGCACGCAGTTCTGGAAATTCTTCCCACGTACGTTCTAAGGTCTGCCCTTTGATTAGGTTATGGTTACTACTTCCGGAAATAGCATATGTTGGCGCCTTGTTTGGAATAATGTCCCTGGAATCACCAAAATTTGCCGTTACCATTCCAGCTGGTATGAATTGACGAAACTTAACAAACTCCTCAAAAGACATTCCAGTTACCTGCTCTATCAGTTGTCCAAGTAGAATATAATTGGTCTGATTGTAAGATGTTCGTTCACCTTCTTTAAATTCCATAGGCATCTCTCTCAATTTTAATAAAGCTGCTTCATACCTAAGTCCCACTACATAGCCCCCTCGCTTGTTGTCTAAAAGATCAGGAATACCAGAAGTGTGATTAAGTAGACTTTTGATCTTGATGCTTTTCCAATCATTTGGCAAACTGTCTAAGTATTGCCCTATAGGATTTGAGATATCGATTTTCCCATCTTCCACAAGCTGCATTATTGCAACCCCTGTAAAAGATTTGGTGGCTGAGTTAATTGAAAAAAGAGTTTGATCATTGACAGGAACATTATGTTCAATGTTTGCAGTCCCGTAAGCTTCGGAGATGATAATTTTCCCGTTCTTGATGATCACTGTCTGCAGGCCGGGGATTTTTCTTGAAATCATTTCTGAGCGAATAAAAGACCTGATTGAGTCCAGCTTCTCCTGGCCTGAAGATGTGAAATTAGCCAATATTAATAAGAGTAATAGCGCAGCTGCCTTCGCGTGATTTTTATTCTTCATAAAATCTCTTTGCTAATGATTTAAGGTTAGAACGCGAAAAGTAGAAGAAGTTACATCAAACTACGAATTTTTTCGTAATTTTTTATTGTTGTTTGAAAAACTAGAAGTTATATGATGAGGATTGCGGGAGTTGTGAAAGGCTAAACTCATATCCATAAATTATATTCCTTAAGGGGATGAACACATCGTTAACGGTCAATTCGATTGGATAATTATTAGTTGAGACAGAGACGTGTGTCTTGCATTAGTGAATTATAAAAGACTCGGATATATCGTATCATGGCATTTTTGTTGCTATGCACTGAGTCATTTGAATTATCCAATGCAATTTCCGAATCCCTCAATGGGTAGTTTAGCAAATGAATCAAACGGTGCCTCGATAAACGAAAAAAGCGCTGTAATCATAGATTACAGCGCTTTAACTTTTTGGCGGAGAGTGGGGGATTCGAACCCGCGGACCCTTTAACAAGTCAACAGTTTTCAAGACTGCCGCAATCGACCACTCTGCCAACTCTCCGGTGCAAAAGTACAAACTTGACTTAAATCTGCAAACTACGCTGACGTTTTTTTTATATTAAGTTGATAATTGCTTAACACAGAGGAAGAAAAAATTATTTTCGACGGATATTTTCATCGATTGGATCACTTTTTTTGAAGAGATTGAAGTTAGGTCGGATAATTTTAACGCTTCTTTTGCTCACATCAACACTTGCATTAAGCTCGAAACCGATCAACAAAATGAATGAATTTAAATACAGCCAGATCATAACGACAATTAAAGTTCCGATAGAACCATAAACCTTATTGTAAGATGCGAAGTGATTAATATAAAAGGAAAAACCCCAAATGGTAATAAATGCGAGGATGGTAGCCAACCAGGAGCCCGCGCTGAACAATTTCCATTTCTTGGCATGAGAGGGACCATATCGATATAAGATAGATATGGTAATAAAATATAAAGTAGCCAACAAAGCCCATCTGGTAAACTGGATGGCATACACAGCTAAACTAGCCTTGAGATGGAGTTCATTTTTAATATATTTCAATAAGACCTCACCAAGCGCCATCGCAGTAATACAAGCGATAATAGAAAGGCAAATGAAAACTGTTAAGGCCAGAGCAATCAAGCGCTGTTTAATCCATCCCCTTGTTTCAATAATCAGCGACGATTTATTAAAGGCCTTCATCAGGTTTTTAACGCCATTGGTAGCAAAAAATATTGCCGATAGAAAACCAAAAGATAAGAGTCCGGTATTTTGATTCTTTACAATATCTTTTAGTGTAGACTCAAATGCCTCGTAAGCATTGTGGGGCAGCACCAATTCAATTAAACTTAACAGCTGATCCTGGAAGCCATTTATTGGAATAAAAGGAATAAGGGTGAATAGGAAGATAATTCCCGGGAAGATCGCAAGCATGAAGCTATAGGCCAAAGATGATGATTTATTAACCAGCGTATCTTTTGCAATCTCCCTAAAAAAGAAAGTAGCAACTGTATATAAGGGTAAAGGGCTAAAACCGGGCAGAACACAACCTTTAGTCCACTCAATAAAATTAGAGTAGAGCCTGAGGTGAAGTAACTGCCGGTGTATCCATTCCATTAACTATGATGTGAAGTGTTTTTTAATGCCATCCATAAAAATTTCAGGTGGTTGGCAAGGCTTTCTAGTTTGTTTATCTACAAATACCAATATCGTTTTCCCAATATTGATCAATTGATCTGATTCATTATAAATTTCGTAATCAACTGTTAATCGTACAGAAGGTAGCTCTTTTACCAAACACTTCACTGTTAATACCTGATTGTAGAAAGCCGGTTTTAAGTATTTACACTGTAATTCAAGCAAAGGCAACATCACGCCATCAGCTTCCATAGATTCATAAGTAATGCCTGATGAAGCTTCAAAACATTCGGTTCTGGCAATTTCATAGTAAAGTGCGTAGTTGGCATGATGAACGATTCCCATCTGATCCGTCTCGGCATAGCGAACTTTTACTTTCGTTTCGTATACAAACATTATCTGAATATATTTTTCTTGTTCAACGCTTCGCGATATTTTTTTGCATTAATCTCATGCTGTGCTTTGGTTTCTGCAAAATTATGATAACCGGAAAAATCTTCCTTCGCACACATATAAATGTAGTTGTTTTCTTCCCTGTTCAATACTGCATCAATGGCATTAATACTTGGCATCATAATCGGTCCCGGAGGCAGGCCTGCGTACTTATAGGTATTGTATAAGGACTGAACCTGCAATAACTTACCGGTAACTCTTTTCACCGTAAAATCATTGTTTGCGAATATCACAGTTGGATCAGCCTGCAATAATATGCCCTTATTTAAGCGGTTTAAGTATAGGCCGGCAATAATTGGCATTTCTTTGTCATACAAAGCTTCGGCATCAACAATAGATGCGAGGGTGTAAACCTGCGCGGGAGTGAGGTTTAAGCTGGCTGCCTTTTGCTTGCGTTCGGCATTCCAAAACTTATCGTACTCTTTATGCATGCGCTCAAAGAATTCAACAGTAGATACATTCCAGTACATTTCATAGGTATTCGGAATGAACATGGTGTAAATATTGTCCTGGTTGAAGCCATACTTCGTAATCAGATTTGTAGAATCTAAAACATTTATAAAGCTTAGTGAATCTGCTTCCAGGTTACTGGCTAGATAAGCGGCAAAATTTTCTTTCTTACGGATATTCTGAAACTTAAGTTTCACAGGTTCCTGATTTCCCGCCTTAATTAAATTAATCAAGGTTCTGTTGGTCATCCCTTTTTTAAGGCGGTAACGGCCGGGTTTTAAGTTTGCAGAAAGATTCATTTTCTCTGCAGCGGTGGCAAAAGAAGATACACTTTTAAGAATATCCTTTTTCTTCAAATTTTCGATTAAATAATCGTAGGTAGCGCCGGTTTTAACATAAAGGTATTTCTGGTTCTCTGTAACATTTGGAGAAAAATATACCTTGTAAAAATTAAGTGCAAAGTAAGCACCAACCAATACTACTGCTGCAACAATGACGATTGTAATCTTTTTTCCGGTACTCATTTTCTTTTTTTCTATTTCAGTCATTTTTGGATGGGCGTATTATTATTTATTAGATAAAGTGATATTAATTTTTGTGCCTATTGCAACTTTTGTTAAAGAGTCTACTGGCATCGGGTCTTGAAGGGTAATTACGGCATTTGCACTATCGGTAATTTCGCCATCGTATAAAATGTTTCCCAGGGTCAGATTTGAGCCTTTTAAACTGAATCTGGCTTCATCAACCGTTAAACCCAATAATTGTGGGATATCCACTTCTTCATTTCCGCGGCCATCACCTAAAATCAGGTTAATTCTTGATCCGACAGGGATGATATCGCCGGGCTGTATGGCTTGACCACCAAAGGAAGCTTCCAGTACCACATCTCGGCTCACATCTGGTTTATAGGTGGTGTCACCAAGTTTCAACCTCGAACTTTCGATAATGGCTTGGGCCTCCCGCAAAGTTTTAAAAGCAATATCCGGGAATTTTGTATTTGGAACCTTACCTGCATTAATAGTGAGGTAAATTGTTCTGTTATCTTTCACAAAAGTATTTGGATCAGGATCCTGATCAATTACAATTCCGGCTGGCTGATCCATAATGAAGACAGAATCCACCTCATATTTCAAGCCTGCATCTTCAAGTTTTGCAACTGCCTGCTCAAAAGCCAAACCTTTTACTAATGGCACATTCAATCCCTGACCATGTTTGGTATAATAGCGCAAACTAAAAAATGCAATTAGAAGAAGGCCCGCAACGGTTAAAACTGCAGCTAAAATGTTGTTCCTGAAGGATTTTGTTTTTAAATAATCTATAAATTTAGACATGAATGTTAAATTCTGGGGTTATGCGTACAACTCAAATGTAATCATTAATGAGTTAATGAATTATTTCCGGCATTTTGTTAACAATAATCACACCATTAAATCCTTCACTCACTAACAATTCAATTCATTAATAATTAAACTTTGCACAAAGATATTTATATTTTTGAGGATATATTTAGAATCAA
>JAZBLB010000023.1:0-58406 GCA_037032985.1 Bacteroidota bacterium
CAAATTTTGCGATTGCAATCGCAAAATTTGTATTAAATTTGCGATTATGATTTCTAGAATAATATCTAATTCTATCAAAAAGCACCTAAAAGACGAAAAAGCAATCATCCTTTTAGGTCCAAGGCAAGTTGGCAAGAGTACTTTGCTCCAGCAACTTTCGCCAACATTTTTAAGCCCCGTTACCTGGTGGAATGGAGATGATGCAGACATCAGATCTATCTTAACCAATACAACTTCTACTGCCCTTCGTTCTTTATTAGGAAAAACAAAGACACTGGTAATTGATGAAGCACAACGAATTGACAATATTGGTATATCCATTAAATTAATTATCGACCAATTAAGAGATGTTAAGGTAATTGCTACAGGTTCCTCAGCTTTTGAATTGTCTAACCACATTAACGAACCACTAACCGGCAGAAAATGGGAGTACAATTTATTTCCTTTCTCTTTTGGAGAAATGGTTGATGAACACGGATTGCTTCAGGAAAAACGACTTTTAAACCATCGTTTAGTTTATGGATATTACCCAGAAATTGTCAATAATCAAGGCGAAGAAGAAATTAGGTTGAAACAGTTATCTGATAGTTATTTATACAAAGACATTTTAACCTGGGAAAAAATTCAGAAACCAGATAAAATGGAAAAACTAATTCAGGCATTGGCTTTTCAGGTGGGAAGTGAAGTTTCTTATCACGAACTGGGGCAAATCACAGGATTAGATAATCAAACCACAGAAAAATATATTGATTTACTGGAAAAGGCATTTATTGTTTTTCGATTAGGTTCACTAAGCAGAAATTTAAGAAATGAGTTAAAAAAGAGTAGAAAAATTTATTTCTATGATAATGGCATTAGAAATGCGGTAATCAATCAATTTAGTCCAGCAACTTTGAGACAAGACATTGGTGCACTTTGGGAGAATTTCGTAATCAGTGAAAGGATAAAGTTTCTTGCATACAACCAAATTAGTTGCAATCAATATTTTTGGCGAACACATGCACAGCAGGAAATTGACTACATAGAAGAAAGAAATGGAGAGATGAGTGCTTATGAAATAAAGTGGAATTCAAAATCGAAAGCAAAGTTTCCGAAAACATTTATAGACGCATACAAGAATGTTGAGACTAAAGTAATCACTCCAGAAAACTTCAGCGACTTTTTGTTATGAGTAAAACACTCCATCAACATAATACCATTTCCCGTTTTCTAATTTGAAATTAGATTTCTCGTGTAATACCTGTGGCTGAAACTTTTTGTTCAGATAAAAAGCCTTAAACTCTACCTGATCCAAAGTGGCAGATACGATTTCTAACTTCAGCCACTTCGTTTCTTTTGCACTTTTTAGATAGGCATCTTTTGAATTGCCTTTCCGTTTACTTACATAAGTAGTTTCATACAAATAATCGCCATTGGCTAAAACAAAAGCCGAATACCTCGATCGCATTAAAGCTTCAGCAGTAGGCGCAGATTTTATTTTCAAATGATAAGGCTCGCAACAGTTTTGATATGAAAAGCTGCTTCCACAAGGGCAATTTTTATTATCCATCTTCTAAATTAACCGCAAAATTATCATTTAATATTTCCTCTACTAAAATTTCCGTAAAATTGTAGTCGAAATAATGAGATACTTCTTCCATATCGCCTACCAGGGCCAGCACTACAACGGCTGGCAAAAACAACCAGGTGCAATCAGTGTACAGGAAGTTATTGAAAAAACCTTATTTAAGATCTTCAAGATTCAAATACCAATTATTGGATGTGGCCGAACAGATGCACACGTTCATGCGAGCCAGTTTTTTTTTCATGCAGACATAGCAGTCGAGTTTAGTTTCGATCTCCCCTTCAGAATAAATAAAGCCTTACCACAAAATATAGCTGTTTTTGATATTATTAAAATGGAAGGGCTTCCGCACGCTCGCTTTGATGCCGTACAACGCAAATACGATTATTTTATCCATACTTATAAAGACCCATTCTTAGCTAACCAAAGCTCATTTTACCTTGAGCCGAATTTGGATTTAGAAAGCATGAAAAGGGCCGTGATGCTCTTGCCTAAATATAAAGATTACCGGGCATTCTGCACGCAGCCAAATAAATATGAACATACCATTTGTAATGTAATGGAAGCTGATTTACTGATCAATACCAAAGGCGATAGAATTCGTTTCCATATTGCTAGTAATCGCTTTTTAAGTAAAATGATCCGGATTTTAATGGGGAAATTGATTAAAATCGGACAAAGAGAAATAAGTGTTGATGAATTCGAGGACTTGCTTATCAGCCTGGAAACGCCGAAAACATTGAACCCAGCCCACCCAACAGGCTTATACCTGTCAAAAGTAACTTACCCTTATTTAAACCTGGAACCAAGAACTGAATTTCTAACCGCAACACAGGGAATGGACTGGTTGTCCGTTTAATCTGAGTGACGGGATATCCTAAATATTTCTTTGTTGGTATCGATTAAGTTAAACTTTTCCCGTAACTGTCTGCTTTCAAGAATTCCCCGTTTCGCTATGCCAATAGCTGAAATATGATATAATCCATAAAGCGTAATTGCAACGGAGGTAAAAAGATAGGAAGCATTAAATGCGTACAAGTATACAATGATCACCGACAGGAATATGTCTTTGTAACGCAAATACAATTCTGAACTCTTGTAAAGCATATATTTCTTAAAGGCAGTGGTTTTCAGTTTCGAAGTGAGTGATGCAACTAAAAGCATGATATGGCCTAATATCGTTAGTGTTAAGAATCTACCTTGATCCCCAATAAGTCCCTGAACCTTATATAGCAAAAGAATAGAGAATAAAACTAACACGATATACTTGTAGTTCAAAAGGGATATAAATTTCTCTAAAAACAGCTTATTATATCTGCTGCTTATTCCTTTTATAATAGAGACTTCTACCTGTTTAAAGCCTTTTGTGCCAAAGGAAGACTGCGTTTGGTTAACAGCATCTTGAAATGTAAGATTAGTATTTTCTGTCATCCTTTCTTCCACCGCAGTTGCTACGTGATCAAGAATTTCTATTTGCACATCAATATATTTAAATCCACTTTCTTCTAAATGAATTCTTAATTTTTCGATCTGTTGTTTTGTGAGCTGCATGTTAAGGAGTCGGCTTTAAGTTCAACAATAACTGTAACTGGGAGATAAATTCTTTTGCTTCCTGAAGTTTACTCACTACCTTTTTCTCACCCTCTTTTGATAATGAATAATATTTTCGTACCCGGTTGTCTACAATTTGTGTGGAAGTCTCTAAAAGTCCATCGGCTTCTAACTTATGTAAAGCAGGATATAGCGCTCCTTCTTTTAAAGATAATTCTCCCTGAGTAATAGACTTCACTGTCTGCGTAATTTCATATCCATACATTCTTTCATTTTCGGATAAAAGATTCAAAATGATCGTCTGTAAAGTGCCTTTAAATAACTCGTTATTCGTTGCCATGACCAAATATAAAAAAAAACCCTATACATAAGAAAGCTATGTATATAAATATCCATTGTAATTACATAGCTGATGCTCTCGCACCGCCTCCAGCAATAACTATTATCACAATGACTTATAAATATACGCTAAAGAAAATCCAATAGCTTCAGTAGTACGGTTTAAAAAAGAAACCCTCTCCAAATAAAATTGAAGAGGGTTTCGTATTAAAATTCCCGTAAAAGGATCATAAATTAAGCATCAATTTTAGCATATTTTGCATTACGCTCAATAAACTCTCTTCTTGGCGCAACTTCATCACCCATCAACATGGAGAAAGTATGGTCACATTCCGCAGCACTTTCAATAGTTGCTTGCAATAGGGTACGCGTGGCAGGGTTTAGGGTAGTATCCCAGAGTTGTTCGGCATTCATCTCACCCAAACCTTTATAGCGTTGAATGTGTACGCTATCTTCTTTACCGTTACCTTTAATCCTTTGTACAGCTGCATCGCGTTGTACATCATTCCAGCAATATTCGAAATCCTTACCTTTTTTAACCTGGTAAAGAGGCGGTGAAGCAATATAAACATAACCAGCCTCAATTAATGCCCTCATATAACGGTAGAAGAATGTTAAAATCAGTGTGGTAATGTGAGAACCGTCAATATCCGCATCCGTCATGATTACGATTTTATGGTAACGGAGTTTAGTTAAGTTCAATGCCTTATCATCTTCCGGCGTACCTATGCTTACACCAATGGCAGTAAACATGTTTTTAATCTCGTCATTTTCGTAGATTTTGTGTTCCATCGCTTTCTCCACATTCAAAATTTTACCTTTTAGCGGTAAAATAGCCTGAATGTTTCTATCACGACCTTGTTTAGCAGTACCACCCGCAGAGTCACCCTCTACCAGATAAATTTCACATTTAACAGGATCACTATCAGAGCAATCGGCAAGTTTGCCAGGCAAGCCAGAACCACCCATTACACTTTTACGTTGCACCATTTCGCGAGCCTTACGAGCCGCAGCACGTGCAGTTGCCGCCAAAATCACCTTGTTAACGATCATCTTGGCTTCCTTCGGATTTTCTTCCAGGTAAGCACCCAAAGCCTCGCCAACAGCCACATCTACCGCACCCATTACCTCACTGTTACCCAGCTTGGTTTTAGTTTGACCTTCGAATTGCGGCTCTTGTACTTTAACTGAAACTACAGCTGTTAACCCCTCTCTAAAGTCATCACCAGTAATTTCCATTTTCAGGTTTTTTAACAACCCAGATTTATCAGCATAACTTTTTAAAGTACGTGTTAAACCTCTACGGAAACCAGCAATGTGTGTTCCACCCTCGTGGGTATTAATGTTATTTACGTATGAGTGAACATTCTCTGAATAACTATCATTGTATTGAAAAGCCAATTCTACCGGAACACCGTTTTTAATACCATCGATGTAAATCGGCTCTGGCAAAAATGAAGCCCTTGTTCCATCTAAAAATGCAACAAACTCCTTCAAACCACCATCTGAATGGAAAACCTCTGAAAAGAATGTACCATCTTCCAAAGTCTCACGCTCATCAGTCAATGTTAAAGTAATTCCTTTATTTAAGAAAGCCAGTTCGCGTAAACGACCAGCCAGAGTATCATATTTGTATTCTGTGGTCTGCGTAAAAATAGTTGCATCCGGACTGAAAGTCACAATAGTACCACGTTTATCAGTTGTTCCAACCTCTTTAACGTCGTACTGTGGAACACCAATTTTGTATTCCTGCATCCAGATTTTACCTTCACGGTGTACTTCCGCCTTTAAATCTGTAGATAACGCATTTACGCAACTTACACCCACACCGTGTAAACCACCAGAAACTTTATAGGTATCTTTATCAAATTTACCACCTGCGTGCAAAACCGTCATTACGATTTCTAGCGCAGACTTATTTTCTTTTTTATTAATCCCGGTTGGAATACCACGACCATTATCTTCTACCCTAATAGAGTTTCCAGCAAGGATCCTTACATCAATTGTATCTGCGTGACCGGCCAAAGCCTCATCAATAGAGTTATCCACAACCTCGTAAACCAAGTGGTGCAAACCTTTTACGCCTGTGTCACCTATATACATCGAAGGGCGCTTACGCACCGCTTCCAAACCTTCTAAAACCTGTATATTATCTGCCGAATAATTTGACTTTAAATCTTGTTCTTCGCTCATATTTTAATTGAAAACTATAAGAACCAAAAATACGGAAAATTTGGCACTTTTGCTAATATGTGGATAAGTTTCAAAGTCTTGAAAACTGTTCACTTCTACTACATAAAAGCCCATTGCAAGCGCGCCAATAGCAGTTTTACAGGTGAATTAGGCGATTTGGAAGTGGTAATTACCCACAGACAGATTGACCAGATACACGAGAAAACATACTGTTTTATGTTCATCTGCCTTATATAAGTTAAGAGGAGAAAGATGAGCCTATCAGAACTGAATGAATTAAGAGCATGTAGGCAGTATCAATCCAGTTTAATAATTAAAAAACTTGAGCAGCCATCAAGTAGAGCTGCCCCAAATCTGCGTTTCTTTAGGAACTTATGCCTCGTTTATTCATGCTCCCTAAACCACCTGATTCCCTAACTATTTGCAACACCAATACTTTCAAATTGGATATAAAAACTAATTTCTATAAGTTTGCTAAAATTTATTAAACAATAATGGAAAGAAAAACCTTTAAAACCTTTGGTTTATTTGCTACTGCTGCATTAATTACAGCATTTTCCGCATGCCAAAACAAAGACGCTAAAACAACTGAAACTAAAAAGACAGATAGCACAACTGCGGCAGTTTCTGTTAATGAAAAAATAGTATTTGTAAATCAAGATTCATTATTGAATAAATACGAGTATTACAAAGATTTGAGAACTAAATTCGAAACTAAAACTAAAAATGCTCAGGCAGATTTACAATCGAAACAACAAGCTTATCAACGAGAAGTAACTCAATATCAGCAATCTGCAGGTACGCTTTCTGCAGATCAACGCAAAACTACTGAAGAGCGTTTAGGTAGAAAAGGTCAGGAATTACAAGCTTACCAACAAAATGCTGGCGGTGCTTTACAAAATGAACAGGCTGTAGAAACTGAAAAGCTTTATGATAAAGTAGCTGGTTATTTAAAAACATATTCTAAAGAAAAAGGCTACAAAATGGTCTTAACTTTCTCTAAAGGTAATAGTGCCATTCTTTTTGCAGACGAAAGTTTAGATATAACTTCTGAAGTAATTAAAGGATTAAACGCAGAATACACTAAAAAATAGTTTTTAAAAAGAACGTTTTAAATGCCCTGAATTAATCGGGGCATTTTTTTTGCTTAATTTTTTTGATGGAGAACGAAAAACAACACGAAGAATTTATGAAGATGGCTATTTCGCTGTCGATAAAGAATGTAAGCGAGAACGTAGGAGGTCCTTTTGGTGCCGTTGTAGTTAAAGATGGGAACTTGGTGGCCGGTTCTGCAAACAAAGTTACCTCAACAAACGACCCAACTGCACATGCAGAAGTTTCAGCAATCCGTTTGGCATGTACCGAACTCAACACTTTCGACTTAACAGGATGTGTAATCTACACCAGCTGCGAACCCTGCCCTATGTGTCTGGCTGCAATATACTGGGCCAGAATTGGGACAATCTATTATGCTAATACAAAAGTAGATGCAGAAAATATTGGCTTTAGTGATAAATTCATTTATGAGGAAATTGAAAAGCCAATGAAAAAACGAACCTTACCGGTAGTACAGTTGCTACGCAACGAAGCCATGGAAGCTTTTGATCTTTGGAAAACTTCTCCACTTAGGCTTGAATATTAAGATTGGATTGAAACAATTCGAGCCGATCAAACGTCTCAGTATAAACGAAGCGGAATGACTTACGAGCAAAAAATTACGAATGAACTGGATTTCTGGAAGTTTAAAACTTTGCAGAAATCTTCTTTTTTCAGCAAAGTGACCGACAGCTTTCAAAAAAAGATTAACAGCTACATTCCTGATAAAATCCATAACGCAATCACAACAGCAATTAAGCAAATGGTCAAAGCGGTTTTATTTGGATCAACATTTACCACTTCGAAACCTGTTCTAGATTTAACATTGATGCACCGGGAGGCATTGGTAAAACAGAAGATAGAGACTTATAAAAAAACCGGAGCTGCTGAAGGTGGAATTACAGGTGCAGGAGGATTTTTAATGAGCCTGGCCGATTTTCCCCTATTGCTAACTATTAAGATGAAAATGCTTTTTGATGTTGCTGCAGTGTACGGCTATGATGTGAAAGATTACCGCGAGCGATTATACATTCTTCACATCTTTCAACTGGCTTTCTCCAGCAAAGAAGAAAGTAAAAATATCTATATGAAAATGCAAAACTGGGATGAGCTTGCTCACCAGTTACCAACTAATATCGATGAGTTTGACTGGTTAACTTTTCAACAACAATATCGTGATTATATTGATTTGGCAAAGTTAGCCCAAATGGTTCCATTTATCGGTGCGGCAGTTGGCGCAGTAGCGAACTATAAATTAATTGAAAAATTAGGGAAAACTGCGATGATGAGTTATCGAATGCGTTATTTTGGTCTTCAATCTATAGTCTTAAGTCATGAGTCGACTAACGACATCAGACTCACAGACTGATGTCTATTTATTTATCATCCTCAAACATTCCGCTAATCAGATCATCAGTTTCCCTCCTATCCTTTTTGGTAGGTCTACCCGCACCACGATCTCGCTTTAAATTAGGCGAATGAAATGCGGATTTAAAGGCATGTGTTTCTTCAACTGGTGTTAAATCTTTGTACTTCGTAAGTGCAGTTGGCGAATCTGTTCTGTTGTAGGAAAAGTCTACAACTTCAATCACTTTCTTCTCTATCCCCTTCGAAACCTGGTAAACATCACCGATTTTAACAACTGTTGACGCTTTTATGTTCTGGCCTTTCACCTTTACCCTTCCTGCTTTACAAGCCTCTGTTGCTAAGCTTCTGGTTTTAAACAACCTGATTGCCCACAAATATTTATCTATTCTAAGTTTCTCTGCCTCTGCCATTAGTGGTTTGTTAGTTGGTTGGTTTTTTAATTGATTGGTAAAAACCCAAATTAAAATCCAAAACGCTCAAAATTTGAAAAACAAAGTTAAGCAACCCTAACCCAAAAAACCAAACACCTAAAAAACTAAAAAGCCAAAAATTTTAAGTTATTTTGCGTAAAATTTAAAAACATCATGTATTCAGATTTAAAGAAATTAATTGAAGCCGCTTGGGAAGATAGAACCCTTTTAAAGTATAGCAACTATTGCGAAGCCATCGAAACCGTAATTCAGGGATTAGATAAAGGCGAAATTCGTGTTGCTGAACCAGTTTTAAATTCCTGGGGCATTAATGAGTGGGTAAAAAAAGCTGTTATTTTATATTTCCCGATTCGCGAGATGAAAGAAATTAAAAGCGGTCCTTTTGTTTACCACGATAAGATGGATTTAAAAACAGACTATAAAGCAACTGGTGTTCGTGTGGTGCCTATGGCAAGCGCACGTTATGGTGCGTTTTTGGCGAAAGGTGTGATTATGATGCCATCATACGTAAACATTGGTGCTTATGTTGATGAAGGTACAATGGTAGATACCTGGGCTACAGTTGGATCATGCGCACAGATTGGCAAACGTGTTCACTTAAGTGGTGGCGTTGGTATCGGGGGTGTTTTGGAACCAGTTCAGGCAGCACCTGTAATTATTGAAGATGATGCATTTTTAGGTTCAAGAGTAATTGTAGTTGAAGGCGTAAAAGTTGAAAGAGAAGCTGTTTTAGGTGCTAATGTAGTATTAACTGCATCAACTAAAATTATCGATGTAACTGGCCCAACACCTATTGAATACAAAGGCATAGTACCGGCCCGATCGGTAGTAATTCCTGGAAGTTATACAAAAAAGTATCCTGCTGGCGACTATCAGGTTCCTTGTGCATTAATTATTGGTAAACGTAAAGAGAGCACAGACAAAAAGACTTCACTTAACGATGCGTTGAGGGAAAATAATGTTGCAGTATAAGCGAAAAGTAAAAATTGAAAGCTGAAAGCGAAAAGCAAACTTCACAAGCCGAAAGTGCTAAACTTGATCAATCAAGCTTAGGCCTTTCGGCTTTAAGCTTTAAGCTTAAAATAGGTTTCGATGGCAAACGTGCAGCAAACAATTTAACCGGGCTGGGCAATTATAGCCGATCATTAATCGAATCGCTAGCCAGTCAATATCCTCAAAATCAATACCTGGTTTATTCGCCAAAGGTAAAAAGCCATAAACAGATAGAACTATTTTTAGCACGGGATAACATCAAATTGAAGTTACCAAAAGACGGTACATTCCTTTGGAGAACATTAAACATTTTAAAGGATTTAGGTAGAGACCACGTGCAGATTTTCCATGGTTTAAGCCATGAAATTCCTTTCGCCATTCAGCACACTAAAATCAAATCAATAGTAACTATTCACGACCTGATCTTCCTCCGATTTCCAGAATATTATCAATTTATCGATCGGAAGCTTTACCAATGGAAAAGTAAATCGGCCTGCAAAAGAGCTGATAAAATCATTGCGATCAGCGAAAAAACGAAAGCAGATATTGTTGAATTCTATGGAACAGATCCAGATAAAATTGAGGTTATCTATCAAAGTTGTGATGACAATTTCAAAGAACCCTTGCCAGCGCAAAGCCTAAAACGTATCAAACTTACCTATAAGCTCCCAGATCAATATATTTTAAATGTAGGCACAATTGAGCAGCGAAAAAATCTTAAATTAATTATCCAGTCGCTCAAAAATGTTCATGATCAGTTCAAATTAGTCGTTATCGGGAAACAGACCTCATATTTTAAAGAAGTAGAAAAAGAAATCGCAAAGTTAGGCCTCCGAAATCGTATAATTTTTCTCAAAAATATCCCTTTCGCAGATTTACCTGGCATCTATCAAATGGCCAGCCTTTTTATTTATCCCTCTTTTTATGAGGGCTTTGGAATTCCCATCATAGAAGCTTTATACTCAAAAGTACCAGTAATTGCAGCCACAGGCTCTTGCTTAGAAGAAGCCGGAGGACCCAATAGCATCTATGTTAATCCCGAAGATAGTGCCGGATTAAGTTTCCAAATCAACCAAGTTTTGGAGAATGTCAGCTTACAACATGAGATGAGAGAAAAAGGGCTGGAATTTGTTCAAAAATTCAACAGCCCTCTGGTTACACAGCAATTAATGAATTGCTATCAAAATTTGATCAGCTAACCGCTATTATTTTGCAGCTAACGCATTTGGCGGATATTGTGCTAAAATCTCTCTAACACCAGTATAAAGGCGTTCTTCCCTTTTCTTAAGATTATCTAAGTTAAAGCCGCTTCCCCTTCCATGCCAGAATAATTCTTTTTTAGCAGGATCAAGGAAATCTATAATAATTGTGCCTTCAATGTACTGATTTACATAGTTGCCGCCGCCCCAGAATGGTGAGCCCCAACCACCGCGCCAGCCCCAGCCGCCGCCCCAACCCCAGCCACCGTAGTAACCAGGACCGTAGATATCAGTTTTTTCTCTTGCTACAACTACTAAGTTAACCAACATATCAGGCCTTTCAGATTTAGTAAAACCTTTAGCATTCAGCTCAGCCTCAACTGCTGCTACCAAACGTCTTTTATCCAGGTTATTTAGTTTAACCCTGGCAATACCCTTGTCGTAAAAATTGTAAGTTTTGTAGCGATTAAAATCAGCATTTTTATCGAAATCAGAAGCGGTACGGAGACTCGAACATCCGGCTAATGCGATTACGATTGTAAACAGCATTAATAAGTTTTTAATTGTTTTCATTGTGTGTTGTTTCATTTAAATAACCGATATTAAAAATAACGAATTTTAACTCAAATTTCATAAAACAGGTATAATTTTACAATCAGATTGTTTGGATAGAACGTGTTAAAAAACAGAAAGTTTTATGCCAAATGTTAAATAATTAAGGAAACGCAAATATTTAACATTTCAACTAAAAAATTACCTTTGTAACATGCTAAGAGATGAAATTAACAAAGCTTTGGAAGTACTCAAAAATGGCGGCGTAATCCTATATCCTACCGATACAATCTGGGGTCTGGGCTGCGATGCAACCAACGTAGAGGCTGTAGAGAAGTTGCTGAAAATTAAAAATCGTCCTGCCGAGAAAAGCCTGATCGTTTTGCTAGATGTAGATAGTAAACTTCAAAGTTATATCGCCGAAGTACCAGAGGTTGCGTACGACTTGATCGAATATGCAGAAAACCCGTTAACCATTGTTTTTCCTGGTGCAAAAAACCTGGCTTCAAATGTTATTAACGCTGATGGAAGTGTAGGCATCAGAATTGTTAAGCACGATTTCTGTACCTCAGTAATTCAGCGGTTCCGTAAACCAATTGTTTCCACCTCGGCAAATCTTAGTGGCCAGCCATCACCAAAATTCTTCGATGATATTGATCCGGAGATATTGGAAAGTGTAGATCTGGTTGTTGATTTTGAACAAGAAAATCGCACCGTTAAGAAGCCATCTACCATTATGAAACTTTCTACGGGCGGACAATTCGAGTTTATCCGAAAATAATCATCGCGCTATCGGATGCCAAATCAAGCTAAAACCCTTTGTGCACCGAATGTTTTTAGTAATTTTGGCAATTATTGCCTTTATATATGGAATCTAATTTAAGCGATGGAAGTGAGATGTCCCCTCCAACGGATTTAAGCGTTCATCTCAAAAATCCAATATTCAAAACCCTTTCATCTGTGGCAGATCAGCTTAACATAGAAGCTTATGTTATCGGTGGTTTTGTGCGTGATATCTTCCTGAATCGTCCATCAAAAGATATCGATGTGGTAGTAGTAGGGAGCGGAATCGCTTATGCAGAGGCAGTGGCTAAAAAACTGAATACCAAAGTTGTTGTCTTCAAAAACTTTGGTACCGCCAACATCAAGTATCACGATCTGGAAGTGGAATTTGTTGGGGCAAGAAAAGAATCCTACCGCTCAGAATCCCGCAAGCCAATTGTAGAAGATGGTACTTTGGAAGATGATCAGCTTCGCCGGGATTTTACGATAAATGCTTTGGCCATTAGCCTTAATACCAGTCATTTTGGCGATTTACTGGATCCTTTTGATGGTCTGTTAGATTTAAAAAGCAAATTCATTCGTACTCCATTAGATGCTGAAATTACCTTTTCAGATGATCCGCTGCGAATGATGCGGGCAATTCGTTTTTCTGCTCAGCTGAATTTCAAGATCGATCCGGCTGCACTTCATGCCATCAAAACCCAAAAGGATAGAATTAGCATTGTATCCAAAGAAAGAATAACCGATGAAATGAATAAAATTATTTTGTCGGCTAAACCATCCATCGGATTTAAACACCTTTTTGACACCGGCTTGTTGCATATCATTTTCCCGCAAATGGCACAGCTTTATGGCGTAGACATCATAAAAGGTAAAGGACATAAAGATAATTTTTACCATACCCTGGAAGTACTAGATAATATCTGTGCCTATACTGATGATTTATGGCTACGCTGGGCAGCGATATTGCATGATATTGCTAAACCTGCAACCAAACGTTTTGAAGAAGGCCATGGCTGGACTTTTCACGGACACGAAGATAAAGGTGCCAGAATGGTTCCTAAAATTTTCGCTCAACTCAAATTGCCACTAAACGAAAAAATGAAGTATGTTCAGAAACTTGTTCAGCTTCATTTAAGACCAATCGTATTGGCTCAGGAAGTGGTGACAGATTCTGCAGTTAGGAGATTACTGTTTGATGCCGGCGAGGAGATTGAAAGCTTAATGCTCCTTTGCAATGCCGATGTTACAACCAAGAATGAATACAAAAAAACAAAATACCGAAACAACTTCGATCTGGTTAAACAGAAGCTGAAAGATGTGGAAGAAAGAGACAAGATCCGCAACTGGCAGCCTCCGATCAGCGGAAACGATATCATGGTTACTTTCGGACTGGATGCCGGGAAGGAAGTAGGATTGATCAAAAATGCTATTCGTGAAGCCATCCTCGAAGGTGAAATCACTAACGATTACCAGGAGGCTTTTGACTTTATGCTGAATCAGGCAAAACAAATGGGAATAAATCCTGTTCTTAAATAATTTAGTTGACCAAACAGCACCCAAAGGCAACCTTTTGCGCTAAATGATGTTTGTTGTTAATGTAAATTAACTTTATTTTTACGGTTCCAAAATACAATAATGGCAATTTATAAATTCAGAATTACTTTCGAAGATTTTGATGATGTGGTGAGAGAGATCGACATTAAATCAAACCAAACATTTGAAGACCTGCATAAGGCTATCCATAAATCTACCGGCTATAATGCCGAAAAATCCTCTTCTTTTTATGTAAGTACAGACAATTGGTTGAAAGGTGATGAAATCGCCTACCTTCCTAATGAGCGGAAAAAAGATCGCGTGGTTTTAATGGAGAATTCTAAGCTGAGTGGCTTCATTGAAGATCCACACCAAAAGTTCTATTACACCTACAACTTCGACCGCCCCTTCGACTTTCATGTGGAGTTAGTGAAGATTGTCTTAGATCCTGATCCAAGTATTGAATATCCGTTCTTGGCAAAAAGCGCTGGTGAGGCGCCTAAAATTTTCGAGAAAAATGCCGTAGCTACAGACGATGTAGAAAATGCCCCCGTAGCAGCTGGAGAATTCGACTTTTTAAACGAATTAAATTTTGTTCCGGAAGATACAGATGAGATTGAGGCAATGGGTGAAATGGGGATTAACGAAAAGGAACGTGATGACGATGAAGAATCTGAAGATGATGAATTTGGCGATGAATTCTCAGATAATGAAAACTACGACGAAAATCAAAAAGACGACTATTAGTCGACTTTAATAACATAAATAAAGGAGTCAGATGGAAACATCTGACTTTTTGCTTTAAACCAAAAAACAAATCAATGGCGGTGTGGAAAGAAAAGACGCTCGTGGCTGTAATTGGCCCAACAGCAATAGGCAAAACGGCATTGGCTATTCAGCTGGCGCAACATTTCGACACAGAAATTATATCAGCGGATTCGCGTCAGTTTTTTAAAGAAATGGAGATTGGTACCGCTAAGCCAGATCAGGAAGAACTAGCAGCAGCTAAACATCATTTCATCGATTCACATAGCATTCAACAACTTTTTAGTACCGGCGATTTTGAGGTACAAGGCCTAAGAAAACTCGATGAAATCTTTGACCGTCATGATCTAGCCATCATGGTTGGAGGTTCAGGGCTATATGTTAATGCCCTTATCAACGGACTTGATGAAATGCCAGAGATCGATTTGTCGATCAGAACTCAGCTGAATGAACAATTTAAGGAAGAAGGCATTGTGCCTATTCAGTTGCAACTGGCAAAAGTTGATCCAGAATATTTCGCGAAAGTAGACCAACAGAATCCACAAAGGATGATTCGGGGACTCGAAGTTTTTCTATCCACAGGAGAAAAGCTCTCTTCTATGTTATCCGCTATCAAGAAAGAAAGACCATTCAATGTCATTAAAATTGGTTTGAATACAGATAGAGCACTTCTTTATGACCGCATTAATAAGCGGGTAGATCAAATGGTCAAGAAGGGTTTAATAGAAGAGGTAAAATCCTTAATTGAATTCAGGGCTTATAACGCGCTAAATACGGTAGGCTACAGTGAGATTTTTGAATACCTTGACGGAAGAATATCACTTGAAGATGCCATTTCAAGCATCAAGCAAAATACCCGTCGCTTTGCCAAACGACAGCTCACGTGGTTTAGAAGAGATGAAGCCACCAGTTGGTATGAGCCAGATCAAGACAACAGAATTATTGAACATATTGAAAGCCTGATCAAAAAAAAAGGGATTTACTAATCGCAAACCCCTTTTTGAATATTAAGTTAAATTATTTCTGGTCTGGAAATTTCACGCCTCTGTATTTACTAATATCAATCGTTGGCACTGTTGCACCGTATTTAGTGTTAATTGCATCGATAAATACATTCGCAATCGCTGCATTTCCTCTCGGAGTAAGGTGAATTCCATCTAAAGAAAATGCTCCGCCAGAAATAAATGCTGCATTGATATTAATTCCCTGAACAGAAATTCCTGTTTTAACTGTATTAAAATAAGTATAAGTATCTGCAATGGCTAAGCCTTTGCTAGTTGCTATCGTTTTAATACTGCTGTTATAGCTACTCACATAATCCTTAACCTTAATAACTTCATCTTTATCCAGTACCCAGTCGCTTGTAATCGGATTTCTAGGATCTAATCCATAGAAATAACCCAAACCATTTGGCCTGGCGAATAAGTTTGCAGTCTGGAAAGGTAAACGAATTAAATCTTCTGCAGTTGCTGCCCTAACAGTACCAGCACCCGTTTGAATAAAAACAGCTTGAGCAGCAGGGTTAACAGCCTTTGCGACAGCAAGCAATGCAGCTGGCGTAACTGTATTAAAATATGGAACGGCAGTTACGTCGGGAATAGTACCAACAATGCCTTTTTGTCCACCTGCCGTTAAAGCATTAACAAAATTTGAGTACAATGAGGAGAACGTAACTTTATCCGTCAATGCCGTAGTTGGATCAGTTGGCGAAGTAACAGCACCATTTAAAGCATAACCTAGTACATCGTTATTACCTAACCACAATGAAAAGAAAGTATGGCTTCTACCCTGCACATATTGGAAGTAACTGGTCGTACCTACTTGGGCATCACCCAGAAGGCGTTCGAAATATGGATTCGCAGCGCTAAAAGTAGGTGCAAAAGCTAAATCCAAACGCATTCCGGGAACACCTAAATTCTGAATTTCACCAGTAAACTTTGCTAAACGGGTATTGGTTGGTGTATTTCTCCATCCATTACCAGCAACGGGAGTTAAAGTTGGTGTACCGTTAACTAAAGCAGTTAAACTTACATAACCAGAACCATTTGACTGCGCATCTGTAAAGAACGGTGAAGTAAAGGCACCGCCGCCAACTGTAGCCATCTGTGCAGCTATTAAGTTTGGATAAGCAACCTGCTGCCCTTCCAGGTATAAACCGCCATCAGCAAAACCAGAAGTGAGCGAGTTGCCAATAGCAATGTATTTACCAAAATTCGCTTGTCCGGCACTTGTGGCTGCAGGCGTTTCAATTTCAGGCTTACAAGATGCTGCGAACAATATGGTAGCAGCAACAAGACTATTTAATATAATTTTTTTCATGTTGATATCTCCTACCATTTATAAGTTAATGAAAGACCCGGTGCATAAACCAAAGTCTTGAAAGTACCGTCTAAGCCGGTTTCAATATTTTTTTGCTGACGTGATTTTACATCTTCGAAAAAGAAAGATGCGTTTACCTCAAAGTGACTCGTTGGTGCATAACCAACTCCGGCACTTAAAATGTAACGATCAGCATCTGGCGCTTCAGGGGTTACAAAACCATCCTGAACCGGTGAGAATGCATACCCAACACCTGCTCTTAAAGCAAGCTTTTCTGATGCCTGATGATTGATTCCTAATTTAAATGAAGAGCCATCACGATAGTTACGGGCAGATCTAGTGTCTGCTAATGTCGGTGTATTTACTGTATAATCAAATGCCAATTCCTCATAAATACGCCATTGTACCCAACTGGCGTCAAACGCTAATGTAGTACTTTTTGATAATGGAACTCCGATACCCAGGGTTGTAGTAGAAGGCAAAGGCAATTCGGCATTAAAAGTATTTCCTGCAGGGAAAGAAGTGCGCAAAGATTCAGGTACATCAAATGTTGCTGTTCCGTCGTTCAATTTTGTAACTACTTTGGATTTATGCACAACTGCGAAAGTAATGTTGCTTACTGTTTTTACATATAAACCAGCATTCCAGCCATAACCACTTCCTGTTCCTTCCAAAGTTGCATGTCCAGATCTTCCATCAGGATAATTAACTGGTAATGCCCGTTGAAGATTTACGTCGCCGTGATTATATACGAAACCAGCACCAATACCAATATGTTCAGTGATTTTCACACTCAATGTTGGCTGGAAATAAATCGCTTTTAAATTTAATGAAGTTAATGCATATCTGCCAGACCATTCATTTCCCCAGTCTACTAAACCACCGAACGGCGTATAAACACCTAACCCTAGTTTCCATTTGTTAGACTTTGGTCCCCAAACAGCATAAGCCTCGAAAGGCGGGGCAATTTTATTTTTAACATTTTCGGTTATATTCGATCCTGTTTGCTTAAAAGCAGACTTGAATAACAGTGGATTCACGCCAGCAGAAATTGAATTTTTTTCGAGAAATGATACTGCACCTGGATTGAAGAATACCGATGCCTCATCTAAAGCAAGCGCAGAGCCCGCTCCCGCCATACCAATCTGTTTTTGCCCTTGTAAGTTAACCTGGAATCCCTGTCCAAATACCCATAGGGGTACAGAGAGTAATGCGCTCAATAGAAGTTTTTTCATTTTATATATGGTTATAACACAAATATATATTATGCTGGCATAGCAAGCAAATATTTGCCGTAAGAATTTTGTGGAGCTTAAGCTTGTGCAGTCGGCCCGCCGAAGCCCATAGGAAAAGGAGGTTCCTCCTGCGTTTTTATACGACCATTTACTGCTTCAAATTTTTGAATGTTATCATCTAGCGCGGTTAACAGACGTTTTGCATGTTCAGGTGTTAAAATAATACGCGATTTCACTTTTGCCTTAGGAATACCAGGCATAACGCGAATAAAATCCAATACAAATTCAGTATTAGAATGGGTAATAATGGCCAGATTAGAAAAAATACCTTCAGCAATTTCTTCAGACAATTCTATATTTAATTGGTTTTCGTTTTGTTGTTCTTCCATAATAGATCAAAAATAAAAAATTCCGCTACCTGATAGCGGAATTAGATGTAATATTAAGAATAAATTTTCTGGAATTTTATTTCGTCAAGAAATTAATAATAGAAATCACCGAACCAACGATAGGCAAAAACTTGATTAATCCAACTAAATAAATAGATTTTGCAAGTTCAGATCCTACTTTTTTACAGATCCTTTTGTATTTGGAATCCCTTCTTTGGTAGCCAAGGCTTCTCTCTAATGATCAAATTAAGATTTAACTGCTTCCTTAACCAAGGAAACCAATTACTCAGCCTCCTTTTATTCAATCTTACCTTTTGAAAACTTAAAAGAGCTGCATTTTTTTAACGCTCATTAATTTATTTTTATAAAACTACAAAGGCTACTCAAAACAAAAAAGTCCTCCAGGATTAGTGGAGGACTTAATTTGAATGTATTTAAATTTTATGCTTCTACTTCTTCTTGTTTCGAGGCTAATAATTTATCGTATTCTTCTTGCGAACCAACAATGATTCTTTCGTAACCACGTACACCAGTACCTGATGGGATCAAGTGACCAACGATCACGTTTTCTTTCAAGCCTAACATATTATCGCGTTTACCTGCAATAGCTGCCTCGTTTAATACTTTCGTAGTTTCCTGGAACGAAGCCGCAGAAATGAACGATTTAGTACCTAATGATGCTCTTGTAATACCTTGTAAGATAGAACTTGCTGTAGCTGGTCTTGCATCTCTCACCGTAATCTGCTTTAAATCTTTACGTTTCAATTGAGAATTTTCGTCTCTTAATCTACGTAATGAAATAATCTGACCTGGTTTGATTTCATTCGAATCACCTGCATCTTCAACAACTTTCTTGTCGTACATCGCATCGTTCTCGTCAGCGAAATCCCAACGGTCAACCGCATTGTTTTCTAAGAAAATAGTATCACCTGGATCTTCAATGTGAACTTTCTGCATCATCTGGTGAACAATTACCTCGAAGTGCTTATCGTTAATTTTCACACCTTGCAAACGATAAACCTCTTGAATACCATTAACCAGGTATTCTTGAACCGCTGCGGGGCCTTTAATTGATAAGATATCCGCTGGTGAAATTGAACCATCTGATAAAGGCATACCCGCTTTCACAAAGTCATTATCCTGAACAAGGATGTGTTTAGACAATGGAACAAGGTATTTTTTAACTTCGCCATCTTTAGATTCGATTGTAATCTCACGATTACCACGTTTTACACCACCTAAGGTTACTACACCATCAATCTCAGTTACTACAGCTGGATTTGAAGGATTACGCGCCTCAAATAGCTCTGTTACACGAGGCAAACCACCGGTAATATCTCGGGTTTTACCAGTTGCACGAGGAATCTTAGCGATAATCTGACCAGTTTGGATAGCTTCACCTTCATCAACAGAAACGTGAGCACCTACCGGAATGTTATAGCCTTTGATAAATTCCCCTTTCTTATCAACAATCTGAACGGAAGGGTTTTTAGTCTTATCACGTGTATCAATAATTACTTTTTCACGGTGACCAGTTTGCTCATCTGATTCCTCACGGAAGGTAACACCTTCAATAATTGCATCAAATTGTGCTTTACCAGCAAATTCAGAAAGAATAACCGCGTTATATGGATCCCATGAACAGATTTTATCACCTTTTGATAACTTGTCTCCTTCTTTAACGAATAAGAAAGCACCATAAGGAATGTTGTTGGTTACAATAACACGTCCGGTTCCTGGCTCAACAATTTTGAACTCACCAGAACGTCCTAATACAACCTGAACTGTACCATCTTCTGTTTGTGTATCCACAGTACGAATATTTTCGAACTCAATTACACCATCAAATTTCGCTACGATGTTTGATTCTGCAGCAATGTTTGATGCAGTACCACCCACGTGGAAAGTACGAAGTGTTAACTGTGTACCCGGCTCACCAATTGATTGTGCTGCAATTACACCAACTGCCTCACCTCTTTGAACACGTTTACCAGATGCTAAGTTACGTCCATAACATAATGAACAAACACCTCTTTTATTTTCGCAGGTTAATACCGAACGAATTTCGATACCTTCTAATGGAGATTCTTCAATTAGTTTTGCAACTTCTTCGTTGATGTCTTCACCAGCACCTACTAATAATGTATTATCTAAAGGATTGTAAACATCGTGCAACGAAGTACGACCTAAAATCCTGTCGTATAAAGGCTCCACAATATCTTCCTGATCTTTCAATGCAGTAGTGTACATACCTCTTAAAGTACCACAATCTTCTGAATTTACGATCATATCTTGTGCAACATCATGTAAACGACGGGTTAAGTAACCCGCATCCGCCGTTTTTAACGCCGTATCGGCCAAACCTTTACGCGCACCGTGAGTAGAGATAAAGTACTCTAATACCGATAAACCTTCTTTAAAGTTTGATAAGATCGGGTTTTCAATAATATCACCACCTGAACCTGATTTTTGAGGTTTTGCCATCAAACCACGCATTCCGCAAAGCTGACGAATCTGCTCTTTCGAACCACGTGCACCAGAATCAAGCATCATGTAAACCGAGTTAAAACCTTGGTTATCTGAAGATAACTGGTTCATCACGAAAGTAGTTAACCTGTTGTTGATACGGGTCCAGATATCAATAATCTGATTGTAACGTTCGTTGTTTGTAATGAAACCCATGTTATAGTTGTTTCTTACTTCTTCAACTTCGTTAGCAGCCTGCTCTAATAAAGTATGTTTTTCTACCGGAATGTTTACGTCTTGTAAGTTGAACGATAAACCTCCTTGGAATGCCATACGGAAACCTAATTCTTTGATATCATCTAAGAATTGAGAAGAACGGGCCATACCAGTCATTTTCACTACCTCACCGATAATATCTCTTAACGATTTCTTAGTTAGTAATTCATTGATATAACCAACCTCTTCAGGAACCATCTGGTTAAATAATACCCTACCTACAGTAGTTTCAGTTAGCTTATTAACGATAGAACCGTCATTTTGCTTAACATTAACCCTTACTTTAATAAAAGCATGTAAGTCTAATTCTTTCTCGTTATAAGCAATAATTACTTCTTCCGGAGAGTAGAAATTAGAATCCTGTCCTTTTACAACCCTTGTTTCATCAGTTCTACGGCCTTTAGTAATGTAATAAAGACCCAAAACCATATCCTGAGATGGTACCGTAATTGGAGTACCGTTCGCAGGGTTCAAGATGTTGTGTGCCGCTAACATCAATACCTGGGCTTCCAAAATTGCTGCGTTACCTAAAGGTAAGTGGACAGCCATCTGGTCACCATCAAAATCGGCGTTGAATGCAGTACAAACTAATGGGTGTAACTGGATTGCTTTTCCTTCGATTAGTTTAGGCTGAAACGCCTGAATACCTAGTCTGTGTAACGTAGGTGCACGGTTTAATAATACCGGGTGACCTTTTAATACATTTTCTAAAATATCCCAAACCAATGGATCTTTTCTATCAACGATTTTCTTAGCAGACTTCACCGTTTTTACCACACCACGCTCAATCATCTTACGAATAATGAACGGTTTGTAAAGCTCAGCAGCCATATCTTTAGGAATACCACATTCGTGTAATTTAAGGCTTGGCCCTACAACAATTACAGAACGAGCTGAATAATCCACACGTTTACCTAATAAATTCTGACGGAAACGACCTTGTTTACCTTTCAAAATATCTGAAAGGGATTTCAACGCACGGTTACCTTCAGTTTTTACCGCGTTAACTTTACGTGAGTTATCGAATAACGAATCTACAGCTTCCTGCAACATACGTTTCTCGTTACGTAAAATTACCTCTGGTGCTTTAATCTCGATCAAACGTTTTAAACGGTTGTTACGGATAATTACACGACGGTATAAATCATTTAAATCTGAAGTAGCGAAACGACCACCTTCTAATGGAACTAAAGGACGTAATTCTGGTGGAATAACCGGAACGATTTTAACAATCATCCACTCCGGGCGATTCTCAATACGGGTATTAGCACCACGGAAAGCTTCAACAACCTGAAGACGTTTTAAAGCCTCATTTTTACGTTGCTGAGAAGTTTCATTAGCAGCCTGGTGACGTAAATCGTAAGACAAGGTATCTAAGTTAATACGTTTCAATAAATCTTCTAATGCTTCAGCACCCATTTTGGCGATGAATTTATTAGGATCTTTATCGTCTAAGTATTGGTTTTCTTTAGGTAATTTATCTAAGATATCTAAATATTCTTCTTCTGTTAAGAAGTCCATATAGTTGATCCCTTCTTCTGCCATTAAGCCAGACTGGATCACAACGTAACGCTCGTAATAAATAATTAAATCTAGTTTTTTAGTAGGCAAACCTAATAAATAACCGATTTTGTTTGGTAAAGAACGGAAATACCAGATGTGTGCTACAGGAACCACCAACGCGATGTGCCCCATACGCTCACGACGTACTTTTTTCTCTGTTACTTCAACACCACAACGATCACAAACAATACCCTTATAACGGATACGTTTATATTTACCGCAATGACATTCGTAATCTTTTACCGGACCAAAAATACGCTCACAAAACAAACCATCACGCTCAGGTTTGTAAGTACGGTAATTAATGGTTTCTGGCTTCAACACCTCACCGCTAGAACGTTCCAGAATAATCTCCGGAGACGATAAGCTAATCGTGATTGATGTGAAATTGCTTTTTAATTTATTATCCTTTTTGTAAGACATATCTTTTTGTTTTTAGTAGCAAGTACTTAGTATCCAGTATCAAGACGGGTAGTCCGGTCTTAATACTTGATACTTAATACTCAATACTTAGTCTAACGTAATATCTAAACCTAAACCACGTAACTCATGCACCAATACGTTAAACGATTCTGGTACACCAGGAGTTGGTAGGTTTTCACCTTTAACAATGGCTTCGTAGGTTTTAGCTCTTCCGATTACATCATCCGATTTAACGGTTAAGATCTCCTGAAGAATATTAGCAGCACCAAATGCCTCTAATGCCCAAACCTCCATCTCACCAAAACGCTGCCCCCCGAATTGAGCTTTACCACCCAATGGTTGTTGTGTAATTAATGAGTATGGTCCGATTGAACGGGCGTGCATCTTATCATCAACCATGTGACCTAATTTCAACATGTAGATAATACCTACTGTTGTAGTCTGATCGAAACGCTCACCTGTTAAACCATTGTATAAGTAAGTTTTACCTGAAGCAGGAACACCTGCTTTAGCAATCCACTCTTCTACCTCAGTATGTGTAGCACCATCAAAAATCGGAGTTGCAAATTTAACACCTAATTCCTGACCAGCCCATGCCAAAATAGTTTCATAGATCTGACCAAGGTTCATACGTGAAGGTACACCCAATGGGTTCAACACGATATCAACCGGAGTACCATCAGCTAAGAAAGGCATATCTTCATCACGTACAATACGTGCAACAATACCTTTATTACCGTGGCGACCCGCCATTTTATCACCTACTTTTAATTTACGTTTTTTAGCAACATAAACTTTTGCCATTTGTACGATTCCTGAAGGAAGCTCATCACCTACACTGATCGCGAATTTATCACGTTTGTAAGCACCTAGCTCCTCATTAACACGGATACCGTAGTTGTGAAGCAACATTTTAATCATCTCGTTTTTATCATCATCAGTAGTCCATTTGTTAGGGCTAATGTGATTATAATCAAGATCTGCTAAAATTTTCTGTGTAAATTTAGCGCCTTTAGCAACTAATAATTCCTTATAAATATTGAATACACCCTGAGATGTTTTCCCATTTACAATAGTGAATAACTTGTCAACTAATTCTGCTTTTAATTTCTCAGTGATACTGGTATAACCCTTATCTAATTTCTCAATTGCCGATTTTTCTTCAGCTTTTGTAGTTTTCTTAGCGCGGCTGAATAATTTAGTATCAATTACTACGCCTTGGATAGAAGGAGGAGTTTTTAAAGACGCATCTTTAACATCACCTGCTTTATCACCAAAGATTGCACGTAGTAACTTCTCTTCCGGCGATGGATCAGACTCTCCTTTTGGAGTAATCTTACCGATTAGAATATCACCTTCTTTTACATCAGCACCTACACGGATAATACCATTTTCATCAAGGTCTTTAGTAGCCTCTTCAGAAACGTTCGGAATATCTGGTGTTAATTCCTCTTCTCCGCGTTTAGTATCACGTACTTCTAATTCAAACTCTTCAATATGCAATGAAGTGAAAACATCATCACGAACAATACGCTCGTTGATTACAATCGCATCCTCAAAGTTAAAACCTTGCCAAGGCATGAATGCCACTTTTAAGTTTCTACCTAATGCCAATTCACCGTTTTCAGTTGCATAACCTTCGCATAGTACTTGTCCTTTTGTAACTTTCTGACCTTTTCTTACGATAGGTTTTAAGTTGATACAAGTATTCTGGTTGGTTTTTTTGAACTTAATTAAACGGTAAGTTTTGCTATCACCTTCAAACGAAACTAAACGATCATCTTCGTTACGCTCATATTTAATAGTGATTTCATTAGCATCTACATACTCTACCACGCCATTACCTTCGGCATTGATCAGCGTTCTTGAGTCACGTGCAACGCGACCTTCCAAACCTGTACCAACAATTGGTGCTTCAGGACGTAACAACGGTACGGCCTGACGTTGCATGTTCGATCCCATCAAAGCCCTGTTCGCATCATCATGTTCTAAGAACGGAATCAACGAAGCAGCGATTGAAGTAATCTGATTTGGTGCAACATCCATTAAGTCTAATTTCTCAGGCTCAATAATCGGGAAGTCACCCTCATAACGTGCTTTTACGCGTGGTGTAATGAAATTACCTTTATCATCATATTCTGCATTAGCCTGAGCGATGGTTTTTCCATCTTCATCTTCAGCAGATAAATAAATAACATCTGAATCAACAACTACCTTACCATCTTCAACACGTTTGTATGGTGTTTCAATGAAACCTAAATTATTGATTTTTGCATGCACACAAAGTGATGAAATCAAACCAATGTTCGGTCCCTCTGGTGTTTCAATAGTACATAAACGACCGTAATGAGTATAGTGAACGTCACGTACCTCGAAACCAGCTCTTTCACGTGATAAACCACCTGGGCCTAAAGCTGATAAACGGCGTTTGTGTGTAATCTCTGCCAGTGGATTTGTTTGATCCATGAACTGAGATAACTGATTGGTACCAAAGAAAGAGTTGATAACTGATGATAACGTACGGGCGTTAATCAAATCAGTTGGTGTAAACACCTCATTATCGCGAATATTCATACGCTCGCGAATTGTTCTGGCCATACGGGCTAAACCAACACCGAACTGTGCGTACAACTGCTCACCTACCGTACGTACACGACGGTTAGATAAGTGATCAATATCATCCACTTCTTCTTTAGAGTTGATCAATTTGATCAGGTATTTCACAATCGCAATAATATCTGCTTTTGTTAATACTTTAACATCATCAGGAGTATTCATTTTCAATTTACGGTTGATGCGGTAACGACCAACATCTCCTAAATCGTAACGTTTATCTGAGAAGAATAAACGATCAATGATACCACGTGCTGTTTCCTCATCAGGTGGTTCTGCGTTACGCAAAGCACGATAGATGTTTTCAACAGCCTCTTTTTCTGAGTTTGATGTATCTTTTTGTAATGTATTATAAATAATGGTATAATCGGCCTGGCTTGCACCATCTTCCTTAGAAAGGATAATGGTTTTAACACCAGCTTCAATAACCATATCAATGTGTTCGTCTTCTAAAACGGTTTCTCTCTCAAGAATCACTTCATTACGGTCGATAGAAACTACCTCACCTGTATCTTCATCTACAAAATCTTCGACCCATTTCTTTAAAACTCTTGCCGCTAATTTACGACCGATATATTTCTTTAAACCTGATTTGCTAACTTTAACTTCATCAGCAAGATCAAAAAGTTCTAAGATATCTTTATCAGAATCATAACCAATAGCACGTAATAAAGTGGTAACCGGGAATTTTTTCTTACGATCGATGTAAGCATACATTACGTTGTTAACGTCTGTAGCAAACTCGATCCATGAGCCTTTGAAGGGAATAACACGTGCAGAATACAACTTGGTTCCGTTAGTGTGACGGCTTTGGCCGAAGAACACTCCTGGAGAACGGTGTAATTGCGAAACGATAACACGTTCTGCACCGTTGATAACAAATGTACCTTTTGGCGTCATATACGGGATAGTACCTAAATACACATCCTGAATAATGGTTTCAAAGTCTTCATGTTCAACATCGTTACAAGAAAGCTTTAGCTTTGCTTTTAATGGAACATTGTAGGTTAATCCACGCTCAATACACTCGTGTATATCGTAACGTGGCGGATCAACAAAATAATCAAGAAATTCTAATACGAAGATATTTCTTGAATCTGTTATTGGAAAGTTTTCAGCAAACACTTTAAACAAACCTTCGCTAGAGCGATCGTCTGATGTGGTATCTATCTGGAAAAATTCTCTGAATGATTGCAATTGCACATCCAGAAAATCCGGATAGTCTATAATGTGCTTACTAGTTGCAAAATTTACTCTTTGTTCGACTGTCTTTGCCAATGGACTAAAAGATTTTAGTTTAAGAATAAACTATTTGTTTGGTTCGTGTTTGAAACATTCTCATTAACCAAACAAAATGAGGTGTTTATAAACAGGTAAAGACACCGACATTTTCAGTCGGTGTCTAATACATTTTTAGCTTAGCTAAATTAAGTGATTACTTAATTTCAACTACTGCTCCAGCTTCTTCTAATTGTTTTTTAAGAGCTTCTGCTTCGTCTTTAGTAACACCAGCTTTTAATTCTTTTGGTGCTCCATCAACTAAGTCTTTTGCTTCTTTCAAACCAAGACCAGTTAAGTCTTTAACAAGTTTCACAACTGCTAATTTAGCGCCACCAGCTTCTTTTAAGATAACATCAAAAGATGTTTTTTCTGCAGCAGCAGCAGGTGCATCACCACCAGCAGCAGGACCAGCAACTACAGCAGCAGCTGCAGGCTCGATACCATACTCGTCTTTTAAGATTTGAGCTAATTCGTTAACTTCTTTAACGGTTAAGTTTACTAATTGCTCAGCAAACGATTTTAAATCTGCCATTTTATTAAGATTTTAAATTTTTACGTAAAATAATTTTGTTTTATTTGCGAACTTAAGGTGTTCGTTAACCTTCTCTTTCTTGAAGAGTTTTAACAATTCCTGCAATTTTGCCTCCGCTAGATTTAAGCGCAGATACAACATTTTTCGCTGGTGATTGTAATAATCCAATGATGTCGCCAATAAGCTCTTCTCTCGATTTTAAGCTTACTAAGTTATTCAATTGATCATCACCCACGTATACTGATGAATCTATAAATGCTGCTTTAAGCAACGGCTTATCAGATGTTCTTCTCAAGGCTTTAATCAACTTAGCCGGAGCGTTTGCTGTTCTTGAGAATAATAATGATGATGAACCTTTAAGGGCTTCGTATATCTCAGAAGCGTCACCATCTAAACCTTCAATCGCTTTGCGAATTAAAGAGTTTTTAGCAACTTTCATGATGATATCATCTTCGAAACATTTGCGGCGGATGTTATTGATCTGCTCAACAGAAAGGCTAGAAGTATCTGCAATATAAAAATTGCCATACTCTTGCATTTGTCCTTGTAGTTCTAAAACTACTTCGTTTTTTTCTTCTCTGTTCATGATTAGATCCCCGCTACTGATTTAGTTTCAATTGCAATTCCAGGACTCATTGTAGAAGACACGTGAATGCTTTTAAAATAAGTTCCTTTTGCAGCAGATGGTTTCAATTTAGAGATAACCTGAATAATTTCAAGTGCATTCTCATAAATTTTATCTGCTGGGAATGATACTTTTCCTATCGAGGCGTGTATGATACCCGTTTTGTCTACTTTAAAATCAATCTTACCTGCTTTAACCTCAGTTACAGCCTTACCAACATCGTTAGTAACTGTACCTGATTTCGGATTAGGCATTAAGTTCCTTGGACCTAAAACACGGCCCAATTTACCTACCTTAGCCATACAAGCTGGTGTAGTGATAATAATGTCTACATCGGTCCAACCACCTTCAATTTTAGCTACATACTCGTCTAAACCTACGAAGTCTGCACCAGCTGCTTTTGCTTCTTCTTCCTTATCAGGAGTTACCAAAGCTAAAACACGTACAGTTTTACCTGTTCCGTGTGGTAAAGTAGCAATCCCACGTACCATTTGATTGGCTTTACGCGGATCTACACCTAAAGACACATCAATATCAACTGATGCATCAAACTTAGTGGTAGTGATTTCTTTTACCAAAGCAGCAGCAGCCTGTAAAGTATAAGCTTTACCAGCTTCTATCTTAGCATGTGCCTTTTTTTGATTTTTAGTTAATTTCGCCACTGTTGTAAACTGTTTTTTAATTAATTGTTCCAGGGTGCGTCACCAGAAACGGTGATTCCCATACTGCGTGCTGTTCCAGCAACCATACTCATTGCAGATTCGATTGTAAATGCATTTAAATCAGGCATTTTATCTTCAGCAATAACTTTAATCTGGTCCCAGGTCACCGACCCAACTTTCTTACGGTTAGGCTCAGCAGAACCACTCTGTAATTTTGTAGCATCTTTTAACTGGATAGCTACAGGAGGGGTTTTGATGATGAAATCGAATGACTTATCAGCATAAACAGTAATTACAACTGGCAATACTTTACCTGCTTTATCTTGGGTACGAGCGTTGTACTGTTTGCAAAACTCCATAATGTTCACCCCTTTAGCACCTAATGCAGGTCCTACTGGTGGCGATGGATTTGCCGCTCCGCCTTTGATCTGTAATTTGATCATTGCACTGACTTCTTTTGCCATTTTGTGTTTTTTGTTTATTTAAAACTCAATGTTAAATATTGGAAGCATGTAACATTTAATTCCTTACCGCTCCTATAAAGCTTAAAGGACTGCAAAGATATGGATAATCTAACAGTCCTGCAATAGATTAAGTAAAATATATTTTTATAATGTTTGAACGGTTAGAGATAGATTCGATCAATTAACAGCTAAAGGCTCACCATTATTAAATCACTAAATATATCTCTTATTTAAAATGTTTAAAATTTGCTTTAACTCCTCCTCTATTTAATTGTAAGATAACGATGTTAATGTGTTGGGTTTCTTAATACTTTTTATCAGTTTGGCACCGTAAAGATAATAACGTGTTTCATTCGTATTTTTTATCTTAAAATTTTTCAGATACATCGGTTTATCGCAGAATATCTGCTTTCTAAATACAAGGAATAATCCTTTATTATTAAGGTAGTAATCCACCCCAGCTCTTCCCGTTTCACCATAAAAACACATTGTACTTTTTTAAGCTATTTTTATCATAATAGCCTATTACCTCTCCACCTTCTGTCGACATGGCTGGCGCGCATCCCTAGTTTTCTTTTGGTAGCGACCTAGCTGTTTATTGATGGCTAAAAAGTCTGATTGTATTTTCCTAATAATAGTCGGATTATCGACTAATGCTTTGATTGAACCTTGATTCGCCCTAACACCATCAGCACCAAAACAAAAAACACAAATTAAAAGTACAAGAAGCAATTTCATAGTCGTTACAGTTTTACGGTGTCAATCAGCAAAGTTACTAGTATAGCTAAGGTCAAACTAACGCTAAACAAAAAAGCTTCTGAAAATAATTCCAGAAGCTTTTAACATATTTTAAACTAATTCTTATTCTTTTTCTACCTGCATGTAGTTAAGTTCTAATGGTGTTTTCCGACCAAAGATTTTAACCATTACTTTTAGTTTTTTCTTCTCTTCGTTTACCTCTTCGATAATACCTGAGAAACCATTGAAAGGTCCGTCCATTACTTTAATGCCTTCGCCTACATAATAAGGAACATTCATCGTTTCACCCTGTTCACTCATTTCATCAACCACACCTAAAATGCGGTTAACTTCTGCCTGACGCATCGGGATTGGGTTGCCGGCTTTATCACCTAAGAAACCAATAACGCTGTTGATGCCTTTAATAATGTGTTCTAACTCACCATCAAGTGTGGCTTCAATTAAAACATATCCAGGATAGAAGTTACGCTCCTTAGCAATTTTCTTACCATCCTTCATTTGGTAGTATTTTTCCATCGGAATCAATACCTGTGGAACCAAATGAGAGAAACCTAAACGGCTGATTTCAGCATCAATATATTGTTTTACTTTCTTCTCTTTACCGCTTACAGCCCTTACAACGTACCACTTTAAATCGCTCATTATTAAATATTAATTAGAAAGTGATTTATAAAAAGTATCCAATACAAACGTAGAACCCTTATCCATTGCAAAAATAACCAATGCAATAATCAAAGAAGCTACTAACACAAGAATCGCAGAATTCTGAAGCTCTCCCCAGGTAGGCCATGTAACCTTACTGGTCATTTCCTCGTATGATTCTTTTATAAACTCAACTACTTTAGCCATATTTATTATAATGATTAAATGATTGAGTTAGTGAGCGAAAGAATGTTAACACATTCCATCATAAAGTTTCACTAATTCAATCATTATTTTTGGCACGGGAACAAGGATTCGAACCCTGATCAAAGGTTTTGGAGACCTCTATTCTACCGTTGAACTATTCCCGTGTGTGTAAAAAAGAGCTAGCCTAAACTAGCTCTTTTTGTATTATTAAAGCTTAAATTAAGCTAAGATTTCAGTTACCTGACCAGCACCTACTGTTCTACCACCTTCACGGATAGCGAAACGTAGACCTTTTTCCATTGCGATAGGAGAAATCAATTTTACAGAGATTGTAACGTTATCACCTGGCATTACCATTTCAGTTCCTTCAGCTAGTGAGATCTCACCAGTTACATCTGTGGTACGGAAATAGAATTGAGGACGGTATTTGTTAAAGAATGGTGTGTGACGACCACCTTCTGCTTTCGATAATACATAGATTTCAGCTTTGAAATCAGCGTGAGGCGTTACTGAACCTGGTTTACAGATTACCATACCACGACGGATATCAGTTTTCTCAATACCACGTAACAATAAACCTACGTTATCACCAGCCTCACCGTAATCTAAAATTTTACGGAACATCTCAACACCTGTTACTGTAGATTTTAAGTTCTCAGCACCCATACCTAAGATCTCAACTGGATCTCCAGAGTTGATTACACCACGCTCAATACGACCAGTAGCAACAGTACCACGACCTGTAATTGAGAATACATCTTCAACTGGCATTAAGAAAGGAAGTTCAGTTAAACGTGGAGGAATTGGAATGTAGCTATCAACTGCAGCCATTAATTCCATAATTTTCTCTACCCATTTAGCATCACCGTTTAATCCACCTAATGCAGAACCTTGGATTACTGGAATATCATCACCTGGGAAATCGTAGAATGATAATAATTCACGAACTTCCATTTCAACTAATTCTAATAATTCTGGATCATCAACCATATCCACTTTATTCATGAATACAACTAATGAAGGAACACCTACCTGACGAGCCAATAAGATGTGCTCACGAGTTTGTGGCATTGGACCATCAGTAGCAGCAACAACGATAATTGCACCGTCCATTTGAGCAGCACCTGTAACCATGTTTTTCACGTAATCCGCGTGACCTGGACAGTCAACGTGTGCATAGTGACGGTTAGCTGTTGAATACTCAACGTGAGCTGTATTGATTGTAATACCTCTTTCTTTTTCCTCTGGAGCAGAGTCAATTGAATCGAATGAACGTGCCTCAGATAAACCTGCATCAGCCAAAACTTTTGTAATAGCTGCTGTTAAAGTTGTTTTACCGTGATCGACGTGACCGATTGTACCGATGTTTAAGTGCGGTTTACTGCGGTCAAATTTTTCTTTTGCCATTTTATTTATAACTAATTAGTAGGTTAACTTTTTATTATTTTTAATTATTGTTTTTCCAACACAAAAAACCTTGTCTCTTCTGCACTTTTAAACAGATTTAACAAAGCTTTATTATACCTGAGCCAACTATGGGAATTGAACCCATGACCTCTTCCTTACCAAGGAAGTGCTCTACCGCTGAGCTAAGTCGGCTTTTAATTCAGCTCATTAGACACTGGTTTATTTGAAATTTGAAACAAATAAACCAGTGAACAAATTCACTAATGATTTCCAAGAGCGGAAGACGAGGTTCGAACTCGCGACCTATAGCTTGGAAGGCTATCGCTCTACCAACTGAGCTACTTCCGCTTTTTAAAACTAGAGATTGATTGGATGAAAGAATGAGAGAAACTATTCTATCATTAAAACATTTGGTCATTCTATCATTTAAGAGTGGGGAGAGAAGGATTCGAACCTTCGAAATCTTGCGATAACAGAGTTACAGTCTGTCCCATTTGGCCGCTCTGGAATCTCCCCATCTTTATCTTAAAATGTTAACACTTTAAAATAAAAAGAGCCTCCTATCGGAATCGAACCAATGACCTACTGATTACAAGTCAGTTGCTCTACCAGCTGAGCTAAGGAGGCTTTTAATTTTGTGCAATGATACGAAAAATCTTCATTTTTCATACTATTAGCGTGTTTTTTTTAAAAGTTTATCTTTTTAAAGAACTAACCTTTTCTTCCTGGCCTAACACCGTTTCCGAAAGGGAATGCAAATATACACACTTATATTTCACATCAAAATAAATTTGAAAAAAAATAGCGAACTTTTTTAGTTCGCTATCCTCATTTTTATGTTTTAAAAGAATATTTACTTAGTAATCAGCTGCTTCGCTTTCACTTAAAATCGCTTTATGTTCGCTTAATTTTGCACGTGTTTTATCCTTATGTTTCGTAATCTGCTTCCTTAGCGATTCAATTGCCAGGTCGGTAGCCTCCTCAAATGATTTACATTGTTCTTTTGCGAAGAGTGTTCCACCAGGAACAATTAGTTTGATCTCACTAATTTTATTGGCTTCATGCTCAACATTCTCTAGTTTAAGATATACTTCACCACTAATTATCTGATCAAAAAACTGATCCAGCTTGTTCGCTTTCTTCTGAATAAACTCTAACAACTTACTGTCTGCACTGAAGTGGATTGCTTGAACTCCGATTTTCATTTTTCCTCCTTTTTTTATGCCTTTGGATGGGCTTGTTTATAAATTGTTTTTAATCTTTCAATAGAATTGTGTGTATAAACCTGGGTTGCTGCTAAACTGGCATGCCCCAAAAGTTCCTTAATGGCGTTTAAATCTGCACCCGCATTGAGCAGCGTCGTTGCATAGCTGTGCCGTAGCACATGTGGACTTCTCTTTTCATTGGTCGAGATGTTGTTTAGGTATGACGTCACAATGCGGTATATCAATTTTGGATAAGCCGCAGCGCCTGTATTGGTAACGATTAAGTTAAGCAAATTGTTATTGAAGTTTTCCAACTTTTTTTGCTCTACGTATGTATTTATTTGATTAACAAGTGGTTTCGCAATAGGGATAATTCTTTCCTTGTTGCGTTTACCTAACACTTTAATTGTGCCGCTGTAAGCATCCACATCGCTTTCCTTTAACGAAATCAATTCTGCTAAACGGATTCCTGTACCAAATAGCAATTCAATCACCAGATGATCCCGCAGGGATGGAAAACTTTCATCAAAATAATGTTCAGAATCGAGCAGTTGATCCATTTTCTGGGCATCAACAAAGACCGGAAGCCTTTTAGGAATTTTTGGCGCCCTCAGCAGCAGAGCAGGATTTTGTTCCAACTTACTCTCCCTCACTAAAAATTTATAGAAGCTTCTCAGTACAGATGTTTTCCTGTTAATGGTAGTTTCTGATTTATTACCTTCCATCAAATCTACCAGGTAGCTGCGAAGGTGGGTATGCTTAACATTAGTAAGGCTTAGATCAAAGGTGCTATTGATATACGCTTCAAACTGTGCCAAATCAGTTTGATAGGACAAAACGGTATGTGGAGAATATCGTTTTTCGTGAGTTAAGTAGACTATAAAACTGTTTATTAACATTCAATATCATTTTGGGGCATTGATATGAAGTTACAAATTGTTTTGATATAAAGAAATGATTAAGTAATTGTTTAGTTGAAGTATCCAAAAAGTTGTAAACGCAAAAAAGCCTTTCAATGTAACATCGAAAGGCTCTAATAACTATATCTTGAACAACTTAAGAAGCTGTGTCTTGATTCATATTCTGAATGTAAACAGCATGTTTAATTTCAGTACGGCGAGCAACGGATTTTTTCTCGTATGCTTGGCGACTACGTAGTTCTCTCAATACACCAGTTTTTTCAAACTTTTTCTTGAAACGTTTAAGGGCTTTATCTAATGATTCGCCGTCTTTAATGTTGATAATGATCATAACGCTGAAATACCTCCTCTCGTGGTTGTTTAATTTTCCCGTTCTATCGGGGCTGCAAATGTAAGTAAATTATTGAAAATGAGAAAGATTTTTAAAAAGATTTTTATTTCTGAGAACTAATTGTTTATGACTTTGTTTAAGTATTTTTATTGATACATACTATAAAACATGACAACAGGCAAAAAAGTTATTTCTATCGTTGCAGTGCTATTAATTATCGCTGTCGCTGCCATTTGCTATTACCGCTACTTCTTCGTGTTTGGTGAAGGTGTTAAAGCAGGCGAACTCAATTATGTAGTTAAAAAGGGGTATCTCTTTAAAACTTACGAAGGAAAGCTTATTCAAAGTGGAATCCGGTCGAAACAGGCAGGCACTCTTCAGAACAATGAATTTGAGTTTTCCATTTCAAATGATGAAATCGCCAATCAAATGATGGCCAACAGCGGTAAGTTTTACGAACTACATTATAAGGAATATAAAAGTACTTTGCCTTGGCGAGGTTTCAGCGTTTATGTGGTCGATCGCATTGTATCTGCTAAAGAAACGCCACAATAGCCAGCTAACGGTTCTTCAATAAGTGAAGCGAATAGGTAGCAATATTGGTTCGCTTTACTTATTCAAAGCTTAATCTTTCTTTTTCTTCGGTACTTTTGCACCTTCTTTTTTCGCTTCCGATAAGCCAATGGCTATCGCTTGCTTTTTAGACGTTACCTGATCTCCAGAGCCGCTTTTGAGTTTACCCTCTTTCATCTCGTGCATCACCTCCGCAACTTTTTCTCCTGCTTTTTTCGAATACTTTGCCATATCGCTAATGCTTTAGTTTTAAGTATTTAGTATTTAGTATTTAGTATTTAGTATTTAGTATTTAGTAAAAAACACTAGCAGACAATAGTTGGTTTTACTGAAAATTAAAAAAAATCCGGAGGTTGTTAACCGTCCGGATTGCTCATAATATATTTGGTTTGTTGTTTTGATATTTGTAGAAACCTACTTCTTAATTTGCACTTTAGTCTTTAAGCTTCAGTCTTCCGCTATAACTTTCAGTCTTTCTACCTTTAGCTCGCCAGGATTTCCCTCGCAATTACAATCTTCTGAATTTCTGAGGTGCCCTCTCCTATTGTACATAATTTGCTATCCCGATAGAATTTCTCAACAGGAAAATCTTTTGTATAGCCGTAACCGCCAAAAATTTGCACCGCCTCCGTCGCTACTTTTACAGAAACTTCTGAAGCAAAATATTTCGCCATTGCAGATTCTTTCGTCATAGGCAGATGCCTGTTTTTCAAATCTGCCGCCTGCCGAATCAATAATTCTGCTGCTTCAATTTCTGTTGCCATATCAGCCAGTTTAAAACTGATGGCCTGGAAGCTGGAAATCGGCTGACCAAATTGCTGGCGTTGTTTAGAATAGGCCACCGCAGCATCAAAAGCTCCTCTTGCAATTCCCAGAGCAAGTGCAGCGATTGAGATTCTTCCGCCATCTAGAACTTTCATCGCCTGTTTAAAACCATCCCCAACGTTACCCAATAGATTGGCTTTCGGTACACGGCAATTATCGAAAATCATTTCAGTCGTTTCTGATGCCCGCATGCCTAACTTATTTTCTTTTTTTCCTGCAGAAAAACCCGGCGTTCCCCGTTCTACAACAATCGCAGAGATTCCTTTCGAACTTCCCTGCTCCCCTGTTCTCACCATCACTACGGCAATATCACCGCTTTTGCCATGGGTAATCCAGTTTTTAGCACCATTAATAATATAATCATCACCATCTTCCACCGCGGTTGTCATCATTCTCAAGGCATCCGAGCCAGTATTTGCTTCTGTTAATCCCCATGCACCGATCCACTCGGATGTAGCTAGCTTCGGCAACCATTTTTGTTTCTGCTCTTCAGTTGCAAAAGCCAGAATATGGCCCGTGCAAAGCGAGTTATGAGCCGCCAGCGATAAGCCGATAGAACCACAAACCCGGGCTACCTCTACAATCACATCAACATATTCCTGATAACCCAGCCCAGAACCCCCATATTCTTCTGGAACCAAAACACCCATCAAACCTAAATCGCCAAGCTGTTTAAAGAGCTCGACAGGAAAATGTTGTGCTTCATCCCATTCCATAATGTGAGGGCGAATATTTTTTTCTGCAAAATCGCGAACCATCGCTTTAACACTCTGCTGAGTTTCTGTCTCTGAAAAATTAAAGCTTACGCTCATTTATTTATATTTAGTTAGTTTAAAAGCAATGATAAACAAATATTTAATGGTTAATTGCCATTAAATATTTGTACCAATGCAGAATGAAATGGTATTCAGTTCAATTCCCTTGAGGTTTAAATTTAAACCGACAAATTCTACCTGGAATCTTTTTTAATTTTTCTTACAACTCGCTAAGAAAATGAGTTGTAAATTTAAAGGGAAGTGTTTCAAGGAATGTCGCCAGATAATTCCGGGTGATTAAAAAGAGAGGTAAGGAATCATTTTATCGATAACATCCTGGTTTAGAATCAACACTTTCTTCAAATCTGAAGGGCCGGCATAATTACCATGCTGCTTTCTATATTGAATAATCGCATCGATCTGCTTATAAGAAAGGTACGGATTACTTTTAAGATCGTTAAATACAGCCGTATTGATATTTACAACCTTCAGCGGAATCGAACTCATTGAAATTTGATCCTTAATTTCATTGTATTTAATAGAATCCAAGCCATAAACTTCCATAAGTTGTGTTTGGTGTTGAAAGCCACCCAGCCGTTCCCGATATTTGAGAACTCGGGTTGCAAAAGCACCACCAATACCTTTAATCAAATCCAGCTGAGCAGAATCTGCCGTATTGATATCAATGATAGGAAGAACTTTTTTTAGAAAAGGTTTTTTTCGTAAACGGAATGGTCTGAAAAATTACTCGCAGCGCTTGCTTTTATCTGTACGAAAGGCAATAGCTTCGCATATCGCTCTGGAGAAATGGTATACATTTTCAGCAAATCTTCTGGCTTATAAAACTTTCCTCCTTTTTGAGTATAGTTTATGATGGATTGCGCTCGCTTGGCTGAAAGCCCTAAACGTTGCTAGCCATCTTTGTTTAAACTATTGGGATCAAAAGCGAAAAGCCTTTCCAATTTTCTGGTTGCGGCATCTTCAATCCTATCTCTTGTTTCGTAAAAATTACGATCATCTGTCAGCTCAATTTTCTCCATTCTGGCCAACAGTGTTGGATCATCCTGAACTACAGGTTTAAAGTATACATATATATAAGGTGTAATTTTGAGCAGGGACAAAATAAAAAGCAAAACAATTAATCCATTGAATCGCTTTTAGCGAAACCGAAGTATTTATTGAGCCAAATTCTCATCGATAAATGTTATTACATTTTTATTTGAATATAAATCTTATTTTTGGGATTGCAAAACGAACTAGGTTCTGCAGATCAACAACCTAAGAATTTTATATGAAGATCATTACTACGTCTGAGTTTGCTAAGGCAACTAAGATAGATAAACTAGGTGTGCCAGGTTTAGCAGGTTTGATGATGGAAATCATGAAGCTGAACGACATCAACGATGTTTTTGCACAGAACCAACACTTTAAAGGCTTAGAGTTTGTAGATAAAATACTCGAAACGATTGGTGTTTCCATCGAGTTTGATGAAGACGACTTAAACTGTATCCCCAAAACAGGACCATTTATTGCCATTGCCAATCACCCTTATGGTGGTGTGGAAGGTTTAGCCCTGGTTAAGCTTTTGTGCACCGTTCGTCCTGATGCAAAGGTGATGGTTAACTTTATTTTAAAGAAAATACCTAATCTTGATGAATTTTTCGTTGCTGTTAACCCGTTCGAAAATGTTCAGCATTCATCCAGCATCAGCGGCCTAAAAACAACTTTTGATTTGTTAAGAAGCGGAACTCCAATCGGGATTTTTCCAGCTGGCGAGGTTTCTACATTCAAACTAGATGCACAACAAGTAACTGATAGGTTATGGCACCCGGTAGTGGGTAAATTGATCGCCAAAGCGAAGGTTCCAGTGGTGCCAATTTATTTCCACGGTAATAATGGCGTTTTATTTAACATTTTAAGTTTTATTCACCCTACTTTAAGAACGGCAAAATTACCATCAGAATTTTTAAATAAACAAGGTTTAACCATCCAGGTGAGAATTGGAAAAGCAATTGCACCTGCTGAGGTTTCTCACATGAACAGCAGCAATAAGCTGATGGACTTCTTAAGGGCTCGCACTTATGCCCTAGGTATCGGATTAGATAAGGAAAAGAAACTTTTCAATCCATTGAAACTCTTCAAAATAAAGAAAAAACCTACTGAAGTAATTGAAGAAACTTCCAGGGTATTAATCAAAACCGAGGTAGAAACGCTGGAAGATTTCAAAGTATGGACAGAAAAAAATTATGAGGTTTACATTGTACCCACACTTAAAATTCCTAACATTTTAAGAGAGATTGGCCGTTTACGCGAAATTACCTTCCGTGAAGTTGGCGAAGGAACCAATAAAAAAATCGATCTTGATAACTACGATATTTACTACAATCATTTATTTATCTGGGATAGGGATTTAGAAAATATAGTTGGTGCCTATCGCATTGGTAAAGGTGATGAGATTTTAGAAAGCATGGGCCGCCGTGGTTTTTACCTTTCAGAACTGTTCAAAATCAAAGACCAGTTTTACCCGATGTTGAAACAAGGTATTGAACTGGGCAGATCATGGATTAGAAAAGAATATCAGGGCAAACCACTTCCCTTATTTTTACTCTGGAAGGGTATTCTGAAATACTTATTAGATAATCCACAGTACCGCTACATGTTTGGACCGGTGAGTATTAGCAATAACTTCTCTAAGTTTAGTAAAGCCTTAATTGTAAATTACATTACCAAAAACCATTTTGATTATGAAATGGCAAAATATGTTAAACCCAGAAATAAATTCAAGGCTGATTTACTCCCAATCTCTACTGATACTTTGGTTGATAGCAGTGAATCTTTCAAAGATTTGGATAGCATTATCGGTGACATTGAAAATTCGCATATCAAAATACCTGTGCTATTAAGGCAATACATGAATTTGAACGCGAAAATTATTTCGTTCAATATCGATCCAAAATTTTCAGATTGTCTGGACGGCTTCCTGGTAGTAGATACCCATAATATCCCACCGGAAATGATTGAGAAACTTGGAAAAAATTTATAGTAAAAAACAAAAAACCCAGACATCCATCTGGGTTTTTTTTATCAACTAACCTAAACTTTATAAATACTAACCAAATATTTATGGCTCAAAGGTGGGTATTTGATGTTAAATCATTATTACCCGAATATTATTAAATCTGCCTTTTTGATAGGTTTAAAGCGGTTTTTAATTCCTAAGAATCTTTTCTAAATTGAATGTTATCTCGATTATCAATTAGCATACATCATTGGACTACTAATATTTCGTAAAAGAAAATTATTGATTTATTAAGACGTTCGTGGCATAATAAAGAATCAAAGTCATCTAACATAATCGTTTTGAGATAAACGAAAAAGTGCATTGATCTCAATCAAATGCGAATGTATTTTAACAATCCTATCACTAATACTGTAACTATCTCCAGATCCAAATTCTAGCTTAATTTTCTAATGAATGACAAATCCTTGCAAAAATTAAATTATGAATATCACTGCCGTCCAACCTATAAAACTCACCATCCCTTTTCTGGATGTAACCCTTGAATACTTGATTAATCACAACTCGCAATAAATTAGCATCACCCTTCACCCCTTCAATTGTAATCAATTCAGAACCAATTTTAATTTGTTTTTTCTCTGCAGCTGCTTTAATATTCATATCGCAAATCTTACTAATATTATTAGTAATTTAAAATGAAGTTATCAACAGTCGAAACCTCATCTCATCTTCAGGTTAATTTTATTTTAACACAATCCACTCCCTTAACGTAAAGAAATTGTTGCTTTTAGGTTAATTATATGTAAATTCAATATAACCAAATATCACGGGGTTTGAGAAGAGCACTTAATACATATCTAGCTGCAGCTTTTTTGTTTGCCATGTTATTATTCACATTTACGGATAGTAAAGCGCAGCGTCGTTCCTTCGAATTTTATGACGGCACATTTAGTTTTGATGATGATGCTACACTAACCGTTCCTGTTTCATCGCAAGCAACTGCAACTAATGTCTACCAGTTTTACGATAAAATCTCATCCGGTAACTACGCCCCACTAATTGCCGATCTAAAATCTTATCGGGATCACTACCATCTCAATGATTGGATCTATTATCAATTGATTAGAAAAGTGGCAGAACAGCTGAGCCCTAAAGCTGAAAATTATTTTAGTTACACACTATATAAGTGGTTCTTGTTGACTAAATGTGGTTATGATGCAAGGCTTGCAGTTGGGAACGAGCAGGTTATTTTCTATGTACGGAATGATGAAGACATCAGCGATATACCTTTCTTTATGATCGATGGTAGCAAATACATGTGTTTGAATTACCATGATTATGGCAAATTATTTAAAAAGGCAGATGCCTATAAGCCCATTAATATTCGGATTGCAGAAGCTACCAACCAGTTTTCTTATAAAGTAACCCGAATGCCAGATTTTAAACCTGAGCATTACGAGGAAAAAAACGTTGAGTTCAGTTACCAGCAAAGGAGCTATCACTTCAAATTAAGAGTTACGGAAGAAGTACAAAGCATTTTTAAAAACTATCCTGTAGTAGATTTCGAAAGCTATTTCAATATTCCCTTAAGTAGAGAAACTTACAGCTCACTGATTCCAACGTTAAAAGAAAACTTAAAGAATATGGACCAAAAAAAGGGAATCGATTATCTCATGAGATTTACCCGTTACGCCTTTTTATATGAAGATGACGACGAAAACATTGGAAAAGAAAAACGAAATGCACCTGAACAAACACTATTAAGTAAATACAGTGATTGCGACGACCGGGCAGCACTGTTCTTTTATTTAGTTAAAGAAATCTATAATTTACCAATGGTAGCCGTCCTTTACCCTGAACACTTAACCATTGCCGTAAATTTAGATCAGCCGGTTGGCAATACCATAAACTACAACGGAAAAAAATACTCGTTTTGTGAACCAACTCCTCAGGCACAGGATTTAAAAATTGGGCAGGTTGCTACCAGGCTGAAGCATTTAAAGTACGAAATTGTTTATGCTTACGAACCAGTAAAACAATAAATCCAGGCACATCACCATACCACTCGAAACAAGTTAAATTAGTGTTAACATAATGTTATCTTATTACTAAGTCAGCAAACTGTTGTGCTTTTAAACTAATTTTGGCCAATAAACCAAACGTTGTTAATTACTATCCCACATCATGGCTGCTATCATATATACTATTGTTAAAGAGTTTTTTGTCAGTATTCATGGCCATCCGGTAAAGGCTAGAATTATGTCCCCGGTTAATGATGAACATTCTTTCACTTTTCAGGTAAGTCTCCATTTCAAAAATAAAAGTCACTCCGATCCAAATGAACCTGCTTCTACCTTTACCTCTTATGCAAATGCAGAAAGGCATTTATTTGGCTATCTGGAAGCTTTTCAAAATACACTGGATTTAGGCGGCGAGATAGCAGAAGGAACCTGGTTCTAAATATTTTCCTGCTCTTCTTTTTCTGGTGAAAGTTCGATATTATTATTTATCTTGAAATTTCTGTTTGTGCATTAAATTCCTTCTGATAAGTAAGAAATGATCAGGAACAACTAAAAGCGGACATCCTAATCCTAATTGGATAATTCATTGCAGCTTTATTAAATCGCCAATCTTTTGTTTAGCAGATGTTTTGCATGTTAACACGCATCGCTGGAGTTAACATAATCATAATATTAATTTAACTTCCCGATCTTTTATCTTTGTGAAAATCCTAAATAAGTTAAATGAAGAAGCATAAATCGAAGTCGAAGAATAGTTCGGCGAGTAAAAAAACACGTAAAGAATTAGAATCCAAATTAACCACTGCATTTAACGAGGTTCTTACTCAATTTGGAAAAGCTAAAAAAACGGAAAAGGTAATAGAAAAGTTCACTAAACAACTTGCAAAAAAGGTTAGTTTCAAGCCTTTAAATGATGCTATCGAACCCTTCATAAAAGAAGATGAAGCTCCTGTAATTACGTTAAAAGAAAAAATAACCAGGCCAGTTGCAGCTAAAAAAGTAAAGGTGCCGGTAACGGAAGCACTCGAAACTAAATAAACAAAAAGGCCCTGCTAGTTAAACTAACAGGGCCTTTCTGCATTTATAATAACTTAAAAACTATATCTCAATCCCAATTGCATTTGGTAACGTGAGGCAAAAAAGTCTTTCGAGTAAGAAGTAACATCTCTTTGTGCAAACGTATAAACCGGATAAGCTGTTGGTGTACCTGGAGTAGCCACTTTAACGCCTACACTAGCCATTGAGTTAAATGTGTTTGGTGAGAAGTATTGAATTCCCCAATTCTTATTCACCAGATTGGTTAAGTTCACAATGTCATAAGTTAAGGTTAACACATGTGGATGTTTACCTTTTGCAACCTGAATATCCTGAGAGAATTTGAAATCGGCCTGAACATTCCATGGTGTACGTGCACCATTACGCTCAGTGAACTGACCCCTGCGGGTACTTAAATATTTATCTGCATCTATATAAGCATCAAATGCGGCAGCTTGCGCCTGGTTTGCTGAAGAAAAGAACTTAGATGTTTCTCCAACCGCCGGGATATAAACTAAACCAACTGTTTGTCCCGTATTATTTACCGTAGCATTTACCAATCCTAAAGAATAGGGAGCACCGGATTGTGCACTAAAGAAAATCGAAAAGTTGCTTACATATTTATTGTTTTTAGCCCAGTCTAACCTGTAATTTAAGGTTGAAATAATCCGGTTACGCACATCAAAGTTTGAATATGCCAAACCTGGGTTATTTGGACTCAAAGCCTGATTTAACTGCCAGTTAGATTCCATGGAGTTACGGATACCGTTCGCAATATCTTTAGACTGACCATAGGTGTAGGCCACCATCACATCTAAACCAAAAGGTAAAGACTTACTTACCTGACCAGTTAAGGAGTATTTATGTCCTTGATCGGTATTTGACAATAGATAAGCGTTTGTATATTTTGAATTAATTTTTGCACCAGAATAAATCGGTTGCTGGTGCTGTTTATCATAAACCATATATGTTGGATTATCTACATAGTTAATTTGCTGGAAAGCAACATCCTGAATCACCTTGCTATAAATACCCTCTACAGTAAATTTCCAGTTGTCTTGCGTTTTAAAATCAAAAGCCAGGTTGCTTCTCCATGCCTTAGGCATTTTGAAATTATTATCTACTAAATCAACCTGTGTTGCACCATTGGAATCGTTAATGTTTACGCCTTGTTTAGCGGCATATCCTGCTTCGCCATTTCCACTTAATGCATCTTTAATTGGATCGCTACCTGGTACTTGAGTAACAACCTTATTTCCTGTTGCTGGTTTGAGATCATATGCACCGTAGTTTACACCATTGTTATAATAAGCATAACCCAACCAGGCAAATGGTACACGACTGGTAAATAATCCACTACCACCACGGATAATCAGGCTTTGATCTCCTAACGCATCAAAATTAAACCCTAACCTTGGTGAAACCTGAATTTTGTTTAAAAACTTATTATTAATGGCAGAGGGTTGCGTATACGTATAAGTTGTACCATAGTTAGGATCAACTGGTGAGTTCGTAGTTTTACTACTCAAAGTTGGCATGGTTGGTAAATCAGCCATATCGAAACGCAAACCTAAGGTAAGTTTAAATTTATCGCTCAAACGCATCTCATCCTGACCATAAGCGCTGTAAAGATTAACATTGAATTTAGCTGTCGGATTTGCAATAATATTATCGCGGGAATTATCAGCATAATCAAAACTTGTACGCACTCTTTTTGGCCTGTTGTTTAAGAAGTCATCAACAGTCTCGTAAGCTATCCTACCATTCCATGCATTTACAAAACCATAATTGATTTTGTAAAATTCATTGTGGGTACCCACTGTAAAATTATGTATGCCTTTGCTGAATGAATAGTTATCCGTTAGCTCAAAAGTATTTTGCTTCATATTAAAAATACTTGCTTCTCTATCAGTACCCAGGAAAATAGTTCCGCCATTAGAGCCGATTTCAATTTGTGGTATAGCAGGGTCAGAAAGAGGCGTACGGAAATCATGCACGGTAGAATAACCTAAAATTAAATTATTGGTAGCTGAATTATTAAACCTTGTTTTTAAATCTGCAACGGTTGAACTTTGATTATTATTCTGTTTAAAATCTATTCCACCAAACCTGAAGTTAGACTGGTCTCTTTCTAAATTGGTAGCCTTTGAAACGATGGTATTGTTTCTGATGGTTAACTGTGTACGTTCACTGATGTTCCAATCTACACGGTTAAAGAACTTATTAGATTGAGAATAAATGTTATAATCACCAAAAGCACCCGCATTTAAACCATAGGCATTTTTCATGCGGTCAGAGATCTGTTGCGCCTGAGCAAGTGTAATAATACCATCCGGAGAACCTGCGCCTAAAATAACCGGATCCTGCCGACGGGTTATTTCTTCATTGGTAAAGAAGAATAGTTTATCTTTTATAATAGGAAAACCAACACGGAAACCAGTTTGATAATCATGGAATGCAGCAGGTTCTTTAGCATTATCGCCAATTTTATTTTTACCGATTAACGAGGCATTGCGGCCATAGCCATAAACAGATCCGGTTACATCATTGGTACCACTACGGGTTACTGCATTGATACTGCCACCTAAAAAATTACCTACTTTAACATCATAGGGTGCAAGTAATACTGTTACATCCTGGATGGCATCTAAAGATACCGGATTGGTACGGGTACTGCTTCCAGGCATCCCCGAACTACCACTTTGGCCACCTAAAGAAGGACTAAAACCAATGGCATCGTTGTTTATAGCGCCATCTATCGTAACGTTGTTGTACCTGAAGTTGGTTCCACCAAAAGTATTGTCTTTACTGCCCTGAGGGGTTACTCGCGTCACATCCTGCAAACTGCGGTTCATGGTAGGTAAGGTTTTAATCTGGCCTTCGCCGATATTCGTACCCGCTCCAGATTTTGTAGGGCCTTTCTGCGCTTTAATGCTCACATCTGCAAGCTGATTGCCTTGTTCCTGAATATCAATATCCAGCTTTTGATCTGAACCTAAGGTTAAATAAATATTCTCTTTTACAACCGGGCTGTAACCTACATAACTTACAGTGATCTTATAGGGCCCACCCGGATTTAAATTTCCAATGCGATAAAGACCGGTTTCATTAGATGAAGCTTTAGATACGGTACCTGTAGGCACATGAACCATCACAATGGTCGCCCCAGGAATGATGCCCTTTTCATCTTTAATCTTTCCATTAATACTGGATGTTGTAACCTGGGCTTGAGCACCTGTAACAAACATCAATACCATACCAAATAAGGATAGTAAACGTAATTTCATTTTCTGTTGTCTTTTATATGATGCAAATCAACAACAGCAATGTTAATTAAATGTTAATTATAAATTAATTATATCAATTACTTAACTTAAAATAAATAATTAAAAAATATAGAGAAAACAATATCCTAACACCCGATTGGATGGCCTGAAATGTGGCTATATGAAGCGTCAAAGCTATTTCCGAAAGATGAAGATTTCATGAAGAATTTGTTGCTAGATTGAAAAAGCTGGTTCAGGGCGCAAATGACCAAAGTTAAACTTCGCTAAACGCGAAAAAGCCAGATATCGCTATCTGGCTTCTAAGTCTTAAAGTTAATTATCTATTAATACACATTCGTTTGAGGGGTGAAGTTAGCCCAACCTGCTGTCCAGTCTGAAGTGCCAAATGCACCACGGTGGCTTACCACATCAAAACCAGCTAATCCGGTAAAGTTTGCACCAGCTAACAGTATAGATCCTGTATTTAAGGTAAGTTTAGGAGTGGCTCCTAAATCGAAGATGCTACCATCTATCCCTAAATCTTCCCATTTGGAATACGTTTCATTACCAAAAGCAGCTGTTTTAAACCAAACATCTATAGTTTGTGCGCCTACATTACCGGTTGATTTCGTTTCAACACCAATTGGATTTGGAAATGTAGTTGTTCCGCCAGTTCCATAACCATTTGCACCCCAACCATCTACTCCAGCAAGAACGTTATTTTTTAATACCAATTCGCCGGCTGCAGCATTTGCCAAAGTAGTTGAACCATCTATAAACAATCCGTTTGGATAGGCGGTGAACACAGAGTTATAAATTTTAATTTTATTGTTTCTTCTCAAATGCATCGCATTTTGAAACTGAGTGGAAATCGTTTTATTCCGATCTTTTTTCGGACCTATAATCGTCACGTTTGAAAATTGTGCAGATGTAAATGGTGCAACACTTGATCCGGTTCCATCATTATCAACTTCAAAACCATTTGAACCAGATTGATCGGCAGAATTTGCATCACGAATACCTAATGCAAACTGAACAGTACCACGGAAACCAAAGTCAACATCGAAATCATCATCAAGGCCACGGTAGGCAATTAAGTGTTTAGCATTAACTGTTCCGCCAAACCATTCAAATGCATCATCTAACCCATATGAACATTGAACATAATCAACTACGGTTCCTGATCCTACGGACCCCATTGTTAAAGAGTTAACCTCTTGGTTAGGATTAATTGGCGTACCAGCATAATCAATTCTTACATACTTTAAAATACCAGAATTATCTGCATCATTTGTACCACCATGCCAGCCTTCATAAGCACCTTCTAATTCCGCCTCACCGCCAGATTGGTTATTAGTAGCTTTACCACATAATACAACACCACCCCAATCGCCTGGTTCACGCAAACCTGCACCGCGTTCGGAAGTAAAAATGATCGGTTGCGACGCGGTTCCTTCTGCAATCAGTTTATTACCCCGCTGTACCACTAAAGTTCCTTTTGATTCTCTATCGCCGATAATTACCGTACCGGCCTCTATGGTTAAGGTAACACCTTCAACAGCGGCTTGTCCAGCCTTATTTTTGGCATCCCTACCCACCCTTACAAAACCATTAAGCCTGTAGATATTGCCTTTTGTCCATGTTGTATTTGTGGTAATACTACCATTTGCTACTTCAACAATTGGTTTGGTGAAACCCGTGGTTGGGTTTGGTGCGGTACCAGTACCACCACCATTAAACCCTGCCTCGTTATATTCGATAACAGTAGTTTTTTTACATGAACTAAAAATTAGTGTTCCTGCCAAAACAAATGCTATTGTTTTAAGGCTTTTAATGCCAAAATTTGGTTTGTAGCGCTTTTTCATATTCATTTTCTGATTTTTATATCTTTTTAAGTTTTCGTTATAATATTCTGTAAGAAAGTGTCAAGCCAACCTGGCGGCCACTTCTAAATTGTGCAGTAACCTGATCTACTGATTTATCGAAATTTCCATCCTGGTTTCCATCCTGCATCAAGGTGAACTTTTGATTAAGCAGATCATTGAAATTGGCTTTTAGTGAAAGTTTGTTGGTGAAGTTTTTCGTCACAACCAAGTCCACCACATTTCTTGGCATTTCATAGATATCTCTGATCAAGTCTGTACCAACAAAGGCTATACGTTTTCCAGAAACATTGTAAAGGAGATTAACCTGGAATTTCGATTTGATATTGTTATAAAATATTCCTGCATTTAGGATATAAGGTGATTGGCCCTGCATTGGACGGTTATTCGATTGTCCAACAGCACTTGCACCATCAAACATCACTTTACTATTGATGTAGGACGCATTTAATTGTAAAGTAATATCATTCAGAAATTTGCTGTCACTTAACTCTGCCAATGATTTTCGCATCTCCAGCTCCACCCCAACATTCCTAACATTTTGAGCATTATTAAAATTGAAAGATTGCGCATTCGAACCTGGTATCGCAGTCATTTCGATAGCATCTTTGAATTTTTTATAAAAACCCGAAATACTGATTAATTCATTTGTTGAAGGGTAAAACTCATACTTCAAATCAAAGTTGTCGATTTTAGAAGTTTTCAAATTCGGATTACCCGCAACGTTAAAGTTCTGATCGAAATCATAAAATGAGAATGGAGCAATCTCTCTGAATTCTGGCCTATTCAACGTTTTCCCGTAAGCCAACCTAAATATCGATTTTTCATTCAAATTGAATTGCACATTTGCCGACGGAAGTACACGGGTAATATCATTATTAACATTAACCGGACCGCCGGTATCGAAGCTGTTTAGTTTCTGAACATTATTTTCAACCCTGGCGCCAGCTACAATCGTGAGTTTGTCTTTGTAGGGCAACACGAAGTTTGCAAACCCGGCAAATAGTCTGTTTGATGCATCATAATTATCATAAGGATTAGATTTCTCGTCCAGTCTGATACCGGTAGTGGTATTAATATTTTTCCAATCAAAAAGTTCATCTATAGTTCCTTTAAGTAACGATTGGTCAAAGTTTAAAGAATTTGCTCTTACATAGCCAATGTTTCTGGAAGAGAATGTGCGTTTTTTATCTTCGTAATATCCTCCAATTTTTACCGATGGTTTGAAACCTTCAGATTTTGGTGCCAATGCCTGCTCAATATTAAATGCACCTGTTTTGATATCTTCATTCATTTTAGAATAAAACCTTCCTAAAAATTCTGGTTGTGCACCTCCGGTTGGCACAAAAATATTAAACGTTCCGTCTCCGTTAGCAAGCGTCCTATAACGTGAATAATCAGGCTGATCTCTAAAGGATTTACTGTAACCGGCAACCCAATCGAACTTCGTATTTTCATTATTAAATTTATGAAGTCCCGATAATTGGCCCGAATAAATACCCCGGTATAAAACATTCGATGCAAAATTGGCATACTCCTGTTGCTTTTCGGTACCAGAACGACTTACATATTGCGAGGTACTTAACTGGTTATAAAGATTTTTAAACTCGAACGTATTGTTATTATCTAACTTGAACGCCCAGTTGTGCACTACACCTAAGCGTACATTATAGGTATATTGATCATCGTTGTACCTGTAATTTTCTTCAGCAATCTTTGAAACCGGATCATAAACCTCATAATTACCTCTGAAAACAGCATTATTAGTTTTGCTGTTGCTATAGGTAATAGCGGTGATGTTCCCTAATAATTTGTTATTAATATTGAACCTTTTACTGCCATAGATATTTAACTTCTGATCTAAGTTAGCGGTGTTTACGTCTGGAACCCAATTATTTCTAAGCGCATGGCCAGCTGCATTCAACTTGCTGGCATTAACACTATTCAAATTGGAAGGAAAGTTTACTGGCAGATCATTATCGCCAGTGTTAAAACCAGTAAAATATAAACTTCCAGTATTGGTTCTTTTAAAATCCCTAAAGGTTGCATTTTGGCGATAACTAGTTCCATAATCAACGGTTAAACGATCATCATCCGGAACACTTTTCAGAAAAACTTTCACTACACCTCCGGCAAAATCAGCAGGTATATCAGCAGAAGGGCTTTTAAAAACCAATACGCGGTCAATTTGATTGCTGGGGATTAAGTCGAAAGAAAATGACCTCACATCAGTTTCCAAACTTGGAGCTGTTACGTTATTAAGCTGAACATTGTTATACCGCTCTGCTAAACCACGAATATTGATAAATCGATTATCTACGATTGTAATTCCAGGCACCCGTTTCACCACTTGTGCAGCATCGGTATCACCTGATCTTTGAATAGTTTGTGAGGAAACTCCATTTGCGATGGATTGAGATTTCTTCAGCTCTGATAAAAGTGATGCCTCAGTTCCCGTTTTCCTTGCTCCGGTGATCACCACATCGTTAAGTGTTGATTGGTCATCCTCCATCACCACATCGATAACCGTCGTTTTTCCGGGAGTTACTTTTACATTAGGAATAATCTGTTTCTTAAAAGAAATAAAAGAGAAGCTGATCTTGTAGGTGCCAGGCTTAACAGTATTTAAGAGGTAATTTCCATCAGCATCACTCGTTGTTCCGATGGATGTTCCTTCAATTAACACCGATAAACCAACCAAAGTCTGACCGGTAGTTTTATCAGTTATTTTACCAGAAATTTTTCCTGTCTGCGCATACGAAAGTATGCTGATTGTTAAAGCGAACACTGTAAGTGCCGCTCTTTTGAAAGAGTTTAGTAAGTCCAATTTGCCTTTATTTGATAAGGGCAAAAGTATTACCACAGTGTTAACTGCAGGTTAGGTGTTAATTAACATTCCTTTACCTTAAGGTTAATTAGAAGTTAACAACTTTATCCGTTTAGTAACGGATGCCCACTTTCTTGCAAATGAAGTGCAATAACCAGATCGGGCCGATTAACAAAAACTTAACATCGTCCAAAAATGAAGGCTTTTTCCCTTCAATTTTATGGCCGATGAACTGACCCGCCCAGGCGGCAATAAAGATGACGGCGTAAATGGTATATGCCGTTCCGCTTCCTAAGCCAACCGCCTGCTCAATTTTAACAATGATGTAGCTCATTAACCCCACTACCCAGATCATTAAAAAAAACAACACAGGAGATAAGGTAAAATAATAATATAAGCTAAAAGCGAGCAGAAACGATGCCCAGTTAAAGAAGCCGTTATAACTTCCCAGAAAACCAATATGCGGAAAAGGAATTTGCCAAACCAGACCCAGCAAGCTAAATACGATTAGCGGAACACAGATCCAATGCACCAATTTATTGGTTGGGTTTTGATGACTTTCTGCATACCGATCAAAAAGTACATCAATAGGACGCTTCGGTGCTATGGTTATAGTTGGCTTACTCATTGCGTAAAATTAAAAAAAAATTGAATGGTAAACTAAGTTCTACCATAGATTATCGTAAGCAATCCCTCATTAATACAAAGAGAATGTTGCAACTAATTGCCACGGAGTCACGCAAGACACAGAGATATTCTCATTCCGAGCATTCTGTGTTTCCTTGGCAAACATTTCAACTTCAGGTAGTTGATAGACACTCTCACTTGGCTTAAACTAATTGCCACGGAGTCACGGAAGACACAGAAAACATTTTCATTCCATACATTCTGTGTTTCCGTGGCAAACATTGCGATTTTAGGCAGTTGATAAACGCCGGCCCCTAGGTTATAATCAATCGCCACGGAGTCACGGAAAACATATAAACTATTTTCCTCTGTGTTGCAGTGGCAAATACTTCAATTTTAGACAGTTGATAGACGCTGGACACTAGGTTATAATCAATTGCCACAGAGTCACGGAAAACATATAAACTCTTCCTCCTCTGTGTTTCGGTGACAAACATTGCAACCATTTGGGTATGAAAAATACTTATGCGCGTTGTTGAGAGGTTAAGCACAAAAAAAGCGATGAACCTGTCATCGCTTTAAATGTATATCATTCAACATCTATGTAATCTCTATAATCTATTGCTTTAGCATAATCGCCTTGAATTACTTAGCAAACGCTACAGACCTTGTTTCTCTAATTACGGTAACTTTAATCTGACCCGGATAAGTCATCTCTGTTTGGATTCGTGTAGAAATATCTGCTGCTAATAACTCCGCCTGCGCATCTGTAATTCGCTCACTTTCAACAATTACACGTAATTCTCTACCCGCCTGAATTGCAAATGTTTTTTCAACACCAGGGTAAGACAGCGCCAATTCTTCCAAGTCTTTCAAACGCTTAATGTAGCTTTCTACAACCTCTCTACGGGCTCCCGGACGGGCACCGGAAATCGCATCGCATGCCTGAATAATTGGAGAGATCATTGAAGTCATCTCAATTTCATCATGGTGGGCACCAATTGCATTACAAATTTCAGGATGTTCTTTATATTTTTCTGCCAGCTGCATTCCTAAAATTGCGTGAGGCAATTCAGGATTATCATCAGGCACCTTACCAATATCGTGTAACAGACCGGCACGTTTCGCCATCTTCGCGTTTAAGCCTAACTCTGCTGCCATGGTAGCACAGAAATTAGCGACCTCACGAGAGTGATGTAACAAGTTCTGACCATACGATGAACGATAACGCATACGCCCAACCATACGAATCAATTCAGGGTGTAACCCATGAATACCCAAATCTATAACCGTACGCTCACCAATTTCTACAATCTCATCTTCAATTTGCTTTTTGGTTTTTGCAACAATTTCTTCAATACGGGCCGGGTGAATACGACCATCGGTTACCAAACGGTGCAATGCCAAACGGGCAATCTCTCTTCTTACCGGATCAAAACCAGATAAAATAATGGCTTCAGGAGTATCATCTACAATAATCTCAATTCCGGTAGCAGCTTCTAAAGCACGAATATTTCTACCTTCTCTACCAATTACGCGACCCTTAATTTCGTCACTTTCAATATGGAAAATAGAAACCGAGTTTTCAATCGCAGCTTCTGTAGCTGTACGTTGAATGGTTTGAATCACCACTTTCTTAGCTTCTTTACTGGCTGTTAGTTTGGCTTCATCCACAATATCTTTCACCTGCATCATCGCCTGTGTACGCGCTTCCTGTTTCAGGTTTTCAACCAACTGATCTTTAGCTTCTTCTGCAGAAAGACCCGCAATAGTTTCCAGTTGTTTAAGGTGTTGGTTTTTCAATACCTCAACCTCTTCTTGTTTCTTAACAGCTAATTCAGTCTGTTTTTCCAGATTTACTTTTTGCTTATCAAGCTCCTGCTCCTTTTTATTGAAGTTCTCCATACGCTGATTAACAGATTGTTCTTTCTGTTTCATTGTATTTTCGCGTTGATTAATGCTATTGTTCTTCGCATTCACCTCTTGTTCATGCTCAGCTTTTAATTGCAAAAACTTCTCTTTTGCTTCTAAAAGTTTATTCTTTTTTAAGATTTCTGCATTGTTCTCTGCATCTTTTAAAATCTTTTTAACTTTGTTTTGCGCTGCAACTTCCTGCGCTTTGAGCAAGTTGCGAAGTAAGAATCTACCTACTACTATACCGATACCTAAGCCTGCTATTAAGGCAAATATGTATCCTAGAATTTCCGTTATCTCCATTTTGTTTTTTAAGTAAAAAAAAACCGCAACTAATTTTTTTAAGTCTCATCATTTTAAACCTCAACTAAGCATAATTGGGATTTAAGCCATTTTCAGGTGCATAAAGCAGATGAAATACGCCCTCTTAACCCCATAGATATTGAAGTGTTAAGTTTTATAAAATTGAAACTCAAAAAACTAGCCGCGGCTATGTTTTTATGCTAATATATTAAAGCGATCATCGTATTAACCTTATCCAGCGGCTTTCTTGTCAAAAGCGCTAAACATCGTCAAACTGGCGATTTCTTTAAAAGAACGAACCTTTATTATTTGAAAAAACCGTTAAGTAAAATATCCAATTCTTCAACCTTATCGGCTACTGCAGTATCCTGGTTTTGCACCTGGTTCTCTGTTCTCAATACAGCAGTTGCATAATGCAATACGGCCATAGAAAGAAGATCCTGCTTATCTCTAACCGCATAATTATCTTGATAATCTTTTATGCGCTCATTGATCATTTTTGCCGCCCGTCTCACAATTTCTTCCTCTTCAGTATTCACCTTTAAAGGATAAATACGGTCGGAAATGGTTATTTTAATCGAGATTTCTCCCATTTGTTAGCTTAGTTTCTGATTTTTACGCATCATTTATTTTTTTAACAATGCGATACTTTTATCAATCTCCCGCACAAAATCGTTAATTTTTTGTTTAATATCAAGCGACTTTTCACTTGTACCTTCGATACTTTTAGCCAGTTTCGTCACTCTCAGTTTTTCTTCAAGATCGGTGTGCTTTGCTTTAGAAGTATCAACGGCAACTTTTAACGATTGATTTTCAAGCTTTAATAAATCATTTTCCTCTTGTAAAGCATTACATAACTCGATTAAACGAGCCGTTTTTTGTAATACCTTATCTAATTGATCTGCAACAGAAGTCATGAATTTATTTCTAAAAATACGAATTTATATTTTATTTCCTAATTTCTGCACCCGCTTGCTGGGTTAAATTTGCAATTAGCTTCTGCATAGTGCTTTCAATCTGTTTATCGGTTAAGGTTTGTTCCTCATCCTGTAAAATAAAATTCAAAGCATAAGATTTTTTGCCTTCCGGTAACTTATCTCCTACATATACATCAAAAACGCCAACTTCTTTAATCAGCTTTTTATCAGTTTTGAAAGCAATTCCCTTCAGCATATCGAAAGTCACCGCCTGATCAATCAACAAAGATAAATCCCTGCGTACCTGTGGGTATTTAGAAAGCTCTTTATTAACGATCTTATTTTTCTTAACGATATCTAAAATTGCGGCCCAGTCAAAGTCTGCATAAAAAACTTCTGCATTTACATCAGCCAGTTTACGATCAGCCTTTGTTGCAGCACCAAAACTCACAATGGCTTTGTCTCCACGGAAATACTTGATGCCATATGCAAACTGCTCATCATTCAGCGTATCGGTTTGATAGCTTGAAATACCGAGTCGTGAGATAATCGCGTCAACAGCAGATTTCAAATTGTAAAACGTTGCCGATTTCGAATTTTGATTCCATTGCTCACTTTGTTTCGCTCCAGAAATCAATAATAACAACCTCGGGCGCTCTACATACTTCTCATTAATTAAATGATAAGTTTTGCCAAATTCGTAAAACTTAACATCCGCATTTTTCCGGTTCTGGTTATAAGCGACACTCTCCAAAGCCGGCATCAACATTTGCTGACGCATAACGTTTAAATCACTGCTTAAAGGGTTTAAAATAAAAACGGCTTCATCCAGATTTTTCGAGTATGCAGATTTGGTAAGTGAATTACATAAAATCTCCGCATAGCCATTAGCCGTTAGCATATCGGCAATAACATTATGCGTATTTTCTTTCTCCGGCTTCACACTGTAAGAAAGAGAAGCATTTACTTTCGATGGAATTGCGATATTATTATAGCCATAAATGCGGAGCACTTCTTCCGTGATATCACATTCGCGGGTTACATCCACCTTAAACGATGGAACCCGCAATGACAAAGTATCATCTGACGTACTTGTTGCAGATATGCCAAGCGCTGTAATAATGTGCTTAATTTCTGTGGCTGGTATGTTTGCACCAATCAGCTTATTGATATTGGTATAACTTACTTCAAACTCGAAAGGACGGATAGGGTTTGGATAGAAATCAGAGACTGATGAAGAAATCTCTCCACCAGCCAGTTCCTGGATCAGCAAAGCTGCATATTGAAGTGCAATTACGGTAATCTCAGGATCTGTTCCACGTTCATAACGGAAAGATGCATCGGTTTTTAAACCATGTCTTTTTGCTGTTTTACGTATAGAAACAGCATTGAAATAAGCACTTTCTAAAAAAATATTTTTAGTTTCTGTACCTACTCCAGAAGTTTTTCCGCCAAACACCCCGGCAATAGCCATTGGAGCATCCGCATTGCAGATCACTAAATCGTCAGCACTTAATTTTCGTGCTATGCCATCAAGTGTTACAAATGGTGTTCCCTCTGCCAGTTTCTTTACAATTACCTTTCCACCGGTAATTTTATCGGCATCAAAAGCATGTAGCGGCTGGCCTAAACCATGCAATACATAATTGGTAATGTCTACAATATTATTAATCGGACGAAGGCCAATCACTTTTAACTTATCTTTCAACCATTCTGGCGACTCGGTTACCGTAACGCCGGAAATGGTTACACTGCTATACCGCGGACAAGCAACTAAATCTTCTACCTCTACCGGAATAACCAGACTTTCATTATCAGTTTTGAAATCCAAAAGATCTGGCAATTCATATTCACCTCTAAAATAAGCAGCTAAATCTCTGGCCACACCCAAATGAGATGCAGCATCGGCACGGTTTGGTGTCAATCCAATTTCGAAAACAAAATCGTCATCCATTTTGAAATGATCTTTAGCACGAATCCCAATTTCGGTATCTCCTGCTAAAATCATGATACCATCATGAGATTTGCCCAAACCAATTTCATCCTCTGCGCAAATCATTCCCTGCGAAACCTCTCCCCTTATCTTCGATTCCTTAATTTTAAAAGGCTCACCCTCTAAAGGATATACAGTGGTACCAACGGGTGCAACAACAACTTTTTGCCCGGCGCCAACATTAGGTGCACCACAAACAATCTGCAGGTTATCCTTTCCGCCAACATTAACAGTGGTGATCCGCAAACGATCTGCATTAGGATGTTGTATACAAGTTAAAACTTCGCCAATCACCAAGCCTTCTAGACCACCTACAACAGGCTGAACTCGATCAACACTTTCCACTTCCAAACCAACGTCGGTTAGGATTAACGAAAGCTCTTGTGGCGTTTTATCTATTTGAACGAATTGTTTTAACCAGTTATATGATATTTTCATTTGTTAGGATCAAGTAGCGAATATCAGGAATCAAGACTAATCTCGATCGACACTCTAATTCATAAAACGCAAAGATATTATTTAAAGGCCAAAGGAGAAACTTAATCAGGAAATCTTGATGTAATAAAAATGGAAGATAGCTAAAAACCCTATCCGCCTCCGGGCACCTTTGCCGGGATGGGAAAGGGTGTGTAAAAAATCTAGCGGCTAAAAGTAAAAGCGCTTCGGCAGCCAGCCGCGCAGCGAGGAAAAAACCCCATTAAAACCAAAGCCTTGCGAAAACAGGCAAATGATCAGAAGGATATCTCTTCTCTTTACTATCACTCAGCACAGCAAACTTCTGTACTTTAAACCCTTTATTCACGAAGATATAGTCAATCCTGTCTTTCAAATCGCTATTGAAATCAAAAGCATTAAACGTTCCGCTCGGACCATAAGCCGGCTCGATAGATATCGCTTTCGCATCGGTTAGAAAAGATTTGATCGTCGAAATCGCTTCCGTTTCCGGCATAACATTTAAATCACCGGTAAAAACTACTGGCAATGTTGGGGCAATCTGCTGAATTTTCTTTTTCAATAACTTGGCCGACTCAATTCGCGCCTGCACACCAATATGATCATAGTGCGTATTAAACACTAAGAACTCCTTCTTATTCAACTTGTCAAGTAACCTTACCCAGCTGCAAACCCGGTTTAAAGCCGCATCCCAACCTTTGGAAGGCACATCAGGTGTTTGCGACAGCCAAAAAGTTCCACCGTCTTTTTTAGTAAAACGATCTTTGTCGAAATAAACAGCTGAGAATTCGCCTTTACGTTTTCCATCCTCGCGACCAACACCCACCACGTCAAAATTCGACCCTTCTAACAAAGCATCAAATTGCTCAGGCAACGCTTCCTGAACACATAAAATATCGGCATCATGAAATTTAACTAACGCCTTAACATTATCCTTTCGATTTGGCCAGGCATTTACACCATCAGAAGCCACATTCAATCGAATATTATAGGTAATAATATTAATAGGTGTTCCTTTTTGCTGAGAAAAGGCAATAGTAGAAATAAAAAGTAAGCTGGTTATGATTTTAAATGCTTTCATAATACGATTATAATTTCAATTCGCAAATATTACCAATTCTATGTTAAATCAGTTTTAAGTATTCAAGTTGTTATAAAGAACTTATGTTAACATTTTAAATATGATTTTCTGATCCATAAGAGAACTAAATTTATTTACATCTCCAATTTGCAACCCTAAGAACCTTGATAATCATGACTCCTCGACACCCTGATATCATAATCCTAAAATCATGTAATCATAGTAC
>JAZBLB010000023.1:58506-90915 GCA_037032985.1 Bacteroidota bacterium
CATAGTAATCATTTAATCATAGTAATCATAGTCCTACATCATCTCCTCATCCTTATAACTATAATATCGGTTATTGGCAAAATAAGATGATCTCCCACGTACAATCCCAACATTTGTCATGAGGCAATTAAATCTTTAGTTAGCTTGTCATCACTTTCACTGGGATTTAAACTTCCCGATGGGTGATTGTGCGCCAATACAATATTTGCAGCGTTATACTCCAAGGCTATTTTAAAAATAATCTTTGGGTCGGCAACCGTACCTGCCTGACCGCCCTTGCTAATTAAATGCTTACCAATAATATGATTAGAGCGATTAAGCAGTAGAATCCAGAATTCTTCATGATTAAGACCAGTAAAAGTTCGATGCAAATATCGATGTACATCCGTAGAAGCGGTGACCTGAATAACCTACTCTTCTTGCGTCTCTTTTCTGCGATGGCCTAGTTCCAGCGCCGCTACAATAGAAATTGCTTTAGCCTCACAGATCCCCTTAAATTTAGAAAGATCCTGAATAGATGCCTTCCCGATCTTCGTGAGGTTATTATCATAAAACGCTAGAATGCGTTTACTTAAGTCTACTGCCGTTTCATGTCGGTTTCCTGATCCGATAAGAATGGCAATCAATTCTGCATCGGTAAGATACCGCCGGCCATGTTGTAAAAGTTTTTCTCTTGGACGATCCTCTTCAGCCCAAGGTTTAATTCCAAGTTTTTGATCGTAGTGATCCATTTTTCCGATAAAAAAAAGGCATCCCAACGTTTGGTTGGGATGCCTGACACTAATATCGTAAAAAAATTGGATTATGCTAAACCGTTAACGAATTTCGTTAATTTTGATTTATTATTAGCCGCTTTGTTTTTGTGAATGATGTTCTTTTTAGCTAAACGATCTAACATAGAGATTACTTTAGGCAATAAATCTGAAGCAGATTTTTTGTCTTCTGCAGCACGTAATCTTTTAATAAAGGTACGTGTAGTTTTTGCCTGATATCTGTTACGTAAACGTTTGGTTGCGTTTGCTCTAATTCTCTTTAATGAAGATTTATGATTTGCCATTTCTATTTAGCCTTTTATTTTTCTTTAATCGTTTCCTATAATTCGGGTTGCAAATATAGAGTTAATCTTTTTAAAACACAAAACATTTTAAATTTTTTATTCCCTGATATTTATCGTCAATTCCGAACTGCGAAAATACGATAAATTTATTCATTAATAACACGTTAACTACAATAATAAAAATTAATTTGAATACCGGAATCAGGTGCAAAAATGCTATTTTTGGGCAAAACACATTCTGAGTGAAAAAACGAATAGCCATCTTTGCATCCGGTTCTGGCTCCAATGCCCAAAAACTAATGGAGCATTTTAAACGCAGTAACGATATCGAAATCGCGTTAGTGCTTACTAATAATGCTGATGCTTACGTACTTCAAAGGGCTGACAACTTCGAAATCCCTACCCACATTTTCGATAAACAAGAATTTTATAAAACAGAAGAGGTATTAGATTTACTCAAAAACCTCGATATCGATTTCATCGTCTTGGCAGGTTTCCTATGGTTAATTCCTCGAAATTTAATTGCAGCCTACCCAGGTAGAATCATAAATATCCACCCGGCTATCTTACCAAAATTTGGCGGTAAGGGCATGTATGGCGATCATGTGCACAATGCCGTTATTGCTGCTGGTGAAAGCGAAGGCGGCATTACCATTCATTATGTTGATGAACATTACGATGAAGGCGAATACATTTACCAGGCCCGTTACAAAATCAATAAAGGCGACAACCTCGAAATGATTAAGTTTAAAGGCCAGCAACTGGAACACCTTCACTATCCAAGAGTGGTAGAAACGGTGGTGAAAAAGATTAAGAAATAAATCTTCTCAATATCTCCCTGCTCACAAAAATAGTGGAATTGCCACTTCATTATTAGTAATTTTTGAATATCCCAATTCAAAACTATTGGTATTTCGCACCAATTGATAAGGTAAAACCAAGCAATACTCACTAGCGTCTTATTAAATTTAATTCTATTATAAAATGCACTAGTACAGATCATCGTTAGCATGAATGCGCTGAGCACTTTCTGTTATTTTTTTTTAACAGCTGAATTTCAAACCAACTATTAAAAATGAGAGAACCCTGACTATCCAGCACAGGGTTTCTCAATTGCCCCAGTGACACTATATAACGTGTACTTGCTAATATTGGCTTACCAGCATAAATTGCAAGATGTAATGAGAGATGCAATTTATCCTCGCAAAAATCTAACGCGACTTTTACTGGTTAGCCATTTATTGCTTCAAAGATGGAGGAAGAAAACCTGAGTTCCTTACGGTAACCCGTAAGATTAGCGAGCTCGATATCTTGGCTTCCGCATTAACGCCATTAATAGCCAAAATAACGCAAGCGATACTGGTTTTTTCTAGTTATAAATCAAATCCAGTAACTACGAACCTATCCTATATTTCAGTAAGAAAAAAATAGAAACTGTGATTTATTAGACAATAGAAGCTGTATATCGCTGTTGAGATTTTTTACACCCATAACATAACAAAAAAACCATCGCCTTTTACTACCTTTGCGGCTCAAAATTTACAGTAGAATGAGTCAGTCGATTAAAATCAAAAACGCTTTAATTTCAGTTTATTATAAAGATGGTTTAGCGCCGTTGGTAAAGTTATTGGCCGCACAAGGCGTTCAGTTATTTTCTACAGGTGGCACCGAACAATTTATTAAAGATCTAAATTTACCGGTTACGGCAGTTGAAGATCTAACTGGTTACCCATCAATTTTAGGTGGTCGCGTTAAAACTTTACACCCAAAAGTTTTTGGTGGAATTTTAAATCGCAGGGCGTTAACTGGCGATCAGGAACAAATTGCCGAATATGAAATCCCGGAAATCGACCTGGTTATCGTAGATTTATACCCTTTCGAAGAAACCGTAAAAGCAGGCGGAACACCAGAAGAAATTATTGAAAAAATTGACATTGGTGGCATCTCATTGATCCGCGCTGCAGCTAAAAACTTTAACGATGTGGTTATTATCGCATCGAAAAACGACTACCCTACTTTACAAGCACAGTTAGAAGACCAAAATGGTGAAACCACTTTAGCACAACGTAAATCTTTTGCTAAAACAGCTTTCCACACTTCATCTCACTACGATACTGCCATTTTTAACTACTTCAATGAAGAAGAGCCTCTTGCAGTCTTCAAACAAAGCGTTACCGATGCTAAGACATTGCGTTACGGAGAAAACCCACATCAGGGAGCCGTTTTTTATGGCGATTTAGATGCCATGTTTACCAAACTAAACGGAAAAGAACTTTCATACAATAACCTTGTAGATGTTGATGCTGCTGTTGCTTTGATCGATGAATTTGAAGATCCAACATTTGCCATCTTAAAACACACCAACGCTTGCGGCATCGCTTCCCGCCCAACTGTAAAACAGGCTTGGCTTGATGCATTGGCTTGCGATCCCGTTTCAGCTTTCGGTGGTGTTTTAATTACCAACGTTGAAGTTGATTTGGCTACTGCCGAAGAAATTAACAACTTGTTTTTCGAAGTACTGATTGCACCATCTTATCAGCCAGAGGCGGTAGAATTATTTAGTAAGAAGAAAAACCGCGTTATTTTAAAACGTAATGAGGTAGAATTAAGCCAAAAACAATTCAAAACCTTATTAAACGGTGTAATTGAACAGGATAAAGACTTAATCATCGAAGGTCCGGCGCAAATGACAACCGTAACAGAAAAGGCACCAACCGAACAAGAATTAAAAGATTTATATTTCGCCAATAAAATTGTAAAACATACAAAATCCAATACCATTGTTTTGGTGAAAGATGATGTATTAATCGCAAGCGGAGTTGGCCAGACCTCACGTGTAGATGCACTACGCCAGGCAATCGACAAAGCAGCATCATTCGGATTCAGCATTGCAGGCTGCGCCATGGCATCAGATGCCTTCTTCCCATTCCCTGATTGTGTAGAAATTGCTGCCGATGCTGGTATTACTGCCGTTTTACAACCAGGTGGATCAATTAAAGATGCAGATTCTGTGGCAAAGGCAAATGAAAAAGGCATCGCAATGGTAACCACTGGAGTGAGACACTTTAAACATTAGGAAATTAGTTGTTTCGGTGGTGGTTGTTTTCGGTATTTAGGTGATTTAAACAAAAAAGCCAAGCAACTAAAAAACCAACAATCTAAGTGACTAAACAATAAAAAACCTATTTTTACATTAGGAATAGTATAGATTTAACAAATTAAAGAAAATATAACTCATACATGGGATTATTCAATTGGTTTACGCAGGAAGTTGCCATCGATTTAGGTACTGCGAATACCCTGATTATACATAACGACAAAGTTGTAGTAGATGAACCATCTATTGTAGCCTTCGATCGTACTACAAACAAAGTCATTGCAATCGGCCGTCAGGCGATGCAGATGGAGGGTAAAACCCATGATAATATCAAAACCGTTCGTCCGCTAAAAGATGGTGTAATCGCCGATTTCAACGCTGCTGAAGCAATGATAAAAGGGATGATCAGGATGTTAAACGGTGGTAAAGGCTGGATGTTTCCATCTTTACGTATGGTAATTTGCATTCCCTCTGGAATTACTGAAGTAGAAAAACGTGCGGTGCGCGACTCTGCCGAGATCGCCGGAGCTAAAGAAGTTTACCTCATTCACGAGCCAATGGCTGCTGCAGTAGGTATCGGAATCGATGTAGAAGAACCTATGGGTAACATGATCATCGATATTGGTGGTGGGACTACAGAAATTGCGGTTATCGCCCTGTCTGGTATTGTTTGCGATCAATCTATCCGCGTTGCGGGAGATAACTTCGACTCTGATATTGTAAACTACATCCGTCGCCAGCATAATATAATGATTGGTGACCGTACCGCAGAAAAAATTAAAATTGAAGTCGGTGCCGCTTTACCAGAGTTACAGGATGCCCCTGCAGATTTCGCAGTTCAAGGTCGTGATTTAATGACTGGTGTTCCAAAACAAATCACCGTTTCTTATACCGAAATTGCACATTGTTTAGATAAATCAATTTCTAAAATCGAAGAGGCTATTCTTAAAGCATTAGAAATTACACCGCCAGAACTTTCCGCAGATATTTACCAGACAGGTATTTATTTAACAGGCGGTGGTGCATTGTTAAGAGGCTTAGATAAACGTGTTGCAGCAAAAACAAAACTGCCGGTACACGTAGCAGAAGATCCACTTCGTGCAGTAGTCCGCGGAACCGGTATTGCCTTGAAAAATATTGGTGGCTATAAGTTCTTAATGCAATAAGCACATTTACGAACGTAGATTTTAGATTGGCGATTGATGAATAGCGAGACGTTAAGAATTAGAACCAAGGCGTACTCTATCTCAATAAGTTAATCAATTCTTTACCATACAATGTTCTAAATAAAAATTATTCAAATTAACTGGTTAGATGCTCAAGTTCTGTAGGCGCCAATTATAGGCAGCATGCAGAACTAAATCAACTGCTGATTTTTTGAATAAGCTAAAAATTGTAGAAGAAGAATTAGATGAGTCGACGTTTTTTCTTGAGTTGTTTGAAGAATTTAACCCTGATTTAAAAGTAGAGATGCTTAAAAACTGGAAAGAAGGAAATGAATTACTTTCAATTATAGTTTCTTCCATTATTACTATTAGAAAAAAAGAACAAAATCGTAAAACATCTTAAATCTGGATTGGAAACTATGCAGGCAATCTTAAATCGTAAATCTAAATCCGTAAATTAGCATGCGTAACCTTTGGATATTCGTCAGTAGATACAACGCATTTTTCTTATTTATTATATTTTTCTTAATTGGAATCTACCTCACCGTAAAAAATAATTCCTATCAAAGAAGCGTAACCTTAAATTCTTCTAACGAGATAGTAGGCACCGCTTATGAAAGGCTAAATATTTTTAAAAGGTACTTAAATCTTGGAATGGTGAACGATAGTTTAGCTGCTGAAAACGCAAAACTAAAAAGCCATTTACTTGCGTTAACGACTGTAGATACAGCCAAAGATGTTAAAATTGCAGATACCATCACCGATCAGCAATACACATACCTGGCGGCAAAAGTGGTTAAAAATTCTGTTACCCTGCGTAATAACATCATGACGATTAATAAAGGTAGTCTGGATGGAATTAAAAACGGGATGGCAGTAATTGCACCTCAACGCGGTGTGGTGGGCCTGATTAGAGATGTTTCTGGACATTTGGCAACAATACAATCTTTACTTCACAAGGATACCAGGATTAGCGTAACATTAAAGAAAAATCATGCTTTAGGCTCTTTAGTCTGGGGCGAGGGTAATTTCGACATCAGGAAGGCTTTCATTAAAGAAGTACCTAATCACATCAAAATGTATGTTGGAGATTCGGTAGTTACATCTGGATATGGCTCTTTTCCTGCCGGCATTTTTGTCGGTAGAGTAATAAAGCCAAATGTTGCTACCAATGATAATTTCCTCTCTGGCGAATTAAATCTGGCTACCGATTTTAGTACCTTGCAATATGTGTACGTAATTAAGGATAAAAAAGCTGAAGAACAAAAAGCCCTAGAAAGTTTAGTTAAACCGAATGAATAGCAGAATCATAATCGTAAATATAATCAGGTGGTTTATACTGCTCTTTGTTCAGATTTTCCTGCTCAAAAACATGGGTTTTTATGACCTTTCCACGCCCTTTATTTACATCCTCTTCTTGTTGCTCCTACCCTTCGGTATCCCGAATATATTGCTTTATTTACTGGCATTTGGAACAGGATTGACACTCGATGCATTTTACGATACCATGGGCGTACACGCTACCGCCTGTGTGGTGCTGGCCTTTGTTAGAATATCATTTATTTCCATAAGTTTAAACCGCGATGCAATTGATGACCCGGAGCCATCATTAAGTTATATGGGTTTCCAGTGGTTTTCACTCTATGCTTTTCTTTGTACCATCTCTCACCATATTGTACTGTTCTTTTTAGAAACATTCAGGTTAACTGAAATCGGTTATACCTTAATGAGATGCGGCTTAAGTTGTATCTTTACACTGCTTATTATTTTTTTAGTAGAGTTTATCTTCTATAAAAGAACTTCCCGCTAATGGATCAGTTATTCAACAGAAAATATATCATTCAAGGATTATTCATTGTAATTGCCCTCATTTTATTGGGGAAATTATTTTATATCCAGATTGTCAGCGATAAATACTTCCTCTCTGCAGAAAGTAACGTGTTACGCAAAATCTATAAATACCCTGCACGGGGTGCCATTCTGGACCGGAACATGAAGGTAATTGTGCAGAATGAGCCTGTATATGATTTAATGGTTACACCCAGTGAGGTGAAATCTTTTGATACGCTGGCACTCGCACAGGCACTAGAAATATCGGTGGCAGATGTTCGTAAAAAGTTAAAGAAATCCAGAGCACAATCAGCTTATCAGGCTACTTTCTTTGAACGCCAGATTTCAGTACAATCCTATGCGCGACTTCAGGAAATTATGTATAGATTCCCTGGTTTCAGAACTCAGGACAGAACCATCAGGCATTATCCAGATAGCATTGCCGGACAGCTCTTTGGTTATGTAAAAGAAGTTAATCCAGATGATATTGAAAAATCTGAAGGATATTACAAACCTGGAGATTTTATCGGAAAAAGTGGACTTGAACGTTCATATGAAGATTTTCTTCGCGGAGAAAAAGGTGTAATCAACATGCTTTATGATGCGAAAAATATTCCAAAAGGAAGCTATTCTGAAGGTAAATACGACGTAAACGCTGTATCAGGTGAACGGTTAATTTCCTCACTTGACATCCGGATCCAAAAGCTTGGCGAGGAACTAATGAAAAACAAGGTTGGTGCAATCGTAGCTATAGAGCCATCAACCGGCGAAATACTTGCATTTATCAGTAGTCCTGGTTATGATCCGAATCAACTAGTTGGGAAAGACTGGGGGAAAAACTACATGGGACTATTGGCGAATCCTTATCGGCCTCAAATCGTTCGACCAATTGCTGGTCAGTATTCCCCTGGGTCCTCTTTTAAACCTGTAGATGCTCTGGTAGCACTGCAAGATGGTGCCATAAACCCAAATACCACTTTCAACTGTCCTGGATATTACATGGCCGGAAGGCAAAAAATTAGGTGTGAACACGTTGATGGAACTATCAATATGCAACGTGGAATTGCCAGGAGTTGTAATACCTATTTTTGCCACGTTTTTCAGAACATCATTACTAGAAATGGAATGAAAAAACAGCGTCAAACCTATGCGCACTGGCAGGAGCAAATTTCGAAGTGGGGTTTTGGCCAGAAGCTAGGTATAGACATGCCTTTTGAAAAGAAAGGCATCTTTTTTACGGCAGATTACTACGATAAAAAATATGGCAAACGCTGGGGTTATACCACGGTCATCTCTCAGGCAATTGGCCAAGGAGAAATTACCTCTACCCCATTACAAATGGCTAATGTGATGGCTGCAATTGCAAATCGTGGATATTACCTCAAACCTCACCTAATTAAAGGAATTGGCGACAAGAAACTTGTAAAAAAAGAATATTCGGAAAAGAATTATGTAGGGGTAGATGAAAAATATTTCCCACCAGTGATTGAAGGGATGAGAGATGCGGTAAATAGTCCTTGGGGTACAGCTAAAGAATCAAAAATTCCTAATATTCTAATGTGTGGCAAAACAGGTACCGTACAAAATCCACATGGTAAAAATCACTCGGTTTTCATCGGCTTTGCGCCAATGGATAATCCCAAAATCGCTATAGCTGTAATTGTTGAAAATGGTGGCTTTGGTGGATCATACGCTGCTCCCATATCAAGTTTTATCGTTGAAAAATACTTAACAGACTCCATTAAACCAAAAGCGAACGGGTATACTGTTAAAGCTTTTTCAGAAACGAATTTGCTACCAGCCATTATTGATAAAACAAAAAAGGCAAAACCTACAAAGGTTGACAGCTTATCTATCAAAAAAGCAGACTCTCTAAAAAAGGCAAAAGACAGCATCAGAATCAAGGCGGCGACAGTTACCCAAACGATTGTCACGAAGCCAAGAACTTCAAAGCCATTAACTGTAAATGATAAACCGGTAACCAGTAACTAACATGCAGCAACAACAGAGCAATCGCTTCTTTTTTAATGTTGATTGGATTACGGTATTAATCTATATCGCATTGTGTGCAGTTGGTTTCGTTAATATTTTCGCATCCGTGCCTCCAGAAAAGTCTGATGTGTTTAGTTTTAATGCCCTTTACGGAAAGCAGCTAATTTATGTGCTCACCGGCTTGGTATTGGGCCTCGCCATACTCCTTTTCGACGGGAGAATATTCAATGTTTTCTCCCCTTTCATTTATGGAGGTACATTGGTCTTACTTCTCGCCGTTTTGGTCATCGGAAATAAAGTTGCCGGTAACCAGGCTTGGATTGCCATTGGCTCCTTTAAACTACAACCCGCAGAATTCGCTAAATTCGGTACGGCTTTGTTGCTGGCTAGGTATGTGGGCAGTTTTAATCCAAAATTCAGAGACTTTAAGTCCATTGGCATAGCAGCACTGATCGTAGGTGCTCCACTGGTGTTGATTATGTTACAGCCAGATACTGGTTCTGCATTGGTGTTTCTCGCCTTTATGTTTCCATTATACCGGGAAGGCCTTTCGGGTTATTTCCTTCTGATATTTCTCGGAATGATTGTATTATTCATCGCCGATTTCTTAGTACCTACTTACATCCTGATTCTAATCATTACCACCGTTGCAGGCTTATTCATTTACAACAACCGACGGAAACAAAAAATTATTTTCTCTACCGTACTGGTAACAGTACTCGCTATTGGGTATTTGTTTCTAATTAAGGTAGCTTATGATAAAGTATTGGCGCCTCACCAGCGAAGCAGGATCGAATTGATGCTAGGCTTAAAAACCGATAATAAAGGTGCAGGTTACAACGTTATTCAATCGCAAATTGCCATCGGCTCTGGTCAGGCAATGGGACGAGGATTTCTACAAGGAACCCAAACCAAATATGGCTATGTTCCGGAGCAGAGTACCGATTTTATTTTCTCTACGATAGGTGAAGAATGGGGTTTCCTTGGATGTTCTGTGGTAATTGCGCTGTATATTTTCCTATTATTAAGGTTAATAAATCTTGCGGAAAGGCAACGTTCTACATTTTCAAGAGTCTATGGGTACAGCGTAGCCTGTATTCTGTTTTTCCACGTATTTATTAATATCGGCATGACGATCGGAATCATCCCCGTAATTGGAATTCCACTTCCACTGATCAGTTATGGCGGATCATCGCTCTGGAGCTTTACCATTCTGCTATTCATCTTCCTGAAACTGGATTCAAATAGAATGGGATTCTTTTAGCGAAGCAAGGATAAACGATTAAGGAGCAAAGATTAGGGGAAAACACACAAAGTGTAAGGATCAAGGGTTAAATCTTTACTCCTTGATCCTTACTCTTTGGTCGTACTAAACCGCCTGTTTAATAATTCATAAAACTGATCTACCGTAGCTTGTTTGCTCGCCCAATCGTATTTCAGTGAATAATTGCTTTGAAGAAAATTATTAGCAGATTCAAAACTGTTCATTTTGTTAACAATATCAATGGCTTCAGAGTAAGCTAAATTATATCCCTTAAACAGATCTTTAATAAACAGTAATTTTTCGTTCAGGTTAATGGCTTGTTTAAGGTCTGCAATTGGTGCTTTTACAGGCTCATCACCTTGTGCATTTGTTTTGGCTAATAAATCATTCAAACTTTGTGCTGGCTTAGCTGCGGCATCAGGCTGTGCAAGGGGCCTAACCGGCACCGCTTCAGGCGTAAATATCGGCCTTTCTGTCACTGGAGGAGAAATTACCGGCTCATCCATTTCGACATCTTTTAAAGCAGGAATAGGTTCTGATTTAGCCACTATTGGCGCCTCAATCACAGGTTCAGGTGTTTCTATCGGTTCAACTTCAGAGTGTGCAGCAATTGGCTCTGGCACCGTCAACTCTTCATCTTCCCCTTCAATTTCTACCTCCTCATGCGGGATTAAAAAAGGCTCTGGTCCAATTTCATCTTCCTCGTTGAGTGCACGTTCTTCCTGAATCGTTAAAGGCGTCTCTTCCTTTTCGTGAATCTTCTTTTTCTGCGCCAGAATCTCTTCTTCAACCTTACTTAACGGCCTGTCAAATATTTCTTCAACAGATTTGGCTTCATAGTCGAACTGATCATCGTTACTATGGTTGCCTAAAACAAACTCGAAGCTATGGCTATCCTGATCAGGTTTAAAAAAATCATGCGCTAGTATTTCTTCTGCAGTTTCTTCTTTAATTTGCTCATCATCCAAATTTTCCTGTTCTGGTTTAATATCGATGCGTTCCTCTTCTTCCTCTGCAGTAACTACTTCCTCCAGCGCTTGTGGTGCGAAAGCCTGATCACTTGCGATGTAACTTTGAGGAACCTCAGGTAAAATAATGGTATTTTGCTCTTCCAGCAAAGGCTGATCAGCTAAAGGTACAGGCTGGTCGTTGATGGCATTTAATTTTTGTACAATCCTCACATGATCGGCTAGAAAATCTGCATTTGCTAAAAACAATTCGAGCTCTAAATGATTTAACTGTTGTGGGTTTTGAGCGAGAAACTCATATTGCTCATTTAATTCTGTTAAAATACTGCCGACTTTCTTGAAGATACTTTGCTGATTCATCATAAACTTTAAACGGATTTTGTGCTGATTTATGTTGGTAACTATGTACCCAAAAATAACACATAATTCTCATATTTGTTCGGTTTTAAATTAATAGAACGCACGTAGCGGCATAATAGATCGGGCATGTTATTTAGTGAACAGAATTTTAGAAGAAGAGGCGAATTTTCGGGAAGTATTGAAGTTGTTTGTGGCTCAATGTTTTCCGGCAAAACAGAGGAATTGATCCGACGTTTAAAAAGAGCCCAGATCGCTAAATTAAATGTCGAAATATTTAAGCCCAGAACGGATACCCGTTATCATGAAACGGCCGTAGTTTCTCATGATTTAAACTCAATTAATTCCACACCAGTTGATAATGCTTCCGCAATCTTATTGCTGGGCACCAATACGCAGGTAGTGGGAATCGATGAAGCACAGTTTTTTGACAATGAGCTTCCTGATGTTTGTAATAAACTTGCATTGAGAGGAATCAGGGTAATCGTTGCTGGTCTGGATATGGATTTTTCAGGAAAACCATTTGGTCCGATGCCGGCATTAATGGCCATTGCAGAACATGTTACAAAGGTGAATGCCGTTTGCGTATGTTGTGGTAATCCGGCACTTTTCAGCTACAGAACGGTAGCCAATGAAGCAACCGTTTTATTGGGCGAGAAAGATAGTTACGAGCCACGTTGCAGGGCATGCTATAATTTAGATAAAGGATAAACATCAATCTTAGAAGATTTAATAAACGAGGTCTACAATGGAAAAAACACAGAAAATAGCCATTTTAGGCTGTGGTTGGTTCGGCTTTGCTTTTGCGAAGAAATTGGTTTCATTGGGTTATGAAGTTAACGGCTCCACCACCACACCAGAGAAATTAGCCTTACTTGCCGAAGATAAAATACAGCCCTTTCTAGTCAACTTCACCTCAGACCAGGTGATCGTAGATCTTGAATTTTTCAATGCTGACGTTTTGTTTATCTGTATTCCCCCAAAAAGAAGTTCTGCTGAAGTCTATGATTACGTGCAAAAAATCGCTTCGATTTTAGAAGCTGCGAAAGATCGGGTTTCAAAAATTGTACTCATCAGTTCTACAAGTGTTTACGGAGATGAGAATAAGACCGTAAACGAATTGACAGAGACGAATCCCGATACTGAATCTGGCAAAGTGATTGTTGAAGCAGAAAACATATTAAAAGCAAAGCATCCTGAAGATTTCACTATAATCCGCTTTGGAGGATTAATAGGTCCAAACCGTAACCCAGGCAGATTCTTCGCAGGCAAAACCGATGTTCCAAATGGCTTAGCACCAGTAAATTTAATTCACCAAACTGATGCAGTAAATATCGCGGTTGATATTATTGAAAAACAGGCTTTTGGCAGAATTTATAATGCCTGCTCGCCGATGCATCCAACCAGAAAAGATTTTTATACTGCCGCAGCAGACAAAGCTGGATTAGTAGCACCCGAATTCATTCCAGAGAAAAATGCATGGAAGGTAATTGAAAGTGTAAATGTACCCAAACATTTGAATTACAATTTTTTGGAAGAAATAGCTTAGTCTTTGGTACTTGAGATTATCGTTTGCTCTTAGAAAAGCAAACGGTTAGCCGAGGCGGGCCAGCGCAGCGGGGAAAAGTTTCGGTAGGTAATGACACCAGCCGATAGATGAATAGCGCTAAAATGAATTTCATTATTAAATTACCCTAACAATCCCAACAACTCCTTCTTGCTTAGTCCTTTAAAAAATCCACCATCGGGTTGAATTAGATTTTTAACCAGATCCTTTTTTGAAGCCTGAAGCTTCATGATTTTCTCTTCAATCGTATCCGGGCAAATCAACCGCACCGCCATTACATTTTTTTGCTGTCCGATGCGGTAAGCCCGATCTATTGCCTGGTTCTCCACCGCCGGATTCCACCAAGGATCTACCAGGTAAACATAATCGGCTTGTGTTAAATTTAATCCGGTTCCACCAGCTTTCAAACTGATTAAGAACACTGGAATATCTGCATTTTCCTGGAAGGATTTAACAGGGTCTTCCCGCTTTCTGGTTTGGCCAGTGAGGTATTCGTATCTAATATTTCTTTTCTCCAATTCCTTTTTGATCAGATCCAGCATAGTTACGAACTGAGAAAAAACCAGTATTTTATGGTTTCTTGCTTTGTTTTCAATCTGCTCAATCAGCACTTCAATTTTCGAAGATGCCTGCACATAGGATTTCCCATCAGATAATAATGCCGCGGAGTTGCAGATTTGCCTTAACATGGTAATGCTTTTCAACACATGCATAGAACTCTTTGGCAATTCATCTTCCGTTTTACCCAAAACAAAATCCTGAATCTCCTTTTTATTGGCTTCATAAACTTCACGCTGTTCGACACCCATCTCACAATAGAGCACAATTTCAGTTTTATCTGGTAATTCTTTTGCAACCTGCTCTTTGGTACGCCGCATTAAAAACGGCCTGATTTTCTTTTGTAATTCCTCTGCCCGTTTCTTATCCTTAAACTGATCAATTGGCGTAGAATATAAATCGGCAAATTGTTGCTTGCTGCCAAACAAGCCTGGGCAGGCAAAAGACAACTGTCCGTAGAGATCAAAGGTATTATTCTCGATCGGCGTTCCCGTCATCACTACCTTATTCCTCGATTTCAGCAGCCTAACAGCCTTATAACGCTGAGATTCCGGATTCTTAATATTTTGAGACTCATCTAGAAAAATATAATTGAAGCGGTAATCTTTCAGGAAACGAATATCAGAAAGTAAAGTGCCATACGAGGTGATCACCATTTCGAACTGATCAAAATCATCTGTAGTTTTAATGCGCTCGTTACCATAAATGGTTTTGACAGTAATCGATGGCGCAAACTTCTCAACTTCAGCTTTCCAATTGAAAATAAGCGAGGCTGGAACCACTACCAAATTGGTATTATGGCTTACCTTTTCTCTTTGGGATAAGATAAAGGCCAGAATCTGGATCGTTTTTCCAAGCCCCATATCATCCGCCAGGCAGGCACCAAAATTAAAATCGTCAAGGAAATTTAGCCAGTTAAGGCCCTCTCTCTGGTAAGGTCGTAAAGATGCTTTTAAGGCAGCCGGCACTTCAACTTCACGGATGACATCTGTTCCCTCAAACTGTTGATGATACCGCTGTAACTCATTTTTCACCTCTCCATCCAGAAGCGCATCTTCGTATAAGTCGGTTAAAGTAGCAAACTTTATTTTCGGTGTCAGGATAGCCTCATCAGTTACCTCTCCAGCATTAAAATAATCCGTGAATTTCTGAATCCATTCATGCGGCAAAATACCCTGTGAACCATCATCTAGGGTAACGAATTTATGCTTGTTCCGAATCGACTTATGTAAGTGTTTCAAGGCCACTTGTTGCTTGCCGAATTTAACTTTAACCTTAGTTTCAAACCAATCAGTACCGCTTAATACCTCAATATTAATTTGCGCCTTGTGTTCATTGAGCTTATTGTTTTTTAATTGATTGAAGCCTAAAATATGAATGCCTTTATTTCGCCACTCTTCAAAGGCATCAAGGAACCAGCCTTCCTCTAAAAAGCGTTTCCGGTGTAAATAGAACGAATCATTGGTTTCCTGATCGTAAAAGTAAGGGTGTTGCCTCAGCAAATTGGAAATAAACTGCAGCTCGGCATCTTCATCCCGATGCAAGGTAAATACATTGCCTAACTTATCCTGCGCCTGGATCTGTCGTTTAGAAAGCACCGGAATTTCCAGATTTCCATAACGCATTACTGGCGTAAGGAGAATAAAATCTTCAGACTCTGAAAGGTAGATTAACTGCTCATTTTCAAGATCAAATCCTTTTTCTTCCAATTGGTCTGGTGTTGCCGCTTTCAGGTAAGTGTAATCTACCTTGATGCTGCCTTCCAACTGGATGAGTATCAATTTCTGAAATTCGGGATATTTGGTTTTATGTAAGATTAAACGATTACTTTGTTTTTTAAAAAAACTAATCACGCGCAGAAAGTCTGGTCTGGTAATAAGGTAAAGCTCATCTTTCAGTCTGATAAAATATTGATGGACCAAAACCAACTGGTCGAGTTCGTAAGACTTCCCTTCGATGGTTAACCTTCCTGTAATTTCATAAAAATCCTTAAGCTGGTTTACAGACAACCTTAAATCAAGATCCAGAAACTGAACATTTACAGGTGTGAGCGTGGAAGCCTGAATGTTAGCCTGCCTTGCATCCTGAAGATAAAAAGGGATTTGTTGCGGATTCTTTACAATGGCTTTCAGCGCCTCAATTTCTTCGCCGGTTTGATCATTATTGTAATTTGCCTGAAAGGTAGCTATACCGCTGTAAAATTTTAGCTCGTCGCTGTCATCAGTTTTAAACAGTAAATTATTCAGGTTAATCCTTTGAAGTGGATTCTTTATCTTTCCGGCCTTTGTTTTTTCACCTTCATATAATTCGATGGAAGGATTACTGTAATAACGATGCTGCCCCAGCACTATGATGGTTTTACTTAAATCGTTAGCCTGTTTAACCCTGGATGTTATGTTTTCTTTTGGTAAGAGAAGCGCCGTTAATTGTTCTTTCGCTTCTTTATTAAAGGGCTGTAAGGCTGCGATTTTAGGCTTAATCTGAAAACTTCCATCGTTATGGGTAATCGAAAAAACTGTATCCATGTTAGCTTCCTTCTCAAGCCCGTAATCCAATGCGAGTGTATGCAACTTCTGTCGGCGTAACCGCTCATCGAAAAAGATAGCAAAATCTTCCCGATGTAAAATATTATATAAAACCTGGGCCTGATGAGTACAAAGCTTATTTTTAGGGGTAGCACAGCGGCACGATAACTTTACAGAAGATTGGTTTTGCTGCACCTGTACAATTGGAAACAACGTATCGGATTCTGGCTGACTAAATGCAGCAAAATCAATTTCGATCTGTTCAGGATAAAGATTAAAGAAACCGCGGGCATCAGTACGTACTTCTCCACTCAGGTGTTTGAGGATAAATATGCCGTTTAGATCTTTGAGGTTGAAATCATGCAATACATAATCGTATGGATTTAAAGTATTTAACTGATCTGTTTGCTCTTCCCTCATTTAACTCAATTTCTAAACGTAAAAATAGCATTTATATCGCAATGAAAAATCAAAGATTAAGTTTTCAGATGCGTCGATTCCTGAGCTTGATTAAAGTGATTTACGCAAATTTAAGTAAAAGGGAACAGCAACTTTTTCAGTTTTTCCGTTCAATACAAACTCCGCTGCCTGTGTACCCAGGCTGCTAAAATCTGTGGAAATGGTGGTAATGCCATCTAAGATAATTCTTTTTAATGGGGTTTCATTGTAAGATATTACACCCACATCTTTACCAATTTTAAGCTTTAAAACAATCAGCCGCTCAATGAGCGTCACCAAATCATCTTCCATCAAATTGATATAAACTTCGCCGACATTAATTTCTTCATCTTTAATATTATGAATCACTTTATGGGCGAAAGCATATTGCTGGCAGAACCGGTAAAAGCCACTTAAAATTTCTTGTGGAAAGTAGCTGCTCTTCGGGAAAATAATTTTTATTGTGGTGTAAGTAGAAAGCCGGTCTAAAGCTTGTTCTAAAGCGGCATAAATATCCTGGGCAAAGTTTTCGTAAGCAGCAGCATAGTCGCCGGTTACACCCGGCAGGAGTTTATCCAGGATAATCAACTTCTCCTTTGGGATGGTATTGATTACCTCATGGGCATTTTCGCCGCCTTCTAAAAAATGGGGAATAATTACAAAATGCGTATAATCGTCTTTTTTACTCATGATCATTTTCTTGAAGAAAACGTAATCATTATTGTAGATATAAAAATCGATTGCTGCGCGCTCCCCAATGGCCTTAGTAAAAGAATCGTAGATAATCTTTTTGTGGGTGCTTAACTTATTAAAAAGCAGGCACACCTTCAGTTTTCTCGAAAAATCAGTATTGATAATAAAGTAACCCTTTCCAGGAACCGAATCTACCACCCCCAGTTTCCGAAGATTTCTATAGCCTTTTTCTGCGGTATCGCGAGACATTTCTAAACTGAAGCTGAGCTCATTAATGGAAGGAAGTAAACTGCCTTTTTTTAATTTGCCCATATCAATTCCATTCAAAATGGCATTGGTTAACTGCTTATATTTTGGCGTAGATGAATACTCATCAATTTGTATATAATCGAGGATATCTTCTGGTTTCAACTGAATTTGGCTTGGGTTTCGAATATAAAAAAAAATCTGCTACCAGAGCAGATCTTTTTTTTATATCGTTCGCTGAATAGCGGAATAGTACTTTAAATTAATCATATCGGTTGGCGCAGGATTATCATTCCACACATCATTTATGGCGAGTGCAGTTCCAATTGCTGTAGCCTGAGATACCGATGAAGCGTATACCTCAATATCTGGCACGGCGCTGGCCAGTAAATGCATGTAGATTGCGTTTTTACCGAAACCGCCATCTACAAAAATTCTTGTTACACCTGGATTCAAAATTAGCTTAAGCGAATAAACCTGTTGCTTTACTAAATCTAAAAGCAATTGATGATAGGCTTCTTCTGCAGTTTGAAAAGTATTTAAATCTCTTGCCGGAAATGCAGAAACCAATGAAAATTCAGTTTGAGCGTTTTGGTTTTCAGGCACCTTATTTACAAGCTTCAAAACCAGACCCGGATTAAACTTAAGGTGCTTAAACAGGTAAGCGGCACGATCAAAATGTGCTGCAATCCGCTTTAGCTGAATTTCATGTTCATTACCTGCAAAAATCCGGGAGGCTTTTACTGCTTTCCCCTTAAAATGCATATAACAAAGACAATCTTTCTTCAATTCTTCGGCCGTTAAAGGCTCCTGATTGAAAGGATTCAAGCTGATACACCAGGTTCCGGTTGAAATTAATACAAAAGGCGTATTAAAATTGGCCAGGTATGGAATCAACGCTGCAGAGCTGTCATGCAAACCAACGCCAACATTCACTTCCTTCCCTTCAAAGGTTGTTTTCAACGTAGCATCTGCCGGCGTAAACTCGCCAAACTTTTCACTAATCTGCTCTTGCGAAACCCACTGATGGTATTGATCCTTTTTAAAATCCCATAGTTGAGTGTGGCAACCGATGCTGGTAATATCTGCTACTGCCTTGCCCGTAAGCAAATAACTCAAATACTGTGGCAAATGCAAGGCGTACTTTACCTGATCAAAAAGCGCTGGTCTTTCGTTTTTTAAACGATAGAGCTGCATTCCGGAATTCAGGCTTCCTAAAACGGGCGAAGCTGTTTCCAGTGAAATCTTTTCTTCACCACCGTATTTAGCATAAAACGCTGCCTTTAAGGTTTCAGGATATTCTTTCAGATAGTTATACAGTGGTGTTAGGGGCTCCCCGTTTTCATCAAGGTAAACGAAACTTGCCCCATAAGTAGAAAAGTTTATCGCCTTAATATCAAACTCTTTCATTTGAAAAACCTGATTCAGCGAATCGTAGACTGATGATTTTAAGCTTTCCAGGTTTTCACATGGTTCGCCATCTTCATCTACAGTTTCTACAAACCGGGCAGATCGCTCGTAAACAATACTGTAATTCTCGTCGATTAAAAATAGTTTCTTATTTGTTTTTCCAACATCAAATATGGCTATAACAGGTTTAGGCATTTTTAATTCCTCTTCGATTATAAACCTGTAGCTACAGTATTTCCACGGTGATCAACTAAGTTTTTTCTCACTGCCAAATCACGGTATAAACCAATTGGCGATAACGCTGCTCCGGCTCTCAACCTTGCTTCTGCAACCAATGGTCTTAAATCACTGCGGAAAGTGTTTTGTAAAATCTCCTGTGCTTTTGCTACGTCATTATTATCCTGAGCGGCATTTAAAGCATTTCTGTCTACCAATAAAGCTTGCGCATAAGCAATCATGATCGCTTCTACAGATTGCAATAAATCTTCTAATGGATCTTTAACGTTATGGGAAGCATCGATCATCCAGCCTAAATCTTTCGCATGGTTCATGCCTTTCGCATCCATTCCTTCAACCAGTTCGTTAAAAATTAAGAACAATTGATAAGGTTTGATACTTCCTGCAGTTAAATCATCATCCCCATATTTTGAATCGTTGAAGTGAAATCCACCTAACTTTCCTTCCATCAATAGTAAAGCGACAATCTGCTCGATGTTTGCATTCGGCAAGTGGTGACCCAAATCTACCAGCGTGTAGGCTTTTTTACCCAGTTTGCTTGCATATAATAAAGATTGACCCCAATCGCCTACGGTTGTAGAATAGAAATTAGGCTCAAAAGCTTTATATTCTACAAACATTTTCCAGTCTTCTGGTAATGCTGCATAAATCTCCTGCAAACTTTCTAAAGTGTTTTCAAATGCTTTACGGAAATTCAACTGTCCCGGGAAGCAAGATCCATCTGCCAGCCAAACGGTCAAGGCATCAGACCCAAGGGCTACACCATGTTTAATTACTTCGATGTTATGTTCTATGGCTTGCTTGCGGATTGCTTTGTTTACATTTTGAAGTGATCCAAATTTGTAGCTATGCGCAGAACCGGCCTGATCTTGAAAAGTATTTGAATTCATCGCATCGAACTTTAAGCCATAGCCAGAGGCAAGACTTTTTAAGCTTTCTGCATTTTGAGGAATATCCCATGGAATGTGAAGCGAAATTGCACCACTTGCACCATTAAGCGCGTGTAACAAACCCACATCTTCGATTTTTTCTTCAATCGTTCTTGGCTCTCCACCGGTAATGGCAAAACGGCCGAAGCGGGTTCCGCCCGTACCTAAAGCCCAGCTTGGAATGGCAATTTGAAAATCTACTAATTTCTGGATAACGCTCTCAAGGTTAACATGCGACCAGTCTTCTTTCAGAAAATCCAACTTGCGCTGGTGTGAAGTAGAAAGGGAGTCGTTATGTTTTTCTATTTGGTTCTGCTCAATATTCATTGCAATATTTGCTTTATTTGGTTAATCTTCGGCGAATACCGCCATTCTTTATCCATTAAAGGATACTTGTTTTAACGGTCATTTTTCGGTCTGTGGAAACCACAGACCGGGAAAACAACCTACTAAAACTAACTTATCTTTAAAGGTATTTTTGATTAGCCTGTGGCTCAAAAGAAATACCTCATGGTATTGTTATCTTACAAATGCCATGGCCACACCGCCATCCACATTTAACACGTTACCTGTAGATTTCTGCAATAATCCGCCAACGAAAGCGAAACATGCATTTGCAATGTCATCAGGCAAAATGATTTGGTTTAACAAAGTACGTTTTGCATAATAAGCAGGCAGTTCAGCTACAGTTACACCATACGCTTTTGCTCTACCTTCGGCCCATCCGCCAGCCCAAATGTTACTATCGCTAATTACAGCATCAGGGTTAACTACGTTTACACGAATATTATCTGCACCCAGTTCAGCAGCGTTTAATCTGCTTAAATGTAGCTGAGCAGCTTTAGCACTGCCATAGCCAGCATTATTTGGTCCGCTTACTAGGGCGTTCTTGCTCACAATATTAATGATATCTCCACCAACATCCTGCTTTTGCATCACATTTGTTGCAGCCTGGGTAATGAAGAATTGTCCTTTCACCAGCACGTCATACAACAAATCCCAATCTTTTTCGGTGTGATCGCCAATGGTTTTAGAGATCGATAAACCTGCATTGTTAACTACGATATCAATACCGCCAAAAGCCAGAGCCGCAGCACCAAAGGCGCTGTTAATATCTTCCTGACTAGTTACATTCAACGTTACGGTACTGTAAGAATCTTTGCCATACAATGTGGCAAACTCTACTCCTGCCTCTTCGAGGCGTTCTGCATTCATGTCATTTAAGATCACTACACCGCCTTCTGCAACGAACTTTTTCGCTATTGCTTTGCCAATACCGCCTGCGCTACCTGTAATTAAAGCAATTTTACCAGTAAGTGGTTTTGGTTTCGGCATTCGCTGAAGCTTCGCCTCTTCCAGTAACCAATACTCAATATTAAATGCTTCCTGATGAGGTAATGAGGTATATTCTGAAATGGCTTCAGCGCCTTTCATTACGTTAATGGCATTGATATAAAATTCTGCTGCCACTCTTGCCGTTTGTTTATCTTTTGAGAAAGTGAACATTCCAACACCCGGATATAGAATTACTACAGGATTGGTATCGCGGATAGCTGGGCTGTTTGGATGTTTACAGGTTTCATAATAATCTGTATACATTGCTCTATAGGCTTCAAAAGCAGGCAAAAGTTGTGCTTTGATCGCTTTCACATCAGAAAGGTCAGCATCAATTGCCAAATCTAAAACCAACGGACTAATTTTAGTTCTTAAGAAGTGATCCGGGCAGCTGGTACCCATTGGCGCCAAACGGGAAAGATCATGCGAGTTTGTAAATTCCAATACCCGTACATCATCTGTAAAATGACCAATCATGTGTTGTTTAGAAGAACATAAGCCGCGTAATACAGGCGCTAATGCAGCAGCTTGTTTTTTGCGGTTATCATCCGTCGCACTTTCTATCTTCTGTCCACCAAATACCGGAGCTTTTTTACCATAGTTCAGCGCCAGGTAATCTGAACAGATTTCAATGACATCTAAGGTATTTAAATAACTCTCGTAAGCAGTATCACCCCAGGTAAACAAACCGTGGGAACCCAGCATAATACCACGGATACCTGGATTTTCATCAAGACATTGTTTTAATTGCAAGCCCAGTTCGAAACCTGGTTTTTTCCATTCTACCCATCCAATTGTACCGCCGAATAGTTCTTCAGTGATCTTTTTCCCGTCTTTTGCCGCCGCAATTGCAATGGCTGCATCGGGATGCAAGTGATCGATGTGTGCAAATGGAAGGAAGCCGTGTAAAGGGGTATCAATTGATGGCGCTTTAGAACTCAAATCAAAAATACAGTGGTTAAATAATTCAACCATTTCATCTTCGTGTTCTACACCACGGTAGATATTTTTCAGACTACGCAAGCGATCGACGTAAAGGGCAGCGAGGCCGCTTTTCTTTAACGTACCTAAATCGCCACCAGATCCTTTAACCCACATTACTTCGGTTTCATTTCCGGTAAGCGGATCTTTTTCCATTAACTTGCAAGAGGTATTACCGCCTCCATAATTCGTTAAGCGCAAATCTGCACCCAATAAATTAGAGCGATAGATCAATAATGCAACTTCATCTCCAGCCAGTTTCGCAGCTTCTTCTTCATCCCATAAGTAGCTTACGTACTTATAATTTGTTTCTTTAACAGACATGTATATTAATGTTTACTTTTTTTTTAAAAAATTATCTAATTGAATTCCCGTAACCTACAATCAGTACAGAAACGATGATGGTTACTATCCCAACGATTACGGTTGTTAATGTTTTTCTTGATACGCCTTTCCACTCTTTTAATACCAATCCCCAAACGTTTGCAATCAGGATAATAAAAGCCATGTGTAAAATCCATGAACTGGCGCCATTACCCATTTTGCTTTCTCCCATTCCGTAGAAAAAGAATTGCAGAAACCAGGTGGTTCCGGCGAGGGCAGAAAAAATATAGTTTTTAAGGAGCGGTGTTGATTTTTTAGTGTAATCGCCAAACGTTTTATTCCTGGCATTAAGAATCATGCACCAGATGAAATTCGTAGTTAGCCCGCCCCAAAGCACAACCACATAGGTTACGTTATTTTGAAAGAGGAAATTACCTGTCTCTGATGGATTTGCAGCTTTCCAGATTTGATTGGCAGCATCGGCCATTGGTTTACCAGCTTCCAGACCGAAGTTAAAACAAGCGCTTAATACACCAGAAACGATTCCTACAAATAAACCCAAACCGAATTTAAATTCTGTTTTCACTTCCATCCCGTGCGGATCAGTGATATCAGCTTTAATTTCTTTCTCCTTCATCACCCCTGCTTTACCGCATATTACGATGCCAATAATGCAGACAAAAAGCCCAAGCATGACCATTCTACCCCAATCGGTTTGTAAAAACATGGTGAAGGTATCTTTGCCTTCCTGCGGAAAAATATCGAAATAAATTGAAGGCAAAATGGAGCCGATTACCATTGATAAACCGAGGATAATACTGCTCCCCAATGATACACCCAGGTAACGAACTCCTAAGCCATAAGTTAAGCCGCCAATGCCCCAAAGCACGCCAAAAAAATAGGTTAATAAAAGAATATTTCCACTGGTAGTGGCGATAATATCACTGAAATTAGGAATGGTTAAAAACGCAGCAAGTGGCGGAACAATAAGCCAGGAAAAAATTCCTCCAACTATCCAGTAGCTCTCCCAGGCCCAGCCTTTAACTTTCTTGTATGGAATATAAAAACTCCCCGATGCGAACCCGCCGAAGAAATGAAAAATTACGCCTAAAATTGCCTGCATGCTCTATATTGAATATTTGGTTGGTCCAAAATAGAAATTACACCATGTTTAACTGTTATGCACTGTTATGTCGGCAATAACAATTTTATTCCCTGGCGGAATAAACTCAGTAAGGCTTTAGAATTGATTTAAAGGCATTATTTGGCTCAATTATTTAAAGCTTTGGGCTAAAAAGAAACGCAATAAATAAAAGAGGAATGCAGAATACGCATTTCAATATCGAATTTGTTACCAGAAACTTTAATTCCTGGATTATCGCATAAGAATATGCTTTTCATGGCTTAGCTACGCACTTGATTTCGATGGAAAACTATAAAACTTAAGCTATTTCGCTAAGCTTATTTTCTGTACAATATCAGCGATAACATCTGCAGCTTTCAAAATTTTGTAGTGGCCAACACCTTCGTAAACAGCGGCGTTAACAGCAGGGAATTTATCTAGAAACTCTTTTAGAAAATGATAGGTTGAAATCTCATCTTCAGGATCGAAAGCCACAAAATGATTAAAATTACGACTTTCTTCATAGAGATTCACCAAATCAAAATGGCTGGCCTGAACCGTAAATTCTTTAGCAAAGTTATCGAAAAACCCATTTTGATGCGCTTCAGCAATACCTACCAAGGTAAGGCTTTGTGCAAATTTCTCTTTAAGCCTGATTAATGGTGCAATACTGATGAGCATTTTTGGCAATAAATTCAAATCCTGTAAGGCAATTACGTTGGCCATACTGCCCAGCGAATGACCAATTACAAAATCTGGGCTTGCATAACTTGAGGAAATTGCTTTTACTGCATCTGCGTAAAACATGAGGTTAGACAGGTCAGAAACAGAACTGCCATTTCCTGGCGCATCAAAAGCAATCACTTCTAGGTCGTCAACGTTGAGCAACCCGATGATTAGTTCATAAAAATCTAATGCCTTAGATGCCCAGCCATGCGTTAAGAGTACTTTCGTTTTTCCACCTCCCCAACTGAAACAATTAAACTCCAGATTGGACTGTGTAAAATATGGATCGTAGATTTCGAGTGAAAAGGATTTTGCCGAAGCAAGCAATTCGTCCTGATGAATCCGCAATGGCATCTTCGGTGAGTAAAATATAAACTCGCGCATCACCGAATCTTCCGGATTTTCGGCGGATGCCTTTAACGAATTGCTTAACTGTTTAAATCTTTTCAAATCACTTCCGTTTTAGATCAAATGTGATTTTAAATCAGCAGGTGAATAGTTGATCGACTTTAATGTCTTATCATCTGCTTTTCTGAATACCAGAAAAAGTCCGTCAACTTCTTTATAATACGATTCTGTTTGATCTTTATCGAAATAATGCTTAATGGTTAATTCAGCCTCTTCAACCGTTTTACAGGCTTTACTCATATTGGAACGGTGCACTTCATCAAATAAAGTTTTAAACTTTCCGCCTAATCCAAATTCGTGAATTGCACCCGCTAATACATATTGCAAATCGCATAACGCATCAGCCACTTCAACCAAATCGTCTTTTTCTACCGCTTCCTGTAGTTCTTTCAACTCCTCAGCCAAAAGTGCAATTCTTAAATTAGCCCTTTGTTTGGATGGGATAACGGGCGAATCTAAAATAGGATGTTTAAACGTCGTATGAAATTCTGCAACCTGATTAAGTGAATTTGTTTCCTGCATGGTTTGGTAGTTTAATCTTTACGGCAGCAAAAGTAGAAAAAACGTGTTGATTTAGGACCACAACTTATAAACATCAACAAATGAATTTATCGCCGTTCGCGGATCACCTTAAAAAATTCTTCCTTATAGGTGTCGCCAACAGGCAAAGACTTATCGTTAATGTAAAGCGTGTTCCCATCTATCATTTTAATTTTATCAAGAGAGATAATGTATGATTTATGAATGCGGTAGAATGGTGGCTTCGGTAAATCTATTTCCAACTCCCGTAGTGACTGATAAGTAACAATTCTCTGCGTAGCAGTATATACTGAAACATAGTTTTTCAGTCCTTCAATATAAAGGATCTCGTCATAATTAACTTTGATAAATTTATTTTTGGTATCGCCCTTAATAAAAACAAAATCATTACCAACTGCAGGTACAGAGACATTAACCATTTCAGTTTGAGCTGGCGCGATGATTTGTTGCGCCTTTAATGCTGCTTTATAGAAACGTTCGTATGGAATTGGTTTTAGCAAATAATCTACCACATCCAAATCAAAGCCTTCCAGGGCAAACTCGGGGTAAGCTGTGGTTAGAATTACTTTGCACTTTCCACCTAAAATCTTTAAAAATTGAATTCCGGTAAGTTCTGGCATCTGGATATCCAAAAAAACCAGGTCAACTTTGCCTTCCTGAATTAGATTCAGTGCTTCGAAAGGATTAGTAGTGGCCGCAACCAACTCCAAAAATGGCGTTTTATTGATGAAAGTGGCAATGATTTCTGATGCGTAAGATTCATCATCAACAGCTAAACAGCGGATCATAAATGGCAGTTAAATTTTAAGTAAAGTTATAAATAAACGGGTTTCTGCAAACTAAATGTTGATGATCAAAGTCGTTTTATAGGTATTGCCATTGTTAGCTACGAGCAGCTCATGCTGATCCGGATAAATTAAATCCAGCCTTCTATGAATATTAACTAAACCAACACCGCTTGAATGGTCTTTCTGTGCATGACTGATTTTATTGCTTACTTCAAAACTTAAACGCTTTCCGTTAACGCTCAGCTTAATGCGAACAGGCTGCCTTTCATCATTCACCACACCATGTTTAAAAGCATTTTCTACGAAAGGAATTAATACCAGTGCAGCGATCCTCTGATTTGTGATACCCTTAGTGGTAAAGTCGACAAAAAACTTAGGCTCGAAGCGCATTTTAAAAAGTTCAATATAGCTTTCCAGGTATTCTACTTCTTTATCAAGCGTGACCAATCCATCTGGACTTTCGGTTAAGGTGTAGCGCATCAAATCAGACAGGCGGAGAACGGCATTGGCCAGTTTATCAGAAACGGGAATGGCCAGCGAATACACATAATTTAAAGTATTGTAGAGGAAGTGTGGATTAATCTGAGACTTTAAAAAAGCCAGTTCAGACTTTAGCACCTCATCTTTAAGTTTCCTGTTGGTGATCTCTTTTTTGAAATTCTCCTGCACACTGTAAACTGCCGCCGGAATGATAATGTAGGAAATCCCATAATAGATGTTATCCAGAATGTAGGAAAGTGTAGTGGTACGATCTGAATAATTATGAAAGTTAAACCAATGCAGGTAAAGTACTTCTTCTATAAGGTATCGCAAAGCGATGAAAACAGCGAGTGTAAAGATCATTCCGGCGATTAACTGTTTTATTTTTCCACGCTTTAAATATTTAGGATAAATCCACAAATAACAGATATAAAATTCTACAATCCTGATGAACGACATGGAAACTCCAATCGCCACAATAGGAAATGATGAAGATTCAACCAAATAACCACTATACTGGTAAAGCAGAATTAAAAGCCAGCAGATGATATGGATTGAAATGATTTTGAATTGTTTCATACCCTAAAACTAATTAAAGCTTTTGAAACACGCAGTCTTGTTATGCAAACCCCGAAAAAAATTATCCCAACACCCGCTTTTAGGTTGTAAACTGTTTTGAAGATCTATTTTCTTTTTGGGATAATATTTTAATGGTTTGGGATTATTTAATTCCTAACCCACTACACCAACTGCAACTTTGAACCATTAACCCAAAGACAAATATTATGAAAGCTTTTATCACAATCTTAAGTACGTTACTCATCACTGTTTTTCAATTCACAGCTTCGGCTCAAAAACAGGAGGTATTGCTAATCGGTACATTTCACTTTGCTAATCCCAATCTTGATGCGGTAAAAACAATTGATTTTGACATCCTGGCCAACCAGCCGCAAACCGAACTCGAAAATATCGCCAATAAAATTAAAGCCTTTAACCCTGACCAAATTTTTGTAGAGTGGCCAGCTAACGAACAGGCAAGCCTGGATTCCTTATATCAAATGTATGTTGAGGGAACTTTTCAAAACTACATTAAAAAAAAATATCAGCATAGCAAACAATTTTCAAGCTTTAATGAAGATGAAACTTTTCAACTCGCTTTCCGTGCAGGCAAGAAAGCAGGATTAAACACCATTTATGGAATGGATTACCAGATGAGTTTACCTTTCGACACCGTAATGAAAGCCATTGAGACAGCTAAACAAACAGAGCTAATGGAAGAGATTAACCAGTTTATTAAAGTTTCAGCCGATAAAGCAAATTTACAGCGTAAAACGATGGGGCTCACTCAAATTCTTCTGCAAATGAACACACCAGAGTATCGGGCCAATAACGCAGGCTTCTATTTAAAAGCCCTTAACAAGGCAGGGAGTAAAGAAAGTTTTGCGGGTGCCTACTCGGCTTCAGAGTGGTATCGCCGTAACCTTTACATGTATTCGCTTGTACAAAAGCTAACCAAACCTACTGATAAAAAGATCGTTATTCTATTGGGTGCAGGTCATGTGTCCATGATTAAACAATTTATCGAACTCGAAAATAAGTTTAAGGTGATAGAACTGAAAGATATTTTAAAATAAGCATGATAAATGGAGGTTATCAGCTTTAAAGCACCAGTAACATCCATACATTACAGGCAAAGTGACCGGAATTGCCCAGTGCAGCCGATAGTTTTTTAAAACCAGCCTTTTCATACATACCAATAGCTGTTGTTAATTCCGGGAAAGACTCCAGATAGATTTGATTATAACCGAATCCCTGAGCCGACTCAATACTTTTCTGCATCAGCATTTTCCCAATGCCTTTGCCTCTTGCAGCTGCAGACGTATAAAGTTTAACCAGTTCTACACAACCAGCAGGCAAACCAGAAGTTGGATAAATACCACAACCACCAATTATTTTGCCTCCTTCTTCTGCAATCCAATATGCAGATTTTTCTGTTTTAAAAACGGATGATAAATGATCGGTCGTTGGGTCGGTGTATACCGTTCCGGGCTTATCAATCTTGAATTCTCTTAATACCGTTCTGATCACCTCAGCAAGTTCCTGGTTATCTTTCTCGTTTATTACTCTATAGGTGATGGCCATCTTATTTTTTTAGCAAAGTTAAAAATCGCACACAAAGCGTTTAAGAAAATTCAAACAAAATTGCCGTAGAATTCATTTATTAAAGAAAAGATATGACCATGGAAAACGAAAACGATAAAACAGCAAAAGAAAACACAAATGAGCAGCCTAAGCCAACGGATGATGTGCAAATGGAAATTGAAACCGTAGTTCCATCTGCGCATAAAGCAGAAGTTACACCCGGGAAATCTGAAACCCAGGTAGATGTAACAGAAGAACAGCAAACAGCGGATTCAACAAATGAACCGAAAGAAGAACAGGAAGAAGGCAAGAAAGTGACCGAAGGCGAAGAAGGTGCAGAAAAGCTCGCCACACAAGCAGACCAGTCTGGAACTGACGAAGAATCGTCTCCAGAGAAGACTGCTTCAAAACCAGAAGAAGAAACTGGCGATGTGAACAAAGACGATGATGAAAATGCTGGTGGAGATCAGGAACATAACGGTATTGAAACGGTAACTCCATAAAGCATTATGCTAATTTTTGTTAAAGCATGATCACTGCTGAAATAGTTTTACTAAATTACCGTTATGATTAACATGAAAAACACACTATGGCTTTTCCTTTTTACCATTACCGTATTTAGTTGCGGTATAAACAGGCAGGCACAGCAGATTAAAGCGCTGGAAGATTGTACATATAAAATCACCGGCGTTAAGCAGGTGTCTATTGCAGGAGCAGATATTAAACAATTGATGGAGCAGCAAACATTTAGTCTAACCAGCTTACCTGGAGTAGCACTGGGCTTGTTGAGGAAAGATATTCCTCTAAGAGCTAACCTGAACCTTGAAATTACCAATCCATCTGGTAACCTGGCAGCGATTAATCAGTTTGAATACAAAATTCTGGTAAACAATACCGATCTGGCGCAAGGAGTGATAAACCAAAATGTAAGTATTGCTCAAGGCCAAACCGTTACCGTGCCAGTTCAACTGGTTAGTAATATTTATGGTTTGGTATCTAATGGAAATGTTTTTAATGATATTGTTAAAGCAGCGCAGAGAGGATCATCCGCTAAAGAAGAAAAACTCGGCCTATTGACTATAAAAATTAAACCTACGTTTATGTTGGGTAATACGCCGGTAAAATATCCTGGCTACATTACGATCAATAAAGACATCAGCAGCAAGATTCTACTTTAATTTTAGCTGATTGGTATCCATCAACAAATAAAGAAAGGCGATTTTCATTACGAAAATCGCCTTTCTTTGTTCAAGACTTTATGCTAAATTAAATCAACAACATCCCTTAATTAAAATTTCCTGGTAGGTTTCATTATCATCCCCTGAAAACTATTTTGATCCAGGCTTGAAGACACCTGTTTAAGTTCTGTTGACGATAGACGTGCAGGCATTACTGTAGAAGAAGCTTTTAAGCTAGCGCTTTTTGCTGCCGTAGTAACGAAGCTTCCTGTTCTGGCATATAAAAGTGCGTAACTTAATAATGTTTCAGATTCATCTCCCCAGGCTTTAGTCAAATCTTCGAAAGCCTCTTTATCAACAGTTAAACCACTATAATAACCGCCAACACCGGCCTGGTTTTTTGTTTCAAACTCCGGCACATACATATCTACTTTATCTATACGAATAGGGAAAAAACCAACAGGTTTACCATAAGTGGTTTCACCAATCAGTTTTACATCCATTACTGGTTTTAAACTATTAATCACCAGCTCGCTCGCAGATGCTGTAGATCCCGTTACAATAAAGTAAACTCTGGAAAGTGAAAGCGACCCTGATTTAGCAAAATGCTCAATATTATCTGTAGACCCGGTTGCATAATCTAAATCGGCATAGGTGGCAAATTTACCATTTACACCTGTGGTAAACGTCTGTACCTTTCCATCGCCATCTAAAAGCGGCTGGTGAGACAATACAGAAGCCTTTCTTTGTGCTGTGGTTAAATTCTGCAGATAACTATTGTATTGGGTGGTATACATTACATTACCATTTTGGGCCTGCGGAGCCAAAAGATTGATAATGTTTGTAGCAGTTGAAACATAACCACCTCCATTATACCTTAAATCTACCACAACTTCTGTAACCCCTTGTATAGCGAAATCCGAAAATACTGTTCTTAGGGCAGTAGTAGCGTTATTGGTAAAACTATTGAAAACAAGATAACCTACTTTTTTAGACCCGGCAGTGTATACGTTTGTGAAAAGGATTGGATTCTCTGTATATGTGGCTGCGTTTACCATTACCGTTTTGGTTACGTTATCCAGACCTATGAAAGTTAATGTAATAGATGGATTGGCACCAAAAATAGCATTATTAAGGAAATCTATTATTGCATCGCTATAATTCAGATTGGTTCGGCCGTTGATGCTAGTGATTTTACAACCCCTTGTTAAACCTTGAAGACTTGCGGGAGAATTTGGATAAACATACTTTACCCTTAAATCTGAAATGGTTTGATAATTTAAGGAAAACCCATAATCATTAGCTGTTCCATTAACATCCGCTTTTAACGAAGCCACCTTCCCTGCTGTCGAAACAGCTTCGAAAAAAGAATATTTTGGATTACTGGAACCTTTTACATATTCATATGGTCGGCCTGTAGCAGGATCTGAGGAATATTGTGTCAACGCATAAAGCTCAGTTTCGTTTGAACTAAAACTACGCGGTTTAAACACATCATAGGTTGGCAAAGAGGTATTCCAGTAGTAAAGCTCCTTGGTATACAGAAAAATCGAATCTTTGGTTAATTCATCTCTGCTGGTTGTGGCTGTGGGTGTAATGGGCGGTTGTTCTGGTGCTGAACTTTCTTTTTTACAAGCCATAAAAAGGCTGATACTAATAAGCGTAAAAGCGATTAAGCACTTATATTTATTGTATTTCATATTTATTTTTGGATAGCTATTTATTGATATACGAGGATAGCCGTCAATAAGTTGCTTAGGCGCAAATATTTAAACTGATCACGAACTAAATTTATCTTAAATTATTGTAAAGGTTATCGCCAGCATCGTTAATTAACGGATCTTCACCGATTAAATTACTTTGCACTGAGAATCAATGCTATTGCGCAAAGTGAATAGATAATCAACGTTAGTCTACTTGAATATTGGAAAAGTGATAAAACTAAAAAGCCTCTCATTTCTGAAAGGCTTTTAGAAGTGGTGCCTGCTGGAATCGAACCAGCGACACAAGGATTTTCAGTCCTTTGCTCTACCGACTGAGCTAAGGCACC
>JAZBLB010000024.1:0-23008 GCA_037032985.1 Bacteroidota bacterium
TATGAATACTGGCTTACAGCTTTACAATACGCTTTCACGTAAGAAAGAACTTTTTCAACCGCTAAATCCAAATCACGTAGGGATGTATGTTTGTGGTCCCACTGTTTACAGCGATGTGCATTTGGGGAACTGCCGTACCTTTTTATCATTCGATTTAATTTTTAGATACTTGAAGTTTTTAGGTTTCAAGGTTCGCTATGTGAGAAATATTACCGATGCAGGTCACCTGGAAGGCGACCGGGATGAAGGTGATGATAAGTTTGCCAAACGGGCGAAATTGGAACAGCTAGAGCCAATGGAAATTGTACAGAAGTACACTTTGGGTTTTCACGATGTAATGCGGATGTTTAATACGCAGCCGCCAAGCATAGAGCCAACCGCAACAGGTCATATCATTGAGCAGATCGAAATGATCAAAGTAATTATTGAAAATGGTTATGGTTATGAGATTGGTGGAAATGTTTATTTCGATGTAGAAAAATACAGTAAGGAATATAACTATACCATTCTTACCAACCGGAATTTGGAAGATATGCTCAATAACACCAGAGAATTAGGTGGCCAGAATGAAAAGCGTGGCCGTCTGGATTTTGCACTCTGGATAAAAGCAAAGCCAGAAACATTAATGCAATGGCAATCTCCATGGGGCTTAGGTTTCCCGGGCTGGCACATTGAATGTTCAGCCATGAGCGCTAAATACCTGGGAGCCGAATTTGATATTCATGGGGGTGGAATGGACCTTGCGGCAACGCACCACACTAATGAAATTGCCCAATCTGAAGCTTGCAGTCATAAACAACCAGCCCGTTATTGGATGCATACCAATATGCTTACGGTAAATGGCACGCGGATGTCTAAATCTGCTGGTAATGGATTTCTTCCATTAGAACTCTTTACTGGTGCTCATCCACTTTTGAAGAAAGGATTTAGCCCCATGACGGTTAAATTCTTTATGTTGCAGGCACATTATCGCAGTACTTTAGATTTTTCAAATGATGCACTTGATGCTTCCGAAAAAGGTTTTAGACGATTAATGGCAGCCATCAGTTTATTGGATAAATTAACCTTATCGGCTGATAGTGATTTCGATATCGAAACGATGAGAATGAAGTGTATCGCGGCGATGAATGATGATTTCAATAGTCCGATTTTAATTGCTGAGCTCTTTGAAGCTGTTAGAATTATTAACACGGTTTACGATGGGAAAGCAAAAATTTCTGCAGGTGAACTTGAAAAGTTAAAGCAATTAATCAACGACTTTGTATTCGATATTCTAGGATTAAAAGACGAAGATGCCGGAAGCAACGATTTGAATGGTGTGCTGGATATGGTAATTGATCTCCGTACCGAGGCAAAGGCAAATAAAGACTATGCCACTTCAGATAAAATTAGAATTGGCCTACAGGACTTGGGTATTCAATTAAAAGATAGTAAAGAAGGAACAACCTGGAGTAAAGCATAGCAGCTTTGCTATGTAAGCATTAAATACTAATTTGGTAATGAAAAAAGTCGGTTTAATTGGCGGAATTAGTTGGGTATCCACCATAGATTATTATCGCTTTATTAATGAAGGGATAAATGAACGCCTAGGTGGGTTAAATTTTGCAGAATGCCTTATTTATTCGCTGAATTTTGGTGATATCCAGGAAAAGACATGGGAAGGATCGTTTGAAATTCTGCTTAAGGCTTGTGAGAACTTAAAGCAAAGTGGAGCAGACGCGCTTGCGTTGTGTGCCAATACGGCGCATCTTTTTGCTGATCAACTTCAGGCGGAAATTAATTTACCACTCATACATATCGGGGAGGCAACGGCAAAAGCTGTAAATTCTGCTGGAATAAGAAATATAGGTTTGTTAGGAACAATTTTTACCATGGAAGGGGACTTTTATCTGAAGAAGCTGGAAGAAAATGGATTGAAAGTATATGTGCCGAGCGCTAAAGAAACCAGAAACTACGTTCAGTTTACACTTAAGGAAGAATTAGGCAGAAATTTGGTGTTGGAAGAAACCAAGCAACAGTATATTAAAATAATTAATGATTTGATTGCAGATGGTGCGGAAGGAATTATTTTAGGTTGTACAGAAATTCCATTATTAATCAGTCAGGATGATTTTGAATTTCCGGTATTCGATACCACCAAGATTCACTGCCAGGCTATTGTAGATTATATGCTTTCATAAAAGATCAATTTAGATTGAAAAATGATGAATAAAAAACTTTTAATCATCCCGTTAATTGGATTTATTACCTTTCAGGGATGCAAAAATAAATCAAAAACTGAGACCATCGGGGATACATCCACTGAGCAAATTAAGTTGGTTTCGCCAGAATTTAATGCAGATAGCGCTTACGTTTATACTAAAGCACAAGTAGATCTTGGACCACGAATTCCAGGCACAACCGCGCATCAGAAATGTGCTGATTTCCTGGTTGCGAAGTTGAAATCGTTCGGCGCTGCGGTAGATGTTAAGGGTGAAAAAACCCGGACTTATGATGGGAAAACTTTTCAGTTGAAAAATATCGAAGCGAGCTTCAATCCGGAAAAAAAGGAACGCGTTTTAATTACCGCTCACTGGGATGCCCGTCCGTTTTCTGATCAGGATACTGATCCTGCTAACCATAACAAGCCTTTTGATGCTGCCAATGACGGGGCGAGTGGCGTAGCCGTAATTTTAGAAATGGCCCGGCAGATTCAAAAACAACAGCCTAATTTAGGCGTAGATTTTATTCTCTGGGATCTGGAAGACTATGGAAAGGCTAACGATGAAACACCTGATGAAGTAACCTGGTGTTTGGGCTCGCAATATTGGGCTAAGACTGCAATAGCAAAGGGCTATAAAGCCCGCTACGGCATCAACCTTGATATGGTTGGCGGTGGAAATGCGCAATTTACACAAGATGAGATTTCCCGGCAGGCGGCACCAGACGTAGTAAGCAATATCTGGGCAATTGGAAATGAGATTGGTTTCGGTTCTTATTTCGTAAATCTACCCAGTGGAAAGCTGGTCGATGATCATTTCTGGATGAATAAAGCAGGTGTTCCGTCAATAGATATTATTCACTACAATGATAACAGTGGCTTTTATATCAATTGGCATACGCAATTGGATAACCTGGCAAATATCGACAGAAATACATTAAAAGCCACTGGTCAAACTGTGATGGAAGCCATTTACCGGGAAAAATAAAATGTGTAATTGTTAATTACTTTTGAAGGCTGCCCGGTTATAAAATTTTATATTCGCCCACAACTATACTTAAACATATAATGAAACAAATATTTTCAACTGCAATTGCATCACTTTTAGCGCTGAGTGCCTTTGCACAAAAAAACGATGGAACTACAAAATCTCTGGTTAATGCAGAAAAAGATTTTGCAAAATCTATTGCAAAGAATGGTGACAAAGAATCATATCTGGAGTATTCATTAGCAAGTGCATTGGTGTTTCGTCCAAATCCGGTAAACGTTAAAACATTTTATAGTACCCAGGCTAAAGGTGAAAAATCAGTTACCTGGGAGCCAAATCTTGCTAAAGTTTCCCGTAGCGGCGATTTAGGTTTTACAACAGGTCCATATGCGGTTGATGGTGCAGAAAAACAGTATGGTCAATATCTATCCATCTGGAAAGCTGAAAATGGCAAATGGAAATTAGCAATCGACCTGGAAACTACCAGTAATAAACCCTTAGATCAGACTGCTCCTAAATTTGTAGAGCCAAAAGATCATGTTGCACCTAAGTTTTTAAATGAACGGGAAATTAAAGCAGGACGTGAAATTATTGCAACTACTGAGAAAACATTAAATACATTTTTAAAAACGCATGGTATTGGTGCCTTTGGTGGGTTTATGATAGATGATTCTCGTTTATTGTTTCCAGGCAATGAGCCTATTACCGGAAAGGGAAAAATTCTTTCATTCTACAACGGGATGATTAGTAAAATTAACTTGAAAACTACTGGCGTAGATAAAGCATTAGGTAGCGATCTGGCTTATACTTTCGGTGTTGCCACCATTGATTATAAAGCAGATTTACGTGAGAGTTTTAACTATGTATTTGTATATGAAAAAGCTGCTGATGCAAGCTGGAACCTCATTGTACAAGCATTTGTACCAGCAGAAAGATAATAATCAAAAATGTGAATTGAATGAGCTTCCTGTTAAAGGGAAGCTTTTTTTGTTTTCAATGAGCAACTAGATCCAGAGAGTTATTTAATTTATTACAACTTAAACCAGGGTTTTACGTTTTCCCTAAAAACAAAATTTATGCAAAAAAAACTCCTTATTTTTCTCACTGCCATTTTAATGTTTGTTCATGCTTCTGCCCAGAAACGAAAGTTTGATGTGCAGGGCAAAGCTGGTGCCAGAGGGGTTATGCCAGAAAATACCATTCAAGGGATGCTAAAAGCCTTAGATCTTGGCGTAACTACATTAGAGATGGATGCGGTAATCTCCAAGGATAAACAAGTCGTATTGTCGCAAGAGCCTTATTTTAATAATGAAATCTCTTTAATGCCAAATGGGAAAGCCATCACTTTTAAAGACCAGAAAAATTACAATATCTATAAGATGGATTATGAGCAGGTGAAAAAGTTCGATGTGGGGAGTAAAGTTCATGCCCGTTTCCCTGGACAGATGAAATTCAAAGCTTATAAGCCGCTGCTCACTGAAACCATTGATGCTGTTGAAGCTTATGTTAAAGAAAACAAGTTAGCTAAACCAATTTATAATATTGAAACTAAAACGATCAAAAATGGTGACAATGAATTTCACCCTGAACCTGCTGAATTTGTGGAGTTGATTATGGAGGTTGTAAACGCTAAAAAGATAGCTAAACGTGTGATTATAGAATCTTTTGATATGAGAACACTTCAATATTTACATGAGAAATATCCAAAGATTCAAACATCATTGCTGATTGATGAAAAAGAGCCGTTTGAAGATTATATCACAAAGCTAGGATTTAAACCAACAATTTACAGCCCTTACTCGGTGCTTGTCGGAAAAGGATTGGTTGATCGGTGCCATGAAATGGGGATCAAGATTATTCCGTGGACAGTTAATACCATCAAAGATTTGAAATATTTTATGAGCCTTGGGGTAGATGGTGTAATTACCGATTTTCCGAATCTGATGAGTCAGATAAAATAATAGCCCATAAAAAAAGCGATGATTTCATCGCTTTTTTTATGGTAACAGAATTTTTAATGATGTGATGTCTCTGCCTCTTCTCCTTTTGAGTGTGGCTTGGCTTCGGTGCTTTCGTGACCAGATTCGGTAGCACTGTGCACAAAAATAGGACGCGTAAATGCTACAAGAAGGATTAATGTAAGAATCCATGCGGCTAAAGGTAGCGTCCAAATGCCTTTTGTTTCCTGAACCGGAGCGTGTGAATCGTGAGCTGACATATCGAATATTTTGATTTTTAAAATTTGTGCTTCTTAATGAATTGGTAAATATAGTAACAAAAATAGAAAATCAGAACGTTATTTGTAAAGCAGATTATTTATGAGGATAAGTGGTATTGCACTTATGTTAATAAATCGTAAATCATCGTTTTAGTGCTATTTATCTTGCTCTTAATCCTGTTCTGATGTTCCTTAAAAACACTTTGTTTATCTTGGACAGCATTGAGCATTTCTGCTTGCTTGAAATAGCTATCCGCCAGTTTAAAATCCTGCTGTCTTTCTGCATAAAAGCCTAAGCTTTCATAGATGCTTGCTTCACAAACGCCGGGAACTGCCAATGCCTGCGCTGAAACCTGCTTTACTAATTTGTGCATTTTTAGTGTGATTACCAATTTCAAATAAGGTTCGTATACCTCGGGGAAGCTAGGGTCGATTTCAATGCATCTTTTGTAATAGTAACCCGCACTTTGATAACTTTTGAAATGATAATGGTTAAAATTACCCAATTGATAATAGGCTCTGGCATAATCAGGATCAAATGCAATGAGTTCGATGAAATATTGATGTGCTTTTGGGAGCTCGCCCCAGTTTAATTCTTCAATGGCCTGTAGATATTTTTCTTCTACAGTAGTAAAAATGTCCATGATGGATATAGTTGATTTCAATATGATAAACGCATATTGAAAAATTTAATAAATTGATTTTTTAAATAAAAGTAATCTTCGTAAAAAGGAGAACTTAAGGGTTGGAATGAAAAACTAAGTCAATATCCAAGCCCTTTGAGCCACAAGACAGGCTAAAGTTTGCTGGTTGGATATGTAGGTGACGTAGCATTTGATTTATATTTCGATGCAAAGATATCTATTTTTGATAAATTACAAAATGCTAATACTTTATTGGTAAATGATAGAAACGGATTATCCAGCTGCGGGGTCTATAAAACTGCGTAAAACGTAGATTGAGTTTAAAACATTCTTGCTATCAAAAAATAAGGTTAAATATCGCTCGCCTATTTTAGCTTCGAGCTTTGTACCTCCTTCGAGCGTACCATATAAATTAGGTTTTGTCTTTTTAACTTTGTATTTACTAAATTTTACTAATGTTTCCTGAACGGTAGTTTTGTTGAGTATTAAGTTGTAAGGCAAGCCAGAAACAATCAAAAATTTATCATCAGGAATGCTGAACCAAATTTCCTTAACCGTATTCTTATCATCTACATTAGTATATACGCCTAAACCTGATGGAGTAATCCATTCTGCATATCGTTCTCCATCATTCTCGTTGTTTCTTATTATGGTTTTTACTCCTAAGACAGCAGCGATTTTTTCAGTTGTTTGGGGAAATATAAACTCAGCATTTTTATTTAATAATGCACCCAACCCTGCATTTTTCTGGGCGAAAGCAGTGGCTAATAGCAATTGAAACGAGATAACTAGGGCAAACGCTTTGGCTTTCATCTGTTTTAAGGTCAAACAATTTATGTTTAAAGATATCAAAAGAAACAAACCATAAAAAAACGCTGGCCGAAAAAGACTGCAAAAGTGTAGTTTTTCAATTAAGGTGCTATAAAAGATCTTTAATGATTTTTTCGATAGATAGACCTTCAGCTTCTGCGCGATAATTACGAACAATACGGTGGCGTAGAATAGGCTCTGCCACGGCTTGAACATCTTCTGTATCGGGCGCATATTTGCCTGTTACCGCAGCGTGGCATTTTGCACCCAAAACTAAGAATTGAGATGCCCTCGGGCCAGCACCCCAGCTGATATATTTATTCACCGCTTCAGTAGCAAACTCACTATTTGGGCGAGTTTTTGAAGCCAGCTTAACTGCGTATTCCAATACATTATCGGTAACCGGAATGTTTCGGATTAGCTGTTGAAAATATTGAATATCGTCTGCGTGAATGATTTTTTGTAACTCGATTGTTTTGTTACTGGTTGTATTTCTAACAATGTTAAGTTCATCTGCAAAAGCAGGATAATTTAACTGAATGTTAAACATGAAACGATCCAGCTGGGCTTCAGGTAGGGGATAAGTTCCTTCCTGTTCAATCGGATTCTGGGTAGCCAGAACAAAGAAAGGTTTTGGTAAAATATGGGTTTGACCAGCTGCAGTAACCGACTTCTCCTGCATAGCTTCTAATAAAGCAGCCTGTGTTTTTGGAGGAGTTCTGTTAATCTCATCTGCTAGAATAATGTTAGAGAAAACAGGGCCTTTAATAAATTTAAAATGCCTGTCTTCTCCAAGTATTTCTGCACCAATAATATCACTTGGCATTAAATCTGGAGTGAATTGAATTCGGTTGAAATCCAGATCCAGTACGCCAGCTACAGTTTGAACGAGTAACGTTTTAGCTAATCCGGGAACACCTACCAACAAACAATGTCCGTTGCTGAAAATGGCGATTAATACAGATTTGATGATCTCATCTTGTCCAACTACAACTTTACCAATTTCAGCTTTAATGTTGTTAAAAGCCTGGTGAAGTGCGTTGACAGCTTCTACTTCGTTTTTGTACTGCATTCGTATTATTTTGCGGCTGTGGACGTTTTAGTCCAGATTTTTAATTCGTCACAGGTATTAAATTCGTCGTCAATTTTAATATAAGTGCTTTCACGACGTTTCTCAAACCATTCGCTTAAAGTACGATTAATTTTATCACTTTGGGCAGCATCTCTGATTTTTGGAAAATCCTGCGCCATGTTTGCTTTGTGAGGTGGGATTTTTGATTTCAAATACAAGATACGATATCCTTGTTTTCCATCTGCAGCAGTAAATAAATTTGGTTTGGAAATCGCACCAATTTTCATGGTATCAATCACTAGAAATACGGTTGGGTCTAATTTATCAATTGGAATAAACGTACTTCTTGCCTGAACGTTTTCAGCATTTAGCATCATTCCACCGTTAAATTTTGATTCTTTGTTATCAGAAAATAAACTTGCAGCAGCGGCAAAAGTTAATTTTTTTGCGGTAATATTATTGTAAACACTATCCGCGTGTAATTTCAGGCGGGTTAAGCTTTCTGGTGTAGTTGCTGGTCTTACTAAAATATGACGGGCATGCACCTGCTCACCACGACGCTCGATTACCTGTAAAATATGAAAGCCAAATTCTGTTTCGAATACAGGAGACATTTCTCCAGCTTTAAGTTTAAAAGCCCAGGCTGTAAATTCTTTTGCCATTGTACTTCTATCGAAGAAACCTAAGTCGCCACCATCAGCAGATGAGCCTGGATCTTCAGAGTAGGTCTTAGCCAATACGCCAAAATCATCACCACTTTTCACACGCAAACGAAGGGCTTCAATCTTATCGTGAAACCTTTGTTTTTCTGCTTTAGTTAATTTTGGATCCAGGATAATTTCGCCCACTTCCACTTCGGTATTAAATTCAGGAATACTATCGCCCAATGTTTTGAAGTATTTTTCTACTTCCATCGGGGTAACATTGATGTTTTCGGTGATTTTCGCCTGCATTTTCTGAGCAATCAATTCATCCTTAACAGATGGTCTGATCTCATCTTTATATTGAAGCAATGATTTGTTTAAAAATTGCTCTAAACGCTCCTGGCCACCGGCACGCTGCATACTGTAACGCATACGTTTGTTCACCTCATCATCAACCTGCCCATCTTCAACCATTACAGAGTCAATCTCTGCCTGTTGTTTTAATAGTTTTTGCGTAAGGGTATTTTGTAAAATTTTACATTTAATCTCTTCATTTGCAGGGTTTCCCTGATAAAGATATTGGGTGTACTGTTGGTTTAAATCAGAAAGCAATACAATATTATTTCCTACAACAGCGGCAACTTTATCAATATTATGTTTTCCAGGTTGAGCATAACTATTTAAAAACAAGCAGATTAATGCGGTTGCTACTAAAAAAACTTTTTTCATTCTATTATTTATATTTTGCAATTATTATTTGTGTTAAGCTATCAGTTGTTATGGTTTGGCAAGTTTTCGTAACTCGTTTTCATTCACCTTTATCTGATATTTTTGTTTTAGACTGCTAAGCCAGTCTTCTTCTAAATTTTGCTGATAATCAGCAATCACTTGTCCCCGAATCTCACTCAAAGGAGCCTGATAATCTTTTTTATGCTGATGGTAAAAATCTTTTACCGCCTGCTCATCATCTTGCGCCCTGCTCCAGATTTTTTGCTCTGAAACGTTAAACATTAAAACGCCCTCACGGTATTCATTAAGCAAAAAGTCGTGATTTTTATTGTTCACACTTGTTTTTTTATGTGCATCCAAAGCCGTTTCATAGGTTTTAATTTCTTCCTGATAAAAGGGATTTTTATCAAGTCCCATTTCGCGGGCATCCAAAACCTTTAATTTAAAATTTAAATAAAGATTTAAGTAAGACGCTAACGCTGCATAATCTGCGCTTACACTTCCATTATGGCTTTTTTTATAGGCCCAAATAAACTCTTTGGTACTTACAGGTTTACCATTTACCGTAGCCACATTCTGAGCGAATGAGAAGCTATAAATAAGGCTGAAAACAAATAAGGAATAAGCTTTCTTTACAGGGAGCACTCTATAAAATTTAAGGGATAAAAGTAACAATTAGCGGCGCTATTATAAGATATTTAACTAATTTTAACAGAAATTATTATTCTACAAAAATACGAATGGAAAACCAGGTTACCAACAATGCGAACGCTTTACGCTTATTTTTTACTGAAGATGTTTTTTTGGTAAATGATGAAAGCGTAGAAATAACGCATCATGTTGCTGCAGAGCCTGTTTTGCCTCAATCCGATCGGGAAATAAAATCGGCTAATATTTCGACTACACCTATAGTAAACACCACATTTTCAGTCCCATCGGTTGTAGAAGTACTACAGGTTAAGCAAGAAATCGTCGAGAAACCATCAATTATTGTCCCTTTAGAAGTTGAAAAATCTTTCAAATTTTTGGGTGGAAATAAGAAATCAGTTTTGATATTGGTGAATGATGCGCAACACGATGTAAGTACAGAACAGGGGAGGGAACTGTTGCGAAAAATTGTGAAAGCGGTAGATCTGGGAACAGCCGATTTCGCACTTGTAAATTATGCCAATTATCAAGGTGAAAATTTCGCAACCTTCCATCAGTTTTTCCAACCGGTGATCATGCTTTCTTTTGGCGTGGAGATTTCAGATCTGCAATTGAATTATGTTTGGCAAAATGAAATTATTACGCACAATACTACCCGAATTATTTTTGCACCGAATCTGCATCTCCTGGATAGCGACTTAAGTGCGAAAAAACAGCTTTGGGCTAATCTGCAGAAAATTAAGTAGTATTAGGCTGTAGGTATTTAGTAATTAGTACAAAGTATTTAGTATCAAGACTTGAGTATCAGGTGTCACGCCCCGAAATGTGCAGACAAATATTTTTAGATATTGTAACATTAGTTACTTGGCTTATTCAACACCTAAACACCTAAACACCTATGCAAAAACTAGTCTTTGCCACGAATAATCAACATAAAACAGATGAAATCCGTTTGGCACTTGAGGGGCAATATGAAGTATTAAATCTGGCCGATATTGGCTGCGATGTAGACATTCCAGAAACTGCTGATACTTTCGAAGGTAATGCAACCTTGAAAAGCAGCTATGTACTGGAGCACTTTAACATGAGCTGCTTTGCTGACGATAGCGGATTGGAAGTAGAGGCACTGAATAACGAACCCGGCGTTTTTTCTGCTCGGTACGCTGGAACCCGTGATCATATGGATAATATTAATCTCGTTCTTAAGAAATTAGAAGGCGTTTCCAACAGGAAAGCAAGATTTAAGACAGTAATCTCACTATTGCAAAATGGACAAAACCATATTTTCGAAGGAGTGATTAACGGTATGATCAGAGCAGACTTAGCGGGTTTAAAAGGATTTGGTTATGATCCTATTTTCCAGCCGGATGGCTATGATATCACTTTTGCAGAGATGGATATGGCTGAAAAGAACACCATCAGCCATCGGGCTATTGCGTTAAAAAAAATGATAGATTTTTTGAAGAGCCAATAATATTACATTTTTTTCAGTGGCTTAAGCGCCGTTGAATCCTTTTTCGGCAAAATTGGTTTAATACCAAAATTATTGCTGTCAGCGGGCTTTCCAGGAAGGTTAATTTTCTTCCCTCCAATGCTGTCTTTTACCATTTCCAAGTTTGTTTGAATGGCCTTGCTGATATTATTTTTTGCGGGAACTGTTGCTGGTTTTCCTACGGGCGCTGCTTTTGCGCCGGATTTGTTGGCAATAACTGTTTTGCCTTTTGGTTTAGGTTTTGCCTTTCCAGCTGAGCCGATCGCATCCTTCTTAGTTTTCGGACGTTCTTTAGGTTTCCACGAAAACCCCTTCAATACATTGTCTTTTGATATTTTACTTTCAGGATTTAAAGCACCTTCAACGCCTTTGATGTAGACAATTTCCTCGATGTCGTTTTCATTATCCTGAAAAATAAATTTGATCCGGCTACTTAATGTTTGGTTCATTTCCTTATAAACCTTCGTGCTGTCATCTTGCGTATAATAGATGCTTTCTGCATTGCCATCAACATACATGGTTTTAAGTTTCCCATTATTGAAAAAACCTGTCATTAACCTGCCTTTAATCTGGTTAAACCGTAAAGAATCTTTAGGTGTATTTACTAAAAATGCATTTCTAATGGCTTGTAGATTATTCAGCTTTTTATTTTTGAACTGCACATAAATCGTGTCAGCAATCTGTTGCGATCCCTCTGACCAGATGATTGGATTCACAAAACACCTTAAGGTAGAATCAGCGCTGGTATAAAACAGACTATCTGTTTTAGCCTGAATATTGGTTTTGAAGATCTTAACGCCGTGATAAGCCTTGATTATCCTGGCTTGCACGGTGTCTGCGGGGTTAAACTTGGATGTATCATTTTTAGCAAGAACAGGCTTTAGTGTCGAAATTACACCTTTACCAAGGTTTTTTATGTCTGTTTTGCCTGCGTTTTTTGCCAAGCTATCAGCCTTGTCAACAACTTCCTTTGTAACGGAAGTATTGTTTTTGATCACCTTTTGTGCCAGACTATCTCCTTTAATTTTTGGAAGATTTTTAACAATAGAATCTGCCTTCACTTTCAATATATTGCCGTTTTTCGAACTATCAGCATGCAGTTTGGGCAAACTCTTAGCCAGCGTATCTACTTTAGTTGAATCTATCTGGAGTTTAGCCAACGGGTCTGCAGGATCGCTATTCTTCTCTCCGCTTTTAGGTTTACTTTTAGCGCCTTTCTCGTTCCTGCCTTTAAGATTTCGTTTTTGCTTTGCGTTTCCTTCTTTGTTTTCTGCCGAGGTTTTTTCTGACGATTCACTGCCTTCTTTTTTATCTTCGTCTTCATCGTCCTCACCAACTTCATTATCAGCTTTGATGGAAATTTTGGGAACGAGTTTCAGGTTTTTTTGGAGTACCATTTGCGTTTCGAGGGTGTCTGCGCCCATCCATAAGCTGTCAGGACGTTTTTTGCCTTTTACCAGCACGGAATCTTCCGTGCCGATGCCCAAATAAGCATTTCTGGTAACCAAAGTTCTTTGATCAATTTTGTAGTAGTAACCTAAATCACCAAACATCTTCATTTTATCCTTTGTATCAGAAAACACGATGTTTTTCACCGCTTTTCCATAGCCTATTTTGCCAAAATAATATAAGCTATCTCCCTTCAACGATCGCGTACCTTGCGTGTAAAGGTTTTTCTTTCCGAAATAAGCATCTTCCGTAGCTGTATTGTAGGCGCCATTTTCGGTATATAAATTATCGTCTTTACCTTTTATATTGGTTGGACCGTAGAAATAAGTCCATTTTGATTGTGTGTTGTAACGCAAAGTATCAGATTTGATCGTTACCTGGGGAGTAACTACCACAACGTTATACCTAAAATAAGCATCATTACTTCCACTAAAATAATAACCGTTTTTGCTGGTCAGCGTTACCTGCTGATTTACAATTTTGCCGCCGCTGGTGTAAGTTCCAATTTTGCTAACGGTATTGTAGTCTAAAATTTCAGTGGTTAAAACAGATGTAGGATCTGTCATTTTAACATTTCCAGTCAAATGAGCCTGCTTTTTATTTCCATCATATTCCAGCTGATTAGAATAGATATCAGTGGTGAGCTGATTGATGTGTACGTTTCTATATGCCTCGAAATAGTTTCGCTTATTGTAAAAAACAGCACTATCGCAGGTAAGCGTAGCGTTATCCTGTTGAAAAACCGGATTCCTTAAATAAGTAACACTATTTTTTACATCTCCATTAATTTTGGAGTATGATACTATTTTAATCTGCTTTTGGCCGAATAGAAAAAAAGGAGTTATTAAAAGAAATAGAAAAACAAATATTTTTTGCACCCTACAAAGTTAGTTTTTTGTTCCGAACGTTCGGAATACCAGTTAAAATTAAATATTTTTGGTGGATGTTACCCTTATCTCAATTTCAGGATTTTATTAAGAAAAACGAGTTGTTTACCAACGGTAATAAGATTCTTTTAGCTGTTAGCGGCGGAAAAGATTCGGTATTGATGTTGCATATGTTTAAGGCACTAAGCATTGATATTGGTGTAGCTCATTGTAATTTTGGCTTGCGGGCAGATGAAGCGCAGCGCGATGAAAATTTTGTAAGAATACTTGCCGATGTTCACTCCCTTCCATTTCATGTAACGCATTTTGAAACAAAAAAATATGCTGTAGAAAACAAAATTTCTACTCAAATGGCTGCACGTAATTTGCGCTATGCATGGTTTGAGCAGATTAGGTTAGCCTACGGTTACGATTATATCGCCCTGGCACAACATCAAAATGATGCCATAGAAACGGTATTAATTAACCTCACTCGTGGCACTGGCATTAGCGGTTTGCATGGTATTTTGCCGAAAAGAGGTCAGCTGATCAGGCCATTGCTTTTTTTAAATCGTGAGCAGATCGACCAAGTTATCGAACAGGAACACATCGCATTCGTGGAAGACAGCTCGAATGCGGTTACAAATTATACCCGTAATAAATTGAGGTTGCAGGTTATTCCGCATCTGCGGAAAATAAATCCAAATCTTGAAAAAACTTTTGCAGAAAACATCGATCGTTTTGCATCACTTGAAAATTTTTTAGATTTACAGGTTGCCCAACTTCGTGCAGAACTGGTTATTCAAAAAGCTGATGCATGGTATTTGTCATTGAAAGCTGTGGCGAAACTGAATCCTCAGAAATTACTTTTATACGAATTACTTAAGTCATTCCATTTTACGGCCCATGTGGTGGATGAAATTATTGAAAATCTATCAGGGAGAAGTGGTACCCAATTTTTGAGTTCAAGCCATCAGGCAATCATCAACAGAAACGATTTGGTAATTGTAGAAAGAAATGCGCAGCTCCTTACCAATCAATTTATTCATCCGGCAGCTGCAAAGACTAATTTCGGAGACTATGATATTTCATTGCGCTATTCTACAGAAATTAAATTTGAGACTGATGCAACTAAGGCTTTTGTAAATGCTGATAAATTGATTTTTCCTTTGGTATTACGCAAATGGCAAATTGGAGATAAGTTCGTGCCGCTAGGGATGCGTTTTCTTAAAAAAGTGAGTGATTTTTTTATTGATGAAAAAGTTCCCCTTCATTTAAAGCATAACACACCGATCTTAGTAAACGGAAACGGGGAGATTATTTGGATTGCTGGTATGCGACAGGATAATCGATATAAATTAACCACCGCAACAAAAAAAGTTGCTATATTCGAACTCGAAAATAATTAAGTGGAAAGCAAATACGCCTATATCGAAAAACAATACATTGGTAGAGATTATGTTCGCATTTTCATCAGATTAATTATGGCTGCGTTTTGTTTTGCAGCTTACGTTTATGAGCGTGATCGCGATAATACTCAGGATCTTTTTCTGGTAGTAGGATTTGGAATCATTGGCGTTTCCATGCTCTTGCTTTTCCTTATTCAATACAAAATTATTGTAGATAACGGTAGCATGATATTAGACGGACTATGGACCACCAAACGAGTGAAAATTGATTTGAACAGTATAGTAGATGTTCGCAAAGCCACTTACAGCCGTTATTTCTTCAATAATCCCGTTTATAACCTGCACACTAAAGGCACAATTCGTTTTTATTCTTCAGGTAAAGATGCCGTAGTATTAACCGATCGGGATGGCCTTGAATATTTTATCGGTACGCAAAGGCCAAACGAACTTTTTCTCGTGATTAAAGAAGAAATGAGGAGTTTGAAGTAGCGATTTTCTAATCTCTATGCTTCTATCTTATTAAACAGCCTGTAAGTCGTAACTCACTTTCGAAAAAATAAAATTAATTATAGTAACTTGTATTATTTTCCGTATAAATGCTAGATTTTTTTACATGCTACGTAAATGAAAACACATCTAAAATTCGTCGGCCTATTATTGCTAGCCATAATATTTCTATCCTGTAAAAAAGATAAAATTGAAATTCCGGTTAAGCCGGTTTATATCCAATATTTTAATGCGAACATTGCAGGTAAGGATTTAAATATTAAAGGATCGTTAGGCGAAAATAGAGGTGTTTTTCGTGGAAGCTGGACTGTTCTTGGATACGGAAAAGGAACAGATAAAGATTTGTATAGGGTTGATGTAGCCATTCCAAATCGAATATCAAACTCCTCTAGCGCCCAGCTGTCTTTTCAGATTTTTGATATAGAGCAGAAACCGTATACCATTTCAAGTGCTAGAGCCTATCTGGAATCTTTCTCTTCGAATATTTATTTAATCGTAAAGAGCTCAACTTCTTCAGATGTATATACTACTAGTGAATTGAAAAAACCATTCGTTGTGAATATTACCAAGTATGAAAAACCAAAGGATGGATCATCACCATTCGTTGGTGGTAAAATTGACGGTGTGCTTTACAATACTAAAAATCTTCAGGATTCGATTGTAATCAGAGATGGTGTTTTTGAAGTTAGATTTTAATGTCTAACATCAAAAAAGGTTCATTTATCCGCTAATAATTAGCTGCTTTTTATTGCAATATTCCGACATGCATTATACAGGCAAATGGGCTACATTTGCATAACAACAAAGCATTTATAAATGAAAATAGGAATTGTTTGCTATCCAACTTTTGGTGGTAGTGGAGTAGTTGCAACGGAGCTTGGAAAAGCATTGGCAAATGAAGGGCACCAGGTTCATTTTATCACATACAGCCAGCCAGCCAGACTGGATTTTTTCTCGGCAAATTTATTTTATCACGAAGTTTCGGTAAGAGATTATCCCCTTTTTGATTATGCACCTTATGAATCTGCTTTAGCGAGTAAGCTCGTTGACGTGGTTCGTTTTGAGCAATTAGATGTTCTCCATGTACATTATGCCATACCACATGCTTCGGCAGCTTTTATGGCGAAGCAGATTTTAGCAAGTTATGGTATTCATATTCCGGTAGTAACCACCCTGCATGGTACAGATATCACGCTGGTGGGTAAAGATCCAACCTATAAGCCAGTGGTTACTTTTTCTATTAACCAAAGTGATGGTGTAACCACTGTTTCAGATGATTTAAGAAAAGATACCTATAACCATTTTGATATTACTAAAGACATTAAGGTAATTCCCAACTTTATAGACTTTAGCCGGTTTAGTTTGCAGGCTAAAGATCATTTTAAGAAAGCGATTGCACCAAATAATGAAAGAATTCTAATACATACCTCCAATTTTAGAAAAGTAAAACGTACATCGGATGTGATCAGGATCTTTGAAAAAGTTCAGGCCGTAATCCCTTCGAAATTATTGATGGTGGGCGATGGCCCGGAAAGGGCTTATGATGAACAACTTTGCCGCAGTTTAAATATTGGCGAGAATGTTCGTTTCCTGGGTAAACAAGATGCCGTAGAAGAAATCTTATCCGTTTCAGATTTATTTTTGATGCCATCGGAATCAGAAAGTTTTGGTTTAGCAGCATTGGAAGCGATGGCTTGCAAAGTGCCTGCCATTACAACAAATGCTGGTGGTTTACCAGAGTTGAATGTTGATGGTTTCTGTGGATATATGAGCAACGTTGGCGATGTTGATGCAATGGCAGCGAATGCGATTTCCATTTTAAAAGACGATGAAACTTTAAGACAGTTTAAGGAAAATGCGTTTACAAGAGCTCAGGATTTCGATTTGAAAAAAATTCTTCCTTTTTATGTGGATTTTTATCGAGAAGTAATTGAGAACTCGTTGCAGAGCAAATTTTAGCTGTAAATATTATAATAGTAAGTCGCTTGACATCCGAGCGACTTTTTATATTTCTGGCGATGGGAATGAAGTCCCGTTGAATAGCATATCATTTAGGCGTATCGCGATGAAATAAATCGGCCCTAATATTCACTATGTAAGATTCTTATCAAGAAATCATTATCAAATTAAACTTTCTCTAAATCAAATCATTATAAATCGTACCTTTGCGGCAAATGAAAAAGATAGTAGATTACAGAAAGCTTTTGAACGTAGATAAGACGGCCGAGCTTGCAGCGCTTAAGTCGGTTTACCGCACCATGATGAAAGAGTGTCACCCTGATAAATTCCAGGTTGAGGAGGAGAAATTAGCGGCAGAGGCAAGAAGTAAAGACATTATAGAGGCTTACCATTTTTTGGTTAGTATTGCACCAGAAACACGTGAGCAAAACATCGAAACTTATACACAAACGATTACAAACTCTAATATTTTAGATTTTGAATACAAACAATCTGTTTTAAATATCCAGTTTTTTGATGGGAGTGCATATGAGTACTTTGATGTGCCAAAAGCGATTTATGTTAAATTAGTGAATGCAGATTCTCCGGGTCGTTTTGCACGCCGTCACATCTGTAGTTCTTTCCCATATCGTAACGTAGTTAAAGTTGCAGAACCTGCATAATTTTAACTTTAAATATTGACTAAAGACTCGCTGAAAAGCGGGTCTTTTTAATTTTGTTTTAAATTTCATGCCCAACGAGTGACTTTTCATGGCAACTTGCTTGGTATTCATCTCCATTGGTTTCAACCAAGGGCATGAGTTGCTATTCGTTTTGATGGGATTAGCTAAAGCAGATCGCCCATGAATGGATGATGCAGATAGCGATTGTGTTCTGGTTCTCACTTGACTTTCATTGCCATAAATTAATAAGCTTCTATTTTTTTTATCTGGCGAGGGATTTTTATAACGATAGTTTATAGTAACTTGTTTGGTTTTCATCGCCATTGGTTTCAACCAAGGGCATGAGTTGCTGTTCATTCTGGTGCGATCAACTGAAGCAGATCGCAATGAAATGGATGATGCAGATAGCGATTGTTTTAAAAGTGCTTAATAAGTCTGTAGTGTTTTGGGATCTCTGTCACAATAACTTTAAATAAGCTTCTATTTTTGTACATTTAGGCAACCTATTCTATATTCGTAATTAAATTCCGCCGTTATTTATCAAAAACCAAGCACACAGGTGCACCTACGTTGATTCTTTTTCCGCTGTCTTTTAATTTTCCGGTTTTAGTATCCCTGTTAAAAATAACGACGTTATTGGTGTACTGGTGGCCAACTAAAAGAAATTTACCACTAGGATCTATCGTAAAGTTTCTTGGTCCTTTACCAAGTGTACTAAGAGTTTCGATGAGTTGTAGCTTACCAGTTGGAAGAATAGCAAACGCGGAAATACTATTTGCATCACCTCGGTTGGTCTCGTAAAGAAACTTTCCATCTTCAGACACATGAATGTCAGCCGCATCAACCGCACCTTTGAAGTCTTTTGGTGTCGTACCAATTTCCTGTGTTTTAGTGAGCATACCCTCTTTATATTCAAATGTGGTGATACTGCCATTAAATTCATGAACAAGGTAAGCGAACTTTCCGTTCGGACTGAAAACAATGTGACGTGGACCCGTTCCTACATTGGTTTTAATCACTGATTTTTCTACGAGTGTTTGATTCTTTCCAGTAGGATTATAATTGTAAATATAAGTTTGATCTTCGCCCAAATCGTTAACAACTAAATACTGATGGTCTGGTGTAAATTTTACCATATGCACATGTGCACTTTCTTGTCTGCCTTTAGGGTCTATGCTTTTCCCTGTATGTTTAATCACTTGCATAGCGTCACTTAAAGATCCATCAGCATTGCGGGAAAACACAGCTAAACTACCGCCAGAATAATTTGCCACTAAAACATTCTGAGCATCTGCAATAATGAAACAAGGATCTGCGCCATGACTATCGACTTTATTTAAAAATGTCAATTTACCTGATTTTGCTTCATATTTGAAAGCACTAACCGAGCTTTTGTCTCCAATTTCATTTACCGCATAAGCGTATTTTTTATCAGGAGAAATAGCCAGATAACTTGGGTTTGCAATACCCTTGGTGATATTTTTTAGACTGGTATTGCCTGTAGCACCCTCAAAATCATAAGTATATATGCCTTCACTTTTACCTGGGGCGGTATAGGTACCGACTATCAGGTTATAATGTTTTTGAGCGACTGCAATTGTAGATATTAACGACATTAAGAATATTCCAATATATTTTTTCATATGATGATCTTCTTTTGGAACAAAGATGATAAAAATTTGTTGGGGCTATTGTTAAATATTTTTTTGAAATGGCAATGTTTACTGAAAAATCAAGAGGTAAAACAAATAGGGAAGACCAATCAGTTCTGTTTCAAGGAGCAACATGTAAAACAACAAAAAAGGCAACCTTTCGATTGCCTTTATGATTATTTTATTAAGTGTTTGATCTGGATCAATTCATGATCTTCCAGGTAGCGCCATCTACCACGAGGTAAATCTTTCTTCGTTAAATTGCCGTAAACAACTCTGTCTAGTTTCTCAACGCTATAACCCAGGTGTTCAAAAATACGACGAACAATCCTGTTTTTTCCACTGTGAATCTGGATACCGATTTCTTTTTTAGTTCCACCAGCTACGTAGGAAATATTATCTGGTTTGATTAATCCATCTTCCAGTTCCAAACCAAAAGCAATTTTATTCAAATCACCTTGTGATAAAGATTTGTCTAATTCAACATTATAAATTTTTGTAATGCCATTTTTTGGATGAGATAATTTATCTGCAAGTTCGCCATCATTCGTCATCAATAATAAACCTGTGGTGTTACGATCTAAGCGACCAACTGGGTAAATACGTTCACGGCTAGCCTTGTCAACCAATTGCATTACGGTACGGCGTTCCTGTGGATCATCCGTAGTGGTAATGTAGTCTTTTGGTTTATTAAGTAAAACGTAAACTTTTTTCTCGCGCTTAAGCAGCTCGCCGTTATAACGAACTAAGTCTTTAGATGGATCCACTTTGTGGCCCAATTCCGTAACTGCTTCACCATTTACAGAAACTACACCTGCTGCAATTAGCTCATCAGCTTTCCGACGAGAGCAAATTCCTGCATTCGAAATATACCTGTTTAGGCGAATTAAGCCTTTATCTTCATTTGTTTTACGAGCAGGGGCAATAACAGTTCGCTCCGGGCGGTTAAATTCTGTATCCCTTGGTTGTGCCTCTTCGCGTTTTCTAAACGGACGAGAATCGCCTTCTCTCGGTTCTCTTGGTTTTACATCTCTTGAACTTCCAGCACTTGGCTTGAAGTCATCTGTTCTGCCACCTCTTGATTTGTAATCTTTATATCCGCCTTCTCTCGGTTTAAAATCTCTCGAATCTCCATCCTTAGATTTGAAATCGCGTTCTCCTGTTCTTGGTTTATAATCTCTTGCTCCACCTTCTCTTGGTTTGAAATCTCTATCGCCTGTTCTAGGTTTAAAGTCTCTTGATCCACCATCTTTAGATTTAAAATCACGGTCGCCTGTTCTAGGTTTATAGTCCCTTGATCCACCATCTTTCGATTTAAAATCGCGGTCTCCCGTTCTTGGTTTATAATCTCTTGCTCCACCTTCTCTTGGTTTAAAATCGCGATCTCCCGTTCTAGGTTTATAATCTCTCGATCCGCCTTCTCTCGGTTTGTAGCTGCGTTCTTCTTTTGCGCCTGTATCTTTTGATTTGAACTCACGATCTCCAAATTTGAAACTCTGTGGTTCTGAATCTTTTGATTTAAAATCACGTCCGCCTGTTCTTGGTCTTGAATCTTTTCTGTCGCTAAATGATTTCGATTTAAAATCTTTGCCTTCTGAACTTCTAGGTCTGAAGTTATCCTTAGAATCGGATGATTTGTTGAATTTGTTGTCTCTGTCGTCTGATCTTCTTCTGTCAGATCCGGCTGAATTACTTCTGCCATCAGTGTTCCGGCTACCCGCTTTGGACTTGTCATCCCGACTGTTCCTGTTGTTTTTATTTATCATGATACGCTTTTAACCGCACCCTAAAATGCGGGCTGCAAATTTATGTAAAATTGGTGAATATTACAATGCTTAAGAGCGGAAAAGTATATTAAAAAAATAGCCTCTAATATAGGAAAAATAGCTTGATTTTGGAAATTTAAAATCCACGTTTTAAGCGGTTTAGAGGCTGTTTTTGTTGGGTTTTTGTGTAACTATTTGATAATGTGGTTATTATTTTTTAGCTTTGCCGACGTTTTTATATAAGTTCACCAAAAAAAGGAGGAAGATGTTAAAGAAACACATCGTACCATTTGCGGTAGTGGCAACACTATTTATCATGGCAAAAGTGTTCGCTTACCAAATGCCCTTAGCACAAAAAAGTCTTTTAAAAGAAGAAAAATTACACACTACAATACTGCCAACTGATACCCTTAAAGTTAAAAAAGAGGAAAAACCTCAGTCTTTAATGGCTCAATTAAATTTTGCTGATGAAACCTTGCCTTTGGGCGATAAAAGGGTAGAGCGCAAAATGAAAAAAATCCTTGCCGCACATACTTACGGCATTACGCAAACAAATCGTTTGCACAAAAAGGCACAAGAATGGTTCCCTGTTATCGAACCGATTCTTGCCGCGTATGGAATTCCTAACGATTTCAAGTATTTGGCTTTGGTTGAATCTGGATTAGCTGGTGGAGTTTCCCCAAAAGGTGCCGCCGGAATCTGGCAATTTATGCCCGGTACAGCACGCTCTTACGGCTTAAAAGTAAACGGAAGAGTTGATGAGCGCTATAACTTACGTAAATCTACTGTAGCAGCTTGTAAATACATCAAAGAAATGTATAGGGGCTTGGAAAGCTGGACCCTCGTAGCTGCAGCCTACAATGTGGGCGATGGCCGTTTGCGCAGGCAAATCTCTAATCAAAATCAGGATAATTATTATAAAATGAAGCTGAACCAGGAAACTGGCCGTTATGTTTATAAGGTTATTTCCATGAAACAGATTGTAGAACATCCTAAGCGCTACGGATACGAAAAGAAGCGTGTTTTATTGGCTTACAACGGCGAATAATATAGTTAAGATAAAGACAAGCATTTGGTAAGGCGTTCTGATTTTCTAATCAGGACGTTTTTTTTTGGAAGATGATTGAACGATAGTTTGATTCCATAGGCCATGGTGGCACGCCCGTTAGGTGATAATGAATGAAATCGTCAACAGCAGAACTGTTTTTTCAAAAAGCTAAAAGCAGTTATTAGGCTATTTTCTCTGCGTTAGTTAACCAATAAATAAACACGGATTGCCACGGAAGTGTTTTC
>JAZBLB010000024.1:23108-86959 GCA_037032985.1 Bacteroidota bacterium
CTAACCTCCTAACCTCCTAACCGTCTTACCTTCTAACCCAATCTTTACCGTGTTAAAAAAATATAGGTCAAACACGACTTAGCTATTGATTGTTCCTTTTAACGACAAACGACAAACGACAAACGACAAACGACAAACGACAAACGACAAGCGACAAACGACTTTTCGACTCAAATTCCTTTTCTTTGCATTATGTTTAAACTTCGTATTAATAAGATCATCAATCAGCCTGGAGACAATATCACTTTTCAATTTGAAGAGGTAGAAGGCCAGTATCCGACTTATTTGTCAGGGCAATTTGTATCGTTGGTTTTTGAGGGCAAGAATAGGGAGGTTCGAAGGTCATATTCTTTTACCAGTTCACCAGATGTGGATGAGCCTTTAGCTATTACGGTGAAAAGGGTAGAAAATGGAGAGATTTCCAGGTTCCTTCATCATAAAACAGCCTTGGGCGACATTTTATTTGCACAGGAACCGCAAGGGTTATTTAGTTATTTGCCTGAAGAAAACTTAGAAAGAGATCTTTTCCTGTTCGCTGCCGGAGTGGGTATTACACCATTGTTTTCCATCTTAAAAACGGCTTTAGTTCGCGAACTAAAATCAGTGATCACGCTGGTTTATAGCAATAGATCAATGGAAGATGCCTTATTCTATGATGAATTGTTGGAATGGCAGGCACGCTACCCCGAGCGATTGAAAATCGTTTGGATTTTCAGTAATAGCAAAAACCTTATGACTGCGAGGCTGAATAAATTTTATATTGAAAAGTTACTGAAAGAAAATTTACATTTTGAACGTGAAAATGCACTTTTCTATACCTGCGGACCTATTATCTATATGGACTTGTGCAGGATCACCTTATTGGGAATGGGTTTTGATCTTAAACAGATAAAAAGAGAAACATTCGTATTACCTGAAGATGAAGTTGATGAGGACGATAGTTCTGAAAAGGTGGTAGACAAGAATACGTATTCGGTAATCTTAAATTTCAATGGCTTAGTTTATAATTTGGCTGTGCCGTGGCCAAAAAGAATTTTAGATGTTGCGCTTGAGCATAAAATAAAATTGCCTTACAGTTGCATGGGAGGGGTTTGCAGTACCTGTGTGGCCAATTGTACAAAAGGAAATGTGCGTATGGATTATAATGAGGTGCTTACTGATGATGAGATTGAAAGAGGAAGGGTTTTAGTTTGTACCGGTCATCCAACAGAAAATGGAACAACGATTGAGTGGTAAAATTAAAAGTGGATGTTTATTTCTAAACTAATAATTAGCAACAGTTGAATAATATCTGCTGCTTAAATATTCATCAGCAGTCATAACTGGTATTGTTGAATGTTTAAAATCTTTACCGTTTCTGGTTATGATAATATTGCAGTTAGAACGCATCGCTGTAAAATATTGGACTGCGTCTTCAAAATCCTTGAAATTAGAATTTAATCCTTTATCTATTAATTCTTCATTAACTTCGCATACTTTACAAAGGATTTTAAATTTTCTTAATTTATTAAGTACAGCTTCAGAAGACTCAAACTTTGTTAATACATATTCAACTGTCACGAAAGATAATGGCGATGCCGTTACTATAAGTTTTTTTTGATCGGCTAACGTTGCAACTTTTGCAATCGAATCAAAAAAAGGGATCCTTTCTCCAAGTAAATCCAGTATGACGTTAGTGTCCAAAAAAAGATTAATCATTTGTATTTTTCGTCTAAATAATTTGCACGATCTTTTTTGTAATCATAATCGGCTGGTATTTTTATACCAGATGTTAAACTTTTAACAAAGGGTGAAATATTTAATTCGTCTTTATTCTGTTCGGTAGTTAGCACATTTAAATAATTCTCGATTAACCTGGATAAGCTCAATTTTTTATCAGAAGCATATAACTTAGCCCGTTCGATAATTTCTTGATTAAGTTTTAATGTTAGTTTCGCATCCATAACTAAAAATCTATACGTACAAATATATGAATTTTGGACGTAACTATGCAACTCCAGCACATTAAAAAAGTGTCAACCAAATTCTATTGCTTCACCAACGAATATATCTTCGGTTATAAAACCATCATCTCCTAACTAACGTTTATATGGTATGATGAAAACGCTTTTAATACTTGCCCTATCTTTTCTTGGTTTTCATCTTTTTGCGCAAGATTCACTCTTCATCAAGCGAGAATATGCCAATAGGGAATATGTAAATCTGTATAAAGAAAACTCAGACTTTTCTTATACCGCGCCAGCTGGCGAGTTGGGGGCGCCATCAAAATATGTCATCAATGGTCGCTTAACTACTAATTATATGTTGTTAGGAAGTTATAAGTCGCCGGTGGCCTTCTCCATTATTCCAGATTTTACGGTTCGTGTTCGTAATGAATTTTCTGCCGGTGTGCGTACGCCAAGTTATCGTTTAGGTTTTGCGGCTTACGCACGTTTAAATAGAAATCCTGATCATTATCAATACGGCGAGTTGGCATTTACCCATCATTCCAACGGACAAGATCAAAACGCAGTCAATCAAGATGGGACGGTAAATACATTGAACGGAAATTTCAACGCGAACTATTTAACAGTCTCTTATCGTTTTGGTCATTTATCTCCTCTGGCTGCAAATGAAAGTTATTATTCTTTCAATCACCGTGTTGGCTTGCAGTGGCATAAGTTTTTTAGATATGAGCCAGCTTTGGATTCTAATTTTGGCTTTACGCGGGTGCTTTATAATTTCTCCTGGCGGAAATATGATCAGATTGAAAGAAATGCAAAAAATAAAGCGAAAGTTAAAACCGAGAAAGAAACGTGGCGTTTAAATACTGAAGTGTCTTATGCGGTGAATAAAATCCCAACGAAGACTATTGTAAATATAGGAAAGCGATTAAACGCGGAGATTAATTTCAACTATAGCTTTCCATTTATGAATAATGTGTTTTTAATGGCTGCGGTTGGTTATTATGGAGAGGATAATTACAATATTTATTTTCAGGACCATTATGGTTATATGCGTTTTGGTTTTTCATCCGGTTTCCTCAGAAATCGAAGCCGACATTATGACAATTAATCCTTAATACAGATTGGATTACACTTTCTTTTTGATAAAATTTTTAGCAATTTTGCAGATTGGAATTCGGCCTTGTTTTTTGCCAAAATTCCATCCAATTTTCAATAATATATGAGCAACAAATCTATCGACCTTGGCGAGCAGAAAGAAGTAGAAGTTTATGGAGCAAGGGTACATAATTTAAAAAATATAGATGTAAGTTTTCCCCGCAACCAATTGGTTGTGATTACCGGATTAAGCGGTAGCGGAAAATCCTCCCTGGCGTTCGATACCATATATGCAGAGGGCCAGCGCCGCTACATGGAAACTTTTAGCGCCTACAGCCGTCAGTTTATGGGCGGTATGGAGCGTCCGGATGTAGATAAAGTTTCAGGTTTAAGCCCGGTAATTGCTATTGAGCAAAAAACCACCAGCAAAAACCCACGCTCCACAGTAGGTACCATTACCGAAATTTACGATTTCATGCGTTTGCTTTACGCCCGTGTGGCAGATGCCTTCTCTTATAATACAGGAGAAAAAATGGAGCGTATGAGCGAAGATCAGATTTTGCAAAATATCTTCAATAAATTCGATGGCATGGCGGTAAATATTTTAGCGCCGGTTGTAAAAGGAAGAAAAGGGCATTACCGTGAACTATTTGAGCAAATCCGTAAACAAGGGTATGTAAAAGTGCGTGTTGACGGCGAAATCAAAGATATCTCTGCTAAAATGCAGGTAGATCGATATAAAATCCACGATATTGAAGTGGTCATTGATCGCCTGATCGTAGATGATAAAGATAGAAAGCGCCTTTTGGATTCTGTTCAAACCGCCATGAAGATGGGTAAAGGAGTAATCAAAATCACGGATAAGGACAATCATGTTGCTCATTTTAGTAAATTTTTGATGTGCCCAACTACGGGTATTTCTTATGATGAACCACAACCTAATAGCTTTTCGTTTAACTCGCCATATGGAGCCTGCGACCGTTGCGATGGTTTAGGTTATATCTTCGTAGTGGATAGAGAATCTGTTATTCCGAATCCTAAATTAAGTATTTTGAATGGTGGCTTAGCGCCGCTTGGAGAATATCGCGATATCTGGATGTTCCAGGTATTAAAATCACTCGCCAAAAAATATGCTTTCTCCCTCTCTACACCAATAGAAAAGCTGAGTGATGAGGTGATTAATATGATTTTAAATGGCTCGCCTGATTTAATTAAGGTTGAGGTAGAATACAATAAGTGGAATGTGCAGAACTACAACATCACTTTTGATGGGATCATTAAGATGTTGGAAGAGCAGAACGAAAAAAGAAGCGAATCTGCATCTGATGATATGGATGCCTTCCGCAAGTTAAAAACCTGCCCCGAGTGTCATGGCGCACGTTTGAAAAAAGAAAGTCTTCATTTTAAAGTTGATGGGAAAAACATTTTTGAGCTTTCCTCAATGGACATCAGCAACCTTTACAAATGGTTTGAGCATGTGGATGAACGCCTTTCAGATCGACAGAATATCATTGCAAAAGAAATTTTAAAAGAGATTAAGGCGAGAATTGGCTTTTTAACCGACGTAGGTTTAACCTATTTAACTTTGGATAGAACTGCACGTACATTATCTGGTGGTGAGGCGCAACGGATCCGGTTGGCAACACAAATCGGTTCTCAGCTAATGAACGTAATGTACATTTTGGATGAGCCAAGTATTGGTTTGCACCAACGTGATAATGAGCGTTTAATTAATGCACTAAAAAATCTCCGTGATTTAGGAAATACCGTTTTGGTAGTCGAACATGATAAAGACATGATTCTGGAAGCCGATTGGGTTATTGATGTTGGTCCTGGGGCAGGTATTCATGGTGGAACGGTGGTAGCTGAAGGAACTGCTGCACAGATTTTGAAATCGAAAACCTTAACTGCTGCATATTTAAACGGAGACAAGAAAATTGAAATGCCTGCGGTGAGAAGAAAAGGAAACGGACATAAACTTTCCATTATCAAAGCCACCGGTCATAATTTAAAAGAAGTATCTGTAGACTTTCCTTTGGGAAAATTTATCGCCGTTACGGGTGTTTCTGGATCTGGGAAATCAAGTTTAATTACAGAAACGCTGTATCCAATTTTAAATCACCATTTTTTCAGGGCGAAAAAGACGCCGCTTCCATATGAAAAGATAAGTGGTTTGAAGGAAATTGATAAGGTGATTGAGATTGATCAGGCGCCGATAGGGAGAACACCGAGGTCTAATCCATCAACTTACACAGGTGTTTTTTCCGATATCAGAAACCTTTTTGTACAGTTGCCAGAAGCGAAGATTCGGGGATACAAGCCAGGTCGTTTCTCGTTTAATGTTAAAGGTGGAAGATGCGAAACTTGTCAGGGAGCCGGGTTAAAAGTTATTGAAATGAATTTCTTGCCGGATGTTCAGGTCCCTTGTGAAGAATGTGGTGGTAAAAGATATAACCGCGAAACGTTAGAAGTTCGCTTTCGTGGAAAATCGATCAGTGATGTGTTGGATATGAGTATTGAAGATGCATGTGTTTTCTTTGAGAACATTCCAATCATTTACCGCAAAATTAAAACATTGAAAGATGTCGGTTTGGGTTACATCACGCTAGGTCAATCATCTGTTACGCTCTCTGGTGGTGAGGCACAAAGGGTAAAACTGGCTACTGAACTTTCTAAGAAAGACACAGGAAAAACATTTTATATTTTAGATGAACCAACAACAGGTCTCCACTTTGAAGACATCAATGTGCTTTTAGGTGTATTACAGGAGTTGGTGGAAAAAGGGAATACCATTCTGGTGATTGAACATAATCTAGATGTAGTAAAAGTAGCAGATTGGGTAATCGATCTAGGTGAGGAAGGCGGAGCCGGTGGTGGGCGAATCCTTTTCGAAGGTACTCCTGAAGGTTTAATTCAAAATCCACTCAGCTTAACCGGTAAATTCTTAAAGAAGGAAATGGAATTCGACGGGCATAAATTTGAAGCCGATCCAGTAAAGCCCAAGAAGCCTAAAAAAACGAAGGCTTAACAGTTTTATTAAAGCGCTACAAATAAATTTATTAATACCGATTAGCTACAAACATGATTTTTACAGACACCCATACGCACGTTTATTACGAACAGGATGCCGAAAAGCAAGCCCAGTTAATGGAACGTTGTTTTGAAAATGACGTTAACCGGCTGTTCTTACCAAATGTGGATGTGAAATCAATTGCAATGATTGATGATTTGGTTATGAAGTATCCGGAGAATTGTTTCGCTATGGCTGGTCTGCACCCATGTGATGTTAAGGAGGATTATGCTAGTATATTAGATGAAATCAATAAAAGTATTTCTGGCAGGCAGATTTATGCAATAGGGGAGATAGGAATTGATTTATATTGGGATAAAACAACTTTAGCATATCAGCAAGATGCCTTTCGGAAGCAAATTGGCTGGGCAAAAGATGTAGGCTTACCGATAGTAATTCATTGCAGAGAAGCTTTCGATGAGGTGTTCGAAGTATTAGAAAGTGAAAGAGGCGAAAAGCTCAGGGGAATTTTCCACTGCTTTACAGGAAATGTTGAACAGGCCAAACAAGCTATTGATCTTAATTTTTATTTAGGAATCGGCGGTGTGGTTACATACAAAAAGGCAGGTTTGGATGTAGTGTTGAACGACATTCCCTTGCAAAATTTAGTGTTGGAAACAGATTCTCCTTATTTGGCCCCAGTTCCTTTCCGTGGCAAGCCGAATGAAAGTAGTTACCTGATTTATATAGCACAAAAATTGGCCGAAATCTATGGCGTTTCTGTTGAAGAAGTAGCAAACATCACCACGGAAAATTCTAAAAAAGTGTTCAGCGTATAGCTAATTGAAAAATTCTCTTTTGATAGAGGCATCAAGATTAATTTAAATAAGGGGAAAGCTTAGTCGCAATCTTCAAATCTTAACCGTTGTTTAGACATTTATTATCATTTTCGCAAAATGCTAAATCGAAATAGCCTTTTGATCTGATTTTTATCATTTAAAACCCCGTTAAAATGAAATTCTTTTAGTTTCTTTGTGAGGAGCAACCAGACCAACCAAATGACTAAAATTCTTATAATTTATACCGGTGGAACCATCGGTATGGTGAATGATCCCAGTAACGGAATGTTGATTCCCTTCGATTTCGAGCAAATTAAAGAAAATGTACCTGAGTTAAGTCGGCTGGATTATCAACTGGATGTCCATTCTTTTGATCCGGTTTTAGACTCATCTAACATGGATCCGGAGATTTGGAAGACCTTGGCAGAACTGATCTATAATCGTTATGATCTTTATGATGGTTTTGTAATTCTCCATGGTTCAGATACCATGGCGTTTACAGCTTCGGCATTAAGTTTCATGTTAGAAAACCTCGGGAAGGCAGTGGTGTTAACCGGTTCGCAGCTACCAATTGGCGAAATCCGTACAGATGCCAAAGAAAACCTGATAACCGCATTAGAGATTGCTGCAACCAAAGAAAATGGTAAATCGCTCTTTCCTGAAGTATGCATCTATTTTGATTCGCAGCTGTTTCGCGGAAACCGATCAATCAAATACAATAGCGAAAAGTTTGAGGCTTTTCGTTCACCAAACTATCCGGTGTTGGCAGAGGCCGGCGTCCACCTGCAATTCTATACCAATTATGTGCTCAATGCACCGCATGGTGAATTAACTTTACACACTAATTTTAATGCTAACATTGGCGTTTTAAAATTATATCCTGGCATTACCCCACAGGCAGTTTCTGCAATAACTGATTCAAAAGTGGATGCTATAATTCTGGAAACGTTTGGTTCTGGTAACACCACTACCGCTCAGTGGTTTTTAGACGCACTTCGCCAAGCTATTTTAAGCGGGAAGATCATTATCGATATCTCTCAATGTAAAAAAGGATCTGTTCAGTTAGGTCGTTACGAAACCAGTAGAGAATTGCTGAAAATGGGAATTATCAGTGGCTACGATCTTACCTTTGAATCCACGGTTACAAAGTTGATGTTTGTTCTCGGGCTTAATTTACCATTGGAACAAAGTCGCAAGTTAATGGATGAATCTTTACGGGGAGAATTAACTAAAGACTAACATTCAAATCCCGCAGGTGTATTTGATCAACTTAACATCCAAATGTTGCGAACTTCTATAAAGTAAAACTTCTGCAATTATGACTGTCATCATTTCGGTTATAATTATTTAGCGCTATTTTTGATGCAGGATACTTGATTAATGGGTTTTCTCAATCCTGATCACTACTTGATACTGCAGTAAATGAAAATAGAACAGATATACACCGGTTGTTTAGCAGAGGCTGCTTATTACATCGAAAGTAATGGTGAAGCGGCAATTATTGATCCGTTAAGAGAAGTTGACACTTACTTAAAAAAAGCCGCAAAGGCTGGTGCCACCATCAAGTATATTTTCGAAACCCATTTTCATGCAGATTTCGTTTCTGGGCATGTAGACCTGGCAGAAAAATCTGGAGCCAAGATTGTCTACGGTCCAACCGCTAAAACGGGCTTTGCATCTCACATTGCTTTAGATGGAGAACAGTTCAAAGTGGGGGCGCTTACCATTACTGCCTTGCATACACCTGGCCATACGTTAGAATCTACCACTTATCTATTAACAGATGAAAACGGAAAGGATCATTGTATTTTTAGTGGGGATACACTTTTTATTGGAGATGTAGGTCGGCCGGATTTAGCCCAGAAAGGCAATCTAACCATGGAAGACCTGGCGGGGATGTTGTATGATTCGCTAAACGAAAAAATAAAACCGCTGGCTGATGATGTAATCGTATATCCTGCACATGGTGCAGGTTCTGCTTGTGGTAAAAGCATGAGTAAGGAAACTTTTGATTCTTTAGGACATCAAAAGCAAGTTAATTATGCGCTTAAAGCCGAAACGAAAGAACAATTTATTCAGGAAGTTACAGATGGCATGATGCCACCACCACAATATTTTGCTAAGAATGCGGCCATTAACAAAGGTGGTGTAGAAAGCATTGATGATGTTTATGAAAAAGGCTTAAACGCCTTAACTCCGCAGGCCTTCGAAGAAACGGCCAATCAGACGGGGGCGATTATGCTGGATACGCGTGATCCACAGCTGTTTGCAAAGGGATTTATTCCGAATGCCATTAACATTGGTTTAAACGGACAGTTTGCGCCCTGGGTAGGCGCCTTAATCACCGATCTGCAACAGCCCATTCTACTCATTACAGATGAAGGTAAAGAAGAAGAAACAATTACCCGTTTAACGCGTGTGGGTTATGACAGTACCATTGGCTATTTGGAAGGTGGCTTTGAGCGGTGGACAGATGCAGGAAAAGAAATTGATATCATTGAATCTATATCTGCAGAAGCTTTTGAAGAGGCGGCGAATACGGGAGAAGTAATTGCACTTGATGTACGGAAGCCCGGTGAGTATGAATCAGAACATTTAGATTTTACTTTAAGTCGTCCGCTTGATTTTATCAACGATTGGATGGGAGAGATTAATCCCAAAGCAACCTACTATATTCATTGCGCAGGCGGCTATCGCTCTATGATTGCGGCTTCTATCCTAAAATCACGTGGGGTAGAAAATGTGGTCGATATTGCCGGGGGGTACGGAGCAATAAAAAACACAGGGTTACAAAGAACAAATTTTGCATGCCCTAGCAAAGCCATGAAAGTTTAATGCTATCGCTATTGCAAGAAACGAAGCAATCTTATTCGATAGAAAAAACCTCAATGAAAAATCAAAACCACTACGACATCATCATTATCGGCGCTGGTCCAATTGGTATGGCATGCGCAATTGAGGCGCAACAGGCAGGCCTGAGTTACCTCATCATTGAGAAGGGAGCACTGGTAAATAGCCTGTTTAACTATCCAGTCTTCATGACTTTCTTTTCCACATCACAAAAGTTGGAAATTGGAGGCGCACCATTCGTAACCATTAATCCGAAACCTAATCGCAATGAAGCTGTTGAATACTACCGCAGGGTTGCGGAGAAATTTGCCTTAAAAATCAATTTATTTGAGCGGGTAAATCAGATTCAGAAAAATGACGAAGGAATTTTTGATGTTCAAACCGTTAAAGCAAATTATACCGCTGGTAATGTAATTGTGGCTACCGGGTTCTATGATGTTCCCTTGCTGATGAATATACCAGGGGAAGATTTACCGAAAGTAACACATTATTATAAAGACCCCCATTTATACGCTTTTCAAAATGTAGTGGTTGTGGGTGCAAATAATTCTGGGGTAGACGCAGCCTTGGAAACCTACCGTAAAGGGGCAAACGTAACCCTAGTTGTACGCAGTGGCGAACTTGGTCCGCATGTAAAATATTGGGTTCGTCCAGATATTCAAAACCGAATTAAGGAAGGAGATGTAACAGCGCTCTTCCATTCAGAACTTATTGCAATCAGAGAAGGTGAGGTTGACATAAAAACACCTGAAGGCATTAAAACCATACCGAACGATTTTGTGATTGCCATGACGGGTTATCAGCCAGATTTTTCGATGTTAAGAAAATTTGGGATTGATTTACCAGAAACGCTTTGCCCGGTCTATAATGAGGAAACCATGGAAACAAACGTTAAAGGATTGTATCTGGCGGGCGTAGTTTGTGGTGGATTAGATACACACAAGCTTTTTATAGAAAACTCCAGAGTACATGCAGAAATGATTGTGAAGAATATTGTTGGCTAACATTCAAACGACAGTTGCCAGTTTAGTAGGCCAGGGATTTATTTTGTATTGCAGGATCTAAATTTACTTTCTCTTTCAAAACACTTTCTACAAAACTGTTGATCGCAATTTCTACACTAGGCAAATCTTTTGAGGTTAGATAAGAGCCAAGAACATGATTTCCGGCATTTGGAATAGCTACTTTTCGTTTCAGATCGTCTGGTGTACCTAGATCATTAAACATTTTGAGCATGGCATCTACCCGCACCACCGGGTCTTGTTCCAATGCGTTTTTATAATAATAAAGCATTAAGACAGGTTGCTTAACATTTTCGAAAACAGATTTTGTCATTGAACTTTCTACAAACTCTTGTAGTTCTACCAGTGATTCAATTCTGTAATTGGTATACCAATACTTTTTATACGCTTCGGTTCTGCCGTCAACCTTCCTTTCATCGCTTCCCAGCACACGCCTGGCAATTTGCAATCCCCATGGATCGTTTAGTAACCAGGCATTTTTATCATTAATGGCTACATTGGGCGATAGCAAAATCAGACTGTTAATTTTCGGATAAGTTGCAGCGAGTTTCAAGGCCGCTGTACCTCCGGTTGATGTGCCGATTAAGATTACCTTTTTTCCTAATTTCTGCCCAATGGCATACGCTTGTTTACTGGTTTCCCAAAGTCTGTCGGCAGTGAAGTACTGCATTGGTGCTATGGTATCAATCCCATGGTCTGCTAAACGCGCGAGGTATAAATTAGCATTTAGTGCTTTTGCTAAATTGAGATGAACAGGATTTCCTTCCATTTTAGAGGAAGAAAAGCCGTGCAGATATACAACTGCATAATCTGTTTGTTGATGACTGGCATCCGCCCAAATAATTTCAGCTTCATTTCCGGATTTCAGTTTATTGACTTTTTCCATTGCAGTTACGTAGCCATCCAAATCCTCAATATCAGGAACTAATACCAATGATTTATCAAAGAGGGGTTTCTTTGGTTTCGGACCAAGCAGATAACCAGCAATTAACAATGCCGAAAAACCGATAATAACTTTATAGCGCTTTTTCATCGTTCTAAATTATTGGTTTAAGCGGAAAGTTTTGAACGATTAAAGTAATTTTTTGCAATACCTGATCTTTGCATTTGAAGGGCAGATAAAGAGCAGCAAGGTTAGTTGATAAACCTGATTGAACCAAATAGCTCACAACCTGAAGAATGAGGGCGAGGACTATAGGCAAAAGCAGGAAGGATGTTATTGATGATTACTGCCTTTGCTTTTCAACCCTTTATAATGCTTAACAATACATTACCTTTTTATGGGAAATTAGCTTAAGTTTGCAATCAAAATTTTTCGACTTAATGCCGGGACTCGAACAGATAAAAAAACCTATAGCAGCTGATATCAAAGCGTTTGAAAAAACGTTCAAAGAATCTATGCATAGCGACGCGCCGTTGCTGGATAGGATTACCCACTATATTGTGAAACAAAAGGGCAAACAAATGCGACCAATGTTCGTGTTTTTTGCGGCGAAGCTATGCGGAGGCATTACTGAATCAACCCACCGTGGTGCGGCTTTGGTTGAGTTGCTCCATACGGCAACACTTGTGCATGATGATGTGGTGGATAATGCTTATGAGCGACGCGGATTTTTTTCGATCAATGCACTTTGGAAAAACAAGATTGCAGTATTAGTTGGCGACTTTTTGTTGGCGAAAGGATTGCTGCTTTCTGTAAACAATAATGAACATAGATTGTTACAAATTGTATCTGAGGCGGTTAAACAGATGAGTGAAGGCGAGTTGCTGCAGATTGAAAAAGTGCGGAGAATGGATATTTCTGAGGAATTATATTTCGATGTAATTCGTCAAAAAACAGCTTCTTTAATTGCTTCGTGTTGTGCTGCAGGAGCTGCTTCTGCCGGCGCGGATGATACGGTGATTGAAAAGATGCGTTTGTTTGGTGAGAAGGTTGGAATTGCTTTTCAGATTAAGGATGATACGTTCGACTTTGGAACTGATGATGTCGGGAAGCCTTTAGGGATCGATATTAAAGAGAAAAAAGTAACACTTCCACTCATTTACGCTTTAAACCGCGCTGAGAAAGCAGAACGAAAACGAATCATTAATCTGGTGAAAAACCATCAGGATGATCCGGTTAAAATTCAACAAATAATAGATTTTGTAAATGGGCACGAAGGTGTTTATTATGCAAACGAGAAAATGTTACAATACCAGGAAGAGGCTTTTGATATTCTGCGTCAGTTTGAAGAAGGTGAAGCCAGAACAGGATTAGAACAACTCGTGCTTTATACTACTGAACGTAAAAAATAATGAGTAACGAGCTACTTTTTAGTATTGGATTTTTACTGTTTATTGTCATCATTTTGGCTTTAGACCTCGGCCTTTTTAGTCGAAAAGAACATGTAGTGAGTTTGAAGCAAGCTGGAATCATGAGTTTGATCATGGTAGGTTTTGCAATTGGTTTTTATTTCGTTCTCCTTACAGAGGGACACCAACTCCACGGCATTACTGATTTTACTCACCTTCAGGAAATCGTTACCAAACATCAGCATCGCATAAATCTTATTCCAAACGATTTTGACGCAAGTTTGGAGGTTTATAAAAAGAATTTAGGATTAGAGTTTCTGACAGGATATGTCATCGAGTATGCGTTATCAGTAGATAATATTTTCGTTATCGTGTTAATTTTTTCTGCGTTTGCAGTTGAGGAAAAATACTATCATAGAGTGCTTTTCTGGGGGATTTTAGGCGCTATTATCATGCGTTTCATTTTCATTTTTGTTGGTGCTGCATTAATTGCGAAATTCGCCTGGATCCTTTACATTTTCGGAGCCTTCCTGGTATTTACGGGTATAAAAATGTTTTTCAGCAAAGAAGAGGATGAGAAAATTGATCCTGAAAATCACCCAGTTGTTAAATGGGCTTCAAAAGTATTTTCGATACACCCCCGTTATGAAGGTAAAAACTTCTTTGTTAAAATTGATCATAAAACACTTGTAACGCCCCTTTTCCTGGTGTTGTTGATTGTAGAATTTACAGACTTGCTTTTTGCGGTAGATTCTATACCTGCTATTTTTGCAGTTACCAAAGATCCTTATATTGTATTCTTTTCGAACATTTTCGCCATTATGGGCCTACGTTCCATGTTCTTTTTACTGGTTAATATTATTCATAAATTCCACTATCTTAAAACTGGTTTGGCAGTGTTGCTGGCCTTTATCGGAGTGAAGATGCTGGGCCATGTTTATCTAGAAAAGTTAGGTTTTACCACTCAGCATTCATTAATTATCATTGTGAGTATTTTGGTAATTAGCGTAGTGGCATCGTTAGTTTTTCCTAAGAAAGTATTGCATAAATAAGTACAACCCTCTAGGTTATTTAAGTTATTGTGTTCGGTTCTTTTCTAAGGCGTCTTAGTTGGTATAAGTTTCTCGAGATATTCCCTGTAGTCCTGCTAAATTAGGCTAACCACCTTAGGCACCTAAGATTATTTAAGTTATTGTATTTAGGCTATGTTTCTAATGTGCCTAGTTGGTATAAGGTTTCTTGAAATATTCCCTGTAGTCTCACTAAATTAGGTTAACCACCTTAGGCACCTAAGGTCATTTAAGCTGTTGTGTTTAGGCTATGGCTTCTAAGCTGTCTTAGGTGGTATAAGGTTTATTGAAATATTCGCTGTAGTCGTACTAAATTAGGTTAACCACCTTAGGCACCTAAGGTCATTTAAGTTGTTGTGTTTAGGCTAAGGTTTCTCAGGTGGTATAAGTTTTTTATGAAATATTCCTTTTAACCGTACTCAATCAAGTTAGAATAGCATATGACCATCTTAGGCACCTAATGTCATTTAAGTTGTTGTTTTTGGATTATGGTTTCTAAGGTGTCTTAGATGGTATAAGTTTCTTGAAATTTCCCTGTAGCCGCACTAAATTAAGGTAAAATAACGTAACTATCTTAGGCACCTAACTTGAGTCGAGTTGTTATTTTTATTGTAACATGTCTTAAATCAAGTAAATTTTTTGTAGGCTATTATCTGTAGCACTTTTAATATCGGCTAAGCAAAATCTACGTTACAGCATAAAAATTGAATGGTAATTGTGTACTTTCATCGGACAAACTACTTTAAATGAAATATATTTTCTCTGCAGCACTAATTTGTGGTGCTTTACTTGCCAATGCTCAAGATCAATTCGGCGAGGTCTTCAACAAAATCAACACCGATGTGCAACAAAACTCTAAAGCATATCAAACGCTCAAATATGAAACTGAAACCATCGGCCACCGGTTAACTGGTTCAGCAAATGGTGCCAAAGCGGAACAATATGCTTTTGATTTATTAAAATCATACGGTTGTGACGTGAAGTTCCAGCCGTTTGAGGTAGAAAGCTGGGCGAGAAAAACAATAATCGTAGAGGCTGGCGCAGACAAGACCAACTTAACGAAAATGAAGGCTGTTACGCTGGCACATTCTCCGATTAACGCAGATATTACTGCTGAAATTATAGATGCGGGCAATGGCATGGAAACTGATTATCAAGCAAACCCGCAAAAATTCAAAGGTAAAATAGCGCTCATATATCTTGGTGTTTTGCCTGGCTCGCCTGACGGAACAAAATCTTTACATCGTTCTGAGAAAACGGCAATTGCAACAAAATATGGCGCAGTGGGAGTAATGATCATCAATACCGTAAAAAATGGTGTGTTGTTAACTGGTACAGCCTCTGTAACCGGAAAATTAATTCCAATTCCAGCGGTTTGTATTGGATTGGAAGATGGACTGGCTTTAAAAGAAAAACTAAAAAGCCAGTCACAAACTGCACACATTGCGATGACTAATTTTTCTGGGGTAATCAAAGCAAGAAATTTAGTGGCTTCATTTAAAGGAACGGAATTACCAAAAGATAAAATTGTAGTTGGCGGACATTTAGATAGCTGGGATTTAGCAACTGGTGCGATTGATAATGGGATTGGCTCTTTTGCAATTATGGATATGGCCCGGACATTTAAAAAGCTAAACTTGAAAACAAAGCGGACAGTAGAATTTGTATTGTTTATGGGAGAGGAACAGGGCTTGCTAGGCTCTAAAGCCTATATCGACCAGGCCAAGAAGGATAAAAATTTAAATCAGGTGAAGTTTATGCTGAACTATGACATGACAAATGATCCGAAAGGTTTCTCAACATCTCGGGCAGAAATGAAAGAATTGTTCTCTGCCTGGGGAGAGGAGATCGTAAAAATCGATACAGGATTTAAAAACTTGTTTAACGCAGGCGCGGGATTGCACAGCGATCATCAGCCGTTTATGCTGGAAGGAATTCCTACAGGCGGAGGCTTTGGTGGCAAATTGCCAAACAATTCCGGCCCATTTTATCATTCTGATGGCGATTCATTTAAATTGGTAGATGAACAGGAATTAAAAAATACTGTCCGTTATAGTGCGATGTTTACTTATGCGCTAGCTAATACACCTAAAATTCCGGTTGGTGTGCAGGGCGAGGAAGAACTCAAGGCATTTTTAGAATCTCAAAATCTCAAGGAACCACTTACCATTGCGGGAGAGTGGAGGTGGAAATAAATGCTCCAGATTCGTAGATTGTAAAATATTATAACCTAAAAAGCCACTGCGAAGTGGCTTTTTAGGTTTATATCGTTAGTTGTTAATTTTCGATTTATCAAGTTATCAGTTTATTAGCTAACAAATAGCTCTTTAACTGAAGAAACAAGGATGCCGCTCCACCATAGAAAAAATAATATTGCTAAGCCTATAATAATATAAGCTACACTTTCAAAGTGTTTGTAAGCCGGAGATTGCTTTGTAGTAAAGCCACCGATTTTGAAAGCAATCCATTGAATGAGGGTGAACATACGTTGCATTAGATAGGGGATAGATCACTATTCAACAAACGAATTCTAATTTGGTTTTAATTTGTTTGATTTTTTTTGGTGCCGATTAACGGAATGCTGATCAATAGATTTTCAATATGTTATAAATCATAACATCTGTTTGAAATGGTGACGTTAATCAATGGAACTTAAACTATTTTACATTCTGTAAACCTGGTTGCTCTTTTAAATATTTGGCTTTCACAAAGGGATGCCGTAACTTTGCATTACATTTAAAAACAAAGAATTATGTCATCAGTAGAGACAACCTATATCCCTTACAAAGTTAAGGACATTTCACTGGCAGAATGGGGCCGTAAAGAAATCGAATTAGCCGAAGCAGAAATGCCAGGTTTGATGAGCTTACGCGAAGAATTCGGTCCTTCACAACCGTTAGCAGGTGCTCGCATTGCAGGCTGTCTGCATATGACCATCCAAACGGCTGTTTTAATCGAAACATTAGTGGCTTTAGGTGCTGAAGTAACCTGGTCATCATGCAATATTTTTTCTACACAAGACCATGCTGCTGCGGCAATTGCTGCTGCGGGTATTCAGGTTTATGCCTGGAAAGGTTTAAACGAAGAAGAATTCGACTGGTGTATTGAGCAAACTTTACACTTCGGTTCAGATCAGAAACCATTAAACATGATTTTGGATGATGGTGGCGATTTAACCAATATGGTTTTTGATAAATATCCTGAGCTTATTGCTGGAATTAAAGGTTTATCAGAAGAAACTACTACTGGCGTTCACCGTTTATACGAAAGAATGAAAAACGGTACTTTGCACTTACCTGCAATTAACGTTAATGATTCTGTAACTAAATCTAAATTCGATAACAAATACGGATGTCGCGAGTCATTAGTAGATGCAATTCGTCGTGCAACTGATGTAATGATGGCTGGTAAAGTAGCTGTTGTTTGTGGTTATGGCGATGTGGGTAAAGGTTCTGCAGAATCTCTAAGCTCACAAGGTGTACGCGTAATTGTAACAGAGATTGATCCAATTTGTGCTTTACAAGCTGCAATGGAAGGTTATGAAGTTAAGAAATTTGCTACAGCAGTTAAAGAAGCAGACATTATTGTAACTACAACTGGTAACCGTGATATCGTTCGTGGAGAGCATTTCTTAACCATGAAAGATAAAGCGATCGTTTGTAATATCGGTCACTTCGATAACGAAATCGATGTTGCCTGGTTAAATGAAAAATACGGTTCGACTAAAGTTGAAATCAAACCACAGGTAGATAAATATACTATCGAAGGTAAAGATATCATCTTGTTGGCTGAAGGACGTTTAGTAAACTTAGGTTGTGCAACAGGCCACCCAAGTTTTGTAATGAGTAATTCATTCACCAACCAAACTTTGGCGCAGTTAGAGCTTTGGACAAACACAGATAAATACGAAAACAAAGTTTATGTTTTACCTAAGTATTTAGATGAGAAAGTTGCCCGTCTACACTTAGCGAAAATTGGTGTAGAGTTAGACGTATTAGATCAACACCAGGCTGATTACATTGGCGTTAAGGTAGAAGGTCCATTCAAATCTGACGAATATCGTTACTAAAAACTAGTCATGAGTCTGTAGTTCTGAATCATGAGCTTTAATATGAAAGGGGATGTGCAAATTGCATATCCCTTTTTTTATGAACACATTTTTAGCCGTTCGGTGACTACATAGATGATATTAATATTTGCAGACAACTTATGTTAGAAGTCTGGGAGTTTCTGTGTAAATCTTTTTTCAAATAAAATATGAGTTGTTGTCACATTTCAAATTTTCTTGCGTCTTATAGTTGAAATTAGGCAAACTCCCATTATCCACAAACTATAATCACCATCTCGTTTATGAAAAACTATTTACTTCTTTTACTCTGCTTATTATCTACGAAAGTCTTCGCACAGGTGGGAGCTACTTTAACTGGTAAAGTTATGGATAGTCAAACGAATGGGGCATTATCATATGTTGGAATAATTTTGACAAGTAAATCCGATTCAACAATAAAGGTTGGCGTGGTTACGGACAAAGTAGGAGTGTTTACATTCAGCAATGTGATTAACGGCGATTATTTGATTCGCATATCAGCCCTGGGATTCATTGCCGTTTCAAAATCGGTTACTGTTAACAGTAAAGGAGTGGATTTGGGAATGATCCCCTTAAAGGAAGATGCCATTGCTTTAAAAGACGTTGCTGTTGCGGGAAAATATGCAACTGCCACCATTAAAAAAGATACTGTTGAGTTCAACGCCGATGCCTATAAAACCCAACCAAATGCGCCTGTAGAAGACTTGTTGAAAAAATTACCTGGCGTAACCATCGATAAAGATGGAAGCATCCTGGTTCAAGGTCAAAAAGTAACTCGGTTAACGGTAGACGGGAAAGATTTTTTCGGTACTGATCCTAAAACAGCTACTAAGAACTTGCCTGCCGACGTAATTGCCAAAGTGCAATTAATAGATAGTAAAACTCTGGAAGCAAAGGCTACAGGAATAGATGATGGTCAGAGGGAAAAGGTGCTTAACCTAACTGTTAAAGAAGACAAAAAGAATGGCTGGTTTGGAAATGCAAACTTATTTGGCGGCACAACAGAAAGATATAACAGTTATCTAAGTGCAAATCACTTCACTAAAAAGATGCAGCTTGCAGTTTTGGGTATGAGCAATAATGTGAGTAACGCTAGTTTCCAATATGAAGATTTAAGCAGTTTTACGGGTGGAAACTTAGGTAATATCTTCGCGCCCCCGGGTGGTGGAAGTTTTTCCATTAATGTAAATAACGGACGGACTACTATTGGTGGCTCAGGAGTTTTTGACAATAGTGCAATGGGTGAGGTGACTACGCATAGCGGAGGATTGAATTTTAGCAACAGTTGGGGAGCGAAAGATAAACTTACGTTGAGTAGCAGCTATTTCACTTATTTGAGCAAGGGTTTAGGAACGAGAATTTCTATTGTGCAAGACATTAATCAGGATGATGTTTTAAGAACGAACGAAACCGCTAACCGAAATTCCGATAATCAGGCGCACCGCTTCAATTTTAAGATCGAGTATCATCCTGATTCATTAACAGACCTCGGCTTCCGGTCTAACGCAATTTTAAATTATACGACTAACATTAATAACCGCGATTTCAATTCTACCCTAGATTTAGCTGGAAAAACAAATGATGGTAAGCAGTTTCTTGATCAACGAAATTCTACACCTGCTTTCTTTGCTGAGCTTTCGGCTACCCGAAGATTAAAAAAGGGTTCCATTGTTATTGGTTTAAATGGAAATCAAAATACGTTTAATGCTAACTGGCTAAACCAATCTGTTATTAATAATTATCATGGTGGTGGAGTTGATATTACCGATCTGAACCAACAGGCCGCACAAGAGAATAAATTGAGAAGTACCTCTGTTGCGATTAATTATATCAGGCCTATTATCGACAAAAAACTTAACAGCAATATCGCTTACATCCGTAATGATGGCAAAGTGGATGCGCAACAATCAACCTTTAGTTATAATCCATTAAATAATACTTATGATGCTATTGTGCCAGATCTGAATAATTTACTCGAAAACAGAACCTGGACACAAACTGCCAGGCTGGGATTAATCTATAACCTTACACAGTGGACTTACAACTTAGGTTTTGGTTTTCAGGAAACCGCACTAGATGCTTCTGCCTTTAATAGTTTGGGTGCTAACATCAATAAAATTGAAAAAAAGTATTATAATATCCTGCCAAGGTTTAGTTTGAATTTCAGAAGCACAACCAACCAAACCCTTCAGTTGAATTACAATGCAAATGTTAACTTGCCATCTGTAAATGATCTTCAGCCGGTGCAAAACAATACCAATCCGTTGTATCAGCGTCAAGGAAATCCAGACTTGGAAGCGAGAAAAAGTCATCGCTTATCGGTGAATTTTAATACGTTTAGTCCTGATAATAACAAGTACTGGAATGGTTACTTTTTAATCAACTATAGTATGGATGATGTGGGAAATAGTATTATCTACAAAGATGGGATTCAATTTGTACAGCCGGTAAATGTAGATGACAACTACTATATCAACTCTGGTACAAATTTCGGTCAGCCTACAAAAATAAAGGGTTTAAGAACAGGTTATGGGGTTAATTTATTTTTCTCACACGGTACATCTTTTATTAATCAAGAAAAAAACATCACCAATCGTTATAATTTCGGGCCCAATGCAAACTTAAGTTACGACATAGACGATAAGATAAATGCCGGAATTTATGTTGGGATACAATACAGTAGGGTAAATAATTCTCAGCCTGGTGCAATTGATAATAAGTATTTTAATTTCTCAAACAGCGCCAGCCTAAGCTATGAATTTATTAAAAATACTCGTATAAATGGCGAGTTGCAACATAACGGTACAGCTGGCAGGGCCGATGGTTTTAACAATAACCTGTTTCTGTTAAATGCCGGCTTTGAACAATATTTCATGGATAGAAGAATATCCCTCGCATTGAAAGGGTTTGATATTTTGAATCAGAACACAAATATAGACCGTACCATTAACGGAAGCAGGATAGAAGATATTCGTTTCGATACTATTAAGAGATATTTCTATTTATCTTTAAATTACAAGATCAGTAAGGCTGGCTCATCAAAAGAGAGAAGTAATCCCAGGAGTACGGTGAATTAATTTTCTATTGAAATACGGGTTTAAGTGTTATGATGAAAGTTACTAATGCTTATAGGTATGATGCAGATGAGCTTTAGTAACTTGATCAACTACAAATTAAAATGGTTAAAAAGATACAACACTTATCCATTATTGTAAACTGAAACTGTTAAGGGAATTACAACTCCCTAATCTTCAACTGTAAACTAATAACTGCGAACTGAAAAGTTTTTGCCCTAACCCCTTGATTCTTAAAAAGAATTGTTCTACTTTTGCAGTCCGTTTTATGGGCTATCTGCAAAGATGCCGGGGGAGCGGTAAATTTTTAATAAAAACATAAAAAAGCACAATGCCAACCATTCAACAATTAGTTAGAAAAGGTAGAGTAGCACTGGAGTTCAAGAGTAAGTCTCCAGCGTTGGACAGCTGTCCACAGCGAAGAGGTGTATGTACACGTGTGTACACCACTACCCCTAAAAAACCAAACTCAGCAATGCGTAAAGTAGCCCGTGTTCGTTTAACGAACGGTAAAGAGGTGAATGCATACATTCCTGGAGAAGGTCACAACTTACAGGAGCACTCAATCGTATTGATCCGTGGTGGTCGTGTTAAAGATTTACCAGGTGTACGTTACCACATCATCCGTGGTGCATTAGATACATCAGGTGTAGCTGGTCGTAACCAACGTCGTTCAAAATATGGTACAAAACGTCCAAAACCAGGTCAAGTAGCTGCTGCGCCTGCAAAAGGAAAGAAAAAATAATCGGGAGGAAATAAGAAATGAGAAAGTCAAAACCAAAAAAGAGAATTATTCTTCCTGATCCAAAATTTAACGATGTTCAGGTAACTCGTTTTGTAAACAATATGATGTACGATGGAAAAAAATCTATCGCTTATTCTATTTTTTATGATGCTGTTGAAATTGCTGAGAAAAAAGCAGGTGAGAACGGTTTAGAGATATTTAAACGTGCATTAACTAACATTATGCCAGCTGTAGAGGTTAAATCTCGTCGTGTTGGTGGTGCTAACTTCCAGGTTCCAACCGAGGTGAGACCAGAACGTAAAACAGCTCTAGGTATGAAATGGTTAATTTTATACGCGCGTCGTCGTGGTGAAAAAACCATGAAAGAGAAATTAGCTGGAGAAATCGTTGCTGCTGCTAAAGGTGAGGGTGCTGCTGTTAAGAAGAAAGAAGATACGCATAAAATGGCTGAGGCTAACAAAGCGTTCTCTCACTTCAGATTCTAGTAATTAGGATTAACAGATTAGTAAGATTACACAGATTTAATTAGAAGATTATACTGATTAGATAAATTACACCGATTTGTGATTAGCATAATCGGTGTAATCATTTAAAATCAGATCAATCAAAAACATAAAATGGCAAGAGATTTAAAATTTACAAGAAATATTGGAATCGCGGCTCACATTGATGCAGGTAAAACTACAACAACTGAGCGTATTCTTTATTATGCTGGTGTAAGTCATAAAATTGGTGAAGTGCACGAAGGTGCTGCAACAATGGATTGGATGGCACAAGAGCAAGAGCGTGGGATCACGATCACTTCTGCTGCAACTACGGTTGATTGGAATTACAGAGGTCAAAAATATCACGTTAACGTTATTGATACACCTGGTCACGTGGATTTTACCGTAGAGGTAAACCGTTCATTACGTGTATTAGATGGATTAGTATTCCTGTTTTCGGCTGTTGACGGTGTTGAGCCTCAATCTGAAACCAACTGGCGTTTAGCAAACAACTACAGTGTGCCTCGTATTGGTTTCGTTAATAAAATGGACCGTTCAGGAGCAGACTTCTTGAAAGTTGTTAAACAAGTTAAAGAAATGTTAGGTAGTAATGCAGTTCCATTGCAATTACCTATCGGTTCTGAAGACGCATTTAAAGGTGTGGTTGATTTAATCAACAACCGTGGTATCGTTTGGAATGAGCATGATAAAGGTATGACCTTTACTGAAGTGCCTATCCCAGAAGATATGTTAGATGAGGTTGCTGAGTGGAGAGAGAAGTTATTGGAATCAGTAGCTGATTATGATGAGTCGTTGATGGAGAAATTCTTCGATGCGCCAGAGACAATCACAGAACGTGAAGTTTTAGATGCTTTACGTGCAGCTGTTTTAGATGCTAAAATTGTACCTATGGTTTGTGGTTCATCTTTCAAAAATAAAGGTGTACAAACTATGCTTGATTACGTGATGGAATTATTGCCTTCACCTATGGATAGCGAAGGTGTTATCGGTACTAACCCAGATACTAGCGAAGAAGTTTTATTAAAACCAAGCATCAGCGAACCATTTGCAGCTTTAGCTTTTAAAATTGCAACAGATCCATTCGTAGGTCGTTTGTGTTTCATCCGTGTTTATTCGGGTAACTTAGAGGCTGGTTCTTACGTTTACAATTCTCGTTCAGAAAATAAAGAACGTATCTCTCGTATCTTCCAAATGCATGCTAACAAGCAAAATCCTGTGCCAAATGTGGCTGCTGGAGATATTGCTGCTGTAGTTGGATTTAAAGATATTAAAACAGGTGATACACTTTGTGATGAAAAACATCCAATCGTTCTTGAATCGATGGATTTCCCAGAGCCAGTTATTGGTTTAGCTATTGAGCCTAAAACTCAGGCTGATGTTGATAAATTAGGTATTGGTTTAGGTAAATTAGCTGAAGAAGATCCAACATTCAGAGTACAAACAGATCAGGAAACTGGCCAAACTGTAATTTCTGGTATGGGTGAGCTTCACTTAGATATCCTGATCGATCGTTTAAAACGCGAGTTTAAAGTTGAGGTTAACCAAGGTGCACCACAAGTAGCTTACAAAGAAGCTATTTTCGGTACAACTACTCACCGTGAAACTTATAAGAAACAATCAGGCGGACGTGGTAAATTTGCAGATATTTCTGTAATTATCTCTCCAATTGATGCTGATTTCGAAAAAGGTGGTTTACAATTTGTAAATGAAATTACCGGTGGTTCAATCCCTCGTGAATTTATTCCTTCAGTAGAAAAAGGTTTTGCTGCTTCAATGGCGAATGGTGTATTAGCAGGTTACCCACTTCCTGATATGAAAGTTCGTTTAACAGATGGTTCATTCCACGCAGTCGATTCAGATGCTTTATCATTTGAACTTGCAGCTAAAATGGCATATCGTGAGGCTTTACCTAAATGTAAACCTACTTTGATGGAGCCAATCATGAAAATCGAAATCTTAACCCCTGAAGAAAACATGGGTGATGTAATCGGTGATATGAACCGTCGTCGTGGTCAATTACAAGGTATGGATACCCGTAACGGATCTCAGGTTATTAAAGCATTGGTTCCACTTTCAGAAATGTTTGGTTATGTAACTCAATTACGTACCATTACTTCAGGTCGTGCAACTTCTACTATGGAATTTGACCATTACGAACCAGCGCCTAAAAACGTTCAAGACGAAGTAATTGCTAAGTCTAAAGGAAGAGTAAAATCTGAAGAATAGTATCAAGATACAAGTATCAAGTAGCAAGATTGAGTTTAGTCTTGATACTTGATACTCAATACTTGCTACTTAAAGATAAATCCGATTTCTGTTGTTAATAGCTCTAACAGGAAATCACAATTAAAAATAAGATGAGCCAAAGAATCAGAATTAAATTAAAATCTTACGATTACAACTTGGTAGATAAATCTGCTGAGAAAATCGTAAAAACTGTTAAACCTACGGGTGCAGTTGTAAGTGGTCCAATTCCACTTCCTACAGAGAAAAAAATCTTCACTGTTTTACGTTCTCCACACGTAAACAAGAAAGCTAGAGAGCAGTTCCAGTTATGTGCTTACAAGCGTCTATTGGATATCTACAGCTCTAACTCTAAAACAGTTGATGCTTTAATGAAACTTGAATTACCTAGTGGTGTTGAAGTTGAAATCAAAGTTTAATTGATTTAAAAACATTAAGAAAAGTCGTGATGAAAGTCACGATTTTTTTTTGCCGCTTTCTTTTCAAACAAAAGCGTATAGCAGTGGTTTATCAATCATGAAAAAGCCATTAAAAGACCATGAAAATTTACCAGTAGAGGGGCAGGACTTTGCAGATCCTAAAGAAGAAATTACTAAAAAACAGCCGTCTCATGGCGAGGTGGCAAATCAAAAGGGGAGTGATTTTTCAGATCTGGAAGAGAGCAGAATGGAAAACCCACCTAAACACAGAGATGAGAATGGCTCGGGTAAAGATGACGTAGACAGTAGCACAGATTTAGACCAGCAACAGGGCGTTTAACAACTAATTAATAATCCCGTTTCTCACTGCAAAGCTGATCAGTTCAGCAGTATTTTTTTTTCCTGTTTTTTCCAGTAAATTTTGTCTGTTCCCTTCAATCGTACGTTTGCTGGTATAGAGTTTTTCTGCAATCTCACCGTTCGTGTATCCTTCGGAAATAAGGTTAAGTATCTCAATTTCCCTTTTCGAAATTTGAATGTTAAGCTTTGATCTTTCTGGTTTGTACGCTGATGAACTTTTGAGGTACTCCAACAGCTTGATGCTAACCGTCGAACAAATATGTTTGTAACCAATGAATACTTGTTCAATAGCAAATTTAACTTCTGCTATGGTTACGTTTTTCAAGAGATAGCCATCTGCGCCTGCATCAAAGAGTTGAATAACATGGTTTTTCTGATCTATAGTAGTTAATACCATCACCTTAATTTTAGGGAAATTAACTTTAACAAGGGAGGTGAGTTCCAGCCCGTCCATTTTATTCATCATAATATCTGTAATGATGACATCTGGCTGGATGCCGTTCTGAAGTAACCGAAATACCTCCAACCCATTGGCTGCTTCACCAATTACTTCAATATTACTTTCTTTTTCCAGTAGGGATATCAGTCCATTTCTCACAATTGCATGATCATCAGCAATTAAAACTTTTATTGGAATATTCAAATTAGTGGATGTTAATCAATCTAGTCTTTAGCCAAATATCGAAATAATATCAGATCGCAAACGTGGTGTTTATACCTGAAATGAATGTATTAATACCTATTTAACTGCTTTTAATCATTACTAATTCGTTTTAAATTGTTTTAGTATGCTTCGCGTTAATACTATCCCCAATCTCCAACTAAAGATCCAGCTAATACATCTATAAGAGGAACGTAATGCCTAAACAACAACATACATAGGTGGTTACCAAAGTCTTTATTTAAATAATATGCTGAATTTTAAACTTTCTGTATTATAGTGGTGTTGTTAATAAAGATTGAACTAAAAATGTATAGAGATGAGTACCGATAAGAAAGCACATAACGATCAGCAAAATGAGCAAGCTCATAAGCTAGATCAGAATATAGAGTGGGATAACGGAGAGGCTACTTATGGTCATAGCATCACCGAATCTCCGTTCAAACGGAAGAATATTCCTACCCCAAGCCACCTGGCTGAAGTGGATCAGGCTGACGGTGATGTAAATGAAAATTTGAAAAATTTAAATTTTGCTAATGATGAAGATCCGGCAAATAGAAATAGCAATAATGAAAAAGGTTTGGGTGGAAAGGATTTGTAAATTAAAAGGGATTAATTTTTATTAATCCCTTTTTAGCTTTCCTGATTTTCATGGTAGATGAAAATTAATTAGAAATTCGACAAATTTAGTTTTCTAATCCAGAAACTATTTTCAAGCCCTTTGATTTTTGATAAGATTAAGCGAGTTTCTAATTGCTCACAAATTTCAATATTCAAGTTCGAAAATGAAATACCCGAATGGATTAAATTGACATTTGTCAATTTGATATTCCAGTTAACTTATGATTACATCAATACAGCTGTTGGGTCTGTCTATAGTCCCTTTTTATGTTTTTGCTAATGTCGTTTACTTCAGCCATTAGTTTCGGGCCTTTTTGAATTAAATCATCAATGATCGAGTTTCCATCAGCAACCCTTTTTTTAGTTAGGTAGTGTAATATAAAAACAGTTGCAGTGCCTAAAAAGGCATATTGTAATAATTTCATAAGGTTATATTAAATTCCAGTATTAAGTACATCATCTTCATCACGCTGTTTTATTACTGAGTCTTGATGATCTTTGAAGTCATCAGATGAACTACCAGTTCCACTTGCTGCGCTTTCTGTGGTATGAATCTTGTCTGGGCTGTTATAAGTGTCATCACTTAGTGAATCTTTACCTTGAGTGCCTGAATTGTCCAAACCATCTTTGGCCTTCGGGTTGCCCTCAATACTGTCTGTAGAAACTGAAGCTTTTCCAAAAGAGGTAACTTCGTTTCCCTCATTGCCTTTTTCATACTCCTTTTGAACATCAGACTTATCCACACTTACTCCCTTTCCAATATACCCTTCTGTATGTTCTTCTTTTCTATAAACGCTCGTTTTCATAACTTTAGTTTTAAGAAAAACAGATTTAGCTTTAAATAGTTTACTGGTATTAACTTAAAGAACAGGTTTATTGCAACGGGTAAAAAAAAAAGCAGGAACTAATCCTGCTTCTCTTTTAATTTTTATATGGAAAATTGCGTGATATTTTTCGCATCATGCGCTCTACCATATCATCTGTGGAACTCATAATATTATCATCCATAGTTTTGAAGAAACGCCAGAGCAGTTCTCCATCCGGACCGTTGTTAATGGTTAAAAACATAGTGCCTGTACCCGATTTTCCGCCAAGCCACCAAATAAAACAGCAGATGCTATTGCTCCGGCTTCTGTTTTCGTTTGCTCTGTTTCAAACTTACCGCCAATAACAGCATCCACACCAAGAATTTTTGCCAATTCATCTTTTGTAGTTTCATCCAGCTTATCTAATACTCCCGCTTTTTTTAATACAATATTCGTTTTATCAACATCCTGAAAATCGACGGTATAATCAGATTTTTTTCTTAAAAGAAAGGTGTACATACTCGCCTGAATAGATTTAGACATTGATAGCTCCTGAGACTTGTTCGCTTCGGCACTGAAGTTCTTTGGTTGCTTACGGTAGGAGATTTTTACTTCAAAAGGCAAAATAGCCACCAGTTTTTGCGATTTAACCGCTTCTTTAAGCTTGGGACTTTCAAATACCTGTTTTGATCCTTCGAATTGAGTATTTGCATGAATAGATAGCGCAAATAGCACTGTGAGTGTTAATAAGATTTTTTTCATTATTTAGTTTTGTTTGATTTTGTGGTTACTAAGAAAACCGATTAGTTGATATATAACTCATTCTGTATAATATTTTAGATATGGTTTTATGCTTTTGTTTAACTTGCGGCAAAATTTATAGATTACATTAAATGGAGTGGAAATATTTACTTTCGAACAAAAGATTTGGACAGGAAAGTTGGACAGGAGACCGGGACAGAGCCAGATCAGATTTTCAAAGAGATTATGATAGATTGATATTTTCCTCTCCTTTCAGACGCCTGCAAAATAAAACACAGGTGTTCCCTTTGCCTGGAAGTGTTTTTGTGCACAACCGTTTAACGCACAGTTTAGAAGTAGCCAGTGTAGCCCGCTCTATGGCTAACATTTTCCTCAATAATCTTGAAGAACATCAATCAGCACTAATTAAAAAAGTGCCCTTAATTAACGAAGTTGGCAATATTGTTGCTGCCGCTGCACTTGCCCATGATCTCGGTAATCCAGCATTTGGCCATTCTGGAGAAGCAGCAATTTCTCGTTATTTTACTGATGGCGACGGCCGGGTTTACCAAAATGAAATGAAAGAATCGCAATGGCACGACCTTATCAATTTTGAAGGAAATGCGAATGCAATTCGGATTCTTACTCATCCTTTAAAGGGAAAAGGAAATGATGCTTATGCTTTGACCTATTCCACGTTAGCTTCAATAGCAAAATATCCTTGTGCATCGATAGCCGGGAAACAAAAAAAGATATTACATAGGAAGAAATATGGCTTTTTTCAATCGGAGGAGGAAACATTCAAAAAAATTGCAACAGAGCTGCAGTTAATGCAGGAGGAAAACGAATACCTGGTCTATAAACGTCACCCACTCGTTTACCTAGTGGAGGCAGCAGATGATATCTGTTATAGTATCATCGATCTTGAAGATGCGCACCGGTTAAAAATTTTATCTTACGAAGAAGTAAAAAGTTATTTGTTGCCTTTCTCAAATTCTAAAACAATAGAAGACCGGTTGAAAAATGATTACGAAGATGACGACGCCAAAATAGGTTTACTCCGTGCAAAAGCGATCAATACCCTTACCAATATATGCGCTGGTATCTTCTTCGATCAACAAGAAACTTTGTTGAAAGGAGAACTGAACTATAGTTTAACAGATCTTTTACCCGAACCATACTTGACTGCTTGGAAAGCAGTAGAGGCGGTATCTGTAGAAAGAATTTATAATTTTTCTTCAGTGATACAGAAAGAGGTGGCTGGATATAAAATTATGGCGGGTTTATTAGAAGAATTCGTTCCAGCGCTAATCAATAACAATACGCATTATTATAAAAAACTGGTGAAGTTAATTCCTAAACAATACCATACCGATTTAACTGATATTTACTCGCGCACACAAAGTGTACTAGATTTCGTTTCGGGCATGACGGATTTATATGCGGTGGATTTATATCGCAACATTAAAGGCATTTCATTTCCATCTGAAACATAACATTCAAAAATGATGAGAAGACTTACCTTAGCCACTATTTTAATGCTGTCTTTCCTATTTGCAAATTCGCAAAATGTTGCAATTCGTAATTTGAGAAGTGGCGACTTAATATTTGTGGGGGCGGAAAAAGATAACCTTTCGGGTGCCATTAACCGGGTAACGCAAAAGAAGGATTCCATCGCTTTCGATCATATTGGTATTGTAGAAAGGAAAGGAGATGCTATATTTGTTTTACATGCCTCTTCAAAGAAAGGATCTGTCGAAGAAAATATTCGGGAATTTTATCGCACAGAAAAAACGGCAGACAATAAAATAATGGTCTACCGTTTGAAAGACAGTTTTCAGCATGCTATTCCAGCGGCGCTAGTAGCCGCCCGCCAAATGCTGGGCAAGCCGTACAATTGGACGTATATACTAAGTGAAAATTCTTATTATTGTTCAGACTTCATTGAGCGGTCTTTCAGAAAAGATCACATTTTTGCTTTAGAGCCGATGACATTCATCAATCCAAAGACAGGAGAGATCGATGATTTTTGGATTGATTTTTATAAAAAACAACATTTAGATGTTCCGGAAGGTAAACCAGGTTGTAACCCAAATGGTTTGGCCGCAAGCGATAAGTTGGTTTTATTAGGGAACCTTATCAATTAGCAATTACTAATTGATAAGGTTTATAGTTCGCTTACCTGCCTCTGGCATCGTCCCATCTATTTCTTTCATCTTGCAGTTCCCTGGCAAGTTTCATTTCTTTATCTTTTGCCTTTACCTTATGTGTTTGGAATTCATCGGCAACTTCCTGGTAAAGCTGAGTGCGGTAAGTAGCTTCTTTGCGGTATTTTCCAGATTGAAAAATAACAATGGCTAAACCAGCACCTAAGATGATGATGATTGCCCATACCATTGTATTGTAGGTTCCCTTATCGAAAGCTATACCTAAAAACTTGATCTCGTTAACAGATGCAGTTGCGTTTGCCAGCGAACTTTCTTTTCCTGTTACTTCGCCCTTTAAACTTGCAATATTATCCTTTTGTGATTTAATCTCCTGTCTGGCTTCACCAAGTTGTTTGCGCTCCTTTCTTAAGGTATCATTAACACTTTTCCATAAAGAACTTAATCTGGATGGATTAATCAATTTGGCACCATATAAACTTTTAGATTTTTTAAGCAAAAAATTGTACTGACCATTTAATGATGGATCGGTGTTTTTGGAAGTGTCTTGTTTCGCTTGTCCAAATGCAATGTTTACAAATAGCATTGCTGCTAAAAACAATAGGGTTGGTTTAAGTTTCTGCATACTTTAAATAGTAGGTGTTAAAATGTAAAACTACATTTTTATACAATTACAAGACAATCTAATTTGAATTTTTGCCCTGTAGTTCTAAAAAATGATTTTATATAGTCTATAAATTAACAATTTTATCTGGCTTTTATTATAAATTAATCACGATAGATTACATTTGCTACATGCAAATAGGAATTATCGGTTTAGGCGATATGGGTAAATTATATGCCGTATCGTTTGCACGTGCTGGTTATAAAGTCTGTGGAGCAGATATGCCTTTACGTTTTGCCGAATTAAAGGAGGAATTAGAAACCCAAGGTGTTGAAGTTTTATCAGATGGACATGAGGTTGCACGGAAATCAGACTTTATCATCTACTGTGTAGAAGCAGAGAAAATTGAAGAGGTGGTAGCCACCTTTGCCCGATCAACAAAATTCGGCGCCATTGTGTCCGGACAAACATCAGTAAAACATCCTGAAATTGCAGCCTTCGAAAAACATTTACCAACAGATACACAGATCGTAACCTGTCACTCATTACATGGCCCCGCATTTAGTCCTGAAGGGCAAACGCTTGTCGTGGTTCGTCACCGGGCTTCAGATGATGTTTATGCGCAGGCATTAGAAATTTACAAATCTTTAAAATCAAACATCATTGAGATGGATGATTATCGGGAACACGATAGAATTGTTGCAGATACCCAGGCAGTAACCCATATGGGATTTGAAAGTATGGGATCAGCTTGGAAAAATGCAGGCTTTTTCCCGTGGGATAATCCCGCTTACGCAGGCGGAATTGATAATGTTAAAATTTTAACTACGCTTAGAATTTTCAGTTATAAATCGCACATCTATGCCGGTCTGGCAATTTTAAATCCGTATGCCCAAAAGCAAGTAAAATACTATGCGCAAGCAGAATCTGAACTGTATAAGCTGATGATTTGTGAAAATGAAACAGCATTTAGAGAGAAGATTTATGCCGCCAGGGATTTTGTTTTCCATGAAAGTAGAACACTTCTTCTTTTGGACGATAACATTATGAAAGAGTTCAGCCTTTCTGACGCAGAACATAAGCAAAAGCCAAATTCTCATCTCAGTTTATTAAGCATGGTTTATGCATGGTATAAAATGGGAGTAAACCCATATGATAATCTGATCTGTCAAACCCCGCCGTTTAAACTACGTCTCGGCATCGCAGAGTACCTTTTTAAAAACGAAGCCATGCTAGAAGAATCAATCAGCACTGCGCTTTATGATAAATCGATCCGGGGAGATGATTTAGAATTTCATACTGCCGTACATGAGTGGGCATCGATTATTGGTTATGGAGATCTAAAAGGCTATAAAGAACACTTTGAAGCCGCTAAATCTTTTTTTGCAAACCGGTTAAATGATGGGCGGGATTTAAGTGCGGAAATGATTAAGCGATTAGGGAAATAAGAACTAATCTTGTCGCAAACATAGACGGTTTGGAGTCATGATTATTTAATGCTCCTATATCCTGTCAATCGCAATTAACAATCTTAAGTAAACTCTTGATATGAAGCAGACTTTAATTAAACCAGAATTAGTTTCGAAGCTTCAAAATGAATTATCAGAAATTAAAGCATACTGCAGCGAATATGATTTAGGAAATGAATCATCAATTACGATGATTGCTAATCTAATTTTGACCGTTTTCCATAATTCAAATCAATCTAAATCTTTATTGAGCCAGCTAAAATTGAACCATCTACCAGTGTTTTGCAGTTCAGAAACGTATGATGCTAAACATCTGACAAATTTTATTGGGCTTTTGAAGCTAAAGCACCTAAAAGGGAAGGGGTGGAGATATGTGGCAGAACTGGATGAGGCAGATTTAAAAAAGGTATCTCAGGAAAACTGGTGGAATAGTAAAAAGGTGATTGTTGATTCTGATGGCATTGCATATACGCGTTCGAAGATTATTCAATCTGTTGCCAATTCAGCTACACTTAATCTCAATACCTCGGGATGGAAACTGAAAGATTCAGTTGGAAACCATTTAGAAATTAGCCCAATTCCTGAAGCGGTTCGTCAAATAGCATTTGAACTGTTAACAAGTTTTTACAACGTTGATTTTAATACGGAAAGTAAATTACATTATAAGGCCTAGTCATCTGTTTCCATTCCGTTATTTTGAAAGGTATAAATGTCTCCTGTTATCATTTTATCCATATAATATATAGACTTTATTTTATTGATATAATCCTTCACTTAGCCTAAAACATTCACTTATATTTGCCCGCATGTCGGTATTATTGTTTACCATAATCGTTTTATTGGGTGCTTTTTTAGCGGGCTTATTAGGTTCATTAACTGGCCTTGGTGGCGGTGTGATCATCATCCCACTACTTACGCTTGCACTTGGAGTAGATATTCATTACGCCATCGGTGCATCCATTGTTTCGGTAATTGCCACCTCGTCAGGCTCGGCCGCTGCTTATGTTAAAGAGGGCATAACGAATATTCGCCTCGGGATGTTTTTAGAAATTGCTACCACCATTGGTGCCATTTGCGGGGCCATCGTTGCAGTTTACCTAAATGCAAATTACATTGCCATAATTTTCGGATGTATATTGATTTTTTCTGCAATTATGACTTTGAAGAAGAAAGTAGATCATAGTACTTTAGACGATTCAGATAGATGGGCTAAATTCTTTAAACTAAACGGATTTTATCCGGACAAGGGTGTAGACCATCATTATGCAGTAAAACACCTTCCCGGAGGTTTTTTAATGATGCTTTTTGCAGGAACACTTTCAGGTTTGCTCGGAATTGGCAGCGGAGCTTTAAAGGTTATTGCAATGGATAATATTATGCGTTTGCCATTTAAAGTTTCCACTACAACGAGTAATTTTATGATGGGCGTTACTGCAGCAGCGAGTGCAATAGTCTATCTGCACCGTGGCCAGATTGATCCTGGAATTGCCATGCCTGTTTGTATCGGTGTATTAACAGGTGCTACCGTAGGTTCGAAAGTTTTGCTTAAAGCGAAGACAGATAAATTAAAAATCGTTTTTGCAGTGGTAGTGACATTTCTGGCTTTGCAAATGATCTATAAAGGAATAAGCGGGTTATAATGAATACAGCAAAGCGAAACATAGAAGATAAAGATATTCAGGTCATACTTGGTACCTTATTGCGGGCTGGTGTAATCATCTCTATGAGTATTGTGCTTTTTGGAGGCGTTATTTTTCTTTTCCATAACAAAGGTGTGATCACCGATTACAAGGTGTTCAAGCCAGAACTTGGTAAGTTTTCTTCGATTGCTGCAATTTTTAGAGGCGTGCTCACGTTTAAGGGAGATGCTATTGTTCAATTCGGTGTGCTTATGTTAATTTTTACGCCAGTGGCCAGGATAGTTTTTGCAGTGTTCAGTTTTTTAATTGAGCGAGATTATTTATATGTATTAATTGGTATCATCATACTTGCAATCCTTGCCATCAGCTTAAATGGAGGTTTAGCCCATTAGCTAGAATTTGTATAGTTGAAAAAGATAGTCAGGATTTTCTTTTAACAGTAAAAATTGCATTCAACAATAATCAAAAATAATTTCACTGGCAGAATCAGGAAAAGTTGTTCAGCTATTTCAAAAACCCGAAAATTTTATCAGGTCTCGGGCCATGCAATTAAAGCTTGGGAAATGTTATATCACCGCTAATTGGGAGACTAGCAATATCGCAAATGTAATTGTTAGCCGCTGCCACATTAACGGCAACCTAACCTTAGGCATGTACCTCATCGATCTTAGCTGTTTAGGTATTAAAGATTCTGCTTTTAATCAACATCCCTTCTAATGAACTTGACGATCTTGTTGAATTAATAGGAGGAGAAGAAATTGAATATAATAAAGTGCATAACATTATCTATGGCGCGGCTGCTTTCGCAGAAAGTTGTGGTTTCAAACCCCATAAGGATTGGAGCATAGGCCAGTATATTCTGGAAGAAGACGATGAAAGTATTCCGCTTATAGATATTCCATTCGGCGAAAATGGTATTCCGGCGTATTACGTTAGTCCCTCTGATAATACCGCTTCAATTAAGAGGATCTTGGCTACGCTTGATAAACACGTTGAACCCGGAAATTACTATTTTTAATATGATGACGAGCCTGAAGGTTCATTTGAAGGATTTAATCCGGATTACCATCTTGGAAATGACACATCCATAGATATTATAGAAACCTATTATGATTTAACCGAGAAATACAAAAGGGCGAATCCGGTAAAACAAGAGTTTAGTTTGGATGAAGATCGCATATCAGAAATTTTGGAGACAATGGTTGTGGACAACGCTTATTGCCTTGAGCATAATATGGAAGAAGAGATTTGGAAGTGCACCGAGATCAATGAAGAAGTTTTTGAAGGAAAAAGTTTGGTAAATATCAAAAAAATTGAAAAGTTAATCGCTAAAGACTCCAGTAATCCTTATTTGTATACCGAGTTATTTCTATAACATAAAGAACTAGGGCTTCATGAAGAGGCAGATAAAATTGCGAAAAGAGGAATGGAACTTTTTCCTGATTTTCTATACCTAAGATTTTTTATTGCGCATGCAGCTATGTTGGATAAGGAACTTGAAAAGGGTTTTGGACTTTTAAATAATAAATATTATCCGGATGAAGCTTTTCCTTATCATGATCATTTATCAGATGGAGAGTTTATGTTTCTATTGTGCCCTATGCCAGTATTTCCTTGCTAAACAGGATATCATGAATGCTATTCACTGTGGGGATGTGTTGGTTAGTGATATCTACGCTTACTCTAGCAACGAAGATACTATAATTAATATTTTTCTGGCACTGAAATCTGGCAAGCATCTTCAATCTTAGCTAGTTATGAGTAAGGAGCAGATTAGCAGCTTTTTATCAGGTAAAATGTAAATCAAACAAAGCAAAATAGAAACACGAAGTTGTATTTAGAGACTGGTTCAGCACTTTAACTTCTCTTTGAAAGTTAAATCCCATCATATCAGCAATTTATTTGAAAAAATATTTCGCTAACTATTTGAAAATTAATATTTCTTGCCTATCTTTGCCGTCCCTTTCGGGGGATGTACAACCACCTTGAACGAAGCCCTACTGCTTCGATGGGTGTTAAAAAGAAAAGATAAAATGTCAGGAATTATTGGAAAAAAAGTAGGAATGACCAGTATCTTTGATGCCGAAGGAAGAAACATTCCTTGTACGGTAATCGAGGCTGGACCTTGTGTAGTTACACAGGTAAAAACCGAAGAAGTAGATGGTTATTCATCAATCCAACTGGGTTATGATGAGAAAAAAGAGAAAAACACAACTCAACCATTGAAAGGCCATTTCGCGAAAGCAAACACAACTCCGAAACGCAAGCTGGTAGAATTCGACTCGTTTACAACTTCACTTAGTTTAGGTGATGTAGTAACAGTTGATGCATTCGCAGAAGGCGATTTTGTTGATGTTGTAGGTACCTCAAAAGGTAAAGGTTTTCAAGGTGTTGTAAAACGCCACGGATTTGCCGGTGTTGGTATGCAGACTCACGGTCAGCATAACCGTTTACGTGCCCCAGGTTCATTGGGAGCGTCGTCATTCCCTTCACGTGTATTCAAAGGAATGCGCATGGCTGGAAGAACAGGTGGAGACAGGGTAAAAGTTCAGAACTTACAAGTTTTGAAAGTTTATGCTGAGCAAAACTTATTAGTAGTTAGTGGTTCCATTCCAGGAGCTAAAGGTTCTTACGTAATCTTAGACAAGTAATCAGATGGAAGTTAAAGTATTAAACATTTCAGGTAAAGAAACAGGTGCCAAGGTGCAACTTCCTGAATCGGTATTTGGTATCGAGCCTAACGACCACGCGATTTATTTAGATGTAAAACAGTATTTGGCTAACCAACGTCAAGGTACTCACAAATCTAAACAACGTAATGAGATTGCAGGTTCGACCCGTAAACTATACAAACAAAAAGGTACAGGTGGTGCACGTGCTGGTAGCATTAAATCTCCTTTATTCAACGGTGGTGGTCGTGTATTCGGTCCTCAACCACGTGACTATAGTTTCAAATTGAACAAGAAATTAAAATCATTAGCACGTAAATCTGCTTTAGCTTATAAAGCGAAAGATAACAGCGTGGTAGTTTTAGAAGATTTCAACTTCGATACAGCTAAAACTAAAAACTATACTAGTTTATTGGCTGCGTTAAACGTAGGTACTCAAAAAACTTTATTGGTTTTACCTGCACAAAATAACAATATCTATTTATCAAGCAGAAACGTTCAGAAAACAAAAGTAATCTCTGCAGCAGATTTAAATACCTATGACGTATTAAATGCTGGTGTACTTGTGTTAACTGCTGATTCTGTAAAAACTTTGGAGGAGGCATTTGCCAAATAATATGGAAATTTTAAAAAAACCAATATTAACCGAAAAAGCTTCAGCTTTAACTGAGAAATCTAACCGTTTCACGTTTAGCGTTAACCACAAGGCTAACAAAATCCAAATTAAAGCAGCTATTGAGAAATTGTACGGTGTAACTATCGTAGCAGTTAACACAATGGTTGTTGATGGAAAAGCTAAATCACGTTACACTAAAGCAGGTTTTGTATCTGGCCGTAGCCCGAAATACAAAAAAGCAATCGTAACGTTGAAAGACGGCGAAACAATAGATTATTACGCAACCCTTTAATTTAATAATTCATTATAACTATGGGCTTAAGAAAATTTAAACCAGTTACTCCAGGTACCCGCTTCAGAGTTGGTGCTAGTTTCACGGAGATTACAGCAACCACGCCCGAAAAATCATTGGTTGTATCATCAAAAAAGTCTGGTGGACGTAACAACACAGGAAAGATGACTATGCGCTACATGGGTGGTGGTCACAAAAAATCATACCGTTTGATCGATTTCAAACGTGATAAATTTGATATTCCTGCAACAGTAGCTACTGTTGAATACGATCCAAACCGTACTGCCCGCATTGCATTATTACATTATGCAGATGGCGAGAAGCGTTATATCATTGCTCCTGAAGGATTGCAAGTTGGTTCGGTATTATTATCGGGCGAAACAGCAGCACCAGAAGTAGGTAACACTTTAAAATTATCGAACATTCCATTAGGTTCTATTATTCACAATGTGGAGATTCACCCTGGAAAAGGAGCACAATTAGCTCGTAGTGCAGGTGCTTACGCACAATTAGCTGCCCGCGATGGTAAATATGCTACTTTAAAAATGCCTTCAGGCGAAACCCGTTTAATCTTGACTACTTGTCTTGCTACTATCGGTGCTGTATCTAACTCAGATCATGCAAATGAAGTATTAGGTAAAGCTGGTCGTAAACGTTGGTTGGGCCGTCGTCCGAGAACTAGACCGGTAGCGATGAACCCTGTCGATCACCCAATGGGTGGTGGTGAAGGTAGATCATCAGGTGGTCACCCACGTTCAAGAAATGGCGTTTTAGCTAAAGGCTTTAAAACCAGAGAACTTAAAAAATATTCTAATCGTTACATCATAGAGAGAAGGAAGAAATAATGGCTCGTTCGATAAAAAAAGGACCGTATATTGACCATAACGTAGAGAAAAAAGTAAACTCTATGAATGATTCAGGCAAAAAGTCTGTAATCAAAACTTGGTCTCGTAGATCAATGATCTCACCAGATTTCGTTAATCATACATTTGCAGTACACAACGGTAATAAGTTTATTCCTGTGTACGTTACAGAAAACATGGTTGGTCACAAGTTGGGAGAATTTGCTCCAACCAGAACATTCAGAGGACACGCTGAAAAGAAAAAATAATTAGACAATGGAAGCAATAGCAAAATTAAACAATTGTCCAACCTCACCGCGTAAGATGCGTTTGGTTGTAGATCTTATCAGAGGTGAACGTGTAGAGAAAGCATTAAGCATTTTAAAGTTTACCAATAAAGAAGCAGCAATAAGAGTTGAGAAATTATTATTATCTGCCATCAAAAATTGGGAATCTAAAAATGAAGGTGCTCGCCCTGAAGAAAATCAACTTTTTGTTAAAACAATTATGGTTGATGGAGGCCGTCAGTTAAAACGCTTACGTCCAGCTCCTCAAGGCCGTGGATATAGAATTCGTAAACGTTCTAACCACGTAACGCTGATTGTAGATAGTAAAAATACAGAAACAACTCAAAACTAATTTTAGGAAATGGGACAAAAAGCAAATCCAATAGGTAACAGGTTAGGTATCATCAAAGGATGGGATTCTAACTGGTTCGGTGGCAACAACTACTCCGATAAATTAGTTGAAGATGAGAAAATAAGAAAATACCTTTCTGCCCGTATCGCTAAAGGTGGTGTTGCTAAAGTTGTTATCGAACGTACGTTAAAACGTATCACTGTAACAATCCACACTGCACGCCCAGGTATCGTAATCGGTAAAGCAGGTGCAGAGGTTGATAAAATCAAAGAAGAGTTAAAGAAATTGACTAAAAAGGAAATTCAAATTAACATCTTTGAAATTAAACGCCCTGAACTTGATGCACAATTAGTTGCAGAAGGTGTTGCAAAACAATTAGAAGCAAGGATCTCATTCCGTAGAGCAATGAAATCTTCTATCGCATCAACAATGCGTATGGGTGCTGAAGGTATTAAAATCATGACTTCTGGTCGTTTAGGTGGTGCTGAGATGGCGCGTACTGAGCAGTACAAAGAAGGAAGAGTGCCTTTGCATACATTCCGTGCTGATATCGATTACGCTTTAGCTGAAGCTTTAACTACTTATGGTAAAATCGGTGTTAAAGTTTGGATCTGTAAAGGTGAAGTTTATGGAAAACGTGATTTGTCTCCAAACATTGGCTCAACAAACAACGGTCCTAAAGGCGCATCAGAGAAACCAGCTTTCGGTGGAAGAGATAACAGAGGCGGAGGAAGAGATAACCGTGGCGGTGGTAACGACAGACGTGGTGGAAACCAAGGTGGTGGTCGTGGTCCAGGCCAAGGTGGTGCAAACAGAGGTGGTGGCGCAGGCGCTAACAGAGGTCCTCGTAAATAATTGATTTATTAACATCGTTTAACGATTAGAACAAAATAAAATGTTACAGCCAAAAAGAACGAAGTTCAGGAAGATGCAAAAAGGCAGAATGAAGGGTTTAGCTTCTCGTGGAGCTGAATTAGCATTCGGATCTTTCGGTATCAAATCTTTAGAAGCTACTTGGATCACAAGTCGCCAGATAGAGGCTGCCCGTATTGCCGTAACACGTTTCATGAAACGTGAAGGTCAAGTATGGATCAGAATATTCCCGGACAAACCGGTAACTAAAAAACCTGCTGAAGTACGTATGGGTAAAGGTAAAGGTGCTCCTGAGTATTGGGTAGCAGTTGTAAGACCTGGTCGCGTAATTTTCGAAGCTGAAGGTGTGCCTTTAGAAGTAGCTAAAGAAGCATTACGTTTAGCAGCTCAGAAATTACCAATCCAAACCAAGTTCGTAGTACGTAGAGATTACGTAGAAGCATAGTAAAGTGTTGAGGTGAATGTTGTAAATACTTGTTTATTATAACCGCTACACTCAACGTAAAAGAAAAAGAAAAATGAAAAATTCAGAAATCACAGGGCTTTCAAAAGAAGAATTAGTAGCTAAGATTGCGGAAGAAAGAGAGAGCTTATCAAAATTAAAGTTCGCACACACTATTTCAGCTATCGAAAATCCTTCGCGTATTGCGAAAGTAAGGAAAGACATAGCCCGTTTAAACACTGAGTTGACAAAAGTGAAAAACACTGAGTCAGCTACTGAAACTAAATAATTTGAGAGTCGACATGGAAAGACAATTAAGAAAAACAAGAACGGGATTAGTAGTAAGCAACAAGATGGATAAATCTGTTGTAGTGAGCGTTGAGCGTAAAGTAAAGCACCCGATTTATGGTAAGTTCGTTAAGAAAACTACCAAATTTATGGCTCACGACGAGAAAAACGAATGCGGTATCGGTGATACAGTATTGATCATGGAAACTCGTCCTTTGAGTAAAAACAAGAACTGGAGATTGGTACAAATTTTAGAAAGAGCTAAATAAGATGGTACAACAGGAATCAAGATTAAACGTTGCTGATAACAGCGGCGCAAAAGAAGTATTAGTAATTCGCGTGCTAGGTGGAACCGGCAAACGTTATGCTTCAATTGGTGATAAAGTAGTTGTTACCGTAAAAAGCGCGTTACCTTCAGGTAACATTAAAAAAGGTACAGTTTCTAAAGCAGTTGTTGTAAGAACTAAAAAAGAAATTCGTCGTAAAGATGGTTCTTATATCCGTTTTGACGATAATGCAGCTGTATTATTGAACGCACAGGATGAGCCAAGAGGTACACGTATCTTTGGCCCGGTTGCGAGAGAACTACGTGAAAAACAATTCATGAAAATTGTATCATTAGCACCGGAGGTATTATAAAATGGGAAACAAAGTAAATACACCATCAAAACTTAAAATCCGTACAGGAGATTTAGTTAAAGTAATTGCTGGCGATTCAAAAGGTCAACAAGGAAAAGTACTTTCAGTACAAATAGATAAAAACAGAGCCATTGTAGAAGGCGTTAACTTAGTATCTAAACATACTAAACCAAATGCTGCAAATCCAAACGGTGGTATTATTAAAAAAGAAGCTGCTCTTCATATTTCTAACTTGATGTTGGTTGATCCAAAATCTGGTAAAGCTACACGTGTTGGTCGTAAACTAAACGCGGATGGTAAAATAGTTAGAGTTGCTAAAATTTCAGGGGAGGAAATTAAATAATGGCTACACCTAGATTAAAAAGCAAATACAAAGAAGAAGTTGTAAATGCATTAAAAGAGAAATTTCAGTATAAAACTGTAATGCAGGTTCCTAAATTGGAAAAAATCTGTATCAATCAGGGTGTAGGTCGTTTTTCTGTAACTGATAAAAAGATCATGGATACGACAATTGTTGAATTGTCTACAATCACTGGTCAGCAGGCGGTTCCGGCTAACTCTAAGAAAGATATTTCAAACTTCAAATTGCGTAAAGGTATGCCAGTAGGTGTACGTGTTACATTGCGCGATAACAATATGTACGAGTTCTTAGATCGTTTGATCTCTGTAGCTTTGCCTCGTATTCGTGATTTCAAAGGTATTAACGATAAAGGTTTTGATGGAAAAGGTAACTACACTTTAGGTGTTACTGAGCAAATCATCTTCCCAGAGATTAATATAGATAAAATCAATAAAATTTTAGGGATGGATATAACTTTCGTAACTTCGGCGAAATCTGATGTTGAAGCACTTGAGTTATTGAAACAATTCGGATTACCATTTAAAAATCAAAAAACAGCAGAATAATGGCAAAAGAAGGTGTAAAAGCACGCGAAGTTAAGCGCCAAAAATTGGTAGCTAGATACGCTGAAAAACGTGCAGCATTAAAAGCTGCAGGAGATTTCGAGGGTTTAGATAAATTACCTAAAAACTCATCTCCAGTACGTTTACACAACCGTTGTAAATTAACTGGTCGTCCACGTGGTTATATGCGTACCTTTGGTATTTCAAGGGTAACGTTTCGCCAAATGGCACTAGACGGTAAAATACCAGGTGTTAAAAAAGCATCTTGGTAATATAGCTTAGAGCTGAAAGCTTAAAGTCTAAAGCGAATAAACCCGCTTTAGGCTTTAGTCTTTTTGCTTTTCGCTTGTAAAAAGAATTTTAACCGATAGCAGGTCCCACAGCTGTGTAGCAGAAGGAAACCACTATCAAAAACAATAAAAAATGAATACAGATCCAATAGCAGATTATTTAACAAGAGTAAGGAATGCCATTAAGGCCAACCACCGTGTTGTAGAAATTCCTGCATCAAACCTTAAAAAAGAAATTACAAAAGTTCTTTTTGATAAAGGTTACATCGCGAACTACAAGTTTGAAGATAATACCGTTCAAGGCACAATCAAAATTGCTTTGAAATACAATCCAATTACTAAAGTTCCTGCTATTCGTACTTTGATGCGAATTAGTAAACCAGGTTTGAGAAACTATGCTGGTGTTGAAAATATGCCAAGAGTATTAAACGGTTTAGGTATCGCAATCTTATCTACTTCTAAAGGTGTAATGACTGATAAAGAAGCAGCCAAATTAAATATTGGTGGTGAGGTATTGTGTCACGTTTATTAATTATTAGGAGAACAGCACAATGTCAAGAATAGGAAAAGCCCCAATTACAATCCCTTCAGGTGTTACCATTACCGTATCTAACGATAACGTTGTAAGTGTAAAAGGCCCTAAAGGAGAATTAACTCAAGCAGTAGATTCAGATATCACTGTAAGTCAGGAAGACGGAATTTTAACAGTTTCACGTCCTTCAGAACAAAAGAAACACAAAGCATTACACGGTTTATATCGCTCATTGCTTAATAACATGGTTATTGGTGTTACAGAAGGTTATAAATTAACTCAAGAATTAGTAGGTGTGGGTTACCGTGCAACAAACGCAGGTAATACATTAGATCTAGTTTTAGGTTATTCTCACCATTATGTATTTCAGTTACCAGAAGAGATTAAAGTAACTACATCATCAGAAAAAGGTCAGACTCCTAAAATTATTTTAGAAAGTATTGATAAGCAATTGATCGGTCAGGTAGCAGCGAAAATCCGTTCGTTACGTGCACCAGAGCCATATAAAGGTAAAGGTATCAAGTTTGTAGGTGAAGTGTTAAGAAGAAAAGCAGGTAAATCAGCGTCTAAAAAATAGTAATCATGGCAGGTAAAAAATTATCAAGAAGAGATCGTATTAAAAAAGGGATCAGAAAAAGACTTACCGGTTCAGAAGAACGTCCAAGGTTATCTGTATATAGAAGCAATAAAGGGATTTATGCGCAGGTAATTAACGATGTAACCGGAACAACAATTGCATCAGCATCATCATTATCGAAAGATTTTACTGGTACTGGAAATAAAAGCGATCAATCATTAGCTGTAGGTAAATTAGTTGCCGAAAAAGCTATTGCTGCAGGTATCAAACAAGTTGTTTTCGATAGAAACGGCTATTTGTACCACGGTCGTGTGAAATCGTTGGCAGAGGGTGCCCGCGAAGCTGGTTTAGTATTTTAATCTGAAGAAAAAGTAAGATGTCAACTATTAATATAAAAAGAGTAAAAACCACCGATATCGAATTAAAGGATCGTTTGGTTAGTATACAACGTGTTGCCAAAGTAACCAAAGGTGGTCGTACTTTCAGCTTCTCAGCAATTGTTGTTGTTGGAGATGAAAACGGTGTGGTTGGTTTCGGTTTAGGTAAAGCGAAAGAGGTAACTGAAGCAATCGCTAAAGGTGTGGATGATGCTAAAAAGAACTTGGTAAAAGTGCCAATTTTAAATGGTACTGTGCCTCACGAACAAATCGGTAAATTCTCAGGTGGTTTTGTTTTGATTAAACCAGCTGCAGTAGGTACTGGAGTAATTGCTGGTGGTGCGATGCGTGCTGTATTAGAGAGTGCTGGCGTGCATAACGTATTGGCAAAATCTAAAGGTTCATCAAACCCACACAACGTGGTGAAAGCAACTGTTGATGCATTAACTAAAATGCGTGATGCTTATACAGTAGCTCAAACTCGTGGTATAGATTTAAACAAAGTATTTAACGGATAATATCATGGCTAAGATCAAAATAACACAAGTAAAAAGCGTTATCGACAGAAGCGAGCGCCAGAAGAGAACTGTTCAAGCTTTGGGATTATCTAAAATGAACCAAAGTGTTGAAGTTGAAGCTACACCACAAATCATTGGTATGGTTCGCAAAGTGAACCACTTGGTAGCAATCGAAGCAATTTAATACAATTATTAAATGAATGAGTTTTGAGTGAGGGAATGAGCATAACGCAACATATTCAATCATTCAAAATTCAATCATTATTATTTATCGTTGTACCTGTTTAGTGAAAGCGAAGGGCAACACAGATTCAAAAAAATGAATTTAAGTAATTTAAAACCTGCAAAAGGTTCTACAAAAAACAGCAAAAGAATTGGTCGTGGTACAGGTTCTGGTCGTGGTGGTACTTCAACTCGTGGTCACAAAGGTGCGGGTTCTCGTTCTGGTCATAAAACCAAAATCGGTTTTGAAGGTGGTCAAATGCCTTTACAACGTCGTGTGCCTAAGGTTGGCTTCAAACCAATTAACCGTACAGAATATGTTGGTGTAAACTTAGATGTTTTACAAACTTTAGCTGAAAAACACAGCTTAACAACTATCGATTTCGCTGCTCTCCAAGCGCATGGTTTAGCTTCAAAGAATGACTTAGTTAAGATTTTAGGTCGTGGTGAAGTGAAAGCAAAATTAGAGATTACTGCACATGCGTTTTCTGCAACCGCACAAAAAGCTATTGAAGCTGCAGGTGGTTCTATCGTAAAATTGTAATTATTAAATGAAGAAGCTATTTACTACTTTAAGTAATATCTGGAAAATTCAAGAATTAAAAGAGCGTATTTTATTTACGCTCTTAATTCTTTTGGTATACCGTTTTGTATCTCACGTGGTTTTGCCAGGTGTGGATCCAACTGCTTTAGATGCTAACGAAAAATCAGGACTTTTAGGCATATTAGATATGTTTGCTGGAGGTTCTTTTTCTCGTGTATCTATCTTAGCGTTGGGGGTAATGCCTTATATCTCTGCGTCTATCGTGGTGCAATTATTAGGTATTGCTGTTCCTTCTTTCCAAAAAATGCAGAAAGAAGGCGAAAGTGGTAGAAAGAAAATGAACCAGATCACTCGTTACCTAACGGTAGCGATCACAATCGTTCAATCTGTAGGTTACGTTAAAACGCAGGTTCCGGCTGAAGCTATTTTATTGCCAAATACTTTATTTTTAGTATTATCTACGTTTGTATTAACCGCAGGTACACTATTCGTAATGTGGTTAGGTGAAAAAATTACTGATAAGGGAATTGGTAACGGAACGTCTTTAATTATTATGACTGGTATTATTGCTCGCTTACCGCAGGCAATTAGCCAGGAATTTAGTGCTCGTGTTGGTTCTGCCAGTGAAGGTGGAGGTCCGGTAGCGCTAGTATTAGAGATTGTTGCTTTATTTGCTGTTGTAATGTTTACCATTTTAATCGTTCAAGGTGTACGTAAGGTGCCTGTACAATACGCTAAAAAAATTGTTGGTAACCGTCAGTTCGGTGGTGTTCGTCAATACATTCCATTAAAAGTAAATGCGGCTGGTGTAATGCCAATCATTTTCGCTCAGGCGTTGATGTTCATTCCTGGTGCTTTAATGCAATTTGTTCCGTCATTACAGGGTTCCTGGTTAGTTCAGTTCAGCAACACAACATCGTTGGCATATAGCTTAACATTCGCTTTTTTAATTATCGCATTTACGTTCTTCTATACTGCAATTACAGTTAATCCCACTCAAATGAGTGATGATATGAAGAAAAACGGTGGCTTTATTCCGGGTGTTAAACCAGGTTTTGCAACATCAACTTTTATTGATGATGTAATTTCAAAGATCACTTTTCCTGGGGCGGTATTTTTAGCAATCATTGCTATTCTTCCTTCGTTAGCGGTTAAGTTCGGTATTAAGCAAGAGTTTGCACATTTCTTCGGTGGTACTTCATTATTAATTTTAGTAGGGGTAGTTCTAGATACACTTCAGCAAATTGAAAGTTATCTGCTAATGCGTCACTATGATGGTTTAATGAAAACGGGCCGCGTAACTGGCAGAACAGGCGTTCCTGCTGCGAGTAGCAATGCTGCTTTGTAAAGATAAATTATAGAATTTTGAATGATAGAATGAGTGGATTATTTTATTATTCACTCACTCAAAATTTACGCATTCAAAGATTTAAAATTAATGTCTAAAATTTATTACAAATCTCTTGAAGAGATCGAGTTAATAAGAGAAAGTTCCATGCTTGTTTCTAAGACTTTAGCTGAAGTAGCTAAGGTGATAAGAGCAGGCATGACTACTATTGAACTGGATAAGCTAGCTTATGAGTTTATAAGCGATCATGGCGCAATTCCAGCTTTTTTAAACTACAATGGTTTCCCAAATTCTTTATGTATTTCGCCTAACGAACAGGTTGTTCATGGGTTTCCAAGCAAATATGTCATAGCGGAAGGCGACTTAATTTCAGTTGATTGTGGCGTAATTAAAAACAATTATTTCGGGGATTCGGCTTATACTTTTTCTATTGGAGAAATTGACGCTGAAAAATTGAAGTTAGTAACCGTTACAAAACGCTGCCTGGAATTAGGAATTGAAAAAGCTGTTGTTGGCATGCGTATCGGTGATATCGGTTTTGCTGTTCAACAATATGCAGAAGCCAATGGTTTCGGAGTAGTAAGAGAACTTGTTGGGCATGGTGTTGGTGTAAAACTTCACGAAAAGCCTGAAGTTCCTAATTATGGAAAACGTGGAGCAGGACCAAAACTTGAAGAAGGAATGGTGATTGCAATCGAACCGATGATTAATGCAGGTGTTGCCGGTGTTAAATTCCATAACGATGGATGGACGGTAACCAGTAAAGACAATAAACCATCGGCACATTTTGAACACACAGTTGCCGTTAAAAGGGGTAATGCAGAGGTTTTATCAACGTTTTCTTTAATAGAAGAAGTTTTACAACAAAAAAAATAAATTATTAAAATTTTTTATTTAATTTTGCAACCCTGTTTAGAAGCAGCTAATTAAGTAACAATCAACAAAATATGGCTAAACAAGCCTCAATTGAACAAGACGGAGTAATCAGAGAAGCATTGTCTAATGCAATGTTCCGGGTAGAACTTGAAAACGGACATGAGATTATTGCCCATATTTCAGGTAAGATGAGGATGCACTACATCAAAATCCTTCCTGGCGACAAAGTAAAATTAGAGATGTCTCCTTATGATTTAACAAAGGGACGCATCACTTATAGATATAAATAAAATGAAAGTTAGATCATCAATTAAAAAACGTAGCGCTGATTGCAAGATTATTCGCCGTAAAGGAAAACTTTACGTAATCAACAAGAAAAATCCTAAATACAAGCAACGTCAAGGGTAAATTTAAAATATTGTAATGATCCGCACAACGGTGGCCCGCCGTTCGGAATTACGTAAAACATAAAGAAATATGGCAAGGATTTCAGGTATTGATTTACCAAGAAACAAAAGAGGAGAGATTGGTTTAACTTATATCTACGGAATAGGAAGAACTACTGCACAACGTATCTTAACTACTGCAGGCATCGACTTAAACAAAAAAGTACAAGACTGGTCTGATGATGAGTTATCAGCAATCCGTACAATGATTAACGATGAAATTAAAGTAGAAGGTGCTTTACGTTCAGAGGTTCAGTTAAACATCAAACGTTTAATGGATATTGGTTGTTACCGCGGTTTACGTCACAGAAAAGGTTTACCTTCTCGTGGTCAGCGTACTAAAAACAACTCACGTACTCGTAAGGGTAAGAGAAAAACAGTTGCTAACAAGAAAAAAGCTACTAAGTAATAGATAGATACGAGAGGTGAGGTTTTAGAGGTGAGAATATCTTTAAAATCTGCTCAAATCTGGAATACAAGATAAAAAGTAGGATACGGAGTACCGGGGTAGAGAAAGTCTCATATCTCAAGTCTCATATCTAAAATCTAAAAGATAAAATGGCTAAGAGTAAAAAAGTAACAAAAAAACGTATCGTTGTAATTGAGCCTGTTGGTCAGGCACATATCAATGCTACCTTCAACAACATTATCGTTACCTTAACAAACAACAACGGACAGACTATTTCATGGTCTTCTGCTGGTAAAATGGGCTTTAAAGGTTCTAAAAAGAACACACCATATGCAGCTGGTCAAGCAGCTTCAGATTGTGGTAAAGTTGCGTTTGACTTAGGTTTACGTAAAGTTGAAGTATTTGTAAAAGGTCCGGGTTCAGGTCGTGAATCTGCAATCAGAACTTTACAAGTAGCAGGTATTGAAGTAACATCTATCAAAGATATTACTCCACTTCCTCACAACGGATGTCGTCCTCCTAAAAAGAGAAGAGTTTAATTAATTTTAAAGCTAAGAATCTTCGGTTACAGGCCGAATGGTACTTTAAAACACAAAAAAGAAATGGCAAGATATACAGGCCCAAAATCAAAAATCGCCCGTAAATTCAGAGAACCAATTTTCGGTCCTGATAAGGTGTTAGACAGAAAAAATTATCCTCCTGGGCAACATGGCTCATCAAAAAGAAGAGGAAAACAATCTGAGTATGCTATCCAGTTAATGGAGAAACAAAAAGTAAAATACACTTATGGTGTATTAGAGAAACAATTCAGTAACTTGTTTAAAAAAGCATCTTCTCGTGCTGGTATTACCGGTGATAACTTACTTCAACTATTAGAAGCACGTTTAGATAACACAGTTTACCGTTTAGGTATTTCAACAACCCGTTCTGGTGCACGCCAGTTAGTTAGCCATAAACACGTTACTGTGAATGGTGAAGTTGTAAATATCCCTTCATATCAGTTAAAAGCTGGCGATGTGGTTGCTGTTCGTGAAAAATCAAAATCTTTAGAATCAATTAGTAACTCAGTTGCAGGCAGAACAATTAATAAATTCGCCTGGTTAGAGTGGAATGCTGGTGAATTAACTGGTAAATTCTTAACCTACCCACAACGTGATGAGATTCCTGAAAACATCAAGGAAAACTTAATCATCGAGTTATACTCAAAGTAATAAATAAGATAGTTAATTACCTCGAAAGGGTAATTAACTTTTTTCTTGTTACTATATATTCAATAACGAATTTAAAAAATTATAAATGGCAATTTTAGCATTTCAGAAACCAGACAAAGTGATCATGCAGAAATCAACTGATTTCGATGGCACATTTGAATTTCGTCCTTTAGAGCCCGGTTTCGGTGTAACAATTGGTAATGCCTTAAGAAGAATTTTACTTTCTTCATTAGAAGGTTATGCTATTACTACTATTCGTTTTTCAGGCGTTTCTCATGAGTTTTCTACCATGAAAGGTGTTGTAGAAGATTTAACTGATATTATCTTAAACTTAAAACAAGTTCGTTTTAAGAAAACTGGTGATTCAGGTGATTCTGAAAAAGTTTTCATCATCGTTAATGGTCAGGATCAGTTTAAAGCTGGTGATATCACTAAATTCTCTAACAATTTTACAGTTTTAAACCCTGAGCATGTTATTTGCAACATGGATAAATCTGTTACTTTGGAGGTAGAATTAACCATCAATAAAGGACGTGGTTATGTACCTGCTGAAGAAAATAAAGTTGCTGATGCTGTTGTAGGTGTTATTGCAATCGATTCTATTTATACTCCGATGAAAAATGTAAAATACACGATCGAAAACTTTCGTGTTGAACAAAAAACGGATTATGAGAAATTGGTTTTAGATATTTCTACTGACGGTTCAATTCATCCAGAAGAGGCACTTAAAGAAGCGGCTAAGATCCTTATCCAACACTTTATGTTATTCTCTGATGAGAACTTGGTATTAGAGTCTCAAGCTAAAGAAGAAACTAAAGAAGTTGATGAAGAAATTTTACACATGCGTAAAATCCTTAAAACTGAATTAGTTGATATGGATCTTTCAGTTAGGGCATTAAACTGCTTGAAAGCTGCTGATATTCGTACATTAGCTGATTTGGTTTCTTACGATGTTGCTGATATGTTAAAATTCAGAAACTTTGGTAAAAAATCTTTAACAGAGATTCAAGAACTAGTAAAATCAAAAGGTTTATCTTTCGGTATGAACCTGTCTAAATTTAAATTAGACGAAGAGTAAGATTAGTACTGAGTCTTTAGGCTGGAGTTAAATTCTTCCAATCTAAAGCCTTAACTAAAATAAATAAATTTTCACTGTGTATAATTCCCTCTGAGACAGAGACGGTATACACTTTATAAAAAAACAATGAGACACGGTAAAAAAGTAAACCACTTAGGTAGAACCGCAAGCCACAGAAAGGCTATGTTAGCTAACATGGCTTCATCACTTATTTTGCACAAAAGAATTACAACAACTTTAGCTAAAGCTAAAGCTTTACGTACTTATGTTGAGCCTATTATCACTAAATCAAAAAATGATACTACTCACTCTCGTCGTACAGTATTTGCTTACTTACAAGATAAAGAAGTTGTAACAATTTTATTCCGCGAAATTGCTGAGAAAGTTGCAAGTCGTCCAGGTGGTTACACTCGTATCATTAAATTAAACAACCGTCCTGGCGATAACGCTGAAATGGCTTTAATTGAATTGGTAGATTATAACGAAGTTTACGGTAAAGACGTAGAAGCTAAAGAAGAGAAGAAAACTACTCGTCGTGGTAGAAGTAAAGCTGCTGCTCCTAAAGCTGACGAAGCGAAAGCTGAAACTGCTGCTACTGAAGCACCTGTTGCTGAAGAAGCTCCTGCTACAGAAGAACCAAAAGGAGAATAAGTTTATTCACCTCAAGATTAAAAGTCCTGTTCGAAAGAGCAGGACTTTTTTATTTACCCATTTTTTAGGCAATAATTCGAAGTAGAGAATTATAATGCCATTTTCGACAACTACTTTGATTTCAAAGTAAATAACCACAAGTATTTTTGACTTTCTCTGACCCAAGCCGAAAAGCATCAATAGTTTTAGAGACACAAATAATGTTTGCCTTCGCTTCTCTTCATCCATTAATGAAGAAGAAGCTTGATTGGATCCTTGGCAATTAAAGTAACCTATTTCGGATTTGTATAGCAGAAAATCGATATGCTATCGATAAATTAGCTTCAAATAAATTTGAAATGAAATTCAGGATAGTTTTATTGTGCGCACTATTTTCTCAAATAATTCTTCAGGCACAAACGCTAAAATACACGAATGGTAATAATGCCTGGAATGCTGATTCGTTAGGCAACCATCGGGTAGTACTACAGTTTGCAGGTAATGGAAAAGTTGCTCATGCTCTGATTAAATGGAGAAGAAGAGATGAAAATCCAGAATCTAAGAGAATTATTGTTCAGGATGAAAAGGGAAAACAAGTTAAGAATTTAGGAACAGAAAAGCTTTCCAGGGAAAGTGTTGACCTTTATTTTGAGCCAGCATCTGGTGCGGGAAAATATTTCGTTTATTATCTTCCCTTCAAAAACGAAGGTCGTAGCAACTATCCTAAGGGCGTGTACTTAAAACCAAATGTTGTTGATCAAGATTGGTTAAGTAAAGCAAAGACAGTTAAGGTAAATTCCATCGTTTCCCAAATTCAATCTATAGATGCTTTCAATTCATTCTATCCAATGGAAGTGATTGCTACCAAAGCGGAAACGAATCTGGTAAAATCTGGCAATTTAGGAGATTCATTTATTGTCTTCCCGGAAGATAGACTGTATCCGATAAAGATGCAAAATGATTTACCTTATCGATGGATACAAAATGGCATTAAGAAAACATTTTCAGGGCTTGCAAGTAAAGGAGAGCATTATTCATTTCAATTAGGCATTTTCGCGCTCAAGAGTTTGCAAAACGTTTCTGTAAGCTATTCAGATTTAAAGACCAAAAGTGGTAAGGTAATCTCTTCTAAGTTTATTAATTGTTTAAATACAAATGGTACTGGTTACGATAATCAGCCGTTGATACAAAAAGTAAATGTTTCTTCTGGAAAGGTTCAGCCGATGTGGATTACGATAGATGTACCTAAAACAACTGTTGCAGGAATCTATTTTGGTCAGTTCGCTGTTAAAGCTAATGGTCAATCAAAAACAATTATTGTAAGCATTAACGTTCAAAACCAGCTATTGGCTGATGGCGGTGTAGGAACACCAGATAAACAAACCCGGTTAACATGGCTAAATTCTACTCTTGTACAAGCCAATACGGTGGTTGCGCCTTACACACCCATGACGGTTGAAGGCAATGTTATCTCACTGCTCGGACGAAAATTTGAAATTAATACCGACGGTTTTCCAAAGCAGATCCAGACATTTTTTGATGCCGAAATGACTGGTTATACCGAAAAACCTAATAATCTTTTATACGAACCGATACATTTCCATTTTTACAATACACCTAAGATACAAGAGAAGTTTACTGCAAATAGTTTTCAGATCACAGACAAAGAAGCTGGGACGGTGAAATGGAAAGCAACAAACATTTCTAAAAATCTTTCTATGGATGTAGAGGGTGCTCTGGAGTTTGATGGTTATGCACATTATGTAGTAAAGGTTACTGCCTTGAACGATATTGAGTTTAGCAACGTTGATTTTCATGTTCCATTTGATAAATCGGCTACTAAATACCTGATGGGCCTGGGCGAGAAAGGTGGAATCAGACCAGACACTGTGAAGTGGAAGTGGGATGTGGCCAACAAAAATCAGGACGCTGTATGGATTGGGAATGTAAATGCCGGGCTTTATTTCAACTTGAGAGATGAGAATTATGTTCGGCCGTTGAATACCAATTTCTATCTGCAAAAACCACTCGTGTTACCGAAGTCTTGGGGAAATGATAATAAGGGAGGGATTCAAATAAATGTGAAAGGAAGTTCGATGCTTGCTGACGGTTTTACAGGGTCAAGAGGCATGAAGAAAGGAGATGTGTTGTATTATAACTTTAATTTGCTCATTACACCATTTCATTTATTGGATACTGATTTTCAATGGGAGAATCGTTTCTATCACAAATATGCAAGTATGGATACGATCAAAGCTACCGGTGCAACGGTTGTAAACATTCACCATGCTACACTGATAAATCCCTGGATTAATTATCCCTTTATCGAATGGAAAAAGATGAAAGCTTATGTTGATGAGGCGCATAAAAAAGGGTTAAAAGTGAAAATTTACAACACGGTTCGTGAGCTTTCAAATCATGCATATGAATGGCCTGCGCTGAGAAGTTTGGGCACCGAAGTTTATTCGCCAGGTAAAGGTGGTGGCTTTAGCTGGTTGCAGGAACACTTAGATACGAATTATATTTCAGCTTGGTTTGTGCCTGAGATTAAGGATGCCGCAATTATTAACAGCGGCATGAATCGCTGGCATAATTACTATGTAGAGGGAATGAACTGGCTGGTTAAAAACGTGGGAATAGACGGCGTTTATCTAGATGATATTGCCTTCGATCGGGTAACGATGAAACGCATTAAACGTGTGTTAACGCAAAATAACCATCCGGGCATAATTGATCTGCATTCGGCCAATCAATACAATAAAAACGATGGTTTTAATAATAGTGCAATTTTGTACATGGAGCATTTTCCTTACTTGAATCGCTTATGGTTCGGCGAATATTTCGATTATCAAAAAAATAGTCCGGATTTCTTTCTAACTGAAATAAGCGGTATTCCTTTTGGATTGATGGGAGAGATGCTTCAAGATGATGGAAACCCGTGGCGTGGAATGATTTATGGAATGACAAGCAGATTAGGATGGTCTGATAAAAGTGATCCAAAGCCACTTTGGAAGGCATGGGATAGTTTTGGAATAAAAGGATCTGAAATGATTGGTTACTGGAGTGATAATTGTCCGGTAAGAACAAACATTCCTGGCGTATTGGCCACTGTTTATAAACAAAAAGGAAAAACGATGGTAGCTTTGGCCAGTTGGGCTGAAGATGATGTGAGTATAGACCTAACAATTGATTGGCTTAAACTCGGGTTAGATGCAGCCAAGGTAAAAATAGTTGCTCCCGGTATCGATCATTTTCAATCCATTGGCAATTATCCTGAAGGAAAATCAATTCCCATTGAAAAGGGAAAGGGTTTATTATTGATATTGGAATAGTTTGGAAGTGAATGTCGTCGTTGCAAGGAGGAACGACGAAGCAATCTCTTCTACAAGTTAGATTGCTTCATCGGGCTAAAAAGCCTCCACGATGACGATTTCTTGATCTATACTTTCACATTTTGCATGCCATATTGTTTCAAAACATCATCAGGAACACCTGTCCACTGATTGGGCGCATTTCCGGCATAGCCGATGTCTTTAACACCAATTTCTGTGGTGTAGAATCCGGAAGCAGTCAAGCTTCGCATCCTGTTGAAAAAAGTAACACCTGCCTGAACCTCCGGCTTTGCTTTTTTGGGGTATGCAATTTCATCTATTATTGAGATTTGCTGCATGGATGAAGCATCTATAAATGATTTGCCGAATTTATTGAAGCAATAAACATCCAGCCATTTTAAGCCGCCACGCATTGGAGTTTTATGTTCTGGTATATCCTTTACAATAAACTCGATAAATTCAGGTACTTTGGCGTCTGATGCACTGCCCGAAACATTATCCTTGGGGATAATAATATCTGCCAGAACAGTTATGGTAGCCATTTCGTGCTTATTGAAAAACGTCTCTGCTTTTAATTGTTTATTTCGATCAATTTCCCATTGTTCTCGTCCTGTTTCTGATGCAGACTCTTCTTTTGGTGCAGCAACGTTAGCGGTTTTCGTTTTTGGTTGTTCGCAGGCTTCTAATATTACGGCTGTACTAATTGCCGTTAGGCCTAATGCTTTTATGGAATCACGTCTGTTCATGTGTAATTCTTTAAATATTATGTTTTTTCTTTTGGGCTAAAATATATTCTGCTGTTCGCATAGAAAGTGCAAGAATTGTCCACGTTGCGTTTTTATCACCCTGCTGTACGAAAGGCCCCGCATCAACTACAAACAGGTTCTTACAATCATGTGCCTGGCAATATTTGTTCAATGCAGATTTCTTCGGATCATCACCCATTCGGATGGTACCTACTTCGTGTATGATTTTTCCAGGAGGAAGCAATCCGTAATTTGTTTCAGGACCCTGAATTTTGGAGGTTACCACTCCGCCCATCTCTTTCATCATGTTAAGGAAAGTATCCTGCATGTGTTTCGCTTGCAGAATCTCTTCTTTCGCCCATTTGTAGTGGAATCTCAAGACTGGAATTCCATATTTATCAACCGTATTTGGATCAATTTCGCAATAGTTATCTTCGCGTGCAATGGCTGTTCCACGTCCTGCCATGCCGACTGTGGTGCCATAAAAACGTCGGTAATCATCTTTTAATGATTTTCCGTAGCCCCCGGCTTCTTTTATTTTGCCGTCTCTTCCCGGCACCATGCCATTCATTTCAGGCACACCGCCGCCAAAACCGTAAGCCGGCATTCCCATTCCACCCCAATATTCAATATGATAACCTCGGGGGAAGTTTAGTTTTTTGTTATCTAGCCACCAGGGCGAGTAAATATGAACACTGCCTAAACCATCTTCGTTATAACGTTTACGATCCATTAACTGCGGAAGGAAACCAGAAACACTTACGCCTGTTGAATCATGAAGGTATTTGCCCACAATTCCGCTGCTATTTGCCAAGCCATTAGGGTGTGATGATGATTTAGAATTAAGCAGAATTCTTGCGGATTCGCAGGCACTGGCACCCAGAATAATGATTTTGCCATTTACCTGATATTCCTGTAAATCTTTTCGGTTAACATAAGATACACCTTTTGCCGTTCCATCTTTATCTGTAATGACTTCTCGCACCATGGCATCGGTAATGACCGTTAGGTTACCTGTTTTTACTGCTGGAATGACCAGGCAGGATGATGAGGAGAAATCGCCGTAAACCTTGCAACTTCTTCCGCATTGGCCACAGTAAAAACAAGGTGCACGGTCTGTATTGTTTGGGAGTGGCTCGGTTAGTACAGAACCTCTGCCAGGAATTACTTTTACACCAGCTTTATCAGCCCCTTTTTTAATAAACAGTTCTGTTAAACGCGGTTTAGGTGGTTTCATAAAGATCCCGTCTGGTTCATTTGGTAAACCTTCTTTTGTACCGTAAATCCCGATTAATCGATCTACCCGATCATAGAATGGTTTTACGTCATCATAAGTGATTGGCCAATCATCAGTTAAACCATCTTTGGCCTGGAAATCAAGGGGACCCATCCGTAGTGAAATTCTTCCCCAGTGATTGGTGCGCCCGCCGAGCATGCGCGACCTGAACCACTCAAATTCAGTTTTATCTTTGGTAGTATAAGGTTCGCCCTCCAGTTCCCATCCCCCATAAGAGGCGTCAAAATCACCAAAAGGTCTGGTTGTAGATGCCCCACGACGAGGAGATTCCCATGGCCATTTTAATTGATGTGCATCTATTCTCGGATCAAAATACTGACCAGCTTCGAGCATTAAAACTTTTTGTCCGGCATTCGCTAAAACGTAAGCAGACATACCGCCACCTGCACCAGAACCAACGATAATCACGTCGTAAACGGTTGGCGATTTTTTAATCTGAAATTCACTCATTTGTTTTGGTTAGATAAACTATTTATCTAATCTAATGCTATTTTTTATTAAATGAAAACGTTTAACGATTTTGGAATGATTACAGATACCGCTAGTTTCAAGTTTTCTAAATCGTATTACTTTATCTGATATCGTTACCAGACTTATTGCAATTTGAGATCGGCTTATCGATTTAGTCTCTATTAATGACCAGTAGCAACCTTTGCATGTTACGTGATTTGCCATCAACATTTCTTCGAAGAAATTGGTTTATCTTTGTGCTTTAAAATTTATTGATGGTATTTTCAGAACAGATAGAGCAATTTTTATCAGCCTTAGAAGCAAGCCTAACTTCTCAAAACTTTGTTAAAATTTCTTTAGGAAATTACAAGGGATCCGATGAGGGATTGAAGCAGATTTTAGCTAGAAAAATCTTGGTTAAAAGAGAAGCCAAATTGGCTTTAACTTTTAGATATAAAACACGGGATATCGTTAAAAACTTTAATGAAGGCGAAGGAGTGAAATTGATTGCTGAATATTTGTATTCCGGTTTCAAAATCGCCACGCTTTTTACAACTGAAAAGGATGTAATTTTTGAAGAGTTGAACAATGGTAAAGAAGTGTTGAGGGAGAGTAAAGCATCGGCTAAAGCTGTTCCTGCTGTTCAACATGATCAGGAGAAAGCTAGGTTAATCAAACCAGATGCAAAAGCTTATTTAACTGAATTAAAAATTACGGATGCCGATGGGAAGGTTTTTAAAAATGCACAGGATAAATTCCGTCAGATTAATCATTACATTGAAATTTTAAGTTCATTAATTAAAGAATTGCCAGAAGGTACCATCAAAAAAGTAGCTGATATGGGTTCTGGTAAGGGTTATTTAACTTTCGCACTGTATGATTATTTACATTCGGTTTTAAAGTTGGATGCTGAGGTTATAGGCGTAGAGTATCGGAAAGATATGGTTGATTTGTGTAATGCTGTTGCAGCTAAATCCAATTTTGATCAGTTGCACTTTGTTGAAGGAACGATTGAAGCTTACCAGGCAGAGCATGTGAATTTATTAATTGCGCTTCATGCTTGCGACACTGCTACTGATGATGCCATTTTTAAAGGCATTATTGCAAACGCAGAACTGATTGTGGTTGCGCCTTGTTGCCATAAACAGATAAGGAAAGAAATTGAACAGCATAAAGTAAAGAATGATGTTTCTTTCTTAACTAAATATGGAATCTTTTTAGAACGCCAGGCAGAAATGGTAACTGATGGAATCCGTGCCTTAATTTTAGAATATTTCGGATATAAAACCAAGGTTTTCGAATTTATTTCTGATGCACATACACCTAAAAATGTGCTTGTGGTAGGGGTGAAGAAAAATCAGAAGTCTTTAGTCGGAAGTCTGGAGAACGAAGAGCAAAAGAGAATTTTAGCGAAAATAAAGGAAAGCAAGGAATACTTTGGAATTGGTTATCATCACTTAGAACAGTTGTTAGGTTTGTAGTTTTAATGGAGAATTGCTTCCACTCCTGGTGCAGTAATACTTAGCTTAATCTCGATAGGTTGACCAAAACGGTTAGATTATACATTTAAAAGCCTACAAATGTAACAAGATCAACGCAACTAAAGCTGGAATTGATTGTACATAAAGAATTTTTTTACTTGCGGTTGCCGCACCATAAATGCCCGCAACAATAATGCAGCATAAGAAAAATATCGCTACATGTAGTTTCCATTGATGATCACTGATACATAATGACCAGATTAAACCCGCTGCCAGGAAACCATTATACAAGCCCTGATTTGCAGCCAGTGCTTTTGTTTGGGGAAATAAGTCTTTGGGAATGGTTTTAAAAACATTTGGTGCTTTGGTAGTCCAAGCGAACATTTCCAGCCATAAAATGTAAATATGTAGGATAGCGATAATACCGATTAAAATTTGTGCTGCTAATTGCATTTAACATTGATTTAGTAGTTGAAGGTATAAAAAAAAAGGATTATTATTTTGATTAATTTGACGTTCGCTTTGTTAATTTCAACAAGTTGATTATTTTTTTTCTGAGATTGAAGTTCGTTCGTTTAACCGATGGCCACAACCTGTGATTATAAACCCGATATAAGCGTCAGCCTCGGTTTTTTTCTGGGCTATAACGATTAGCTGGGCTGCTGCAACCAAAGTAATGTTAACATACATTTCAAATCAATCAGGTTCTACTCTGGTCTTTAAGGTTTATGGATCATGAAATTTCTGTCATGCTGTCAGTACTCAATGACTTGTTTTTTTACATTTTATCAGGGTTTAGGTAATATTATCTGCCAAAACCCAATTGGCACAAGCATTGTTTAACAGGTAGAAAATATAATACTTTTAAAAAGAGAAAATAAAAATACAATGGGAAAAATTATTGGAATAGACTTAGGAACAACAAACTCTTGCGTAAGCGTAATGGAGGGCAATGAGCCTGTAGTTATTGCGAACAGTGAGGGTAAACGTACTACACCGTCTATTGTTGCTTTTGCAGAAAACGGTGAGCGTAAAGTTGGCGAGCCTGCTAAACGTCAGGCTATAACCAACCCAACAAAAACGATATATTCGATTAAACGCTTTATGGGTAGCAGCTATGACGAAAGTGCAAAAGAAGCTGGACGCGTACCATATAAAGTAGTTAAAGGTGATAACAACACTCCACGTGTTGAAATCGACGACAGAAAATATACTCCACAAGAGATCTCTGCAATGGTTTTGCAGAAAATGAAAAAAACTGCTGAAGATTTCTTAGGTCAGGAAGTAACTGAAGCTGTTATTACAGTACCAGCTTATTTTAACGATGCACAACGTCAGGCTACTAAAGAAGCTGGTGAAATTGCTGGTTTAACCGTAAAACGTATCATCAACGAGCCAACTGCAGCTGCTTTAGCTTATGGTTTGGATAAGGCACACAAAGACATGAAAATTGTTGTGTTTGACTGTGGTGGTGGTACGCATGACGTTTCTGTTCTAGAATTAGGTGATGGTGTTTTCGAAGTAAAATCTACTGATGGTGATACTCACTTAGGTGGTGATGACTTTGACCACATTATTATTGACTGGTTAACTGAGGAATTCAAATCTGAAAACAGCATGGACCTTGCAAAAGATCCAATGGCGTTACAACGTTTGAAAGAAGCTGCTGAGAAAGCTAAAATTGAGTTATCAAGCACAACTTCTACAGAAATTAACTTACCATACATTACTGCTGATGCAAGTGGCCCTAAACACTTAGTGCGTACATTATCTCGTGCTAAATTTGAGCAATTAGCTGATAGCTTAATCAAACGTACTATTGAGCCTTGTAAATCTGCTTTGAAAAATGCTGGTTTAAGCACAAGTGATATCGATGAAATTATCTTAGTAGGTGGTTCAACTCGTATTCCTGCAATTCAGGATGCGGTTAAAGCTTTCTTCGGTAAAGAGCCAAGTAAAGGTGTTAACCCTGATGAGGTTGTGGCAATTGGTGCTGCTATTCAAGGTGGTGTTTTAACTGGTGATGTTAAAGATGTATTGTTATTAGACGTTACGCCTTTATCATTAGGTATTGAAACAATGGGTGGCGTAATGACTAAATTAATTGAGTCTAACACAACTATCCCAACTAAAAAATCTGAGACTTTCTCAACTGCAGCTGATAACCAGCCTTCAGTAGAAATTCACATTTTACAAGGTGAGCGTCCAATGGCTGGCCAAAACCGTACAATTGGTCGTTTCATTTTAGATGGTATTCCACCAGCACCTCGTGGTGTGCCTCAAGTAGAAGTATCTTTTGATATCGATGCTAACGGTATTTTACACGTAAGTGCAAAAGATAAAGCTACTGGTAAAGAGCAAAAAATCCGTATCGAAGCATCTTCAGGTTTAACTGATGCAGAGATCAAAAAAATGAAAGAAGAGGCGGAAGCTAATGCTGCAGATGATGCTAAGCAAAAAGAAGAAGCTGATAAAATTAACGGTGCTGATGCCTTAATCTTCTCTACAGAAAAACAATTGAAAGAATTTGGTGATAAATTATCTGCTGATAAAAAAGCGCCAATCGAATCAAGCTTAGAGAAATTAAAAGCGGCTCACTTGTCACGTAACTTCGCAGATATCGATGCAGCACAAGCTGAATTGCAAGCTGCCTGGAATGTAGCTTCTGAGGAAATGTACAAAGATGGCGGTCAGCCTCAAGGTGGTGAACAACCACAAGCTGATGGTCAACCTCAAGGTGGTGGCGATAACGTTACTGACGTTGATTTTGAAGAAGTCAAAGAAGACGATAAGAAATAAGTCTTGAGTCTGAAGTCCTGAGTCGAGAGTCTTGGGCAGATATAGAAAGCGTTCCTGATTAATTTCAGGAGCGCTTTTAGTTTTGAGTCTGGAATTGTGCTTTAGACGGAAATAGCAGTTGTCCCCGATTGCAGTCTGGCTTCAGCTGGCTGCTTTTAAAAAGAAATTTTATTCTTCTAGCTCCCAATTATGATCGTTTGAGTAATCTATTCATTGCAGTCTGGCTTCAGCCAACTGCTTTAAAAAAAGGAATTTGTTTTTCTAGCTCGCTATTTATGATCGTTTGAGTAATCCATTCATTGCAGTCCGGCTTTAGCCAACTGCTTTAAAAAAGGAAATTTGTTTTTTCTAGCTCCCAATTATGCTTGTTTGAGTAATCCATTCATTGCAGTTTGGCTTCAGCCAACTGCTTTAAAAGAGAAAATCTACCCTATTTAATACAAAAGATTCTCTTCGATAATCTCCTGCAGTTCTTTTTCATTTGCAGCTACTTCTGAAAGCAATTTAAACTGATTTTTTGCGCGATCTAAGTTTTGCGTCGAATAGCTTATTGGATAATATATGTTTCCGTTTAAAAAATCCGTTAGGAAGCGGAGGGCTTGCGTGTAAATAATATACTTGCCAGAAAACAAGATCAGTTGTTTTTCAGTTTCTGTTAAAATAGAATTCATTTCAGAAAGGTATCCTTTAATCATCGCATCGAAATAAGGGATTCTGATTTTTATCAAGCTCAGGTTAGTCTCATTTTCCGAAAATGCGCAGAGGTATGTTCGCATCATATCTCCCAAATCTGATATGAATTTTCCCGGCATAATGGTATCTAAATCAATTACGCATACGCCTTCAAAAGTTTTTTCATTTAATAGTACATTACTGATTTTGGTATCATGATGCATTACGCGATCTGGAAAATCATTTCCATGCGAGTAGGAGATGTAATAATCTAAAATGTAATGATGGTTTAAAGCATCTTCGATCTCCGTCTTAGCTTGTGCATGTAGTAAGGCTGAAGTTTCACTCAAGACTTTTGTAAACTGTTTGTATCTCAAGGCTAGATTGTGGAAACCTGGGATGGTTGCCTGCAGCGATTTCGCGTCGAAAGCATTCAGCAATCTGCTGAGTTTACCAAACTGTTTTGCCGCTTCAAAAGCTTGCCTGGGTTCGGTTAAAACATCAAGTGAGATGGTGTTTGGTACAAATGGTAAAAGCCGCCAAAATTCTTCGTTAATATACGCCATTTCCTCACCAGCTACCGTAAGAATTGGTTTAATGAAAAGATACGCTGGAGCCTGTATTGACAGGTAATTCGAGATTGCTTTTAGGTTATTCGCAATGGCCCAGGGTGTTTTGAAAACAGCGGTATTAATATTTTGAAGAATGAATTTCTTATCCTCAGCCAGGGGAGAAAGCAAATAGGTACGGTTAATTAAACCCGTACCTATTTGTGTAATTGTTGTATTTTCTTTAGTAAAACCGTAAGCGTTTAAAACTTCGGAAGCTAAATTTAGTTCCATAATTTTTCAGGATACGTTCCGTTTTTAACCAATTGGTCAATAGAATCCTGAACGTATGGCTTGTCTTCTTTGTAAGTTACACCAAACCATTTATTAGAAGTTGGAACTACCTTAAATGTTGCGGTGCCCTGCTGTACCAAGCTTTCTCCGATTAATGGAATGAAGAATTCTGCTTTAGGCTTGTCTTTATTCGCCAATGCAAACTCTTTAAATAAGTCTTCTGTAATTTTGAAAACAGCAGGAGTGAAGCCCCAGAAATTCATTGATACTGGCGTACTAAAATCTAATGGGAATTCTTCGCCATCTTCTTCGTAGAAAATTTTTCCATCTTTTGGATAAACTTTTGTGCGCTCAATAATTTCTGATAGGTTACCAGACTCATCCACTTTGCATACGCCTCTGGATACTGAACCAAACTCAGAAAGTGTTTTGCCGATTTCGTATCCAATAATTGAATAGTTGCTATGAGTTGCTTCTGTGTTTAAGAAATCTGCCATTTTTTTGAAGGCATCAAATCCATAATAATCATCAGCGTTGATTACGCAGAAAGGTTCTTTAATTACATTTCTTCCTGATAAAATAGCATGAGCCGTTCCCCATGGTTTTTCTCTGTATATTTCTTCTTCGATTCCGAATTGTTTTAAGTCGAAATTTTGAAAAACGTATTCTGTCTCTATTCTGCCATTTAATTTTGGCTCAAAAATA